>OZ255836.1:2912500-4294796 GCA_965277715.1 Gammaproteobacteria bacterium
TGAGGCCAGTTTTATCATCCCTTCGGCACCCAGTTTACTCATCCATTCAGAGTTAAAGGCGATGCGGGTTTTTTCTGGATCCAGTATTTTGAAAATCTGTTCCTTATAAGTGCTGGCATTTGCGTCAATTTGCTCGCGGTTAAGTGCAGGTCGGGTGACATTTTTACCGCTTGGGTCGCCGATCATGCCCGTAAAATCCCCTATCAGGAAGATCACTTCGTGCCCTAGCAATTGAAATTGGCGCAACTTGTTGATTAATACTGTATGCCCAAGGTGCAAATCCGGTGCAGTGGGATCAAACCCGGCCTTGATACGCAACGCCCGCTTTTCGTCGAGTTTTGTCTTTAATTCGGCTTCGAGCAAAATATCCTCGGCACCCCGACTGATTAAATCCCACGCTGCTTGCGTCGACACCTACGATCCCCAATAAATGATAAAAACGCACAACAATACTGGCTGACTGACGCTCATGCAATCAATTAACAATTGCAGTTTGCCGGTCTTGCCGTTATGGTGCGCACAAAATTGACAATGACAGCGCGAGCTAATCATATGCCATCATCAAAAAAAGCACCGCACACCACCGCATACAAGCAATTTCTATTGCCCCGGGCAGCAAAATTTCTGCTGTTCATAGCGGTGTCAGCGCTCAGCGTAAGCGCATTTGCCAACGCTGCGGCGGGGAGTATTGATGATAAGCAGCTAAACTGGGTCACCACCACTGTTAAATCTGGAGACACCCTTTACGCTATTGCTGAGAAGCACAATATCAGCATAAACGAGCTCTACCGCATTATTCATTCCAGTAAACCCGCCAAACAGCTCACCCGCATCAAACCCGGTGATCAAATCCAGTTTGCCTTTTCAGCAGATAACACTATCCAACAGATTTCCAAGCTTATTGACGAAGAAACCCGGTTATTAATCCAACGGACGGGCGAAGGGTTTTCGACAAATGCTATCAGCGAACCGCTGGAACGGCGTGTTCAACACGCCTCGGGCATCGTCACCCATTCACTCTTTGGCGCAGCCAGAGAGGCCGGTATTTCAGAATCCACCGTAATGAGCCTAGCGGGCCTATTCGGCTGGGATATCGATTTTAGCCTTGATGTGCGCAGTGGCGATCGTTTCAGTGTTGTCTATGAATCGCTCTATAGAGATGGCGAGTACCTACGCGATGGCGATATCCTAGTTGCCGAATACATAAATAGCGGCACCCCTTATCGTGCGGCGCGCTACACTGACCCTAAAGGTCATAGCGATTATTATTCGCCTGATGGCAAAACCCTGCGCAAAGCTTTTCTGCGTAGCCCCGTTGATTTTGCACGGGTCTCATCGGGTTTTAGTCTAAAGCGAAAACACCCTATTTTGCATACTATCCGGGCGCACAGAGGGGTGGATTATGCCGCTAAAAGGGGCACACCGATTCGCAGCACAGGTGATGGTAAAGTAGTGCACCGAGGCAGAAAAGGAGGGTACGGACGCACCATCGTCATCAAGCATGGCAGCCGATATTCAACACTCTATGCACACTTGTCAAAATATGCTGGCAAAGCCCGTGTCGGCAAACGCGTCACCCAGGGCCAGATAATTGGCTATATTGGCAGCTCTGGGCTGGCCACTGGCCCACATTTACACTATGAATTTCGTGCCGACGGGGTCCACCGCAACCCATTGAAATTCAAATTTCCCGGTGCTGCGCCTGTGGCTAAAAAATACCGTCAGGATTTCGACCTAAAGACGGCCCCACTATTTGCAAAGCTCGACAAGCTCACTCGCAGCCAATTGGCGCTGAGCGAATAGTCTTTCCCAGGGCTGTTGGCAAAAACAATAAGGCAGTGTCTATGGATGGCTATTATATTGGCTTGATGACCGGTAGCAGCGCAGATGCAATCGACGCTGCACTGGTAAAATTCAACGCAGGCCAGCCACAACTTATTCGCGCCAGTACTACCCCTTACCCTGAAGCACTGCGCACCGAGATCATTCGACTGACACACGGTGAAACCACCACAGCAACCGCTATCTGTGCACTGGATGCCCGGATTGGCCAACAGTTAGCGTATGTAGCAGACGGTTTAATCAATGCCGCTGGTATTGACCGCAGCAAACTCATTGCAATTGGTTCGCACGGGCAAACCGTATGCCACCTGCCAGACGACGATCCGCGCAGCACCCTGCAATTGGGTGACGTGGCACAAATTGCCGAGTTGACCGGCATTACAACAGTCGCCGATTTTCGTCGTCGCGATATGGCCGCTGGTGGCCAGGGAGCCCCATTTGCCCCTGCATTCCATGCCGCCTGCCTGCATTCAGCAGACGAAGCCCGCTGTGTGCTTAACCTCGGCGGCATCGCCAACATCACTGTATTACCTACCGACCCACACACCCCCGTCATCGGCTTCGATACCGGGCCTGCCAATGCATTATTGGATTTATGGGTTGAAAAACACACAGGAGCGCGTTTCGATAAGGCGGGCCAATGGGCGGCGAGCGGCAATATCGACGAAAGCCTGCTCAATACCTGGCTCGCGGACACCTACTTTTCAAAACCACCGCCCAAAAGCACAGGGCGCGATTATTTCAATGCCGACTGGCTACAAAAAACCACCCAACAGCACCACGCTGCACAAGATATACAAGCGACACTTGTCGAATTAACAGCAGCCAGCGTCGCCGAGGCAATCCGCACCGTTGCCGCCAACACCAAAACAGTGCTGGTATGTGGTGGTGGGCTTAAAAATGATTATCTGATGGGCCGGTTGCGCGCTCGATTACAGCCGATTTCGCTGCAATCAAGCGAATCGGCTGGTTTACACCCACAATGGATGGAGTCCATTTTGATGGCCTGGCTGGCAGCCCGTGCCATCAATAAGCTACCTGGCAACCTGCCGAGTGTTACAGGTGCCAAAGCAGCGCGTATTTGTGGCGCGATCTACCCCGCCTGACTTTGTTTTAGGAGCGAGCCTCTAAGGTAAGCTGGCAATACATCAACCTAAAGCGCACTGTAGGTGACACCTGACCAGGCTCGAACATCACCTTTACCAGACCCTATATATCAGCTTGTGTGCAAGTTAATACATGGGGATCCAGTACACCGTCAATTTTGAGTTGATAAACTATTCGCCTCAATAAGCTAATGTTGAAGAAGCACTAATAAACTAACCTATAGCAATATGCAGAAACCCCCTTTAACTCAACATCACTTTGGCTTGCGCCACTACCTCTCCTCTCTGATCGCCTACGCACCGGTACGGGTAAGCTTGGCCTGGGTGCTACTACTCGCAGTAGGCATGACCGAGGGTATTGGCCTGTTGCTATTGGTGCCACTATTAAATTTACTGGGCATCATTGACGGCAACAGCTCCAGTAACTTCCTGTCGCGTTGGCTGGAACAGGGTTTTACTGCAGTAGGCGCACCATTAAACCTCATCAATATTTTGATTTTCTATGTCACCCTGGTGACACTACGGGCTTTATTACTGCGCTATCGCGATACTAACCTGGCCCTGTTGCGCCAGGAATTTGTCGATCATTTACGCACTGGCTTATACCAGGCTATCGGCTATTCAAGCTGGTTGTATCTGAGCAGAAAACGAACATCCGATTACAACCACGTGCTGACCTCTGATATTAACCGGGTAGTTGCAGGTACTCAGAGTCTGTTGCAATTGCTGGTTGGGCTGGTGATGGTACTGGTGCATGTCGGTGTCGCTGTTCAGTTGTCAACGGTAATGACACTCATCGCCCTGGGTTCAGGCGGGCTACTCTCTGTACTGCTTTTGCCGCAGGTAAAACGGGCAAAGTTACTGGGGGAGACGTTGACCAATGCCAACCGCACCGTGTATGGCACGTTGGCGGAGTTTTTCGATGGTATCAAACTGGCCAAAAGCTACGGTGTCGAGGGACAATACATCGATTCCTTCAATAACGCGATTGCCAGGCACCGGCAGCAATTGCTGAGCTTTGTCCGCAGTAATGCCAGTGTGCAAATGCTGTATCAAACAGGCGCTGCGCTTGTGCTGAGTCTGTTGCTGTATATAGCGACCATTGTCGTTGTTATCCCTGTTGCTGAGCTGTTGGTATTAATCCTCATCTTTGCGCGGTTACTGCCACAGATATCCGCTTTGCTGCAAAGCAGTCAATATGTCGCTTTTATGCTGCCGGCCTATTCATCGGCGATGAAAATGCAGGCAGATTTTCTGGCGCATAAAGAAATCTTATCTCCACCCGATAGTGGCAGCGCGATAGCAGAGGGGATACTCCCGGTTTTTCACCACCGTTTAAGCCTGGAGAATGTGTGTTTCCGCTATGGGGAATCCACCGATGCACAGACCTTAACCAATATCAATATAGTGGTATCCAGCAAAAAAACCTTGGGTATAGTCGGCCCATCCGGCGCGGGTAAGAGCACGCTTGCGGATCTGTTTGCCGGGCTTATACACCCGGACTCAGGCAGCATTTTATTGGATGGCCAGGTGCTGCAACAACAGCACCTTATCCAATGGCGAAAAAAAGTCAGCTATGTCACCCAGGACACTTTTTTATTCCATCGCTCCATTAAAGATAATCTGCTCTGGGCCAAACCAGAGGCGACCGATGAAGAGCTGGAACGCGTGCTAACGTTATCCGCCAGCATAGATTTTGTCCGGTCTATGCATCAGGGTATCGATACAATTATCGGTGACCGGGGTGTCAGGCTCTCCGGTGGTGAGCGTCAACGAATCGCCCTGGCGCGGGCGCTACTGACAGACCCGGCCCTGTTGATCCTGGACGAGGCGACCAGCGCGCTGGATACCCAACACGAACGGCAAATACAGCAGGCGATAGATACTTTACACGGAGAATTAACAATTATTATCATCGCGCACCGCTTATCCACGGTGAAAAGTACGGATCATATTGTGGTTGTCGATAAAGGGAAAATAGTGGAAAGCGGTAACTGGAATCAGTTAATGGGGCAGGAACACAGTCACCTTCGCAAGCTTGCTGGCAGTAACGAGGGGTGAGTAATCACCACCCCTACGTAATTTACCCACGCCAGGGTGGAAACCCACCCGGCGTTACAAGCCGATATTGCAAGCCACTATTGCAGGCTAAGCGTGTTGTAAAACGGCGGACTATTGCGCCGCGTCAATGTCCAACAATTCCACTTCAAAAACCAGGGTTTCACCTGGGCCGATATTCTGCCCGGCGCCGCGCTCACCGTAAGCCAGCTCAGAGGGAATAACAAAACGGTATTTGCTGCCCACACTCATTAGCTGTACGCCTTCTGTCCAGCCGGGAATAACGCGGTTTAGCGGGAAGCTGGCCGGTTCATTGCGTGCGTAAGAGCTATCGAACTCGGTGCCGTTCAGCAAGGTGCCACGGTAGTGCACGCTAACAGTATCACTGGCTTTGGGTTTGGGGCCTTCGGCATCGGTCAATACTTCGTACTGTAGGCCGGTTTCGGTAACAGTCACTTCTTTGCGCAGGGCATTATCGGCGAGGTATTTTCTTCCTGCTTCACGCGCACCGTTGGATCGTTCTGCGGCCTGTGCCTGCTGGCGGGCCTGTAATATTTCACCGGCCTGTTGCAGTGAAAGCGCTGTTTCGCTGCCACTGTGCTGCGCTTTTATCGCTTCAAACAACAAATCGTAATTAATCTCCCCGTATTCTTTGATCACCCGCTCACCAATGAACAACCCCAGGCTATAGCTGAATTTGTCGTTTTCATTAGTCAGCTTCGTTTCCTCGGCATGGGCGGTGGTGCACAATAATGTAAGTATTGCAACAGCGGTAAAGCGTTTTTTAAACATAGTAATTCCCTGATTGAGTAGTGGTAAAAGAGTAGCAGATTTAACGGCGACGTATACAGCCGGGCAGGCTGCACAACATTTCAAAGAGTAAATTGGCCGCCAGTAACGCGGTATTGCCGGTGGTATCGTAAGGCGGCGATACCTCGACCAAATCACAGCCGATGAGGTTCAGACCAAAACAACCGCGAATAATTTCAATGCCCTGTTGTGCGCTGAGACCGCCTGGCTCGGGGGTGCCGGTGCCCGGTGCCACCGATGGATCCAAGCCATCGATATCAAAGCTCAGATAGGTGGGCGTTGTCGGCCCCACACGCTGGCGAACGGTGTCCATTAGCGGTGCCAGCGAGTGATACCAACACGCCTCTGCCTGCACCACCTGCACACCACGATCACGCGCCCAATCAAAATCCTCCGCCGCGTAGCCTGTTGTGCGCAAGCCAATTTGGGTCATTTTATTGGGTTCGACCAAGCCCTCCTCAATGGCACGTCGAAAAATAGTACCGTGGGCGATTTTTTCACCAAACATCGTATCGTTAATATCGGCGTGTGCATCGACATGCACCAGCGCCATCGCGCCGTGTTTTTTGTGCAGCGCCCGCAGAATCGGCAGGGCAATCGTGTGATCGCCACCGAGGGTAACCGGCTTGGCATTGCAGGTCACCACATCGTCGTAAAACGTTTCAATAATATCGACCGATTTGCTCAGATTGTAGGGGTTGAGCGCTACATCGCCAATATCCGCCACTTGAAAGCTTTCAAACGGGGCCGCCTGGGTGAACATGCCGTAAGGGCGCACCATAACCGATTCGTTGCGAATTTGCCGTGGCCCAAAGCGCGTGCCGGCACGGTTGCTGGTGCCGATATCCAGTGGCACCCCCACCAGCGCAACATCCAGGCTCTGGGCACTGTCTTGCATTGGCAGCCGGAACATACTGGTATGGCCGCTAAAACGCGGTTGCTGATTACCGCTAAGCGGTTGATTAAATTGATGTTCCATATAGTTAACCACCAACAACAGTATTTAGATCAAGATGCACGGTACGACGATTTCCATTCAGCGTAGGCACTCACAATCGTATCGATCCGCGCCTGCTGGTAGGGGCGTAAGCCGCTCAACAGCATCCGTTTCTCTCCCCGACCAATCGGCACACCATCGGCATTGATCGAAAATTGCAGCAACGCATCCCCTTTTTTACCGTCGACCTGCATATGCGCATCAACCAATTCGAGCGAGATAGCATCGCCCAGAAAACTATCCAAGGCAATATACATGCTTTTATAGATGACCAATGGGCGCTCGGGATTAATCATCACGTTCCCCCTGTGCATTAGCTCAACCAGGATATCGGGAAAAGTGCGCCCGGAGAATTGCACATAGCGCAGTGCAAGCTTATCGATAAAAGTCGCCTGCTGTGTGCTGCTACCTGCCACACTAACATCCATATAGTTTTTCCCCTGTGCATCACACAGTGAAACCGTATTGTCTGTGATGTCCGGTAACACCAGCGCGGTATCCTCGCCGACCATCCCGGAAAACTCAAACTGCATCGACTGATAAACGCCGTAATGGTGAAGAAACGCGGTAAATAAAAGATCTCCAGGCACACAAAAGCGCTTGGCATCCGGGTTGTGAATAGGGTTGAAGTCCCCGGCAACCTGCTTGGCAAAGGCACTGCTGCGCTGCTTGTCGAAGCGCAGGTGTTCACCGTCCAGTGAATAGTAATTTGATCGTGTCATATCAATAGAGTCAGTCGGCCAGTGTGGTCAATCCTTGTCATCCGGGTCACGCGTGAACACCAGCTCACTGGCCGATGACATCGCCGGGTTGTACTGATAGCCACCCCCGGTAAAGCGTTTTAACTGAGCCACTTTTGTCGCTCGCTTTTTTATAATCCAGGCACTCATCATACCGCGTGCTTTTTTGGCAAAAAAGCTGATCATCTTGTATTGGTCGTCTTTGCGGTCTTTAAATATGGGTGTAATCACCTCAGCATCCAGCCGTTTGGGGTTAACCGATTTGAAGTATTCATTAGAGGCGAGGTTGACCAATACCCCGGCACCACTCGCTGCAAGCTGTTGATTTAATCCCTGGGTGATCGTATCACCCCAGTAACGATAGAGGTTTGGGGCTTTATTGACTTTCAGGCGGGTGCCCATCTCCAGCCGATAGGGCTGCATTAAATCCAGCGGGCGCAGCAGGCCGTATAGTCCGGAGAGAATGCGTAGATGATCCTGCGCCCAGTGTAAGTCATCGTCGTCAAAACCCTCTGCCTGCATTCCCTGGTATACATCGCCTTTAAAGGCGAGCACGGCCTGCTTGGCATTGTCTGGGGTAAACGGGGGCTGCCAGTCCCGGTAGCGGCGGGCGTTGAGGTCACTGAGTGCGTCGCTGATATTCATCAGCTCACCGACATTTTTGCGCGAAAGCCTGCGCAGTGTCGCAATCAGCTCGGCACTCCTATCCAGATAATCCGGCTGGGTGAATACCGGGGTGCTGGGAGGTGTGTCGTAATCGAGCGATTTTGCCGGGGAGATAACGATGAGCATGGTGGTGGCTTAGGTTTGAAGTGGTGCGATTATAATACAGATTCCCTGGTTTCCCTTCATTAGTAACAGACAAACCCACTTCTACATCACCATTGCCCCAACGACCAACACCCGTTATATCCCGGTAAGGAACGTGCACGAAATAAATTCCGGGATTTGTAAGTGCATCGATTCACCTTATAGCTGAGTTGGCTGAGTGTATTATTAACACATAACACTTATCTAAATAATATTGTAGAGGTTATTGGCTACAATACGCTGCACTAATATCGATTAACATTTGCCTGATTAAAAACTTTGGCTACTATAGGCGTTAATGAATAAGTATTTTTTTGCGGTATTCATTTGTCATTAACACACATGATAAAAATAGCAGCGGAGGGGTTTGTATGCGTACAATTATGATTCTCAATCCCAAAGGGGGTTCTGGGAAGAGTACTCTGGCCACTAATCTAGCGGCTTACTATGCCAATCAATCAGCCAATGTGGTGTTAGCCGATCTCGATCCACAAGGATCTAGCATGGCCTGGCTGGCGGCGCGACCTTCCGGGCGCGGCGTCATCAGAGGGATAAATGCCAGCGAGACGGCGTTGCGGCCTGGCCGCAATACGGATGTGGTGATTATGGATGCCCCGGCAGGCGCGCACGGCAGGGATTTAAACGCACTGTTGCGGCGCGCCGAGACGTTTATTGTGCCAGTGTTGCCCTCACCAATTGATATGCGCACAGCCGCTCATTTCGTCGCCGCGCTACGCAACAACACCAAGGTAGCGAAAAAGCAGGCCAAGTTTGCCGTGGTGGCAAACAGAGTGCGCGAGCACACGCATATTTATACCGAGCTGAACGCTTTTCTGAAAAAACTGAAAGTCCCGGTATTAACGTCTCTGCGCGACAGCATGAATTACGTACGCTGTGCAGAGCGGGGGATTGGCATTCACGAGCTGCCGCCGTATATCAGCTCAACCGACCGCGAACAATGGCAGCCAATTATTACCTGGCTGCGCAGCAAACGCAGTCGGGCTTAATTTCCGACCAGCTTTAACTGGCCCACCTGTGTTGTTACAGGGGGTGTTTCATCATCTGCCGTCTGGGTGGGCAGTGCGTTTACCTTCAGCGCTGCGCCCACACTTTTCACATTGCCCCCGGTTTGCGGTTCAAGTGTTTCCTGCGTGCTGTCGGCTTGTGGGTTTAGCGCCAACCGCAAGCCACTGGCGTAGTAATCCCTGGCACTATCGGTTTCACCCAATTGTGTCAGCAATTCGGCCAGTGCCAGTGAGGTCTGGGGCGAGACGTGTATGCCTAAGCTCGATTCGAGGTAGACACGCGCTTTACCCCACAACTGGCAGCGCAGGCAAAGCTGGCCGAGTACCAACAATAGGGCGGCGCTGCGCCCGTGCCCGCCCAGCCAGCGCTCGGCGTTATCGAGTTGTTTGGCGGCGTCTTCGAGGCAAACACGTGCATACAGTGCAACCCATTCCTCCCGCCAGTTATGGCTTAGCTGTTCACGCAAAATTTTCTCGGCGAGCGGGTGGTTACCCTCAGCGATCAAACGGTTGATCAGCGGTGCCAGTAGTGCGGGCAGGTGTTGTGGTTGTTTGCGCAGGCGCTGCCAGTAGCCCGGCAGTTGCCCGGCTTCACCTGTATCGATCATACCGTGCCAGCAGGTTTGCTCAATGCTGGCCAGTGTGCATCCGTCGAAAGCTTTGTGGCGGCGGGCCAGAGGCAGTAATGCATCGAGCTTTGACCAGTGCTGTTGTGCCTGATATACCGAAACCAGCAAGGCGATTACGCGGGCATTGCGCGGTACAGATGAGCGTAAGAACACCAGCGTTTCCAGCGCGGCGGCATAGTCTTGTTGTTCAATCTGCATTTCTGCGCGGATGATATCGATAGCCGTGTGCGCTTGTGGCGAGATTTCAGCGGCCAGTTCGAGGTAGTGGTCGCGGCGTTCGTAGTCACCATTAGCCAAGTTATTAGCTGGGTCATTGCCTGAACCACTAGCCAGGCCAGTGGCGTGGCAGGCACGCGCTGCAATAAGGCAGTTGATTACGCTGGTGTCGATCTGTTTATCGGGCTGCGCCAGTTGTTTCGCCGCCTGCTGCCAATGCCCTTCAGTGAAGGCGACAAACCCCTTCAGCAAGCGCTTTTGTGCGCGCCCGCGCTTGCCAGACTGGCCACGGTTACGTATTAGCGCAGGCAACCTCAGCAATACCGACAATAGCTTGAATAGCACTAAGGTGCTCACGATTAACCCAATCGTGGCAATTAATAGCTTCGTGCTTGTGGTTTCAACAATCCAGCCCTGGTAGCTGATGCTGACCAGGCCCGGCTCAGCGTGCCACAATTGGAAGGCGGCTATCGCCCCCGCAAAAATAACGATGGTCAGCAGTACAGTTTTCACGATTGTTCCCCTAAACCTGCTTCTATTTTATTCAGCCGTTTTAAAGCCTCGCCAATGCCTTCGACAATGGGCCGCACAGAGGCCCGCGCTACTGTGTCGAGGTCTTCGGCAAACCGTTGCACACGCGGCTTATCCAGATCGAAGTGCTCTGAGAGCAACGCCTGGGCCGCTTGTACTGCGCTGAGAAAATCAACCTGATCACGGCGTAGAGCGGCGATTTGTGCGCGTTGTAGGGCGAGCTGCAACGCGGCGCGTTTGCCCAGTATTTGGGTTTCGTCTAATGCGGGGTTTTCGAGGGGCAGTGAAGTGTCTGGTGCCGGTTTTATCACGACGTGCTGTTTGAGAAAAGCTTTGATCGATTGTTTGATTTCATTGCCAATACCCGGATTGCCAGTATCCGTCTCGGCGGGCGTGTCGGTCTCTGTTTGGCTGGCTGGGGTTTGTTCGGTCTCGACGGGACCCGCTTCGCCCTTTGTGTCTGCTTTTGCCGCTTGAGTGGTGTACAGCGCCAGGCTGTTGCCGCGCCGGGCGAGTTGAATCAGGGAGAGCACCACGCCTTCAATGTCTGGCCGTGGGGCGCTGCGCAACTGCGCAATCTCTTCGGCCAGTGCTTCGCGCACCGGCAGCAGGCTGACATCCGCCAGAGAGTGTAGCTGCGCATCAGCGGCACTGCTGGCCGCCGCCGCCGAATCGAGGTCGGCAGCCAATAACAGTCGATGCTGTGCCATTTTCAGCAGGTAGCGGGTTTCGGCAATCACCCAGGCGCGGTCGCTGCGCGAGCCGGTTTCCTGGAGCACTTGCACGGCATCCTGCAATTTATCGATGCGGATACCGGTACCCGCAGCGCGCTGTTTACTTTGCTCCGTGATGGCATCCAGGTCTTGCTGCAATGCTTTGAGCTGTGGCCGTATATCCAGCTCGTCGATGCGGTTTTTTTGTTGGGTGGCCTGTTCAGTCGCCTTTATGTTTTGAGTATATACTTGATAATATAGGTATATACAACCAGCAATTGCTATCAATGCCAACAACAGGGCCAACAACGCCAGCGCAGTGGTAATACGGCCTTTGCGGGTTTTTTCCGCAGGTGTTTTGCCGGTGGTTGTTTTCCCTGTATCTGTTTCTCCCGTACCTGTTTTCCCTGTGGCCGCTTGCTCATTGGCAGCGGGCGTCGAGGGTTTCGGTGGAGTGTCTGTAGTGGCCATTGGAGGCGTGGTTTGTGTTGCCAGGTTATCGTTATCGGTTGCTGGGGCAGTCGGTTCGGGCGCACTATCGGGCGCCATTGAATTTTCTGAGGCGACATTTTCCACAGAGGGTTTATCCGTGTCTGGATCAGGGCTTTCCGGTTGATGTGGTTTAATCTTCATTTGCTTCCATCGGTGGATAAATGGGCCTGCTGGAATGGGCCTTGGGTATCGGCCCATTCCAGCAGGCTGTTGGCAAAGCCTGCCGGATCTGGTGATTGGCTCGGTATCGCGTGTTTAAACCCGTGAGCCTGAGCCAGCGCCGCCACGCGCAAGCCCGGCGTAAACAGTGGCAGTGCCCGCAGGGTGTCAGCCGCAGCGGCGGGCCAGCAGGCCAGCAGGTTTTGCAGCGTTTCACCACTGCCGACGGTAACCGCGTGCAAAGGCCGGGCCACGGCCAGGCGCAACTTCTCAGCACAGTCGGCAGGTTGGCAACGTCGGTACACCGCAACATAATCTACCTTTGCGCCACGTTCAACCAGCTTATCACGTAATAACTCCCGGCCACCCTGGCTATGCACCCCCTGGCCATGCACCCCCTGGCCATACCCCCCCTGGCCGCGCACAATGAGCAGGTGTTTCCCCTGTACGTGCGTAAGCGCATCGAGTGCCAGTAATGCCTCGCTGTGGTAGCCATGTGAGGGGGTGATAACCGTGTCGACGCCTGCACGCTGCAAAGCGCTGGCCGTACCGACACCAGGGGCAAACACGGTGTGCAGCGCCAGTGAGCGCAGTGGGGTTATCGCGTTGGCGTATTCCACTGCATTGCGGCTGATAAAGATAACCGCATCGTAGTCGGCGCTGTTCGATAGCGTGTTTCGCTGTTGTGCATTAGCGGGTACACCAACAATTTCCAGGGTCGGCACGCACACGGCAACCCCACCGTGTTGATGAACCAGCGTAGCGAGCGGTTGTACCTGATCATCGGGCCGGGTGATCAATATGTGCAGATTGGCAAGTCGGGCAGGCATAGGGTTTATTTGAGGCCGGTTTATGCAGGGCCAACGCCAGGATTGAGCTGTATACCCAGCGCCTGTAATAACGGCCCGGCACCCTGATCGAGCAGTGATTGCGCGCCGCGTTCACCTATTTGACCCGCCTGGTTAAGTGGGCCGGTTTGGTCAGTGTATAGCACAGTACTGCCATCCGGGGCGGCCACCATGCCGCGCAGGCGCAGGGTATCGCCAGAGACTTCGGCAAACGCACCGATAGGCACCTGGCAACCGCCGTTAAGGCGTGCATTGAGCGCCCGCTCTGCACAGACCCGTTGGGCACTGATAGGGTCATGTAGCACGCGAATCAATGACAACACCGCTCCATCGTCACGGCGACATTCAATACCGAGCGCCCCCTGGCCGACGGCGGGCAGGCTGGTCTCTGCGGTGAGTGTCGCCGCTATGCGCGCCTGCATATCGAGCCGGATCAATCCCGCGCAGGCGAGTACGATGGCATCAAAATCGCCGTTGTCGAGTTTTGCCAGGCGCGTATTGACACTGCCGCGCAGTGTGTGGATGTGAAAGCCGGGGTGCCGCGCCAAAATTTGTGACTGGCGGCGCAGACTGCACGTGCCAATACGTGCATCGGCGGGCATTTCGTCAAAGCTGTTGTAACGGTTGGACACCAGCGCGTCGAAGGGGTCTTCACGCACCATAATAATGGCCAGCTGCAAATCCTCCGGTAGCTGTACGGGCACATCCTTCATGGAGTGCACCGCAATATCCGCACGCCCTTCGAGAATGCCCTGCTCCAACTCCTTGACGAACAAACCCTTGCCGCCAATTTTTGCCAGTGGGCTATCGAGCAGTTTATCGCCCTGGGTGGTCATGCTGACCAATTCGACCACCAGCCCGGGGTGGGCCGCTTGCAGTTGTTGTTTGACGTACTCCGCCTGCCACAGTGCCAGCGGGCTTTTGCGGGTTGCGATGCGCAAGGTGTTTTTCATTTATTCAATTTGCCTGTGCAGTGTTTGTCATGGGGGATTATCCCGGGAAATACGTTTGATTTATTGATGGGTTAACCGGCCTTTTAAGATTTTGCGCAACTCAGGCAGGTGGCGCCGACTGATTTCAAGCCGGGTGTCACAACCATCGATAATCAATCGTGATTTGCCGTCCGGGGTTCTTTCGGTGCCCTTGATATACGCCAGCGAGACCAGCGCATTGCGGTGGATACGGATAAATTGACCGGCAAACTCTTGCTCCAACAATTTCAGTGGCTCTTCAAGCAGTGACTCACCGTGCTTATGCACCAGCGTAACGTACTTGTGTTCCGCCCGAAAAAATAATACCTCATTGAGCGGGATAAGCGATACGCTATTGCCAAAGGCAGTACACAGATGTGTGCGCTGTGCCGTAAGGGCCGGTGGCGAATCTGATGGCAGCCGCTGGCGCTGGATGGCGTGTTGTAGCGTAGCGACGAGCTTTTCCGCCCGCACGGGCTTTAACAAATAGCCAATCACCCGCGCCTCGAATGCCGCTAGCGCGTGTTCGCTGTAAGCGGTGGTAAAGATGACCACTGGCGGCGCCTTGAGGGTGCTCAAATGGTGTGCCGCCTCCAGCCCATCCATGCCGGGCATTTCCACATCCATCAACACCACATCCGGTTGCAACTGATGGGTAAGCGTAACGGCCTGTTGGCCGTTGGCAGCTTCACCCACCGGCTCAAAACCATCGATATCACCCACCATACGCACCAGGCGTTCACGGGCCAGAGGTTCATCGTCTACGATTAATACACGCATAAGGTTTTCCAGTCGTTTATCGATCGGGTTCTGATATTGGCAGGCGCAGCGTGACGTGATATTCGCCGCCACTGGCCCGGTGGGTCAAACGGGCTTTATCGCCAAAGGCGAGTGCCAGGCGCTGAACTATATTTTCATGCGCCATGTGGTTGCCACTGTAGTGTGCCTGTCGGTTCGCCACGCGCCCCGTTACGCCCGGTTCATTTACAGGGTTACGGATTTCAACGCAGTAGTGATTAACACCACAAGGCCTCACATCGATATAAACAGTACCACCTTCCGGTATTTTTTCTATACCGTGGTAAATCGTATTTTCGACCAGCGGTTGAATAATCAATGGGGGCACTAACAACCTGGGCAATGGCGCCGTTGTCTGCCACTCGACCTTGAGCCGGTCACCGAGGCGCTGGTGCTCAATGCGTAAATAACTGCGGGCGAGCTGCAATTCATCTTCGAGTGTGTGACTGTCCTGCTGGGTATTGAGGCTGGCGCGAAACAGATCGGCCAGGTCTTCCACGGTGCGCTCTGCCTGCGCGGGGTCAATGCGCGTCAGGCTGGCAATAATATTCATGCTATTGAAGAGAAAGTGAGGGCGGATGCGCGCCTGTAAAGCATCAATGCGCGCCCGTGATTCTGCCTGCACAACCAACAGGCGTTGATGCTGAATATAAAAATAGCGCAGGGCGATCAGTGACACGATCATACTAATAATAAGATTGCGCACACCGTACTCCCACAACCAACTGGCAGACCATTGGGGCGTAATCAGAAAAGTGGGGGAGAACCAGTACACCGCGCTGGTGTAAAACAGTGTCACCAGTTGCAGCAAAAAGAAGGCGACAACGCCGATAACCTCTGGGGAATATCTTTCACCCATGCGGGTTAGCAGGCACAACAGTGCAATATCAGTGAGCACAATCCACACGATAAACAGCGAGAGCACCGCAAAGTCGCGCAGCAACATATCGAAACCGCCTTGTCTGCTCATAATCAGCACAATGGTGAGCATCTCGGCGATAACAATGGCCACCAATACACTCTCCCCTGAACAGAAATTGGGCAAAAAGGGCGCGGTGGTTTTCTGTTTGTGTTGCATGGTTACATTTTAACCTAAATTCCGCAGTTGGATCGTAGCGAGGGCGTCTAAGGTGCTGAAGATGAAGTGTTTTTACCCGCATTTTAGCCATCCTGTAGTGATTCTACAGGTGAAGCTGAAATGCGGGTAAAAGCGCTTTAGATTCTGTGCATTAGGTGCTCGCAGTAGATTCAACTGCGGAATTTAGGTTTAACCTAAATTAATTAGTTGAATCGTCAGTGCACGCCCTATTGCTATACTGCAGCACTTTGTAAACCAGCATTGGAATAGAGCGATGAGTAGCGACCCGCAACAGGCCCACCCCAACCAGCAACATCCAGGGAAAGAAAGCGAAGGAAAAGAAAACAAACTGTGGGGTGGCCGCTTTAGCGAAAACACCGATGCGTTTGTCGAGGCGTTTACTGCCTCGGTGACGTTTGACCAGCGCATGTACCGTGAAGACATCGCCGGTTCACGCGCTCACGCGAAAATGCTCAAAAAAGTCGGCGTACTGAGTGAGGATGACTGCACCGCCATCGTACAGGGGCTGGATGAAATAGCAGCAGAGATTGAGCGCGGCGAATTTGTCTGGTCGGTGGCGCGTGAAGATGTGCACATGAATATCGAAGCGCGCCTGACCGAAAAAATAGGTGATGCCGGTAAACGCCTACACACCGGGCGCTCCCGCAACGACCAGGTTGCCACCGACATCCGCCTCTACCTGCGCCGCGCACTGGGTGATATAAGCCAGCAACACAAGCGCCTGTTACACGGCCTGGTAGAGCTGGCCGGGAGTAATACAGAGACCATATTGCCTGGCTTTACCCACCTGCAAACCGCCCAGCCACTCACCTTTGGCCATCACGTGATGGCATGGTTTGAAATGTTGCTGCGTGACGCCGACCGGCTTAAAGACTGCGCCAACCGTATGAACATCATGCCCCTTGGCGCCGCCGCGCTGGCGGGCACCAGCTACCCACTGGACAGGCACTACAGCGCCGCATTGCTCGGCTTTAATGGCCCCGCCGAGAATTCGCTGGATGCCGTTAGCGACCGCGATTTTGCCATTGAATTCTGCGCCGCCGCCGCGTTATTAATGACACACCTCTCACGCATTTCTGAAGAACTGGTGTTATGGTCATCGGCGCAATTTGATTTTATCGACCTGCCGGATCGATTTTGCACCGGCTCCTCAATCATGCCGCAGAAAAAAAACCCCGACGTACCCGAACTCGTGCGCGGCAAAACCGGGCGCGTCAACGGCCACCTGATCGCCCTGTTAACACTGATGAAATCGCAACCACTGGCGTATAACAAAGACAACCAGGAAGACAAAGAACCGTTATTCGATACCGTCGATACACTGCTGGGTTGCCTGCGGGCCTTTGCCGACATGATTCCCGCTATTCAGATCAAAGCGGACAACATGCGCACCGCTGCCCTGCGCGGCTTTGCCACAGCCACCGACCTGGCCGACTACCTGGTACGTAAAGGCATGCCGTTTCGCGATGCCCACGAAGTCGTTGGGCGCGCAGTGCGCCTCGGCGTTGAAAGTCAGCGGGACTTGAGTGAAATACACCTGGCGGAGTTACAACACTTTTCCACTCTAATCGAAGCGGATGTTTTTGACGTATTAACACTCGAAGGATCCGTCGCCAGTCGCAGCCATATTGGCGGCACCGCCCCCCAGCAAGTGCGCAGCGCCATTGCCCGTGCAGTTAAGCGTATTGATACAATTTTTGCGTGAGCAAACAAGCAATACATCAAAGCACACGCCCTGATGCAATATCAGCTAAACATTACATCGAGAGAGATACAAGGGATACAGGAGCTAGAGCAACGCAGGAGCAGTTGCCGACACCTATCTTGATTAGCAAGGCATTCTCACCGCCTGTACCGCACTCATTTGCAGCCATCAGGATACACACGGCCAACCAACACACCACACTCACGATAAAGATCCGCCCAATGGCTAATATCAACCCCCATCGTCAGCCAACTACAAGGCGGCACCTGAGCAACATCTTCACCGGTTAAAAACACCACCAACCGACTAATTGCCGGGTTATGGCCAACAATAACAAGCTCGTCCAGGCTGTCATCCTGGCGTACCAGCCATTCCAGCAGCGCATGCCAGTCGAATGTGTATAACCCACTATCCGTTTCCCAGTTAAGCGAAAGCGTACCACTATGGTCACTGATAATTTCAATAGTGGCTTGTGCACGCCGCGCCGGACTAACAAATATAGCGTTAAAACGATAACCACTGCTGGCTATCTTTGCCGCCATAAACTGGCAGGTGGCTTCTCCCTGCTGGCTCAATGGGCGCTCAATATCCGGCGTACCGGGCGCCCCCTCACTCGCATACGAGTGGCGAATCAAATGCAACGTTTTCTGTGTGCCCAATGTCACTGTCACACCCGCATTTTTGCCGAAGCAGGATCATAAACCGGCTCAGCCAGTACCCTCGCCGCACAGCGCTCACCCAGCAAACCAATTTCCACTTCACAACCGGGCTCGGTGTACTCAGGTGGCACATAAATAAATGCCAGACTCTTACCGGTGTAGTGGCCATAACCACCCGACGTGGCCACACCAATGCATCGACCGTCGACAAACACCGGCTCACCACCGACCACATCGTTGTCATTGGCGTTGACTTCGACATAGGCGAGCTTGATCGAGACACCGGCCTGCTGGCGCTTTGCGGTCGCCTCCCGACCAATAAAATCACCTTTATCCAAAGCCACAAAGCGTTGCATATCAGCCTCAATCAAGGTGATTTCGTTGGTTAGTTCCGCGTGCAGACCCCGGTAGGCTTTTTCCATGCGCATGCTATTGAGCGCGTAGGCGCCAAAATTGGCGATGCCATGCGCCTGTCCCGCCTGCCAAACGGCGTCGTACACCGTTTCGAGCTGTGCCATAGGTATATGCAGCTCCCAGCCCAGCTCACCGACGTAAGAGACGCGCAACGCCCGTACCGGCACCCCGGCGACGTTAATCTGCTGACCCGTCAACCATTTGAAGTGCGCGTTATCCAACGGCGCGTCACTCAGTTGCGCTAACACTTCACGCGATTTTGGTCCGCCGAGCACCAACATACCGTAGTCATCGGTGATATTGGTGATGGTGACTGCTTCGTTATCGCGCTTACCCTGCGTCAACATATCCCAGTCTTTTTCCTCAGCACCGGCGCCCGACAATACGTAGAAATGATCGTCGGCCAATCGAGTAAGCGTCATTTCGCTTTCGATACAACCGTTTTGAGTGAGCATATGTGTCAGGCCGATACCGCCTGCCCGCTGGGGAATTTTATTTGCGGTGAGGCGGTTGAGCAATTGCTCCGCCTGCGGGCCGGTGACGTCGTACTTGGCAAAGCTGGATAAATCCATGATCCCCACGCGCTCGCGCACCGCCCGGCACTCTTCGGCGACGGCGTGAAACGCATTGCCACGGCGAAAACCGACATCCTCCGCCGCGCCGTCGAGCGAAAACCACTTGGGTCGTTCCCAACCGTGTGCCTCGGTGTGCACCGCGCCCATCGTATTGAGCTTATCGAACAGCGGCGTTGTGCGGCGGTTGCGCGAGGCGGGCCGCTCGTGACCGGGCAAATGCAAAATGTACATATGCTCATAGGCCTGGAAGGCCTTGTCACGGGTGTAATTCTGATCGGCATACGCACCGAAGCGACGCGGGTCGAGGCCCGCCATATTGATCTCCGATTCGCCATCGACAATCCACTGCGCCAGGTATTTACCGCAGCCCGCACCCTGGGCGATACCAATCGCCGAACCACAGCACAGCCAGTAATTTCTCAGGCCATGCACCGGACCGAGCAGGGGATTGTCATCGGGGGTGTGGGGAATCGAGCCATTGACCGTGCGTTTCATCCCCAGCTCAGCCCAGATCGGCATCGCCTCCATGACACCTTCCAGCCACGGCATAATCGGATCGTACTCAGCCTCGAATAACTCATTAGTAGAAGCCCATTCCGGCACGCCCCCGGAATTCGCCCAGGCCTCCCGCGAGCCAGCGGTTTCATAGATACCGATCAGACCGGATTTTTGCTCCTGGCGATAATAGGCAGAACAGCGCGGATCACGAATAACGGGCATCTCGACATCGGTTTCCAGGAATTCAGGGCAGGTATCAGTAACAATATACTGGTGCTTCATGTTAGTAATGGGCAGGTAGAGACCATTCCAGGCGGCGATACGCCCTGCGTAACTCCCCCCGGCGTTGACCACATGCTCACAGGTGTAATTGCCGTTTTCCGTTACCACCTGCCACTCGCCGCTGGCGGTTTGCTGGATATTGGTCACCTGGCAATTGCGCACAATTTCTGCACCCATATTGCGGGCGGCGATGGCCATGGCATTACACACTCCGGCGGGGTCGACATGGCCATCTTCCGGCGTCCAGGCGCCGCCGACCACGCCATCGAGCTGCACATGTGGCAGGATTTGTGCAATTTTGGCGGTATCGATAATCTCCATCTTCGCCCCTGAATTATCGGCGATACCCGCCACCAGGCGAAAATAATCCAGCTCGTGTTGATTCGTAGCAAAGCGAATCGAACCGCAGCCGTGCCAACTGACATACTGGCCGGTCATCGCTTCAAGCTTGGGGTACAGGGTATTGCCGTAATGGTGAATCTTCGACATATTGTAATCGGCGATAAAACTGGGACACAGGCCCGCTGCGTGCCAGGTAGAACCGGAAGTCAGTTCATCTTTCTCCAGCAGAACAATATCCTTCCAGCCCGCTTCTGCAAGATGGTACAACAGGCCAACGCCCATATTGCCACCACCGACGATAACAACCCTTTTCTGTGTATTCACGATAACCCCTCATACGCTAGACTCTATAGATGGGCGGATAATACGCGTACCGAGAACTGACACCAATACAGCGGCGCGCACCTGACTGGAAATGTCGCGATTATTTTAGGTTTAATGAAGGTTAAGAACATGAGCATCACCGACAATCTGGAAAACCTGTTAGCGGGTGGCCGCGACGATGCAATGCTGCGCTTTGGCCTGGGCAGCGCCTATTTCAACGATAAACAATTCCCTGCGGCCATACCGCATTTACAGGCGTGTATTGCCCACGATGCACACTACTCAGCCGCGTACAAACTCCTTGGCAAGGCACTGCTCAAAACGGGAGACAAAACAGGCGCCAAAGCCATATTTAACCATGGCCTGCCTATCGCCATCGAAAAAGGCGACAAGCAAACCGAACGGGAAATTTTGGCGTTTTTAAAAAAACTCACTACCGTGCACCCTGCCAGCATAAAAAACACCTCGAAACCCACTTCACCCAGGTAATTTGAGAACACCCTCTAATACTGACCTCATTAACCTTTGAACCGACACCAATACCCAAGTACTCTAAACACCTAGCAACCCAATTCATTACCGACAGAGGCACTACCCAATGCACCGACTCCCCACCACAAAACAACTAATAAGCAGTATTTTTGCACTCACACTGCTCATATTTAGCGCCCACACACTGGCCAAATACGAAGGCTCACCACTTGAACCCATCCAAAAAATGGTCAATGCGGGCAAATATGACCAGGCTATTGCCAAGCTGAAAAAACTACTCGCCAAGGATAGAAACGACGCCGATATACTCAGCCTGATGGGTTACAGCTACCGCAAACAGAAAGAGTACGGACTCGCCGTGCAATACTACAATCGCGCCCTGACTGTCGACCCGGAACACAAAGCAGCCAACGAATACCTCGGTCAACTATTCCTGGAAACTGGCCAGCTTGAAAAAGCCAAAGAGCGCCTGGCAATCCTGGATGAAGCCTGCTTTTTTGCTTGTGATGAGTACGAAACACTGGAAAAGGCGATCAACGAATACCAACAGTAACCTCAACCTCATCGCCTGTTAACACCATCAGGGAAGGGATGTAATACACCTAGGAGCCTGTCGGGTTTAGGCACCTGTAGAGAGTGCCGGAAAATGTTGCGAGTGTGGCGCTTTTCCGGCACTCTCTAAGTGCATTTTGCCCTGGAACAAACTGATGAGTGATCCATTATTTACGGATAATTTCAAACAACTGCCTTACTGGTGGGAACACGCGCCGAGACCACAGATTGAAGTTACCGACCTGCCAGGCAATGTGGATGTTGCCATTATTGGTTCTGGCTACACCGGCTTATGTGCGGGCATTCAAACCGCCCGTGCAGGGCGCAGCACACTGATACTCGATGCTGAAGATGCAGGCTGGGGATGTAGCTCGCGCAATGGCGGGCAGGTTAGCACCAGCTTTAAGCCCAGCGTTGAACAGCTAAGCAAACAATACGGCACAGAAAAGGCCGTGCAGATTCTGCGCGAAGGCCACAACGCGCTCGCCTGGATCAGCGACTTTGTTACGCAGGAAGGAATCGAATGTGATTTTCATCAGGCGGGTCGTTTTCATGCCGCTCACAACCCCCGGCAATACCAGGCGTTGGCACGGCGCTGTGAACACCAGCCCAAAGGGTTGGAGGTCGACAGTTACATGGTGCCACGTGCGCAGCAGCACAATGAGATCGATACCGATAGATACCACGGCGGTATCGTCTTTACCCAGCACGCCTCGCTACACCCTGGCAAATACCACCTGGGTTTACTGGCGCGGGCGCAGGCCGCCGGGGCGTGTATCGCCCCACACAGCAAAGTCGACAATATCGAGCGCGATGGCGCGGGGTTTGTTCTGCACACCGCACGCGGCAGAGTCAACGCACGCGATGTAGTGCTCGCAACCAGTGGTTACACCGGCGCGCTAACCCCCTGGCAACAGCGACGTATCATCCCCATCGGCAGTTACGTGATCGCTACCGAAACACTGGACGTATCACAGGTTGAGCAATTGCTACCCGGTAATCGCGTGTACTCTGATACCCGCAAGCTGGTTGTCTACTACCGCGCCTCACCTGATCGCAGGCACATTGTTTTTGGTGGTCGGGTGAGTATCCAGGAGACCGACCCACGTACAACGGCACCCCACCTGCACCGCGAGATGGTGCGTATCCTGCCCGCGTTGAAGTCGACAAAAATCAGCCACTCGTGGATGGGGTTTGTTGGCTATACCTTCGACAGCATGCCCCATATTGGCCAACACCAGGGTGTGTATTACGCGATGGGGTATTGCGGCTCCGGGGTTTCGCTGGCGAGTTATTTTGGTACGCGCCTGGGGCAAAAGGTTATTGGCATAAAAGCAGGCGAGACGGGGTTGGATAGCACGCGTTTTCAAACGCGCCCGTACTACTATGGCAAACCGTGGTTTTTAGCGCCGTCGATTCATTATTATCGATTGCGGGATCGTGTGGGTATTTGAGCAGATTTTGTTTTCTGCTGACTGGTTAAGGCAGAAAACGGATGATTTGTGCATCACTTTGAAATGCCGGTGGTAGCGGTTCATTAGTCTCTGTCGCTTCCTCTGCATCAGTTTTTCTGGCAAAGTGGTCAAAGTCGTAAAGTGTTTGGTCCATTAAATGTGAGGGCGCCACGTTTTGCATGGCACCAAAAATACTCTCGACTCTACCGGGGAACTGTTTTTCCCAATCACTCAGCATTTTCTTCATCGCCACGCGTTGTAAATGACTCTGGCTGCCACACAGGTTACACGGAATAATCGGGTATTGTTTCCACTTCGCGTAGGCGGCAATATCGCGCTCTTTGCAGTACGCCAGTGGCCGGATAACCACATGCTTGCCATCATCGCTGCGCAACTTGGGTGGCATTGTTTTCAGCTTCCCGCCGTGGAATAAATTCATAAAAAAGGTTTCCATAATATCGTCACGGTGATGACCGAGCGCAATCTTGTTAAAACCTTCCTGCTCAGCAAACGTATACAGCGATCCACGGCGCAACCGCGAACACAAACCGCACATCGTTTTACCCTCTGGAATCACCCGCTTGACCACGCTGTAAGTATCCTGCTCCAGAACATGAAACGGCACGCCGAGGTCACTCAGGTACTGCGGCAAAACATGCTCAGGAAAATCGGGTTGCTTTTGATCGAGATTAACCGCCACCAGCTCAAAACGGACAGGGGCGCTGGTTTGCAGACTAATAAGCACATCCAGCAGCGTATACGAATCCTTACCGCCAGACAGACAGACCATCACCCTATCCCCGTCCTGGATCATATTAAACGCTTCAATCGCCTTACCGGTCTGCCGCCGCAGGCGCTTTTGCAGCTTATTCGTCTGTACACTGGTTTTGATAGGGGCTACTTGCACGGGATCAGATCTGTACCTAGGTGGCGCGATTATACGGAAAAACAAGACGCGAACAGGCACTTAAACCTAAATTCCGCAGTTGAATCGTAGCGAGGGCGTCTAAGGTGCTGAAGATTAGGTTAAAGCCTTTAGTGTGCATAGAAGAAGCTGACAGGAATACCTTTACACCACGAGCGAAGCCTCTACAGCTCTTCTCAACACAAAACACGCCACAAAACCCTCACACGCCCTCAAATTTACGTTAAAGTACTCGGCTTTTCGACCTTAAACCTAAACCAAATACATTAGGTATTCACAATAACCCTAACGAACTTATTGTGGTTAAAAACCACTGATCGCCAGCAGGATCCCCGTGAGCAACTACAAAGATACACTAAACTTGCCCAGCACCGCCTTCCCCATGAAGGCCAACCTAGCCCAACGCGAACCAGACACACTGCGTGGCTGGAATGCCTGCGACATTTACCAGCGCATGCGCACAGCGGCGGCAGGCCGCGAAAAATTCGTCTTACACGATGGCCCTCCCTACGCCAACGGCACAATCCATATAGGCCACGCATTAAACAAAGTATTAAAAGACACCATCGTCAAATGCCGACAAATGGAAGGCTTCGACGCCCACTATATTCCCGGCTGGGACTGCCACGGCCTGCCCATCGAAAACCAGGTGGAAAAGAAAAGTGGCAAGCCCGGCATTAAAATCGATGAGGCCAGCTTTCGCCAACAGTGCCGCGAATACGCGCAAAAACAAATCGAAGGACAACGCGAGGACTTTAAACGCCTGGGTGTTTTCGGTGACTGGGACAACCCCTACCTGACAATGGCCTTCCAAAACGAGGCCGATACAATCCGCGCACTGGCACAGATTGTCAGCAAAGGGCACGTATACAAGGGTACTAAACCTGTATATTGGAGCGTCGGTGCACACTCGGCACTGGCAGAAGCCGAGGTGGAATATCACGACAAAAAATCACTCTCCATCGATGTGCGCTTCACCCCACAAGACCCCGCCGCCCTGGCCCGTTTATTTGATACCGCGCCAAGCTGTCCCGTATCGGTGGTTATCTGGACGACCACGCCCTGGACACTGCCCGGCAATCAGGCAGTGGCGGTCAACCCTGAGCTGCGCTACGCATTGGTACAGTGCGAATTGGGCGCGGGCGCGGAGTGCATTGTTATCGCCGAGGCGATGGTCGAATCGGTGATGCAGCGCTACGGCGTTGAAGCGCACCAGGTATTGGGTACCTGCAGTGGTGCCGATCTTGAACACACTGTGCTGAAACACCCGTTTTATTCGCGTGATTCGCTTATGGTGATGGGTGATTACGTCACCACCGAGGCGGGCACCGGCTGTGTACACACGGCCCCGGATCACGGTGTTGACGATTTTAATACCGGTAAAAAATACGCGCTGGAATTACTCAACCCGGTCGACAGCAATGGCGTTTACGAAGCCCATATCGACCTGTTTGCCGGTGAGCACGTACACAAGGTCGACCAGCATATGCTGTCGGTGCTTGAGGCGCATGGTGCGCTGGTACACCAGGCATTACTGACCCACAGCTACCCGTTTTGCTGGCGCACCAAAACCCCGATTATCTTTCGCGCCACGCCCCAGTGGTTTATCAGTATGGATACCCAAAACCTGCGCACTGAAACACTCGCCGAGATTCGCAAAGTGCGCTGGGTTCCCACTTGGGGCCAGGCGCGTATCGAGGGTATGATCGAAAACCGGCCCGACTGGTGTATCTCCCGCCAGCGCTACTGGGGCATCCCGATTCCGTTTTTTGTGCACAAAGAAACCGGTGAATTACACCCGGATACAGCGTCGATTATGGAAACAGTGGCCCAACACGTCGAGAAAGCCGGTATCCAG
Organism: Gammaproteobacteria bacterium; assembly: GCA_965277715.1. Classification (GTDB taxonomy): domain Bacteria; phylum Pseudomonadota; class Gammaproteobacteria; order JBCCGL01; family JBCCGL01; genus JBCCGL01. The sequence goes on from OZ255836.1 coordinate 2,938,425, forward strand.
GCATGGTTTGATCTCGATGCGCACACGCTGATTGGCGACGATGCCAGCCAGTACGACAAATCCCACGATGTGCTGGATGTGTGGTTTGACTCCGGCACCACCTGGTCACACGTGCTGCTGCCACGCGCACAGCAAACCTACCCGGCCGATATGTACCTGGAAGGTTCAGACCAGCACCGTGGCTGGTTTCACTCCTCGATTCTTACCAGCGTGGCGATCAACAGCCAAGCCCCGTATAAGCAAGTGCTGACCCACGGCTATGTGGTCGACGGCAAGGGCCGCAAGATGTCTAAATCGGTGGGCAATGTCGTGGCGCCGCAAAAAGTCATCAATAACCTGGGCGCGGATATTATCCGTCTATGGGTATCCTCGACCGATTACACCGGTGATGTCAGCGTCTCTGATGAGATTTTAAAGCGCACCGCCGATGTGTACCGCCGCATCCGCAATACCGCCCGCTTTCTGTTGGCCAATATGGCGGGCTTCGACCCGCGCACCGACCTGCTGCCCGCAGAAGATATGCTGGCGCTGGATCGCTGGGCGGTCGACCAGGCGCGGCGCGTTCAGGAAACGGTGCGCGAGGCCTACCTCGACTACAACTTCCATCACGTTTACCAGCGTGTACACAACTTCTGTTCGGTGGAAATGGGTGGGTTTTACCTCGATATTATCAAAGACCGGCAGTACACCACCCAGCACGATAGCGTGGCCCGCCGCTCCACACAAAGCGCGATGTTTCATATCATCCACGCGCTGGTGCGCTGGGTGGCGCCGGTATTGAGTTTCACCGCCGAAGAGCTGTGGCGGCATATCCCCGGTAATAATGACTCACAGGATCCGCACGGTGATTCAGTGTTTTTGCACACCTGGTACACCGGGCTGTTCGCTTTGAATGATAACGACACGCTCAGCGCGGCGGAGTGGGATACCATAATCGAGATACGCGTGGCCGTGGCCAGGCAACTGGAGGCATTGCGTGTAGCCGGTGATATTGGCTCCTCGCTGGATGCCAATGTCACCCTTTACTGTGATGGCCCCCTGCAAAACACCCTGGCCAGGCTCGGCGATGAGCTGCGCTTTGTGTTAATCACCTCAGAGGCCCACCTGGCAGATACCGCAGACAAGGGCGATGCGCAGGCCGCCGAAACAGAACACCACACGCTGTGGATCGACGCACGCACCAGCGGACACGCCAAGTGTGATCGCTGCTGGCACCATCGCGCCGATGTTGGCGCGCACAGCGTACACCCCACATTGTGTGGTCGCTGTGTGAGTAATGTCGATGGTGACGGTGAGCAGCGCCGCTTTGCCTGATATACACAAAACAAACCAGCCGTTTAAGGGGGCCGGAAAACTACAGCACTGGCTGGCGCTCAGTGTGCTATTACTAATCGCCGACCAGCTCAGTAAAACCTACGCCAATACCACATTAGTACTCTACCAGCCGGTAGCTGTGTTCCCTGGGTTAAACGCCACGCTGGCCTATAACCCCGGTGCGGCATTCAGTTTTTTGAGCGATGCAGGAGGCTGGCAACGCTGGTTTTTTACCATCTTGAGTGCAGTGGTTAGCGTGGTGTTAATTATTTGGCTAAAGCGCTTGTGTGCAGCAACACACAGCCCACAAAATAACGCCTCGCGCCTGCTGGCCTGCGCCCTGGCATTCATTCTCAGTGGTGCAGTCGGCAACCTGGTCGATAGGGTGATTTATGGCTACGTTATCGATTTTATTCAGGTTTATTACAGCGCCGATAGCTGCTTTATTGGATTTAGCGGCGTGCGCGGCCACTGTTATTGGCCAGCATTCAATATTGCCGATGCGGCTATCTCTGTTGGTGCTGCGCTATTAATTGTTCAATCCTTTTCTGCTGATAACCGGGCCGACAATCCGGTCGATAACCAGGCCAATGATGATACCGACAAAAAGCCCCCTACAAATCACCCTGGCTAACCCGCGTGGGTTTTGCGCTGGGGTCGACCGCGCTATTGAAATTGTCGAGCGGGCGCTGAGCCTCTACGGCGCGCCGATCTATGTACGTCACGAAGTGGTGCACAACCGCTTTGTGGTCGACAACCTGCGCGACAAAGGCGCCCTATTCGTCAACGAACTGGATGAAGTGCCAGACGGCGCCACGGTTATCTTCAGCGCTCACGGGGTTTCACACGCCGTCGAGCAGGAGGCCAACCGGCGTGACCTGCACGTCTTCGATGCCACCTGCCCGCTGGTGACCAAAGTGCATATGGAAGTGGTGCGCTACTCCCGCGAGGGCCGCGAGGTGGTGATGATAGGCCACGCCGGGCACCCGGAGGTGGAAGGCACACTGGGCCGCTATGACACCCACAGGGGCGGGCGCATCATCCTGGTCGAATCGCCGCAGGATGTCGCCACCCTGGTGGTAAAAGACCCGGATAAACTGGCATTTGTCTCGCAGACCACCTTATCCGTCGACGACACACAAACCATTATCGACGCCCTCAAACAGCGCTTTCCGCGCATCAAAACCCCCAACAAAGAAGACATTTGCTACGCCACCCAAAACCGCCAGGATGCTGTCAAGGCGCTGGCGCACAAAGTCGATTTACTGTTGGTAGTAGGCGCCGCCAACAGCTCCAACTCCAACCGCCTGCGCGAACTGGGCGAGCGCGGTGGCATCGAGTCTTACCTGATTAACAAGGCCGATGACATTCAGGATCAGTGGCTACAGGGTAAGCGACACGTGGGCGTTACCGCCGGGGCATCGGCACCCGAGGTGTTGGTGCAGCAGGTTATTACACTGCTCATCGGGCGTGGGCATGCCGTAGTTACAGAAGCCTCGGGGGTTGAGGAAACGGTGTCGTTTAGCATTCCCAAAAAGCTTTTGCATTAGCGTTCCAGGAAAACCAGGAGAGGTTTATTTACAGTGTGTTAACAGCCATGAATAAACGACCACAACTGTTCATAAAATAACCACCCAGGTTTTTAATTGCTCCGTATACTCGGGCAGGTTACCGTGCAGGCTTCACTCTCTATTCGGTAATTTTTAATCCAACAAACAGTTACTTTTTACTGGAGGAAAAACATAGATGAAAATATTAAAGCACTTTAAAAACACAATAGCGGCAGGGTCTCTTGCTGTCGCTCTAGCTGCATCAGGCGCTGCCAAAGCGGCCGACAGCACGGCACCGATCATCATTCCGATACACAACTGGTCCAGCCAGATTGTCATGGCCTACGTTATTGGCGGCATGTTCGAGTCCATGGGCAATAACGTCGAGTACGTGCCTGCGGACTCTCAGGCTGTGTACGAATCGATTCGCAACAGCGACGTGACAATTTCGCACGAAGTCTGGCAGTCGACTTTCGGTAAATCGTTCTACAACGCTATGGCCAAGGGCGGTCTAATTGACGCCGGTACCCACGAAGCGAGCACGCTCGAAGAAATGGGTGTTCCAACCTGGGTAATCGAAAAAGGCCTGTGCCCTGGTCTGCCTAAGTGGGAAGCGCTGAAAGATTGCCATGCAAACTTCACCACCGCTGATTCAGGCGGCAAAGGCCGCTGGTTGGAAGGCCCGCAAAGCTGGCACGGCAACCTGATGCCAGAGCGGCTTGAAGCACTCGGCCTCGCTGACAAGTGGACCGTTAAATTCGCTGGTGGCGCCGATGCACTGTGGACCGAACTGGCCTCTGCCAAGAAAGAGGGGCGCGGTACGATTATCTTTAACTGGACCCCGAACTTCACCGATGCCGAAGGCTTCACCTTCATCGAGTTCCCTCCTTACACCGCCGGTTGCCGTAAGGTTGACGGTGGCGATGGCAGTTGCGGATCGCCTAAAGGCTGGTTGAAGAAAGCGGCGAACTACAAGTTCCCGAAAACGCATCCGGCGGCCTATACAGCTTTCTCACAACTGTCGTTCACGACCACACAAGTTGGCCAAATGGCCGCCTTGGTCGACATTGAAAAAATGGACCATAAGGATGCCGGCAAGAAGTGGCTGGCGGACAACGAAGCTGTCTGGAAACCCTGGACTCAGTAAGCTGGCGGTAGATAAAAGCTGGAAACGAAAGCCCTCCTGGTGTTCAGTATCAAACCAGGGGGGCTTTTTTTTGGAAGCGATAAGGTATTTGCCCGCCTAAATGTGGTAGTTTTATAAGCTAATAACTAGATCAAGAAGTTAAATATGTCTTCACCATCTACAACAGCACCTGCAAATGAGCCGGTCATCCGTTGCGAATCGGTCTACATGATTTTTGGCGATAATGCGCACAGTATGCTGAAACAGGCCAATGGTGTCGTCGACGCCGCCAGATTCCAGGAAGCTGGATGCATTGTCGGGGTCAACAATGCCTCGTTCGAGGTGCACAAGGGCGAACTGCTGATCATTATGGGCTTGTCGGGTTCCGGCAAGTCGACACTGATGCGCTGCATTTCCCGGCTGAGCGAGGCGACCGCCGGGGAAATCTACATAGAAGGTGAAAATATTCTGGAGATGAATGACAAGGAGCTGATCAACTTGCGCCGCAGCAAGATGGGCATGGTGTTTCAGAGTTTCGCGCTCCTGCCCCACAAAACCGTACTGGAAAACATCGCCTTCCCATTGCAGGTCAAGGGCGTTAGTACTAAGGACAGCATAGCTCGGGCCAAGGAAATGGTGGACCTGGTGAGCCTCACCGGCCGCGAAAATTATTTCCCACGGCAGCTATCAGGCGGCCAGCAACAGCGCGTCGGCATCGCCCGCTCGCTCGCGATTGAACCCGATATATGGTTTCTCGACGAGCCTTTTTCCGCGCTCGACCCGCTGATCCGCAAGGAGATGCAGGATGAGTTCCTGCGGCTGCAGGGTGTTCTCGGCAAAACCATTTTATTTGTAACCCATGACTTTGACGAAGCCCTGCGCCTCGCCGACCGCATCGCGATCATGAAGGATGGCGTTATCGAGCAACTCGATACACCGGCCAATATCGTTCTCAACCCGGCCACCGAATACGTGCGCAAATTCACCGAGGACGTACCGAGGGAAAAAGTGCTTAAGATTGAATCGGTGATGGACCCCTTCGACCCCAATGAGGACTTCAGTGATTTAAAGATTTCAAAAGACGCCATTATCGAAACCGTGGCCGAAGTTATTCTGAGTGCCAACAAAGCCGTTGTGGTTGTCGATGACGCGGGCGAGACCGTGGGCTCATTGCATGCCTCCAAGGTGATTAGCATCCTGTTTGGCGGCCGTTCCGGTCACACCACCGGGCAAGCGTTATGATCGAAGCACTCCGACAAAAGAAATACCTGCAGTTTGCACTGCTGTTAATTGTATTTATTGTACTGTGCATCAGCATTGCCCCGTCGGATAGCAATTACCTTTGGCGCCTGCCTCCGTTGCTCAAGGGGCTTCCGCTCATTATCAACGATTCGGTCAACTACGTTTTGTACGATTGGTGGTTAATCGATGTCTGGGATCCAGATATTGAGGAATACGAACAAAAGCCGCTGATGAACCAGCTCACCCGCTCAGCCTCGGGTGTAATTCTGTTCCTTATCGAGTTTATTCGCGAAATCATGTTGGGTGGCGTGAAGACGATTGTCACCTTCACGAGTTGGGATTGGGCCACAGCGAACCCCTGGGCGCGCTGGCCGGCGTTGCCGTGGACCGTGGTTGCCGGGGGCGCCATCATTCTCGGCTATGCACTGAATGGACTGCGGCTGGCCATCTTTGTCGGTTTCACATTCGCTTACATCGCGATTTTCGGGCAGTGGGAACCGTCGATGCAAACACTGTCCTTCGTATTAATTGCCGCGCCCATCTCGGTGTTGCTCGGCCTTATTTTGGGTGTCTGGGCCTTTAAAAGTAAGCTTGTGGAAAGTGTACTGAACCCATTGCTCAACGTGGCGCAAATCATGCCGGCCTTTTCCTATCTGATCCCGGTGATGGTATTTTTTGGTATCGGCGACCATGCGGGCGCAATTGCCACAGTCATTTTTGCAACGCCACCAATGGTGCGCCTGACCGTACTGGGCCTGAAAAAACTGCCCCCCGAGATCGGTGAAGCGGGCATGATGTGCGGCTGCACTAACTGGCAATTGTTGCTCAAAGTGCTGATTCCGACAGCCCGGCGGGATATTCTCATTGGGGTTAACCAGGTCATCATGCAATGCCTGGCGATGGTGGTCATTGCCTCGCTGATCGGCGCCAAGGGGCTGGGTAACGATTTGTTAATTGCGCTCAACCAACTGAGGATCGGCCTGGCGCTGGAAATCGGTGTCTGTATCGTTCTAATCGCGATTGTGCTGGACCGGATGTCACTCGCCTGGGCCAATAAGCAGGTCGATTACTTCGCCAACTTATCGTTTATCGAACGGCATAAGTTTGCGCTGATTTTCGCTGTCGTTTTTGTCGTCGGCATCATTCTCGCCGTTATTGGTTCGTTTATTTTCAAGGAGGGCTTCAATTACCTCAACCTGATTCCGCATAACAAAGGTCTCACCACACAGGATTTCTGGCAGGCCGCCGTCGACTGGGTCTGGGATACCTTTTTTTACACGCTCAAGGGGTTTAATGAGTGGTTGATCATCGGTGTGCTGGTGCCAGTCAAGACCGCCTATCTCGGTATGCCGGTTGTCGCGACCTTCGTGCTGGCAATGGGCACTGGGTATATTGTCGGTGGCATACGGGTTGCGCTAAGCGTGGGTGGATTTCTGCTGTTTATCGCGCTGACCGAGTGGTGGGATAGGGCGCTGATCACCGCCTACCTGATGACCTTAGCCGTTCTGATATCGACCACCATCGGCATCATTACCGGAACCCTGTGCGCTCAACACCCGGTCACGACCCGCATTATGTTGACGATTTGCGATACCTTTCAGACCTTTCCGTCGTTTATCTACCTGATTCCGGTAATGATGCTGTTCGGCGTGACGGATACCTCGGTGCTGATTGCGATTGTCGTCTACGCCACCGTCCCGGCCACGCGCTATACGATCCAGGGCCTGTTAACCGTACCCCCATCGCTGCACGATGCCGGTGCGATGTCCGGCGTTAACCGCGTGCAACGCTATTTGTTCATTGAGCTGCCAATGTCATTCCCACATTTGGCGTTAGGGGTAAATCAAACAGTCGTGTTTGCGCTGGCGATGGTCATTATTGGCGCCTTGATCGGCACCGACGATCTCGGCCAATTGATTCTCAAATCCCTGTCGGATAGAGCCGGTGTCGGCAACGGGCTGGTATTGGGTTTATGTGTTGCTTTTATTGGGTTGGCAATCGATCAGATATTGCGCACCTGGGCTGACCAGAGAAAGCAGGCCTTGGGGCTGAATTAAGTGCATCGCTGGGCGCCTGTCCGGTTCAGTTTGCGCACTCGATATACGTCGGGCTATCTGACGATATGGCAACTGATCTCTGCATTATTGGTGACCTTTCGCGACACACTGCCTAAAACGGGTGTTCGGCAGCGCAACTGTAAAGCGTCTTTTTATCACTTAATAGGGTTGGAATAGACTATGGCTTCAACCAGCCGCAATCATTGGCTGGATACCCCGCTCAATGTCTTTAAGGCTAAAGCCCGCCAGTACCACAAGCGCCAGGATAGCTGAGAACCCAAGCTCTCTCTCGGGTAAATATCGTCATCGGTGGCCGGGTATCGCGGCTTTTGATTATGCGGGCCAACTGCCAGGCGAGGTTTTTGGCGCCGAACAGGTCGCGGTTGACCAACGCCAGCGGCTTGTCGGTCTGGCCGATACCGGCAGTCGCCCGGCCCTGCGCCTGCCAGTGGCGATAGCCTGTCACCATCGCCAGACCGGTCAGTAGAAAACCTATCAATGCGTGAAATAGCTGATTTTTTATTTTAAGCTTGGCTTACTCAAGCTTGTCAATGTTAAGAGAATAATGATTATGTCAGAAAACAGCTATGAATCCGGGCGGCTGAACCTGCCCTTTGTCGGTCACTGCACCTTTGCCAAGGCACCGATTTGCACCGACTGGGATAATATCGACGCCGATGTAGCGATTCTCGGTGTGCCCAACGATATGGGCACGCAGTGGCGATCAGGCGCACGGTTTGGGCCGCGTGGTGTACGCGAGGCATCGACGCTCTTCTCGTTTGGACACGGTGGTGCCTATGATTTTGAAGACGACAAGCTCTATTTAACGCAAGATCAGGTACGCATTGTCGATGTGGGTGATGCTGATATCGTCCACACCGATATGGAAAAGAGCCACCGCAATACCTATGCCGCCGTGCGCAAAATACTCGAAGCCGGGGTGATGCCAATATCGATTGGTGGCGATCACTCGGTACATGCGCCGATTATTGAGGCATTTGCCGATCGAGGGCCGATTCATATTCTGCATTTCGATGCGCACCTCGATTTTGTCGATGAGCGCCACGGGGTGCGCTACGGCCACGGCAACCCACTGCGGCGCGCCTCAGAGATGAACCATATTGTCGGTATGACGCAAATGGGTATCCGCAATGTCTCTTCGTCTAACCGCCAGGATTATGATGCAGCGCGTGCCGCTGGCTCGACGATTCTTTCGGTGCGCGATATACGGCGGCTCGGTGTGCAGGGCGTGGTTGATCAAATCCCCGATTGCGCGTCTTATTACATCACGATTGATATCGATGGCTTCGACCCCTCTATTGCACCCGGCACCGGCACACCCAGCCACGGGGGATTTCAATACTACGAGGTGTTGGAGATTATTCAGGCAGTGGCAATACGCAACGGCGGCAATATTGTCGGCATCGACCTGGTTGAGATTGCACCACCTTACGACCCAACGGGTATTACCTCCATTTTGGGCGCGCAGTTGTTGATGAATGTCATTGGCTTTATTTTTCATGCGCGTGCCAATACGGGGTGATCAAGCGAAAGCTGCGGCCCTAAGAGTCTGGCCAGGAGCCGTTCTCAATCAGAGGCAAGAATGAATAAACCCCAGTATTTTTTGATACATCAACTGCACACCAGGGCTGGTTTCTATGGCCCGCAGGCACCCGTGCACCAAGCCTTTACCCAGGTGTAGAGTGGATTGTGTGCCCGCCGCCAGGAGTTTTTCCTGGTAGGCGTAGGCATCATCCCGCAGGGGGTCGTATTCCACCGGCAACAACAGCGCAGGCGGTAGGTTGCCAAAGTCGCTGGCCAGCAAAGGGGTGTTATAGGGGCCTGGAGTACCACCTTCCCCCAGGTAGATCCTGTGATAGAAAGCCACGTCACGGGTGCTCAGCATGGGGGCGTTGGCACACTCGGTGTAGGCGGGCAGTGTCAGTGCATGGGTCACCGCCGGGTAAACCATAATCTGCCCCAGCAGTGGCAGGCCACCCCCGTCCCGGTTGGCGAGCGCGACTGCCGCCGCTAAATTGCCCCCGGCACTGTCGCCACACAGGATTATTTTACGGGCATCGATAGCGTACTCCTCTGGCGTGCCTTGCAGGGCGTGCACAACCCCAAAACAGTCGTCAAAAGCCGCCGGGAAAACATGCTCCGGGGCCAGCCGGTAATCGACCGAGACCACCTTGCAAGCCGTATCGTGGGCCAGCTTTGCACAGATAAAATCGTGGCTGTCCAGCCCGCCAACGACAAAACCACCCCCGTGAAAATAGACAAGGCACGGCGCATTGCTGCGCTGCCGCCGCCAATACCAGCGCACGGGTACGCTGTGGTTGGGGGTGTCGATCACCGCATCGTAGCAGTGCAGGCCACTGGGCGGCGCCGGGGTAAAGTGTGCGCAAACCTGATCGTAGATGGCGCGCTGGTCTTCAATGCGGGCCGCGACGCTGGTGGTGTACAAGGATTCACTGCGTGCGATAAAGGTTTTTATTTCAGGTTCCAGGTGCATTGCCCTACGTCCTCATCGAGTTATCTTTATTTATCCTAAATTCCTCAGTTGAATCTACTGCGACCACCTAATGCACTGAATCTAAAGCGCTTTTACCAGCATTTCAGCTTCACCTGTAGAATCACTACAGGATGGCTAAAATTCTGGTAAAAACACTTCATCTTCAGCACCTTAGACGCCCTCGCTACGATTCAACTGCGGAATTTAGGTTTATATTTTGCTATGTGTGCTTTTAGCGCCGCCACTGCCTGGGTGTAGTTGTCTTGCAGTTGCTGGCAGTGCACGTCAGGGATGGACACTTGTCGTTTGGCCTGAGCCTCTATTGTGGTCAGCAGTGCACACAATTGTTGCAGGCCAAAGTTCCCCGCCGCGCCGCGCAGTTTGTGCGCCGCTTTTTCAATGGTCACCGGTACTTGCAGTTCAATCGCTTTCAGTAATACAGCATATTGTGCGCCACCGCTGCGGTGAAAAACATCCAGCATTGCCTCGACACGCTCCAGGCCCAGTTTATGAATATCCTCATCGATAACCGATGCATCAAAAATGGGGGCATTTTCCGCCTGTATCTGTGCGTTGACCTGAATGTTGGCCTGTGAGTTGGCCTGGGTGCCAACCAGGCTATTGGTACAGCCATTACGGTTAACCGCTCTAATGGCACTGTCGAGGTCTTCCATCGAAAAGGGCTTGCCCAGGAAACCATTCATTCCCGCGCTCAGATACTGGTCGACTTCTTCTGTAAATACATGCGCAGACATGGCAATAACCGGGGTTGAGGCGAGCACTTTGTCGGTGTGCGTACGCAGCCGCCTGAGAATTGTCAGGCCGTCAATACCGGGCAGGCTGATGTCGAGCAGTACCAGTGATGGGTACGCCGGGCCCAATGGCGCCGAATCCAATAACGACAGGGCCTGTTCGCCTGTTTGTGCCGCGATAACCCGGTGCCCCAGCTTTTGCAGGTAATTGTTGGTTACCATACGGTTGGCATCGTCATCCTCGACCATAAGTACATCGATACCCGCCTTGTGGTGGCCAGGGGTATCAGAAAACGCCTCAATATCAATGCCAGGTCGTTTGCTACCAGGTCGCCCGGTGCCAGATCGTTCAGTGTCAGGCTGTAATGAGCACGGCTGTAAAGGCACATCGAAACCGATGCGCGTACCCCCACCCAGTTGGCTCTCCAGGTGCATGCTCCCGCCCATGGCCGCTACCAGCCGGTCACAAATGGCCAGGCCCAGGCCAATACCACCGTATTGACGCGCACTGGAGGTATCCACCTGGGTAAACGCCTGAAAGATTTCGGTGTGTTTGTCTGCGCCAATGCCAATGCCGGTGTCTTCGACGACAAAACGCAGAGCCAGAGCATCGATAGCATTGACAACATCGCTATCACCCGCACAGACGCGCAGGGCAATCGCCCCTTTTTCGGTAAATTTATTGGCGTTGCCAATCAGGTTGAGCAATACCTGGTGCAGCTTGCCGGCATCACCCAGCCATTGCTGAGGTAACGCCGCATCGATGTGCAGGGCCAGTTTATTGCCATTCTCACTGACGGGTACGCGCATTAAATCGACTACGTTGTTCAATAACACTGTCAGTTGAAATTCACGTGCGTCAATTTTCAGTTTGCCCGCCTCCAACTGCGAGTAGCCGAGTATGTCGTTAACAATATCCAGCAGTGTGGTATTGGCTGTATCGATGGTGCGCAGGTAGTCGAGCTGTTGTGCCTGCAACGGGGTGTCTGCGAGCAGGCGCACGCTGCCGAGCGCACCACTTAGGGGGGTGCGCAGTTCGTGGCTCACGGTGGCTAAAAAGGTCGTCTTGGCCTGGTTTGCCTGCTCGGCTTTTTCGCGGGCAATGGCGTGGTTTTGCACGGCTTCTGAGAGTTTTTCGTTGGTTTTGCGCAATTGTTCGGTGCGCTCCCCCACCAGCTCTTCGAGGTGTGCCTTGTGCCGCTGCAGCTCTTCATCGACACGGCGCTTTTCAATGGCGTTGTTGCGAAAGCCCCGCAGCGCCTGCCCCATATTGGCTAGCTCGTCGCGGCCCTCGTCGATAATTTCAACGGCGTAATTGCCCGCAGCGATATTGCGGGTTGCCGATTCCAACAAGAGCAAACGGCGGATAACGTTGCGCTTTACAAAGCCCCATAAAATGACGGCGGCGACCAGTAGTGAAAAAGCTGAAATCCAGTTGAACAGGCTGCGACTGGTATCCAGCGATTGTTTGGCGGTGGTGGAGACGCGGTTAATCAGGGTGCCACCGGCGGTGTTTAGTTGTTTGACGATGCCGTTGAGCCGCTGCGAGGCCTCGCCGGTTTCAAGCGCCAGTCTGGTCAGTGACTGGTTGATCTCCAACAGCGATACGCGGGTTTCAAAAATGCCGTAGACGTAGAGCGGGCCATTGTCGACCTCCATCGCATTGAGCAGTTGGTTGGCTTTTTCCCGCCGCTGGGGGTCATTAATTTCACTGACCCGACGCTTGAGGATGGTAAGCGTTTCTGCGGTGCGTTGGCGCAATGTGCCGAGCACGGTGATATCAGACTCTTTACCCACCCGGTTAAACAGGCCACGCAAATTGGCGCTGCGCAGGCGCAGCTCGTACATACGCTCCATCGCGTCGATATCCACTTCCACCAGGCGGTCAAAAACCTGATACAGCGCCTGCTGGCTGGCGTTGTTCTCGACCAGGTCATAGAGGTTTGAGGTAATCGCGGTGGTCGTGGCGGCGGCGTTGGCAACCAGTGAGTCGGCCAGCTCGTTTAGCTCGGCGGTGGCGGCCACCAGTTTGGCCGATAGGCCGGTGAAGTGTTTGTGCTGCTGATTGCGCTGGCGCACCTGTTCGTTTTGCTGGTGCAGTTTGCCGGTGATTTCCTGCACGGTATCGCGCAGGGTTTGCAGGAAGGGCTCCTGTCGGGACTCGTTGAGCAGTGTGTTTAAAGCCTCGACATGGGCAAACAATACCGCGCTGATTGCCTGGCGCTCGGTCTCGTCGCTGGCGCGCACCAATTGCTGGGCGGCGGCACCAATTGATGCGTTTAGCTCAGAGAGGCTATGCGCCCGCCGCAGGTCTGGAATCGCCTGGTCGATCACCGAATTTTGCGAATCAGAAATACGCTGGAAACCCTGCCAGCCCACCACTACCGACACCGCTGACAGTAAAAATATACTGCCAAAAGCGAGGTACAGCTTGGTGGCGATGCCCGGTTTGTTCATCACATCAGGCTGCCCTTTGCAGTGGCAAAACGCAAGCGTAGAATGGTTTGTTAATCACCTGCGGAATGTAGCCTCTTGATCCATGTTGTTCAAATCCGATTGCCCGGTGCTTTATTGTGTGCCACCCTGTTGATAGCCGCATGGGCACACGCCCCGTCGATACACGCGCAAACCTGGCGCCTGGAAACCTGGTCGATCCCTTTTGATTACACCAGCACCAGCCGTGTGATCAACTATCAGCCCGCCCGGGCCGCCAGTCGCCACTGGCATTTGTGCATCGCCTACCCTCATCTCAAAGACTCGTATTGGCTAAACGTCAATTACGGCATGGTGGAAGAGGCGCGGCGACTCGGTATTGAATTTACCCTGGTAGAGGCAGGTGGATACCCAAACCTCGAACGCCAGCGCCAACAGATTGAACACTGCGCACAAACGGGCGCCGATGCGCTGATCGTTGGGACGGTATCGTTTCACGGCCTGAGTGAATCGATTGCCCGCATTGCAGAAAACATGCCTGTGCTCGCCACGGTCAATGACATTGAGGATACCGGCATCACGGCAAAATCCGGTGTGTCCTGGGCGACAATGGGGCGTAACGCGGGGGCGTATCTCGCTGCACGGCACCCGGCGGGTAGCCCGCCTGTCAGCGTCGCCTGGTTTCCCGGCCCCCAGGGTGCGGGCTGGGTGACGTTTATCGAAGCGGGTTTTCAGCAGGGCCTGGCCAATAGCGCGGTGGAAATCGTCGTCACCAAATGGGGGGATACCGGTAAGGAGATCCAGCGCACACTGGTACAGGAGGTATTGGAAAGCCATCCACAGGTGGATTATATCGTTGGCAATGCACTGATGGCGGAGGCGGCGATCAGCACGCTGCGCAACCGACAGTTGGATAGTGATATTCAGATCATCTCGACCTATTTTACCCCGGCGGTATACCGGGGAATCCGCCGGGGGCGCATCCTGGCGGCGCCTACCGACGCACCCGTGGTGCAGGGTCGGCTGTCGATTAATCAGGCGGTGAGGGTGCTCGAAGGGCGTGAGTATATTCAACACGCCGGGCCAGAAATTCGCATGATCGATCAGAACAACTGGCAGAAAATCGATATTGCCGACTCGTTGGCACCGCCATCATTTTTGCCTGCCTTTGTCTGGCCTTGAATATTCCTGAGTCTACTCTTTGCTGATTACCATATAAGCGTGCACGTATCCCATGCCATGCTCACTGGGGTTTTCCAGCACACGGGCTTTATACGTGTTGTAGTAATCTTCAATTAGTGCCTTGCGCGCCGCCAGTGGCCGATCCGTTGAGAGGGCGGCAAAATACGTACTCTCATTCCAGGTGCGAATGGTGGGAATATAATCACTGGCGAATTTCCCGGCATCGCCGTGCCGCTTAAAATCTTCGGCAAACGGGCAGGGCACGACGCGGGTTTCGATATGCTCCAACCGCAGGCCCGCCTGATAAACCGGGCTGTTGGTATCTATCAGCGGGGCAGAAAACTCTTCGACTGAGTTGTAGTACTGCGGCAGTGTCATCGCCGTGTATTCGCTTTGATCGATACGCCCCTGATCCAAAAACTGCTGCCAGATTGCCTTAAAGGTATCAAACATATTGACCCCGCCGGTATTGCCCAGGTAGCGCCCCTGTTCATCGATGCCAAAGTTAATCAACACCAGGCGGCCACCCGGTGCCAACTCAGCGGCGCGGCACAGCAGGATCTGTTGCCAGTCTTTTTTGGCTTGTGCGCGAAACGCATCCAACTCATCACCGCTGGCACCCACCATATGCACATGGTCTGAAATATCACAGGGTTTGGCACTCAGCCAATGCATGGCCGTTGCTGAAAACCCGACATTGAGCGCGGCATAAGGCACTATCTGCCGGTAAAACGATGTGCCCGATACCAGGGGAAAGACATTCCCGAAGCGTTCGAGGTAGCTATCAAATGGCCCCAGGCCGTGTACATTGGTTACCAACGCGTTGAAATCATTGCGTGGTTGATCGGTGTAGACAACCGATACCGGTACATTAATAACGCGTTCGCGGGCGGCGGCGATAGCCGCCTCTACCATACTCAACGAAGTACCGCCGTCTGCACACCCCATATCAGAGAGGGTAAAGCCATTTTTTATACTGGCGATGGGAATCGAGTTAATCGCATCGACCACCAGAGGTGTCGCCATATCGATAACATCTTTCGCGCCTTTGGTCGCGAGAGAATAGACACCACCACCACTCATGGTGATGGATTCGGCTTGTGCAGATTTTTTTGTCACGGTGGTTTCCCCTTGCAGGTTTGATCGATAAACAATAACCCAACAGTCTGGATTCGGGACGCAGTATAGCTATTTTTAGTGAGCAGGGATGGGCAGGCAGGCGTATGTATTGTGTGGGTCAGGTATCCTCAGGCGTTGTTGAATCCTTGTCTTTTTGCGCTTCATCCGTTTTCCAGCATTCCACCTCTCTACTGAGGCAATTAATCGCGCCCTGCAAAAATGGATAATATTGATAGAATTCGGTGAGATCGTGACCAAATAAACAGGCACTACTCTCACGGGACAATTTTTCCGGCTTTGGTTTTTTCATAAAATTGCTCCTTATTCAGAACCACATTTACACAAATAACCATCAGAATCAAGCGCTTTTAGCGGAACGCCACATGAACCTGGTAGGCCCCAAAATCAAGCATATTCGCACATCACAAAACATTACTCAGGCACAACTGGCAGGACGGTGCAATGTACATAGCTGGGATATCAGCCGTGGCACCCTGGCGAAAATCGAATCCCAGGTGAGAAGAGTGACAGACCTGGAAGCGGCATTAATAGCAAAAGTGCTCAAAGTGGATATTGCAGAACTGTTTATGTAGTGGAGAATTAGTACACTGTCTACCTTAATAAGGATGTCGGAAAACGACAACACTGACTGGTACGCCATCTACCAACTCAGTAAAGCCTACGCCAATATCACATTAAACCTAAATTCCGCAGTTGAATCTACTGCGACCACCTAATGCGCTGAAGGCGCCCTCGCTACGATTCAACGGCGGAATTTAGGTTAAAAGCTTTTGCATTAGCGCTTCAGCTCTCTCCGTGCCGACCGATAAAAGGGAAACAGGTCGGTACACACGCCCGACCAAACACAACTGTGGTTACTGGTCACTCATTATGCAAGCGACAAACAGTCAACATTTATTCCTACACTCAGAGCAGTTGCTGCCTATTAAAGACCTCTCTGATGCCAATCGCACACTCCTGTGTAAGTCGGCCAGCATGACGTTGATCCCGGCAAACCATCGCCTGAGTGCCAATGAAGAACACCATTGGCTCACTTATCTTCTGGAGGGCCGGATGGCGATTATGGAGGGAAAGTCGCAAAAATCTGTGCTGACCGATAACAGCCGGTTGGCGAAAAACCCCATCTTTGCCAACGCCGCCAACCACCAATGGGCCGTGGCAACCACACCCTCTACCGTGATGCGCTTCGACCGCGAGCAAATCGAGTTGCTGTTGATAAAGCAACAACAGGAATCGACAACCCTTATTGAGGTCAGTACCACTGACGCCGATAACAAAGTATTCGACGCCATTTACACGGCCTTCCAGCAGAAAAAACTGTCTGTACCGAGCCTGCCGGATGTCGCTCTGAAAGTGCGCGATGCAATCAAAAAGGCCGATGCAGGGGCCGATGAAGTGGCGCGTATTATCCAGGTTGACCCCGTACTGACCGGGCGCATCATCAAAATTGCCAACAGTCCGGTATCACGCGGTACTGAAAAAGTGCAGAACCTGAAGATGGCTATTATGCGCCTGGGTTTTGAGGCAACGCGCAGCCTGGCCTTTACTCTGGCGATAAAACAGTTATTTCGCGGCAATAATAAAGCCATCGTCACTTGTATGATGCAGCTATTCAATCACAGCAGTTATATTGCGGCGCTGAGCTATGTGCTGACGCGTAAAACCTGCCCCCTCAATCCAGAGCGGGCGCAATTGGGTGGCTTGGTACACAATCTGGGCGCCATTCCCATTTTGTACTATGCCGATCAATACCCCGAGCTGTTCACTTCCACTGCACAGCTAAATGCTACTGTGATAAACCTTGGACCGATTGTCGGCGAGTGGTTATTGACCGAGTGGGAATTTGACCGGGAATTGTGTGAAATTGCGCAGTCGTGCCGCGATTGGTATCGCAACAACGATGCGGAAATTGATTATGTGGACATTGTGATTGCCTCATTGCTGCACCACAATACGCACGATAAACGGGTGATCGATGATCAAATACCCGCGCTGGAAAACGTTGCCGTCGGTAGAAAGTTGATGGATCTGGGAGTGGATTTATCCGATACCGATAACTTCTTTGATGAGGCAAAAGATGAAATCACCCTGGTTAAGGGGTTGATTGATTAAAAACCTGGGCGGTGTTCTCAATCACCATGAACAGACCGATTGTGGGTCAGGTAATTGAGAACACGCCCTAAGCCAACGCACTCAATAACTGCCCCGGGGTGCTTACCGTGGCGGGTGAAATGGTTTGGTGTAACTGATACGCGAGAATGGCATCACTCGCCCGATAAGCACGCCCTTCAAAGATGGCACCGCGTACACGCAAGCTGCCCGTTCGCCGCCTATCATGATCGACAATCTCCCCTTGCAAGGTGTCAGCTTGTTGCGCTGGAAGAGGGGGTATAAGGTTTTTTTTGGGAACGCCATTGCGCAGCCGGGGCGTGCGTACAACACCGGGGGCGCGTCGCCCGGTCGATGTGAGTGCCAGTGCCTGTGTATAACGCGGTGTTAGGGTCGAAACTACGTTCATCGCACGGATTGATCGTCACTGCGTGGGCGAGCGGGCATTCTACCGCAATGCGCGGACAAGCATAAGTACCCCGAATCCACCCATCACCCAGGCGATAACCGGCGCACCCGCGACCATTAAAGGCTGATAACCATCCAAGCCATAGACTACCGCACCCGCAACCAACAGAGCGGCCCCACCAATCGCCGTGACACTGCGGCGGTTGTTGCGTTCAAGCTGGGCACGTAGCGCGTCCAATTGCGGTTCACCTGCGGCGAGTTGTTTGAGCGCACTGTGGAGTAGCAATGGCAATTCGGGCAGGGTATTGGCCCACTCGGGCGCCTGCCTGGCAAGTTGTCGCAGCAATGCCTGCGGCCCTTTTTGTTGACTGATCCAGCGCTGCAAAAAAGGCTGGGCGGTCTCCCACAAGTCCAGTTGGGGGTAGAGCTGTCGGCCCAAGCCCTCAATATTCAACAGGGTTTTTTGCAGCAGTACCAGTTGTGGCTGTACCTGCATATCGAAGCGCCGCGCCGTTTGAAACAAACGCAGCAATACCTGGCCAAAGGAGATTTCGGCCAGGGGCTTTTGAAAAATTGGTTCACAGACGGTGCGAATCGCCGATTCAAAATCCTCAACGCTGGTGCCTGCCGGCACCCAGGCCGAATCGACATGCAACTGTGCCACACGGCGGTAGTCGCGCTTGAAAAAAGCCAGCAGGTTCTCCGCCAGGTAGTGGCGGTCATCACGCGTCAGGGTGCCGACAATACCAAAGTCGACGGCGATATAAGCGGGGTCATGGGGCTTGCCGGGGTCGACAAAGATATTGCCGGGGTGCATATCAGCGTGGAAGAAATTATCGCGAAATACCTGAGTGAAAAAAATTTCCACGCCACGCGCCGCCAACAGAGGCATATCCACATCTAAGGCCTGTAAGCGCGCCACCTCACTCACCCGCACGCCCGATACACGCTCCATTACCAGGATGTTTTTACGGGTGTAGTGCCAGTGTACCTCTGGCACATAGAGCAGGGATGAACCGGTGAAGTTGCGTCGCAACTGCGCGGCATTGGCCGCTTCGCGCACTAAATCCAGCTCATCAAAAATAGTTTTTTCAAATTCGCTGACCACCTCGCGCAAGCGCAGACGCGCCCCCTGTGACCAATAGCGCTCTGCCAGGCTGGCAATGGTGTACATCAACGACACATCGCGGCGAATCGTTTCAGCAATCCCCGGCCTGAGAATTTTCACCACCACCTCTTCACCGCTGTGCAGTTGCGCGGTATGCACCTGCGCCACCGAGGCAGAGGCGAGTGGCTCGGCGGAAAAACGGGCAAACAGCGTTTCTACCGAACCTGCCAATGCAGTCTCTACCGCTGCACGCGCCACCTGTGTTGAAAACGGCGGCACCTGGTCTTGCAGTTTGGCCAGCTCATCGGCGACATCATCTGGCAATAAATCGCGGCGTGTCGAAACGATTTGCCCAAATTTAATAAACACCGGGCCGAGCGCCTCAAGCGCACAGCGAATCCGCTCACCACGCGGTAGGCGGCGGTTGTGGTGGTTAAGCCAGCGACTGGGAGAGAGATAAAACAACGCCCGCAGCAGACCCACCCCCGGCGTATCGACAAAAAATGACTCCAACGCATAGCGCGCCATCACCTGTTGAATGGTGAACACACGCCGCCCACGGTCAAACACACTCATATACGAGTACTCTCCCAACTTTGAACTGATTGATACATGAGACAAGCTACAGATATCGACGTTAACTTATTAAAACTAATACCCCATCAATTAAAACCCGACAACGCACTGGGTAAGCAAGCAATACATCAGAGGCACAACCTCATGTTATCAGCAATAAGCATCAGCCTGCCTTCCACAGAAAAAGCGTGGATCTATAGGCAACACAGGAGCAGTTGCCGGGGAGCGGTAGCCCTTGGGCACAGACAAAAAATAACTCGCTCTACAAAGCGTAAAGAAAACCCCATGCATCGCGAGTGAAACCTCACAAACACCCAGGATTATCGACGTTAGTTTATTGAGACGAACAGCCCACCAATTCAAAGTTGACGATTTACCCGGTCGTTTTACAGCCGTTTAGCTGCGCTCAAGGCGCTGCAAACGCGCTTCAAAACGATCAGCATCGGCGCGCAACGTATCCACATCACGGTAAAAATGTTCACACTCGCCCAGCGTGGGTGTCAGTCGGGACTCCTCGCGCAGGTACTCGCCAAGATCGGCACTGAAAGCCTGCGCGGTGCGCTCCAGCCAACCGTGTACGCCACGCGCAGCATTGCCAATCTGGTGTGCAGCCAAATCACCGGTAAACCGTGAAAGCTGTTCTTCCCAGTCAATTTCCAGCGTATCTAGCAGGCGTTTAAACTGCCTGCCGGTCTCAATATCCCCGCCAATATGCACTTCACCGGAAAACAGCGCCCGGTTAGAGGCACCGAGCGAAGCCATCGATAGCGGTGTACCACTGATTGTGGCGTCGACCTCGCCGTCGAAAAAACGCATCACCTCAACTTTTTCTGCATGTACCAGTAAATAAACCGACAGCGCCAACCCCTGTATTTCCAGCGCGATAATCTTCCCCTGCAAACCGGGCAGGCGCGCACGGGCATTTTCATCCAGAGCGAGCACTGCGTTAAACGCAGCCTCAATAGCCAGCACGGCGGGGAGCGGTAGCTGCATAAGCTAAAACTTAAACCCTTTGTGCAAGGCGACAATACCACCGGTGAGGTTAAAGTATTCACTGCGCTCATACCCCGCCTCCTGCATCATCGCTTTCAGGGTTTCCTGATCCGGGTGCATACGAATACTCTCAGCGAGGTAGCGGTAACTGTCGGCATCATTGGCCACGAGCCTGCCCAGGGCGGGCAGTGCAGCAAACGAATAAGCATCGTATACCCTGGATAACAGCGGCAGGACCGGCTTTGAAAACTCTAAAATCAACAGGCGGCCACCGGGTTTTAATACACGGTACATCGAGGTCAGCGCGGCCTGCTTATCGGTGACATTACGCAGGCCAAAGGCGATGGTAATGCAGTGAAAGGTATTGTCTGCAAACGGCAGGCACTCGGCGTTTGCCTGAGCGTAGTCAAGCGTGCTGAGCAGGCCTTTGTCGATTAACTTGTCGCGCCCGGCCTCCAGCATTGAAGCATTGATATCCGATAAAATCACCCGCCCCTGCGGGCCAACCCGGGCGCACAGCCTGGCCGCCAGATCACCCGTACCACCAGCCAGATCCAGTACTGTATTGCCGTACTTGACCCCACAGTGCTCTATCGTCACCCGCTTCCATAAACGGTGGATGCCGAACGACATTAAATCGTTCATCGCATCGTACTTCGCCGCGACCGAGTGAAACACCTCGGCGACGCGCTGCGCTTTTTCGCTAACGGGCACATCCTTAAAACCGAAGTGCGTGGTTTGTTCACCGGAAGCCGCCATACCAGGGGCCGCCGTAGCGGGGTCTGTATCGGAGTGCTGCATTATTCGACCTTGCGGGTAATGCCAGCGTCTTTGAGGCGTTGCAGGTAATGCTGCCAATTGACTTGGTAGTCCTTGCCGAGTGCATAGAGCGTATCCCAACTGTATAGGCCGCTATCGTGGCCATCATCAAACACCAGCTTGATAGCGTAATTGCCCACCGGCTCAATGGCGCTGATATTCACATCCTGCTTATCGATTTGCAGTACCTCCTGCCCAGGGCCGTGACCGCGCACCTCTGCCGAGGGCGAATGCACACGCAGGTATTCACAGGTGAGGTTGCAATCAAAACCGTCGTCAAAGTGCAGTTCCAGCACCCGGCTGGTCTGGTGGAGTTTTATATCGGTGGGCTTGGGCATGCTTGTACGCCTTTTTTCAGTACGGGGCATTCTACGCTTTTAGCGGGGTTAGCGGTATTGGCAGGCGATAAACTGTTAGGTGCTAGTCGATTTTTGTCAATACGATATGATATGTACGAAATTCATACCCAGGTAATCCAAACATTTCTGAAGACGAGGCGATGGAAATGGCGATTCAGGAAATAGCGGTGTAACGCCGGGAAAAATCGGCTACGAAATAATCACTCTTCCTATGAATATTGTTGTAGATTGCAATATCCTGATTTGTGCTGGAATATCCGAGGGCACTTGCCGACGCACCATTCAAAAAGTGCTGCTACATCATCATTGGCTTATAGCCGTATAACCACTCACTTCAACTTGCGCGCCTTGCGGACAGCTGCTATACCCCCCGCATTAGTAACATTGGTATATCCCTTTTGCCTGAGAATATTTAGCGCCACGCTGGCACGCGCACCCACCGCACAATACAGTTTTATCTCGGTGTCTTTATCACCGACAAGCTGCCCAATCAATTGGCCAATTTTTTTGTACGGAATATTCGCATCCCCCGCGATATGGCCCGCTTTGTACTCGCCAACGCTACGCACGTCGATCCAAACCGGATCCGTCGAAGCGGAGGCGGAGTTAGCCAAAACACCCGCAGAAAAAAACAACCCCAGAGCAAATAGTAACAGTGTGAATTTCATTGCGATTGATCCTGATGATTAGCGCCTGTTTGTTATACCCGCTTTCGCTGCAGCATTTTTCAGTTTGTTATCATTGCTAGCTAACGGCGCACCCAACCTGAGAGCTAATTCCAGATAAGCCGCATCATATATGGAAAGTAGGAGAAAATCCCTATAGGTGATTTTCTCCTTCTCTTTTCTTTTAACAATGCGATGGTTCGATAAAGGTCAACCATCAGCATTGGCTATCACAGTTGTCAATTGTTGCGCCGTTACCGGCCCTTCGATGCGCCGGTAAAACTGACCGTTGGGGTCGATCAGGAAGGTTGTTGGCAATACCCGGATATTGCCAAATGGCGTAACCGGATCACCTCCATTGCTGAGAATCAGGTAATCAACGCCCAGATCAGCCACAAATGCACGGATGTCCTGTGTTTCTGCCTCTTCAAAAGTAACGCCCCACACGGTGGCCGTTGCTGTGTTGTTTTGGTAAAACGCATTGAGCGCTGGCATTTCATGTATACAAGGCCCACACCAGGTCGCCCAAAAATTTATCACCACCCACTTTCCCTGATACTGCGACAGGCTGTGATCGACACCATCGAGATCGGCCAGTGTGTAATCTACCGGGTCAGTGGCGTTCACAGTAGTTGCGTTAAATGCCAGCGTGTTGAATACCAGCGTGATAACAAACAAACGAAAAAGGGTTTTGGTGGCGGGCATAGGTAACGCACTCCAGGTGTTCAGAGGGCATCGGAAAGCTACTGCGCTCGATGATGCGGCATTGGAAATTGACAAAAACTGCTCATTTACTGCGTGTAAACTGCGCTTTTTTGTCAATTTCCGCCTGGCCTCACCTTCGCTCACAACGTTTTCCAAAGCCCTCTTTAGTCAGTTAATGGCACTATTCGACCAACAATGCACGCGCACGTTCACCTGGCCAGCCTGTGAATAATGCCATTGTGGACAGCTACGACAAACTCAAACTGCTTGCCATTATTTGATGATTTGTTTCAGCGCCGCAATACCCTTTACCGGGATATTGTCCAGGCCATCGCTAATGCCCCACTGGATCTGGATGGTTTGTACACGGCACTGAATATCGAAAAAACGGGAAAAATATCTGAATACGTTAACGAGCTTGCCTTATGCGGGTTTATCACCCGCGAACACACCTGGAAAATTCACAATGGTGTGGAATCAAAACTCAGCCGCATTCGGCTTAACGATAATTATTTGCGGTTTTATATCAAAGCCATAACGTGCATGACCTTATGAGACACCTCCACCATTCTATTCATACCGAAAGTGAAAGAAATCCTCCGTTTTCTGGAAGGTGTTCCTGTACCTGTGGTTAAGCTGCTCTACGGTGGTGGCTTTAGAATTACTGAAGCCATTGGTAGGTTGCCTGATTGTTTATCCACAAAAAATGCCTTTACTGGAAATTAATAAGCCCGCTTTTTCTTCGCCCCTCTGTATAAAATATCCGCCAGGTTGTCATTGACTTTTTGCCGTTGTGCAACACCCTGTGGGTCGTGATCGAAGCGTGGACGGCGTAGCACGATGCCGTCTTTATCATCGACTTCACCGCGAATAGGTAAGCGGTACTTTTCACCTATCGACTGCTGCACATGGGCGGGCGTATACGACTGAATGGCAAAACCAATGCGCCGCTGGCCACTGTGGTTGGGTTGTGAACCGTGAATAATTTTGGCGTGGTGTAAAGACATCTGCCCAGGCCGCAAGATCAAATCGACAGCGCTGGCGGCATCAACCCCAGGTACGACTTGGCCACGTGTGAGAATATTGTCCTCTGCGAAGGTGTCTTCGTGCGGGTGGATCGCGTCGATATGGCTGCCGGGAATCATACTCATACAGCCGTTGTCACGGTGGCTGTGTGTGAGTGCCAGCCAGGGAGTAACAAAATCGTGTGGCTCAATGCCCATATACGTTGCATCCTGATGCCAGCTTACATACCCGGCACTGTGTGGTTCCTTGATAAACAAAACACTGCCCCATAGTGAAATATTGGCGCCGATTAAATCTTCCACCGCATCGACAATGACCGGGTGGTGTACCAGCTCATCGAGGCAGGCGAACGACAAATGTGCGTTATTGCGATTCTTTGCGTTGATTTCATCCGGGTAGTCACGTTCGATGGCTTCCAGCCGGTGCCGGTAAGACAGCGCTTCGTCTTCTGGCATCACATCAATGGGTGAGATAAACCCTTGCTCGTGGTACTGATCAATTTGTTGTTGTGTAAGGACTTTAGGCATAGCGATTATGAATTTGCAGTGTGTTTGTTGTTGAGTGCCGCCAGTATGGTTGGGTGTACAAAGCCACTGACATCGCCATTCAAACTGGCGATTTCCCGCACCATACTTGAGGAGAGGAATGCATATTCCTGCGCGGCAGAAATAAAAACAGTTTCAACACCAGGGCACATTTGGCGGTTCAGGCCCGCCAACTGCACCTCGTATTCAAAGTCAGACACTGCCCGCAGGCCACGGACAATGACCTTTGCCTGCCACTGCACGGCACACTCAACGAGCAGGCCCTTAAAGCTTTTCACTTCAACATTCGGTAAATCCTGAACGACCTCACGCGCCAGCATCTCACGCTGCTCCAGCGCAAAAAAAGGGCGCTTATCTGGATTGTAAGCGATGGCGACAATAACGCGATCAAACATCTTCGCTGCACGTCTCGCCACATCGATATGCCCATTGGTAATCGGATCAAAAGTGCCGGGATAGATTGCTGTAATTGTCATACCTGCCTACTGTCATTTCATCAGCGGCAAGATTGCATGATTTCACCGTTTTCGACAACTCATTTAGTTAGAATTAATTTAGGGCACGCCCTCGACGTAAGCACTCATTTATCAACCGTGTCGGCATACGAATTTGGGACTGAGTGGCACTGATAGCAGTAAACGCCATTAATATTTCCGGCGCAGCACTGTGACTAAACGCCAGCTTGATAAAAACTGGTTTAAAAAAGCAAGAGGGTCAGGCTTGAATGGCACTTCCTTAAGCTGTAAGTATTTGAAGTAATTACAAAAAAAGCTGGTTCTATGGTAGGTTATTTGTTGCCAACACAAATACCCTTGATCCCACAGGAACCAGCCATCATGCAGAGTAATGTAAAAGTCAACATTCTTCAACGTCGCATCAAAAGCCGAGCTCAATCCTCGGATGCATTGAGTTTTTATCACTTGCTGACATCCTCTCAGTTACTTACGAAACTGGAAGAATTACAACCGGATTTTCGAGCGCGTCGCTATCCTCCTCTAGACACCTTATCGCTGTTTTTATACCAAACAATGAGTGCAGATCAGCCCTGCCAACAAGTTGTCAACACACTCGCTGTACAGCGATTAAGTGAAGGTTTATCAGTGAGTAAGAGTTCCAGGAACAGGCATCAAATAAAGTATATTCCAATTCAGAAATGAGCCTGAAGGAGAGGGTAATTAAGTCCCGGTCTTGAGGCGTTCATGAAATTGTTGGAAGAGTTTGTTTCGTGCTGAATGGCGTATTTCAACGGCTTCGTTGTCTGTCATTTCACGGGCAAATTCATCCCGTTTTTTAAAGGTCATCCCTTTTTTCAAGTATTGACTGGGGCGAGGGAGTGAGCGGAATTTCTCATAGGGTGTCATCCTATCTTCATAACGATATTTTTTGTGTTGTTTACCTTTGTCATCGGTCACGGTGGAAGGGAAATAGCAGGGGTGGTGGAAGTTGAGATAACGGTGGAGAGGGCCGCTGTTAAGATCAGTAAATTGTTCAGCATACTGTTGTGGTATATGGCTGTAGCCATAGAGTTTGCGGATAACAGACCCATTTTTGCTTTCCACCAACCCGTTGTCGTTACTGTGTCGAGGACGTGATTTGGTGAGTTTAATACGCAGTTTTTCCAGTAGTTCAGCCACACTGTAGTTGATGTATTCACCCCCAAAAAGGAAAAGGGGGCAATCGTATTTAATATTTTTCAAACGGTTGCAAACCTGCTCAAACACGCCCTTCAAGCTGCCGTCTGACAGCCCACTCTTTACATAATCAATTGCAGGAGAAAGGCTACTAACACGACTATATACAAACATATCAACCAGCGTTTTTAACGGCATATCTCCCAATTGCTGACAACAATATATCGCTACTTTACGAGGCAGATTCGCCCGTTGTCTCCCCCGCTGTCGCGTAAGTACATCACTCGCGTTAACGCCAAACACCGCTGCCACTGCATCGACTATAGCTGCACCGTTTGGCTTGTCCGTCACAATACGGGACAAGTCCCCCGATATGTGCATCGACTCCCGGTTTTCGGCAATATACGTCTTGAAGGATTTGTCACCCAGTATCGTCGCCACATTGCCTTTGTTATAAAAACGGCCAATGTCCTCATCAATACCTTGACCAACATATGCCTTATAAGCAACGTAACGTTGTTTAGCACCGAGTGCACTATGGGTTGCCTCTCGATACAACCATTCCGGTGCTTTGGCTTGGTTGATGTAAGCGTGGTAACTCGACCAGGAATAGCTATCGAGCTTATCCGCTGTTACACCCTTTACTTCTATTGGGTTACGATGAATGTAACGGCTTAAGGGTAATAAGTAGTCGTCTGCATCCACAATAATCGCTTTATAACGACTGCGAAAAAGAGGCCCATCCATGCGTCTAAGCCGGTTGTAGCGTTGTGTGTAGATACCATTGATATGCCGCATGATGCGATCCAGATTAGCACGAGGGGTTTCGATCAATAGATGATAATGATTACCCATCAAACAGTAAGCGTGGGTGTAGGCATCAAAGCGTTTATGTGCTTCATCGAGCGTTTGTAGAAATGCTTGGTAGTAAATTTCGCCATGAAAGATGGTCTGTCTGGCTTTGCCACGATTCATAACGTGGTAGTAGGCATTTTCGTATTGTATTCGAGTAGGTCTAGGCATCGTTTAAATTTATACTATTTTGAAAATATTAAATAGGATTGACCCCTTTTATTCAGTTTCAACACTAGGGCACATTTGGCGGTTCAGGCCCGCCAACTGCACCTCATATTCAAAATCAGACACTGCCCGCAGGCCACGGACAATGACCTTTGCCTGCCACTGCACGGCACACTCAACGAGCAGGCCCTTAAAGCTTTTCACTTCAACATTCGGTAGATCCTGAACGACCTCACACGCCAGGATCTCACGCTGCTCCAGCGCAAAAAAAGGGCGCTTATCTGGATTGTAAGCGATGGCGACAATAACGCGATCAAACATCTTCGCTGCACGTCTCGCCACATCGATATGACCATTGGTAATCGGATCAAAAGTGCCGGGATAGATTGCTGTAATTGTCATACCTGCCTACTGTCATTTCATCAGCGGCAAGATTGCATGATTTCACCGTTTTCGACAACTCATTTAGTTAGAATTAATTTAGGGCACGCCCTCGACGTAAGCACCCATTTATCAACCGTGTCGGCATACGAATTTGGGACTGAGTGGCACTGATAGCAGTAAACGCCATTAATATTTGCGGCGCAACACTGTGACTAAACACCAGCTTGATAAAAACTGGTTTAAAAAAGCAAGGGGGGCAGGCTAGAATGGCACTTCCTTAAGCTGTAAGTATTTGAAGTAATTACAAAAAAAGCTGGTTCTATGGTAGGTTATTTATTGCCAACACAAATACCCTTTATCCCACAGGAACCAGCCATCATGCAGAGTAATGTAAAAGTCAACATTCTTCAACGTCGCATCAAAAGCCGAGCTCAATCCTCGGATGCATTGAGTTTTTATCACTTGCTGACATCCTCTCAGTTACTTACGAAACTGGAAGAATTACAACCGGATTTTCGAGCGCGTCGCTATCCTCCTCTAGACACCTTATCGCTGTTTTTATACCAAACAATGAGTGCAGATCAGTCCTGCCAACAAGCTGTCAACACACTCGCTGTACAGCGATTAAGTGAAGGTTTATCAGTGAGTAATACGTATACAGGGAGTTATTGTAAAGCGCGACAAAGGCTGCCAACCCCCCTCGTCTCAGGGCTTGCCCGTTGTACAGGCGAGTGTGTGGCGAATGAAGCGGCCAGTCACTGGCACTGGCAAGGGCGTTCAGTTAAATTGGTTGACGGCACCACTGTGACAATGCCCGATACGCCTGAAAATCAGGTAGTTTATCCGCAACAGTCAGGCCAGCAAGTGGGGATCGGTTTTCCTCTTTGTCGCTGGGTAGGAATTATTTGTTTAGCCAGTGGTGGTGTTCTCGATGCGGCAATGGGTCCTTTTAAAGGTAAGGGAGCGGATGAGCAAACGTTATTGAGAAAAATACAAAATGCGCTTAAACCGGGTGATATTGTGGTGGGTGATGCCTATTTTGCGGGTTATTTTTTTCTAGCAAACCTTATAGAGCAAGGAGTAGACGGTGTATTTGAGCCGCATGGTGCGCGGCGTAAATCCACAGATTTTCGAGAAGGCAAAAGGCTTGGATCGAAGGATCACCTGATTTGTTATACAAAGCCCAAGAAGAGACCAGAGTGGATGAGCGAAGAAGCCTATGAAGCGGCTGCTGATGAAGTGGTTATACGTGAACTGAAAGTGGGTAAAAAACTGTTGGTGACAACGTTGTTATCAGTTAAATCGGCGTCTAAAGAGGCGCTTAAACAGCTCTACAAAGAACGCTGGCATGTCGAACTTGATTTACGCCATATAAAAACGACAATGAAGATGCACACCTTCCGTTGTAAGACGCCAGAAATGGTTGAGAAGGAAATGTGGGTACACATATTAGCTTACAACCTTATTCGCTTATTAATGGCGCAATCTGCCTTACTAGTGGACATACTGCCTCGACAGATAAGTTTTAAGCATACGTTACAAATTTGGGTAGCGTATCGTTATCAGAAAGGCGGTAGCCCTCTGGGTAGTGATAAGGTGTTGGCGCTATGTGCGTTGATTGCAGAAAACTGTGTGGGTAATCGACCGGGGCGTATTGAACCAAGAGTGGTTAAACGAAGACCCAAACCGTATCCTTTATTGATGCAGCCAAGGGACGTGGCCAGAAGTGTTGTTAAAAAATATGGCCATCCCAAAAAACAGAAATAGGTCATTTACAATGAAAGTACTTCCATATTTTTCATGTACTTAGAGCTTAAGGAAGTGCCATTCGGGGCAGGCTTATTATTCACCATACAACGACTAATACGTATAAAAACAGTGATTTCCAGCAAGAAATATAAGAAATAACTGCCTTGATGGGATGGACCCGCTCCCTTTGAATCGGCATCACAATGTGCCAAGATTGAGCGGTAACACAACCAATCTATTATCACCTAATAAAGGTAGGAGCGAGTCCATGAACGAGAATATCACCCGATTGGGTATTGATCTAGCCAAAACTATTTTTCAAGTGTGTGGTGCTAATAAACACGGTAAAGTGGTGTTTAATAAAAAACTCAAACGCGATCAGCTACCGTCTTATATCGCCAATGTACCGGCCTGTGAGGTGGTGATGGAAGCGTGTGCGACGTCCAGTTATTGGTCGCAGGTTTTCACACGCTACGGCCACACCGTCAAACTCATTAACCCAGCCTATGTACGCCCTTACGTTAAAACAAACAAGAACGATGCAGCGGATGCAGAGGCCCTGTGTGAAGCAGCCTCACGTCCGAGTATGCGATTTGTTCAGCCCAAAACACCCGACCAACAAGACAGCCAATTATTCCACCGGGTGCGCAGTCGGCTAGTGTCAAAACGGACGAGTTTAAGTAATCAGATAAGAGGGTTACTGGGTGAGTATGGGCTGATTATTCCGGTGGGTATTCACCACGTTCGCCAGCACTTGCCTGCGCTTTTAGAGGATGCTGAAAATGCCTTGTCAGCCACAGCACGTGAAGTGTTCAGTGCTTTGTATGATGAACGAGTGGAGATTGATAAACGCGTAACACACTACACAAAACGGTTAACCCAGTTGAGCAACCAGCATGAGCGCTGTCAACAATTAAAAACACTGCCGGGTGTAGGGCCTCTGGTCGCCACTGCCTTGTTTACAGCAATGGGCGATCCGGGTTTTTATAAAAACGGGCGTGAGTTTTCCGCCTTTTTGGGTCTCGTTCCTCGTCAATATAGTTCGGGGGGCAAAACACAACTCAAAGGTATCAGTAAACGCGGGGACGAACACGTGCGCACTTTGTTGATACAGGGGGCGCAAGCGGCATTAAGTCGAATGCCTAAACACGATGATGGGCTAAGTCGTTGGGCCTGTCGTGTCAAAGCACGTCGGGGCCATTGTGTGGCGGCGGTGGCATTGGCCAATAAGCTCGCCAGAATTAGCTGGGCGGTAGCGGCTAATAATACAACTTACGTGCATAAAACAGTTTAATAACATCGTTGAAGATTTCTTACCACGAGGTAGCGAAAGAGCAGTAAAGGGTATAACAGGTTAAACCGGCTCAGACAGAACCTGGAGGGGGTCATGGTCTTCACAGACCGATTGCTTGATGAGGTGTCTGAGCACGGTTCCCATTATGGCTCTGGACGGATAAACAAATACAATCCGTCCTATCGAGAAGCCGGATATATGACTGCTAACCTTATTTACTGTGTCTGCTCTGAACGCTAAAAAATGAATGAACGATTAAAAAATTGTTGAATTTAACTGCGGGTCCATATATGACCCCTTTTTTTCATTCTGCTATGGTGTATTATTGAGAAATGAAAGAAAAAACACCTATACGGGTTACTCTTCGACTGCCCGCTGATGTGCATGAAGAGATAGCCTCCGCATCCTCCTTGGCTGGCCTTAGCCTGAATCAAGAGATAGTGTCACGCCTCAAGGAAACGCTTAGGCAAGATAAATTCTTGGTCGATTCCAATGAATGGATAAATAATCACACGGCTACTTATGATGATTTGTTAGCCTTATATGAAACAGCTACTGTAGAGGTGGAGGAGTGGAAAGAAAAAGACTACAGCGTTACAACTGCTATGCAAGGTTTTGAGGCTGTAAGCGATATTAAAAACCGCCTTGCCGCTATAGAGAAAAAGCTAGATAAATAGCTTTAGGAGCGTGACTAGTGGAAATAGCCTATAGCACTATTGAGAAATCCCCAGTATCCATCCATGTCTTTTGCAAAAAGTCTGACGCTGAAATAGAAAAATTGCGGAGATCATTGTTATGTCCCAAGTGTGAAGTTAAGGCGTGGTTCCGCAAAAAATCAAAAGATGGTAAATCAGCCTGCTTTAATGCGTATCATGCAGAAGGCTGTACTGCATCGACACAAAAGCATCAAATAAAAAATAATACCGAAGTTGTCGAAGACGTAAGGCAAATCATTACAAACAATGATACGGTGGATTTAAATTTCGTTGTGTATAGCAGTCCAATTGCTGATGGTGAAAATACGTTTCAACAGTCACTTACTATTAAAAACGTCGATTCTGCAAGTTCTCGACACAGTATTACACCAGCAATAGAAAGAAACCAAACAAGAAGGTTATCCTCTATATTAAAGCTACTTACAGGCTCGGAGGATTTTGCCAAATCTAATATCAAGATTGACACAGGGCCACCAGCTAAACATCCATATTATGCTAGAAATCTGTTTGTGAGCTTTGATGCAATAATCGAAGAGCATATAGGGAAATGGCGCGGTTTTTGGGGTGTGATCAGTCATGCCAATGAAGAAGTTACATGGTTAAATATTGCAAACAGTTTAGATGTTAGCATCCCTATATCAGCTATTAAGGCTTATTTGTTAAAAACGTTTAGGATAATGGAAGCAGAAGATTTGGCTGGGGCGCAAGTGCTAGTCTTTGGCTATCTCAACGTTTCAAAAACCAAAGCTAAAAAATATTTCATAAAGCTTCGGAATAATAATCCTGCTCATATTTTTCTCAAACTGGACAACTAACCTCAAATGGAAATAGAAAAGAAATTTAAAGTCCAAGTCCAAAAGGATCATCTGTCTAAGGTGGCTTCTGGAAAGCCAATAATCGGGTTGTGTGAACTTATTTGGAATGCTTTTGACGCTGACGCAAGCAATGTAAACGTTTATTTTAATGAAGGTCAATTTGGTGTTGACCGGGTAATTATTTCCGACGATGGCACCGGCATTAAATATGGTGAAGCTGAAAAATTATTCATTGGTTTAGGTGGTTCGTGGAAGTCCAGTGGCAAGCAGACAGAAAAAGGGCGGTTTTTACACGGCCAAGAGGGTCAGGGGCGCTTCAAAGCTTTTACCATTGGGCGTGTAACTGATTGGAAAGTTGTTTATAAAGAAGACAACAAGTTCTATGAATACACGATTGAAGGTAAAGCGGAGGCTATTGACGAATTTTTATTAAGTTCTAATAAAGATTCAGACCAACGCAAAACTGGTGTAACTGTCGAAATAACTGAAATCAATAAAAATTTCCATATCCTTGATGAAAACAAGGCACTTGAAAAACTTGCACCAGTCTTTGCCTTGTACCTTAAAAATTATAGTGGGGTAATCCTCCGTATAGGTAGTCAAAAGCTGGATGCTTCAATAGCTATCAAGGATATTAAAAGTATTGATCTGCCGGCATTGAGTATTGAAGATAAGGAACATTTTGTAAGCGTTGAAATAGTAGAGTGGAACGGTATTTCAGCGCGCGAAATATGGTTTGCTGATTCAAAAGGCTTTCCACTTGAATCTTATGATAAACAAGTTCGAGGTATTGGAGAGAGTGGATTCAGTGCCTATATAAAATCGGACTACTTCCGTGAATTAAAAAACAAGGATTTATTATCATTACGCGACCTTGAAGCAAGCATTAGCGCCTGCTGCGAGACAGCAATCAATGCGGTCAAAGAACACTTCTTATTAAGGGCCTTGGAACAAGCAAGAAACCAAATTGACGAATGGAAAGATGAAGAAATCTACCCGTTCAAGGGTGAACCTGTGTCCCCTATTGAAGATGCTGAAAGAAAAATTTTTGATATTGTCGCCATTAATGTAAATAAAAGCCTTCCAGATTTTAAAAATTTAAATAAAAAATCTAAACAGTTTCAGTTAAGAATGCTGAAACAGGCGATAGAAAAAAGTCCTGAAGACCTTCAGATCATTATGACTGAAGTTCTAAATCTACCAAAAAATACACGGGAAAGTTTAGCTGAATTACTTCAAGGAACAAGTCTTTCGTCAATTATTAATGCATCTAAGGTGGTGTCAGACCGAATAAAATTCATAACCGGTTTAGACCAGCTTGTTTTTAATCACAAAGACAACTTAAAAGAACGTACACAACTGCATAGAATCTTAGCTCAAAACACTTGGATTTTTGGTGATGGATTTACTTTGTCGGTTGACGATCAAGCACTAACTGAAGTTCTTAAACAACATGCTTCTTGCTTGGAAAATGATGTTGTAATTAACGATCCGGTAACAAGAGTTGACGGTCGTCGCGGCATTGTTGACTTGATGTTATCAAGACAACTGCCCCGAAACCGTGCCGACGAATTAGAACATTTAGTTATAGAGTTGAAAGCCCCTAAAGTTGTTATTGGTAAAAAGGAAATTGACCAGATAGAAAGTTATGCTTTTGCTGTTTCTAATGATGAACGATTTAGAAGTCTTAATACAAAGTGGGACTTCTGGATCATTTCAAATGACTATGATGATTATGCAGAACTCAAACTTGAGAATGACAGCTTTGAATATGGCGTGATTTATAAAACCAGTAAAAAGCGTAATGTTACTATCTGGCTAAAAACATGGTCTGAACTAATTGCTGAAAATAAACACCGTCTTGAATTTATTCGTGACAAGCTAAATTATAATGTCGATAAAGAAAGCGCAATGAATCACCTGAAATCGACATATTCTGAATATATTGATGGTGTGGTTTTGGAAAATAAATGAACCAAGTCCAGGCCATTGACGAACAAAAAACTATTGAAGATTACCGGGAGCTGATCAATGAGGTTTCAGGTAGCCCAACGTCTGAAAATATCCGAAAACTAGCATTGTGGGTTTACTATATCGCTCCCAAGTTACCCAACGAGGTTGAAAGCGGTGTTTGGGAAAGCCTATATACCGCGTTACCTATTCAAGCTGTTATTGAAATTAACGAGCTAATTAGCAATAACTCTCAACCCCCGGTTACTAGAAACTAGGCTTAAATTTCTGGTTGCGGCCTGTTCTATAAAATCAGACCACCAGCACATAACCACTTTGCGGCGTTCCAAATAATCCGCACGATTATAAGCGCGGCGTACGTCATTGCTGTCTGCATGGGCGAAAGCGGATTCTATAACGTCGTAAGCGCCCTTAAATCAGCCTCTATTCCAAGGTAATGTCCAAAACGACATGCCAAGGTAGCAAGGCCTCTCTCTTTTCAAGAGTATCGGCACTGCCGATATGATTAAGGGCGTGCAGTATGTACGCATAGGGTTCAAGCCCATTAGCTTTGGCCGTTTCGATCAATGAGTAACATGTGGCACTGGCATGGGCGCCACGGGTTGAATCGGCAAACAACCAGGCTTTTCTACCCACGGCAAAAGGCCTGATAGAAGCAAGGGGGTCAGGCTTATTATTCACCATACAACGACTAATACGGATAAAAACAGTGGTTTCCAGCAAGAAATATAGGAAATAACTGCCTTGACCCGAATGGCACTTCCTTAAGACGTAAGCAACTGATAGTAAAGAGTTTATTTATTCTTTCTAAGAAAAAAAATGATATTTTGAAAGTTGCCGCCAATGATAACCGGGATAGTTTTACAAATATTGCTTTCAAGAACCGGTGTTTGTCAAGGTAGTTGTCCGTTTTACTGTGCTACTTGCTTTTCAATTCCATTGTGCTTTTGTCTCATGGCCAAGCCTTCCTTTTCCGGGTTTAACCACACCCCCGATACCGGTTCGAGGTGTTTAATATCCTGGCTCCAGCGTTCAGGGTGTTTGGCCTTTGCTTGTTCATAAACTGCTTTTCTGGCTGCCAGTATCGCGTGATCTTCGCCTTTATGACGCGAGGCTGGTGTCACAAACCCAATGCCGCTATGGCAATGAGAGTCGTTGTACCATTGCACAAATCCATGCACCCAGTTTCGGGCAGAGGCTAAACTATCAAATGGCTTTGACGGATAGGCAGGCGTGTATTTTAAGGTTCTAAACAGACTTTCTGAATAAGGATTATCATCGCTTACCGATGGCCTGCTAAACGAAGGTATCACACCCAACCATTGCAGTTTTGCTAACATGGTAGCACCTTTCATCGGGCCACCATTATCCGCGTGTAATACCAATTGACTCTGGCTGCATCCCTCCGCTAAACAGGCACGCTGGATCAGCGCCGCTGCCAGATCAGCCGATTCACTGTCATGCACTTCCCCGGCAACAATTTTACGACTGTAAATATCCATCATCATGTAAAGCCGGTAAAACCACCCGGTTATGTTCGATTTCAAAAAGGTAATATCCCAAGACCACACCTCGTTTGGCCTTGATGCCAGGTAGCTGTTAGGTTTGTGCCGTTTTTTAGGCGCCGCCGCCTTACCTCGCCGCTGCAGTTGGTTTTCCGACTTTAACACCCGATAGAAGCTTGACTCTGATCCAATATACACACCTTCATCCGCCAATTTGGGCACAATTTGCGAGGGGGGTAGCGCTTGGTATTTCGCTTCATTACAAGTGGTGACGATCAATGCCCGCTCTTCTGCTGTGAACTTATTACCAGGCGCCTGTCGATGAGCGCTGGGTCTGCCATCAGCACGGACAGTACCCGCGTTTGCCCAGCGTCGGTACGTCTTAGGGTGTCACTCAAGCACTTTGCACGCTTTGCTTAATGTAGCGCCAGCGACAACGGCCTCTTTGATTAAACGGATACTATTTTGGCGATCTGAATGGCAGGTCATTCGTCCTCTCCCTCCCCCCAGATCGCTTGGGCCTTTTTTCTAAGCACCAGCAAAGCGGCTGTTTCGGCTAACGCTTTCTCCTTTCGGTGCAGGTCTTGTTCGAGACGTTTAATACGTTTATCCGCTTCTCTACGACTGGTTTGTAAACGTTTCGTTTGGGCGCGATCCCAGTCATTGGCTTGTTCACAAGCCATTCGCCATGCCTTAATCTGATCAGGGTACAAACCACGATGACGGCAATAAGCTGAAAGGTCTGTTTCGCTTAATGACGCACTTTCCAGAACCGCTGAAAACTTATCCGAAGAACCCCAACCTGCTGGTGTCAAATCGCCATCTGGCATGAGTTCGCCTTTCGCTCTTGCTGGGGCTCGCCAACTATAAAGCGTACCTTGTGCAATGCCTTCTTCTTTGGCTAACCGGGAAATTGTCTGATTGTTCGGCGGCAGCATCTTCTTTAAAACAGCGGCCTTTCTTTCTATTGGATAACGCATACCACTCTCTCTTTGCCTCCTGTAATAACTTATTGAATCCCAATTTAGGGAGGGGGACAACTACCCTGACACAGGGGGGAACCATATGCCAAGTTATCTGAACCAAGCACATAATACCAATACTTTCAAATACTTACAGCTTAAGGAAGTGCCATTCGTGCCTGTCCTATTTTTCTTCTGTTTTTCCTATTTCTATATAGTGCCTGTCCTATTTTTCCTAGGTCTGTAAAAAGACTGCGAGCTTCATGTGGCGATTTCGTCAGCGCTCCAGAGTAGAAAATGGGGTGGATCGTCTATATACGACGGGATGGATACCGGTTCCATGTTGGCCTCAGTTAAATTAGATATGCAGGTTCTTCCCCGGTTTGTGTGAGGTTATAGTATTTCATCCCCCCTTTGCTATTGAGAGACTCCGGTGCTATCGAGCCTTGAAGAACACTACAGCCAGCTCCTGGGCCTGACAGATGACTGGTCAGTGACATCAGTTGATTTAGACCCTTCAGGGTTAAAAGTATCCATTTCGTTGGCATTTAGCGGCAACCACGGCCCTTGTTCGCACTGTGGCGAAGTGAGTCCGTTCTATGATCACCGTTCACAAGAGCGATCCTGGAGACACCTGGATACTATGCAGTTTGAAACGCGCCTACACAGTCGCATTCCCCGAGTAAATTGTCTGGAGCATGGTGTTAAAAGTATGGTGTTACCCTGGGCAAGCAAGCGCAGTCGTTTTACGTTGTTGTTTGAATTATTTTCCATCAGGGTGTTGCAAGCCTCACGTAGCGTCGAAGAGGCGCGTAAGTTACTGGGGCTTAGCTGGAACG
This sequence comes from Gammaproteobacteria bacterium, assembly GCA_965277715.1. Taxonomy (GTDB): domain Bacteria; phylum Pseudomonadota; class Gammaproteobacteria; order JBCCGL01; family JBCCGL01; genus JBCCGL01. The sequence goes on from OZ255836.1 coordinate 2,975,935, forward strand.
CAGTGGAAGCCATCAAAGCCCGCGCTGTCGAGCGGGGACTTTCGCGTCGGGAATTGGTGACAATTGAGTACCTGGGTATTGATGAGAAGTCCCACCGTAAAGGGCATGACTATGTGACGCTCATCAATGATATCGATGGAGGGCGAGTATTGGATGGAGTGAAAGATCGCACCCAGGCAACCTGTGAGGAGGCGTTGGAGGTTGCGCTGACGGATAACCAGCGAGAACAGGTGAAAGCTGTCGCGATTGATAGGTGGCCTGCGTTCATTAATGCTGTTGAGGTAAAACTGTCAGACAGTGCGATTGTTCACGACCGTTTTCATATTAGCCAACACCTGAATAAGGCGGTGGATCAGGTCCGTCGTGATGAACATAGAGACCTTTTGTCACAGGGCGATAGCCGGTTGAAAAAGAGTCGTTATCACTGGTTAAAAAATGAAGAAAATTTGTCTAACAAAGCAGCCGAGCACTTTGAGTCACTCAAGCATGATCAGTTATTGACAGCCCGAGCCTGGGCGATAAAAGAACTGTTTCGTGATTTTTGGACGTATAAGACAGCGGGTTGGGCAAAGCGTTTCTTTAGCGCATGGTATGCGTGGGCAATTCGGTGCCGATTGGACAGCATAAAGAAAGTGGCCAAGATGATAAAAACGCACATGCCGAACATATTGACATGGTTTAAGCACACAATAAGTAATGCCGTGTCAGAGGGTTTGAATTCAAAAATTCAGACAGTCAAATCGAATGCAAGAGGGTTTCGTTCGTTTGAAAGCTACCGGCGGAGTATTTTGTTTTACTGCGGAAAGCTGGATAGGGAACCAGTGGCTTCACAATAATCGGGGAAGAACCGATATGCATAGGATGGGGGGGTGGGTTTGCTCAGCGGTGGGTTAAGTGCAGATTTTTATCATGTTTTGCGTGTCTGGTGCGGACACCGAATTTCTATACATGATTACCATCTGCACCATTAACCCCTTTACCTTTAATAGCATCCGGGTATATTGGCAAGTATGAATGACAACATCGCCCACCTACCGGAATCCAAACAGGACGAGCTAAGACGTATTGCCGAAGTAATACGCAAAGAATGCGATAACGTGGAAATGGTTGTTCTATTTGGCTCCTATGCGCGTGGCGACTGGAAGGACGGCCCGCACGAACAGGGTCGGGGCCGAATGCTTATTCATAAAAAAAGTGACTACGATATTCTTGCTATTACCCGCAACGAGTACATTGCAAAAGATGTGACGCTTTGGCATAAGATCAAAGATGAATGTGCCAAACTGAACGTCAGCGCCTATGTTCGCATTCTCGCCCGTGATATTGAGTTTATCAATTACAAGCTTCATCAGGGACAGTACTTTTTTACCGAGATCATACAACAGGGTGTCGCGCTTTATGACAGTGGAAATGTAGAGCTGGATGAAAAGCGACCGCTTGACCCTGCTGAAGAAAAGCGGATCATTCAGGCGGATTTGGATGAGGTTTTCACCAGCGCAAAAGAATTCCTTATTGATTCAGACAGCGCTTTCGACAGGGGCAGTTATAAAAATTCTGCATTTCATCTCCATCAAGCATGTGAGCATGCTTATAAAACTATTCTGCTGATTTTCGCGGGAGAAAGTCCGCAAGAGCACCACCTGGATGTTTTAGGCGATATAGCAGCTGACTATTGCCCGGATTTGATTGGTGTAATACCCCGTGAAACCCCCGAACAAAAAGCGCTGTTTGAATTGTTGGACTATGCGTATATTGGTGCTCGTTATGATCGGAGTTATAAAATCACCCAAGAGCAGTTAGCAGCTTTAATCCCCTGCGTGAAAAAACTGCATGAAGTGGTCGAAAAATGTAGTAGTGAGCGTATGGTGGGTTTTTAAGGGGGCAAACCAATTATTCAATATTCAACTGACTTTCAATCTGGTAGATCATCTCATAGAACTCTCCGGTGTCTAACTGCTTTCTGATATAGGCTATTGCGCTTGATACACCACCAGGATGACTTAGACCGAAAATAGTGAGTAATCGCTTTTAGTGACATACCGCTAAACCGCTGGCAGTAATACATCGCCAGTTTATGGGGAATGTTCACACTGCTTGCCTTGACTGAACAAAATACTGCCTTCGCTCACCCGGCAACAACTTGCCACAGTGCTTACTATCAAGTGGCTGGCCAACTTTTCCCGCAACTAAAGCGTTGTATATCCTCATCAACCCCTTGACCTACATAGTCTGCGTAGCGTTGATAGCTGTTTCGCGCCGGTAAACAGGTATAAACGTGATTGCGGCACAACCAAGCGGGGCTCGATGTCTTTCCTATATAAGCTGGGTAACGAGACCAGGGATAGCTCTCTAGCGATTGAACCAGAGTGGCAATAGATAGGCGCCTTCATCGACATTCAGGGCCTTAAACCGTCCTCTAAACTAATAGCCATCGGTTTTTTTAAGACGGTTATAACGTTATGTATAAACACCATCGACGTGCTGCATGATGCGACTGAGGTTAGCATCCGGTGTTTCCAGTGGTAGGTGGTAGTGGTTGCCCATTAGGCGGTATATGTGAATTACTGCCCGGAAACGGTCTGCGGCTTCGGCCAATGTAGTGAGAAACGCTTGGTAGTAAGCTTCGCCATGAAAAATCGCCTTACGCTCCCGACCACGGTTCATTATGTGGTAGAAGGCGTTTTCGTATTCTATGCGCTGAGGCCTTGGCATCGGTTGATATTCACACAATCTATACGAAATAACTAGACTGACCCCTTTTGCTCTGCTTTTGCTCAAGGCCTTAGCCCGACATACTTCTTCGGCAGAGGAAGCCTGTATCTCAGGAATATTCATAAACTCCTTCTTGTTTAAAGATTTAATTTGCATCAGAAAACTTTCGAGTGTTACCCGTTATAAATTCGAGCATTTTCTTTTCTCCTGAGCAATAAGCGAGCTGCCTATGATTAATGTAATGGCAGCTAAAAGTAGAATAGAAAAACTCTGAGAGAAGAACAATACCGACAAAACAAAAGAAAACATAAGATTTGCATAGTTAGAAAAACTTAATTCGAAGGGGCTCATTCGTCCTGCAACAAAAAGCATCAAACAGATGGCAGATATGTTAATAGCAATTCCCGAGAGATAGATTATGCTTTGCCCGTCGCCATACAAACTGGGTAAACCTCCATTTAATAAGAGAAACAATCCAGCTGATACTAAGTTGGTCACAAGTAGCATCTGAATATAAGAGGTTTTCAGATCTGCACATTTTCTAAGAAAGTACCCGCTAGCAGCATAAGATAAAGGTACGAAAAGCATCATCGTGTACCACATAGCCTCACCCTTGCCAACACCTTCTTCCAGGCGGGGAATAATAATAAGCCCTACTCCAATAATACCTAGTGCTAGAGCCAATAGTGAAATATATTTAATGCGTGTGCGGAATAAAACTATGCCAAGCAGCATGGAAAATACTGGTGTCAGACTGGTAATAAGAGATGCTTCTGCCGGGGTTATTGAACGCAGGGAAAGATAGAGTATACAATAAGGTACAAATACTAGGCTTAATGCAACACACACCACCCAAGGAAGCACCTCAATTTTCCATTCGTATAAACAACTTCTATATTTTGGAAACAAACAAATCAAAGATACAGCAATAACGGTACCAGTATTAAGTATCAAAGGAAATTCATATGGAGTTGCATTGTAAACAAGAGTCAGCTTTCCGAGCACAGACTCTAATGCCCAAAGCAACCCCAAAAATAAAACTAGCATTCCATTTATTAATAACTTCATAATGTTTTTTCAAAGTAGTCACTAATATTGGAAAAAACCCTAAAAGTATCACGTCCTTCAGTGATAATCATCTCTTCAGTCTCGGCAACTTTAATGAAATCAAATAATTTATTCCAGTAACAATTAACGTTGATGAAACTAATTGGAAAAGAAACCAAGCCTAATTGTTTCATAGTGATTATTTCGCAAGCTTCATCTAGTGTGCCAAAACCACCTGGCAAAATAATAAATTCGTCCGACAATTCCATCATCTTTTGTTTCCTCCGCCCCAGTGTCTGCATTTCAAATACTTCTTGGCCGCTAATTGAGGTCGGTTCTACTGGTCTTATATCCGGACAAGTCACACCGATATGAAACGGGTTCTTCGTAGATTAGAGAACATATAATGTTTGATCGTCTATATCGGCGTGCAAAAGTCCGAAGCGTAAGGTTTGTGAAGCACCATCAATGGCCAGCACAAGCGGCAGTGGCTGCATTAACAAATCGGGTAGCGTGGGCTTAGCCACGACATTGGCGATTACTTGGTCAAGTGAAGTGCTAAACGTCAAGGTGTGGTAGCCAAGCGCGACACCCTGAGTCAGGGTTAATGTAAACTCGGCGCGATTGGCGGTGGTTTCTATTTCACTGGTTAGTAGGTTGTGAGTGTCGTCGCTAGGGATGTCGACGTTGCGCAAGCCGATGTAAGCCGCAACCAGTATGGCGGAAAAACCAATGCGTACTTCTTGAGGGGAAAGCGCGGTAACCGTCAGTGAGCCAATATCGACTTCTCGCTGGATGCTGATGATATTGCCCGCAGCGCCACAGCCGTACTCGATCACCTCGCGGTCATCACCGCATGCAGAATGAAACAGCGGCACGGCGATAAACGCAGCCAACGCGACTAAGCGTATATACAAGAAAAATCTGACTATTTCCAACGTCTGTTCCTACGCAAAAATCTTGATAAAGTTTCCTGGCGGTTTCTAGATCACCATCCAATCTATTTTTAGAATATCCATAAAAAATATTAATGCAAGTTATTTTTTATATATTTCCTCTCTTTACAGAAAAAAACATATTAAGGTATTGAAATACGTAAAGAAAAAATATTTAGTGATCAAATCAACTGGTAACATCTCTAGATAGGTAAAAAATGGCCGCTTTTCTCTGGAAAATATTTCATATTGGGCTAATCAGCAAAGACTGGTTTAAACTTATAAGTATTTGAAATAAAGTCACTGCTGTCCCGCTAAGAAGAAATAAGGAGACCTGAATATTCGATTATTTTTTTACAATGAATTCACCATAAACCATTAAATCAACAAAAGGTTGATTCGGGTAGGCTGGCCGATATTTCAATGTACAAAATAGCGATTCAGAATGCGGGTTGTCGTTACTGACAGATGGACGGCTAAACGAGGGAATCACACCTAATTGCTGTAATGTGGCTAACATCGTTGTCCCTTTCATTGGACTGCCATTATCAGAATGCAGCGTGACTTGTTGCTGTTTGATCTTTTCCCTTAAACAAATATCTACCAGTAGATTGGCTGCCAAGGCGCTTGATTCTTCTTCAAACACTTGTCAACCCACTATCTTCCGGTTGTAAATATCCATCACTAAATACAGATAGAAAAATAGCTCTTTGATGGCCGTTGGTAGATAAGTGATATCCCAAGAGTAAATTTCATTGGGTCTTGTGCCAAGCAATGCACGAGGTTTGTTAATCGCCCTAGGCTTTGATTTTTGTCGGTGTGTTAACTATTTTTCATCCTTTAGTATCCTATAAAAACTGTACTCTGACGCCAAATAACGACTGTTATCGGCAAGACGAGGAACTTATCTTACCAGGCGGTAAATCCGCGTATTCAGGCTCATTAGCGACCTTGAGCAGCTGTTGCCGTTCCCACTCACTCAACTTATTGCCCGGCTTGTGTGTAGGCTCCAAACGACGATCCTTCGTTTGTTCAGTTCGCGTCCAACGCTGATAGGTTTTTGCACTGATGCCCACCATACTGCAAGCTTCTGACTGCCTAGCCCCTGCCGCTCTGGCTTGGTCTATTAACACTATAATCTCATCGCGTTCTTCACTCATGGTGAGTCGCCCTCGTCGTTTCCCCATATCGCGTTGACTTTTTTTTCAACACCAACAGCGCTGCTGTTTCTGCCAGCGCTTTGTCTTCACGATGTAATTCCTTTTTCAGTTCTTGGTTCTCTACTTTCAACTGCCAGGTTTCTGCTCGCTCTGCAACTTTGTCTTGGTTTGATGAGCTACCTAAAAATTCGTTTTTCCATTGTTCGATATGATGCAGGTAAATACCTTTTGCTCGACACGTTTCACTGACTTGTGCTTCGTCCAAGGCACCACAACTTATCACCATATCCAACTTATCTTCTTTACTCCAATCTTGTGATCACCTTTCTTTTTTCATAACGGTTTTATCGCATTGAGTCGATTTCAATATATATGCTCTCGATTCTCTTAAAAGGCTGCCAACCCCCCTCGTCTCAGGGCTTGCCCGTTGTACAGGCGAGTGTGTGGCGAATGAAGCGGCCAGTCACTGGCACTGGCAAGGGCGTTCAGTTAAATTGGTTGACGGCACCACTGTGACAATGCCCGATACGCCTGAAAATCAGGTAGTTTATCCGCAACAGTCAGGCCAGCAAGTGGGGATCGGTTTTCCTCTTTGTCGCTGGGTAGGAATTATTTGTTTAGCCAGTGGTGGTGTTCTCGATGCGGCAATGGGTCCTTTTAAAGGTAAGGGAGCGGATGAGCAAACGTTATTGAGAAAAATACAAAATGCGCTTAAACCGGGTGATATTGTGGTGGGTGATGCCTATTTTGCGGGTTATTTTTTTCTAGCAAACCTTATAGAGCAAGGAGTAGACGGTGTATTTGAGCCGCATGGTGCGCGGCGTAAATCCACAGATTTTCGAGAAGGCAAAAGGCTTGGATCGAAGGATCACCTGATTTGTTATACAAAGCCCAAGAAAAGACCAGAGTGGATGAGCGAAGAAGCCTATGAAGCGGCTGCTGATGAAGTGGTTATACGTGAACTGAAAGTGGGTAAAAAACTGTTGGTGACAACGTTGTTATCAGTTAAATCGGCGTCTAAAGAGGCGCTTAAACAGCTCTACAAAGAACGCTGGCATGTCGAACTTGATTTACGCCATATAAAAACGACAATGAAGATGCACACTTTCCGTTGTAAGACGCCAGAAATGGTTGAGAAGGAAATGTGGGTACACATATTAGCTTACAACCTTATTCGCTTATTAATGGCGCAATCTGCCTTACTAGTGGACATACTGCCTCGACAGATAAGTTTTAAGCATACGTTACAAATTTGGGTAGCATATCGTTATCAGAAAGGCGGTAGCCCTCTGGGTAGTGATAAGGTGTTGGCGCTATGTGCGTTGATTGCAGAAAACTGTGTGGGTAATCGACCGGGGCGTATTGAACCAAGAGTGGTTAAACGAAGACCCAAACCATATCGTTTATTGATGCAGCCAAGGGACGTGGCCAGAAGTGTTGTTAAAAAATATGGCCATCCCAAAAAACAGAAATAGGTCATTTACAATGAAAGTACTTCCATATTTTTCATGTACTTAGAGCTTAAGGAAGTGCCATTCTAACCTGATCCTCTTTTTTCTCTTTTTTAATAAAGGTGCGAACTTGCGAGCATCCTAGTGCTTGGCCTTGTTAGCTGATGAGCTTTAAGATTACTCATAATGTGTCCACAAGCGTAATACTTTAACCGTTTTGTCTTTATCTAAAACCTCATATACCAATCTATGTTGAATATTGATCCTACGCGAATACACACCAAATAAATTACCAACCAATTTTTCATATGGAGGAGGGGTTTGATATGGATTTGATTTCAGAACAGCAAGCAATTTTTGAGCTTTAGGCTTTAACCCTGAAGATACGAGTTTTTTAGCATCTTTTTGGGCTTGCTTAGTATATACAACTTGCCATGTCACCAATCTAGTTCCTTGGCACAGTCATCAGTTTTTTCAGTAAGACCATTTTTTATACTTTCACGCATACCGGGGACAGCTAAAAGATATAAAGTTTCTTGAATTGCATCCCAGTCTTCAGAAGAAACTAAGACAGCATTATTCCTTTTCCCAGAAATAATTATTGGCTCATGAGTTTCTGAAGTTTGATCTAAAAGCCTGTAGAGGTTTGTACGAGCTTCACTAGCTGTAAGAGTTTGCATCTAGTCACCCTTAAAAACAAAAACAATATAGTACGTTATTTCGTACGACTTTGTAAACGGCTAACGCCCAAAGCAGCGGCGTGCGTTAGCACGTCCAGCCCGCAGGGCGATGCTGCCTTTGCTTGTTATGAGTTTTGCCACTGCTCCATGCGCTCTCTTGAAATGCTTACTGCTTGCTCGCTAAAAAGATCTGGGTAGCGAAGGATGACGTTTTCGAATGCATAGTCTTCTAGCCCCATTTCCACGAGAGAAGTGTAACCTTGCGTTTCAGTTGGACGATTTACAGCTCTTTCTACGGCACCAATAATCCCGTGACGAGTAATCATTTGCCAAGTGCGGACCGCTCGAGTCTTTTTTCCGTTCTTGGTACTCAATACTTCTTCGTATGCGTATACCGCTTCAAGCGCCTCACGCTCCGCCTGTGTTTCAGCACCATAAGCTTTTGCGCGAAGTTGAACGGCTCTCTCTTTCGCCTCTTGAGCTAAATCCTCACGGCCTCGCTCGATACAGTTTTTTGCAAAAACCTCGCATTTTTCAGGTGTATCTATTTTTTTAACTCTATCGTCCATTCATAGTCTCAATTTTGAGTGACTCATAACAGCATGTTAATGAGGCCTGCGGCCTCATAATTATTATTATCGGGCCATTTATGAAATACTCTAAATACGTGATATATATAGCATTAATTGTATTCCTAGCTGTCTTATTTAAAAATAAGAGGCCATGTTTGTAGAGTCAGTATAGCTGTTTCTCAAATAAACAGTCACTATGTAGACCGCTTTATTTAGAAAGAATTATCCTATGCCTGCACCTTAGTCTCTCTCCTTTCACAGAATTAATAGCGGTAGAATAATAAAGCCCTATTTGTATTGGGTTAAGTATTTCATTATTTATTAGCCGTGATATCTGCAAAGTCGGTTGGTTACACCCACACACTTGGATGTTTAAACATTTATTTTTTGAAATTTTCTTCTGCCGTTACTTGCAGTGCTTTAATAGACTTGCATATATAACATCAACTATCATTTGTTGCACTTTATTGGGTCGACACACATGCCAACTGATTTTCAATCTGGTACACCATCTCATAGAACTCTCCGGTGTCTAACTGCTTCTTGATATAGGCTATTGCGTTCGATACACCACCAGGATGACTTAGACCAAAATAGTGAGTAATCGCTTTTAGTGACATACCGCTAAACCGCTGGCAGTAATACATCGCCAGTTTACGGGGAATGTTCACACTGCTTGCCTTGACTGAACAACATACTGCCTTCGCTCACCCGGCAACAACTTGCCACAGTGCTTACTGTCAAGTGGCTGGCCAACTTTTCCCGCAACTGTGGCCACATATCAAGGCCACTATGGGTTTCCGACGGGCTTGAAGAGAAGCGAACAGTGCTAAAAATGACCTTCACAGGCTCATTAATATGGGATCGAAAAGGCCTGTATCGAACTCCGAAATCATCCTTACCTTTCAAGGTTTTAGGAGTCCTTTCAGCACCCAAAAAAGAAATGGCGGAGAAGGTGGGATTCGAACCCACGGTACCCGCGAGGGTACAACGGATTTCGAATCCGTCCCATTCGGCCACTCTGGCACCTCTCCGGCGGGATGCATTGTAACGGGTGTTAGGCGTGGTCTCCTAACATTTAAGCCGTTCATTAGCGGGGTCATAGAGTACTTCGTCAACCACCGTGGCGGGGCAAGGCATGCCTATAATATCAACCTGTAATACACTGCCCACGGCGCAAAACGCGGTATCGACAAATCCCATTGCGATATTTTTATCGACGCGAAATCCCCACCCCGCTGAACTGATAGTGCCTACCAGCGTATCACCAGCGTAAATTGAATCGCCTGGATGCGCCGCTGCACTATTATTATCGATCAACAAAGTAACCCGTTTTCGCCGCAGTGGCGCAGTGGCCAGGGCAATCAGTTTGTCACGCCCTATAAATGCTTTTTTATCGCACTTCACAAACCGTTCCAATCCTGATTCGTAAGGTGTGTATTCACTGATTAGATCCGCTTTCCAGTGACAGTACCCCTTCTCCAGGCGCATCGATTCGACGGCGTATAATCCAAATTGTGTGAGACCAAGTGGTTCGCCCGCCTGTTGCAGGGTGTTGTAAACCAGCAGTAGGTGTTCGTTGGGTATATGCAGCTCATAGGCAAGCTCGCCGGAAAAGCTGACGCTCATCGCCACTGCACGTACAAAGCCGATGTCGACGGGTTTGACTGACAACCAGGCAAACCCCTGTGCCGACCAGTCGTTACGTGGTGAAACACGTTGCAGCAGGGCACGCGACTTCGGCCCGGCAATCACCAGGATGGTGTGGCTGTGTGTGAGGTTTTTTAATGTCACGCCCGTTGGTAGTTGATCAGACAGCCAGTCCCAATCGTGCAGTTCAGCGGCGGCGGCAGAGCCAAACCAAAAGGTGTTTTCACGCAGCCGGGCCAGGGTAAATTCACCCAGCACATGCCCTTTTTCGGTAACCGAGTAACACAGGGCCACTTTGCCATCACGTGAGGGAATACGGCTACAGGTGAGTGTATCCAGCCAGGCGGCAGCGCCGTCGCCCACTATTTCAAAACGATTAAACCCGGAGACTTCCATCATGCCGACATTTTCCTGTACCGCTTTCACCTCGGCGGCAACTACGGCCTTTGTCGGCGTAAACCGAAAGCTGTGCCGGTCGACAAAATCGTTAGTCGGTTTAAAAAAGGCCACACGCTCCCACCCGGCAACCACTGAAAACTCAGCCCGCTGATTTTCCAACACAGTGTATAGTGGTGTGGTTTTCGCCAGGCGGCCCGCCGGGCGGTGTTCATGCGGCATATGAAAACGAAATTCGTTTTGGTAGTCCTCGATGGCTTTTAGTGCGGTGTATTCAACGGTGGTGTGATCGAGAAACCGACGCGGATCCAGACACCAGGTGTCATAGCAGGCCTCGCCTTCGGTCATTATCTGCGCCAACAGCCAGCCATGGCCACCGCCCTCACCCAATCCGGCGCGCAGGCCGATAATGCAATAGGCATTGCGTTTACCGGGGATTTTTCCGACCAGGGGCAGGCCGTCTGCGGTGTAGGTAATTGGCCCATTAATCACGGTGTGGATACCCGTTTCTTCAAGGCAGGGCAGGCGCTTAAAAACACGCTCCATATTGTCCAGACAACGGTCCAGGTCATTGGGACACAAGGCATTGGCAAAGCCGGGGTCGATACCATCCATCCCCCAGGTTTTACAGCTCTGCTCGTAGATACCAACCAGCAGGCCGTGCTTTTCCTGGCGCGAGTAGAAGTCGTCTAGTGGATCGCGAATCAAGGGTACTTTGCCATCGTGCGCTACCAGTGCCGGGATGGGGTCAGTGAGGAAGTATTGGTGCTCCATCGACATAACCGGGTGTTGCATACCGTACATAGCCGCGACTTCGTTAACCCGGTAACCACAGGCGTTAACAATCATCTCACAGTGAATATCACCTTTTTCAGTGTGTACTATCCAGGTGCCATCCGCTTTTTGGGTAAGGTTTATCACGGGCGTATGCCGGTAAATTTCCGCCCCTGCCCGGCGCGCACGGCGCGCCAGTGCCTGGCACAGTTGTGCCGGGTCTATATCACCATCGAGTGGGTCCCACAGCGCGCCGAGCAATTCGTGGGTTTCAATCAATGGGTGCCGACGCTTGCACTCAACGGCGTCGATGACTTCAAAATCCACTCCCATACCCTTCGCCATTGAGACAAAATGATGGTAGCCATCGAGGTGATCCTGGCTCGCCGCCAAACGAATCCCCCCACAGGCGTGGTGGTAGTTGATGGGGTAATCGGGGTCTTCGGCGAGTGTTTTATACAGATCAATTGAATGGGTTTTTAAGCCAATCATGGTTTGATTGGGGCCGAAGTTGGTGACTTGCGCCGCCGAATGCCAGGTGGTGCCGGATGTTAGCTCATCGCGCTCAACCAACACCACATCGCACCAGCCCATTGTGGTCAGATGGTAGAGCGTACTGCACCCGGCGATACCGCCACCGATAACGACGACGCGTGTTTGTGATTTCATGGTTTTATTCCGATAACCCAATCTGGCCGCTGTGAGTACTCGTGATGTGTTTTTATTGTGCTGGAGGGTTGGCGTTTTCCAGTTGAGTATAGGAGTACGCCCGCTCGACCTTGCAAATCCGCGTAGTGTACTGGCTATACCACTGATTGCGTCCCTTATCCTGGGCAATCAGATGTTCAGCGTTCTGTTTCCAATGTTGGATCGATGCCAAGTCACGCCAGTAGGAGATTGCAATACCAAGGCCGTCCCGGGCTGATTCAAAACCCAGATAGCCTGGCTGTTGCGCCGCCAACTCGCACATGCGTGTGGCCATATCGTCGTACCCTTCGAGGCGGTCGGTTTGTAAATTGGTAAATATCACTGCGTAGTAAGGTGGTTCGGGGGTGTTGGCTATCTCACTCATAGAATTTCTCACTCGTACTATCAGTGCCTAGACTCCATGTATTAACTTGCATACAAGTAAATGTATGGAGTCTAGTGCTCGTTATGTCACTGTAAGCAACTGAATATATATAACTTCACGGCGCCAGCAACTATAATCCCGTTACTATGTTGGGGAAACAGTTATTGCTGCGTATGCTTTGCACCTCAATAAGTGCTAAATATCTGTTCAAATTTACCTATTGCCAGGTGTATTTTCCAGACAGAATTAAAGCCCTGCGCAATCAGACCGCTACTGTGCCTATCAATTGGCACATAATGCAAACACACTTAACGTCTTTTTTAAAACCCAGTGAAGGATATTTCAATGTCACACTCTCTTGGTAGTGCGCTTACGCACAACTTTTTAGGCCATGCGCCAGACTGGTACAAACAGTCTATTATTGCGTTCCTGATTATTAACCCAATAGTGCTATACGCACTGGGGCCAGAAACCGGCCCTGTCGTCACCGGCTGGTTACTGATCGGTGAGTTTATTTTCACCCTCGCGATGGCGTTGAAATGCTACCCATTACAGCCCGGTGGGCTGCTGGCGATTGAGGCCGTTGTCATTGGTTTAACCAGTGGTGAGTCTGTTTATCATGAGGCGGTAAATAATTTCAAGGTGATCCTACTGCTGGTTTTTATGGTGGCGGGGATTTACTTTATGAAAGACCTGCTGATGTTTGTGTTTACCAACCTACTGACTAAGGTGCGATCAAAGGTCATACTGTCTTTACTGTTCAGTATATCCGCTGCCGTTTTATCGGCTTTTTTGGATGCGTTAACAGTCACCGCCGTGCTAATCAGTGTGGGTGTCGGTTTTTACGGCGTGTTTCACCGCTTCGCCTCCGATGCACACAACCACGCCTCACACGACCACGGCTGCGATCACGGCGTGAAAGAATATCACCGCGAAGACCTGGAAAGCTTTCGTGCCTTTTTGCGCAGTTTGCTGATGCATGGGGCTGTGGGCACAGCGCTTGGCGGTGTTTGCACGATTGTTGGCGAGCCACAAAATCTGCTGATTGCCAGCAAAATGAACTGGAGTTTCATCGAGTTTTTTCTGTTGATGGCACCCATTACCATGCCCGTATTGGTCGCCGGTTTGATTACCTGCGCCCTATTGGAAAAACTAAAATGGTTTGACTACGGCACAACGCTACCAGATGCAGTGCGCAATGAGCTTGAGGCGTATGCTGAAAAAGAAAATAACGACCGCAGCACCAAGCACACTGCCGCCTTACTGGTACAGGGTGCTGTCGGAATAATACTGGTTATCGCGCTGGCGACACACGTGGCAGAGGTCGGGCTGGTGGGCTTGATGGTGATTGTATTGCTAACTGCCTTCAATGGCGTAATCGACGAGCACAAAATCGGCAAAGCATTTGAAGAGGCGCTGCCGTTTACCGCGCTCTTGGTGGTATTTTTCGTGATTGTCGCGGTGATTCACGATCAACACCTTTTCTCACCGGTGATTAATTTAGTACTGGCCATGGATATCGCCGTGCAGCCCGCGATGTTCTTTATCGCCAACGGGGTGCTATCGATGATCAGCGACAATGTGTTCGTCGCCACGGTTTATATTAATGAGGTCGTCGCGGCCTTTAACGCTGGCACAATCTCCGCGCAGCAGCTCGAACACATGGCCATTGCCATCAACACCGGCACCAACCTGCCCAGCGTTGCCACGCCTAACGGCCAGGCGGCTTTCCTGTTTTTACTGACTTCGGCACTGGCACCGCTGATCCGTCTGTCATACGGCAAAATGGTGTTTATGGCGCTGCCCTATACCTTTGTGCTGGGTGGGGTTGGCTTAGTCGCGGTGATTTATACGCTGTAAGTCAGGAACTCACACACTGCTCGGGTAAAGGCATCATTGCGGTCGCCCGCGACCATATGCCCGGCACCGCTGACATCGACAGTGTGTGCATGCGGTACTACGTCCAATAGTTCGCGAACGGCTGATTCGCTGACCACATCGCTCATGCGTCCCCGCACAATCAGTGTGGGGATCGTCAACCGGGCAGCCGCTGTAAGCATGTTTTGTACGTCATCATCCCGTAGGTGGCCAATATGATCGAGAAAGCGTGGATCCCAGTGCCAGTAGTAACGGCCATCGTCACGCTGTCTCAGGTTTTTCGACAGCCGGGATGTATCCGTGCCGGGCTTGCGTGCCGGTAGGTAGCTTGCAACGGCCTGTGCGGCTTCGTCCAGGTTTGCAAATCCCCCCAAATGCGCACGCATAAAATGCAAAATGCGCGCTACCCCGTCCACTTCCAGGCGCGGTGTTACATCGACAAGGGTCAGGCTGGAAAACACGGAATCAACTGTGGCACCACAGGCCAGTAGCGCAGTAATACCACCCAGCGAAGCGCCGACGACGGCTGGCTTTTGGGTCGGCTTTTGGGTCGACTCAGGGGTAAGTTGCGCGCACACCGCGAGCAAATCGTCGACGTAGTTTTCCAGCTTATACAGTCCCTGTGGGTGCCACTGGCTGTCGCCGTGCCCACGCATATCCAGTGCATATGCCCGGTGGCCTTTTTCTGCCAACGCCTGCGCCGTGCCACCCCAAGCATGGCGAGTTTGCCCGCCACCGTGCAACAGCAACACCGGCGGGGCATCAGCCGGACCAAAAACCTCTGCCAGTAGCCTATTGTTGTCACTACCACGAAATTCGAGGGTATAGCTGGGTTTACTCACAGGCGCTACTCACGGGCTTAACCTTACAAAGCAGGCGATGGCAATACGCCACCCACCTTAAATTCAGATTGTTCAAACACCAGGGATGGTTGGTGGGGGGTGGAAAAGCTGACCGTATCCGGGGTCGTCAGGCATAGCCAGTTGTCGCTTTGCTGCGGTGTATTTGATCGAATAACACTTGGTTGGGCTAACGCCAGATTGACCCCGTGTCTATGCCGGGCAGAATAGTAACGAATCAGCTCTGTACGCTGTTCACTCACTAGCCACTGACCGATTTTTTGACTGTACTGATACTGCGAAGGGTGTGTTAGCTGGCGTTGTACTTCAGCCGCTGCCAATTGGGTCAAATCACTGCACTGTGTCGATTTTACCCTGACGTAGAACAGGGCGTGTTGTGAGCGAACGGGGTTGGGGTAGCGCGGAACCGTATGATGCATAAAAACAAAACGGTAGTACGCCGCCTCTACCAATGCCGTGTGGGGGGTTTCACTGGCATAAAAAAAACTGGGCATTTGCCTGCTGCCGAAACGCGAGCCGTATTTAAGTGGGGGGTATCTAAAAGGTGTTTTAAGCAGGTAATGCATCGATTCCGTGCCCTTGCGGTAACGCGGCTTTACCTCATCTAACAAGGTTTCAAGTACGTCTTGTTCCGCCTGGTTATTCACCAGTCCCGCCGTTGCGGCGTATTCCTGTGTCTCGACAAACCGATAGGCTTTGCCTGAATAATGGGTGAGAGGTGTAGCAGGAAATCCTTCTTCGGTGGTGTGCACTAAACTTTTCCACGCATCCCATCGAGGTACTCGTTAATGCGGATCAGGCCATCGACCCTCTGGCAAAGCTCAGCAGGCGCCCCACCCAATGCCGTATTCTCGCTACTAAACCAGTGGCGCATAAAACGGTTGTCTCCGCCCGATAAGGCCGATAAGGAGCGATACAATCGAATAAAGTGCAGACATAATTCACCCGTTTTGGATTCAGGGGCAAAGCCCTTCCCTGTATTGCGTGCCAGTGTCGAGGCATTGACACCAATAATTTTTCCGGCAATGAATTTACTCACGGCCAGCTCACGGCAAGCATTGTTAAACGCCAAAATCAACACGGCGGCGGCATCAGGTTGGTATTTTGCGGCTATTGTCATAGGAGTGAAACCGGGTTAGATGCTGCTTATTTTAGAAAGGGGGTTTATTAAATGCAATTTTTTTTGCGGAAAAAGTGCATTTGCACAATATCATACCCGTTGACGTCCTACCCTTTTATTGTGCATTCTCTCCCAACACTACACCAAGGCAAAGTGGGGCAGCGCAGTGGAAAAACCGTGGCTTAAATCATACCCGCCGGGTATACCTGAGACAGTCGATGTGCACTATTTTGCATCGTTGCTGGCCGTCTACCAAGACGCCGTTACACGCTTTGGCGATGCACCGGCTTTCATTAATATGGGGACGACACTCAGCTTTAATGCACTGGCCAAGGCATCACGTGATATGGCAGCCTGGTTACAGCAGGCGGGGCTGAAAAAGGGTGACCGGATCGCTATTATGATGCCCAATTGCCTGCAATACCCCACTTCGCTGTTTGCCGCCCTCAGTGCCGGGTTGACCGTGGTTAACACCAACCCACTCTACACTCCGCGTGAATTACACCACCAGCTCAGCGATTCGGGCGCAGTGGCGATCGTCATCATGGAGAATTTTTGCCACACGCTGGAACAGGTCATCGACGACACGCAAATCAACACAGTGATTACCACCCGGCTCGGCGATCAACTGGCCTTCCCCAAATCAAAGCTGGTCAATTTTGTCGTCAAATATATAAAGAAAATGGTGCCTCATTACCACTTGCCAACCGCCGTTTCCCTATCCGCTGTGTTGGCACAGGGTGCCCGCCTGACACTCGACACCCCACCTCTCAACCATCAGGATATCGCCTTTTTACAATACACCGGCGGCACCACAGGTGTTTCCAAAGGCGCCATGTTGACACACGGCAATATGGTCGCCAACATTATGCAGATCGATGCCTGGTTACCGGGCGATCTGACTGACAGCCATAATACGATTGTCACCGCGCTACCGATGTACCATATCTTTGCACTGACCGCCAATGTGATGGTGTTTATGCACTATGGTGCAAGCAATTTATTGATTACCAACCCGCGTGATATTCCCGCTTTTGTGCGCGAGCTGTCGAAATACCCGTTTACGGTGATGACCGGCGTCAATACCCTCTTTAACGCCCTGTTGAACGATGCCGGTTTTTGTGCACTCGATTTCAGCCGGTTCAAACTGGGTTTTGGCGGCGGCATGGCCGTACAGCGCACTGTGGCGGAGCAGTGGAAAGCAGTGACAGGCAGAAGCCTTGTCGAAGCGTATGGTTTAACGGAAACTTCACCCGCAGCGGTGATTAACCCGATGCAGAACCCACAGTACACAGGGGCCATCGGCCTGCCGATTCCCGCTACCGATTGCATTATCCGCGATCAACAGGGCAATGACCTGCCGATAGGTGAATCGGGCGAGCTGTGCATTCGCGGCCCACAGGTGATGCGCGGCTACTGGCAGCGGGCAGAGGCGACCGACCGCGCTATCGACAAAGACGGTTGGTTTCGCAGCGGTGATATTGCGCGCATGGACGAGCGCGGCTATTTCTATATTGTCGACCGCTTGAAAGATATGATTCTGGTTTCCGGTTTTAACGTCTACCCCAACGAAATTGAGGAAGTGGTGGCCATGCACCCCGGCGTGCTGGAAGTGGCGGCGATTGCCGCACCCGACGACTATTCCGGCGAGGTGGTAAAAATTGTCGTGGTAAAGAAAGACGCCGCGCTCAACAGCGATGCATTGATTGCACACTGCAAACAACACCTCACCGGCTATAAAAGACCGAAATACATTACCTTTATGGATGAACTGCCAAAATCCAATGTGGGTAAAATACTCCGCCGCGCACTGCGTGAACCGACACCCTCTAGAGGAGAAGACCATGTCTGATAGTAAGCAAGCCGGAGGTAGCTGCCTCTGCGGTAAAGTCCAGATAACCGCCGCCACCTGCCATCAGCACGTCCACGCCTGCCATTGTTCGATGTGCCGAAAATGGGGCGGTGGGCCAGCATTATCTGTCGATTGCGGCACCGATGTGGCTTTTCAGGGCGAGGAGCATATCCGTGTGTTTAGCTCATCTGTGTGGGCCGAGCGCGGCTTTTGCACACACTGCGGCAGCCATTTATTCTACCGGCTGAAAGAAACCCAGCAGTATATTATGCCGGTTGGCCTGTTCGACGACGGCAGTACATTCACACTCGACCAGCAAATATTTATTGACGAAAAGCCAGAATGGTATACATTCGCAAACCGCACCGAAGATATGACGGGGGCAGAAGTATTTGCCAAATACGCACCGCCCACCGATTGAGGCCCATTCTGACAACCCGACGATCACCTCATTATGTTAACCACGCTCGCCAGCGTTACACAGCTTCACGCCCTATCCACTAATCACTGCATCGTCGACTGCCGGTTTTCCCTGATGGAACCGACACTTGGCGCGCAACAATATGCACACTCGCATATTCCCGGCGCCCACTACGCCCACCTCGACGATGACCTGTCTGGCGAAATCGTATTCGCCCGTTCTGGTCGCCACCCACTGCCGGGCCGGGACGACCTGACCAAAACCCTGCGTAGCTGGGGAATTGGCAAGCGCACCCAGGTCATTTGCTACGACGATGCCGGCGGCCCCTTTGCCGCAAGGCTCTGGTGGTTATTGCGCTGGATGGGCCACGAGGCAGCCGCTGTACTCGACGGCGGACTCAACGCCTGGCGCGAAGCCGGGCTACCACTCAGCGACGAAGTGCCCTCGTCCAGACCCGGTAAATTTACCCCTGGGGAGCCTGCCACTACAGTAGTCAGCGCACAGGATATTCTCACAAACCCCCACTGGCAATTAATCGATGCACGCGAAGGCGCCCGCTACCGGGGGGAGGCCGAGCCAATCGACCCCGTTGCCGGGCGCATCCCCGGCGCGCTGAACATCCCCTTTCAGCGCAACCTTGACGAACGTGGAAAATTCAAACCTGCCAGCGACTTATCGGCGCTTTACCAACACTATATTGGCGACAACAGCACCGACAATATAGTGTGCTATTGCGGCTCAGGTGTCACCGCAGCCCACAACGCACTGGCAATGACACACGCTGGCCTCGGCACACCCGGCATCTATGCCGGATCCTGGAGTGAATGGATTACCGACCCTGAAAGGCCAATTGAACGCGGCCTGGGATCCGCTACTGGATAAACAGGCAATACATCAAGGCACAATCAGCAATCAGCGTCGGTCTACGTTACACAGAAACAATTGGCGCACGCCGGTCTTGGTTAGCACGGCATACTAATAGCGCACAATATCCATAACCTGCCCCGGCCGACTATGGATATCCGCACGATGTATTCGCATCACCCCATTCCTCTTATCTTCAAAATAGCGCTGCAACGACTCAACCACCACCGGAAACGCCAGATCATCCCAGGGAATCTCACTTTCCTGATAAAGCCCGACCGCCAGTGACTCACTCCCCACTGACGACTCACCACCACGCAAGGTACCGTGGTACATAACATAAACCTGACTAATCTCCGGCAGACTATACAGCGCAAACAACTGCAAATTATCACAGTGTGCATTCGCCTCCTCGACAGCTTCACGAGCCGCACCGTCTGCCATCGTTTCCCTATTTTCCATAAACCCGGCGGGCAGTGTCCACCAGCCATAACGCGGCTCAATAGCCCGCTTACACAACAGAATCTTACCCTGCCACTCCAATATGCAGCCGCACACATTCTTAGGATTTGAATAAAACACCTCATCACAGGCGGTACACACATCGCGCTCGCGATTATCCCCCTCGGGCACTTTACGAATTACCGCTGCACCGCACTGCGAACAATAATTCATTTACTCAGCTTCCAGCACGGCAGGTAGCGCACGCTGCAGGGCCATCTTCTCAATCACCATCGAACCGGTAAGTGCAAACCCTAACAATTCACCTGTCACACCCTCAAAACGGCTTTTAACGCCGACTTCCGCACCACCTTCAGCTATTTCACTGCGCCACTCCCCAGCACCAAAATCGGCGGGTGGGGAAACCACAATAGGATAAGAGGGTGTCTTCACCGCTACCGGCATAGCGGGAAAAACCACTTTACCCGGCTCACCCTGCAGGGTTTTTGCCAGCACTTTCGAGGCCAGCATAATCGGCATAACATAAGGCATCACCAAGCCACAAATTTCGGCACAGTCACCCAGTGCATAGACATTATCAGCACTGGTTTGCAGGTATTGATCGGTCACAATACCGCGCTGTGTATCAATGCCCGCCGAGCGGGCAAGCGCCGTATTAGGCACCAGCCCGGCGGCAGATAACACCAGATCGGCATCCAGCGTTGTACCACTGTCCAGGGTTAACCTAAGCACACCCTCACCGTGATTGACCTCAGCAACTGTATTGCCAAGCACCCACTCAACACCTTGCTTTGACAGCACCACCTTGAGTGCTTCACCCGCACACTGTGGCATCAGCCGCTCCAGCGGCCAGCGGTCTGGCCCGATCACCGTGACCCGCTTACCAATATTCGACAAATCATTGGCAAACTCACAACCGATCAAACCTGGGCCAATCAATGCAACGCGTGACGCCGTTTCCAGCTGCTGGCGAAACACTGCGTAATCGGCCAAATCGTTCACACTGATAATCTCAGCTACTCCATCCCCTCGAATCGGCAGGCAGACCTGACTGGCCCCTGTAGCCAACACCAGCGATGAATAAGACAATGTTTCTGTACCTTCATCACGCTGAATATCCACTTGCCGGGAAACCGTATCAATCGCCAATACGGTGGCATTATTCAACACATTCAGCAGCAACGATTCAGCCATCTGTGCAGCATTTTGTGTGGCCAGTTGATCGGCTGTCTTTTGCTTACTCAAGCCATTGGAAAGCATCGGCTTTGAATAGAACCGGCCATCATCACGGGAAATAATTGCAATAGGCGTTTGTTTATCTTTTTTGCGCAACTCTTTCGCCAAGGTGTACCCTGCCAGACCGCTGCCGATAATAATAATGGGTTCCAATACTGTCACTCTGTGGTTTTACCAAGACGCGAAAGATAGCCTTGCAGCTCACATTTGTCTATGCCTGAACACCAGTACACCGTCTACCTTATATTGTCGGGTTCAGCGTTGTTTTTGCTCACCATAGCACCACAATGATTGCGCAAAAACGCCTTGCTCTGCATCGATATATGACTGCCAGATGGATTCATGCGGGTAGGTATCGACTCGCCACAGCCCGCTTAAACACACGATATGACAAAAAAGTAATTCTGGCCCAAAACCAAAAAAATATTTTTTTATGATAAAAATCAATAGGTTATATGTTTTCAACCCGCTCTATCGAATATTGCAAAAGTTAAATTGACTGGAACTATTGCGTATTTATGCCTACTTATCTACATATGTAGTTAAAGATAGCTGGGTAAATGCCTGTTTACTTTGCCGAGACCCCATGTATTGACTTGTGTGCAAGTCAATACATGGGGTCTAGCGCATCAACCCATATATCAAACCTGGCTGGCAGCCATTTATATAACAACCGAGGGATAGCGTAAATGAACGACCAAGACCCACTATCAACCAAACCTGCAACCCATCGGCAACAACGGGATAGCGACGAGGTACATCGGCTGCATGCAATGCTTGAGGCATTGCCTGTTTCAACAGAGCTATGCACACTGGAAGACGGCCGTATCGTCTTTGCCAATCCATCAGTGCTACAAAATTTTCTCACAACCCTGACCGGTATAAGCGAGAGCGAAGAAAAATACCGGCGAATATTTGAACTGCAATCAGATGCTGTATTTATTATGGAGGGGGAATCGCTGGCTATCATCGATTGCAATCAAGCGGCGATGACAATGTATGGCTATACCCAGGAGGCTTTCCTGTTATTGCGCCAGCGCGATTTATCCGCTGAACCAGAGGACAGCGCGGCGTTTATTTTCAACCTTCAAGACACTGACCGCAGTCAACACTTCGAACGCCAGCACAAGCGATCTGACGGAACCGTTTTCCCTGTAGAGGGCACCACCGCCTGCTTCACCGTTGCCGGGAAGAAAATCTTTTGCTCGATTGTGCGCGATGTCAGTTTACGCAAACGCTTTGAACAAGCATTGCAGGAAAGCAGTACACGCTTTCACGCCATTGCCGAGGCATCCCCACTGCCATTGGTGATCAGTCGACTGAGCGATGGTTGTATCGTCTACGCCAACGATAAAGCGGAGAGCGAGCTGTTGCTTTCAAAAGCATCCATTACCGGTGCCAATATCAAAGAAATATTCCGCAACGAAAATCAACACAATCAGATTATTGAAGCTATGCGCAAACATACGCGGGTCAGCGATATCGAGGTCTCATTTCGTGACCGCAACAAGAAAAAGCGCTGGCTCTCAGCCACTGCCAGCCTGATCACATTCCTGGGCGAGGAGTGTGTTGCCACCGGGTTTATCGATGTTACCGAATCGCACCAAATGGCCAAACAACTGAAGTATCAGGCCAGCCATGACTCATTGACCGGGTTGGTCAACCGCCGTGAATTTGAAGCCCGGCTAAAGCGCACGCTAATCAGTGCAAAACGCAATAAAACACACCATGTGCTGTGTTATCTCGACCTCGATAAATTCAAACAGGTTAACGATGCAGCGGGGCATGAAGCGGGGGATGCACTGTTAAAGTCTCTATCGAACCGATTGCGCCAATCACTCAGGCACCGCGATACACTGGCACGCCTCGGTGGTGACGAATTTGCAGTGATTGTCGAACACTGTTCACTGGAAGAAGCGCTTATCGTTTCCAGTAATTTGCGCAAGGCCATCCAATCAGTTGCATTTTCGTGGCATGGGCAAGATTTTGAAATAGGTGTAAGTATTGGGCTGGTTACAATCGATTCATCCAGCGGCAATGCATCCTCTGTGCTGAAAGCCGCAGACCGGGCCTGTTATGCAGCTAAAAATACCGGTAGAAATCGCATACACACGTTTGACCCACACACTTAATGCACCTCAACATATTGCACGCTATTGGCGTGGATTACTGTCAAGGGTTTGCACTGAACCGCCCTGTACCTATTGGCGCCTAAGTAGATAAATAAACACAAAAAAAACGCACTCCAGGGAGTGCGTTTCGACTCTATCAGGATTACCTCAACGCGTTATACCCTGGTCACTCGACGGGGGTAACATCCTCGGCCTGCAAACCCTTCTGTCCCTGTGTAACGGAAAACTCAACGTGTTGGCCTTCATTAAGTGAGCGATACCCATCGCCTTGAATAGCGCGAAAATGTACAAAAACATCCTCGCCTTCAGCGCGCTGGATAAACCCAAAGCCTTTAGAATTGTCGAACCATTTAACGGTTCCAGTTTCGCGTTCTGACATCTTATTTGCCCCTCTACTCCTCGTTATATTTTATGTACATGCGTGCATAACCATACACACCGTAGCATTATCTACCAAATGACCTCAAAACGGAAAAAATAACGCGCCCGTTATTCTGGCTAAAGCCACTTTTGAATCGAATTCACGCTGCCTTATCACCCAATAACTCCAGAAAACCACCCTATCATCACTTCCACGGTTGTGCGTATAGCCCCTCTTTTTCCACCCGCTCATATTGTGTTCCCTACTCGGCAATACGCCCCTGACCGGTAACCACCAACCGATCCAGTGCCGCAATAGTCAATACACGGTGGGCGGCGGGCGATGGTCATCACTATCACTGTAAAGCAAACATCACCCGACGAGGCATTCTGTTCGTCGAGGGGTATTTAATACGCAACCTTGTGATTAGTTACTCACTCAATCGCTCCAACAGCGCCGACAACATAGCATCACACTGCGCAAGTTGATTCAACGCAACATATTCATCCGCCCGGTGTGCCTGCAATATGCTGCCGGGACCACAGACCACGGCGGGTACACCGAGGCGATCACTGAATAACCCCCCTTCAGTACCAAAACTGACTTTGCCGTGTGATTGGTCACTGAGCAGGCTTTTTACAAAGCCAACAATGTCAGCATCTGGCGCGGTAAATAGCCCGGGGTATTGGGTTTTTTCGGTGAGTTCGATGCTGGCATCCGCAAATACGCTACGCATTTCCGGTAGTAAAGTTTGTTCGATAAAGCGTTTGATTTGGTCGATGAGTGCCTGCGGGTTTTGCTGTGGCAAATGGCGAATTTCAAAGTCGAAGCGGCAGTGGGCGGGCACGATATTAGCCGCCGTACCACCAGCGATAGTGCCAACATTGAGTGTGGTATAAGGCACGCGGTAATCGTGTTCAAACGGGCCATCGCTGATGATTGTTTGTTGCAGTTGGTGGATGCAGTGGATTATTCGTGCCGCGTAGATCACGGCATTGACGCCTTCGGTGGTGTACGCAGAGTGTGCGTTGCGGCCCTTGACGGCAACATCAAAGGCACATTTACCCTTGTGGCCGATCACAACCTGCATTGAAGTCGGCTCGCCGATAATCGCCATAGCGGGCCTGATGGGCTGATGGGCCAGCATATCGATCAGCGTGCGCACACCGATACAGCCGATTTCTTCATCGTAGGAAAAAGCCAGATGGATGGGAGTGTGCAGGTTCCGCGAGGCCATCTCCGGCACGGCGGCGAGCACGCAGGCGATAAAGCCTTTCATATCGGCTGAGCCACGTGCGTATAAGCGATCATCTTTTTCGGTCAATTGAAAAGGATCACTCGACCAGCTTTGCCCGTCGACGGGCACCACATCAGTATGCCCGGATAACATCACTCCCGGCTTATCCTGCGGGCCTATAGTGGCGTATAGATTCGCTTTTTCACCGCTGGCGTCATGCACCCGTTGACTATTGATGCCGTACTCGCTCAGATAGCTTTGCAGATAGTCGATCAGCGCCAGATTGGAATTGCGGCTAGTCGTGTCAAAAGCCACCAGCGTTTGCAGAATATCGTGGGTTTTATTATTCATAATGAGTTCAGCGTTGCGTTGTTTTTACTCATCCGCAGAAACAAAAATCAAACCTGGGCCCCGTGTATTAACATGTACACAAGTAAATACATGGGGTAGCGTTATGCCCCCTCGAAACCACTAAGCACATTAACAGCATTAACACCAATTTCCTCAACGGCATAACCGCCTTCCATAATAAACAGTGTAGGCCGTTTAAGCGTCGCAATACGCGCACCATAGTCGCTAAAATCATCACTTTTGAGCTTAAAAAATGAGATAGGATCGTTTTCAAACGTATCGACACCCAATGAAATAATCAGGGCATCCGGCGAATAACCGGCGATTTTTTTGATGGCATCGTCGAGCGCCGCTGACCAGCGGGCGTAATCAGTATTGGGGGGGAGTGGGTAATTGATATTGTAGCCTTCAGCACCACTGCCCCCACGCTCGTCGGCGTAGCCCAGAAAGTGCGGAAAGGCATCGAGTGGATCACCGTGCAGCGAGACAAACAAAACATCGGGGCGGTCATAAAAAATCGCCTGGGTGCCGTTGCCGTGATGGAAGTCAACATCGAGCACCGCCACGCGTTTGGCCCCCTGATCAATAAAGGTTTGCGCGCAGACAGCGGCGTTGTTAATAAAACAGTAACCACCGTAGGCATCGCGTGAGGCGTGGTGCCCCGGTGGTCGACACAGGGCAAACGCCGAGCTGGCACCGCTAGCGATTTGCGCCTGCGCGGTTAAGGCAACATTGGCACTGGCTTTTGCCGCCTCCCAGGTGCCATCAGAAATCGAGGTCTCGGTCGCCAGGCAGTAGTAACCCATTTTGCCTTCGATGTGCTTGGGTACACGGGTGCCCGGCATTGAACGGCTCGGTGATACCGTGGGGATGGCCTCGCCATTCATGCCCAACGCTTTCCACTCACTCCAGCAGCTTTGTAAAAAGTCGATAAACTCTGGATCGTGTACCCGGCAGATTTGTGACAGGCCAAATTCATCGGGGGCATCGACAGCACCCAGACCGACTTCTTTTACCCGTGCAAGCACGTATTCTGCACGCACCGGACACTCGAATGGCGGGACAAACTCACCACCGTAGAGCTCTGTTTTGGCGGCGCGAAGGGCGTGTTTTTCTGTGTAAACCGTGCGCATTTATTCCTCCACTGTGTAGTAGTCAACGGCAGTTTTTAGGTCAGTGCATCCAGCGGGCAAAGAAGTCTTGCGTGTGTTGAATGAATGACTGTAGTGCGGTACTTATTGTCAGGTCACGCCGGTGTATCAGTGCCATACGGGCGGGTGTGACCGGCTCGACAATTGGCCGGGTCACTACCGCAGAGCCGTCATAGGTCATCGCGTTTGCCGGTTTAGAGACCAGGATGCTGTAACCCAAACCGTTGCCGACCATACCGCGCACCATTTCAAACGAGGGCGAGCGAAAGGCAATGTTTGGCGATAAGCCCAGCTCCGAAAACAGCGAGGTGAAGTAATCTCTGCTCGGTGAAATATCCAGCAGTACCATAGGCTCATCAGCCAGTTCGTGCAGGGATATCTGCGCTTTTTGCGCCAGCGGGTGGGCGGCGGGTAGCAGCACCAGTGCAGCGACTTCGGCGAGCAGGGTGGAGGTGAATTCATCACCCAGCAGGTAATCGTAGCCGAGTGCAATATCAAACTGGCGCTCTTTCAAACCTTTGAGCAGGCGGTCTTGGGTGCCTTCATGCAGGTCAAATGTCGCCTGGTGGGTTTTCAGGTAGCTAGTGATGAGCTGCGGCATAAAAAATGGCCCCAGGGTCACAAAGCAGCCGAGTTTTAGTGCATTGCTCTCTGCGCTTTGGCCGCGCAGATCCACGAAGTCATCGATCTGTACCGCCCGGCCATAGGCGCGGTTGGCGTAAACCAGCGCCCGGCCTTCCTCCTGGTAGCGAATATCTTCAACGGTAGCGATAAAAATAAAGTGCGAGCCAAATTGTGAGAACTGCTCAACGCGGCAATCAAAATTGGCCAGGGCATCGGCCAGGGCCGGGGCGGCGGTTTTACAGGTGATCCATTCGGCACAGGAGAAGGGGTCGCCTTCTGTCGGGGCCGGGCGGCGACCGGCAAAGGTGTCTGAGACGTAGGATTGGTCATCGCGCAGTATATTCACACACAGTACACCGTTCTTTTGCAGGGCATCGCAGGCTTTGCTCTGGTGGTGAACGCAAACCAATAGCGAAGGCGGGTCCGCAGAGACCGAGCACATGGCACTGACTGTTACACCCATGCGCCCGTGTTCGCCGTCAGTAGTAATCACCGAAACGGTCGAAGCCGCGTGGCTCATGCCCTGTAAAAAACTATCACGCATCATAAGGTTAAACCCTTTAATCTATACCCTTGTAGCGTAAAAATCAGCCATTCCAGACACCTTCGTTGCGCATATCGTCCATCACCTCTTCGATGCCACTGCGCAAGGTGCTGACCAGTGTATCAATTTGCGCCGTCGTCATGACCAGCGGCGGTGAGAGTACATTGAGGTGTGCGATGGGGCGCACTAATACGCCGCGCTTTTCACAGGCATCAGCGATGCGGTTGCCGACATTAACCGATGGGTCGATTAGCGTCTTGGTGGTTTTGTCCGCGACATTTTCCACGCACATCATAAAGTGGCTACCGCGCACATCACCGACAATGGGCAGATCACTCAGCGTGGCGAGCTGCTGTTCGAGGTACGGCCCGACTTTGCGCACATGACCGCAGATGTCTTCACGCTGCATAATGTCGATATTTTTCAGGCTCGCCGCACAGCACACCGGGTGACCGGAATAGGTAAAGCCGTGGGTGAACATAGCGCCCTCGGCCTGGGGCACACTGATAACATCGTAAAACGCATCGGCTAACAGGTTGGCGGACAGCGGCGCATAAGCAGAGGTGAGCCCCTTGGCACAGCTGATAATATCCGGCTGGATGCCAAATACGTCTTCAGAGGCAAAGAAGTGGCCGAGCCGACCAAAGGCGGTGACGACTTCATCGGCGACATAGATAACGTCGTATTTTTTGCACAGGTCGAAGGTGCGTTTGTTATAGCCCTCGGGGGGTACTATCACCCCGCCAGCACCCATAATCGGTTCGGCAAAGAAAGCGGCAACATTTTCAGGGCCGAGGTCGAGTATTTTATTTTCCAGTTCATCGACCAGGTGGTCACAAAAAGCGGCTTCTGACATGCCCTCTGGTCGGCGG
The DNA here is from genome assembly GCA_965277715.1 of Gammaproteobacteria bacterium. Taxonomy (GTDB): domain Bacteria; phylum Pseudomonadota; class Gammaproteobacteria; order JBCCGL01; family JBCCGL01; genus JBCCGL01. Next base: position 3,004,349 of record OZ255836.1, read on the forward strand.
TATACATTGGGTGAGGAGACGCGGTGCACCATATCCTCACCGACCAGATCAAATCCCTGGTGGTCAAATGCCACGCCGGTCAATGACATAGCCATATAGGTGCTGCCGTGGTAGCCATCGTGGCGGGTGATGATTTTCTTTTTGGTTTTTTTGCCGAGGCGGTTGAAGTAAAAGTGAATCATGCGTACAGCGGTGTCGTTGGCCATAGAGCCACCGGTACCGAAGAATACATGGTTCATATGGCTGGGAGCCAGGCTGGCGAGTTTGGCCGCCAGCTCCGCCGCCGGAATCGATGTATGGTGCCCAAACGAGGAGTAGTACACCATCTTTTTTGCCTGCGCGGCCATCGCATCGGCAATTTCATCGCGGCCATAACCGACGTTTACGCACCACAGGCCGGCAATGCCGTCGAGGTAGCGGTTGCCGTCTGAGTCGACGACATAACACCCTTCTGCCTCGGCAACCACTAGTGAACCGTGCTCTTTAAACGAGGCAAAATCCGTCCAGGGGTGCATGTAATGGTCTTTGTCCTTTTGCCAGATATCGCGGGTATCGTAATGCGTTGGTGCTGTCGTCATGCTGCCTCCAGTGAAGGATGTTATTTTAGTTGAGTGGATTTGATGTGGGTTTAATCGTCCGCAATGTTATCTTCGGGTGTTTCGATATAGACCGCGAGCACGCAGCCATCCTGTGTGTATGAGGTGTGTTGGGTGCCCGCTTTCAACCAGACCAGATCACCCGCACGGTAGACCGTGCCGTCGTTATCGACCAGCTCGCCGCTGAGCACAAGAAACTCTTCATCGGCGGTGTGCTCGTGTGCCTCAGTTTGACAACCGGGGTCCATCTTGTAGACATGGAAGCCCACGCCATCGGGTTTGCTGGTGTTAAGTTGTAACAGACTGCTGCCGCTTTCGTCGCCGTTCTCCATCAGCCAGGGCTTGAACGCCGAGGTGTGGATATTGGCTATGCGGCGGTCTTCAGGGGCGGTTATTTTTAGCGGCATTGGCATTAGTCGGTTTGGGTGGTTTTCTTATCATATAACATGACTTGCCCATAGGCAGTAAATCCACAAAAATTCTGTGTAATAACCACGCTATAAACCGGTAAACTCGCCATTTTTTGATTGGGTTTCCCCGCCCGCTGTGGCCGGAAGAGTAGCGCAGATGACAACATACACCATTGGCATTGATACCGGTGGCACTTATACCGACGCGGCGATTGTTGACGCACGCAGCCACAAGGTGATCGCCTCGGCAAAAGCCTTGACCACTAAGGGTGATTTATCCCTGGGTGTCAGCGCAGCACTGGAAAACGTATTGCACGCCACCAGTGAGGGGTTTTCACGCAGTGATATTTCGCTGGTGTCGCTGTCGACCACCCTGGCCACCAATGCGCTGGTCGAGGGGCACGGTTCATCGGTGGCGACGTTTTTGATTGGTTTTGATCAGGGCATGGTAGCGCGCACCGAGATCGATAGGGCAATACCCAGTGCACAGCTTGTCTGTGTCGATGGTGGGCATCTGTACACCGGCCAGGAACAGGCACCGCTGGATGTTGCCGGGATCGAAACAGCACTGGCCGGGGCGGCGGGCAAGGTCGATGCCTACGCTGTCGCCTCGCACTATTCGGTGCGCAACCCTAACCATGAGCGCCGCGCCGCCGCGTTGATTAGCGAAAAAACCGGCTGCCCGGTCACTGCCTCCTGCGATTTATCCGATGCTCTCAATGGCCCACGGCGGGCGCTGACCGCGACCTTTAATGCGCGCATTATTTCACTGATTGTGGCGCTCGAAGCGGCGGTGCGCACGGCGCTGAAAAACCTGGAAATCGATGCACAAATTATGATCGTAAAAGGCGATGGCTCAATTGCCAGCGCTGAGTCGGTCACCACCAAGCCTATCGAAACCATTCTCTCTGGCCCGGCGGCCAGCGTCATCGGGGCGCGCTTTCTATCCGGTTTATCCGATTTTATTATCGCCGACATTGGCGGCACCACCTCTGACGTCGCCACGGTGAGAAAAGGCTGGCCAAGCCTCAACGAGCAAGGCTCTGATGTGGGTGGGTTTCGCACCTTGGTTCAGGCCATCGATATGCAAACTGTCGGGCTTGGAGGTGACAGTGAGGTCGAGGTCGATTTCAAAGGCGTGGTCAGCTTGCGCAGTAATCGCGTGGTGCCGGTGGCATTGGTGGCGGATAAATGGCCACAGGTGTTGAGTCAGTTAGCGGCTGCCCTGAGTGAAAGTGGTGGTATGCGCGGCGCGATCAATTACATCCTGCTAACTGACGGGGCATCGGCAGGTGTGCTACCGGAGGATTTGAGCGATGCAGACCGGAAATTTCTCGCACGGCTCAACCCGCAACAGCCCACCTTATATAGTGATGTTGTATACGGTGCGGCGGATCGTTCGCGGGTGCCACGGCTAGTGGATCGCGGCATTATTCAAATATCCGGCTTTACGCCAAGCGATGCTGCGCATGTGCTCGGCCTGCAATCACAGTGGTCACTACAGGGGGCGAGGCTGGCTTGCGAGCTTATGGGCAGGGCGACCGGTAAGGTAATCGGTGTCGATGTGCAGGAGGATGTGGAGAAATTTGCCGGGGATGTTCACCACGCCGTTGCGGCAAAAAGTGCCCGCCTATTAATCGAGCGACTTGCGGGCAGGCGTTTCAGTGGCGATGATTCGTTGGTTAATGCGACTGCGCATGGCCAGTATTTTGTCGGTGACTTGAGCGTATCCTTAAAACCCACTATCGACGTAATTGCGGTAGGTGGCCCGGCGGCTGTGTTTTATCCTGAAGTGGGTAAGCGGTTGGGTACTCAGGTCATTATCCCCAGCGGCAGTGAAGTTGCCAATGCCATTGGGGCGGCCATTGGCATGATTAAAGTGCGTGCGCTGGTGGAGATTACCAGCAGCGAGGCGGGGGGGTATTTGATTCACAGTGGTGGTGAGCCGGAATACTGCGAGCACAGCGCTGAGGCGATTGCCCGCGCTGAGGTGCTGGCGCGGGCAGCGGCGCAGCGTGAATCGATGATTATGGGAGGGAGTGAAGTGGAGATTGACGTTTCGGTTGAGCGTATTGATATTCCCGATATGGGTGAGGATATTAGTTTGATGGCGGCGACAATATGTGCTGAGGTGGTGAGTTTGCCGGATGAAAAAATAGTGCCTGGCACTCCCCAACCTTGAATTAATATATGAGTTATCGCAGTTAATCTATTGAAATAAATAGTCTTCAATTCAAAATCGACAGCGCATTGGGTAAAGAACCTGCACGAAATAAATTCCGGGATTCGCAAATATATCGATTCACCTTATACAACCCACATAGAAACAAAAACCGGATACGCCACCTAGACCTCATGTATTAACTGCACACAAGTAAATACATGATGTCTAGCCACCCCCACGCCGATAATAAAAATCAAACCGCTGCATAAACTGCTCAGCGTCGGTTTGCGACGCACCACTAAAAACAAAATCCACCTGCATACGCGGCAGTACCATCAGGGCTGAGAGTCGTCGGGTGCTTTCAGCCCCCAGTGTAATCGTCAATACCCCGTGCCCGGCAATCGGCCCGATAACAATGTCATCACCATCAGCCCGGTAAGTACTGTCACCAATTGCCGTGGGCAGGATGCGAAAAAAATCCCGCCGGTTAATCCCCATATCACGCGCAAAGCGAACCGGGTCGTTCATCCACCCGCCACCGGTGGCCAGATCGCCAATACATCACCCGCTTTAAGTACCGCACTGTCACGGTCGGTTTCACAGGCAAATACCCCGTTTATCAACACCAGATGCGCCAGTTTGGGCGGAATTTTATAGTGCTGAATAAGCTGATTCAGCGTCACATCATCGTCGACATCGATTTGCGCAGCATTAGCCACGGCACCAGGCGGCAACAGGTCACCCAGCGTTGCGTAGAGTTTTAGCGTGATTTTCACCGCAGTCAGCCCATTTTGGCAGTTAAACCCATGCCTTGTGTCGAGGCGAGGTAGGCTTCCATTACCTGGGTGGGGTCGTCCATTAATTTTTTCTTCCAGCTACCCAACGGTAAACGGCTTTGGATTAACCCCCGCAGTACGCCGATGTGTTGGGTTAAACCAAGGCTGTTCGCCCCGATCAACACATCGTCTTGAAATTGCAGGTTGAGGTAACGGTAGCGGCCATAATCACTCAGCTCAGCGGTGTCGCCGCCATCAATGCCCTCCCACAAACCGAAAGAGCCGGAGATCAGGCCCATGGTATCGAGTACGTTCATATTAACGCAGCCTGCGTGTACCACTTCGCTGCCATCGACCATGTTGCTGGTGGCGATGCGGCCGTGCTCGACGGCAGTGGGCTGAATTGCCTGCACAGAGTAACCACCCGTTGAAAAATCACGCCCCTGGGCGACATCCCCGGCGGCATAGATATTCGGCACGCTGGTTTGCAAACGCTGGTCGACAACGATGCCCAGATCTGTCTCGATGCCGCTGCCGTTTAAAAATGCCACATTGGGCTTAACCCCGGTAGCCGAAATCAGCAAATCGGCAGGCAGTTGGCTGCCATTTTCCAGCGCGACGGTCAGTGCATGACCATCACCCGGTGATACACCGGCAACGCGTGTCGAGGTGAGCACGGTGACGCCTTTGCTCTCACACCAGCGTTTAATCAAACCACCGGACGCCTGATCCATCATACGCGGCACCATGCGGTCTTCCATTTCAACCACAGTGAGGTCGACACCACGCGCCGCCAGCGCTTCGAGGATAATACAACCAATAAAACCTGCGCCCATCAACACTACTTTGGCGCCGGGAGTGGCCAGTGAAAAGATATGGCGGGCGTCTTCCAGTGTCCAGCAGCTGTGCACACCGGGCAGGTCGAGGCCGGAAATCGGCGGTGAAACAGAGTGGGAACCGGTAGCGACCAGTAGGCGGTCATAGTGTATTGTTCCACCGTTTTGCAGTGACAGTGTCTGGCCGCTGGCATCAATGGCGTTTACCTGATCCTGGATCACATCGATACGTTTATTCTCAAAATACCCCGTGGCCTTGCGCAGGTGGGTGCCTTGCTCTTCGACTTTGTTGATCAGGTAGTAGGGAATCGCCATCCGCGAATACGGCGGTTCCGGCTCTGCACCGATCAGGGTGATATGTGAATCAGGGTCGAGCTTGCGCAGGTTTTCTGCGGCGATGACACCCGCCGGACCTGCGCCAATGATGGCGTGGTGCATAGTTGTTCTCCGGTGAAGAGAGTGCGGGAATACGACTGCGCTCGCGACGTTTTCCGGCATCTTCTAAAATCAGCTTGTATAAGGTAATTGTGCTAACAGTATGTGTTCTTTTCCAGGTTTTTACCGCACCCGGTGAAACCGGGCGGCAGGCGAATGCCTGCCGCCACCTGGTGCCAGTACACGCAAAGTACTAACCAGGCAATCCAAACCGGGCACGCGTCTCGGCGGTCGGCGCCCCTTGCGGTGTCCAGCCACGTGCCGCGTAATAAGCGGGCAGCATTTTATCCAGCTCATTCACCTTGCCTGTGGCAGGACCCGTTTTCGCGGCGTCTTTCAGCAGGCGCTGCGGTAGGTTGTCGTCTGCGGCGGTTAAGCCAGCGCGGTTGTTAAAATCGCGCTCCAGGTTCCAGATACGCTCACCCACTTCGGCCAGTTTCTCTGGGCTCCACTCGCCTTCGCAGGCGGCATCAATTTGCGGTGCCACGTTGTCCAGCGTCCAGGCAAACGAGGTGAAAATACAGATGCCCGCCGAATCAAACGCCGCCGTTGCATCCTGAAAAGCCTTAACCAAACCGGCTTTACTGTCATCGGCGACCAGCGGATCGGTCTTTTCCGGAATGCCCAGCACTTCCGCCGCCACCGTGTAACCACGTAGATGGCAGGCACCCCGGTTGGAGGTTGCATACGCCAATCCCATACTTTGAATACCGCGTGGATCGTAGGCGGGAAACTCCTGGCTTTTCACTGTCATCGACAGTTCTGGCCGGCCATATTTTTCACACAAACGCTTAGAGCCAAGCCCCAGGTCTTTACCAAACCCCTCGCCTTTTGCCGTCAGCTCGGCAACCGCCACCAGTGCCTCGGCGGAACCAAATTTCAGCTCGATACCCCCTGTGTGTTCGGTGGTGAGAACACCCTCTTCAAACATCTCCATCGCCGCCGCGACGGTGGAGCCGAATGAGATAGGGTCAAAGCCATCTTCATTGCAGAGAAAGTTGACATAGGTCAGCGCATCGAGATCGTTAATACCCGTATCCGGCCCCAGCGCCCAGGCGGCTTCATATTCCAGCCCGCCGGAGTTGCCCCAGTACTCGGGTTTGTTTTCGACACTGAAGTGGGTCTTATCGACGGTGGAAATACGCCCACAGGCAATGGTGCAGGCAAAGCACCCGGCATTGGTGGTCAGGTTAGGCTTGCCATCACTGGCGCGTGGCTCGGCCATTTTTTCTGCCGAGACATCGTGCGCGCCATCAAACTGTACCTCGCGCATATTGTTTGTCGGCAACGCACCGACTTCGTTGATGACATTCATCAGCACCTGCGTACCGTAGGCGGGCAGGCCCTGGCCGGTCACCGCGTTTTCGGCCAGCACCGCTTTGCCATCGCTGACCGCTTGCATAAAACGCACAGGATCTTTGATATTGCCAACCCCTTTATTGCCGCGCACCGTGATCGCCTTGAGCTTTTTCGAGGCCATCACCGTGCCCACGCCAGAGCGCCCGGCGGCCCGGTGCAAGTCATTAATAATCGCCGAATACAGGCAGCCCGCTTCGGCTGAGCGGCCCACACAGGCAACCCGCAGTTGTGGGTCATTGTATTTTTTGTGCAAAAGTCCATCGACTTCCCAGACCGATTTGCCCCATAAATCATCAGCAGGCAATAACTCTGCCTTGTCGTTTTGTATATTGAGGTAGACCGGCGATGCCGATGCGCCTTCAAAAATCACCATATCCCAACCGGCCATCTTCATCTCGGCGCCGAGAAAACCGCCCGAATTGGAACAGGCGATGGCCCCGGTCAATGGGCTTTTGGTGATAACTGAATAGCGGCCACCGGTGGAGGCCATCGTGCCGGTGAGCGGGCCGGTGGCAAAAATCAGTTTATTGTCCGGGCCGAGGGCATCGCATTGCGGGTCGACTTCATCGACCATATAGCGCGTCGCCAGGCCACGTTGCCCCAGGTAGTCATTCGCCCAGGCCATATTCAGCGGTTCTTGGTTGACCGTGCCGGTCGTTAGGTTGACACGGAGTACTCTTTTTGTCCAAGCCATGATGTCATCCCCCGTTATGCCGCTGGTTGGTTGTCGCTTTTCGCCGCCCAGGCGCGCATGCGCTCCAGTCCGGTGGCGTCGGCGTCGACATAGGTAATGGCATCGGTCGGGCATGCCTCGGCACATTTGGGATCGCCGCCGCACAGGTCACATTTGACCACCTTGCCAGCGTCCTGATTGTAATTTACCGTGCCGAACGGGCAGGCGATAGTGCACACCTTACAGCCCACACACACATCGTCGAGAATGTCTTTGGCGCCGGTGGCCGTGTTGACGACAATCGCATCAACCGGGCAGGCCTGTAGACACCAGGCCTCAGCGCACTGCGTGCAGGTATAGGGAACAAAGCGCCCTTCATCGTGAAAGGTGAACACCTTGATACGGGATTTTGACGGATTAAAAACGCCTTCGGCCTCATACGAGCAGGCCATTTCACACTGGAGGCAACCAGTGCACTTGCCAGGATCAATACTCAGTGATTTGAGCATGTAATTATCCTCCTTTCTTATTGGTTGAATGAGTGATGAGTAGCGGGCGCCGTTGAGTGGCGGGCTGCGAGGTCTGAGCATACTCTTATGCTTTTGTTGTATCCAGTCCTGTCGGTGAGATTCTCACCGGCTCCACGGTTGTTCAGGTTTTTGCTCAATACCGGGTCCCGGTGAGCCAGAAGTCTGTCGGGTTTAGGTGCTCGTAGCGAGGGAAAGATCAATTTGAGTCATTTTTGCGCACTATTGAGGAGAGTAGTGGCTCTATTTGTTTGTCTTGGCTATGCAAGTTTGTAACGAGTCGCTCACTAAGGCACATAAGACAACAACAGGTGGACAACACTGTTGCGTTCATACCCGGGTAATTTTGCCCACACCTGATTGCATAAAGTGTTGCAGATCACCATAACCGGTAAAACGGTATTCATAATCGAGATGTAGTCGTTGTGCAATTACCCTGGCCTCATCTTCAAGCAGGGCATCTTTAACCTGCGCGGTATAAATAACTTTTTTATAGTTGCCAAAGTACATCGGCAGCAGTTCGGGGTGCCGATCCAGCCACAACCCCTCCCAGAAAAACTTATCGAAGTGTTTTACCATAAAATCAGTGAGATAAAACGCACTGACACCGTCACCTTCAGCAAGCGCTGCAAAGTGCTCATTGCCTGCCATAAAAGAAAAACAATGCGGCCCGGCAATACGTTCCACCTTCTCCTCTTCCAGGACACTATCCAACGCACCGGCTGTGCCGCAGTCACCAAACACGACATATATTTTTTCAAATCGCGCCCGCGAGGCACGTATTTTGGCACGTATTGCGTTGGGGATTTTTTCAGGTGTCCAGTGAATTTTTGCGGGGATACATTCGACGGTAAAGCACTCCCACTGATTGATACGGTTCAATGCAATAATCTCGTGTGCGAGTGCACCGCAGGCAATCAAAAGCGTGTTGCCGTTACCCTTTTTTGGTGTAGTGGGTTTTGTGCTCATAGGGGCTTAAAATATCCACCATTAAGGGTGGTATCCGACGATATGTACGCCCAGCGTGCGTTAATCCCCCAAAATTGGCAAACAAATAATTGCTGTAAAAAAATAAATATATTGTTCAAATTTGGATCAACCCAACGTAGACTCGCTACTACCACAAACCTGCAGGAGTATTGTTATGAAACACCTATTTCGCGCTGTTCTGCTGGCCATTTTGTCAGCCAATGTACTCGCCGATGGCAACCTCGTTAACTATACCGTCGACGGGCAGGACTACCAGGGCTATTTCATTAGTCCATCGACAGATGCACCGCTGATACTATTGGTTCACGACTGGGACGGCTTGACCGATTACGAGATCAAACGCGCCCACCTGCTGGCCGATATGGGCTACTCAGTATTCGCCGCCGATTTGTTTGGCGCGGGCGTTCGCCCCACTAAAATAGAGGATAAGCGCCAGCACACCGGCGAACTGTACAAAGACCGTGAAAAGATGCGCGCACTGCTAAATGCAGCCCTGGCTGCGGCCAAAACCAACGGTGGCAATACCGGCAATGCAGTGGCGATGGGCTACTGCTTTGGTGGTGCTGCCGTATTGGAAATGGCGCGCTCAGGTGCCGATTTAAAAGGTTTTGCCACCTTTCACGGTGGCCTTGGCACACCGCAGGGACAAGACTACTCACAAACCAAAGGCAAGGTACTGATAATGCACGGCAGTGCTGATACCGCTATCACGATGGACCAGTTTGCCAGCCTGGCAACCCAGCTTGAAACACAAGGCATTCCCCATGAAATGGTCACCTATAGCGGCGCACCGCATGCGTTTACCGTATTTGGGTCACCGCGTTACCGCGAGCAGGCAGATAAAAAATCCTGGCGATTGTTTTCAGACTTTTTAAAAGAAGTGAGTGGTTAGCGCTATGCTCGATTGTGGACCACCTGATCAGGGTGCACACTATTGAACAATACGGATACAAAGACACTCAGCCATGTGCTGGCATCAATGCAAGGCAAACCGTATGAACAGGCCCACTCTCTGCCGGGTGCCTTTTATACAGACCCACACTGGCTCGATATAGAGCGCCGGTACTTATTTGGACAACAGTGGGTTTGCGCCGGGCGGATCGAAGAGCTTGGGTCTCCGGGCGACTACATGACTTTCGATCTTATAGGCGAACCGGTTTTGCTTGTCCACGGTAGCGATGGTGTCATTCGTGCGCTGTCTAACGTATGCCGACACCGTGGCACCAAAGTGGCTGAGGGTACAGGCAATCTCAACCGTTTTGTATGCCCCTATCACCACTGGACTTACGATACAGCAGGGCGCCTGATCAATGCCCCGCATATTGAAACACGCGACACTTTCGACCCGGCACACTGTCATCTGCCCGAACTGAGGTGCACAACATGGCAGGGGTTTTTATTTGTGTCACTGGACGCCAACGCCCCCAATCTGGAAGAAAAGCTTGTCCCTTTAACCCCGGTTATCAAGCACTACCATATTGAAGAAATGCGACTACGCTATCTGGTCAATGAAGTTTGGGAGACCAATTGGAAATGCCTGTTGGAAAACTTTATGGAAGGCTATCATCTCTCCCCATTGCACAGAGACACACTGCACAAAGTCAACCCAACCCGGCTTTGCCAACACCTCGATCCAGGCGAAGGTTATTTCGGCTATCGCGTTGGATTTTCCTCAAGACTTGCCACTGAACGTATAGGCCACCAGGATTTGACCCGCAATGAGCTTGATACCTGCATTATGTTCGCTGTGCCACCGGGCCTGGCGGTTGGCGTGGGCAGTGATTACACCTCCTTTCTATGCATTCGACCAGAATCCCCCAGCAAAGTGCAGGTAAAAATAGGTTTATTATTTTTTGGCGATCAGTGGCGAATGGCACAAGTTGAAAATGCCATCGGTTTATTCCAACAAACGATGGCTGAAGACAAAGCCGTGCTGTTGGCACTGCAACAAGGGATGGGTTCGAGATTCCACCAGCCGGGACCATTGGCACCACGCAATATGGAAGGCACTATCTGGGATTTTTATCAATACCTTTGCCGCCATCTGGAACCTGTGTTGAATAGCCACCCAATATCTTTGCACAATATCTAAGATCCAACTATAAGTAGTTAATAATATTGGACAGTCCGACACCGGGTTGCTAGAGTCGCTGCCCATCCTGGTGAGCGATTCTTGAGTTGCCAGCGAACCAAACAACGAGAGTTTAATGATGCAAGAAGTTGAAGGCCGATCATACGATTCACAACAAACCGATGAGATTGACCTCCGCCAACTTCTTCTAAAAATATGGGCTGTTAGAGTCCCTGTTGTCGTAACGCTTATGCTGGTTACCTGTGTTTATTGGGGTTTTTGGGCAATAAAGAAATTTAATGCACCGAACACATACACCTACTCACGCATTATACAATTCACTTTTAAGGGAATTGAAAACCAAGAATACCCTAATGGTTCCCCTTACCGTTTAGCCGACGTGATGGCGCCGAGTATACTGTCATTGGCTTACAATATAAACGATCTGGACGAATACAATATTGCTGAGTCCGATTTTGCGCAGCGCTTTAATATCCAACCTTATGCACCCGATTACAATTTGATCGTCAAACGTTATGACAAAGTGTTATCCAATAAGAGAATCAAGCCAGAACAAATTGATACGTTACAGAAAAGACTTCAAGCTGAACTTGCCCAAGCCAGTATCGGTTCGGCGCAGATCTCTTTTACACCGCGTCAAAAACGCCCGCTACCAAAAACCCTGATTGACAAAATACTCCTGGATATCCCCCGGCTATGGGCAGAAAGAGCTATTGAGACACATGGCGTAGCTGAACTGGATGTACCGATATACTCCAATAAGATTTTTAATATAAACCGGTTTGAATCCCTGGACTATTTGGTAAGCCTGGATTTACTCAGAGACAATATCAAGCTGGTCCTTGAGAATATTCAACTGCTATTAGAGCTGCCCAATGGAAATACTGTTAAAGACCTGGAAACCGGGTATACGTTGCCCGATCTCAAAAAATCGATCACTGATATTGTCAGTTACGATCTACAGGCACTGTTAGCACCGGTACTTGATCTGGGTATTACCAAAAATACCGATGCCGTTCTGCTACACTACCAATACAAGGTACGAAAACTAACACAACAAAGGGATTTTCTGGATGAACAGGCTGAAATCATTTCAACCTCTCTCGACCAGTACAGCAGAGTCGTTTATGGCGAGCATCAAGACAATTCCGGTAATCCGCCAACTGGCCAACACACTAGTTCAACTGTGCCACAATTGGGTGACGATTTTATTGACCGTATCATTACTATGGCTGACCAGGGAAAAGATCTCGAATATCGGCAAAAACTATCTGATCAGATATTAGAACTTCGACACCAGGCAGCAAGCATTAACTTCCAGATAAAACTCGACCAAACGATTCTCAATTCTATTAAAGACAGGACAGAGGAGGATGCTGTCGAATTTAAACAACATTACCTTGATCTATTGCAAAAATCTTTTCCAGTGATTATTGCTCAGCTACAGGATTATGTGGCAATAACTAACCGAATAGCCGGTTTATTAAGCAAGGAAAACCTGGGGTACAGTGGTGCACTGTACAGACCAGGTGGTTCAAGCACTTTGACAGTTTCAACTGACAAGCTGATTACCAAACAGGACATTATCATTTATACGATACTGATGTTTTTCACACTGTTCAGTACTTTATTGGTGGCTATGTCATATAGAGCACTTCAACACAATTTAAATAAGGATTGAAATAAACACCTAGCAACTACCAGAGAGTATTCAGCTGGCAATACAGGTGCTAAACATCAGCTAAAGCACCATCAACTTCGGTCGTGATTGCGGTACGAAATCGCCTCGCTCAGACAGGCGGTATTGATATTTTCCAGTGAGGCCAAATCTGCGATAGTGCGCGCCAGTTTTAATATACGGTGATACGCCCGTGCAGACAGATTCAAACGTTGCATTGCCTGGTCTAGCAGCAGTGCATCGCTTTCTGCAAGCGGGCAATGGGTATCAATATCTTTCACCCCCAGCGCGGCATTCATTTTTCCACAGCGTGTGTATTGCCGTTCACGTGCGGCGCTGACACGCTGGCGCACAGTATCACTACCCTCTACTTTTGGGTCTATTTTTTGCAGGTCCTCGCGGGCAACGCGAGGCACTTCTATTTGCATATCAATACGATCCAGGAACGGGCCGGATAACCGTGATTGGTACCGTTGCACCTGATCCGCACTACAGCGGCATATCGCCTTCGGATCCGTTTTATTGCCACAGGGGCAGGGGTTCATCGCGGCTATTAGCTGAAATCGTGCAGGAAATTCAGCCTGCCTTGCAGCACGTGAAATGGTGATACAGCCCGACTCCATAGGCTCACGCAATACATCCAGTACTTTTCGACTATATTCCGGCAGCTCATCAAGAAACAATACACCGGCGTGTGCCAAAGAGATTTCACCTGGCCGGGGTGAACTGCCGCCGCCCACTAAAGCGACACCTGAAGCCGTGTGGTGTGGTGTGCGAAAAGGTCGCACGCCCCATTGGTTTGGGTTGAACCCATTGTGACTGACCGAGGCAATAGCGGCCGCTTCGCGTGATTCGCCCGGCGTCATTGGCGGTAAAATACCCGGCAACCGACTGGCCAACATGGATTTCCCCGTGCCCGGAGGGCCACACATTAGCAAGTTATGCCCACCCGCCGCCGCTACTTCGAGTGCGCGCTTGGCCTGGTATTGCCCTTTGACGTCGGCGAGGTTCGGCAAGTGAGCAAAGGGGGAATTGATGACTGTTGCGCTGGCTTTACGCAACAGTACTTCACCCCGCATATGCGCACACACATCCAATAGGTGTGAGGCGCCATAGACGTTACTGCCATCAGCCAATGCAGCCTCCCCGGCATTGCAGACTGGCAACACCAGCGCCCGCCGACTGCGTGTACTGGCAACAGCCGTTGGCAAGGCACCGCGCACTGCATATAAGCCACCACCGAGCGCCAGCTCGCCAATAAATTCATTTTCGACCAGCTTATTGCCCGGCAGTTGCCCGGATGCGGCGAGAATACCCAGTGCAATCGGGAGATCAAAACGACCACCGTCTTTAGGTAGATCAGCGGGAGCCAAGCTCACCGTGATACGCCGCGCGGGATAATCGAACTGCGCATTGAGCAACGCAGCACGCACGCGGTCTTTGCTTTCTTTAACCGCCGCTTCCGGCAGACCGACGATCGACATTGACGGCAAACCGCCGGAGAGGTGTACCTCGACGCGAACTTCGATCGCTTCGATTCCGACCAGGGCGCGTGAGTGAACGACAGCGAGAGACATTAAACACTCCTTGTTGGGAACAGGTTCCGTTAGGTAACAATCACTCTACCAGTATTTACCGCTGTTTTGTAGGCATTGACGCTAACAATCCAGAGCGAACAGTCAGGGCAGGCTCATACATCAACACTGTCTGTTTTCCCGCGAGGCGGTTTCCAGTTCGAGCAACCGCGCTTCAAACTGATCCAGTTTCTCACGGGTTCTAGCCAGCAATTGTGATTGAATATCAAAGTCCTCACGTGTGACCAGATCCATTTTGGTGAGTACTGTCTGCATTGCAACACAGGCATTGCGCTCGAAATCGCTTTTCAAAGCATCGACACCGGGTGGCAATAAACGTGACAACGATTCAGCAAATTCGTCAAAAACGGCGTTGTTCATACTTTATCCATACATCTGAGATAGGTGTGATTTTACAATCAAACACTTTGCGCAGGTAGGTTTATCAAGGTAAAAAACCTGTTCACCACCCGTGTACCGGGATAGGATTATCTATAACCTTATCTTGTGACACTCCAGGGGGCCTTGCGTGTTCAAATATTTCATACTAACCGTATTACTGACCATCAGCACCGCGTTGCCTGCAGGTGAAGTGGATGTTGTCGGGGTTAAAATCGTAGCAGTGGATGGTACACATTTTCGCATCGATGCCAGCTTGCAACACGCCGACACCGGTTGGCAACACTACGCCGATGCCTGGGAGGTGATCGATGAAAACGGTACGCTATTGGGCACGCGGGTATTACATCATCCACATGTCAGGGAGCAGCCCTTTACGCGCAGCCTGACCCTGGAAATTCCCGCTGGGGTAACCACTGTTACCATTAGAGCGCACGATTCTGTACACGGGTACGTCGGCAAAACCCTGGATATCGCCGTACCGCGATAGCTGATTATTTAGCCGGTTGTTTCGGTGCACAAACAGGCAATTGTTCACTCAATGCCTGAGCGCCTCTGGTAGCACGTAAAACCCGCTCTTCTTCAACCACGTGTGTGGGAAACTGACTCATAAAACAACAACACAGGTTGTCATCGATCATAGTGCGCGGGCCATGCGGGTGGGCAATATGGCGATACACCCCATGGCTATGGGGATGTTCATGGGAGTGTGAATGATCGTGCGCATGGTGGCTGTGATTGTGTGAATGCGCATAATGGTGGTGGTCATCGTGAGGCTGATACTCGGCATGGTGATGATGTATATCGACTTCTCCACGTGCCAGGCGCGCTTTAAACGATGCCATCAGATTATCTTCACCAAGTGCATCGCCCTGCTGCATACAACTCTCAATACGATCGACAAAGGTATCGATAACGTGTGGTTGATCACGCAGGTAATCTGCCTTGAAAAATACCACATCGGGGTTTTGCGCAGCAATCGCATCAACATAATTATAAATACGTGTAATTAAGCGACCGGAAAATAGAAAATACGGTGCCACTACCACCTTTTTAAAACCCAACTTGAGCGCCATCTCCAGACCGCGCCCCACCGAAGGATAGGTCACCCCGGAATACACTGTTTCCGCCCAGCCAAAACCGAGATTTTCATTGACAATGCGCGTCATCTTGGCCGCTTCTGCATTCGCACCGACATCTGAGGTACCACGGCCAACCACGACCAACAGGGTATCGTAAAGCGCGCCACACGCAGGTGTTTCGCTATACCCCATCGATTCTATAATCCGCGTCTCAAACGCCGCAATCATTTGGGGGTGCAAGCCGAGCTCACGGCCATAGTGAATGTTTAACCCCGCGTGCTTTTCCCGATACGTGGTCAGCACCGAGGGGATATCATTTTTCGCGTGGGTGGCGGCAAATAACATACCGGGCACGGCGTAAATCTCATCGACACCTTGTTCTACCAGAGCATCCAACCCCATATGAATATTGGGCGCTGAGTACTCCAAAAAACCGTACTCAACAGGGATACCTGGGTAACGTGCCTGCAAACCTTTGGCGAGCAGGCTGAATTCCTGTTCCGCCGTTTTAGCGCGACTGCCGTGGCCGCATACCATAATGCCTGTTTTTTTCATTGCCTACTCTTGGAGATTATTTTAAATCGATGGTTAGTTTACGATGAAAGCCTCTCGCTATGGCGGCTGCCGACAGCGTTGTGTAAAAGGGGTTCCAGCGCCCCCATATCGAGGTGTTGTTCCACTACACCGGCCCAATGTTCGATGTGTTTTTCCCGCTCGCCTTGATAATCAATAGCCTGTGCATTTTCCAACCCGGCCCATTTGAGTAAGGCTGTGCACGCACCCTGCTGATCAAAAATACCATGCAGGTAGGTCGCCAGTATTTGCTTATCACAACTCATCGCACCATCGTTGCGAGCGCTCAATACGACAGCAGGGTTATTCAGTGCCGTGCCGCTGCACTCACCGGTATGAATTTCGTAGCCCGTACACGCGGGTCGCCCCGGCAGTGCCAGCCACCCCTCGACCCGTCGCAGTTTTTTGTGCGTGCATAACGTGGTGTGTATATCCAGCCAGGCAAACCCTTCGCTACTGCCCGCTGGACCCTCGGTACCATCGGGGTCGTGAATCATATTACCGAGCATTTGCAACCCCCCACAGATACCCATGACTTTACCACCATAGCGCAAGTGACGGGCCAGGTATTCACGCCAGCCATTGTCGACCAGCCATTGCAAGTCTGTGCGCACACTTTTACTACCAGGCAATATCACTAGATCAGCCGCAGGTAATTTATCACCCATGCCCGCAAAATACAGATTAACGTGTGGGTGCAACAGCAATGGGTCAAAATCGGTGTGATTACTAATACGGGGAAAGCGCGGCACTAGCACGTCAATCGCCTCCTTTCCCTCTATAGGTTGTTTAACAAATTTGCCCGAAAGCCCATCCTCTGCTTCGAGGTGCAGGCCCTCGACAAATGGCAATACACCAAGCACCGGGATACCTGTGCGCTGTTGCAGCCAATCAATACCCGGTTTCAGTATCGCTATATCACCGCGAAAGCGATTGATGACCATACCCCCTATACGCGCACGCTCACTTTCGCTGAGCAATTCAAGCGTGCCCACCAAATGCGCAAAGACCCCCCCCCGGTCTATATCTGCCACCAGTATGACCGGACAGTCGACAGCTTCGGCAAAGCCCATATTGGCAACATCACCTTCGCGCAGATTAATTTCTGCCGGACTGCCCGCCCCCTCGACGATGACGACCTGATATTGACCGGACAAACGGGCATGGGCATCCAGTATTGGCTTCATTACCTTGGGTTTGAATGCGTGGTAACGGCGCGCATCCATATCACCAATTGCATGGCCATTAATAATTATCTGCGCACCGGTATTGCTATTTGGTTTTAACAGCACCGGGTTCATATCCGTATGTGCATCGATGCCACACGCCTGTGCCTGCACGGCCTGTGCCCGGCCAATTTCCCCACCATCGACAGTGACTGCGCTGTTGAGCGCCATGTTTTGCGGTTTAAAAGGTGCCACAGTTATACCACGGCGCAGCAAAATACGGCACAATGCGACAGCCAGCGCGCTCTTACCCGCATCCGATGTAGTGCCCTGAACCATTAAGGTCGTCATTGTGAGATGGCAAACCTGCAAGCAGTGGAAAGCCGGGAATGTTAACATCAAACAAGTTTTTGACTTATTTTTTTACCTGTGGCCGATAGCACTTTAACTCAACTCACTCAACGCAAAAGACCCATCGCTAATCAAGCGCTGCGCATTGGTTTTTTCATTGTTCTTAGCCTATTTCTGCCGATTACTGCATGGCCTGTCTACGCCGACTCTGAGGTTGAGTACCGGGCCAGGTTAAAGCAAATAAGACAGCAAGTCAGCGCCATTCAAAAATCGATTGCCACAAAACAGGCGCAGCGGGGTAAAGGCGTTAGTGCACTCAAAAAATCTGAACTGGAAATCGCAGCCATTGCCCAGCGTATGCGCGATATCGATGCGCAATCGCAGCAGACCCAAGATGAATTCGACCAACTCGATAACCATTCACAACAGCTGACGACAGTGCTTGAGGCACACCAGTACTCACTCAACCAACAAATCAAAGCTGCCTATCAAACGGGCCGAACACCACACATACAGTTATTTTTAAACCAGCAGAACCCCGCACTGATTAGCCGTATGTTTAGTTATTACGACTATTTTAATCGCGCCCGGCAAATTGAAATAGATAAAGCACTTGCGTTACTTGAGGAGTTACAGACCGTGCACCAGGAAAAGTTGCGTGTGACGCAACGCCTAAAGGACACCCGCAGCAAATTGCAAAAACAGCACGCTGCGATGCAACGCGCCAGCGAAAAACGTCGTGCAAGTATTAGCAAGTTGGAGAAAAGACTCTCAAAGGACAGCGGCAGGTTATCGGTATTACTCAAAGACCAGCAGGATCTGGCGCAATTACTGGAGCAGCTCAACCAGGTGTTTGCCGACCTGCCACCACCACCCCTGGAACGCAAGCCCTTTAAATCCATGAAGGGAAAACTACCCTGGCCAGCCGTGGGCACACTCAAAGCCAAATACAACGATACCAAAGATGGCGATAGCAGGCGATGGAAAGGTATGTTGATCGGTGCAAAAATTGGCAGTGACGTACACGCCATCTACCACGGCCAGATTGCCTTTGCCGACTGGATGAATGGCTTTGGCCTGATTTTAATTATCGACCATGGCGATAACTACATGAGTATCTACGCAAACAATCAAACATTATACAAAACACAAGGTGAATGGGTTGCTCCAGGCGAGCTGATTGCGACAGTAGGTAATTCAGGTGGCCAGCACAAAGGGGGTATCTATTTTGAAATTCGCCGCAAAGGACAACCTATTAATCCTCATAGATGGGTAAAAAAGTCTATAAAGTCTGTTTCTATACAGTAATTTTCGACGCTTCAGTACAGTGAATGATAGAATTCAGCCATTAATTACTGAGCGCCTCAAAATTTAGGTAATGTGGAGATGCGTTTCGCGCCATCTTTTTCGTCGCCTTTTTACACGGTTTTATCTGGAGATAGTTAATGATTCGCCTCTCTCGCACGTTATCGCTCGTTATGTTGGGCGCCATTATTGGCGCCATGCTCACTATCGGGCAATCAGTATTTGCCACCAAACAAAGCGAAACACTACCACTGGCGGAGTTGCGCGCCTTTACCGACGTATTCACCCGCATCAAACAGGATTATGTAGAACAGGTCGATGACAAAACCCTGATTGAATACGCGATTCGCGGCATGTTATCCGGCCTCGACCCTCATTCCTCCTACCTCAATGAAGAAGAGTTCAACGAACTGCGCGTTGGTACTTCCGGTGAATTTGGTGGTCTTGGTATAGAGGTCAACATGGAAGACGGCTTTGTTAAAGTCGTTTCCCCCATCGACGATACACCGGCGCAACAGGCGGGAATGAAAAGTGGTGATCTGATTATCCGTATCGATGGCAAGCCGGTTAAGGGCATGACACTTAACGAGGCGGTAAAGCTGATGCGCGGTAAACCCGGCAGCACCATCAACCTGACAGTCGTTCGCCAGGGGCTGGACAAACCCCTGTCAGTGGATATTGTGCGCGCCATTATCCAGGTCAACAGTGTCAAGCACCGCCTGATGGATAATGATTTTGGCTATCTGCGCATTTCACACTTCCAGGTCAAAACAACACAGAATATGCTGGAAGCGATCGATACAATGAACACGGAAAGTAAAGGCAAGCTAAAAGGGCTGGTGCTCGATTTGCGCAACAACCCTGGCGGGGTACTCTCTGCTGCGGTAGGTGTTTCCAATGCGTTTATCGAAAAAGGCCTGATTGTATACACTGACGGGCGCGAGACAGGCTCACGGCTGCGTTACAATGCCAACCCAGGTGACGCGATGAACGCGGCACCTGTAGTGGTTTTGGTTAATGGTGGTTCTGCCTCAGCATCCGAAATTGTAGCAGGCGCTTTGCAAGACCATAAACGCGCCATTATTATGGGTGAGAAAACCTTTGGTAAAGGATCTGTGCAAACTATTCAGGATTTACAGACCGGCGGTGCCGTCAAACTCACCACCGCACGTTATTACACGCCATCGGGGCGCTCTATTCAGGCCAAGGGTATCAATCCGGATATCGTTGTCGAGTTACTCGAAGTAACCAACCGTGAAAAGCCGGTAGTCGATTCATTGAAAGAGTCGAATCTCAGTGGCCACCTGGAAAACACCGACCAGCAGGAGCAGACCTCAGCGGAACAGAAAAAAGACACAACACAGCCTCCGGCTAGCGACCCATCGACCGATGATTATCAACTTTTTCAGGCGCTAAACTTATTGAAAGGATTGACCATCCTCAGCGCCGGGAGCTGACACTTGGGGGTTACCCGATGGGGCATAACGTTTGTTTTGCTACCCCTGCTGTGTTTATTGACCAATGACCTATTGGCGGGCAGTAAAAAACCGCTTATCAGTATCATCATTGACGATCTTGGCCACAACCGCTCGCTGGCAGACGCTGCGCTGCAGTTACCTCACGCGGTCACACTGTCTATTTTGCCCTACGCCCCCTATTCGCGGGAAATCAGCCGACGCGCCAGACAACAGGGGCGCGAATACATGCTGCACCTGCCAATGCAGGGCCATGACGCCTCAGATCTAGAGCCGGGCATGCTCACTGTTTCGATGGAAGAAGAGGTATTTATCACATCACTCAACGCCAATCTAAACGCACTGACGGGTTATTCCGGGATAAACAACCACAAAGGCAGCGTCCTCACCGCTAACGCTGGCAAGGTGCATTTGTTATTGCAGACGCTGATGCAACGAGAACCACTTTTTCTTATCGACAGTAAAACCACATCCCGGTCAAAAATCCCCGCGCTCGTATCGCAGTACTCGCTACCATTTGCCAGCCGCAATGTCTTTCTCGACGTTGACAGACGCGTAGCTGCGATTGAAAAGCAGCTTGATCGGTTGCTGGACATCGCCCGCAAAACCGGATCAGCTATTGCAATTGGCCACCCCTACCCGAGCACCCTGGCAGTACTCAATCAATTTTTAACCGACCACCAAGAAGCGGCTTATCAGCTTGTACCAGTTAGCCACATAATCAAATGGCGACAGCACCTGACACCCGCAGAAAAAAAGCCACGGAGAATACCGCTGGCACTGTCAAATTAAGCTTACTCAACGGTTACCGACTTAGCCAGGTTACGCGGCTGATCGACATCGGTGCCTTTCAATATAGCGGCATGGTAAGCCAACAACTGTACAGGCACCGAATAGACAATCGGTGCGACCAATGGATCGACCTTTGGCATTTCCACTACCGCATGGGGGCGTGCCTGGCGGGACAGTTTTGCAATGCCTTGTTTGTCAGACAACAAAATGACATTGCCCTTGCGGGCGATCATTTCCTGCACATTCGACGCCGTTTTATCAAACCAGGCATCACTAGGTGCAATCATTACAATCGGTACCTTGTCTTCGATCAGTGCCAGTGGGCCGTGTTTCATTTCCCCGGCGGCATAACCCTCTGCATGAATGTAGGAAATTTCTTTCAGCTTTAAAGCACCTTCAAGCGCAATCGGGAAACTGGTGCCCCGCCCCATATAAAAGGCATCTTTCCACTCCTGAAATTCACCCGCCAATGCCTGTAGTTGTGACTCCTTGGCCAACACTTCAGCTATCCGCCCCGGCACCTCGGTTAACGCTGAAGCATAGTGGGCCTCGCGTTCACGCGTGAGCCGCCCCTTGGCTTTAGCCAGAGCAATCGCCAGGCACGCGAGAACAGTAAGCTGGGTGGTAAAGGCTTTGGTCGAGGCGACACCGATCTCCGGGCCTGCCTGCGTCAGTAACACAGCATCGCTTTCACGTGCAATCGTGCTCTCCGGTACATTCAGTATTGACAGCACTGACTGCCCTTTACGCTTCATCATGCGCAGCGCTTCCAATGTATCCATCGTCTCACCCGACTGACTGATAACCAGCATCAAACCATTGTCGCTGACCGGTGGATCGCGGTAGCGCAGTTCTGAAGCGATATCGACCTCAACCGGGATACCTGCGAGTGATTCGATCCAGTATTTTGCCACCATACCGGCATAACTGGCCGTGCCACACGCGGCAATGGTAATACGCGAAATCGATGCCAGCGCAACCGGTAATGCCGGCAGGGTAATAGTCTGGCTGGCGGGGTTTAATACACTGGTTAATGTATCGCCAATTACAGTGGGCTGTTCGTGTATCTCCTTGTGCATAAAATGCCGGTGGTTACCCTTTCCAATCATCGCACCAGACACCACAGTTTGAATGATATCGCGCTCAACCGGGGTGCCATCGCTGGTCATTATCGACACACCATCGCGGGTCGCGACCGCCCAATCGCCCTCTTCCAGATAACTGAGTCGACGGGTTAGCGGCGCCAATGCCAATGCATCTGAACCAAAATACATTTCACCGTCGCCGTAGCCCAATGCCAATGGACTACCGCGCCGGGCCGCAATCATCAAATTGTCATAGCCACGAAAAATCATTACCAACGAAAAGGCACCCTCAAGTAACGGTAGGGTTTGACCCACCGCCTGCTTAGGCGATAAGCCTTGTTCGAGGTAGCGATCAATCAGGTGGGCGACCACTTCGGTATCGGTCTCGCTGGTAAAGCTATCGGTATAATCAGCAAGATTCTCGCGCAATACCTGAAAGTTTTCGATGATGCCATTGTGTACAATCGCGACACGCGCTGAGATATGCGGGTGTGCATTATTTTCAGACGGGACACCGTGCGTGGCCCAGCGTGTATGGCCAATACCGATGCTGCCTTGCAACGGATTATCTTCAAGCACCTTACCGAGGTTATTCAGCTTACCCGCCGCACGGCGACGTTCAATCCGATCATCGATCAGTGTTGCCAGGCCCGCCGAGTCATACCCTCGGTACTCCAACCGCTTCAGCCCATCAAAGATGATAGGCGCTGCCGTCTGGCTACCGATAATGCCAATAATGCCACACATATTTTTACCTACTTTGTCTTTTTTGGGCGCTGCCAACCATTGATTTTCTTCAATGGTGCACGGGTTAACACAAGCTGATTATCAGCGACATCACGGGTGATGGTTGCCCCCGCACCAACCGTTGAACCGTCACCCAATACAAGCGGGGCAACCAATACACTGTTTGAACCAATCGATACATTGTCACCAACCTGTGTGCGGTGTTTATTAGCCCCATCGTAGTTGGCCGTAATAGTGCCCGCACCAATATTGACATGATCGCCTACATCGCTATCACCGACATAACTCAGGTGGTTAACTTTGCTGCCGCGACCAATCTGGCTATTTTTTGTCTCGACAAAATTACCTATTTTGGCCTGCTCAGCCAACACAGTCCCAGGCCGCACTCTGGCGAAAGGCCCGACAACACAACACGCACCAATCACAGCATCATCGATAACACAATGAGCCTCGATAACAACGTTGTCATCAATTTGTGCATTGCTTATCACGCAATTTGGCCCAATGCGCACATTCTTTCCCAGTGTATTCTGGCCATTAAATACACAATTGACATCAATGACCGAATCGAGACCAATACTAATCTCACCGCGTATATCAATACGTGACGGATCAGCAAGGGTAACACCCTGTGCCATTAACGCATTAGCGCGGGCGCACTGGTAAAAGCGTTCCATAGCGGCGAGCTGTCGACGGTCATTAATCCCACTCACTTCGTTGAAATCATCCATAGCAATCGACGCCATGCGTAAACCGGCACGGTAACCAAGCGCAATCACACTGGTGAGATAATATTCACCCTGCGCATTATCACAATCCAGCCGATTCAACAGCGCGCTGAGCTCGCCCGCTCTGGCAGCGATAATACCGGTATTGATTTCTGCAATGGTTTGCTGTTGCGCAGTTGCATCTTTTTGCTCAACAATAGCTGTCATTCCGCCCTGTTTATTGCGAACAATACGTCCATAACCTGTCGGATCATCCAGCATTGCCGTTAGCAGGCACAATGGCACCGTTTTTAGTGTGTCAACCAATGGGCGAAGTGTTTGTAAACGCACCAGCGGCACGTCACCGTTGAGTATCAGTACACCCTCTTCAGCGGGAATATGCGGCATTACCTGCTGCACTGCGTGACCCGTGCCCTTTTGCTCTAATTGCTCAACCCATATTACCGATTCGTCCTGCAACTGTTGCCTGACCTGCTCAGCACCACTACCAATAACGACATAGATTTTGCCTGGGTTCAGTGACTTTGCCGTATCGACAACGTGTTGTAACAAGGGCTTACCGCCCACAGGGTGCAACACTTTAGGTAAACTGGAACGCATCCGTGTACCTTTACCCGCAGCGAGAATAACGATATTGAGTGGCATTAATCAGTAACCCGGCTACACAGATTTAAAAGAAAAACACCCATACATCGCGAGTGAAATCCTCTTAAATAAAAAAATATAACTAATTGGTATTATTAAATATTCTCACTTTTGTGATTATAGACGGCGTGTCGGGCTCTCTACGCAAAAGGGGCCAAATGGCCCCTTTTGCAAATAACAATTAGCAACACAGGACAGTAACCGTCGTTATTTTTTCATCCGCCTCAACATTTGTAGCTGGGCAATCGCTTCCACCAACTCGGCCTGCGCTTTGGCATAATCCATCGATTCCTGTTTATCAGCCAGTGCCTGCTCGGCACGCTCTTTAGCTTTTAAGGCCTCCGCTTCATCGAGATCGGCAGCGCGGATAGCCGTATCGGCCAGCACCGTCAATTCTTTCGGCTGCACTTCCAACATACCACCCGATACAAAGATATGCTGTTCGTCCTGCCCCTCAGACTGTACGCGCACTTCACCTGGTTTGAGCGCGGTAATGAGTGGTGCGTGACCAGCCGCCACACCCACTTCACCCATTTGTGCCGGAGCAATCACCATTTCGGCACTGCCAGAAAAGATCTCACCCTCTGCACTCACAATATTAACCTGCATGGACATCGCCATAATCAGTACCCTTGTAAGCTTCTCAATTAAAGGCTTTTAGCGCGTTCGACGGCTTCTTCGATACCGCCAACCATATAAAAAGCCTGTTCTGGCAGGTTATCGTACTCACCGGCGATAATACCTTTAAAACCGGCAATCGCGTCTTTCAGCGAAACGTACTTACCCGGTGAGCCGGTGAAAACTTCTGCGACAAAGAATGGCTGAGACAGGAAGCGTTGGATTTTGCGCGCACGGGATACGGCCAGCTTGTCTTCTTCAGACAACTCATCCATACCCAAAATGGCAATAATATCTTTCAGCTCTTTATAGCGCTGTAAGATATTTTGCACAGCACGTGCCGTATCGTAGTGATCCTGACCGATAACCAGCGGGTCAAGTTGACGACTGGTCGAGTCAAGTGGGTCAACTGCGGGGTAAATACCCAGTTCGGCAATATTTCTGGACAGTACGACAGTGGCATCCAAATGCGCAAATGTGGTGGCTGGTGAAGGGTCAGTCAAATCGTCCGCCGGGACATAAACCGCTTGAATCGAGGTGATAGAACCTGTCTTAGTTGAGGTAATACGCTCTTGTAGGCTACCCATTTCTTCCGCCAGTGTCGGTTGATACCCCACCGCTGAAGGCATACGACCCAGCAGAGCAGAAACCTCGGTTCCCGCCAGGGTATAGCGATAAATATTGTCGACAAACAACAGTACATCACGACCTTCATCACGGAAATGCTCTGCCATCGTCAAACCGGTCAAAGCCACACGCAGACGGTTGCCTGGCGGCTCGTTCATCTGACCATACACCAACGATACTTTGTCGAGTACGTTGGAATCCTTCATTTCATGGTAGAAGTCATTGCCTTCACGGGTGCGCTCACCGACACCGGCAAACACCGAGAAACCACTGTGCTCAATGGCGATGTTACGAATCAATTCCATCATATTAACGGTTTTGCCTACACCGGCACCACCGAACAGGCCGACCTTACCCCCTTTGGCAAAGGGGCAGAGTAAATCAATCACCTTGATACCCGTTTCCAGCAACTCAGTACCACCCGATTGCTCATCATAGCTGGGCGCTGAACGGTGAATAGGCGCATTCGCATCTTCACCTATTGGACCGGCATCATCAACAGGATTACCCAACACATCCATGATACGGCCCAGGGTTTTTTGACCCACCGGCACCGTAATAGGAGCACCGGTATTGTCGACGGGCATACCGCGTCGCAAACCATCCGAAGACCCCATTGCAATTGTGCGTACAATGCCATCACCGAGCTGACCCTGCACTTCCAGCGTTGTACCGGTTTCAGAAATTTTTAGTGCGTCATAAACTTTAGGCACAGCGTCGCGGGGAAACTCCACGTCGACGACTGCGCCGATAATTTGTACGATTGTTCCAGAACTCATTTTTCGTTCCCCAAATATTCAGAATTTAGTTATACAGCAGCAGCACCGGCGACGATTTCAGATATTTCCTGCGTAATCGCGGCCTGTCGTGCCTTGTTATAAATCAAGCGCAGCTCACCAATCAGCTCGCCCGCGTTGTCGGTGGCGCTTTTCATCGCCACCATACGCGCAGCCATTTCACAGGCGATATTTTCAACCACACCCTGGTAAACCAATGACTCAATGTAACGCATTAACAATGCATCGAGCACTTGCTCGGCGTCTGGTTCGTAAATGTAATCCCAGTAATGTTTCATTTCAGGATTTTCATCGGCCACCAACGGCAACAAAGTGGTGACTGTCGGGCTTTGTGTCATGGTATTAACAAAGCTGTTTTCGACCATATACAGGCGATCAATCCGATCCTCTGTATAAGCATCTAACATGACTTTAACCGTACCAACCAATTCTTCGAGACGCGGTGCATCACCAAGGCTGGATACCTCGGCAACAATGTTACCGCCAAAGCGTTTAAAGAAACCGCCTGCCTTTTTACCAATCGTCACTACATCGATTTCAACTTGTTTATCGTTGTACTCGCGCATCGCGGCAATCGCCGCCTTAAACAAGTTGATATTTAAACCACCACACAGACCCCGATCTGTTGAGATGATGATAAAACCGACCCGTTTTACGTCTTCGCGCTCTTGCAGAAACGCGTGTTTATACTCAGAGTGCGCGTTCGCCAAGTGACCGATCACACTGCGCATTTTCGCCGCGTACGGGCGCGTTGCCTGCATGCGGTTCTGTGCCTTGCGCATTTTACTGGCGGCGACCATTTCCATCGCCTTGGTGATCTTCTTGGTGTTCTCGACACTCTTGATCTTGGTGAGAATTTCTCTACCGACTGCCATCAGGGTACTCCGCTACCAGACACCATTGGCTTTAAAATCATCAAGCGCAGATTTAAGCTGGCCACTGAGGTCATCGTTATAGTCACCCGTATCGTCAATTGTATCGAGCAGTGACTGAAATTTAGAACGTATATGGGCGTGCAGTGCCGCTTCAAATGCCACAATTTTGTTGGCATCGACATCATCGAGATAGCCTTCATTCGCCGCGTACAACGACACCGCCATTTCACCAATGCTCAGTGGGCTGTACTGCGCTTGTTTCATCAGCTCTGTAACACGTTGTCCACGTTCGATTTGTTTACGGGTCTGTTCATCAAGGTCAGAGGCGAACTGCGCAAAGGCAGCGAGTTCGCGGTACTGCGCCAATGCCAAACGCACACCACCACCAAGCTTTTTAATCACCTTGGTTTGTGCCGCACCACCAACGCGTGAAACCGATAAACCAGCGTTGATAGCAGGTCGAATACCCGCATTAAATAAGTCGGTTTCCAGGAAGATTTGTCCGTCCGTGATCGAAATAACGTTAGTCGGTACGAAGGCCGATACGTCGCCCGCCTGAGTTTCGATCACCGGTAGCGCGGTGAGTGAGCCGGTTTTACCTTTTACTTCACCGTTGGTGAGTTGCTCAACGTAGGCTGCATTGATGCGCGAAGCCCGTTCCAACAGACGTGAATGCAAGTAGAAGACATCACCCGGATACGCCTCGCGACCCGGTGGTCGACGCAGTAACAGAGACACCTGCCGATACGCCCAGGCCTGTTTAGTCAGATCGTCATAGATAATCAGCGCATCTTCACCACGATCACGGAAGTACTCACCCATTGAGCAACCCGAGTAAGGTGCAATATATTGCAGGGCCGCCGATTCTGAGGCACTGGCCGCAACGACAATCGTATGCTCCATCGCGCCGTGCTCTTCCAGCTTGCGTACCACGTTGGCAATCGAAGACTGTTTTTGACCAATAGCCACGTAGATACATTTAATACCCGTGCCTTTTTGGTTGATGATTGCATCAATGGCAACAGCCGTTTTACCTGTTTGGCGGTCACCGATAATCAGCTCGCGTTGGCCACGACCAATTGGCACCATTGCATCGATGGATTTAAGGCCCGTTTGTACCGGTTGATCAACCGATTGGCGTTCGATAACACCCGGCGCCACTTTTTCGATAGGCGATGTTAAAGCGCTGTCAATTGCGCCTTTACCATCGATTGGATTACCGAGCGAATCAACTACACGACCAAGTAGCTGTTCACCTACTGGCACTTCGAGAATGCGGCCAGTACACCGTGCTTTATCACCTTCTGACAAGTGCGTATAACTACCGAGTACTACCGCACCAACTGAGTCACGCTCAAGGTTTAACGCCAATCCGTAAGTGTCTCCATCGAATTCAATCATTTCGCCCTGCATCACGTCTGCCAGACCGTGAATACGTGCGATACCGTCATTCAGGCTGACGATAGTACCTTCAGTGCGCGCCTCTGCGACGGCTTCAAAATCACCAATCCGCTGCTTGATAAGCTCGCTGATTTCAGATGGGTTGAGTTGCATGTTGTATTCCTCTAATTCGTATCCGGTGGGCCGTATCGTTAACGGCTTTGCTATTGAGCACCTGGTTAATTAACCTACGTTTTGATGAACCCTACGTTGTAGACCCCTAAATTAATTAGGCTCCTAACTGATAGGCGAGCTTATCAAGGCGTCCGCGCACCGACCCATCGATCACCATGTCGCCTGCACGCACCACGGCGCCACCGAGCAGTGACGCATCGATTTCACAATGCAGATTTACCTGGCCACCCAGTCGTTTGCTCAACGCAGCAATAATCATCGCCTGCTGTTGATCGTCTAATGCCTGCGCCGAAACCACCGTTGCCTCGGTTACCTCTTCGGCCTGTGCACGATAAATCTCGTACAGTGCAGCGATATCAACCAACAGCGGTAAACGGGCATTATCGGCGATCACCTGTAAAAAATTACAGGCAGCCTGATTAATGTGTTCGCCACATACTGAGATAATCATTTGCGCACGGCGGCTGTTACTTAACCCGGGCGCCTGCAATGCCGTATACATTTGACTGTCGCTGGCAACGCTGGCGATCAGCGCAAGCTGCTCAGACCATAAGGCATAGTCGCCCGCATCACGCGCCAATTCAAAAACGGCTTTGGCGTAAGGGCGCGCTGCTGTAGTGAAATCTGACATTCGCTTTTACATCCGCTCTACTTGGTGCGCTTTTTGATAGGGTTGTCGCGTTGAAATAGACACAGTGCTGATCACTATATTTGCGCGACAAGTTCGTCGAGCACTTTAGCGTGCGCACTTGCATCGATTTCGCTGTGCAGAATTTTGCTGGCACCCATAACAGCGAGCCCCGCAACCTGCGTGCGTAGCGTCTCTTTAGCGCGAATCACTTCCTGATCGATATCTGCCTGGGCTGCCGCTTTGATTTGAGCGCCCTTTTCATTGGCAGACTGCGTCGCTTCGTCGACAATTTCATTGCCACGCTTTTGTGCCTGGGCGATTATTTCAGCCGCCCTTGCTTTGGCATCATCCAGCATTACCTGCGCGTCAGCCTTTGCCACTTCCTGGGCTTTTTCACCCTTTTCTGCGGCGGCCAGACCGTCGGCAATTGTTTTTTTCCGCTCGTTAAGGGCAGCGATCAGCGGTGGCCATACATATTGCATGACAAACCAGACAAACAAAAAGAATGCGATCGATTGCCCAATGAGGGTTGCATTAATGTTCATGCGATAACCTCGTTAAAGTGAGTTAAGCCCATAGTTAGGTTGTATTGATAAACCTGGACTAGCCACCAACGACAGCGAACAGAACATACAGCGAAATACCTACTGCGATCATCGGTACTGCGTCAACCAGACCCATTACGATGAAGAACTGAGTGCGCATCATCGGGATCAATTCAGGCTGGCGGGCAGCGCCTTCAAGAAAGCGACCACCGAGGATACCGATGCCGACGGCCGCGCCAAGCGCGCCCATACCCATCATTAATCCGCCAGCGACGTATAAAATTGCGTTTGCGAGTTCCATTGTTATCTCCTGTGAGAAATGGTTAAGTTTTTAATTCGATGAACCGATCACCTGTAACTAACACATTACAGGTCAACGGTCCGGTTTTAGTGATGCTGGTGCGCCATATCCATATAAACAATTGTCAGCGTCATAAAAATAAACGCCTGCAAAGTAATAATAAGAATATGAAAAATAGCCCAGCCAAGTTGCAACAGGCCACCGAAAGCACCGATGGCGATACCGCCGCTATACATCAATGCAATCAATATAAAGATCGTTTCACCCGCGTACATATTGCCAAATAACCGCAATGCCAACGACACAGGCTTGGCGATCAGTGAAACCCCTTCAAGAATCAGATTAATCGGCATACCCATCTTACCAAAAGGCTGGAATGCCAACTCACTGAAGAAACCGCCGAACCCCTTTACCTTGACGCTGTAATAGAGCATCAGCCAGAAGACACCCAAAGCCATACCGAAGGTAACATTGGGGTCTGTAGTGGGCACTACTTTAAAGAATACATGATGCGGATCAGCACCAAACAGAGACCCTATCCAACCCGCCAACATGGGCAACCAATCAACGGGAATCAAATCCATGAAGTTCATCAAAAATACCCAGGCGAAAACCGTCAGAGATAAAGGTGCCACCAAGTCGTTTTTGGCAGAAAAAGAACCACGCACGCTGGTGTCGACGAACTCAACCATCATTTCAACAAAATTTTGAAACCCCTGTGGAACACCCGTGACAGGTGCCTTGGCCACTTTGCGAAACAGGCAATAAAACAACAGCGCAAGGCCAACCGACCAGGCGAGTGAGTCGACATGAAACGCCCAGAACCCCATTTCCTTTGCTGCCTCGGCGGTGTGTGCAAACCCCCAAGTACCGTCAGGGTGCTGACCATAGGTCAGGTTTTGCAAATGGTGCTTAATGTAACTCGATGCTGTGAGTTCAGTTGCCATAAACCTGTCTTCAAAAATAACTGACTAATTGTCACTGGAACCGATATCGAATAATGGTACTGCCCAGGCAACCGCCTGCACAACAATAAACCCACCAAACATGGCCAGCGCATTCAGTGGCGACACCAGTCGCAATACGACGATGAACAGCGCCACTGTCACTATAAATTTACCTGCTGCACCGCTATAAAAAGCGAGCAGTGTCGATTGCGCAGAACGTCCTTTCGACACATTAAAAACACGCAGCGCGAGGTAGGTATTGGGTAAAAAACAACATACCGCCCCAAGCAACGCCGAATAAGCCGCCTGCACATTCCAAATCAGCAGGAGACAGGCAACGACAAAACCTACGAAACACTGTGCCAGTAATAATCGTTTAACACCCGGCGCTATGCAGTGCCACATAAGTCAACCACCTGCCACAACGGGTTACCAGCAACCGCGCCTCATCACTGATTAAAAACAGCTTTAGTCTATAAGCACGGCCCGATTACGCAACGCCAAACAGCCCTGTTTTCAGCGAACGCGGAGTATAAAGACCGTCCCGGCGATGGTCAAGGCCAGGTTAAGCACAAACTGAGAATATCTCACTACCACACTACCTATAGCGTTATCAGCGAATATGCCCCAAAATCCCCTCCAACTCATCCAGGCTGTTATAACTGATTTCAACGCGCCCCCTACCATTACCACCGTGTGCAATAGCAACTTTAGCACCCAACTGATCACTCAAACGCTGTT
This sequence comes from Gammaproteobacteria bacterium, assembly GCA_965277715.1. Classification (GTDB taxonomy): domain Bacteria; phylum Pseudomonadota; class Gammaproteobacteria; order JBCCGL01; family JBCCGL01; genus JBCCGL01. The sequence continues at coordinate 3,036,464 of OZ255836.1, forward strand.
CCAGACTGCGAATATCGGGATCGTCGTTGCCCGCTTTATCGACACGTTTGTCAGTGGCGTTGGATGCATCCAGCATTTTCCGAACCAGTGCCTCAGTACGCCGCACGGATAATGACTGCGAAACCACTTTCAACGCCGCTATCGGTTGCTGATCTGCACTGAGTGACAGCATCGCACGCGCATGCCCCATCTCCACTTTGCCATCGTGCAACAAGGTTTTTACGTCCTCATGCAGATCGTGTAGGCGCAGTAAATTGCTCACCGCCGCACGTGAACGCCCCACCGCCTCGGCAATCTGCTGATGCGTCATGGAAAAATCGGCCTGTAAACGCAATAGCGCACCAGCCTCTTCCAACGGGTTGAGATCTTCACGCTGAATGTTTTCGATCAACGCCACCGCAGCGACCGCCGTATTATCGAGCTCGCGAACAATCACCGGCACTTCAAACAGCCCTGCCAACTGAGCCGCACGCCAGCGCCGCTCCCCGGCGATTAACTCATGCCCATCCGCCACCGGACGCACAACCAATGGCTGAATAATACCCTGCACTGAAATCGAATCAGCCAGCTCCTGCAACGCCTCTGGCTCAAAGGTTTTTCGCGGTTGATACTCGCCACGCCTGATCTGCTCGACCGGCATCATACGCATCGATTCGCGGCGTTCATCCTCGGTAACGCGGGTAATACTGTCGACATCGCCGAGCAACGCACCCAACCCCCGTCCAAGCCCCCGTTTTTTCATCATAATGCCTCCACTAGCTGCGCGCTGTGATTACTGTCGCGACGTAGAATTTCGCCCGCCAGGGCCAGATAAGCGAGCGCACCACTCGAGGTTTTATCGTGCTGTAGCGCGGGCTTACCATAGCTGGGCGCCTCGGCAAGCCTGATATTGCGCGGGATAATTGTGCGGTAAACACGCTCGCCAAAGTGGCTGGTGAGCTGCTCAGAAACATCGTTGCCCAGGTTATTGCGCGAATCGAACATCGTGCGCAACAAACCTTCGATTTTCAAACGACTGTTGACGGTATGGCGCACATCATCAATCGTCTGAATGAGTGAGGATAAACCCTCCAGTGCATAGTATTCACACTGCATGGGAATCATCACCCCGTCGGCCGCAACCAGTGCATTCAAGGTGAGAATATTCAGGGAAGGGGGACAATCAATTAAAATGTACTCGTAAGTGCGGAGCAACGGTTTAAGCGCATTGGCCAACCGCTGCTCGCGGCCCAATTTAGTCATCAACTCGACTTCTGCAGCCGTCAAATTGGCATTACCAGGCAATACATGAACAGCGCTGTACTCGACGGTAACAATGGCCTCCTGCGCACTGCACCCTCCCATCAATACATCGTAAACCGACTTTTCCAGGTTTTGTTTATCGACACCACTCCCCATGGTCGCATTGCCCTGCGGATCGAGGTCGATCAGCAATACCGCACGCTTGGTAGCCGCCAACGACGCCGCCAGATTAACGCAGGTGGTGGTTTTACCGACACCACCCTTTTGATTTGCGATTGCGATCACTTTTGTCATTATGTTTTAAAATCCGCTGTTTTTTATAGCGCCGACCCCGGACAACCTACCCCCTATAGAGAGATAGGTACCCGTGGACACACTCTGGCAATATGCCGCGCACCAATACCCGCAACCTCACCCAAGGTATTACCTGGAATACACACGGGATCAAGCGCCAGAACCCGCCTCTCAAGCTGATCTGTCTCTGTAGCATTCGGCACTTTGCCCAGCATAGCGACAATTTCTCCATCCGGGTCACATAGGTGATTACACTGTGTAACAAAGGCACTCAAAGAGGCAAACGCACGAGAAGTGACCGTGGTATAGGTATCCGGTGGTTGGAACGACTCGACCCGGTGATGCACCACTGTAACATTTTCCAACCGCAGTTGGGCTCTGACGTGGGTGAGAAAGCGGGTCTTCTTATTGTTGCTATCGAGCAGTGTCACCGCTACATCAGGCCTGGCAATCGCCACGGGGATCCCCGGCAAACCAGCGCCACTGCCCACATCAAGCAAACGATTGCCAATCAGATAAGGCAATAGGCTCAAACTGTCGAGCAGGTGCCTGGCAACCATATCCAGTGGATCGCGGATTGCCGTCAGATTATAAACACTATTCCATTTAACCAGGGTATCGAGATAATGCAGCAGGCCACTGCACTGCTCACCCGACAACGCGAGCTGCATAGCATCAATACCTTTGGTCAGCGCCAGGCGCCTGTCGGGTTTAGACGCTCGAAGCGAAGAAAAGGCTGGTTTGAGTTCTTTTTTGTGCACGTGTTGAGGGTAACAATAGTGATTCTATTTGACGAAAGAGTGCACAGTTGGCCTGATATACCATGTTGTGCCTTCACAAGCGTTCTACAATACAAACGGGTAACAATTATCTCACCAGCGGTTACACTTTGCACTCAACCCTAATTATCAGGTTTAAGTAAAAACATACAGAATGGACCAACAAAACGCTAAACAAAACGCCATCCAAACCGCCGACGTACTCAACGAAGCACTGCCGTACATCCAACGTTTTTCTGGAAAAACCGTGGTCATTAAGTACGGCGGCAACGCAATGACCGAAGAGCGCCTAAAGTATAGCTTTGCCCGCAATATTGTGTTGATGAAACATATTGGCATTAACCCGGTGATCGTGCATGGCGGTGGGCCGCAGATTGGCGCCCTACTCACCCAGCTCGGCGTCGAAAGCCAGTTTATTAATGGTATGCGGGTAACCGATGAAAAAACCATGCAGGTAGTGGAAATGGTATTGGGTGCGCAAGTCAACAAAAGCATTGTCTCTTTGATTAATCAGCAAGGTGGCCATGCCGTTGGGCTCACCGGTAAAGATGCCGGGTTAATCAAGGCGAGGCCGCTGGAAATGACCGATACCAACACCACTAACCGGATCAACCTTGGCCAGGTTGGTGAAGTCAAAACCGTCGACGCGGCCATTTTGAACACACTCTATAGGGATGGCTTTATTCCCGTGATTGCGCCGATAGGCGTCGGTGCGGATGGTAGCAGCTACAATATCAATGCCGATTTGGTCGCCAGTAAAATTGCCGCTGTGCTCAAGGCCGAGAAACTACTGCTGCTGACCAATACCACCGGCATCCTCGACAAAGCAGGTGATCTGCTAACCGGATTATCGCCACAGCAAGTCGCCAAACTCATCGCAGACGGCACCATTCAAGGTGGCATGTTACCTAAAGTCCAGTGCGCACTGGATGCAGTAAACGAGGGAGTGAACAGCGTACAAATTATCGATGGTCGCGTTGAAAACGCTGTACTGTTGGAATTGTTCACCGCCAGTGGCGTGGGAACACAAATCCTTTCGGAGTAACACATAAGGTGAGGTCAGTTCTCGGTCTTTAACGCCCGATAACGCACGAGATCCCGATCAAACTGCTCAGCAGTGCGTTTATGCACTTGCTTCTGCTCAAGCAAATCAGCTTCTGACTGGCTGATACGGCGCTGTATCTCAGCCTGTGCATCCTTCACGCTTTCAGGTGCGTCCTCAATCGACTCGTACGCTTGCATTTTTTTGCTCAGCTCAGCCAGCTTAGTGTTCCATTGATTGATCCGCCACTCTGAGAGTTCGATAGCACTATTAATCGTGGAGAGCCGGTCATCCCGCGTGGCTAATAAGTCCCGCTCAGTGGTGAATGTTTGCAGCAGTATTTTATCGAGGTGATCCCTTTTCTGTTTTTCCAGGTGTTTTTGCTGGGCCACTTTATTGTCGACAGTGGTCTTAGCAGGTTTAGCTGCCTTTTCACGGTATCTAATAACAACACCGTATGAATTGAGTTCAGCATGGCCAGTATTTCTATTCAATGGCGGCTGATCGGTATAATGGGTAACCCCCCCCTCATCCACCCATTTGTAAGCACCTGCATACAGCCAGCCACTATAAAACCATGCCACCAATAACATGACCAGACCACACAGGCGAACACCTTGATCTACCACATCACCCTTACCTTGCACCCACTGCACTAAACACATCTAAATTAGAAACCGTATATTAATCAATCGTTATTCCAAAAAAAACCTTCTTAAGAACAATTAGTTACAAGACAATACATATCAGGAACAGGTTAGATTTAAAAATTATTTTTTCTAGTTTATTTTTTTAAAGCATATTTCTTTTTAAGACTCACGTATTCCACATTCAAATAATATTTAAAATCAATAAGTTATATTTTAAAATTCAGTGGGCTTTCGCCAATCAGTTGAGCCGACTTCGAACGTTTGGTGCACTGAAGACAAAACCTGTAGTCACCTGTGTACACCATAAATTTGATAATAACGTTCAAGTGATGACAATTGCCCGGCAAATCCATCATCAACCCGCACAAACTCAACCAAGTCATTCAGAGACACAATATTGACCACCTGCGCCTGGTAGCACTGTTCCACTTCCTGAATAGCAGAAAGCTCACCGCTACCGCGTTCCTGTCGGTCAAACGCAATCGCCACTGCGGCAAACCGGGCACCGGCTGCCTCAATAATGGATACCGCTTCACGAATGGCTGTACCGGCTGTAATTACATCATCAACGACCAATACCTTACCACACAATGGCGCCCCAACCAGACTGCCACCCTCGCCATGATCCTTTGCCTCCTTACGGTTAAAGCACCACGGCAAATCGATATTGTGCTGGGTTACCAGTGCAATAGCGGTTGCCACCACCAGGGGAATGCCCTTGTACGCCGGGCCAAATAACATATCGAACTGCACGCCGGAATCGACAATCGACTGCGCATAAAATCGCCCCAACGCAGTCAGTGCCGCACCACTATTGAATAAACCTGCATTAAAAAAGTACGGGCTTTGACGCCCCGATTTGAGGGTAAAATCCCCAAACCGCAACACGTCTTCACGAATGGCAAATTGAATAAACTCTCTTTGATAGTCACGCATGGGTATTGTCGCTTATAGTAGGCCGTTTTCTCAGGCCATATGTGGTTGCCTATTGGGAATAATACACAATTCCCGGTATGGCCAGCCAGAGGCCGCGCTCAATCTACCATCAACCGGGGGAATAACGCTGTGCTACGTGTGATAACACTGAACGCCAATGGCATCCGCTCTGCTGCCCGCAAAGGCTTTTTCGATTGGTTACCACAACAAAAAGCGGATGTTGTCTGCATTCAGGAAACCAAAGCTCAAATCGACCAGCTCGAAGACACCGTTTTTCACCCCAGTGGTTACCACTGCGCCTATCTCGACGCTGAAAAAAAAGGCTATAGCGGTGTCGCTGTGTACAGCAAACACCCACCAGTGGAGATGATGCGCGGACTTGGTGACCCGTTAATCGATGCCGAAGGGCGCTGCCTCGAAGCGCGATTTACCAATCTCTCGGTGATCTCACTCTATCTGCCATCCGGCTCCTCCGGTGAAATACGACAAGCGTTTAAATACCGCATGATGGACTTGTTTTTACCCTATTTAAAATCGCTGAAACGCAAACGCCGGGAATTCATCATCTGCGGTGACTGGAACATTGCCCACACCAACGCCGATATCCGCAACTGGAAAGGCAACCGGAAAAACTCAGGGTTCCTCCCCGAAGAGCGCGCCTGGCTATCCGAACTATTCGATGAGGTCGGTTATGTCGATGCATTTCGTCAACTGCCACAGCAAGAGCACGAATACACCTGGTGGTCAAATCGCGGGCAAGCCTGGGCAAACAATGTTGGCTGGCGCATCGACTACCAAATCACCACACCGGGCCTGGCAGGTAAAGTAAAACACACCGCGATTTATCGCCATCAACGGTTCTCTGATCACGCGCCGTTAATCGTCGATTACGATTTTGCGCATGCCTGAACACAGTAGCCATACATGGAGCGAGGCATTACTGAGCTACCTGCGCCGCGACGTACTTACTCTATTTTTTCTTGGGTTTTCTGCCGGATTACCTTACCTGTTAGTGTTTTCAACGCTGTCTGCCTGGCTGCGGGATATCGGTATAGCACATGCAACCATCGGCTTTTTTAGCTGGGTGGGCATCACTTTCTCAGTCAAGGTGCTATGGGCGCCGATTGTCGACCGCATACCTCTGCCACTGTTGCATCCCCTTGGGCGCCGCCGTAGCTGGATGCTCCTGGCACAGTTGTGCATTGCCGTGGCACTGGCGGGCATGGCCGTCACCGATCCGGTGGTATCCATTACACAATTAGCTGTACTGGCCGTATTAGTGGCCTTTGCCTCAGCGACCCAGGATATAGCCATCGATGCATTTCGCATCGAATCCTCCAGCGCCGAATACCAGGGCGCAATGGCGGCAATGTATATCTTTGGTTATCGCACCGCGCTGCTGGTGGCGGGGGCAGGTGCACTGTATATCGCCGACTTTCACGACTGGCAGGCCGCCTACTTTGCTATGGCCGCCATGATGGCCGTGGGCATTACCACCGTCCTATTGATTCGTGAGCCACCGCGTACAGAAATGGCTGATCCGGCAATAGAAATACGCGTTACGGCGTTCCTCTCGCGCAGCGAGCACCTACCCCATTGGTGCCGAATAGTGTGCACCTGGATAATCAGCTCGCTGGTGTGTCCTTTTGTCGATTTCTTCAGCCGCAACAGCAAAACCGCGCTGACGATCCTGCTCCTGATTGGCCTGTATAAACTCAGTGACATCACTATGGGCGTCATGGCCAATCCGTTTTACCTCGATGTGGGGTTCAGCAAATCCGAGATTGGCAGTGTTGCCAAAGTATTTGGGTTTTTTATGTTGATGGGCGGCACCGCACTCGGCGGGGTCATGGTGGTACGCTATGGGCTGCTACGCCCACTCCTGCTGGGTGCCATCCTGGTTGCCACCACCAATTTACTGTTTGCCGTAATGGCGATAAGCACACCAACACTTACCCTGTTGGCCATGGTAATCAGCGCTGACAACATCAGCGGCGGACTGGCCACGGCGGTGTTTATCGCTTACCTGTCCAGCCTGACCAACACGCAATACACCGCCACTCAGTACGCCTTGTTCAGTTCAGTGATGACCTTGCCCGCGAAATTTCTTGGTGGGTTTTCCGGTGTGGTTGTGGAAGGTGTTGGCTATGCGTGGTTTTTTATCTACGCATCCGTGATTGGTTTACCCGCGATAATACTGGTTTGGGTGTTATTGCGGCGAGAGTCATCACAGGCCCCTGGACAACACCCGGGATCACCTTGATTGATAGATGGATCAATCCAGCGTTGCTAGCCTCGCTGCGCCAGCGGCACGACCACACGTGGCGCCGGGCCAACATAAATCTGCGTTGGCCGGAAAATACGGTTCTCACGAATCTGCTGCCGCCAATGGGCCATCCAGCCCGCACTGCGTGACACCGCAAAGATTGGCGTAAACTGATCCAGCGGAACACCCATTTCTGTGTATAAAATACCCGAGTAAAAGTCCACATTGGGGTAAACACCTTTATCACCAAGACGCTGATTGCAATACGCTTCCAGCTTTTGTGCGGTGGCAAACATCGGCGTCACATCACCACCACGCGATTCAAGTACCTGTGGAATAAACTTTTCCAAAATAGTGGCACGTGGATCTTTCACCGAATATTCACGATGCCCCATTCCCCAGATAACCTGCTTTTTCTCAAGGCGCGATTCAACATACGCCTCAACGTTATCGGGTGAACCAATTTCATTCAGCATTTCCACTACACGCTGATTAGCCGCACCGTGCAGCGGCCCTGCCAGGGTTCCAATAGCGGCGGCGGCAACCATTGAAGGTTGCGCCAACGTCGACCCGGTAACCATAGCCGAAAAGGTCGAGGCATTAATTGTGTGCTCGGCGTGTAACACCAGACAGGCATCCATAATTGCAGCAAACAATGAGTCTGGCTGCTTACCCGTCATCATCCATAAAAAATTAGCGGCATAACCAAGATCATCGCGTGGTTCAATAGGGTCGTAACCTTTTCGCATATTTTCCCACATCGCCACCAACGTACCCATACGGGCAACAATTTTTAGCGCCATTTGGTCAAGATGGTTTTCATCCAGCACATCACCCCCCACAATCTCCCGGCTTTCAGGGTAAAACATACCCAGGCTGGCTACTGCCGTTTGCAGCATTTCCATTGGGTGGCCGGTGACAGGCATATTTTTCATAATCTCGCGCACGTTGTACTTAACGCGACGACTGTTGCGGTTGTCAAACGCCGCTAATTCAGCACTGGTGGGTAATTCACCGTGCAACAGCAGGTAAGTTGCCTCTTCAAATGTGCAGTTTTCCGCGAGATTTTCAATTCGGTAGCCACGGTAAGATAAAATACCGTTTTCGCCATCCAGATTGGACACCGCCGATTTTGTTGCGGGGATGCCAGCAAGACCAGGGACGTATTCACTCATCGTTGTACCGTCTATCGTAAATGGGGACGCTACCCTACTCGACGGGCGGCCAATATGCAATTCTACTAAGATATAAGTAGGTGCTCATAAAAAAGGCGCTGTATAAGCGCCTTTTGGTGGGTACTAAAGGAATCAAAACCCTAGACGGAAAATGACGATCCACAGCCACAGGTAGTCACCGCATTTGGGTTGCGAATAACAAACTGCGACCCCTCCAACCCTTCGGTGTAATCGATTTCCGCACCTGTCAGATATTGAAAACTCATTGGGTCAATCAGTAGTTTTACACCACAGTTTCCCACTTCAGTATCGCCTTCATTAATGGTCTCATCAAAGGTAAAGCCGTATTGAAACCCTGAGCAGCCTCCACCTGAAATAAATACCCGCAACATCAAATCCGGGTTACCTTCCTCATCAATCAGGGATTTGACTTTGGTCGCTGCGGCTTCGGTAAACACCAGCGGGTCAGGCATTTCAAAATCATCTGTATCTATAATCATTGTTAAAACCCTCTATTTCGCCACCGGTAGGCAATGTGCCAGACAGTGGCTTCAAGCTGCCCTTCAAAATAAGGTCAACTCAGTAACATACAACCCCTACTCACTACTCTGGGGCTCGTTTCCCCGGGATTAACTCCCCTGAGGGCTGGGTTCACTCGGAAACAGTGTCTCACCCGTTATACTGTCAATGGTCGATGCTTTACCCGCTTTGCCCGATGCCTTGGCAGAAGAAGTCTTTTTCTGTACCGATTTATCTTCCAGCAAACGCTTTTCGCCCGGTTTGCAATGCACCAGGTTACCATTAATTTCAGCACCCATCGCCATTTCCAGCATATTGTAATAAACATTGCCGGTAACGCGTGCATGCTTGTGCAGCTCCACCCGATCAGAGGCGTAGACATCACCAATCACCTGACCGTTCAGCAACAGACGCGGCACGCGCACCTCACCTTCAATACACCCGCGCTCACTGACAATGGCTATCGACGGCGAATCGTCATCCGCCATCACATTGCCTTTAATCACGCCGTGCAAGTGCAAACCACCTTTGAAATACACATTACCGGTAAACTCAGTGTTTTCACCAATAAATGTATCAACCTTGGCCGATTTTGTTTTTTTATTGCTACCTATCATAATGATTCATGGTTCCTGGTCAAAGCAGTTTCCCACTTAAATGTTTTCTTTACAGGTTTTAGATGCTCACCTTTCGGCTTGGCAGTAATGGTTATCGATTTTGGCACGAAGCGTGCCGGAAAACGTATACCACCTGCAAAGCTTTGAAAATATTTAAATTTAAAATGTAACTTATCGGTCTTTGCATCGTCAACATCAGACAACGCATAAACTACCACTTGATCATCCAATAAGCCACTAAAGTGCAACGATGACACCCCCACGGCATCACGCTGGTTTTTACGCACCTGTGTCAACACCAGTTTGTAATTGAATACCCCAGATTCAACACCCGCCTCTACAGTGAGGCGCTGTATATGCAAGCCCGGGGCCATTTCAGAAGGTGACACCAGACTTCGGTAAAACGCCAGCTCCTCGCGCAGCTCCAGCGACTGTTGCTGTGAGGCATTTAACGCCACTTTCACCTCATCGTGTGCGCTACGATCAATACGGCTGAAACGATCCAGCATGGCGTTTTGATCGACCAGCTGATTATTGCGCTCACGCAGGCTGTCAATTTCCTGCTTGAGTTGATCAATATCCTGTTTAAGCTGATCTATTTTCTGCTGCACAATGGTTTCATCGAAACCACCACGATAACGGCCCACTTCGTACAAACTGTAGCCACCTGTTGCCATCACCGCCAACAGGATCAATGCAATGGCTACCCGCCGCCATGGACGATGGTATTGAAGTACAAACTGTGGTGAATTGGCGATTGTGTATCATCCCCGTAAGTAATGTAATTTATTCATAATTCACGGCACCAGTGGCGCCATCGACAAACCCGTGCACTCATCAAACCCGAACATGATATTCATGTTTTGTACCGCCTGACCGGCTGCACCTTTAACCAGATTATCTTCTACGACCAGTATTACCACACGCCTGCCATTGCCTGGCCGGTGTAGCGCAATCCGGCACACATTGGCGCCGCGCACCGAGCGCGTTTCCGGGTGCGAGCCAGGCGGCATAACATCGACAAACGGCTCATCGGCAAAACGTGCCTCAAACAGCGCCTGCACATCGATGTCCTGTGTCAGTTCGGCGTACAGGGTAGCGTGAATACCGCGAATCATCGGCACCAGATGTGGCACAAATGTCAAATCGACCGGAACATTGGCAAACTGCTGCAAACCTTGGGTAATTTCCGGTTGGTGACGATGCCCGGAAGCTGCGTAGGCTTTCAGGCTATCCGCCGTTTCACACAGCAATGTCGCCACACTGGCGCCCCGCCCCGCACCACTGACACCCGATTTGGCATCGGCGATCAGGCGTGAGCAATCGACAGCGTCGCTTTCCAGTAGCGGTAAAAAACCCAGTTGTACCGCCGTGGGATAACAACCTGGATTGGCGATAATACGCGCACCGCGTATCGCTTCGCGGTTGACTTCCGGTAGACCATACACCGACTCGGGCAGCAGCTCTGGCGAGGCGTGCTGCATACCGTACCACTGGCGCCACACGACAGCATCCTGAAGGCGGTAATCAGCCGAAAAGTCGACAATGCGCACACCCGCATCCAATAATGTCGGCGCCGCTTTCATCGCGACGCCATTGGGCGTGGCAAAAAACACCAGATCACAGTGGGTTAGCGGGGTATCGTCTGGCGATGAAAATACCAGGTCGGTTTGTCCACGCAGGCTCGGAAACAGCTCATCCACCCGCTGCCCGGCATTGCCCCGCGAGGTAATAGCACTGACCTGCGCCTGAGGGTGGCCCGCCAAAATGCGCATTAACTCGACACCGCTGTAGCCTGTCCCCCCAACAATACCTACTGTAATTTTATCCATAGAGCGCGCTTAATGACCCAACAACGGGTCTAACTCACCGAGACTATCCAACGCCGCAAGGTCGTCGTAACCACCGATATGGCGCTCATCGATAAAGATTTGCGGCACACTGTCGCGCTGGCTGCGCGCAATCATTTCGTCATACACCGCCTGGCTATCGACAACAATCGATTCAAACGCCGCCGATTTACGCATCAGCAATTGTTTCGCCATTTTGCAGTAAGGGCAGGCTGGGGATTCGTAGATAACAATCGATGCAGACATAATGCGTATTTACTCGCCCGTTATTTACTGACAAGTGGCAAATTGGCTTTTTCCCACGCGGCAATACCACCGTTTAGCGTATAGAGATCCGTAAACCCGGCTTTACGCAGCACACTACACGCCTTACCGGCACGCATACCGTTCTCACAATAGACGATAATGGGCTTCTGTTTGTATTTGGACAGTTCGCTGGATTTATCCGCCAGTCCTTTAATGGGAATATTTTTGGCATCAATCAAGTGGCCATTTTTAAACTGTTGGTTATCGCGCACATCCAAAAACAGCGCATCACCATCATTTTGCAGGCGCGTCGCCTGACCGACCGAGAGTGCACTGCCCGCCGAGGCGGCGCGCTGGTATTCAGTGTAGATAATCATCCCCATCGTCAGACCTAATGCGCCAAACAGAAACGGGTGATTTCCAAAAAATTCGATATATTGTGCCATGTGTATGTTCAGACTCGCAGGGGTCAACGGCAAATGAAGAGAAACACATCACCCATACACTTGCCGTCGAGAGCGGGCTAGTATAGGAGGAATTGGCCATAGTGCAATATTGACAACACACCCGCATTCGATTTATGTATAAATAACAGTATCATTCGCGCCCCAGCCAACTGATACCTCCGATGGAATTAACCCTTATTCTGATTGCTGCCGTAGTAATCGACACCTGCCTGGGCGAGCCAACGCGCTATCACCCGCTGGTAGGGTTTGGCCATTTTGCCCATTGGATCGAGCGGGTGCTTTACCCAGCCGATACTGCCCCCCACAGACAACAATTAGTACGTGGTACCGCCGCGCTGGTATGCGCTGTAACCCCTGTGGCGGCCATTGCGGTCAGTCTGTACTACCTGACCAACGGCATCGTCTACTGGCTGATTTGCACACTGATTGTGTACCTGGCGATTGGCCATGCCAGCCTGCGTACGCATGCACTGGCGGTGGTTGATGCCCTGGTACAGAGGGACCTTGTTAACTCACGCAAGGCCGTCAGCTATCTGGTCAGCCGCGATACAGACACCCTCGATGCGCAGGCGGTCAGCGCCGCAACCATCGAATCTGTATTGGAAAACGGCAATGATGCGGTGTTTGCCGCACTGTTCTGGTTTATCATCGCCGGTATTCCCGGTATCGTGATTTACCGGCTGGTCAACACCCTGGACGCCATGTGGGGTTACAAAAATACCCGCTACCACTATTTTGGCCGCGCCACCGCAAAGCTGGATGATTGGCTCAACTACCTGCCCGCCAGACTCACCGCCACCAGCTACGCGCTGCTCGGCAATACCCGTGCGGCGATCCACTGCTGGCGCACCCAGGGCACTGCCTGGAAAAGCCCAAACGCCGGGCCGGTGATGGCCGCTGGTGCGGGCGCCCTGCAAGTGCACTTGGGAAGAGCTGCGCACTATCACGGCACACTGCAACAGCGGCCACCATTGGGTTGTGGTGAGCTGCCAGGCACCATCGATATTCGCCGCGCATTGACACTGGTATTGCACACGCTATTGCTCTGGCTGGGGGTAATTGCGGGTATCGCCCTACTGGTTAGCATAAGGTAGAGAGTGTTTAACTACTTTGTGCTACTGTCTATTTCAATCTTGCATTAGCCAGTTGAACCTACTACGAATATCTAATGTGCTTTGTATTCAGCACCTTAAATATTCTCACTACGATTCAACTGATTAATTCAGGCTAACGTAAACCGGGCAAAACGGGTATGAGCGAACACACCATCCTCTTTTCCATATTTTTGATCTTCACCGGTGCTGCCGTAATAGCCACCGTGGCCCTGTATGCCCGACAGGCGCTGCTGGTCGCGTACATCGCGCTCGGCGTGCTACTCGGCCCCTGGGGTTTTGCCCTGATTACCGACGCCAGTCTGATCGCCGATTTTGCCAATATCGGCATTATCTTTTTACTGTTCCTGCTCGGCCTAAACCTCGAACCCCGCGACCTAACGCGCCTGTTTCGCGAGGCCACAGTCGTCACCGCGTTGTCATCTGCCCTGTTTGCCCTGATCGGCTTCGGCATCGCCCTGGTATTTGATTACAGCCTGACAGACAGCGTACTGATCGGCGCGGCGATGATGTTTTCCAGCACCATCATCGGGTTAAAACTGCTCCCCACCAGTGCATTGCACCACCAACATATGGGCGAAATCATCGTCAGCATCCTGCTGCTGCAGGACATGGTTGCCGTACTGATTTTACTGTTGTTGCAGGGTCTGGGCCAAAGCAGTGGCGCACCGTTTAAAGACATCGCCACGCTGCTGATTGCCCTGCCGCTGTTATTTGGCCTGTCTTTCGCCTTTGCAAAGTACGTGTTGTTTCGTTTACTACTGACCTTTGATGCCATCAAAGAATACATCTTCCTACTCACCATTGGCTGGTGCCTGGGCATTGCCCAGCTCGCCCACACGCTGGGCTTATCGTATGAAATTGGCGCCTTTATCGCGGGTGTTTCACTCGCCACCAACCCCATCTGTCGCTATATCGCCGAAAGCCTCAAGCCCCTGCGGGACTTCTTCCTGATTATGTTTTTCTTTGCGCTGGGGGCCGGATTTAATCTTGGTGGCCTCGGCGAGGTACTTCTCCCGGCCGTATTACTGGCGGCGTCGGCTATCGCCTGCAAACCACTTATCTTCAAAACCTTGCTTAAACTGGAAAAGGAAAAAGAGCGGCTGGCTGGTGAGATTGGTGTGCGGCTGGGCCAGATCAGTGAATTCTCACTATTGATTGCCGTGGTGGCGGTGGAATCGGCGGTCATGTCCGCCTCAGCTTCATCGTTAATTCAGGCGGCGGCGATTCTTTCCTTTATTGTCTCGTCATACTGGATTGTGTTGCGCTACCCAACGCCGATTGCAGTAGATGAAAAATTGCGTAGAGATTAATCGATACTTAGTAGCGTGCCTGAATACAACAAAAATCTACTGTTTGTAGCTGCTTTGCACGCATTCCCTCACTACGGGCACCTAAACCCAACAGGCTCCTGGGAACGACTAATCCAGCGCCAGCAACGGCACCAACAACCCCTGTATTTGCTGATAGTCAAGTTCCCCACGCGGTGCAACACCCGCTATCGCCCCATCCCGCCCAATCACAATCGTAAAGGGCAGCGTGGCATGTTGATTGCCTAACTGTTTCATCAACTGACTTACGTTCCGCTGACCGTAAAGCTGCGGATAGGTCACCTTTTTATCATGCAGAAAATCGCGGATATTGCCCGGCTCATCAAGCGCAACACCAATAACCTGCACACCCTTTTCGTGGTAATCGCGGTGGATTTTTTGTAGCGCAGGAATTTCGCGCACACACGGCGGGCACCAGCTTGCCCAAAAGTTAATCAGCAGTATATTGCCATCCCATTGTGCAATGTGTTGTAACTGGCCATCGAGGTCTACCAGTGAAAAATCAGGCCGTTGATCACCGATACGCAACACCGCAGTCTTTTCTACACCGTCCCTGACGCTGTGACCTTGTAGCACCTGATGCAAATAAAAGCCCACCATACCACTGACAATGGCAAGGCCAAATGCCAGCGCAAAAAAACCAGGGGTGTTGGTTTTCAATGCATAAACACCCGCTCAATATGCACGGCGAACTGATCCGCCGACATAAAACCGACAACGCGTGAATTGGGGATCTCCTGTCCGTTACTGTCAAAAAACAAAATAGCGGGCGGGCCGAAAATACCAATATGACGCAGCAGTGCCTGATCACGCTCGTCGTTGGGGGTAACATCGGCTTGCAGTAAAACGGTATTGGCCAAACGTTGTTTGACCACCGGATCAGAAAAGGTAAATGCCTCCATCTCTTTGCAGGAGATACACCAATCCGCATAAAAATCGAGCATAACGGCCTTATTATTGGCGCGGGATGTATCGAGCGCTGCGTTCAGCCCATCGATGCCCTTAATTTGTTGAAACGGGGTGTGGGATTCACTTACCTGGCCGCTGATTTGGCCGCTGATTTGGCCGCTGATCTGGCCACCCACCTGGCCACCACCGACCAGCCCTTTCAGTGGATGAATAAACCCTGTGCCTCCCGATGCCGCACCAACCGCCAACATCACACCGTATATAAGCAGGGCGATGCCGAGTGATTTCCACAGGGTAAACCAGCCGCTGGCAGATTCCCGCAGGGGTTCCAGGGCGCGCATATAAATAGCGCTGGCAATAATCAACAGGGCAGACAGCGCCATCGTTGCCGACAGGGGCAGGATACGCTCCAGCATCCAGATACCCAGCGCCAACAGCATCACACCAAATACAGATTTAACAGTATCCATCCAGGCACCCGCTCTAGGCAGTAAAGTGCCCGCAGAGGTACCAATCATTAGCAGGGGAATACCCATACCAATGCTGAGCGCGAACAGCGCTGCGCCACCAAGTACGGCATCACCGGTTTCGGCGATGTAAATCAACGCGCCGACCAGTGGCGCAGTGATGCAAGGACCAACGATCAACGCGGATAAAAAACCCATCACCATCACACCCAACAAGGTGCCACCCTGGCGCGAATTACTCCAGCGGGTTAAGCGCGATTGCAGGCCAGCGGGCACTTGTAAATCGTAAAAACCAAACATCGATAAGGCTAACAATACAAACAGCAGCGCAAAGGACACCAGCACCCAGGGGGTTTGAAACCATATCTGAATATTTTCACCGGACAGACCAACCGCCACCCCCGCCGCCGTGTAAGTCACGGCCATCGATAATACATAGACCAGTGACAAACTAAAGGCGCGGCGGGTACTGACTTTTTCACCCTGGCCGACGATGATGCTGGATAAAATCGGCACCATCGGGAACACACAAGGTGTTAGTGCCAGCAGTATGCCCAGGCCTAAAAAAGTGAGAATGGTCAGCCAGGTGTCACCACTGGCCAGCGATGCCGCGATGCGATCCTGCTCGGTGAGTGGTAACAGCGTATCCGCACTGCCAGCCGGTGCTGTTACCTGGCTGGGTGTCAGATTAACGGGGATTTGTTTTTTGATGGGCGGATAACATACACCTAAATCGGCACACCCTTGATAAGTAACATTGAGTACCGCCTCGGTGGCGGCGTTGAGATTATTCAATGGCAGTTGAGCGCGCACAAGGTGGCGGTGGACTTCGGTTTCACCAAAATAGGGGTCATCCTTGATTTTACCCGGCGAGACGATGGCCTCACCCAGGCTGACGCCACCACTGTCTTGCAGTGAAAACTGAAATTTATCGCGGTAGAGGTAATATTCGTCGGCGATAGCCCATTCGAGAGTGATTTGGTTATCCTTAAACGGCAGTATCGCCAGGGCAAATGCCTGATCGGGTTCGAGCAGATCAGGCTCGCTGTTGGCACCACTGCCCCCCGCCAATGACAGCAACGATGACAGTGTGCCGGTAGCCTGCTGTTGTACGGGTGCAGGCAGTGAAACGGTAAAGTTTTGTTTTAGCGGCGGATAGCACACGCCAAGATCTGCACAGCCCTGCGAAATGGTTTCAAAGGTCAGGGTGTCAGCTATGCCGACACCACGACTGTACGGCAAACGGATGCTGAGTGCCTCGCGGTGCGTTTCAACCTCACCGAAAAACTCATCGTGCTTGACCTTGCCAGCCGGGACTACGGCATCACCCAGGGTGACGCCATCGGTCATCGACTTAAAGCGGAATTTATCGTGGTACAGATAGTACCCTTCGGCAATAGCGAAATCGACTTGCAGCGTTTGCGCATCGACCACCCTGGCTGAGGCGGCGAAAGCCTGTTCTGGCGCCAGTAGCCGGTCAGCTATATCGTGGTTATCGGCAAAGGCACTGGAGGCGAATGCCAGAACCAGAGCCAGGGCAGAGATAAATTTAAAGTGTCTTTTCATCGTTGTTGATTGCATCACCAGGCGGTGTATCCGGTTCTGTACTAGGAGCCCGTCGGGTTTAGGCGCTCGTAGCGAGGGAAAGACCGATTTGAGCCATTTTTTGCGCACTATTGAGGAGAATAGTGGTTCTATTTGACGAAATAGTGCGTAAAAAAGGGCCAAATCGGCTTTTCCGCAGTAGAGCAGTCCTGAACCCAACAGGCTCCTAAGTGCGTATTGCCCGTATCAGACAATAGGCCAATACAGACGTTCGACCGATTTTATACAAGTCTTACAGGCTTTACTGATGAATCGATAATGCGTTGCTGATCGGTAACCTGCTTGCATCCGGCGCGGACTTGTGATCGACTGACAAGACATTATATCAATGTCGTCAACGCGTTTGCCTATAAAATAACGGAACGGTCTATGCCCATTATTTTCTTTTTATTTGTCGCTGTACCCATTATTGAGATATGGGTATTAATCGAGATTGGATCGCAAATTGGTGTGTTTAATACAATTCTAATGGTCATCCTAACAGCGATTGTTGGCACAGCGATGTTGCGTATCCAGGGGTTATCCATCGTTGCACGGGTGCGCAGCCAGGTGGCGGCAAACCAACTGCCCACTGCAGAAATCCTCGAAGGCTTGTTTCTGTTGGTAGGGGGGGCACTCTTGCTGACACCGGGGTTTGTCACCGATGCCATTGGGTTTATGTGCCTGCTACCGCTGACACGTAACATGATGTCGCGGGGGCTGACGGCACGGTTTATTCGACGTGGACATACAGCACGGCAGCAATCGGGTGATAACAATGTCCCCAAAAGACCTGCGGGTAGTAGGGAGACACACACCCTTGAAGGCGAATACCAGCGGGAAGATTGATCGCCATTCAGTACTGTTGCTCAAGCAGACATAACGTAATGGCTGCAAAATTTCTTAAAATTACCCCCATCATTCGCTTGATTTTCAAAAACCCGCCACTACTATTAGCACTCGCATAAAGCGAGTGCTAACAAAGCACCCCTATTTTGTTTAACCGTAACTATTCACCGAGTAGTTTTATTTGGCTGTAGCTGCCCAGGTTCCAGAGGGTAGTTACATTTAATCTTTCCATTTAGGAGAAAGTAGTAATGAACATTCGTCCGTTACATGATCGTGTGGTCATCAAACGTATGGAAGAAGAGCGCACCAGTGCTGGTGGCATCGTGATTCCTGATAGCGCAACCGAAAAACCTGCCCGTGGCAGCATCGTCGCCGTGGGTAACGGCAAAGTCGCCGAAAACGGTGATGTCCGTCCGCTCGACGTTAAAGTGGGTGATGAGGTGCTGTTTGGTAAATACTCCGGCACCGAGTTAAAAGTGGATGGCGAAGATGTGCTCGTCATGCGCGAAGACGACATCATGGCTGTCGTTGGTTAAGCGTTATCCACCCGATTCCGCTTTTCGATTTAATTTTCAAACAGTTTAGAGGCTTAGGACAATGAGTGCTAAAGACGTATATTTTGGTGATGAAGCGCGCGCCCGCATGTTGCGTGGTGTCGACATTCTCGCTAACGCAGTAAAAGTAACCCTGGGACCAAAGGGTCGCAATGTAGTTCTGGATAAATCATTTGGTGCCCCCAACGTCACCAAAGACGGTGTTTCTGTTGCCAAAGAAATCGAATTAAAAGACAAATTCGAAAACATGGGCGCACAGATGGTCAAAGAAGTTGCATCCAAAACATCCGACATCGCCGGTGACGGCACCACCACCGCGACCGTACTGGCGCAATCAATCGTGCGCGAGGGCTTAAAATCAGTCGCTGCGGGCATGAACCCAATGGACCTCAAGCGCGGTATCGATAAAGCCGTTGCGGCAGCAGTTAATAGCCTTGCCGACATTTCTGCACCGTGCAACAGCTACAAAGAAATCGAACAGGTCGGTTCTATCTCCGCCAACTCTGACTCCTCTATTGGCGGCATCATTGCCGAAGCAATGGAAAAAGTGGGTAAAGAAGGCGTTATTACCGTTGAAGAAGGCCAATCACTGGGTAATGAACTCGACGTTGTAGAAGGTATGCAATTTGACCGTGGTTACCTCTCGCCCTACTTCATCAACAACCAGGAAAACATGAGCGCTGAATTAGAAGATCCTTATGTACTCCTTTACGACAAAAAAATCTCTAACATCCGCGACTTACTGCCGACCCTGGAAGCTGTCGCTAAAGCCAGCCGTCCGCTGCTGATTATTGCAGAAGACGTTGAAGGCGAAGCGCTGGCAACCCTGGTTGTTAACAGCATGCGCGGTATCGTTAAAGTCTGTGCCGTCAAAGCGCCGGGATTTGGTGATCGTCGCAAAGCAATGCTGCAGGACATCGCCGTACTGACCGGTGGCCAGGTAATCTCTGAAGAAGTCGGTCTGTCGCTGGAAAAAGTCACCCTTGAAGACCTGGGTACAGCCAAACGCGTTACCATCGACAAAGAAAACACCATCATTGTTGACGGTGCCGGTAACAAAGGCGAAATCGGCAGCCGCGTCGATCAGATCCGCGCTCAAATCGAGCAGTCGACCTCTGACTACGACAAAGAAAAACTGCAAGAGCGTGTTGCCAAGCTGGCTGGCGGTGTTGCCGTTATCAAAGTGGGCGCCGCGACTGAAGTTGAAATGAAAGAGAAAAAAGACCGCGTCGACGATGCCCTGCACGCCACCCGTGCAGCGGTTGAAGAAGGTGTGGTTGCCGGTGGCGGCGTTGCACTGCTGCGCGCTTCAACAGCAATTGCCGATCTTACCGGTGATAACGAAGATCAAAACGTCGGCATCTCTATCGCACGCCGCGCAATGCAGGAACCACTGCGCCAGATCGTCTCTAACGCAGGTGACGAGGCCTCTGTTGTGGTTAACAACGTCGGCAGTGGTGAAGGTAACTACGGTTACAACGCCGCTTCTGGTGAGTACGGCAACATCGTTGAAATGGGCATTCTCGACCCGACCAAAGTGACCCGTTCTGCATTGCAAAACGCCGGTTCAGTGGCGGGCCTGATGATTACCACCGAAGCCATGATTGCCGACGCACCGAAAGAAGAAGCAGCCGGTGGTGGCGGTATGCCAGACATGGGCGGCATGGGCGGTATGGGTGGAATGGGCGGCATGATGTGATAAAAGTTTTATCGCAAGGGTGATAGCCAGGTAATCGTTTTATTACCTGCTTTCCCTAGCCAGTACCACCAGTCGACCCGGTGTCAGGTTTATAACCTGGCACCGGGTTTTTTTTTGCCGGTTTTTTGCTTGGTGATAAGGATGATCTACAGCACATAAGATACGGTGGGGAAACCGACAATCCACAATAATTGTTGGTTATTGCAGGCTACAACAGGCTGAGGCTATTAAAACTGACGGTGTACTAATCAACCAAACGATTCGAAAGGCAACACTCACCTAACGGCGTTTGTAACGTAACAATTAGCTCGTCAACCTCCCCTCCATCAATAGTATCAATCACATCCAGCGCACCAATCGCTAACAGCTTAGCGCGCAAAGCGACAGCGTTGGTGCTGACCATAGCCACCCGACGCAACGCACAGCCCAGGCTGGTCATCACACGCGCCGGGTGCGTTGGCGTTTCCCATTGCAGCACCAACGGAAAAAGCCCCGAGTCAACCAACTCACCGTCCCCGGCAAAACCAACCTGCCAGCGCAGCGCATCGCGATGCATGGCTTCAATCGTGAAGGGGGCAGCAAAATCCCCGGCACACACATTACCCAGTGCCGCATGAATATCGGGTGTATTGACCGCCCACGTCAGCAACTGCGGTCGCTGCACCAAAGCCTGCCTGATGCGTGGATTATCCAAACCAAACCAGCGTGGCCGCTGTACGGCAGGTGCCTGTGGGTCGATGGCAATAACCTCCAGGTAAATATCCTTACCTGGAGGTGTATCCAGGCGCATCACACAATTGTGTGTGCACATTTTTACGTGCTGGCCACCACGTGGCAGTGTTACGCCCAGCGTGGTTTGAGCCCAGGCCACACCCTGCTCAAGACTGGCAGCACCAATAACAATATGATCAAGTTTTGCCGGGTTCATACGCACTATTTTTAGTTGAAAGGTGACCACCATAGCAAATTTTCAAGCGATTGATACAAGCGCGACATACGTGGCGTTTTTGTTACTGGTTTCGTTTAGACAAGCCTTTGAAATTAGTTTAAAAAGCAAGACAAAACCACACGTCTTTCCTGCGTGTTACGTAGTGGGTTCCAGCCGCCGCTGGCGTTTTTTTACCTGTTTCCTGCCGGGAGCGACCCGATGACAAACACCGCCTACCAACAGCCGCTCTCAGGCACTGATGCTGTGAGCGATACCCGTTACCTGGGCATCGTTTATATTTGTGTCGGTTTAGGTATCTTTGTCGCCCAGGATGTCATTATCAAACTGTTTTCAGACACATTTAGCGTGCTACAACTGCTGCTGCTACGCAGCTCGGCAGCACCGTTGATTGTGTTGTTTCTATGCTGGAACGCGGGCCGCTTACATCTTTTGGTACCGCGTGCCACGGGCATGGTGATGCTGCGCGGTAGCCTGGTATTTTTTTCTTACTCAATGTATTACGTGGCATTGGCCTCAATGCCGCTGGCAGAAACGATTGCGGTATTTTTTATCGCCCCGTTGATCGTGGTGGCACTGTCCAGCCCCTTGTTGGGAGAGCGCGTCAGCCTCTGGCAATGGCTGGCGGTGACCGCCGGTTTTGGCGGCACCCTGTTGATGATAAAACCGGGTGGCGAAACGTTTCAACTGCCCGCACTAATGGTGGTGTTCTCCGCGTTGTTTTACGCGCTCAGTGCCATCGTTGCGCGCAAAATCAGCGTGCCGCTGGATGGCTGGAACCTCTCGTTTTACACCAACCTGGCACCGATTCCCTTTTGCCTGATTGGGTTTGTACTGGTGGACTTTACCCAGAGCACACTGCCAGATAATCCCTCGTGGAACTTCCTCACCCTGCCGTGGGTGTGGCCTAACGCCGAGCAGGCGTGGTGGTTGCTGTTAATCGCGATTATTGGCGCGGTGGGGCACAACCTGATTGGCCAGGCGTACCGCGTTACACCAGTGAAATACGTTGCACCGTTTGAATACAGTGCCTTGGTATGGGGGGTGGTTTGTGGCTTTATTATCTGGGGTGATTTACCGGATATCGATGCGTGGATTGGTCTGTCGATTATTGTTATCAGTGGTTTGGCAGTGGTGATGCAGCCGGGCCAGGGGAAAAGCGCAGCGTTGAAATTTGCCAATCGGGGGAGTTCTAATAAGCGGGTGGGGAAGTAATGTGTCTGTGTGCCCGCAAGTGACACTATCTGCATGGTTTGAGTAGCTGGTACATATTTGACCCATCGCGTACTATCGCACCATGCAAATCGCCAACCCAATCTACGATGTCGTCTTCAAATACCTGATGGCCGACGAGCGCGCCGCCAAGCTGATTATTGGTGAAATCATCGGTATGGACGTCATCGACATCGCCCTGCAACCGCAAGAGCGCCTAGCCAACCTGCCTGAAAAAAACCTCACCGTCTACCGACTCGATTTTTCCGCCAGGGTTAAAACCCGCGATGGGCAGTTCAAACAAGTCATTATTGAAATCCAGAAAGCCAAATACACCAGCGATATTATGCGTTTCCGGCGCTACCTGGGGCAGCAGTACAGTGATGAAAAAAACGTCCACGAGACTGTTTCGGCCACGGGGCACAGTACATATCAGGCGCTGCCGATTATTACCATCTACTTTTTGGGCCATACGCTCAACCACTGCACGGCATCCGTTATCAAAGTAGGCCGGATCTATACCGATGCGATTACCGGCGAAACACTGGCCGACAAAGAAGCCTTTATCGAAAGCCTGACCCACGACAGCTATGTGGTACAAATTCCCTACCTGAAAGCCCAACGCCGCAACGACCTGGAGAAACTACTGGAAATATTCGACCAGGATCTACAGGTGGAGAACAGGCACAAGCTGTCGATTGATGAGGCGCTGTTTCCAAAGAAATACCACGTATTGATCAGGCGTTTGCAGGCGGCGATTAGCGAGCCAGAGATTATCGACACCATGCAGATTGAAGACGAGATACTGCTGGAACTGCAAAACAAGGAACGCGAGATCGAGGCAAAAGAACAACTGGTTGAAGAACAAAGCAAAGCACTGAAAGAAAAGAACCGGGCACTTGAGGAAAAAGATCAGGCACTCAAAGAAAAAGACAAATTAATCGACGAACTAAAAAGCCAACTCAACCGACTATCTGAATAGGACGCAGCGCTGAATGGCACTTCCTTAATCTATAGTGAGTTGGGCCTTTTCATTTATACCATTACCATGTGATCGGGGAGGTCAGTTAAGATTGGTTTATTAGAAATATACGGGAATAACGGATCGACATAAGCCGGAACTGATGCGGTTCGTACCTCACTACATTCTGCAATCTTTGGGGAATCGATAGGGTGCAATGGTCATTGATTATTGCGATCTATCAGACTACTTTCCACAGAAACAGTTGCCGACGACTGTAGGGATACAGGAGCTAGAGCAACGCAGGAGCAGTTGCCGGGGAGCGGTAGCTTCACTCTGCAAAGCGCAAAGAAAAACGCCAAAGCATCGCCAGTGAACCCCACAATACCCTATAAAGTATTTATACCTTTACCCGAAGCCAACGACTTCCCCGGATCAAAAAAGGGCTTAGGCACCACCGTAACCACCCGATCTCCACCATCCGCCTTTACAACCATAGAAGTCCCCAGCTCAGAATACTCAACCTCCACCATCGCCAAAGCAATATTCTTCTCCAACCGTGGAGAGTACACAGCAGAAGTCAAGGTACCAATACGTTTTTCCCCAACCATAACCGGCCAATGTTGATCATTAGGGCCGGGTAACGGTGCACCACCCACTTCAAACCCAACCTGGCACTGACTCACCCCCTGCGCATAAATGCGTTTCAAAGCCGCCTTGCCAATAAAATCAGCCGCCATATCCAAATCGACCAAACGCCCCAACCCCACTTCATAAGGATTATTGTCACTGTTTATATCCGCGACATAAGACAACATCCCCCCCTCTATACGCCGAATAGTCGACGTGTGCCCAGGCGACAAACCCAGAGGCCCACCCACCTGCATAAGCAACTCCCACAACTGATCACCATACTGTCCATCACGCAGGTAAATTTCATACCCCAACTCACTGCTCCAACCCGTGCGGGATATAACCAATGGCATACCTTGATGCACTAATTCCCGTAAACGGAAATACCTTAACCCCCCCACCCAATCGCCAAACACTGCCCGCATAATCTCACCCGCACGTGGCCCCTGGAGCTGCAACGGAGAGACATCAGGCTCACAGATAGAGATATTAAGCCCCGCGTGTATCTGTACACCCTTGGCCCAAAGCAATACATCGCTATCGGCCAACGATAACCAAAAATGGTTTTCAGACAGTTTGAGTAATACCGGATCATTGATAATGCCGCCGTGTGCATCGGTAATAAAAACGTATTTACACTGGCCTATCTCGCACTTTTCCAGGTTTCTCGGTGTGAGTAACTGGACAAACTGCGCCGCATCCGGCCCGGTAACTTCTACCTGCCGCTCCACGGCCACATCACACAGAATCGCCTCGTTCACCAAATTCCAGAAGTTTTGTACAGGATCGCCAAAACTACGCGGGATATACATGTGGTTATAAACCGAATAGCCCTCGGCGCCCCAGCGCTGGGTGGCGGCGAAATAAGGTGACTTGCGGATTTGCGTACCAAACCCTGTTTGAGAGTGCCGGGAAACGACTGCGCCCGGTAATGCGGTGTTTTTTGTCATAAAAAAGTACTTAGTAATAGCGCGTACGAATAATTAATCACATCAAATAACCGATACCAAAACCCCTAAGAACAAAAGCCCTGCACCAATTATTTTTTTCACTGTAACGGGGTCTTTGGGTGATTCCAAAAAACCAAAATGGCTTATCACCATCGCCATGATTATCTGGCCAGCAATAGAGAGTATAAATAAACTCCTTGCGCCCAGTTTTGGAATAAGAAACGTGATGGCCAGTACAATAAACGCACTGATAAAGCCGGTTAAAAATAAATGCGGGGGCACATTTTTAATATTGCCGACTGTATCAAGCTTACCCCAAATAGCAAACAACACAAAAGAGGTGAGTAGCGCCACTGTATAAAACGTTATATTTGCCGTTAAAGGTGAACCAATATGCTTTGAAACGGTACTGTTCATCGGTAGGTAAATGGCCGATATTACGCCAATAAGCAAGGCGCCTAAAATATAGAGTGTCGTTTGCATAAAACAGTCTGCGCCCGGTTTGTACGTTCATTATTTAATTATGTGACGCTGTATTCCTGGAGAATTCACTGTAATCCAGGCCACCTTTAAAATACGTGGTTTTCCCCGTTTGTTTCTGAATCCCCTGGCCTTCATAAATGCGCAGCGCATCAACCGCCGGGCGCGGTTGGTGTGCCACCAGCCACAAACGCAAGAGGTGCCGCTTTTTTTCGGGAATGTCTGAGTCTTCAAACGCTGTGCGGTTGTGCAGTATGGTTAAGTTATTAAAGAAAACCGCTTCACCTGGCTGGGTGATAAATTTCAATGCAAACCGCTCATCGTGTGCGATGCTATCAACCAGGTCGAGCGCTGCCAGTTCATCACTGCTTAGCGCAACGCCTAATTCCTGGGCAGCCATGTCGATATAGGCGCGCAGATAGTTAATGCTTAAATAGCCTTGTGTAAATGAGAAAACCGGGATTTTCTCTTCAGTTACTGGCGACTGCCCCGGCAACTCTTCACCAAAGCGATGGTAGTGGAATCCCTCGATTAAAACAGGCATCAGATCAGGGCGGCGGGTGAGTACTTCGTTATAGACGGTAATGGCACTGACGTAGCCACTGTAACCGCCCGATTCGGCTTTTTGCAGGCACATCATCGCGACTACATCGCAGGAGTCAGTGTGCATGGCCAGCTCGGTGCTGTTGCGGTAGGCGCGCTCTTTTGGGTCTTTCCCCCCTACATTAATCACGTCACCGAGGCGGTCACCCATAACACTTTGTGACATTGCCGTGCCAAAGTGGGTGCCGATGCCCCAGTGGAGGATAGCCATTTCTGCTTTGCTGTAGGTATCGACAGGGAAACCACTGAGTATCACCATGCCATGACTGTCCATCACCCGCTCTCGCCAGGCGTTAACGTCAGCGGCAATCTCAGCGAGGGGAAAGTGTTCACGGGTGATCGATTCGGTTTCCAGGTTATTGGCCTGCACATCGCGGAGGGCTTTATCCAGCGCGGCGAGGTGCCTACCCGATAGATGAACCGTAAACGTATCACGACCGGATTGATCTGCGCGCCAGGCACTGGCGTGTTCGATTATTTTGAGCGGGTTGTCCATGTATTGAATCCTCGTCCAGTGTATTAGCGGGCCACCACCGCCGAGCCAATCCCCCGGGGATCACTGGCGGCGGTCACCTGTTTAGTGTTTGTATCCCAAATCACTGTATGCATATTTCCCCAGGTACGATTGCCCTGTTTCAGGGTATGGCCTTTCGCCTGTAAGCCCTGAATAAGCGCTGGGGAGAGTGCATTGGGTTCGTAAAAGATCGTGTCTGGCAGGTATTGATGGTGAAATCGCGGTAGCGACACCATGCTCTGTGCATCACCACCGGCATGAAATTCCAGTGCTGCCAGTAATACCATGGTGATGATACGGCTGCCACCGGGGGTGCCGACGATGGCTATACGCCCGTCCTTTTGCAAAAACGTGGGTGACATGCTCGATAACATGCGTTTACCGGGGGCGATGGCATTGGCTTCGGCGCCCACCAGACCATACAGATTGGGCACACCGGGTTTGGCGGAGAAGTCATCCATTTCATTGTTTAGCAAAATACCGGTGCCCTCTGGCATATAACCGGAGCCAAACGGGTAATTGACCGAAAGCGTGGCCGAGACCTGGTTGCCCTGCTTGTCGATAATCGAAAAATGGGTGGTATCAGTGCCTTTACCGGTATCGCTGACACCGGGCAGAACGCTGCTGGGGGTCGCCTTTTGTGGGTGAATCGTGGCGCGTAAACCCTCGCCGTAAAAAGGGTTGATCAGCCGTACAATGGGCACATCGACAAAATCGCTGTCTCCCAGGTATTGGGCGCGGTCGCGATAGGCGCGGCGCATCGCCTCGACAATAAAATGATGCCGATCGGCGGGTGAGTAATTTGCCAGGTCACCATAACCCGCCAGAATAGACAAAATTTCGCCTAGAGCAACACCACCGGACGATGGTGGTGCTACCGATACCACCTGCATACCGTGGTACTGGCTTTGTATGGGCGTGCGCTCAACCACGGTGTACTGGCGCAAATCATCGTGCGTCCAGATTCCCCCTGCTGCGCGTGTACCGGCGACTAACTTATCGGCTACCGCGCCCGCATAAAAACCGTTTACGCCGGATTTGGCCAGGGCTTCGAGGGTCGCCGCGAGGTCGGTTTGTTTTAGTTTATAGCCTGCCTCGGGGACTTCACCATCAGCCAGCATGACTGCACGGGCAGCGGGCGAAGCGCGCAGTGCAGCGAGGCGAAACTTTGCCAGGCGGCGGTATACCTCATCGACCGGGAAACCGTCTCGCGCCAGGATGATCGCCGGTTGTAAACTCACGGTGAGCGGCAGTGCGCCGTAGTGATCCGCGAGCTGCGCGAGGGCGGCGGGAATGCCGGGAATACCAGCGGCCAGCGCACCATCGACAGATAAATTTGGCGCCACCTCACCGGCTTCGTCCAGGTACATATTGCGCTCTGCGGCCAGTGGCGCCCGCTCGCGGGCATCGAGCATAATAGCGCGCTCGGATTGCGCTTTTTTCAGCAGATAAAAACCACCACCACCCAAACCCGAGCTATAAGGCTCGACCACAGCGAGCACGGCGGTAACCGCTATTGCCGCATCAAATGCATTGCCACCCTGATTCATTACATCGACACCCGCCTGCGTCGCCAACGGGTGCGCACTCGCCACTGCCAGTGCGCCTGGGGTTAGCCCATCAGGGCTGCTCTGGGCGTAAGTTACAGGTGACAGCAGCAAGTAGCAGAGTGTAGTAATAAGCGTTGCAGTCACCCGGTTGAGTAGGCATTGTTTTCGCATCAGGCTGCCCCTGTTATACGTTGAAATTTTGCTTCCAGTTGTGCCTGGGTTTCACTGTAATCCGGATTTAAAGGAATACATTCAACCGGGCATACCTCCACGCATTGCGAAGTCTCGAAATGGCCGACACATTCGGTGCACAGATCCGGGTTAATCTCATAAATCTCCTCGCCCGCATAGATAGCGTTATTGGGGCATTCCGGTTCGCACACATCGCAATTGATGCATTCATCGGTAATCATTAATGCCATAGTAATAAGTCTCCACTGTCATACTGAGAGGGTGATTCTAGCACTGGATGGATTGACAGCGGTCAGTTGAATCTAGACCCCTATGTATTAATTTGCACACAAGTTAATACATATGCAGGAGCAGTTGCCGACGACTGTACGGATACAGGAGATAGAGCAACGCAGGAGCAGTTGCCGACGACTGTACGGATACAGGAGATAGAGCAACGCAGGAGCAGTTGCCGACGACTGTACGGATACAGGAGATAGAGCAACGCAGGAGCAGTTGCCGACACCTCTGTTGATTAGCAAGGTATTCTCACCGACTGTAACTGACTCACTTGCAGTGCGCATAGAAAATGCCAATAAGAACGCCGGTCTTTAGCGCGCTGGATTAAAAACTATCCTTTAACCTAAATTCCGCAGTTGAATCTACTGCGAGCACCTAATGCACAGAATCCAAAGCGCTTTTACCAGCATTTCAGCTTCAGCACCTTAGACGCCCTCGCTACGATTCAACTGCGGAATTTAGGTTTAACCCGCCAACCACCAGGATCATAAGCCGCATGACAACTCACCCTGCCACTACACAGAGTACCTGCAACATCAATCGCCACACATCCCCCCTCCCAATCGACACCCTCCACCGTATCGAGATAAGCCAACGCAAGTGGGCGCCCCACTCGATAACCAAATGCCGCCGAAGTAGTTTTACCCACAATAACCCCATCCCAATAAACCGGCTCATTACCCAGCGGAACAGCGTGAATATCATCGAGCAGAATAGTAACCATACGCGATTGCGGTGGCTGCCCACGCAGCGCATACAATGCATCGCGCCCAATAAAATCGTTACCCCAGTCGATAGCAAAATCCAGCCCCGCCTGCAGCGGATTGATATCGGTATCGAGGTCATGGCCATAGGCCAGAAAACGCTTTTCGATACGCATGGCACTCTGCGCCAACACCCCCGCAGGCTGCGCACCGACAGCGTGTAACGCCCGGTACACCGCATCGGCATCCGCCGCCCGGCAGGTGATCTCCCAGCCCGCCTCACCGACATAAGACAGGCGCGCCGCCCGCACCGCAACACCGGCAATGCTTGTTTCGGTATGGCAGAAATAGCCGAGGGTGTTCAGTTCATCTGCGCCAATTTGCCTTGCCATCTGTGCCGATTCCGGCCCCATCAAACCGATAACGGCGAATTGTTCGGTTTCATCGTAAAGACCAAGTTGCTGGCCAACATTGAGGTGGCGTTGCAACCAGGCCATATCCCGTTTGATGGCCGCTGTACCGACGTACAGGTGATAGAGGGTATCGCTGATACGCAAAGCAGTCAGGTCACTCTCAAAGCCCCCGCGTGCATTGAGCATGGCGGTGTAGATGGCACGGCCAGGGGCGCAGGTCATGTCATTGGCGCATACACGGTTTAAAAACGTCTCGGCGTCACGCCCTTCGACGACGATTTTGCCAAAGGTTGACTGGTCAAAAATAGCCGCGTGTTGCTGGGCCTGAACCACTTCACGGCCAACCTGATCAAACCAGGCGGGGCGGCCAAATGTCAGTACAGGCTCGGTGGCTTTATTAAAGTATAAGGGCCGTTCCCAACCGAAAAACTGGCCAAAGTGCGCGTTGTGTTTAAGCCATTGCCGGTGCAGGGGCGTAGTGCGCAATCCACGTGCGCTCGACCACTGGTGGCCGGGATAGCTGATGGCGTAGTGTTCACCCAATACTTCAGGCGCCCGCTGCGCCAGTGCCGCCGCCGAGTTAAAGCACGCCGGGAAGCGCTTCGGGTCGACCTCGTGTAAATCAGTGGGGGTATGGCCGTGGGCAATGCAGTGTGCCAGCGCCATACCGGCACCACCGCCCGTGGCCACACCCACGGAATTCATGCCACACCCCAGAAACAAACCGCGTGTTTCCGCCGACTCGCCGAGCATAAAAGTCCCATCCGGGGTAAAACTTTCCGGGCCGTTTAACAGCATCCTCACCTCTGCATCGGCCAGGCATGGTAGGCGGTGCAGTGCATTTTTCATCATTGGTTCAAAGTGATCCCAATCCTCCGGGAGCAACTGGAAGGGTGTGTTTTCACCAATACGCTGTGCAGAAATAGACTTGCCAAGCGGTTCAAAACAACCGACCAGCAACCCCCCGGAGTCATCGCGGATGTACAGGTGGCCATCGTGATCAGACAGGGTTGGCAGGTTACCTTGTGCGCCCTCCACCGCTTTAGTCAGCAGGTAAAAGTGCTCGCACGGCCAAACGGGGGCGTCGACCCCTGCCAGCGCCGCATTGCCCTGACTCCACAGCCCCGTGCACAGCGCAATCGCATCACAGCGAACAGTCCCTGCCGTCGTCTCCAGCCCGGTGATTTTGCCACCTTTGGTAAACAGCGCGGTTACGCCCGTGTCTTCAAAAATACATGCGCCGTGTGCTTTGGCGCCCTTGATCAATGCGGCGCATAAGTCAGACGGGCTAACCCGGCCATCATCAGGTGACCACACCGCCCCCAGTACATCGTCGGCATTCATCAACGGCCAGCGCTCACGGGCCTGCGCAGCGCTGATAGAATCGGCCTGGATACCAAATAAATGTGCCAGCGCCTCTTGGCGTTTGATATGCGTGAGCCGGTCGGGGCGGGTGGCGATAGACAGCGAGCCTTTGTTGATCCAGCCGGTTGATTGCCCGGTTTCCTGTTCCAGCGAACGGTACAGTGAGATCGAATAGCGAATCAGGTCGGTCAGGTTGCGCGTCGAGCGCAAGGCGCGCACCTGCGCCGCAGAGTGCCAGGTAGTGCCAGATGTGAGTTTGTTACGTTCGATCAGTAGCGCATCACCAATGCCCTGTTTGGCGAGGTGGTACAGTGTGGAGCACCCCATAATACCGCCGCCGATCACTACAACAGAGGCGTGCGAAGGAAGTGAATTTTTGTGCATAAAGCATCCCGAACAGGTTGAACCTTAACGACGTGCACGGTATTTTACCGTGCTTATATCCCCAGGAGCCCGTCGGTCTTTCCCTCGCGACGAGCGCCTAAACCCGACAGACTCCTGGGCATAGTACTTTGGAGTAAACCCAATGCAAGCGTTTTCCGCTCTTCGCGTTATCGACCTCACCCATGTTATAGCCGGGCCGTTTTGCACTTACCAGCTCGCGGTGATGGGCGCGGATGTGATAAAAATTGAGTCTCCACAGGCACCGGATATGGTGCGTGAGGACGGGCCGCTGGCGGAGGAGGTTGCACGCGGTATGGGGTCGGTATTTACCGCACAAAATGCCAATAAGCGCTCAATAGCGCTGGATCTGAAATCGCCAGAGGGGCGCGATATTGCCATTACTCTGATTCGCGATGCCGATGTGCTGGTGGAAAACTACCGCAGTGGTGCGCTGGCTGAGCTGGGGCTGGGTTATCAGGGTATCCGCAAAATCAACCCTGACATTATCTACTGCTCGCTAACCGGCTTTGGGCAAACCGGGCCGAAAGCGCAACACACCGCCTACGATAACGTGATTCAGGCATTCTCTGGTTTGATGGCGTCGACAGGGGATGAACATACTGCGCCGATGAAAGTGGGGCCGCCTGTACTGGATTACGGCACCGGTGCCCAGGCGGCATTTGCCATCGCGGCGGCATTATTTCAGCGCAGCCAGACGGGTGAAGGGCAATACATTGATATCGCCATGCTGGATTCGGCGCTGATGCTGATGTCGGCCAATATCACCCACTACCACGCCGCCGGTAAGCCCGCTGCGCTGACAGGCAATAACAGCGCCTCCAAGCCCGGTTATGCCTGCTACTCCACCGCTAAAGGTTTATTGATGATCGGTGCTTACACCAGCAAGCAGCACGCGGCCATGTGGCGGGTACTGGGTAGTGAACGGCGCGCCCAGGCCGCAGAGTCGGCTAGTCTGGCTGAAATCGGTGCACAGATGGACGAGGATATACAGGCGATATCTGCTGTATTAGAGACAAAATCAGCCGATGAATGGGAGGCATTAATGAACCAGGCAAAAGTCCCCGCCGCACGCGTGCGCACGGTCGACGAAACCCTGGCGCATGAACAGGTTTTATCCCGCTCAGTTATTCAGGCACAGGCCGATGCAGGGGCTTCCGGGCCACTACCGGTGGCATCATTTCGCTACAATCACCACGGCCCACAAGTGAATACGCCGCCGCCATTACACGGCCAGCACACGCGGGAGATTCTGTCCTCGCTCGGCTTTAGTGCGGAAAAAATAGCGGCATTGCAGCGTAGTGGTGTGGTGAAGTTTGGGTAATTACGCTGTACCCCAAAGAGGCTTCGTTGATAAACTGGATGGCACAGAGAGGCTGAATTTTTTTGGGTGGTTCACGCTGCCTCCCAGCAGCGCCGACCAGAAAAGCGCGCTTTTAAGTACACCATTTGATCGCCGAGGATTTGCCGGTTGGCGAGGTACATAAACTCAAATACATTCGGTTCAAAGGGGATTGCCAGCAGTTGCATATTGGCCTGCTCTGGGGTTTTCCCACCCTTGCGGTGGTTGCAACGGGCGCAGGCGGCAACGACATTTTTCCAGCGGTCAGTGCCGCCCTGTACACGCGGCACGATGTGGTCGCGTGTCAGTTCGTCTTCACGAAATTCGATGCCGCAGTACATGCAGGTGTATTCGTCGCGCCGGAACAGGAAACGGTTGTCGAGTGCTGGGGTGAAGCTGTATTTTTCAGTGCTGCCTTCGCAGGCGATAATCGGCGCCAGGGCAATTTGCGATTGGATGCCCTGGCAGTTGATACCGCCACGCATTAAAAAGGGGGACTCGCCCAGGCTCCAGACAACCTGGTCTTTGAAGTACAGTGTCGCGGCCTCTTCACGCGATACCCAGGCACGCGGCAACCCTGACTTGTTCAATCGAAGTATGCGCACGTTGCCATTGGTCATTGTTGTTTCCCGCTTATTTTTTTCTGGACTGTAGAGTACTCGTTGTTGTCACTTGCGCAGTGTGCCAAAGTTTTGTGAATTTACAAGGTGTTCTTTCTTGTGGGTATCGTGGGAGTTGTATGGTTTCACTCGCGGTGTTAAAGATCGGTGTTCTTATTGGCATTTTCTATGCGCACTGCAAGTAACACCTAGGCCCCGTGTATTAACTTGTACACAAGTCAATACATGATGTCTAGCCAGGCTCGAAACATTCTTGTAGGCAAAACTAACTATTTGTATTGATGTGGACAGTAAATATTATTATTCGTAAAAAATTTTATTAATAGTGAAGTACTTCGTTTCACTATTAATCGTCAGTGAAAACTCGTCATCAGTCGATTTCTTTAGCATTGCCCGCGCCATGGGGGAATCAATAGAGATATACCCTTTGCGCTCGCCAATTTCATCCGCGCCAACAATGCGGTAGGTAAATGCTTCACCCTGTTCGTTTTCCAGTGTGACCCACGCGCCAAATAATACTTTATCTGTATTACCCACTTCATTAACTACTTTTATGTTAGGTAGGCGTTTCTGTAAATAGCGGATACGCCGGTCAATTTCTCGGAGTTGTTTTTTGCGGTAGATGTATTCGGCATTTTCTGAGCGGTCGCCCTCGGCAGCAGCGGCGGTAACAGCGGCGGTGACTTCCGCCCGTTGTGTCCATAAACTTTGTTGTTGCTTTTGCAGGCGGGAGTAACCTTCAGGTGTGATGTAGGCCGATGATTTCGGCAGGGGTGGTTTCCAGCGCCCCATTCAATCTAGGCAGCACGCTGCATCGATGCACTGACAAACGCGTCGATTAAGGGGTGTGTTTGGCCTGTCAGGGCCGAGCGCTCCGGCTGACAGGCGATGCCAATAAAAAAACGGTGTTGTGGAATTTCGATAGCGCATGGATCACCTTCGCTGGTGTGCGCACTGAAGTGCAGGGCGCTGCCGTCAAATAAGTCTGTGTAATCCCGGTTGAGCCCATAGCTGCAATTATATTTTTCCCGGATATGAGCACGCGCATAAAATGCGGCAAGGCGTGAACCATCGCGCAAATGGATGTCGCCCTCCTGCTCTACCATTGCGCACACCAGGGGGGCAATTAATGGAAAAGCGGTGCCTGGGTCTTCTTCACTGTTATTAGCCCGATCATGCCCAAGGACGTTACGGGCAAACTCCAGCAGTGCGTGCTGGTAGCCGCCGCAAGTGCCGAGAAAGGGTGTGCCGTTTTCCCTCGCGTAGCGAATGGCACTGATGGCGCCCGCCGGGTTATTGTAGGGGCTGGCGGGTACGCACCATATCCCCTGGTACTGACGCAGTACCGCATCGTTGTTTTCACTGAGGTCGTTTGTTGCTATCCATTGCGCATTAACCTCGCAGGCCGTATTGCTGGCGACGATGTCAAGTGCTTGAGGAATCGCTCTGTGCGCGGTTACCACACCACTGTAATCACCGATCAGGGCAATATTAATGGGCAACATGATGGGGTTACCGGTTGATTAATATTAGGGGGGATGTTCTCAATCACCATGAACAGATCTATTGTGGCCCTTTTCCGCACTGGCTGTGTTGCAATTCGTCGCAATAGAAACACTATTACCCCTCATGCCTTGCTAGCACAAAAAAGGCCTCACAATCGATCTTGCCCAGGTAATTGAGAACACCCCCTAGTTGTTTGGATCAACACATTTATAAACGTGGAATTTCTGCTTGCCATCGACGAGGGTTGTGGCGGCCACAATGGTGTCACCCCCCATATCGGCGGCGGCATTTCTGGCTTCTGTGTATAGGTTTTCTTCAACGCTGTCTTCAGGGAGTGGTACAAAGCCCAGTTTTTCTAATACGCTGGAAGAAAGTGCACCCAGCTTGCGGCACGAAACGACCTCATCAATGGCCAGTACGCGCACCTTTTCGCCACCTGTCGTCAAGTCGATAAAAGAACAACCTCCCGCGCCAAATACGGCGAATGAGATAAGGAGCAGTATACGTGCAATCATGGGTTATCTCTCTTTATTCACTGAGTCTGCTATTCCAGCATAACATCAATTGTCTGTACATTAATTGCCTGTTTCGAGGCTACCTGTTTTTAACCATGCATTATAAGCCGCATTTATTTTTTCGGCGGTTATTTCTGGCAGGGTATACGATGTATCGACAACCAGATCGTAGTTTTCGTGGTTGCGAAAATGAATATTGTACAGCTTTGTAAACCTCACATCTTCAAGCTGTTGCCTGTCGTTGTTATTGGTCAGGGTTTGTTCTAGGGAGGGGTTTTCCTCGCTACGCCTTTTTGCCTGGAACACACGCTCGGCCCCCACCATGGGGTCGACGGACAGGTAGACTTTAAAAGAGTCTGGAATAAAGTGCCAGGCCAGCCTCGAATCGACGATTAACTGGCTTTCAGTTTTACCGATATTGATTAGCTGGGAGTCTATTTCGTCGTCGACGCTTCTATCGGTTTGTGACAGTTTGTTAAGCGCCAGTGTCGTCATGCCGCGTTGTTCTGCTATGGCCCGCTGTATGCTGCCCGTCCCGAGTATTGCAAAGCCGGTTAACTGCTTCAGCGCACTGGCGACGGATGACTTTCCACTACCTATATCACCCGAAATGGACAGGATTTGTTTCATATTTACACTCGTTGTCGACTGGCCCTTTCGCTAAAGGGGTAAATTTTCCAGTATTATAGTCTCTGTGAGGTGACAGCACATAGCCAGTCAAGTTTCCCCGTTAGTGTTATATTACTTTTAACCTAAATTCCGCAGTTGAATCGTAGCGAGGGCGTCTAAGGTGCTGAAGCTGAAATGCTGGTAAAAGCGCTTTAGATTCTGTGCATTAGGTGCTCGCAGTAGATTCAACTGCGGAATTTAGGTTTAAGGTTTCTCACACCCGGCACCGCAGATAGACAATAACAATTTTGACAAGGCATACTCCATGACCAGGCTATACCCGCAAATACGGCACAACTGTGAACACGCTTTTGAGGTTGGCGATGGACATACCCTGTATGGACGCGAATACGGTAATCCGGCGGGTATTCCCGCTGTATTCTTACACGGCGGGCCGGGGTCGGGTTGTGAGCCTTATCACTCGCGTTTTTTTGACCCTCAAAAATACCGCATTATTTTATTCGACCAACGGGGTGCCGGGCGCTCTACACCACACGCCGCTCTGCACGCCAATACAACCCAGCATTTGATCGACGATCTTGAGCACATTCGCAATGCGCTGGGCGTTGACCGCTGGCTGGTATTTGGTGGCTCCTGGGGGTCGACGCTGGGTTTAGTGTATGCGCAGACCCACCCAGACAAGGTATTGGCGTTGGTGTTGCGCGGCATTTTTCTGTGCCGGGACAGTGATGTGCAGTGGTTTTACCAGCACGGCGCCCACCATCTGTTCCCCGATTATTGGGCCGATTTTTATCAGCATATTCCCGCCAGTGAGCGCGGTAATATGGTGGCCGCCTATCACCGTCGGTTGACGGGTGATGATGAGATTGCCCGCATGGCTGCCGCCAAGATCTGGTCGCAGTGGGAGGGGCGAACGGCGTCACTATTGCCCAGCCCTTCATTGCGTGATCACTTTGCCGATTTGCATGTGGCGCTGAGCCTGGCACGTATCGAGTGCCATTATTTTTTCAATCACTGCTGGTTGGAGGCGGGACAGTTACTGCGCGATGCCGGGCGCCTGCACGATATTCCCGGTGTGATTGTGCATGGCCGCTACGATGTGGTGTGCCCGATAACGCAGGCGTTTGAGTTGCACGCTGCCTGGCCTCAGGCGGAACTGCAGGTTATCCTGGATGCCGGTCATGCGGCGTCTGAACCGGGTATCAGCGCGGCGCTGGTGCAGGCCACCGATAAATTTGCCCGCCAGTTGTAAGCGTTGATTGGTTTACTGCAACGCGTTTGTCACGCCAGTGTGGTGGTTGGTGGTGAGACAGTTGCCACAATCCAACAAGGCTTGCTGGTGCTGGTGGGGGTCGAGCGCAAGGATCAACACGCGCAGGCTGACCGGTTATTGGCGCGCTTATTGGGGTACCGGGTATTCTCTGACGCAGACGGCAAAATGAATCACAGCGTGCGCGATGTTGGCGGCGGTTTATTGCTGGTCCCACAATTTACCCTGGCTGCCGATACACACAAAGGTGCCCGCCCCAGCTTTACCCCAGCGGCACCCCCGGCAGAGGGGGAGGTATTGTTCAATTATCTGGTTAAGCAGGCAAAGACACTGCACCAACCTGTTGAGGCCGGTATTTTTGGCGCTGATATGCAGGTGAGCCTGGTCAATGACGGGCCAGTGACATTTTGCCTGACAGTACGCAATAGCGAAGGTTAAACCTAAATTCCGCAGTTGAATCGTGGCGAGGGCGTATAAGGGGCTGAAGATGAAGTGTTTTTACCCGCATTTTAGCCATCCTGTCGTCATTCTACAGGTGAAGCTGAAATGCGGGTTAAAGCGCTTTAGATTCTGTGCATTAGCTGCTCGCAGTAAATTCAACTGCGGAATTTAGGTTAAAACACCGCACGTTCCACTGAAAAACCACGCGCTTTCAGTAGTTGCAGTAAACCCTCTTCGCCGACCAGGTGAAGTGCACCCACGAGTATCAGTTCAGTTTCGCCTGTGTTTAGCATGTTGATAATCTGCGGTAGCCAGTCATTGTTGCGATTCACTAATAACAATTGGTACAGCTCGGGATAGTCGCGCTGCATGGGGGCTAACGCGGCGCGTTCCAGGCGTTCCATATCACCATCGCGCCAGCTTTGTTTTATTTCATGTAAGACGGGTTTTAAATTTTCCAGATCACGCAGGGTGTTAAGCAGTAAGGCATCTTCGTTGCCCTCACCCATACTGGCAATGAACTGAATTTGTTGTTCCGGCTGTTCCAGTTGGCCTGTCAGTTTATGCTCGTTGCGGGCGCGCTCAAAAAAGTATTGATCGACACCTCTTTCGTCAAGCCCCAGGCGCTTTATCTCTATCACTGACATGGACAGGCTAAGCATTGCCGGTTTGATGTGTTCAAAGGCAGTCACCGACATACCGCGCGCGGTAAAAAAATTTTTTACTAATTGGTAAGTGCGCGGCTGTAGCTGTGTTTTTAGGGTTTTTCCATTGCGATATGTCACTTGCTGCATCAACAATTGTTGAAGATGGGGTTGGCTGAGTTGGAGTAAATCGGTTTCTAATACGACTATATCGGCTGACAGGTAGGCCTGATCGAATGCCTGTGGCAGCGGAAAATCGTCTGGACCAAGCATATGGATCGTACCGCCCAAATACAGTGTGTGGTCGCTGTTACTGATTTGCCACAGTGAGGTTTTCGCCACACTGCTGGTGGCAAACAAAGTGAATAGGAGAATAAACCAGCGCATATTGATACCATCTTTTGTTGTCAATTACCGCCGGTAACATCAATAAACGTGCCAGTTGAATAACTGGATACCGCTGAAGCCAGCCACAAAATAGCCTCGGCGACTTCCTCTGGTTGGCCACCGCGCCGCAACGGCACATTGGCTTTAACGCGATCGACACGCCCCGGCTCACCGCCACTGGTGTGTATGTCTGTATAGATATATCCGGGGCGCACCGCGTTAACGCGAATACCCTCGCCAGCAAGCTCCTTCGCCAAGCCAATGGTCAGGGTGTCGATAGCCCCTTTTGAGGCGGCGTAGTCGACATACTCTCCCGGTGAGCCGAGCCGGGCAGCGCCGGAGGATACATTCACGATAGCGCCGCCATCGCCACCGTGCCTGGTCGACATACGACGAATAGCCTCGCGAGCACAGAGGAAACTGCCGGTAATATTGGTGGCAAAAATCCGGTTTAGACGCGCTGCATCCATCGCCTCGACACGCATTTGTACGTCGAGGATGCCCGCGTTGTTGACCAGCACTGCAAGCTGACCAGGCAGTTGGTCTATCTGCCCGAACATCGCCATCAATTCCGCTTCACTGGCAATATCGGCAGCTATCGCTACCGCTTTGCCGCCATCCCGCTGAATGGCGGTCACCACATCCTGTGCCGCCTGGTGGTTATGTTGGTAGTTGATACAGACACTGTATCCCTGGCTTGCAGCCAACCGGGCAGTGGCTGCACCAATGCCACGACTGCCGCCGGTAATTAATAGAATGTTATCCATTAGTACACCGTCTACCTTATATTGACGGGTTTAGGCGTTCGTGACGAGAGGGCCGGAAAGCCGTTTACTTTTACTGCGGCGCAGGAATCGGCGTGTAACTGTCCTGGTGGTAATAGTCATATCTATTGAGTG
Source organism: Gammaproteobacteria bacterium (assembly GCA_965277715.1). Lineage (GTDB taxonomy): Bacteria > Pseudomonadota > Gammaproteobacteria > JBCCGL01 > JBCCGL01 > JBCCGL01. The sequence continues at coordinate 3,076,510 of OZ255836.1, forward strand.
TTTCATTGGTAAATGTCCACGCTTCGTTGTAGCTGAGATTACTGTCATCCGGGATAATCACCTTAATATAAAGCTGGTTTTTATACTGTTGTTTTAATGCGGCCAGCTCGGCGTGCATAGCGGCCTTATCAACAGTATAAAACGCAGCGTCTTCAGGTTTTTTCATCGTGATGACGCGGTTATCACCGTCGCGGGTGTAGCGTAGTGATACGACGTACTTACCTTTTGCACTCCGCGCAGGCCGCACCAGCTTATCGTATTTTGATTTCAGCTCGTTGTATTCGTTACGCAATTCGGCGAGTCTTTCCTCTGATAGCTGCACGGTTTCAATTTGAGTCGACGATGCACTTTGCAGTTGTTCTATACGCGTATCCGAGGCCGCCAATTGGGCAATCATCTGGGTCAATTCCCCGCGTGACAGGTTGTATTGTTGTTGCAAGGCATTCAGCGATTGGCTGGTTGACTCAAGCTGTGCGAGGGTAGATGCCAATTCACCCTCGGTACTGAGCCGCTGTTGTTGTGACTGTTCGAATTGTTGTTGGGATTGTTCAAGTTGCTGCTGCAGCGCAGCAAGTGTTCTATTCGCCGTCTCATTGCGTGTTTGCGATTCGGCGAGCTGTGTTTCCAGTGTCGCACCGCGTGCCTGTGAGGCGGCCAACTGCGTTTCCAGTGTCGCACCACGTGCCTGTGAGGCAGCCAACTGCGTTTCCAGTGTCGCACCACGTGCCTGTGAGGCGGCCAACTGCTTTTCCAGTGTCGCACCGCGTGCCTGTGAGGCAGCCAACTGCGTTTCCAGTGTTGCAGCGCGTGCCTGTGAGGCGACTAGCTGCGTTTCCAATGATTCACGCGTGAGTGTGAGTGCCGCAATTTTCTCCTGTGCTGTGGTCAGTTGGCCTTTCAGGTCGAATTTCTCTTCCATCGTTTGCAGTTGCTGCAAGCGCGACATGGCCAATTGATGCTGAGTGGCCTCCAGACGCTCCTCCAGCGTGGCATTTTCTGCCAGCGACCCTTCAATGAGTTTAGTGGCAAGTTGCTTGGCCTCTTCCGATTCGGTCAGTTGCTGCATCAATTCGCTGTTGCGCAGAATCAATGTTGCCGAGGTGATTAAAAAAATCATCACCACGACCATCATAATATCGGTAAACGAGGGCCAGAAACTTTCGTCTGCCTGGCCTCCTACGTGATTGAGCCGAAGATCGGTAAAGCCGCTCATCAGTGATCGAGTCGAAAGCCTGCGCGTAGGGTTGTCAACATGTCCTGGAGTTGCTGGTTCATAAGATGCAACTGCTCAGACTGCTGGTCAATACTGGTTGTCAGTTGGTTGCCGCCGCCACCGCTGGCGGGGTCTCCCTGCATTTGCTGCATCGATTCACTGACACTGCGCAAGGCATTCACCAGGCTGGCGATATCACCGAGCACTTTGTCCTGGGAAACACTGAAACGCGGCATTAAACGCTCCAGCGAAACGCACTCCAGCACGCTGATAACATGGGTTTGAATATCGGCGGTACGCACGTAGAAATAACCAAAAAACATAAAACAGACAATCGCGGTAATGGTGGTGGACAACGCCGTGGACATGCCGTGTACAACCAGGTTCATGCCCCCCAGACTCTCCGTAGTCTGCAATAAATCAGAGGCCCCGAGCAATGCAATCGACAGTGAAACAATAGTGCCAAACACACCTGTGAGAATCAGTATGTTATTGACAAATTTTGGCAGGCTGTTACGTGAGCTTTCTTTGGCCACCAGAATCGCGGCCAGTGCACCCTGATCAATCGGTGAGCTGTTGCGCCACATGCTTTGCATACTGGTGTAGCGTTGCCCGATAAGCGAATGCTCATCGATATTGGCCATCGCCATATCGGGGTTGATGAAATCATTCTCAAGAAAGTGACTGATAGCAATTTCCTGCTTCCGATAAAACAGCAGATTACTAACCACCTTGCCTATACCAAGTACAAACATCAGCAAAATAAGCCCGTTAACAAATGCGCCGGTTTGGGTCAGTTGTTTACTAAAGTAGACATTGATCAGAAAATTATGATTGAGCACTATAATGACGACCACCCCAATAGTGGCCAATAGCATCAATAATAGTGTGTTTCGACTCAGCGACGGTGTGTATTTTTCTATCTGCATAAACTGCGAAAATTCCGTGCGGGTTTAAAATTATCGGTTTGCGAGCCTGCACGCGTACCATCTTTTCAGGCAATGCAAAAGGGTAATCTAGCTGGCCATATGACACAAGAGCTACATTCAGTGAAATTTTTGTGGAAAACGCCGACTAGGCCCCATGTATTAGCCAATAATTGCTCCAGAAAAAAATGTTCTGGAGCAATTGGTTGCAGATTAATATCAATCGTAATGCTGCGCCCATACTTTCGATACGGCCGGTCGTTGACGCACAGTGTCACAAAGACATTTGAGTTTTGGGCAGCGCGCCAGTAATACCTCTGGCTGTTCATGCCAGAACACCAGCATTAACAGGTAGGGGTCGATGACGCTGTATTGGTCACCCAGCATATACGGCCCCGCACCGATTTCACCTTCCAGTAAGTCCCAGGCTTCGTCCATATAGGTTCTGGCCGATTGCTGGACTTTGTCTGCGCTACTTGCGTCGGTGGTGTATCGGTCGCTGTAGTACAGGCGTAAGTCTGCCTCGTAAATATTCGTTGCCGCATACAGCAACCAGCGATAAACCTGGGCGCGGGCTGCGCTACCAGCGGCGGGCAATAAACCGGCAGCGGGATGACTATCGGCGATCTGCAACATCATGGCGGCTGATTCGGTCAGTATTGACCCGTCTGCCAGGGTCATCGCCGGGATTTGCCCACGCGGGTTAATCGCCAAAAAATCGGCGTGCGTTTCCTCCCCCTTATCCATGTCCAATACCACACGCTGGTAATCGACACCGATCTCCTCCAGCGCTATCTGTGGCGCCAGCGCGCCTGTTTGTTTGGCCCAATAGAGTGTGTACATAGATTTTCACCTGTTGTAATTATTGACAGTTACAACACATAGTGTGAAGGTTTATACACATAAATCATACCGCTTTCATCCGTATGCTTCAGCGCCTTACTGCGCACTATGAAAATGCACTTATGCGGAATTTAGGATTATCGACCCATGAACAGTTTTTTTACCAACAGTCTCGACATCAGTGACCCATTGCTTGGCGAAGCCCTGCGCGGCGAACAACGGCGACAACAAACCCAAATAGAGCTTATCGCCTCAGAAAATAGTGTCAGCCGTGCAGTACTCGATGCGTTGGGCCACCCAATGACGAACAAAACATTGGAGGGATACCCCGGCAACCGGTTTCACGGCGGGGCTGAGTTTGCCGATATTAGCGAGCGTGCAGCTATCGAACGCGCCCAGATGTTATTTGACTGTGAATATGTCAATGTACAACCGCATTCCGGTACACAGGCAAACCAGGCCGTATTTTTTGCAGCTCTCCAGCCAGGGGATAGAATTCTCAGCCTCGACCTGGCAGCCGGTGGGCATTTGAGCCACGGTGCAAAGCCGAATTTATCGGGGCGTTGGTTTTCAGCGCACCACTATGGTGTCGACCGTGACAGTGGCCTGATTGATTACGATGCCCTGGAAGAGCAGGCTGAACAGGTGCGGCCAAATATGCTGATTACCGGTGGTTCAGCCTACCCACGCGAAATTGATTTTCAGCGGATGCAGGCCATTGCCCGGCAGGTTGGTGCCGTATTTTTGGTCGATATGGCGCACATTGCCGGTCTGGTTGCCGCTGGCGTTCACCCCTCTCCACTCGACTACGCGGATGTGGTCACCTGCACTACCACAAAAACCCTGCGCGGCCCACGCGGTGGCCTGATTCTGTCACGCGATAAACAGTGGGAAAAACCCCTGCAATCCGCTATTTTTCCCGGTGTTCAGGGCAGCCTGCACACACAGGTTATCGCCGCTAAAGCTGTGTGCCTGGGCGAGGCGCTACGCGATGATTTCAAAGTATACGGTCAGCAGCTCAAACACAATGCGCGCACCTTGGCGGCGACACTGCAGGCACGTGGTATTGGTATAGTCAGTGGTGGCACGGACACGCACCTGGTGCTGCTGGATTTACGTGAATGCGGGCTAACAGGGCAAACGGTACAGGATATTTTAGGCGAGGCCAATATCACTTCAAACAAAAACCCGGTGCCCTTCGATTCACCACGACCGTCGGCCTGGGGTGGTTTGCGGCTTGGTGCGGCGGCGGCAACCACACGTGGCCTACAACAGGAAGCGTTCACTGCGCTGGGCAATACAATTGCCGATTTAATTGACGCATGCAACCGCAGCGACCAACAAGCGGTTATTGACCGGTCACGACATACTGTGGCGGACTTATGCCAGCGCTTTCCGATTTACACCACCTGAGCCTGATTGCCACCGAACCCGGTACGGGAAAGGGCCACAATGGATCCCGTCCACGGTGATTAAAAACGCCCCAGAAGAAGCTATAAACAACGAATAAGGAACGTACACGAAACAAATTCCGGGATTCGTCAGTGCGATGTTCATTACAAACGCTGCATCACTACTACGCACAGCTCCGCCCCAGTGCTGTGCTTCGATACTCTTCTTATCTGCCTGCCCGGGAGCCTGTCGGATTCAGCTTAATTTAACGCAGTCGCACTAATAAACCAGAGCGCACTTTAGGATCAAACCACGTCGATTTTGGCGGCATCACTTCACCCGCATCGGCAATCGCCATCAATTCTTCAATCGACGTTGGGTAACAGGCGAACGCCACTCCCCAGTCCTGATCGATGCGGTGTTGTAACTCTGTCAGTCCAAAGGCACCAGGTACGTAGTCGATACGCGGATCGAGGCGGGGGTCATCAATGCCCAGCAGCGGGCCAAGCACATAGTCTTGTAAAAAACACACATCCAGTGAACGCACTGGGTCGTCCCACACAACCTGATCGGGGTAAGCGGTGAGGCGATACCAGCGTGCATCAAGGTACATGGCAAATTGATTGCGCTCGGTAGGGCGCGCCTGTTCGGCATGCTCTACATTGAGCAGCTCGATTTCAAAATAGGGGCGCATTTGTTCAACAAAAATATCAGTGGGTATATTGTTAAGCCCACGCACCACCCGGTTGTACTCCAGGATACGATTTTCCCTATCTGGAAAAATAGCGGTGAGAACAAAGTTATAGGGTTCTTTACCGGTGTGGTCGGGGTTGTCTTCGCGGCGTTTCTGCGCCCAGCGCTCACACACGGCAGAGCGGTGGTGGCCATCGGTTAAATACAGGGCGTCGAGCTGCGAAAAAGCACTTTGCAGGGCGGTAATATCGTCGGTGCCGTCGATAAACCAGAGTGTCTGTTTGAGGCCATCAGGGGAGGTGAAGTCAATCAACGGTTGGCCCTGCTGGGCCTTGCGGGTAATGACCTCTACCTCGCCTATCGCCGGGTAGGTCATGGTAATGGGAGTGGAACTGGCACGCACTTCATCGCGGTATAAGATCAATGCGTCCTCTTTATCCTGACGGGTGTGCTCGTGCTTTTTGATGCCACCCTGAATAAATTCCTCAATTGGCAGCTCGACGACCAGCCCGGTTTGTACGTGCCCGCCCACTGCTAAACGATACAGGTAAAACCCAGGCGCATCATTTTTGATATAGGTGCCGTTGCTGAGCAGTTCCTGCAATTTTTTTGAGTTGCGTTGCAAATTTAGATCAAATGGCGGGCGCTCAAATTCTGGAAATTCCTCAGTGGAGCGCATGACATTCAGGTAGTTACTCGGGTTGGCCAGGGCAAACTCGTGGCGTTGTCCCGGTGTCATGGCATCGTAAGCCGGGCACGCAACTTCTTTCGCCAACGATGGATTAGCGTAATAGCATGGGAAGGGACGGATCATCGTCATGCTGGCGTACTCCCGGTGAAACGCTGGTTTAGCTGTTTTCGCGCTGAAACTGCTGCATAAAATCCGCTAACGCAGCGACACTGGCTTTTGGCATTGCGTTATAAATACTGGCGCGACACCCTCCCACGCTACGGTGCCCCTTGAGGTTTTTCATGCCTGCAGTGTCAGCTTCTGCAAGAAATTTTTTCTCCAGGTCTTCACTCGGCAGGCGGAATACCACGTTCATATGCGAGCGGTGTGCCGTACTGACCGGGCAGTTGTACCAGCCGTTACTGTTGTCGATGGCGGCGTAGAGCTGTGCGGATTTTTCCGCTGCCTGTTGTTCGATCACCGCCAGACCACCTTTGGCTTTCATCCATTTCAATACCTTGCCAATCATGTAGATGGCAAATACTGGTGGGGTGTTAACCAGGGAGTCTTTGCTTGCGTGAACACCGTATTGCAGATAAGTGCCGATGTTGGTATTGCAATCGGCGAGTACCGAGTGGCGAATAAAAATAATTGAAGCACCGGCTGGACCCAGGTTTTTCTGTGCGCCACCGTAAACCACATCAAACTTCTCCCAGGGAATGGCGCGTGACATATAGTCTGATGACATATCACCGATCAGCGGCACATCCACATCGGGCCAGTTGATCAGGCGAATGCCACCAATGGTTTCATTGGAGGTAACGTGCAGGTAGCGGGTGTTGTCCTGCAATTGAATTTGTTCATTGCCTGGCATCTCTACGTAACCGGTTTCTTTGCCATCCCATGCCAGGTAGCAGTCACCGTAATGTTGTGCATCTTTAAATGCACCACTGGCCCAGGAGCCGGTGCCGACGTAAGCGCCTTTTTGGCCTGCCTTGAGCAGGTTCATCGGTATCATTGAAAATTGCAGTGTTGCACCACCCTGTAAAAACAGCACGGCGAACGTGTCGGGCACATTAAATACTTCGCGTGCCAATGCCATCGCTTCCATATGTACCGCATCGTACTCCGCAGAGCGGTGGCTCATTTCGATGAGTGACATACCCGCATTCTGGTAGTCGACAAATTCCTGTTGGGCTTCTTCAAGCACTTCCAGCGGTAGGGTACAGGGGCCTGCGCAGAAATTGTGTATACGGTTACTCATGGTGGGGTTTCCTCAGTCCGGGCAGGTGTTGCGCGGTGCTGCTAAGTGAATTATAGATTTACGCAGTGCAGTACAGTGCCCTTGCCAAGCGCTTCGATCATGCGAACGCACTCTTCGGCGACTGCATTTTGTGCCTGCTCGGTGGAAGCGCCAATATGGTGACTACCAATGACATTCGGGTGTTGCGCAAGAGCGGATGAAAAGGTTGCCTGACCACTGGCGGGTTCGTCGTTATAAACATCCAGGCCCGCCCGGATGCCTTTGCTGTCCATTGCGCGAATCAGCGCTGCCTCGTCGACAATTTCACCGCGTGAAGTGTTGAGCAGAATAGCGCCGTCCTGGCACTTGTCGAGCAGTGCCTCGTTAACCATACCTTTAGTATCGGCATTGGAGGGCACATGGAAGGAGACCACATCGCAGGCGCTGAGCAGCGCGTCAATATCGGTGACCTCAGTCGCGCCAATGGCTTGCAGGCGTGTAGTCATATCGGCATCGCGACCCGGTTTGGCGATAACGTGAATATGCATACCAAAGGCCGCACCGCGCTCGGCAAGTGCCATACCGATACCACCGAGGCCAACAATACCGAGCTTACGACCATAAATGCCCTCGGCTTTCGAGTATTTCTTTTTGTCCCACTGACCATTGCGCAAATCGATGACCGCATCGGGGATATTGCGGTCAATGCACAGTAGCAGGCCAAATGCGAGCTCGGCAACAGCCAGGGCATTTTTACCGGGGACGTTACATACAGGGATATTCTTTTCCGCCGCCGCCGCTTTATCGATGGTGTTGGTACCCGCGCCTGCGCGAATAACCATTTTTAACGTATCGGCCGCGTCGATGGTTTCACGCGTTACCTTGGTACTGCGCACCACGAGAATATCGACACCGGGGATTTTTGCGGGAATCTCTTCTGCACTGAGGTTTGCCTGTACATCACAATCGTGACCAGCAGCTTCAAGCTGTTGCAGGTAGGCGGGCTGAAACTTATCGGCGAACAGTATTTTCATGCTCTCTCTTTGGTGGTGTATTGGTAAAAGGCGAAACCGAATAGTGTTGGCCAGGCCGCCGGGAACCGATAATCCTATCATATAGATATTTTTAGTATCAAGATGTGGCGGCGGTGTTTTGTGCTGAAGGTATGATCCTAAATTCCGCAGTTGAGTCGTAGCGAGGGCGTCTAAGGTGCTGAAGATGAAGTGTTTTTATCAGCATTTTAGCCATCCTGTCGTGATTCTACAGGTGAAGCTGAAATGCTGGTAAAAACGCTTTAGATTCTGTGCATTAGGTGCTCGCAGTAGATTCAACTGAGGAATTTAGGATGATGCATATGCGACCCGTTTGCCGCATATGCCCGTGTTAGAGAGTGGATTATTCCAACTCGCCGCTAAGGCATTTCACCTTTCTAAGCCGTGTTTTTATTGCCTAGATAATTAAGCAAATCGATGTCGGTAATAATGCCGAGCAGGCTGTCACCGTTATCCGGATCGGTAATCAGTGGCACTTTACCATCGGTGACCAACCGGGAAATACGATCAACAGAATCACCCGGCTTCACAAATTCAATGGAGGTATCGACCAGGCTATCGATGCTGTCATCGACACTGACCTGCTGATTAAAGATCGCTTTGAGTATCGCACTCTCGCGCACAATACCCTTGACCCAACCGTTTTCATCGGTGACCGGCATCTGGCTGATGCCCGCCTCGCTGAGTTTACCGATAGTGGTGGCGATTTTATCGAACTGATTCGCCAGTAAAATATCGCCGGGCTTCATTTGCAATGTACTGATCAGATCACTGACCAAACCCACTCTGGATTCGAGAAACCCGGCCTCACGCATCCAGTCATCATCGTAAACTTTAGAGACATAACGATTGCCACTGTCTGGAAAGACAATCAGCACGTTTTTGCCGTGCATACGCTCGCCCTGTTGCGCCAGCCAACGCATAGTACCGACAAATGCACTCCCCGAGGAGACCCCGGCATAAATGCCCTCACTGGTGAGTAATTGCCGGGTCATCACAAATGATTCTTTGTCTTCCACTTGTACGATGTCATCGATTTGTTTGAAATCGTAATTGGCAGGAATAAAATCCTCGCCGATCCCCTCAATCAGGTATGTGCCAGCGGGCGATTGTGGCGTGCCATATTTAAACGTATCGTAGACAATCGAACCGATGGGATCGATAGCCAACACCTCAACGCCGGGCTTGTTTTCCTTTAAATAACGACCAGTGCCCGTGATAGTACCACCCGTACCGATACCAGCGACAAACACATCGATATCCGGCATTTGCCGCAGGATTTCCGGGCCGGTATGCGTGTAGTGATACTCGCGATTGGCGAGGTTATTGTACTGATCAATATACAGTGAATTGGGTGTTTCCCTGGCCATACGCTTGGATACAGAGTAATAACTGCGCGGGTCATCCGGCTCGACGGCGGTGGGTGTAACAATCACCCGGGCGCCGAAAGCGCGCAGGTTTTTGATCTTCTCCTCTGACATCTTGTCCGGCAGGATAAAAATGCATTGATACCCTTTAATCGCCGCAGCAATCGCCAACCCCACCCCGGTGTTACCACTGGTGCCCTCGACAATCGTACCGCCGGGCTTCAACAGCCCGCGCTCCTCAGCGTCTTCAATCAAATACCAACCTATACGGTCTTTTATCGACCCGCCGGGATTAGTGAACTCCAGCTTTGCATACACATTCGCCTGAGTACTGGCGGCTACTTTATTGAGCCGGACAATGGGTGTATTGCCAATGGCATCGATAACTGAGTCAAAGACCATGTTTTTTCCTGTGTGGTTTTATCTGGAAGTAGCACAACGGGGTAGGCATGCTTACGCAATTGATAGCTGAATAATACCAGCTAAGGCTAGCTGCAATCCAGCCAGCACACACTTAAAGAGGCACAACCTCACAACACCTTCCATCTGGATGAAAACAAAAACCAGATAAGTCATCATACCTACTACTCCCCAACCGTGGATTAATTCGTATATGTAAGATGATCGAATTCAGCGTATTGAAACTAATAGCCCACAAATTCAAAACTGACAATACACTAGTACGCCGTCTAACTCCCTGCATTGAGTAATCGACTGATATACCTAAAAAACAAAAACAACACCGCAGCCACAACAACACCGAGATAAAACGCATCCGACAGTATCGGCAAAAGCGCCGCCTCACTAACCGCCTGCCCCGTCTCAATTGTGGATGACAACACCAGCAACAGCAACGCAAACACCAAACGCTCAGATAGCCCCTGTATTGACAAATACGTGGCGCGCTGTTCACTGTCAATGCGCGGCGCAATGGCGGCATTAACCGGCGCGTGAACCAATGCCATCGGAAAATTGCGGGCGAAAACCAACACCAAAACTGCCGCGTGCACCAGTAACGCCATGCTGGCAACAATACTGAGCTGAATCAATGTTGCCACCGCCAACAAGCCGACCAGGCCCAGTCTGGATTGCCAGGCCACGCTCACCTTAGCGGCCAGTGCACCGCCAAACATAGAGACAGCAATCACAACACCAGAGATCAGTGGTGTGTAATGGCTGGCTTCAAACGCGGCAATATCGAGCAGTGCAATATACGGCTGGTAAAATTCGTAAACAATATGTGCCATTGCATACAGCAAAATCATCGTGAGGAAAATCCAGCCCAGCACCGAATCACGCAAACGGCCAATACAACTGGACAACACACTGATAAAACTGGCGGGCGGGGTGGTTTCCCCACTGGTTGGCTCATTGGCCAATGCATTTGTTGGCTCCACCAACTGCCAAACCAACGCCCCCATTGCAAGCGCCCCAAACAGCGAGAACACATAGGCGAGGCGCAGGTCGATCATGCCCAGTGCACCACCGCATAAAGTGGCAATGGCCAACATGGTCAAGCCCCATTGTTCGGCCTTGGCTTCACGCACTGAATATTCACTTTCGCGCCCCAGTGATTTTAATGCATCATAGTGAAAAGCCGTATCAGTGCCCGATTGTAAGGCGACCCCAGCGGCCAGAAAAAACTGCCCGGCAACAAATAACCAAAACCCGGAACCGACGATAAAACAGGCAAACGCAACAGCCAGACACAGCGCCGCCAGCAGCAGCGTGGTACGCCGACCAATGCGATCAGAAAAGTATCCGGACGGGACCTCCAGGATGAACACAGCGAGATAGTAAATAGCCGATAGCTGAATCACACGATCCAGTGGCAATACGCTACTCATATACAAAAAGAAAACGGGAATCCAGGCATAGCAGCTATCTGCTGCAACACGAAACCACGGGTACAGGCGGAGGTTGTTTTCGTATTGGTTCAAAGAAGCATAATCTTCAATTTTATCGGGGCTCGATCGTAATACAGAACAAAGACATATTAAGATTTTTTAAAAAAACCTAAAAACAATACGTGCAGTGGCTGAGTGAGTACTCGATTTAGCCTTAGCAGGATCAAACAGCATTTTTCAGCATTTCCTTTTTCAACAATTCAATACGGTATACCGCTTCACCCGAGTAGGGCTTGATACGCAATAACTCCTCAAAAGCGGTTATCGCCCCCAGAAAATCGCGCTGCCAGCCAAAAATCATCCCCTTCCCCCAAATCGCCCCAAAATGATTCGGCTCCAGTGCCAGGGTGCGTTCGATATCAGCCAGTGAGCCCTCGTAGTCGTTTTGGTGGTAACGCACTGTGGCACGTCGGTTCCAGCCTTCGGAAAATGCTGGTGCTATTTCGGTAATACGGGTAAAAATAGCCTCCGCCTCGGCCAGCTTACCAGCCTGCATCGCCTTTCTGCCCTCTGCCATCAAGGCATCGATATCCTCACGGCCACTGTCATACCATATCGACCAGATGGTTAGCTCGGTCTCCTTTTGCACACGGTCACTCTTGCTGCTTTGCAGCGTTGAAAACAGCGCCTCCAACCGCTCATCGGTTTGATCAGCCAAACTGCTCAATGGTAGCAGCAGTGCCAAACAACATAACTGGGTAATACCTGACACAGAATTGATTTTCATTTCCACCCCCGCCGGTTTATTCAGTATAGTCCGCCCTATACTGCAGTCCTATCAGCATTTTGTAAAAGGTTTTAACTAAAAAAAAGCGATTCCCGCTGGACTAAGCCAGCGAGAATGCCGGACTAAAAAATCAATCCAGGTAACCAACCATGTCATCGGATATAAAAACACATTACGACTACATCATCGTCGGCGCAGGCTCTGCGGGGTGCGTGCTGGCCAACCGCCTGAGCGAAGACCCTGACACCTCTGTGCTGTTACTCGAATTTGGTGGTAGTGACCGCAGTATTCTGGTGCAAATGCCCACCGCCTTATCGATTCCGATGAATATGCCCAAATACAACTGGGGATTTGAATCAGAACCGGAACCGTTTCTCGATAAACGCCGTATGGATACACCGCGTGGCAAAGTATTGGGCGGGTCTTCCTCAATCAACGGCATGGTTTACGTGCGGGGTCACGCGCTGGACTTTGAAGAGTGGCAGGCACTCGGTGCCGACGGCTGGGGATACCGACACTGCCTGCCTTACTTCAAAAAGGCCGATGACTGGAAATATGGTCGTGACGAGTACCGCAACAACACCGGGCCACTCTCCGTCTGTAACGGCAATGAAATGCAAAACCCACTGTACCGCGCCTTTATCCAGGCGGGTAAACAGGCCGGTTACAGGCAGACCGACGATTACAATGGCGCCCAGCAGGAAGGGTTTGGCCCAATGCACATGACAGTAAAGAACGGTGTGCGCTGGTCGGCGGCCAATGCTTACCTGAAGCCAGCACTATCGCGCCCTAACCTGACGGTGCTTACTCAAGCGCTGACGCACAAAGTGCTACTTGAAGGTACACGGGCGGTCGGCGTCGAATACGAACGCGCCGGGAAAAAGACCGCAGCCTACGCCGACAGAGAAGTACTAATCAGCGCTGGCTCAATTGGTTCACCGCATTTATTGCAACGCTCCGGTATTGGCCCTGCCAGTGTCTTACGTGCAGCGGGCATTGACGTCATTCACGATTTGCCCGGCGTGGGGGAGAATTTACAGGACCACCTGGAGTTCTACTTTCAGTTTCGCTGTAAAAAATCGCTTACACTCAACGCCGAGCTGACACCGTGGCGCAAGTTTTTGATCGGTGCCAGGTGGTTATTGACCAAAAAGGGGCTGGGGGCCACCAATCATTTTGAATCCTGTGCATTTATCCGCTCTAAACCGGGCATGCAATGGCCGGATATCCAATACCACTTCTTACCCGGTGCCATGCGATACGATGGTCGCGCTGCATTCGAGGGCCACGGGTTTCAGGTACATGTTGGCCACAACAAACCCAAGAGCCGGGGCTGGGTGCGCACCACCTCCGCCGACCCGCGTGATAAACCGCGCATCCTATTCAACTACTTACAGCACCAGGACGATATTGAAGGCTTTCGCGCCTGTGTACGGCTGACGCGGGAAATTATTGGCCAGTCATCGATGGATGATGTGCGCGGTGCAGAAATTCAACCGGGCGAAGCGGTACAAAGTGACAGTGAAATCGATGCATTTGTGCGCAGTGCCGTTGAAAGCGCCTACCACCCCTCATGCACCTGCAAAATGGGTAGCGACGACATGGCCGTAGTTGACCCCGAAGTGCGGGTGCATGGCATCGACAATCTACGGATTGCCGACTCATCAATCTTCCCGACAATCCCAAACGGCAACCTCAATGCACCAACAATCATGGCCGCCGAACGGGCGGCGGATATTATTAAAGGGCACGTATTGCCCGCAGCAAAAATTGACATACTGATTGGCGCCGACTGGGAAAATCTACAGCGTTCGACAGAGGTTGTTTCAATCTAATACTTCAGCCTGGCTAGGTGCCAATAAGGAGTGCGCACGAAACAACTTCCACTTTTATTATATTATCTCAATCATGTGTCATTTTTTAATCACACACTCAAGTCAACTCAGCTATAAGGTAAATCGGTGCATTTACGAATCCCGGAATTTATTTCGTGCACATTCCTAACCTTTTTCCACCACCAATACCCCCGGCTTACGCCGCTCCCGCCAGGCAATCAACAACCCCCCTGCAACAATAAAAACAACCCCTGGAAACAACTGATCAAACGGCGCTTCAGCAAAAAACAACCACCCGAGCACAAATGAAAAGGGAATACCAAAATATTCAAAAGGCGAAAGACTGCCCGGCTTCGCCAGTCGATACGCAGTAATCATCGATAACACAGCAAACCCACCAACCGTACCCATTGCCAACAGCCAAAGCCAATCGACCAACTCATTGACAGGGACATAAACAGCCGTTGTAAACAACATAATGATAGAGCCCACCAAGGCACCGACAGAAGCGTATAAATTAATCGTTGCGGTAGGCACAGCATCATCAATCAACCGAACACTAACCGTCGATAACGAATAACCAAATGATGCACAAATTGGCAATAGCGCATACAACGTAAACACATCCGTACCCGGCTGCATAATACTCAATACACCAATAAAACCAACAATCACCGCAAACCAACGCCACACACCGACACGGTGTTTCAATAAAGGAATAGATAAGAGCGTGATAAACACCGGGCCGATAAAGGCCAGTGTAGAGGCCGTGGCAAATGCCATTTTAGTCAGCGACAGATAGAGGCAAAACTGTGCACCGGCAACATACAAACCACGCAACAAACCCAGACGCCATTGCGTCATTGCCAATACGCGGCCCTTACTGTGCCACTCCTGCGAAAACAGCAGAACTAAAAAACTGGGAATTAAACCGAAAATATTGCGGAATGTAGCGAGTTGCTGAACGGGGTAACGATCACCCATGTGTTTGATAATGGCACCTTGCACATCAAACAAAAAAATGGCCAGTAAAATAAAAAAAACCGCTTTGGTAAAGCTGGCCGACATAACATCTTTACCCGGAAATAGCGTCCTGCATAACTATAAGCGTGTGCCTTTGGCACGTTAGATGTCGTGGCTTGCACTCAACACTGCAAGCCACGCCATCACTGGGCAATCAGACTGTTACGATATTCTCTGCTTGCGGACCTTTCTGGCCTTGCGTTACAGTGAACTCAACGCGTTGACCTTCAGCCAGGGTTTTGAAACCTGAGCCAGAGATAGCGCTGAAATGAGCAAAAACATCGGGGCCGGAAGCTTGTTCAATAAAACCAAAGCCTTTGGATTCGTTAAACCATTTAACCGTACCGGTAGTTGTAGACATAATAATATCCTGTGTATTTCATGAGTAATAGAAGCCTGCTTACAGGCGGTTTGCTGTGGAAGTGTTGTGATTACTTATGTTGAACAGGACGAGGAACGAACAGATGGGACATCGAAATGGTGTGCATAAATTAAGACGTACTTTCAAGCTCAACGGATTATATACTGCTTTAATAGACAGTCAACAACCTAAATCGGCTATTTATCGCTAAATTGACACCGTCTATCCAACAATTAAACCTGATACCACTGCAATGTCTTTATTACAAAAAACGTTTTCCTTAAAAAACCCCTCTGAAACCCGTGAGCACACAACATCATACTATGCCGCCAGCACCAATTATCGTAGTGACTATCCTGTGTTAACGGGCGAACAACACGCCGATGTGGCTATCGTTGGCGGCGGTTTTAGCGGTATCAATACAGCGCTGGAATTGGCTGAGCGCGGCTACAAAGTCGCGGTTATTGAAGCCAGCCGCGTTGCCTGGGGTGCCTCGGGGCGTAATGGTGGGCAGGTGGTCGGGGGCATCGGCCACGCATTGGAACGCTTCCAACAGGCAATTGGCACAACGGGCATTCAGGCGATTCAAGCGATGGGAGTCGAATGCTGCGAAATCATTCGGGAACGAGTGAAAAAATACCAGATCGACTGCGATCTCACCTGGGGTTACTGCGATGTAGCCATCAAACCCCGCCACATGCGCGAACTGGAAGCGGAAAAAACCCATCAGGAAAAATGGGGGTATCCGCATGCGCTGGAGTTGCTCGATGCAGAGCAGCTTGGCGAACAGCTTGTATCACACAAATATATCGGTGGTTTGTTAAACCGACTTGGATTTGGCCATTGCCATCCACTGAACCTATGCCTGGGTGAGGCACAGGTGGCGCAGCAGATGGGGGTGTCAATTTACGAACAATCCCGTGTGAGCAGGCTGGTTCAGGGGGTAAACCCAGAAGTGCATACTGAACAGGGCCTGGTTAAAGCAAAACATGTTGTACTGTGTGGCAATGCCTACCTCGGCAACCTGGTGCCCGCACTGGCAGCGCGGGTACTGCCCGCCAACAGCTCGATTATTGCCACCGCACCGCTGAGCGATGAGCAGGTGCGCAACACCCTGCCCGGTAACCCCGCCGTCTGTGATTTAAATACCGCCTTGGATTACTTTCGACTGTCTGCAGATAAACGCCTGTTATTTGGTGGGCTATCCAACTACACCGGTATGGAACCGCAGGACAGAATGGGGGTTATGCGCAAAAAAATGCAGCGGGTATTTCCTTCACTGGGTAATGTGCCAATCGACTTTAACTGGAGCGGTCAAATCGGCGTTGGCTTAAACCGTATGCCACAACTTGGCCGTTTGCACGGTAATGTTTATTATATTCAGGCGTTTGCAGGCCACGGTGTGGCACCCACCCATATTATGGGGCGTATTACAGCGCAAATGATCGCAGGCCAGGCTGAACGCTTTGATGTGTTTGCAAAGATAAAGCACCCCGCGTTTCCAGGGGGGCGATTACTGCGTCGCCCAGTGCTGGCACTGGGTATGTTGTATTACCGCCTAAAAGATTTATTGTGAGGTGTGCTAAATAATGTCCGAGCTATTTGAAAACTGCAGTGGGCAAAAAGCCCTCAACCTACCGCAGACAGGCAGTGTCGATATTTCGGCAAACGCATTGGCGTGGCAACCTTGCGGTGCGGATGGATTTTGGATTAAAGCCCTGTATGAAAACCCACAGTCATCCCAGCGCACCTGGCTAATGAAAGTGGATGCCGGTGCCTGGTCACCGCTGCACGCCCATACCGAACTTGAGCAAATCTACGTGGTGGAAGGGGCGTTTTACGATCAGGAAAAAGAATACCTTGCGGGTGATTATATTATTCGTGCACCGGGTGCAGCGCATACAGCAGGAAGCCATGATGGCGCTTTGGTTATATTATTTTATACAGCGGCGGCGTGATAATGCTGGGCTGATGGCCCTGAAAAGCACCCGGTACGTCAGCCGTACCGGGAATTGGCTATTCACTTCAAAAAATTAAACGCGTACGGTGTGGCGCTCAACACCAATATCCTGCAGCAAGTGGCTGGATAACCCGCGCAGTTCATGTTCTGCCTGGGCATCAGCCATTGCCTTGTTCATCACATTTGAGAGTTGGGTGTACCAATCGCTGATGTGCGCAAACAATGATTTCTCGCTCGGCGTAAAGGGAAACAGGTGTGAGCCGGCGGTCTGCAAATCGAGATACGTTGTCATGTCGTCAGTCCTCAATTAATGATTGTCAAAAAGCCAGTAAAAAGAATAATGCCGCCAATATAAGCAGCGCCCATTTTGATAATAACGTCAATCACCATTGCCTCGTCCTCTGTTAACACCGCCGACCCATTCGGTGGTGTTTGTCGATGGGTGTAATATAGGTGTGAATCTGACTGGCATCAAAGGAAGGTTTTTCATACAATGTATGAATATTTACTCATGTACTAATTATGCCTGTCCGCATCCCCCCTGTCGCTGCATTGCGCGCTATCGAATCCGCCAGTAGGCACCTCAGTTATACGCGTGCTGCCGAAGAGCTATTTGTTACACAAAGCGCTATCAGCCACCAGATTCGCCACGTCGAGGAATTGTGGAACCTGAAGCTGTTTGAGCGCCGGGGCAGGCAGTTGGTGCTCACCGAAGCGGGGCAGGCGGTGAGCCCGGTGATTCGCAATTTTATCGTGAAGATATCCTCAACTGTTGAAACATTGCAAAAAACCGATGTTGGTAAGGCACTGCGGGTCACGCTGTTGCAGTCGTTTGCCTTTAAGTGGCTGGTGCCGAGGCTCGGCCACTTCAACAAGCGCTGCCCAGGCATCGACATTTGGCTATCGACAACGGAGGAACTGATTGATTTTTCACTGGCCAATGCCGATGCCGGGATTCGACTCGGGCCGGGCGATTGGCATAATGTATTTAACGAGCGCTTGTTAAGCGAGCACGTGTTTCCGGTGTGCAGCCCCACTTTTCTCGAAGAACACGGCAAACCGGAAAACCCCGAAGCACTGCTCAGTTATCCATTGTTGAGGCGCAGTGTGGCCGATATTTGCCCACGCTGGAAAGACTGGTTTAAAGACGCCGGCATCGAGCTCACTCTGATGGCGCACGGGGCCAAATTCCCAGGCACCAGCCTCGCCATCCAGGCGGCTATCGACCACCAGGGCGTCGCGCTGGCCCGCAGTGCGCACGTTGTCGAAGACCTCAAGGCGGGGCGGCTGGTCAATATGTTTCCCGATGTGCTCAGCCCCTCGCCTATCTCATACTACTTTGTTTGTGCGTTAGGGCGCGAAAACGAACCGGAGATCCAGGCATTTCGCGATTGGCTAAAAGAGGAAGCGGCAATATCCCAACGGGAGTTTGATGAAATCACAACGGGTATACAAAGCGCACAGGCACAGATAGAGTTTTGACTTGAAAGGCATTAACCTAAACAGGCAAGATTAATAAATGGAATGGCAAACACACGGTAGGTTTTTCTATAATCACCCTCAGGCAGTATGACGAAAACACACTGGATTCCATGACTATAATATTCACAGCGGTTGCCCTGTATATCCTATCGATCATTTTCGTGCGCGTGCGCAATAAAGATAAATTCAGCCTGGCACGCCAACTCAGTGATTTTTCCACCTTTATGGTGATCTTCAACATTCCCGCCTACCTGTTGTCACGCATTCCTATTCGACCGATTATCGATAAAAAATGTTACCCGGAGTTACACGCCCTGGAAGAAAACTGGGAGGTGATCCGCGACGAAGCGCTGGCGCTGTACACAAGCGGCCACATCGATGTGGGTGACGATATGCCCGCCAGTAGCTTCTACAAAAATGGGCGCTGGAAAAGTTTCTATCTAAAATCGTATGAAAATGACATCCCCTCTGCCTACCAATTAGCCCCAAAAACCATGGCGTTGATAGACCAGGTGCCGTCGATGAACATGGCCTTGTTTGCCGCCCTCATGCCAGGCAAGCACTTAAAAAAACACCACGATCCATTTGCCTTTACCTTGCGTTACTCGCTTGGTCTGAGCACACCCAACTCTGAGCAATGTGGCCTGCTTGTCGACGGTAACAACTATACCTGGCAGGACGGCGACGGCGTAATCTTCGATGAAACCTACATGCACTCGGCGTACAACGACACCGATAAAGTGCGCTTGATCCTGATGACCGATGTCGACCGGCCACTGCATTCAAAAATTGTGCAAAAAATTTATTACTGCTTTGGCCGGTTTTTTAACCGCTTATTTGCCATCGATAATATCGACAGCAACTACTCTGGGATAGGCAATAAAATAGGCAGAGGCATACTCGCCTACAGCGCAATGTTGAAGAAATTTAAACGTAAAAATAAAGCCCTGTATGTCCTGTTTAAAATCGTTGTGACATTTTCTATTTTGGGTGGCATTGCCTGGTTGTTAATTTAGCCATTGCCCACTCTCAGGAGCCTGTCGAATTCAGGACTGCCTGCCCTACTGCGGAAAAACCGATCTGGCACTTTGTGCTTAATGAATAATGAGTTAGTTTTACAGCACCGAATCATTACATAACCTGGAAGGTGTCAACGAGGTGCTCTCCAGACAGCAAAAACCCTTTGCATTGCGTTACGCTGTAGCAGCGCACCCAACAATGGATCAGTTTTCTCACTGTGAATCAGTTGCAATATAAACAATGGGTAAAAGGGCAATATTGGAGGGCCGCTTGTTTTAAGCAAATTCTATTCTACACTTAAGGAAAGCGCATAAAACTGGTGCGATTAACTATTTTTATAAACGTGCCCAGGAGCTCAGTGAGGCTATTTCAGAAAATTTCATGGATTCGGGAGAGCGACCGGCTTATGTCCTCGATCAGAAGAGACAGGGGGACTGTTGCCCCCTATTGATCAATAGCAGCCGACCCCCACCCGATAAAGGGTTGAAGAGGCGCAGCCATAGATTTCCCCGTTACAACTGACAACGCCATCATATGCTCATTTTTCTTCTATAGTAATACTGTAATAAATATTTTTATAAATAAAAAACCCTAACCCAGAGTAACCACCATGATAAAAAAAGAATGTAAAAACTACCCTGACCCAATAGTGCCAACTGCAAATAATATAGCGTGTTGGGATAGCGATGGCAGTATCGCCATAGTGACAAAACGCCTCAAGGAAATGTTTGTCGAAATGGGGCAGAAAACAAAAATTGAAAGAGGCCAACAACCTGCCGAACGTGCTGTTTTCAGAAAACAACATGGCGTCGCCTATGGCAACTTCGTCATCAACAAAGATATTCCGGGAAAATTTAAAGTAGGTATTTTTTCTAAAGATGAATATGAATGTGCTGTTCGGTTTTCCAGCGACACATCGCCAACATCCCCCGATTTACATACGACTATGGGGGTGGGTTTAAAACTCTTCGGCGTTGAAGGCCCCAAATTACTTGGGAAAGGAACCAACGCTGATTTTATTTTCCAGAATATTGACCGTTTTTTTGCACGCGATGCACAGCAAATGTGCAGTTTTACTACCGCCGGTGCCGTAGACCATGATTATGACGCCTATATTGAAAAACACCCGAAATTAGCGCATGTTTTACACGCTATGGCCAAGGAAGAAGCGAGCTGTTTAAGCGCCAGCTATTGGGCCATTTTACCTTTTAAATTGGGTGATAATAATATTGTCAAATATCGCCTGATCCCTACAAAAGATACCGAGAGGGGCGCGCCTTTTGACAATAATAATTACCTCGCGCTTGACCTGGAACAACGTCTTCGCACCAAAGAGGCAAGGTTTCGTTTCGAGATCCAATTGAGAACGAACGACAACACCATGCCATTAGATGATGCTCAAGTGGTTTGGAGTACTGAAGAAAGCCCTTACATCTGCATTGCTGAATTTACATTTACCACAACAGGATATCTGCACCATAGGGCAGGCAGAGTTCGGCACTAATTTGTCTTTCAACATTTGGAGAACACTGGAAGCGCATCAGCCGTTGGGCTCTATTGCTGAAGTAAGAAAGCAGGTATACGCAGCAAGTGCAGAAGCCCGGCATCAGGCCAATGGTCAACAATTGCAGGAACCCAAAGAGATAAACCCGGCGTTCCAGGGAAATACAGATGAAGACAGCCATTGTATTGTGAGAGCGGCTATCTATCCCCCTATAGGTGTAATGCGTGTTGGTAACAGTGAGAGCGAATACTTTATTGGGCCGCAAGTAGATAACCCTGCACCAGAAACCGATGAATACGCTTACAGAGACAAAACCGGTGCGTTAAAACGCCAGGCGGCTGAATTTAGAATATATGGATTTAATGCAGCGGGAAAGGCGATTAAAGAATTAACCGCAAAAAATGCTGAGATCAAATGGCATTCGCATTTGGCCAACCAAAAATCCTCATGGTATGAATTTCAAATAGCATTGGATATTCCCGAAGCGGCTGATGCACCCGCTTCCATGCTGCGTAATATCGATATAAAAGACAGAAGCTCACTGCTGATCGATGGGGGGCCACAAAGTATTTCCGGGTTGAACGTCAAAAATGGGCATCGTTTTGAAGGCAGGTTCCAATCCAAGCCCGTGTACTTAGGCGAAATGCGCACCGACAAAAAAGGGCGTTTAATTATGCTGGGGGGGCATGGTAAGTCAGAGAATATTAATGGTGATATCGCCATTACTTTTGCCAACAATGAAGGTTGGTATGACGATATTTCAGACGGGCCAGTAACGGCTGATGTAGAGTACAAAGGAGTCAGGTTGAAGGTTGACCCTGCCTGGGTAATTTGTGCGCCGCCAGATTATGCACCCATGCAAAAATCGGTACGTACCATGTGGGATTTAATGCGTGATGTGTCTGTTCAGGCTGAGCTATTAGAACGACCGGCACGCCCTTCCTTCAGCAAAGACATTTTGCCCATCTTCGAACGCATGACTAATCTGCAGTGGGTAAATGCGGGTTTTGCTGCGGCCTTTGGTTTCGGTGGCCAATTCAATTACACCACCCTGCAATGGGTGAAACGATTAAATGACCCTTCTTCCGCCAATTATGAAATGCGCCGCACTATTTCCAATAATTTCCGACGCTTTAATGTTACAGGAGCTGAAGCGCCTCAATTATGGCCATGGTTATATGGCGATGCGATTAGCATTCCACCCACAGGTTCTGTTCGTCAGCACGCTACTTTATCCAATCTGCAGTTGGCGTTTCTCGATCAGTGGGTGGAGGGTGATTTTGGCGCTGATTTTATCGATATGAGCGGCTGCGCTGTGCGACAACCGAGGATGGCATTCAATGCTGACCATTGATCCTGTGTTGTTGATGCCCCGTAACGCGCTTTAAACCGATCTTGATAGGCATGAACAACCTGTACAACGTCCACGCTACACCTCACCATCGAATTGAAGACGCAAACGTTGCACCAGACGACTAATGACGTCATGGGTATTGTTTTGAGTGACATCGGTTAGCTGGGTATACAGCGCAGTGGTTTTGGGGCATTCATGGCCCATTTGCTGTTGAATGGCACGCAGATGCAGACCTTCTTCGACCCGGTGTGCGCCATAGCAATGGCGTAGGCTGTGTGGGGTGATGGCCTTGTGAATACCATCGCTTTTGACAATCGCTTTGAACGACTTTTGCAGACTGCCGCGATCCATCACGTCCACCGCACAGCGTCTCGCCTCGGGTGTTTTACCTCCAGGAAAAATGAACCGGGGATGCCGGTGCGTTTTCCAATACTGGCGTAAGGCACTCAGTGTTACCGCCAGTAACACGACAAAACGATTCTTTTTGCCCTTGCCCAGGCGTACATGCACCTTCATACGCTCCCTGTCAATATCGCCAACTTGTAGATGCAACGTCTCGCCCAAGCGTAACCCCATGCTGTAGGCGGTTAAAATAAACATTTGGTAACACAACTCACGCGTGTTGTTGATCACCTGTTCAATCTCGCCTACCGACAGAATATCGGGCAGTACTTTCTCAATGGGCGGCTTGATGATATCGACCCACACCCATTTTTTGTTCAACACATGCCGGTAGAAGAATTGGAGGCCATTGCGGTCACACTTGATGGTGCTCCAGGAGTGACTTTTGATTAAAGCATCGAAATAGATTTTGATACCCTCGACACTGAGTCGATCCAAAGGGCGGTCATAAAAATCGACAATACGGCGCACGGCTCGCGCATAGGCATCAATCGTATTGGGCGCCTTGCCTTGGCGCTGTAATGCGTTAAGATGTTGTTGATACTGTGAATCGAGTTTTTTCTGTTGAATCTTGTTCATGTGAATCTTCCTCTTGTTGTCGGATTCCGGGTAGAGTCCGTAGAGGAAGTATTCACCTTATTTCATCGAAGGGCTTTTTCTGCCGCATAGCGGCTTCGTTCAACAAGGCCATTAAAAATCGCGCGTTTCACGCGCTGGATTCGCACAAGTTGCTCGCCTTTTATGGCGGCGTTATCAGCCGTAAGCTCAACATAAAATCAAGAGTAAAAAACAAATAATCTTATGATCAATTTAGCTAAAACCTTATCCCATCTATCTGAAGACAGAGTAAGTGAATTAGAAGTCATCACTCAACGAATCGTGGGGACAGGTAAAGCTGAAATTGTGGTTCTTTTTGGTTCCTATGCCAGAGGAGATTACAAAGAACAGAGAGGGAAAACCAAAGGGAAAAAGAGTGATTATGATATTTTGATAGTCACCTCCGACTATAATAACCAAAAAGATTTACGTTCAGAGCTCAGGGAGATATTTCAGGATATTGGCATTGCTGTACAATTGATCGTTGAGGAAATTATTTTTGTTAATAACAGTTTAGAAGAAACTCAATATTTTTTCACTGATATTAAACGAGAAGGAAAAATTCTTTTTGATTCAGGCCAATATGAGCTCGCCGATTCTAAAGAATTGACACCGACTCGCAGGCGGGAAATTGCGGAAGCTGATTTTAAACAGTGGTTTAAGACAGCAAAAGGGGCGAATACAAATTATCAGAATAGCATTATACACAAAGATTTTGGTTGGGCTTCCTTTCATCTGCAACAAGTAGTTGAGATGTGTTATACCGCTATTGAAATGGTATTTGCTCATTACAATCCCCATGAGCACAATTTGCAAGTGTTACGAAGCCGAGTACTCCAGTTCGACAGCCGTGTCAAAACAGTGCTGCCTTACGAAACGGAAGAGCAGCAAGAACTTTTTGATTACCTCAACTTTGCCTATATTGGAGGGCGCTATCGGAGTGAAGAAGAATTTCCGATCACCCAGGAAAAGCTGGATTACTGGAGCAATGAATCAAAAAAATTAATAGACCTGACTGAGGTTATTTGCAATGATCGAATTGAATGCCTCAAGCAGATTGAGCAAGAATTGAATATAAAAAGCTGATAACAAAAGTGTCAATTTGATGTGTTTTCGCCTCGCTTCAATGCACAAATTACACAGGCGTTATGTGGCTTAAGGGAATAGCAACTAATGAAATATGAGTTAACGTTTGCCTCTAATGTCGATGAAAATCGTGTCGGTGCAGAAATCATTTGCAAGCGTTGGTAAAAATCTTTCTGGGAAGATGTTGCAATCATCTACAAAATAAACGGTGAGTTTGTCGTAGAGCAGCGTGAGTGCTTCAAGCAAACTAAGGAAGTAGCTAAATTAGTTGAAGCTGCGAAATTCGGCCTACAAAACTATATCAACGCTGAAGGTGTTGAGTTTGAAGAAGGCGCAATCAGAGCAGAGGTGGCTTTAGAATTGCTATTAAAAGAAGACGGTACAAGCATGGGAGTACAGTTTGAAATCTAAACAAGGCCACATAACCAGGCAAAGCACTGCCACTTCGCTCGGACGCGCCACCGCGCGCCCGTGTTTGCGGCGTTAGCGGTCTTAGTACTGACGGCTTTCTTGTACCTCTTTTGCAAGCCAAGCTTTTATAAGTGATTGATAAGGCATATCTCGTTTATTGGCTTCTACCTTAATACTGTCTAACAAACCTTGCGGTAGCCTTAGTGAAATAGTTTTAGTTGAAAGTTTAAGGTTAGGTAAAACTGCACGTTCAGCTCTACTTAAATCTAAATATTCACTCGAATCATTACTTTCCCAAAAGCCACGCTCTTCTTTTTCATTCTTAAAATTGGGTATTTTTTTAAGTTTCGTCATAAGCCATCTTCTCTTTTTTGTGCATATCTCGCGCAGAAATCACACGTATTAACGTGTTCCCCTCTCTTAGAGTAAAAGCAATATGCAATTTTCTCGCATCATTAGTTTTACCGTAAGCATGGTATCGAGCTTCATGCCTACTGTGCTTTTCATCTACCAACAACAGCAACGGGTCATTAAAAAATATTTGCTCTGCCTCTGCTTGGGTAACATTATGCTTTTCTTGGCTTTTTCTGGCATTACCATCATCCCAGTTAAAACCAATTATTTTAGTCAAATCAATCATATTATGTATATTATCAAAATATACATTTTTATCAAAGTGCTAACATAAATATAAATGAAGGGACCAGATTAGTGATCTAGTATAGGTTATGTCAATACCACCCCATGCCAAGATCTCACCGTATAGAATATGAAAACGCCTTCTACCATATAATGAACCGTGGTCGGGAGCGTAAGACGGTTTTTCATAGCGAAGCTTACTATCAAGCGTTTCTCGCCACATTGACCGAAGCCGCAGAGCGTTTTCACGCCGTGATTCACGCTTATTGCCTAATGGGCAACCACTACCACCTCACAGTTGTCCGAGTACAAAGAAAGCCAGAGTGGCGTTGATGTGTGGCCACAATTGCGGGAAAAAGTAGCCAGCAGTGTGATAGTAAAAACGGTGGCAAATTGTTGCCGAGTGAGTGAAGGCAGTGTTTTGGATAGTCAAAGTAAAGGAGGTAGCGCGAACACTCCTCGCAAATTGACCATGTACTACTGCCAGCGGTTTGGTGATATGTTGTTAAAGGCAATTACTCAACATTTTGGGTTAAGTCACCCTGGTGGTGTGTCGAGTGCAATAGCTCGCGTCAAGAAAGAGCTAGACAAGGGAGAACTTAAAGAGGTGATGCATCAAATTGAAAATCAGCTAAATAGTAAATAACTTGCCTGACCCTTTTGATCTTCTCAAGCATGATCAGTTATTGACAGCAAGAGCCTGGGCGATAAAAGAACTCTTTCGTGATTTTTGGATGTATAAGACAGCAGGTTGGGCAAAGCGTTTCTTTAGCGCATGGTATTCGTGGGCAAGTCGGTGCCGATTGGACAGTATAAAGAAAGTGGCAAAGATGATAAAAGCTCACTTGTCGAATATATTGACATGGTTTAAGTACACAATAAGCAATGCAGTGTCAGAGGGTTTGAATTCAAAAATTCAGACAGTCAAATCGAATGCAAGAGGATTTCGTTCGTTTGAAAGTTACCGGCGGAGTATTTTGTTTTACTGCGGAAAGCTGGATATGGAACCAGTGGCTTCACAATAATCGGGGAAGAACCAGAAAAACTATGAAGAGCCATAAATGAAAACCATTAATTCAGTAGATCAATTATTTAAAGTTGAGTTTAAGCGGCGTAATGGGAAACGCCGTGTAGCGACAGCCTACAAAAAAAAGAAAAAAAGAGAAAAAAAGGGGTCAATCGTATTTAGTATTTTACAAACAATTGAAAACCTGCTCAAACACGCCCTTCAAGCTGCCGTCTGACAGCCCACTCTTTACATAATCAATTGCAGGAGAAAGGCTACTAACACGACTATATCCAAACATATCAACCAGCGTTTTTAACGGCATATCTCCCAATTGCTGACAACAATATATCGCTACTTTACGAGGCAGATTCGCCCGTTGTCTCCCCCGCTGTCGCGTAAGTACATCACTCGTGTTAACGCCAAACACCGCTGCCACTGCATCGACTATAGCTGCACCGTTTGGCTTGTCCGTCACAATACGGGACAAGTCCCCCGATATGTACATCGACTCCCGGTTTTCGGCAATATACGTCTTGAAGGATTTGTCACCCAGCATCGTCGTCACATTGCCTTTGTTATAAAAACGGCCAATGTCCTCATCAATACCTTGACCAACATATGCCTTATAAGCAACGTAACGTTGTTTAGCACCGAGTGCACTATAGGTTGCCTCTCGATACAACCATTCCGGTGCTTTGGCTTGGTTGATGTAAGCGTGGTAACTCGACCAGGAATAGCTATCGAGCTTATCCGCTGTTACACTCTTTGACTTCTATTGGGTTACGATGAATGTAACGGCTTAAGGGT
This sequence comes from Gammaproteobacteria bacterium, assembly GCA_965277715.1. Classification (GTDB taxonomy): domain Bacteria; phylum Pseudomonadota; class Gammaproteobacteria; order JBCCGL01; family JBCCGL01; genus JBCCGL01. Next base: position 3,104,033 of record OZ255836.1, read on the forward strand.
AATAAGTAGTTGTCTGCATCCACAATAATCGCTGTATAACGACCGCGAAAAAGAGGCCCATCCGTGCGTCTAAGCCGGTTGTAGCGTTGTGTGTAGATACCATTGATATGCCGCATGATGCGACCCAGATTAGCACGAGGGGTTTCGATCAATAGATGATAATGATTACCCATCAAACAGTAAGCGTGGATGCAGGCATCAAAGCGTTTATGTGCTTCATCGAGCGTTTGTAGAAATGCCTGGTAGTAAATTTCGCCATGAAAGATGGTCTGTCTGGCTTTGCCACGATTCATAAAGTGGTAGTAGGCATTTTCGTATTGTATTCGAGTAGGTCTAGGCATCGTTTAAATTTATACTATTTTGAAAATATTAAATAAGATTGACCCCTTCTCTTCAGGTATTTTAAATCAGGTAGGCTGCTTTTTTTATTTTATTTGTCAGTTTCGGGGCTACACCCCTTCTTCTTCTACGTCTTTACAGGATGTCTGATTTTCTTGGCCAATGTATTGTCCATACTTGAAACAGCCCTCTAATACTGATCCATCACTCCGATAATAAATACCTTGCCCATGAAATTCTCCACTTTTGAAAAAACCTTCATATCGATCACCACTATATAGTTTATAAGAACCATATCCATTTGGAACATTGTATTCAAAATCCCCTTCGTATACGCTACCGTTAGCATATTCTAGAATTCCTTTTCCTTCTCTAAAGCCTTCAACAAAATTACCTTGAAAATATCCACCAACTGCAAAGTCAACTCGTGCTTGCCCATTTAATACACCGCCCTGAAAAACACCTTCTGCTATATCACCGTTAGAAGCAATAAACCTACCTTGGCCATTCTCATAGCCATTTCTTACCTCACCGTAATATGACGCACCTGTCGAATAAATAATGTCACCTTTTCCCTCCAACAAGCCGTTAACAAAATTACCTTTTAACTCGTCACCAACAGCTGTAGTAATAGTACCGCTCACAATAACACCTCGTTGAAATACACCAGCACTAACTGCACCATCAGCTGATTTATGTACTCCCTTTCCATGAATTAGTCCGTCGTGAAACTCACCACGATATTGCGCACCTGTCGGCCATTTTAAAAATCCTTCACCAGACAGCAAACCCTCACTGTTAACAAAACCCTCATATATTGAACCATCAGGAAACTTAATTATTTTCAATTCGTTACCTCCTGCAAAAACAATATTCAAATAGAGCAAGAATACAACTGGGCAGACAATATTACTAACTACTCTTATATGCGTCGATACCATAATTACACCTTGCTAACACTAATGACAGACCATTCGGCATGGTGATGCTTGTGGGCTAGATCCATTCGGACTCGAATTAGCATCACATGAACCCGGAGAATTATTATTCTCATTTTGAGAACCGCATACGATGCGGCAATTATCTGGTATAAATTCTTTAGGTAATTTCCACTCATCCCCTGGGGCTGGAGGGCCTGTTTTATCATGTCGTGGGTTATTACCGGGAAGATTTTTCCCGTAATTCCAGAACGAATTAGGATTTTGGCCCGGTCGAGGTGGCATAGGAGAATTTGGTGTAGGCTGAGAATTATTATTTGGCGGACGATGTGGTATAGGATCAGGGCGCAAAACAGGAATATGATCCCTATACGGATTGCCTCCGCGCCTAGCCCCTCTTAAGCCGTAATAGTCAGTCCAATAAAGTGGGTTCCCATCAACATAAGCATAAGTATTTAATCCGCCATCCAGCCCAATCGGATCGGAAGTTATGTACCGCCCGGCAGTAGGATCATAGTATCGGAAGTAGTTATAGTACAGTTGTGATTCACTGTCGTAATACTGCCCAGCAAACCGCAAATTCACAACAACATCTTTACCGTTGCCATCTGGATCACTTTTACTCAGCGTATCACCAAATGCTTCACCCTCCCAACGCCATACAATATTCCCACCTGAATCCGTCGCAAAACGGGGCGTCATCAGGTGATCGGTGTGAAGGTAGTAGATTGTATCGCTATCTGCAATAGCATCATATTCAATTTGTGCTATAGGCGCATAATCCAGCCAGATATAATCCTTTATAGGTTCTCCTCGCTCATTCGTTTCACTTATCAGCATTCCCTGAAAATCATAATGGTAGACGGTGGTGCTAATAGTATTATCTGTATTAACCACCACTTTACGCGTGCGCTGCCCCATCGCGTTATGGATGTAGGTCGCCTTTAGTGCGCCTTCGATTCAGATCAAAAAAACAATAGCTTGTTATTACCATTCTATAAGCCAATAAAAAAGCCTCCGGTATACGAGGCTTTAACAAAAAATACTTTGTTTATACTAAATAACTAGCCTGACCCGAATGGCACTTCCTTAAGCTCTAAGTACATGAAAAATAGGTTCCTCCCCGGTTTGTGTGAGGTTATAGTATTTCATCCCCCTTTGCTATTGAGAGACTCCGGTGCTATCGAGCCTTGAAGAACACTACAGCCAGCTCCTGGGTCTGACAGATGATTGGTCAGTGACATCAGTTGATTTAGACCCTTCAGGGTTAAAAGTATCCATTTCGTTGGCGTTTATCGGCAACCACGGCCCTTGTTCGCACTGTGGCGAAGTGAGTCCGTTCTATGATCACCGTTCACAAGAGCGATCCTGGAGACACCTGGATACTATGCAGTTTGAAACGCGTCTACACAGTCGCATTCCCCGAGTAAATTGTCTGGAGCATGGTGTTAAAAGTATGGTGTTACCCTGGGCAAGCAAGCGCAGTCGTTTTACGTTGTTGTTTGAATTATTTTCCATCAGGGTGTTGCAAGCCTCACGTAGCGTCGAAGAGGCGCGTAAGTTACTGGGACTTAGCTGGAACGCAGTGGAAGCCATCAAAGCCCGCGCTGTCGAGCGGGGACTTTCGCGTCGGGAATTGGTGACAATTGAGTACCTGGGTATTGATGAGAAGTCCCACCGTAAAGGGCATGACTATGTGACGCTCATCAATGATATCGATGGAGGGCGAGTATTGGATGGAGTGAAAGATCACACCCAGGCAGCTTGTGAGGAGGCGTTGGAGGTTGCGCTGACGGATAACCAGCGAGAACAGGTGAAAGCTGTCGCGATTGATAGGTGGCCTGCGTTCATTAATGCCGTTGAGGTAAAACTGTCAGACAGTGCGATTGTTCACGACCGTTTTCATATTAGCCAACACCTGAATAAGGCGGTGGATCAGGTCCGTCGTGATAAACATAGAGACCTTTTGTCACAGGGCGATACCCGGTTGAAAAAGAGTCGTTATCACTGGTTAAAAAACGAAGAAAATTTGTCTGACAAAGCAGCCGAGCACTTTGAGTCACTCAAGCATGATCAGTTATTGACAGCCCGAGCCTGGGCGATAAAAGAACTGTTTCGTGATTTTTGGACGTATAAGACAGCGGGTTGGGCAAAGCGTTTCTTTGACGAGTGGTATTCATGGGCAATTCGGTGCCGATTGGACAGCATAAAGAAAGTGGCCAAGATGATAAAAACGCACATGCCGAACATATTGACATGGTTTAAGCACACAATAAGTAATGCCGTGTCAGAGGGTTTGAATTCAAAAATTCAGACAGTCAAATCGAATGCAAGAGGGTTTCGTTCGTTTGAAAGTTACCGGCGGAGTATTTTGTTTTACTGCGGAAAGCTGGATATGGAACCGGTGGCTTCACAATAATCGGGGAAGAACCGAAAAATATGGAAGTACTTTCATTGTAAATGACCTATTTCTGTTTTTTGGGATGGCCATATTTTTTAATAACACTTCTGGCCACGTCCCTTGGCTGCATCAATAAAGGATATGGTTTGGGTCTTCGTTTAACCACTCTTGGTTCAATACGCCCCGGTCGATTACCCACACAGTTTTCTGCAATCAACGCACATAGCGCCAACACCTTATCACTACCCAGAGGGCTACCGCCTTTCTGATAACGATACGCTACCCAAATTTGTAACGTATGCTTAAAACTTATCTGTCGAGGCAGTATGTCCACTAGTAAGGCAGATTGCGCCATTAATAAGCGAATAAGGTTGTAAGCTAATATGTGTACCCACATTTCCTTCTCAACCATTTCTGGCGTCTTACAACGGAAAGTGTGCATCTTCATTGTCGTTTTTATATGGCGTAAATCAAGTTCGACATGCCAGCGTTCTTTGTAGAGCTGTTTAAGCGCCTCTTTAGACGCCGATTTAACTGATAACAACGTTGTCACCAACAGTTTTTTACCCACTTTCAGTTCACGTATAACCACTTCATCAGCAGCCGCTTCATAGGCTTCTTCGCTCATCCACTCTGGTCTTTTCTTGGGCTTTGTATAACAAATCAGATGATCCTTCGATCCAAGCTTTTTGCCTTCTCGAAAATCTGTGGATTTACGCCGCGCACCATGCGGCTCAAATACACCGTCTACTCCTTGCTCTATAAGGTTTGCTAGAAAAAAATAACCCGCAAAATAAGCATCACCCACCACAATATCACCCGGTTTAAGCGCATTTTGTATTTTTCTCAATAACGTTTGCTCATCCGCTCCCTTACCTTTAAAAGGACCCATTGCCGCATCGAGAACACCACCACTGGCTAAACAAATAATTCCTACCCAGCGACAAAGAGGAAAACCGATCCCCACTTGCTGGCCTGACTGTTGCGGATAAACTACCTGATTTTCAGGCGTATCGGGCATTGTCACAGTGGTGCCGTCAACCAATTTAACTGAACGCCCTTGCCAGTGCCAGTGACTGGCTGCTTCATTCGCCACACACTCGCCTGTACAACGGGCAAGCCCTGAGACGAGGGGGGTTGGCAGCCTTTGTCGCGCTTTACAATAACTCCCTGTATACGTATTACTCACTGATAAACCTTCACTTAATCGCTGTACAGCGAGTGTGTTGACAGCTTGTTGGCAGGACTGATCTGCACTCATTGTTTGGTATAAAAACAGCGATAAGGTGTCTAGAGGAGGATAGCGACGCGCTCGAAAATCCGGTTGTAATTCTTCCAGTTTCGTAAGTAACTGAGAGGATGTCAGCAAGTGATAAAAATTCAATGCATCCGAGGATTGAGCTCGGCTTTTGATGCGACGTTGAAGAATGTTGACTTTTACATTACTCTGCATGATGGCTGGTTCCTGTGGGATAAAGGGTATTTGTGTTGACAACAAATAACCTACCATAGAACCAGCTTTTTTTGTAATTACTTCAAATACTTACAGCTTAAGGAAGTGCCATTCTAGCCTGACCCCTTTTATTCTTCAGACAGAACCTGGAGGGGTCATGGTCTTCACAGACCGATACTTGATGAGGTGTCTGAGCGCGGTTCCCATTATGGCTCTGGACGGATAAACAAATACGATCCGTCCTATCGAGAAGCCGGATATATGACTGCTAACCTTATTTACTGTGACTGCTCTGAACGCTAAAAAATGAATGAACGATTAAAAAATTGTTGAATTTAACTGCGGGTCCATATATGACCCCTACACAGAAAGTGGCACGCTACACTGCCCCCTTTCACTTCACGTCTTTTCTCTTTTATTTTTCCTTAAAAAAATCGTCCCAGTGTTTAACCACATATAAAACTACAAATAAAGTAGCTATCAATGTGGTAGAAAAAATAATGCCGTCTAAGCCAACAACAAAATTTCTATGGTTTTTAAAATAAATAATAGGAACCAAAGAAACTCCATTTAACCCGAAAAAAAAATGCAACATAACAAAAAAATTTGTTACAAATAAAGGCCAACCAAATTTTTTTCCTGCTTTCCTTATTATGTATAACAACAAAAAATAACCGAAAACACCTAAGCCAATGAGATAACCCAATCCAATATTAAATATATAGCTTTCCAATTTAGATCAACTATTTACACATACGCACGGGGTATCTATCATTCAATGCTTGCCCAAAATCCATCAGACCTTGACCATATGCTGTTGTGCCGGCCGACACTGTCGCTTGCGAAATTGTAGAGTAACCTGCCTTTCCTGCTAGTACACCAAAACCTCCGCCCATTACCCCTGCAAAAGCCGACATAGCAACACTACCTCCATCCACTGTCCCTCCGGTAACTGCCTGCCCTGCCACTGATCCAATAGCCGAAGACGCCGCTCCTCCAATTGCTATAGAACCAGCAGCCCCAAAAGTAAAACCAGCAACAGCTCCACCGGCAGCTCCGATGGCGGCCGCAGCAGCGACTTGACCAACGCTACCTCCGCTAACAGCAGCAGTAACACCTGCGGAAACAGCGCCAATAGCCGCACCAACAGCAGCAGCTCCTGCATTTATTGCGATTTTTCCTGTTGGGTCGATCCAATAAAGAGGATTGCTCTCAGCATACCCGTAAGTATTTAATCCGCCGAACAATCCAATCGGATCACTCTGAGTATACCGTCCAGTGGTAGGATCATACGTCCTGAAGTAGTTGTAATGTAAGTTAGTTTCACGATCAAAATACTGCCCAGCAAACCGCAAATTCACAACAACATCTTTACCGTTGCCATCTGGATCACTTTTACTCAGCGTATCACCAAATGCTTCACCCTCCCAACGCCATACAATATTCCCACCTGAATCCGTCGCAAAACGGGGCGTCATCAGGTGATCGGTGTGAAGGTAGTAGATTGTATCGCTATCTGCAATAGCATCATATTCAATTTGTGCTATAGGCGCATAATCCAGCCAGATATAATCCTTTATAGGTTCTCCTCGCTCATTCGTTTCACTTATCAGCATTCCCTGAAAATCATAATGGTAGACGGTGGTGCTAATAGTATTATCTGTATTAACCACCACTTTACGCGTGCGCTGCCCCATCGCGTTATGGATGTAGGTCGCCTTTAGTGCGCCTTCGATAAATAACTGATCCCAACGGTTCGCGTCGTTATAGGTTCTCGTTTGACTAGGCTGTACAGGCACAACCGCGTTGTTACCCCGGAAACGTTTTTCGACGAAATTAAGCCGGTTACTGTCAGGCGAGTAGTCGTAACGGGTCATTTCCAAGGCATTTCTAACACGGCTCGTTCGGTTACCATTTAAGTCGTATCCATATGAGTCTGAAGTGCCACCTTTGATTGTGTCATCTATTAGCCTATCTAAGGCGTCATACTGATAACCACTGTCTTGAGGTGTTGTAGTGCGACTAAGGATATTGCCATTGGCATCGTAACTATAGTTGCGTGAGTCGATAGCACCTGTGTTCTGGCTTACCAAACGCCCCTGTAGATCGTAACTACGGCTCTCTTGTAAACCATTACCTATAGTACAACTCAATAAACGATTATCACCCCGGTAGGTAATACCGTTAGCTACTGTGTGATCCGAACCATTTATCTCCGCACCTATCGACTCTACTCTGCGCACCCCATCCCTATTAATTGTTATCGCTCGACCACTAGGGTAAGTCATGCCAATTAAGTTATCACCGTTATCGTAACGGTAGCGCGTAACATATTCATGGCTTAATTCTACCTTAGTCATACTGACAACATTGCCATGCGCATCGTAAGCGTAACTGTAGGTGCCACTTTCATCTTCAACACCGCAAAGCCTTCCCGTGCCGTAAGGACAATTGTCATAAGTGTATGTCACATTCTCAGAACTATCCGGGAACGTTTTCGACACCAATCGATCAAGCTCATCATAGATATAATCGACCGGGGCGTATTGAACCAAGAGTGGTTAAACGAAGACCCAAACCGTATCCTTTATTGATGCAGCCAAGGGACGTGGCCAGAGGTGTTGTTAAAAAATATGACCATCCCAAAAAACAGAAATAGGTCATTTACAATGAAAGTACTTCCATATTTTTCATGTACTTAGAGTTTAAGGAAGTGCCATTCGGGTCTAGCCTAATACTTAACTGGTCGCAGGCAATGCGCCCGCAGTTTCTCATAATAAGGCATATGGTAATCACACAATTGCCGCAGATGCGGCGCATCATCCAGCGAGGTAGCAGCGCGCTGCACACGCCCTATACCACTGGAACCCGATAAATCAGTATGCCAACCGGCAACATGCATCCACTCTTTTGGTAAAGCATCATCGTCCCAGTTTAATGATGCCTCGATAAATCTTATCCCCAGCGCCTGGCAATAGGCGCGCAGCGTGCCTTTGGGGTCGCGGATCAGGTCTTCTGCATCAATGATTATCGGCATTTCTCCGGTGATGTCGGCAACCAGCATGGCGTGTTTGTACACAGCATCCAGGCCAATCTCATCGCAGCTTACTTCAGGGTCGAGTTTGTAATAGGAGGGAATGCTGCGCGCTGGGGTACGGATCAGAAAAGTATTTTTGACTTCACGCAAAAATGCTTTGTCTGCATCGATATACTTCGACACGTAGTAACACATATCTTTAACGAAGATGGGTGCTTGCACAGCCGTGTCCAAAATCATCGATTTGATAGCCTGGTACGATTGCGGGTGTTGTGCCTGGCCATGGAAGTGAGGATCGAAATGAAGTAGTGTTTTGTTGGCATCACCCAGATAGTAGAGGTAGATAAACGGTTCGTGCAGGGTTTGCATATCACCCCGCTGCAACATGACGCGCTCCAGGGCGCTGGACACTGAACGTGGATGGGTCCATAGGAAAATTATCGGAAAGTATTTGCTCATCCTCCTCACCTCAACATAATCGAAAACGCTTTAATTTTACCGAGACCCCACCGCTATTGAGTACACAAAATCAATGGCAACGTGCTGATGATGTTTCGATTGTTGATCGATATGTATTAACCTGCACACAAGCAAATACATGTGTAGTGCCTGCTGAGGAAGTGCCATTCAGATCTGGCGGTTTAATTCATGCCCTGACTCTGTAGATAATCTTCATATCCCCCTTTGTAATCGACCAGCCCACTGTCGCTCAGCTCAATAATCCGGGTGGCCAGCGAGCTGACAAACTCGCGATCGTGGCTGACAAAAATCAGCGTGCCTGGGTAGAGGTCCAGCGCCAGGTTGAGTGATTCAATCGATTCCATATCGAGGTGGTTGGTCGGCTCGTCGAGCAGCATCACATTGTGGCGGCCAAGCATAAGCTGGCCAAACAATAGGCGGCCCTGCTCCCCACCTGAGACGACATTGACCGCCTTGTCTATCTCATCGCGGGAGAACAGTAACCGACCGAGAATACCGCGTATGACCTGCTCATCATCACCGGGTTTCCCGCACCGTGAAATCCAGTTAAACAGTGAGGTATCGTCGTTAAACACTGCGGCGTGATCTTGCTCAAAGTAACCACTGTCAGCGTTTTCAGACCATTTGATCGCGCCGTCCACACGCACTGTTTTTTGCATTAACGCATTTAAAAACGTGGTTTTACCAATACCATTTGGGCCGATAATCGCGACCTTTTCCCCCGCCTCGATAATCAGGTTGATATTTTTGATGATCGTTTCATCACCATACCCCGCGCTCATATTTTCGATTTCCACTACATTGCGGTGCAGCTTTTTCTCCATTTCAAAACGTATGTAGGGGTTTTGTCGGCTCGATGGCTTAATTTCAACCACTTGCAGTTTTTCTATCTGCTTCTGGCGGGATGTCGCCTGGCGGGCCTTGGATTTATTGGCTTTAAAGCGTGCAACAAAGGCCTGCAGTTCTTTTACCTGCGCCTGCTTGCGTGCGTTGTTCGATAATTGCCGCTGACGAGCCTGGGTAGAGGCGAGCATAAAATCATCGTAATTGCCGGGATACACGCGGATCTCACCATAGTCCAGATCGGCCATATGCGTACACACACTATTCAGGAAGTGGCGGTCATGCGAGATGATAATCATCGTCGAGTCGCGCTCGTTGAGGGCGCTTTCCAGCCAGCGGATGGTGTTGATATCGAGGTTGTTGGTCGGCTCGTCAAGCAGCAGAATATCCGGGTCGGCGAACAGTGCCTGCGCCAGTAATACCCGCAGCTTGTAACCGGGGGCCACAGCGCTCATCGGGCCAAAATGTTGCTCAATGGGGATACCTACACCCAGTAACAGCTCACCCGCCCGCGATTCGGCAGTGTAACCATCCATTTCGGCAAAGGTCACTTCCAGCTCGGCGACCTTGATGCCGTCTTCGTCTGACATATCAGCGAGGGAGTAGATGCGCTCGCGCTCCTGTTGCACCGCCCAAAGATCGCGGTGCCCCATCACCACAGTATCGATAACCCGCTGATCTTCAAAGGCAAACTGATCCTGACCCAGCATGGCCATACGCTCACCGGGGGTTGTTGATACACTGCCCGCTGTGGCTTCCTGTACACCACCGAGGATTTTCATAAAGGTCGATTTGCCACTGCCATTGGCGCCGATCAGGCCGTAGCGATTGCCATCACCAAACTTGATCGATACATTCTCAAAGAGTGGCTTGGCACCAAACTGGATGGTGAGGTTGGCAGTGGATATCATGGGGTAGGGTGACCGGTATTTGGCAAAGGGGCGGATTCTAGCGGCTTTGTGCGCGTAATCGTAGTGGTATTTATACCGACCCTGTTAACACCGTTTTATGACTGCTATACAATCGCCCTCTCTTCACCGACAGTATCCAGCAGAGCTGCATTATGCACCAACGAAAACTCGGCCCATTTACCGTTTCTGCCATTGGCCTTGGTTGTATGAATATGTCGATGGGCTATGCACCCGCCGATGAAAAAGAGTCGGTGCGATTGCTGAATGAATGCCTCGATGCTGGCTATACTTTCCTCGATACAGCATCGATGTACGGCATGGGGCACAATGAAACCCTGATCGGTAATACCTTAAAAAGCCGACGGGATGAGTACATACTGGCCAGCAAATGCGGCATTGTTAAAAATGATAGCGGGGCAACGGTCAATGATGGACGCCCACAGGTGCTTAAGAAAATCTGCGAAGACAGTTTGCGCCGCCTGCAAACCGATGTGATCGACCTGTATTATCTTCACCGCGTCGACGCCGATGTCCCGGTTGAGGAGAGTGTCGGCGCACTGGGCGATTTATGCCGAGAGGGGAAAATCAAAACCATCGGTTTATCTGAGGTCTGCGCCGAAACCACCTACCGCGCCCACGCTGAACACCCAATCACCGCTATTCAGTCTGAGTACTCGCTTTGGTCACGTACGCCAGAGCGCAAAATACTCTCGGTGTGTAATGAACTAGACATTGCCTTTGTCGCGTTTTCGCCACTGGGGCGCTCGTTTCTTACCGGCGTCACGGGTGATGTCACCCAATTCGGTGAAGACGATATTCGCCAGGGGATCGCCCGGCCACGTTTTACACCTGAAAACTTCGCGCACAATGTAAAGTTGCTGGCCCCTTTTGCCGATATTGCCCGCGCCCAAAACTGCAGCATGGCACAGCTTGCACTGGCGTGGTTACTGGCACGCGACAACGCGACACTGATCCCTATCCCAGGCACTAAAGACCTTGCGCACATGCGCGAAAACGCAGGCGCTGGCGATATTGTGCTGGATGCCTCAGTGGTACAGACACTCGACGAACTGATTAACGAAAATACTGTAAAAGGCCATCGTTATAACGATGAACAGATGGCGGCAACCGATTCAGAACGGGATTAGTCCGGTACCCGGCGTATACCGACACTGATGGATAAATAACAAAAACGAGGAACCCACCTGACAAAAATTGGTCGTAAACCATTAATTTACAAGATTAATACTACACTACCAGGCATAACCCATCTGTACTTAAATTTTACACAACCCAAAGTGGGAAGTGTTTACGTCAAATTGGCCTAAAGTAGTATATAGTCAATATATATTTGAGTGGAGGTCTCTATGCTTGCAAATGTACCGACAGCATCCTTTAGAGGGTGTCGCCATTCAAGCGTGAAAATCGCACTGATGGCGCTAGGTATCGGGCTGGTATTATCCTCTCCCACCATTGCAGAAGAAGACCTTACTGCCTTCATTAAGCCAATCCCCAAGACCATCGACTATTCAAAACCAAAAGCCGAACTGGGCAGAAAGCTGTTTTTTGAAACCGCTATATCAGCCAACAAAAGTATGTCGTGTGCCTCGTGCCATTTCATGACCAAGCGCGGTGCCGGTGTTGACCGCCTTCCCCTGTCTGTGGGGGTGAATGGAAAAGAAACCAAACGCAACACACCCACGGTATACAATTCCGTCTTCAACTTTCGGCAAAACTGGGATGGAAAATTCGACAATCTCAAAGACCATGCCAAAGCACCGCTGCTGAACCCTAGCGTAATGGGTATGTCGGATATGCAGGATGTCGTTGAGGTATTGGAAAGCCTACCCGGTTATCAGGAAACGTTTCAACAGGTCTACGGTGTTGGCATTACCGCAGGCGCTATACAGACGTCACTGGCTGAGTTTCAAAAAAGCCTGATCACGCCTAACGGCCCCTTTGACCGCTACATCCAGGGCGATAGCACGGCTATCAGCGAACAGGCCAAGCGTGGCTATCAGAAATTTAAAAATTATGGCTGTGTTAGCTGCCACCAGGGCGTCAATGTCGGTGGCAATCTGTTTCAAAAATTTGGTGTACTGAAAGATACCAGCCTGAGAAATATCAATGACACCGATTTGGGTCGTTATGAAATTACTAAAAATGAGTGGGACAAACGCGTATTCCGTGTGCCCAGCTTACGCCTGGCAGCACTCACGCCACCTTATTTTCACGATGGTTCGGCCGCCACGCTCGATGAAGCCGTTAACACTATGATCATCTATCAACTGGGCCGCGACTTTGATGTCCCTGCCGCCGATAGAAAAGATATTATAGAGTTCTTAAAAACACTCCCAGGTGAAATAGAGGAGTATCGATAATGATTAAGTATATTCTTACAGTCCTGTTACTGATTGGTGGTGCTATCGCACTCACTGGTTATGCGTTTATCAATTTCAATCAGGTCGATAAACAAGAGGCACAAAAAGTGATTGTGCTACTCAACAACCTGGAGCAGGCGAATAAAGAGCTCGATAAACTGGTATTGAAATCCCGTTATGGTTTAGACAAAAACTACGACGCACTCGTTGCACTTAGCAAGCAAATAAACACTTACTTTAGTGCTTTGCGCTTTCTGACAAACAATGAATCTGAGGTTTTGAAAAACAACCCTGACTGGCAGAGTGCCATTAAACGGTACGATAGTATTAATGAGATTCGACTTGGTGCGGTTGAAAGTTTCAAACGGCATAATGCTGTATTGAGAAATTCAGTGGGGTATGTACCTGATTTAGGCCGGGAGCTGGAAAGATTAACAGCAGGTGACGACGCCTTGCAAATCCTTATCAAAAAAACAAATCAGGCAATACTCAATTACCTGGCCGACAATGATCAGGATGAAGCTGTTAAGACCATGCGCCAGCTATTACCTGAATTAACGCGCAACGAATTTTTGTTTCCTGAAGAAAATGCACCACTGTTCTTTCAATATATCAGTCATGTGAAAGCAATTTCACAAGAGCACCCTTCGACAGAGGCGTATGTTAAGCAGGTGATAGGGGTGTCTGTCGGGAAAAGCATTGGAGCCTTAAGCGAGCTACTCTCCGTGCTATACCCCGCTAAAGGCAAGGCTATCAAAAATATGATGGCGGCATTTTCACTTTATATTATCGTTGCATTGATTATTGCCAGCTTTCTTATTATCAAACTTGCTTTGGGGCGTCGGGGTAAAAGGGAACAGGCTGATGCTGAGGCATCGCAGTTACAAATAGAGGCACTGACAGTTGAAAATGCGCATTTCAGCGAGCGATTACAATTTAGCGAAGTGGCACTAGAGGTTGCTATGCGGGGCAGTAAACGTATTCGCAAATACATGGCTGTCTACGCGGAATTGTTCAGTGTGCTGGCAGATAACGAAAAAGAACTCAGGTCGCCAGCACCGGATAGAAAAAAACTGGGAGCCGGGTTGAAGAAAAGTATCAAGATTTTTTCCAGAAACAAGCTGGTTAATTCCGTTGATGAAATCCAAAAGACACTTAACAGCCTGGAAAAAAATGTCACTGAAATGAAACAGACCGATGTTATTAAGTAGTAACTATTAGTACATCATTAATTTTGAATTGATGGTTTATTTGGTGTTTACTTTTATGTAGGTGCGAGCTTCTTTATTTGGAAAACTCGATCCGATGAGAAAAGTCCCGGTGCTCGTCGATAATGATAATGCTATTTGGGAATCTAATACGATATTGAGGTATCTGTCAGAAGACGCACTCTCAAGCAGATTCAACTCAGGCTTCCGTGTTCAACTTTGCTTTTTCCTTCTGATTTTATTTGTTCAAATAATCGACTCAGCACCGGTTTTGGGCCAGACTCAGTTATATTAAGCTGTTCTTTCGGAAAAAATTCCATTGTCTTTAACCACTGAACTGGGTTAGAAAGCTGCCTGGTCAGAAGGTCAATAAGCTGTACAGGGTCATTCATAGGATAGTAATCGGCTGTCACATTGGCAATAACTGGAATCTGAAGCGGAAAAAAGTGACATGTCTGTAAAAACGCTTCAAATGAGGGTGTAATAGACCGCATAGCATTCGAGTGAAACGCACCGCTAACATTCAGCCAATGAAATTGCGTATTTAAACCATCGATACGCTGCTCTAGTGTAGTCAATTGATCCAGGTTTCCTGAAACAACGAGCTGTTTGTGGGTATTGATATTGGCGATATCCAGCTGATCATATGCACTGTCGGTAATAATATCACTCACATCGGTATAGCTCAGACCAATGACCGCAGCCATACTGCCATTTTTGCATGTATTCATTAGTCTGCCGCGTTCAGCAACAATGCGCAGCCCCGTTTCAAAACTAAAGGCACCTGCTGCAAACAAAGCACAGTACTCACCAAGACTATGACCTGCCAATACATCTGGCTTATCCGGTTGGCGCTCAATATTATCTAAATAGTGAAGGATGTTCACAACATAAAGCGCCGGTTGGGTAAATTGCGTACTGGCCAACTGCTGCTCTGGGTCATCAAGGCATAAAGATTTAAGCGAATAGCCAAGCACCTCATCCGCCAACTGCAAATGGTATTCATAACGATCAAATAACGGTGCCCCCATTCCCACAAACTGTGCACCTTGACCAGGAAACACGGTGATATTGGTCTCGTTCATCGGCACGCTCCTACGCCTCTAGGCAACATTGACGTTTTTACGTTTCTGTAAATGGTAAGTTAAAGCCATTTCCAGACACACCTGTAATTCGGCTTCAGGTATTGGGTTATCTGGGTCAAGCACTATGGCGCGATTTTTTGAGAACTCAAACACACCCGGAAAGAGCGTACCGAATGTATCTACTAACGTGGTTTTACAGTGAAAAAATACGGCAATTTTATCCGGGCCAAATCGATCCAGGCGCACTGTACTGCCCGATTTACTTTTGTGTGTCACGTAGCCTGGTTGCCCCCATTTTAGTGTTTCCTGTAAAGGGCCTATCTCCTGGGACTGCTCTGACAATGTAAATATCCACTCCCTTATTTTTAGCAATGGATCACGAAACCGGGCTGAATATCCGACAAAAACTGATTCGACAGATGCATCATCAAACTTTTTCATTGTTTCACCTCTCTATTTTGAACCATTTTCTCTGGCTGCCAGAGCATAATTAATTGATCACTATTGCTATAGTCATTAGCATGTGACCACAGATACTGGATAACACTTGCCATTTGCTCAGCCTCCTCTGATACAAAATAATGCTTACCCTGATCGAGTACGACCAGGTGTGTATGTTGCGCGTAGCGCTTCCAGTTCAGGTAATTACGGTTAAAACGCTTGGTGAGTGGGTCATCTGCGCTCACTACCGTAATAATAGGACAATCTACCAAACGCTTGTCATGCCATTCCTTTTGATACAGATAAGCATTTTTAGACCCTCTTCGGAAATTTGCCAACATAAATGCCAGTGCATCGGCGGAAATAGTGTCAGTGGGGCCTCCCCAGCGCTGTATCAGCTTATGTAAACGTGCGTTTGACACCCACCGCCATGGGTCTGAGATTGGCAGGGATGTAAATATTTTCATCAGTGTTTCAAAATTCCTGGCTGTCGAGGTTTTAAATGCCTCACTAAGCTATGCATAATAGTTCTAAGAGACTTTCTTGTCATTATTGCATTTTGCAGAGAGCGGATGGTGAATGAGCATATACGGGTAATTCTAGCGTAAAAAAACAATGGGTTAACAAAGCCGCCTTTTTTCTGGGCAATTTGTTGTCTCTTATCAAGCATTTTAGTGTATTTTTTATCAGATGGATGAATACATTCCAGGTTCTTTGTTTTTGATATTTCTTCAAAAATACGCATGATATTATAGGCCATGGCAGTAAAACGCATTTGACTGTTCAGCGCATTCAGGTTTGAAGACCAGGCTTTTCTTTCGGTGAAATCACTTTTACTATTGTTGAATGATTTTTCTATCGTCCAACGCTTGTAATAGAGCATAGCAATAGTGCCTGGGTTAATTGACTCTGGTAGCGTTGAAATAAATTGATGTAATTGACCTGTTTCTGGGTCGCGGTATTTAACAATATGAAATTGGACCTTTTTATTTTTATATACACTATAGCCTTCAACCCCTGTATTAATTTCACTACCCTGGTCATAGGGTATAGAGTTGACAAAAGTTGCAACTGCATTTTCTTTGAGTACTGAAATCATAAAATTCTGATGCTGTTTTTGCTTTTCCCACCATGCATAATCAGTCACCGCCTTATCGTATATATAGAGATGCTTTTGCCAAGTCTCTTTTTCGCCACAACGTTGTTCAATATAAGAACGTAACGCGGGTATTTCCTGGTGCCGTTCAGTACCGTTAGTCACGACACAAAGTGGTCTTAGAAGTCCATTTCTGAGGTTCAAGGCATGAATAAAGCCTGCTGCGAAGACGTTGCCCTGACGATTTTTCTCTGTGTGACAAGCATGCTGTATAAAATGACCATCAGCTGCTTCTACTCGATATTCTTCAAGTTCAGGAAATTGTTTTAAATAATCAATGTCCAAAGAAGATAATTTCTCACTTTGCAGTTGATAGCTTTGCTTTTCCATGGCTTGCATCATCTTCATCCGTCTTGTCGACTTCAATGCGTTAAAATAGCTTGAATGACAAATTGTCTCGTCGTATATTTCATCCGTAACCTGTAGATAGTGACGACCACTATGTACAAGACTTATACAGCGAAGTAACCCATGTCGAGAAAAAGCTACGTCATCAATGGAATCGCATGATCTTTTCCATAAAGGGAAGCGTTCAGCAGCAATTGCTTTTTCCATACTTATTTTACAGTGTTCGGTGATATATTCTTCAACGGTCATCATTTCGTTCATATTCAATTTGCCCATTTAATCAGATATTAAATGGGTATTTTAAAAAAAAATTCTGCTGGTGAATGCAAGTGTTTTTTTGGATAATTTTATTTATTTTATGAATTATAAAGCGTGTTATCGGTTTATAAAAAAACAGTACAAATATTATAAAAAATACTATTTGTAGCTTATGGCGGCTCTTTTCAGGTGTTATTCATTGCGTTATTAGCTTCCTGGCAGGATTCTAGTGGTACACCCATGATCTGACAAGTGATTAACAACCCAAACTTCATCATTATTTCTCGCTGCAACAGCGACTGGTTCTAACCCTACTTGTACTGAAGCCTTGTGAATCAACCCCCAACGATGTACACGAAATACTTCAAGCTTACTCGCTGGTGTATTTACAGCAAACAACCACTTTCCATTAGGGGACATTGATAATGGTCTAACTTGACCTGACTCAAAAAGTGTAAAGTTACCCGTTGAATTTAGGTTAGATGTGGCAAGATTTGCTGTTGAAAAAAATGCAACAAAAAGCAATATCAGATATTTAAATGTTAATAGAAGCCACCTACCCCGGTCATAAGATTTTATTCGCCTAGAGAAAAGATGGTAATCAATATTTTTTATTGCCGTTCCAAAACAAAACATTTTACTAATAAAATACATGGGAATGCACTTACAGAAAATGGGGACATTGTGTTATAAACTCTCACATTACGACTGAGTACCAATATAAATAGCGATTTCTCCGCTACTCTGGTATCGCTCAAAATCACATTTGTAGGTATTCTCAAGATCCGTCATATCCCATATTTCCTTCCATTTTTCAAATACTTTTTCTGGTTTCCCTCGCTCTATATCGAACTGATAATAGTTACTTGATGGAATAACAGCTTTACTCAAACCATCAGGAATATCGCTAAAGTCCTTGACTTCCATACCGATTAAAAATGAATACTGCCCTTTATTATCAATACCCTCATTTTCAAAATCAGTGTATAAGGCATAAACACTATCTGACGCCTTGTTGGTAATTTTTTCAGGCATAGATTCTGAGTAGAATTTTTGCCAAAGTGCCGGAATAATTTGTATAGCCTGCATATTATTTGTACGCACTAAAAGGCCAACAACTTTAATAGATTCAGTTACTTTTTTGGTAACCATGTTTTTTTACCCTCCTCTTTTTATATCTAGGCAATATATTTATATGGATAGTGTTCGCGCTAGTTTTTTTGAATTCTACTCAAAATAGTAGTAGAAAAAAAAGAAAGTAAAGTTTTTAACATTAAAATTAAGGTGTCCCGCTGGAATGGCACTTACTTAACAATTAATTTATTGAATAATAAAGAAAAAATGTTCTCTATGGTAGGATGTGGTGAGCAACGCGAACCGCATCAGCCGGGAATGATGCGGTTCCTGTCGTCACCACATCCTACTTTATCCTGATTTTTAGTGAGGATACTTTAATTAATTCAGCGGGTTAACTGCTAAGTAAGCGCTATTCGGATCCCGCTGGTTTTTTTGAGAAAATCAGCAGAGTATCTTAATTATCAAATACTTAGGTGTACTACCAATATTTTGTTAAGTTGATGAGAAAGTCAGTTTTTATGCAAAAATTGCCTGAAATATACGAAAAGATAATTTTCAATGGAATGAAACTATTTGATTTTATTCGTTAATTCTTCAAATCACTCTTAGCGGGAGCACCTGCATTAAAACAAAAACATCACCACTATAAACTGAAGGCATAGAATGTTTACCTCACAAGAAAATAGCTTTTATTTACCCACATCGCCCATAAATAGCTATGCATGCCAATATGAAGTAAATCAGTATAATGATGCGCTATTTAGCATTAATGGCATTGATTTACCTCAACAAATATCCAAAGCACCAGTAAAGAGAAAAGCGGAGTTTTTAGCTGGTCGTCTTTGTGCACACAAATCGCTTGAAAAGATCGGGCATGGCAATCACAGCGTTGATATAGGACACAATCGCTGCCCTGTATGGCCCCAAGGTGTGGTGGGTTCAATATCACATACCAAATCCACAGCCATTAGTATGGTGTCATGTGACACCCACACGACAGGCTTAGGCGTTGATATTGAAAATATTATGTGTCCTGATATAGCAAACAAAATATATACACAAATCATTGACAACACCGAGTATGCACTATACCTTTCAGAATTCAGGCAAAAACTTGAATTTACGCTTTTTCTAACGATCATATTTTCAGCAAAAGAGTGTCTCTTTAAAGCACTCTACCCTCGCGTTAATCGGTATTTTGGCTTTTCATCTGCACGCTTAGTCAATATTTTTCAATCGTCGGTTGAACTTGTAATAACAGAGGATCTCTGTGAGAAATGCTCAAAAGCGCCATACCATACCCTTCACTACCAACTAAAAAAAGACATGGTATTAGTTTGGATATCAATACACGATACCTAAAAAAGCGTTAGGCACAACCATTACCATTGATACGATGGACTGCCAGAAAAATAATGATCAGGAAAATTGTGGCAGGAGGGTGGTGGCTATGTTATGGGCCTAAAAGACAATCAACCACGCTTATTTCAGCAAGGTGAAGCATTTGTCGAAAAGTAGGAACAGTTGCTGAGAAGCGGTAGCTTCGCTGTGCACAACGTCAATAAATACCTGTACCTCGCGAGCGAAACCCCTGTAACACCACAGATAAATACAAATATTAATAAACCAGTAGAGACAAAAACAGGTTTTGTCTCTACCTCGTCTATTATTATTTATTCACCCAAAGATTTAACCCCGGCAATTAAATCGACCGCCGCCTGCTGCCCATCGCCGTATAGCATTTGTGTGTTATCCCCAAAGAACAAATGGTTTTCAATGCCCGAAAATCCTGTTCCCTGGCCGCGTTTGATAACGATGACGTTGTGCGCTTTGTCAGCGTCCAGAATCGGCATACCATAGATTGGGCTTTGCCTGTCTGTCCGCGCCGCCGGGTTGACCACGTCATTGGCGCCGATTACCAGCGCTACGTCACAGGTGGCAAATTCGGCGTTAACCTCGTCGAGGTCGACAATCATGTCATACGGTACACCCGCCTCGGCCAATAACACATTCATATGCCCCGGCATCCGACCGGCCACTGGGTGAATGGCAAAGCGTACTTCCACACCACGCTTGGTCAGCAGTTCCGTAAGTTCCCATATTTTGTGCTGCGCCTGCGCCACTGCCATGCCATAACCGGGAATGATGATGACTTTTTCAGAATAGGCCATGGTAATCCCAGCATCCGTGGCATCGATGGCTTTCATGCTGCCGCTTGGACCTTCCGCTGTGCTTGTGCCTTCATCGGCACCAAACCCGGAAAACAGCACATTGGCCAATGAACGGTTCATCGCTTTGGCCATCAACTGGGTCAGCAACGTGCCCGCTGAACCAACGACGATACCGGCAATCATCATCGCCGGATTTGCCAGTACAAACCCCTCAAAGCCCACGGCCAGCCCGGTGAGTGCATTGAACAGTGAAATCACCACAGGCATATCCGCACCGCCAATAGGCACGGTCATCATTACGCCAAATAGCAGTGCCAGGCCAAAAAACAGCAGCAATATCAAACCGTGCGAGCCTGTACTGGTAGCCAGGATCAACCCGAGTAAGGCCGTCAGGGCAAAGACGGAGAGGTTGACCAGTTGTTGGTGAGGAAACTTGTACAGCCTGGTTAAAATACCCTGTAGTTTGGCAAAGGCAATCAACGACCCGGAAAAAGCAATCGCACCAATCAGGGCGCCTAATACTGCCAGCGCCTGAGCGGCGGCGGTATGTTCTACCCCTTTAATCAACTCAACTGCCGCTATCGCCGCCGCTGCACCACCGCCCATGCCGTTATACAGCGCGATCATTTGCGGCATATCGGTCATCGCGACCTTTTTACCGCTATACCAGGCAATACCTGAACTGGCCGCTATAGCGAGCACGATTAACAGGTAGTTCTCCATCCCCGGTGTGAGGAAGGTGGCCAGCGTGGCAATCAACATTCCCACCCCGGCCCAAATGATACCGGCACGTGCAGTGACCGGTGAGCTCATGCGTTTCAGACCAAAAATAAACAATACCGCTGCGATAAAGTAGCTGGCGTTGATTGCGAATGAAAATGTCATTTGCCGACCCCTCCCGCTTTATTGGTTTTTTGGCCTGGGTTGAACATTTCTAACATGCGCTCAGTGACTACGTAACCACCGACGGCATTGCCCGCCGCAAGAAATACCGCGACAAACCCAATTAACTGCTCCAGCCCGGTTTGTGCGCCGCCCAGCGCCACCATCGCCCCAACCACAACAATGCCGTGGACAAAATTGGAGCCGGACATCATCGGTGTATGTAGAATAACCGGCACTTTGGAAATCACCTCATAGCCGGTAAACCCGGCCAGCATAAAAATATACAGTGCAACCCAACCTTCCATTACGCGCCCCCCATAAGTGTTTTGGCCTGTTCAATCCAGTTATCGCGCTGGACACGGCCTTTAAATTTTAACTGGGTGTCGATTTGTTCAACACCCGCCTGATCTAATTCGGCAATTTGCCAGTAATGGTAAATACCTGCCTCATTGAGGCTTTCTGCTAATTTGGGGCCAACGCCACTGATTTTTGTCAGATCATCTGGCGCACCGCGTGGGGCGTCGAGAAAACGCACCACCGCATTACCGTCGGCATCCCCTGCTGCGCCTGTATCTGCCGCTGCCGGGGTCGACCCGCTAATGCCCATCTGTTCACAGGTTGGAACGTGCACGACAGACCCGGCGTGAGTCAACAGGCAACCCGCAATGACCTCGTCTTCAGGGTCCAGATTTAGTTGGCCTTCCTGGATCGTCAGGCTGAGTAAGTTGAAAATATTTTTCGCGTACATTTCACTGGCGTGTACCGGAGCAGAGCTGGCGACGTTGAGTGGCCCGTGAATGACCTTATCACCGTGGTAAATGGTCTCACCGGGCACGGTTAATACACAGTTACCGCCGGTCTCTGCCGCCAGATCAATAATAACGGCGCCGGGTAGCATATCCTCGACCATCGCCTGGGTGATAATTTTAGGGGCGGGACGACCAGGAATCGCCGCCGTTGTAATCACTGCATGTGCTTTGCTCAAATGCTTTGCCAAGGCGTCTGCCTGCTGTTGCTTCTCGGCATCAGTAAGCTCGCGGGCATAACCGCCCTCACCCTCGGCATTAACGCCGGTATCGATCAGCTTGGCACCCAGCGATTCAACCTGCTCCTTAGCCGCCGGGCGGATATCGTAAGCCTCGACTTGTGCGCCGAGACGCCGGGTAGTGGCAATCGCCTGCAAACCGGCAACACCCGCACCAATCACCACCACCTTGGATGGGCGGATAGTACCCGCTGCGGTGGTCAACATGGGAAACAGGCGTGGCGATAACTCTGCCGCCATCAACCCTGCCTTGTAACCGGAAACTGTCGCCTGTGAAGAGAGCGCATCCATCGCCTGGGCGCGGGTGATGCGTGGAATCAACTCCATCGACAGGGTGCTCACTTCGCGTTTGGCGAGTTGGCGTACTATGTCGTGGTTCTGGTGTGGGTACATATACGAAATGAGCAGCGTACCGGGTGCTAACAATGCCACCTCATCACTGTTGGGGGGCAATACCTTGACGACAATATCGGCATCTTCAATCGCCTGCTCGCGGGTTGCGACCACTTCGGCGGCGGAATAAGCCGCATCGGGAAACCCAGCGTTAGCCCCCGCCTGCGATTGCAACGCAACCGTGCAACCCTGCTTAAC
This sequence comes from Gammaproteobacteria bacterium, assembly GCA_965277715.1. Lineage (GTDB taxonomy): Bacteria > Pseudomonadota > Gammaproteobacteria > JBCCGL01 > JBCCGL01 > JBCCGL01. Next base: position 3,127,081 of record OZ255836.1, read on the forward strand.
CAAACGCTCGACCACGCTTGGATCAAGCGCCACACGGCGCTCACCCTCGACGCTCTCACAAAGTACGGCAACTTTTAACGGCATTGCTTTCGCTCCTGACAAAACGATAATTCATTGATACTACCCATGATAATACGGGTGCACCTGGTACACCGTCTACCTTCTATTGACGGGTTCAGCGTTGCGCTGTTGGCACTGAACAAGGCGCACTGGCGCGGCATAGTGGTTCTATGGCAAGCCAGTGCAACGCCGGGCAGTGCCAACAGCGCAACGCCCAACAAACTAATGTTACAGGGTTAGCCCACAAGCACACCCGATCTGCGTTGTTGTTACTCACAATAGCACCACTGTGATTACGCAAAAACGCCTTGCTCTGCCACGCTTGTGGGCTAACTGAACCCGTCAATAGAAGGTAGACGGTGTACTAACACACACAACCCACTGCGTTTTTTAAGCTAAGCCCCATAGAACGACGCCCGGTTGATCACGGCGAGGATAAAGACACCAGATTATGGTCAATGCTATGGGTGTTGCAGTGCGGGCTAGTTACTGATTGAGCAGAAAATATATAACAAATGTTTATGAAGATACAACCAATTGTTGATTTTTATTAATACCAGGCAAATAAAAACAGGATAAAAATCAGCATAAGCGTGCATAGTTATCCCACTTCACCGCTACAATTAACCTATTCGCATGCACGGTAAAAACCTATGAATCGCTTTATTGGCCACCCTCAGGATCACGTTGAAAAAACCGTATTAAAAGGTGGCAGGCTGGGGGTGTTAATGGTCAACCTCGGCACACCAGACGCACCGACAGCCAGTGCAGTGCGCCGCTACCTGGCCGAGTTTTTGAGTGATCCACGTGTGATCGAAATACCCATGTTTATCTGGAAATGCATCCTGCATGGCATTATTTTGCGCATACGCCCCGCTAAAGTCGCAAAAAACTACGCCAAAGTCTGGACAGAAGATGGCTCACCTCTGTTGGCAATTTCACGACAACAGGGTGATCGCCTGCAGGCCAGGTTGGTTGCACAGCTAGGCAATGAAGTCACTGTATGCGTTGCGATGCGCTACGGTAACCCCTCAATTGCCCGGGGTTTGCGGGAGCTGTACGCACAACAGGTCACCCGTTTACTGGTATTGCCAATGTACCCACAATACTGTGCCGCTACCACCGCCACCGTATTTGACGAAGTGACCCGGCAACTGCAGCGCTATCGCTGGGTGCCAGAATTGCGTTTTATCAACGATTATTACCGGCACCCGGCCTATATTGGTGCACTGGCAGCCAGTATTCGTGATGCCTGGGATACTTCACCACGCAATGAGAAATTACTGTTTTCCTTTCACGGCATCCCTCTTCGCTGTGTAAAAAACGGTGACCCTTACTTTTTCCAGTGCCAGGAAACAGCCCGGCTTACGGCCAGTGCATTGCAACTAAACAGCGATGATTGGCAGTTGGTATTCCAATCGCGTTTTGGCCGAGAGGCATGGCTACAACCGTATTGCTCACAAACGCTGGAAACACTCGGACGCAGTGATTGCGCCTCAGTAGACATTGTTTGCCCCGGTTTTTCCGCTGACTGCCTGGAAACACTGGAAGAGATAGAAGAAGAAAACCGCGAGATTTACACTGAAGCGGGCGGCGGCGGCTACCGCTACATTCCGGCACTCAATAACCGCGATGACCATATCGATCTACTGACCACATTAGTGGTGCGGCATACAGAGGGATGGTTGGTGCCGGATTGAATACCAGATTGAACGCGTTGCTATATTTCTTTTGAAGGTATTTGGTGTATCGCGTAGAATTCCCCGCCACGGTCGGGGTGTAGCTCAGCCTGGTAGAGCGCTGCCTTCGGGAGGCAGAGGTCGTAGGTTCAAATCCTGTCTCCCCGACCAATTCATACTGATGCGTGTTCCCGCCCTGCAAATAACCACTGCCTACACTACAGGACTTAGAGGACAGCTTATGCACACAACACTGCGCACTATTCTAATACTACCGCTCACGATACTGCTCGCCGCCTGTGGCGTTAACAGCATCCCCGCGTTAGATGAAGAAGTGAAAGCCAGCTGGTCACAGGTTGAAAACCAGTATCAACGGCGTGCAGACCTAATTCCCAACCTGGTCTCTACAGTCAAGGGTTACGCCGCCCAGGAAAAAGACACCCTCACCGCCGTCGTCGAAGCCCGCGCCAAAGTTGGCTCAATCCAGATCGACGGTAACCTGCTGGATAACCCCCAGCGGCTGCAACAGTTTGAACAGGCCCAGAGTCGACTGTCCGGTGCGTTAAGCCGCTTGCTGGTGGTCGCCGAGCGCTACCCGGATTTAAAATCGAATCAAAACTTTCTCGCCCTGCAATCACAACTGGAAGGCACCGAAAACCGCATCAGCGTAGCCCGGCGTGACCACATCGCCTCAGTGCAACGATTTAACACCGAAGTGCGTACCTTTCCGGGCAAAATCTGGCACACTCTGCTCTATTCAGATCTACCGACAAAAGAGACCTATCAGTCGACCAGTGAAAGCGCCGATAAGGTGCCCAAGGTGCAGTTCTAATGCGGTATTTGATCGCATTAAGCACGCTACTGCTATCACTGTCACTACAGGCTGCGCCCACGTTTCCACCGCTATCGGGCCGGGTAGTGGATACCGCAGGTATACTCGATCAACCTGCCGTCACGCACCTTAGCGAACGCCTGGCGGCCCACGAAAATGCCACCGGTAATCAAGTGGTAATCGCCATCGTCAAAGGTCTGCAAGGTTACGAAATCAGGGACTATGGTTATCAACTGGGCCGTGCCTGGGCGGTAGGGCAAAAAGACAAAAACAATGGCGTAGTGCTGCTTATTGCCCCAAAAGAACGCAAAGTCGCTATCGAAGTGGGCTACGGATTGGAGGGTCAGCTAACCGACGCCATCAGCCACAATATTATTCAAACACAAATCCTGCCACAGTTTAAACAGGGCGATTATCCACAGGGCATCGCGCTGGGTACTATAGCCATTATTGAGGCATTGGGTGGTCGCTATAAAATGGCGCAAACGACCCGTGCCAATAAATCAAACAACAGCCAACTGCTACCGTTATTGTTCTTTTTTGCCTGCGTTTCTGCTTTTCGGTTTATTAATGGCGGGCGACGTTTTGGGCGGCGCCGTGGTTTTCGTCGTGGCCTGCTTATCGGCGGCCTGGCCGGTGGTGGCTTTTCCCGTGGTGGTCGTTCTGGTGGCGGCTTTAGCGGTGGTGGAGGTGGCAGTTTTGGGGGCGGTGGCGCCTCGGGAGGATGGTAATGGCGCTATTAAATAAACACGAACAGGCGCAGGTAAGTACCGCAATAAACACCATTGAACAGAAAACCACCGCTGAGCTGGTCACCGTGCTGGCAGCACGCAGTGATGACTACCACTACATTCCACTACTGTGGGCCGCCTTTTGCGCCTTGTTATTACCCCTATTATTAATCTGGGTATCGCCACTTGAAACAACCGCGCTGTACCTTGTGCAATTGGTAGTATTTGTGAGTCTAAGCCTGATATTCAGATTGCCGATAATCCACTATCGATTGATACCGGCCTATGTTCGACACTGGCGTGCAGCGAATATGGCGCGCCGTCAGTTTTTGGAAAACAACCTCCACCACACCCGTGGTGAAACAGGCGTGCTGATTTTTGTTTCAGAAGCGGAACACTATGTCGAGATCATTGCTGATCGTGGTATCAGTCAGCACGTCGACGATGCGCAGTGGGCAGACATCATCAACGACTTTACCCACCAGGTAAAAGCGGGCAATACCCTGCAAGGTTTTCTCGACTGCATTGCGCGTTGTGGTGCACTACTTGCCGAGCACGCCCCTGCAGAGAGTGAAAACACCAATGAACTGCCTAATCACCTGATTATTATTGACGACTGAAAAATTTCAAAGCCATTCAGGAGAAAAAGGCATAAATAGCGTGTATTGATGCCTCTTCATATGTGGTGAGTTATCAATCCCTACATTGCCCCCGACCTGATCGCTTCCGAGAAGAGAAAGATTGAATCGGGAATTAATATCGCTGTTTTCATCACAAAAATATAACTTGCGTTATACTTTTGTCAACAACGTGCTTTCACCCAATACCCAGAAAAATCAGGGGTAGTGTTGTGATTGGTCACCTCTGAAAAAAGATTTTTCCTGTGTATATATTATCGGGCAAGTACTTCCCTCAACATCTTCATTTATTGATTTGGTTCTAAATTTTTTTGAATGCAGTTAAATACGCTTAATCCTTTTATTTTTTACTATCCGTCACTTTCTGAACCGGGCTACTACTTCATGGTGCAGGCCCAGTGTCTCGGCAATCTGATCATCAGATTGACCCAACATTATAAGCGCCGGTACCGCTTTCGCGGCCAACGCTTCGTGGCCTTCCTCTCGGCCTTCTTCTCTAGCGGTTTGGATCTGGTTGAGTTCCCGACCCCGACGCAGGCTTATGTAATCGTAAACCTCCAACTCCTGCGAACTCCAGCTATGCTGTTTAGCTACTTCAAAGGCAGTTTTGAAAACCGGGTCTTGCTGGTATAACGCCGGTATCGACTCCAGTTTGCCTGTGTGCTTGAGAAAGTAAATCCATTGATCTACAACACCCTCCAATTGTTCTAAGGTTTTGTCGAATTTAGGCAGCTCGATAAAACAAAAAGCAAAGTCATTTAATTGGTTTTGCCCGGTACGGGTGTTGAGTATTAGGTGGTTGGAGAGGTACTGTTGGGCGTCGAGGCTGAAATCAAAGTCTAGAATGCCGATAAAATGCACTTTTTTCAGTTGTTGGTAGTCTTCCCCTGCATCCAGTTGGTTAACGTACGATTTGGCGGTGTAGTACAAGCTGCGTTTGGCAAACCAACTGTCACGCTGTACTTGCATTTCGATGATAAAACTACGCCCCTGCTGGTCAGTGGCGGTCACATCCAGCACGGTTTCTTTCAGGTCTTCTATTTTTGGGGGCTGGTAGGGGTTTTTGAAATTGACATCGACAACTTTGGCCCCTTCAGGAAAATCCAACGCAGCATTGACGAAGTGGATTAACACTTCTTTGTGCTGGGCATTACCAAAGATTTTCTTGAAGGCAATGTCGTTGCGGGGGTCGGCGAATTTCATGGGCAGAATTGTAACATAGCGCGGAGATTCTACTGTCAGGCAATCAAACAATATCCTTAGATTCTCTCAATTGGCTTGCTGTAAACCTTGAATGCTCGGGTACTGACCCTCCCAACGTTCACCAAAGCCCGTCAGAACCTGTAAACCTGCCTACTCTGTTGACCGGTAGACCATCTTCAAATCGGCTGTGACCACCTTGTAGCCCTTTCAGGAAACATATTTCAGCGAGGTACGCACTTAATGAATGATGCACAACCGTACCTGTGTCTTGGGAAATACCTGATCGGTGTGGTGTCCCTTGTGTTTATTGTGATGTTATTGGCCAACAGGGCGGCGTTGGTTTGCGTGACTTCACGGCGGTGGCTACTGGCGCTATCGCTGCTCAGGTTGACACCACCCCTACTGCCCCCGTACAGGTCGATGGCAATAGTGAAGTTTTTGTGCTCCGTACTGGTTTCCCGTGTCGACAGATCCTGGGAGACGAGAATGTTTACATCCTGACCGTCGATTGTGATGCCTTCACCAGCTTGCAGGTGGCTGCTAAAAGGCTTTGTTTAATAAATTCCTTTTTGAATACAATTAAATACACTTGACCCTCTTTGTCCTAGGTCTTTGGGTGGCGGCCAGGTCTAATTCACCTAATAGTGTGGGTTGTACGAGTAAACCCGCAACGATTTCCGCCAACTCGGCGGGTAAGATTTGTTTTGGCATAATATTCTCCAGTAGAGTAAAAAATGAAGCCGGAGAACTTCCCCGTCGGGAAAATCCCCGACAGAGTTAAAAAACAAAACGAAACTAAAAAGTAATCCAATAATAAACAATCAAAATGGCTGCTTCTTTTGAGAGACCAGCTATCTCTTAGGGCATACCTATCGGCAACGCTCTGACACTGACCGGGGTCAGCAATAAGTAGAAACCAAGATAGCGTGTCCTGCTAGGACGGGCAGTGAAGAAGATGGCAGTTTTTAACATCTATCGCACCGTTGTCAAATTTACAACCTGATTGGAAGTAACTTAACACTAATGTTTCAGCGCTTACTATGGCATATGGGTATGCCACAACCAATAATTATTTACTTTATTTTAATTTTAAAATCAATAAATTAATCATAAATACATATAGATTCTAATAAAAAAACAACTGCCTTGACAAATTTCAATACTAGCCTAACCTTAAAATAATGTTGGTATGAATACTTTGTTATTTAAAATAAAATGTAATCAACCTATGTAGGAATATGCAGATATTGTGCGCAGGTTATTTTTTCAAAAAAACCAATAAACCTGTATAGAGGTTAATTATAAACGCTAACCAAAAGAAGGAGAACAACCATTTAAGCTGAAACGAAACCATAACTCTCAATTTAATCTTTAAGAGGATAAAAAATGAACGATCAAAATGTTAAAGAAACCAAAGGTAGCGTTGGTAGCCTACCAACTTCGGAAGCGGCGAGAAAAATCGCACGGATTTATCATACAACCAGCAAAGCCGCGATTCTGAGTAGTAATGAAACCAATATGAGAAAACTTTCATCCTCAGATAAAACTAATAATGTCGCCAACGCAATTGGTTCCTTGGGGATGATTTTAGGGGCCATCAAAAAGCCGGATGGCGATCAAAACACGTTAACCTTTGCTGCGCAAAACGATACCGGCCACGTCATCGTCCCCTATAGAACCCGGTGTAACGGTGAATTTTACGCCGGAGCTAATCTGGATATTATCCAACCGGGTAAGAATAGTCAGTTGGAATTCAAAATGAGTAAGGCGTTTAACCCAGAATATGGTGATGTTTATTTAAGTTTCGCGATTTGCGCTGAAAATGGATTGTCTGTGGATGTTACTATCCACTTTTGCGTTGATGAGGATCGTAACAATATCTGGTATCCTTACAGTCTGCACGTTAGCGACTATGGCGGCGTTAATTTTGACACAAGCCAGCTTTCACCATCTGTATCAGGCGGTGAAATCCTTTATGCGTATGCGGCTGGTAGTAATGATAATCCATCTTTCGGGATCGCGCTCATGACCGCCGTGACCAACTCGCATTTGGTGGGAATTACCTTTACGCCCTGGGCGTCGGTTTAAATCATAGTAGAAATTTTAAGATATAAATTTAAATTTTAGAAAGAGGTTATTGATATGGCACTAACAACGTATTTACAAGGTTTTAGCGGAGCACAAGAAGCCGGGCAATTAGTTTGGAAACACCTTAAGCGATTAGACGAGGAAAGTAGCCTAAACGATGTCAGAGGGGTATTTTCGGGTATTGGGGTCGTTGGCAGTTTGGTGACCTGTGGTGTCAACTTAGCCATGGGGGGTCGTAACATGAAACGGGATCAAGTAAATAATCACATCATCGCGGCCTCGATGAGCAATTTGACACCGTATACGATTGCGATCGAGAGATTCGAAGAAACCTATAACGGTTCCCTGAAAAGCTGCGTGATCCCAGTCGGCGAATCACGGGATTTAGAATTAGGGACACGCAATTATGCGGGCGAATCGATGCGAAATAAAGGTCCAATAATTTTGTGTATTTTAGATGACGGAGCTAATACATCAACCGTTCAAGTGAGGTTTATGGATAGTAGCGACTCGGGATTTTCCGGACAAATTCGGCTCCGCAGCATTGTTGCGAATGATGATGGCGCCGAGGATGCGTCAGGACAAAAAGCAAATAGCGATATGTGGTATCCCTTTTACCGATGTGAATCAAATGACGCACGGCCTAGTTGTATGGTGACGGCCACGCCGGTCAGCAATGGCCATTGCGATATTGCCATATCGTTCCTCGCTTAACTGCGTAACGTATTTTAAGTAGGAGGCCATGGCTGCCTGGATGATTTCATCCAGGTAGCAGTTGGATAGTAAAGGCCGGTAAAAATACTGCGCGTTGTGTTGAATTCATAGGTTTAAATCTAAATTCCGCAGTTGAATCGTAGTGAGGGCGTCTAAGGTGCTGAAGATGAAGTGTTTTTACCAGAATTTTCATGGGTGTACCACTAGAATCCGACCAGGAAGCTAATAACACAATGAATAACACCTGAAAAGAGCCGCCATAAGCTACAAATAGTATTTTTTATAATATTTGTACTGTTTTTTTACAAACCGATAGCAAACTTTATAATTCAGAAAATAAATAAAATTATCCAAAAAAACACTTGTATTCACCGGTAGAATTTTTTTAAAAAATACCCATTTAATATCTGATTAAATGGGCAAAAGGTTCAATTTTATATTGTCAAATACCGCGACCCAGAAACAGGCCAATTACATCAATTTATTTCAACGCTACCAGAGTCAATTAACCCAGGCACTATTGCTATGCTCTATTACAGGCGTTGGACGATAGAAAAATCATTCAACAATAGTCAAAGTGATTTCACCGAAAGAAAAGCCTGGTCGTCAAACCTGAATGCGCTGAACAGTCAAATACGTTTTACTGCTATGGCTTATAATATCATGCGTATTTTTGAAGAAACATCAAAAACAAAGAGCCTGGAATGTATTCATCCATCTGATAAAAAATACACTAAAATGCTTGATAAGAGACAACAAATTGCCCAGAAAAAAGGCGGCTTTGTTAATCCATTGTTTTTTTACGCTAGAATTACTCGTATATGCTCATTCACCATCCGCTCACTACCCGGTTTGCTATCACTGCTGAACCGTTTGCCAGCAGATAGCAAACCTGAACTTGTGCGTGGTGATATTGGTTTTGGAACAGATACCGTCATGAGCGAGTTAAATTACCCCCGGCAAAGCCGGGGGCTTATTAGATGAGCGCCTCAAAGGCGCCATAAAACCATGAGCTGCCCATGGGCAGCCAACTTACACTCCAAGCTTCATTGATACCACACACTGGAAATACGCTCCTTATTCACGTTTATTTCGCATTGGAATAAACTGAAACTTGCATTTTACCCATTCCCCTATTAGGCTTTGCTTTATGGGCATTTTTATTACACGACTTAGTTAGCCCGCACGGCGTAGGCCGTGCGGGTTGTTTTGTCGTTGTTTATTTTGTTGCTTTGATGATTGTGCCCACTATGAAAAAACTACCTTTCCCCTGCTTCCCTGCCTCTTTCTGGCGTGCGCCTGTGCGGTTGTTACCTGCACGACTTAGTAACGGTCACCTGGAGTAAAACGGCACCAGGCTGGCCGGTATCTTGCCGTCTCTTTTATTGCATCTATATTTAGGCAGGTAAACGCTATGATAAGTAACCCAAGTACCAAATATCGTCCTTTCGCCCCAATTGCCATCGATCAACGGCAATGGCCAGACAAGGTTATCACCCACGCGCCGACATGGTGCAGCGTCGATTTGCGTGATGGCAATCAGGCGCTGATCGAGCCGATGGGCATCGAGCGCAAGCTGCGCATGTTTAAAATGCTACTGGAATGCGGTTTCAAGGAAATAGAAATTGGCTTCCCCTCGGCATCACAAACTGACTTTGATTTTTGCCGCGAGTTAATTGAACAGAACTTGATCCCGGATGATGTGACCGTGCAGGCACTAACGCAGGCGCGCAGTGAGTTGATTCACCGAACCTATGAGGCACTGAAAGGGGTAAAGCGCGCTATCGTCCACGTTTATAATTCAACATCCACCCTGCAACGGCGCGTTGTGTTTGGGCTAGACCGTGCCGGCACCTTAAAAATCGCCACCGATGGTGCCAGGTTGGTACGTGACCTGGCTGAACAGAACCCCGAGTCACATTGGTTATTTCAGTATTCACCCGAGAGTTTTACCGGCACCGAGATGGATTACGCAGTTGAGGTGTGCAACGCCGTCACGGATGTTTGGGAGCCAACCCCTGAACGCAAAGCTATTCTAAACTTACCCGCGACAGTGGAAATGTCTACGCCAAATGTGTATGCCGATCAAATTGAGTGGTTTTGCCGTCATATTGGCCGACGTGACAGCGTGGTTATTTCAGTGCACCCGCACAATGATCGGGGCTGTGCGGTGGGTGCCGCCGAACTGGCGCAAATGGCGGGTGCCGAACGCGTCGAAGGTACTTTATTTGGTAATGGTGAGCGCACCGGCAATGTCGATTTAGTGACACTGGCGATGAATCTGTACAGCCAGGGTGTCGATCCCAAGCTGACGTTTGCCAATATGGATAACATTATGCGCACCACTGAATACTGCAACCGCCTGCCCATTCACCCGCGCCACCCCTACGCCGGGGAGTTGGTATTTACCGCTTTTTCAGGTTCTCACCAGGATGCTATCAAAAAGGGCCTGGCGGCCCTGCAAAGTGAAAAAGACCCCTATTGGGAAGTGCCTTACCTGCCGATTGACCCCGCCGATCTGGGGCGCAATTACGAGGCAGTGATCCGGGTTAACTCGCAATCGGGTAAAGGTGGTGTCGCATTTATTATGCAGGAGGATCACGGCCTGGAACTGCCGCGTCGCCTGCAAATCGACTTTAGTAAAGTGATTCAGAAAATAACCGATGACAGTGGTGAGGAAATCGATTCTGATGCGCTGTATAAGGCCTTTTCCGGTGAATACCTGGCGAGTGTCGAGCCGCTGGATTTTATCGAGCACACCACTGAGCCGGAACACCACAGCGAGTGCCGCCACCTCAAGGCAAACGTGCATTTTGCTGGCGAGCAATTACAGATTACCGGCGATGGCAACGGCCCCATCGATGCGTATATTGCGGCGATTAAACCGCTGCTGGACGGTGACTTCAATGTGGTGGACTACCATCAACACGCGGTCAGTACAGGTGCTGATGCACAGTCAGCCTGCTATCTGGAGATACGCTGCGAGGATACACAAACGCTGTACGGTGTCGGCCTGGATACCAATATTGTTGTGGCGTCTCTGCGCGCCGTAAGTAGTGCCGTCAACCGGGCGATAAAATATGGCAGACTACGCATAAAGTCCGCACATCAATCGGCGGCTTGATAAGCCCGTTACCCTAAATTAACTTAACCCCCAGAGATTTTCTCATCATGCAAAACCACCTTCAGTTTTATATTAACGGTGAATGGGTTAACCCATTGACGCCCGCCAGTATCGACGTTATCAACCCGGCTACTGAGCAGGTATTTGCGCAAATCAGTGCGGGCAGCAGTGACGATATTGACCGGGCAGTAACGGCTGCCCGTGCCGCTTTCGCAGATTATTCACAGTGGAGTGTCGCGCAGCGCCTGGAATTGCTGGAAAACATCCTCGCCATCTACCAGGATCGCAGCGACGATATCGCCGACGCTATGTCACAGGAAATGGGCGCCCCTATGCACCTGGCGCGGGGTGCACAATCGCGGCTTGGTGCAGACCATATTAAAAGCGCCATCAAGGCGCTCCGTGGCTTTACTTTTGAAACCATTGAGGGTGATATGATTCTGCGCCACGAGCCTATTGGGGTTTGCGGCATGATCACCCCGTGGAACTGGCCGATGAATCAAATGGCGGTAAAAGTACTGCCCGCGCTGGCGGCAGGCTGCACCATGGTGCTCAAGCCCAGTGAGGAAGCGCCTATCAACGCCATTGTTTTTACTGAGATACTCCACCAGGCGGGAGTTCCCGCTGGTGTGTTTAATCTGGTCAATGGTTACGGCCCGGTTGTCGGGGAGGCTATGTCTTCACACCCCGATATCGATATGATGACCTTTACCGGTTCCACCCGTGGTGGTATCGCCGTGGCCCAGGCAGCCGCTGGTACCGTCAAACGCGTCGCACAGGAACTGGGGGGCAAGTCGGCCAACATTATTCTCGATGATGCAGACATTACCAATGCAGTCACCCAGGGTGTTCACTATTGCATGGGTAACAGTGGCCAGTCGTGCAACGCACCCAGCCGTATGTTGGTGCCCAATAAATTTATGGATGTCGCCATCGATGCAGCACGCGCCGCCGCGCAAAGTATCGCGCTTGGTGACCCGGCTGCTGAGGGCAATCATCTTGGGCCGGTGGTCAACCACACACAGTTTGAAAAAATCCAGGGGCTGATTCAGCAGGGCATCGATGAGGGCGCCACTCTGATTGCCGGTGGCACTGGCCGCCCGGATAATATCACCACCGGCTATTACGTTAAGCCGACGGTCTTTGCGCATGTCAATAACGCCATGACCATCGCCCGCGAGGAAATCTTCGGCCCGGTTATCACCCTGATTGGCTACGACACAGACGAACAGGCCATCGACATCGCCAACGATACCCAATACGGGTTGTCAGGTTATGTCAGCTCCGGAGATATGGAACACGCCAAAGAAGTTGCGCGGAAAATACGTGCCGGACAGGTCGCTATCAACTACCGGGGAGGCACTACAGACTCGCCATTTGGGGGGTATAAACAGTCCGGTAATGGCCGGGAAAAAGGCCGCTTTGGCCTACTTGAATTTCTCGAACTAAAAGCGATTACAGGTTCGGTGGTGGGTTAATACTGGCAGGCTCAAGTATCCGTTGAATAGATTATCGCCACTGAGATAGTGGCGATACGCTCTCGTCCCTCTGAGTGAGTTTCCGCGACAACCAATACGACGTTTGTGGAATAGAATGGAGCTGTCATTTATTTGCCGATACAAAAACTGGAAAAAATCTCTCCCAACAAATCATCGCTGGTGTAATCCCCGGTGATGTTTTGCAATGACTGCTGAGCTAAATTAAAGTCCTCTGCGGCCAGTTCGGGAAACGTTTTTTGTGAAAGGTTTAATAGCCCATCGGCAATGTGTTTTTCGGCGCGCTGCAAGGCGTCGAGGTGACGGCGCCTGGCGATAAACGGGCTTTCGACAAGATGAGAAAATCCACTGATCTGTTTCAGGTGGTTTTTAAGTAAATCAATGCCTTCTCCGGTCTTGGCGCTGAGGTAAATACAGGCACTGTTGTCAGCGTACTCAATCCGCGCAGTTTGTTGTTGCAAGTCAATTTTATTGACCACGGTGTCGTGGGGCACATTCAAAAGCTCAGCCGGTATACTTGCCGCTTCATCACCCGACTGACACAGATACAGCACACGATCTGCCTTTTGGATTTCGGCCTGCGCCCGGCGAATACCTTCGCGTTCTATCGGGTCACCACTATCACGCAAACCAGCGGTATCGATAACCGTAACCGGCAAACCATCGATTTGAATATGCTCGCGCAATACGTCCCGGGTGGTGCCGGCAATATCGGTGATAATCGCCGCATCGTGCCCCACAAGTCGATTGAGCAGGCTCGATTTACCCACATTGGGGGCACCACTGATAACCAGGGCGATGCCCTCCTGAAGCAGGCGACCCTGTTCGGCAATCGCAGTGGTTTCGCGCAAGGTTGTTTGCAGTTGTTGAACGCGCTGGTGCAGCGCATTGTCGGCCAGAAAATCGACATCTTCTTCTGAAAAATCCAATGCGGCCTCGATATACACACGCACCGCAATGAGTTGCTCAATCAATACTTGCGCACGCCGGGAGAAATCACCCGCCAGCGAGCGAACCGCCGCACGCGCCGCCGCCTGGCTGCGCGCCTCAATCAAATCGATAACCGACTCGGCCTGCGCCAGGTCAAGCTTGCCATTGAGGAATGCGCGCTCGGTAAATTCACCGGGCCTCGCCAATCTCGCACCCAAGGAAACACAGCGTTCAAGTAGACCCGACAGTACTACGGGCGAACCATGCCCCTGTAGTTCGAGTACGTCTTCGCCCGTGTAACTCTGGGGTGATGGGTAGAATAAAACGATACCCTGATCGAGTATCTCACCTGCCATGCCACGGAAATTCGCATAGCCCGCCTGCCGGGGAGAGGGGAGAGGGTGGCCGCTGATAGCCTGTGCAATGGGTTTGGCCAGGGAGCCACTGACGCGCACGATACCAATACCGCCACGCCCCGGTGCCGTGCCAACAGCGGCGATGGTTTCACTATCAGAGACCATCGCGTTGTTCAGTGTTTACTTTTTTGTGCCTTCTGCCAGCACATGTCGGGTAATGTAGTACTGTTGTGCAATCGACAAGGTGTTGTTGGCGACCCAGTAAAGCACCAGCCCCGCCGGGAAAAATGCAAAGAAGATGGTGAATACAAAAGGCATCGCCATAAAAATTTTTGCCTGAATCGGGTCTACTGGCGCAGGGTTGAGTTTTTGCTGAATCAACATGGTCGCGCCCATGATCAGCGGCAAGACATAATATGGGTCTTTGATCGCCAGATCCTCAATCCAGAGAATAAAGGGTGCCTGGCGCAATTCAACACTTTCCAATAGCATCCAGTACAAGGCAATAAATACTGGAATCTGAACCAAAATTGGCAGGCAGCCCCCCAGTGGATTGACCTTTTCCTTTTTATACATCTCCATCGTAGCCTGGCCCATCTTTGTACGGTCATCGCCAAAACGGTCTTTCAGGGCTTGTAGCTGCGGTTGCAGTTTGCGCATACGCGCCATTGAGCGATAGCTGATTTCAGATAATTTATAAAACACCAGTTTAATTGCCAATGTCACGATCAGGATTGCCCAACCCCAGTTGCCAACGTAGCTGTGAATCCATTTTAAAAATACAAAAAGTGGTTCAGCAATAATCGATAGAAAACCATAGTCAACCGTGAGATTGAGGTTATCGGCCACCTTGGCCAGATCATCCTGAATTTTTGGCCCGGCGTATAGCGTGCTGGTAAAACGCCCACTTTCACCCGCAGGCACCGTGAGCGCACTTGAGTAAAGTCCCAGAATAAAACGGTTTTTATCGGCGAGCGCCCTGGTGTAGTAGGTGTTGTTTTCGTCTGCGGCGGGCGCCCATGCGGCGAGAAAATAATGTTGAATAATTGCTGCCCAACCACCTGTAATTTTCCGTTTCAGGTTTGTTTCCAGCATATCGTCAAAGTTGATTTTCTCGTAACGGTTTTCTTCACTGCTGATCACACCACCAATATAGGCCTGGGTACCAAACATCGACCCGCCTTCATCGGTAATGCCTTTGCGCTGTAGCTGCCGGTATTGGTTGCCAACCCATGCTGTTTCACGGTTATTCTGGATATGGTATTCGATATCGATAACGTGGGTGCCGGACCGAAATACAAAGGTTTTGGTGACCTCAACACCGTCTTCACGCCAGAGCATCGGCACACGCAGTACATCCTGATCCGCTTCAAGCTGGTACTCACTCTGCGCCACCTGGTACACCGTATGGTGAGTCGGCACCGGACTCTCTTTAGATTGCAGGCCGGACTGGGCAATAAAAAATGTTTCCGGTGAATCGCTCATCAGCAAAAAGGGGGTATCCGGCTGTTCAATCGATACCGGGTATTTATTCAGCTTAACCTCAAGAACATTGCCGCCTTTGCTGCTCAACACAACATCGATAGTATCGGTTGATACCCTTACCAGCGACCCACCGGTTGCGCCGTTGTCCTCGACGCTGCTGGGATTTAGTGCTGCACTGGTATCTGTGCCACCCAATTCTGCCTCGGGCACATCGTCACTGCGGTTGTTGCTATCGGTCGACAGTGTATCGCCGCTTTGCTGCATTGTTTGCGCAGGTGCCTGTGCCATTGGCGCATAATCGATCTGCCACTGTTGCCAGAGAATCAG
Organism: Gammaproteobacteria bacterium; assembly: GCA_965277715.1. Lineage (GTDB taxonomy): Bacteria > Pseudomonadota > Gammaproteobacteria > JBCCGL01 > JBCCGL01 > JBCCGL01. Next base: position 3,142,744 of record OZ255836.1, read on the forward strand.
CAAAACAAAGCCGAGCGCGGCGAAAAGAAACAGGCGTTGATTATCCATCGGTTATTATTGCTCTTGGGTTATGGCGTTTTTGTTAGTGTGCTGGCGTGAGTTGTTTTTAATCTGACGATCTGTTGAATCTTCGGGCACGGGGTCATAACCAGCGGCAGCAAACGGGTGGCATCGACAAATCCTACTACCGGCGAGACACCCCCCTTTCAACACACCGTGAATATGCACCGCTTCCAGTGCATATTCAGAGCAGCTTGGCACAAACCGGCAGCTCGGTGGAAAAAATGGGCTGATCAGATAGCGATAAGCTCGAATCAGGGTGATTACCAGGGTAGCCACTGGGCTGGTTATTATCGTGTGCATTTTCTGTTCAGTTTCAACCACATTTCATCGAGATTACGTTGAAGCGTGTAGGTGTTAACAGACTGTATTCCGCGCCTTACCAACACAATAATATCGATGCCGGTCAGGGTGTGTTGATGCCTTCTGAAACTTTCCCTGACAGCGCGTTTGACCCGGTTCCTGTCGACGGCACGTTTGAGGTGTTTTTTGGCAATCGCCAACCCCAACCTGGGTACATCACCCTCACTGCATCTACCCAACAACAATAAATGTTGATTGGTGACACTGCTACTTTTAGCAAATACGCGCCGGTAATCCCTCGATTCGGTCAATCGACACCGACGGGGGAAAGTAAAACACCGCGAGGCGCACTCAGTATTCAGTTTGGTATCAGGTTTGAGGCAAACACTGCGCCCGGAATTAAGCGCTGAGGCGTGCACGGCCTTTGGCACGGCGCGCACGGATTATCGCCTGCCCCGATTTGGTCGCCATGCGCGCACGAAAACCATGATTACGTTTGCGTTTAAGCACGCTGGGCTGGAAAGTTCTTTTCATGACCGATCTCGGATAGTGCTAGCCTGAAACAGGCCAGCAAAAGATTAAAAGCGCGAAATAATACCAAAAAATTTGTATATACGTCAATCTGTAAACGATTTTCCGTTGCGCCACCTGGCTGGAAAAAGCTTGTGGATAAGGTTTATAAACAGGTATACACTTTTGTTACTTTTTTGCAAACCCGCAGCGAATACTGCAGCTGTAGATATTTCTGGGGAAACCATTGTGAAATACCAACAATTTACTTGTCGCCTTTATCTTCGGGAACCTGGCCCACTGTGAGCGCTACTGTCTGGAATCGCTGTTTAAAACAACTGGAAAATGAGCTATCTGAACAACAGCTCAATACCTGGATTCGCCCGCTCCAAGCCAGCCTGGAAAACGACAACCTGCATTTATTTGCGCCCAATCGCTTTGTGCTCGACTGGGTGCGTGATAACTTTTACGAGCACATTCGCAATATTCTCACCAACCTGGAAGGATACCCACCAATTACGGTATCGCTGGAAATTGGCACGCACTCTCCCAGAGTAAACACTGGGGTAAATGCCGTAGCAGAACCCGCTGCGGATTACAAGGTATCCTCTGCACGCGAGAATCCAAACAAGCTAACCACCCAGGCAGTACCACATAACCTAAACCGCCTGTTTACGTTTGATACCTTTGTCGAAGGCAAATCGAATCAGCTTGGCCGTGCCGCTTCATCGCAGGTTGCCGTTAACCCCGGTACCGCCTACAACCCTTTATTTATCTACGGTGGAGTGGGCTTAGGCAAAACCCACTTAATGCACGCCGTTGGCAACAGGATGCTGGAAAGTAACCCACAGGCACGCATTCGCTATTTACACTCGGAGCGCTTTGTCGCTGAAATGGTTAAGGCTTTGCAACGCAACACCATTAATGATTTCAAACGCCACTACCGCTCACTCAATGCTTTATTGATCGACGATATTCAGTTTTTTGCCGGTAAGGAACGTTCACAGGAAGAGTTTTTCCACACGTTCAATGCATTGCTTGAGGGCAGCCAGCAAATTATTCTCACCTGTGATCGTTATCCCAAGGAAATTGTTGGGTTGGAAGAGCGCTTAAAATCCCGTTTTGGCTGGGGCTTAACCGTGTGTATCGAACCACCTGAGCTGGAAACCCGCGTTGCTATTTTACAAAGCAAAGCAGAGCAGGCGAAGGTTTCACTGCCCAGTGAGGTGGCCTTTTTTATGGCCAAACGAATACGTTCAAATGTACGTGAGCTGGAAGGGGCGCTGCGACGGGTAATGGCTAACTCCCATTTTACCGGGACACCGATCACGCTCGATTTTGCCCGCGAGGCACTGCGCGACCTATTAGCCGTACAGGACAAACTGGTTACCATAGAAAATATCCAAAAAACCGTGGCCGAGTACTTCAAAATTCGCGTCAGCGATCTACACTCGAAACGTCGCACACGTTCAATTACACGACCAAGACAGATAGCCATGTGTTTATCCAAAGAATTAACCAGTCATAGCCTGCCTGAAATTGGTGAGGAATTTGGCGGGAGGGACCACACTACGGTGCTCCACGCCTGTCGTAAAGTTAACGAGTTGCGTGAATCTGACACCCGAATTAATGAAGATTACATGAATTTAAACCGAACACTATCCAGCTAACAGGCAACAATATAGCTAATATGTGTGTAATGGTGGGATAAACCTGTGAATAAGCAGTACACTTAAACTTATCCACAATTCAAACACAGGCTTCTGTATTTTAGTCCACTGTTATTGGTTCACTTTTTACATTTTAACTTATTGATTTATAAGTATAAAATAGTTAACCCCGGAATTAACAGGACTAGTAGTAATAATAATTAGGTTTATAGGTATATAAATAATGAAATTAAGCATACAGCGAGAAGCCTTTCTCAAACCTCTGTTACAGACGGTAGGCGCTGTTGAACGCCGTCAAACACTGCCTGCGTTAGGCCACTTTCTATTGTCTGCCAGAGATGGGTTGTTGCTAATAACAGCGACTGATTTGGAAATTGAGCTATTTGCCAAAACGGCTGCACATATTCAAGAAGAGGGAGAAACCACTGTTCCCGCCCGTAAATTAGTCGATATTTGTCGATCACTTCCCGAAGGGGCTGAAATCAACTTTACCTCAACGGGTGATAAAGCGGTACTCAGTGCGGGAAAGAGCCGTTTTACCTTGTCGACGCTACCCGTTAGCGAGTTTCCCTCACTCGACGACTTTGGTATTGCCAATGGTTTTGATATTGCCCAATCCCAGTTACAAAAGGCGATTAATAAAACAGCATTCTCAATGGCACAACAAGACGTTCGCTATTATTTGAACGGCTTATTATTTGAGGTATCAAACGAACAGTTACGCTGTGTCGCAACAGATGGCCATCGTTTATCGTTGAGCACGGTAAAGACTGATACAGGGATCGATCAAACAACACAGGTGATTGTGCCACGAAAGGGGGTTAACGAATTATCCCGTCTATTGAGTGATACGGATGAAGCAGCCGAGTTTCAGCTTTCTGGTAATCATATACGCGTCAATCTACCCGAGGTACGCTTTACCTCGAAGCTGATTGATGGGAAATTTCCCGATTACTACCGCGTACTTCCCGAGGGCAATGACAAAACAGTTATTGCCGACCGTGAATTGTTACGCCAGTCTTTGTCACGTGCTGCAATTTTATCGAATGAAAAGTATAAAGGCGTTCGGTTGAGCATTGCCGATAACCTTATGAATATAAAAACACATAACCCTGACCACGAAGAGGCAGAGGATGAGCTTTCCGTTGAGTATCAGGGCGAGTCTTTTGAAGTAGGCTTTAATGTTGTGTACTTACTGGACATTCTCAACACATTGGAAGGTAATACAATAAAAATCAACTTGCGCGACTCAAACAGTTCCTGCCTGGCAACGGAAGTGGGTTCAGATGACTTTCGCTATGTTGTCATGCCCATGCGTTTATAGGGCAATGCGGTGCAATTCACCCGGATTAATTTCCGGAATACACGCATTGTAGAAAGCGCCAGTATTGAACCGGGTGCAGGGTTTAACTATTTTGTCGGCGATAATGGCGCAGGGAAAACCAGCTTATTAGAAGGTATTCATATACTTTCCACAGGTAGTTCTTTTAGAACCCGAAAACCGGCTAATTTAATCCGCTATGAACAAGCTACACTGCAATCATTTGCAGAATTCATTTATCGCTATGACGAAAAACCCCACACTATAGGTGTAGAGCGCGCCCGTAACGGTACAACGCAGGCAAAAATTGACCGTGCACATACGCATCGCCTGGCTGATCTAACACAAACTATACCTATATTGGCTTTACACCCTGAGATACACCAGCTAATTAATGGCAGCCCGCTATTGCGCCGAAAATTGATAGATTGGGGTGTGTTTCACGTGGAACCAGATTTTATCGCTACATGGCGGGAATACAAACGGTTGTTAGAACAGCGTAATGCCGCGTTAAAACAAGCAGCAGATAACGCGACAATAAGTGTTTGGGATAAAGGCCTAGCAGAGGCGGGAGAACGTTTACACGGTTATCGCGCAAGTTACTTATCTGAATTGACGCCCTTTTTACGATGTCTTTTGGCTAAAGTAGAGTGGGGCGCTGATATGGTGTTGTCAATACGTGCTGGCTGGAACGAACAAATACCTTTAATCGATGAGTTGAGTAATGCGTTGCCAAGGGATCGTTTGTATCGTTCAACCAGTCCCGGCCCACACAGGGCGGAGCTTGTTATTAAAGAAAAGGGGAATGAAATTCGCCATGTATTCTCCCGTGGCCAGCAAAAGCTATTTATTTACTTATTGAAAATAGCGCAGGCTAACCACTTGTGCCAAGTGCGCAATATTCATAGTGTGTTTCTCTGTGATGATTTACCCGCAGAACTTGATGAAAATAAACGTAAACTTATCAGTAATGAATTACTTTCCTCCGGTTATCAGGTCTTTGCTACCAGCGTTAACACATTAACCACAGAATTTGAGTCATTGGAAAGCCGGGTGTTTCACGTGGAACACGGTCATGTTCGTCAGGTGTTATAATCGCGCCACTTAATTAAAGGCAGTTGGTATAGTGGAAAATCAGCAGTACGATTCCTCAAACATTAAGGTACTTAAAGGCCTTGATGCAGTGCGTAAACGTCCCGGAATGTACATCGGTGATACAGACGATGGCACAGGGTTACACCATATGGTTTTTGAGGTGGTCGATAATTCCATTGATGAGGCGCTCGCGGGTCATTGCAGTGAAATATCGGTCACTATTCATACGGATAATGGCGTTACAGTATCTGACGATGGCCGTGGCATACCGGTCGATATACACCCGGAAGAACAACGTTCCGCAGCAGAAGTGATTATGACGGTGTTGCATGCTGGCGGTAAATTTGATGATAACTCCTACAAAGTATCCGGTGGTTTACACGGTGTAGGGGTGTCAGTGGTCAATGCGTTATCTGAGAAGTTACAGCTCACGGTATACCGGGATGGCAAAGTATACCGGCAGGATTACCATGACAGTAAACCTGTAAAACCGATTGAAGCGGTAAGTGACACTGAGCGAACAGGAACAGAAATATACTTTCTTCCCAGCACAACGACGTTTAGTAATATCGAATACCACTACGATATTCTCTCCAAGCGTCTACGGGAACTGTCATTTCTAAACAGTGGTGTACGCATTGTGCTTAAAGATGAACGTACCGATAAAAGTAATACCTTCGAATACCAGGGAGGTATACAGGCGTTTGTTGAGCACCTTAACCGCAATAAAACGCCACTCCATCCCAGCGTACTTTACTTTACCGATACCCGGGATGATGACATCACTGTCGAAGTGGCAATGCAGTGGAATGATTCCTATCAGGAAAGTATTTTCTGTTTTACTAATAACATTCCACAAAAGGATGGTGGTACGCACTTGGCCGGGTTTCGTAGTGCGCTAACACGCACACTCAATCAATATATGGAAACCGAGGGCATTACCAAAAAGCAAAAGGTCAACACGGTGGGTGATGATGCCCGTGAGGGCTTAACCGCTGTGCTATCAATCAAAGTGCCTGACCCAAAGTTCTCCTCACAAACTAAGGACAAACTGGTGTCCTCCGAAGTTAAAGCTGCTGTGGAATCAGCGTTGGCGGGCTATTTGCAAACATTTCTGGCAGAAAACCCCACAGAAACACGGCAAATTACAGCCAAAATAATCGAAGCGGCCCGCGCCCGTGAAGCAGCCCGCAAAGCCCGTGAAATGACCCGGCGTAAAGGTGCATTGGATATTGCGGGTTTACCGGGTAAGTTGGCAGACTGCCAGGAAAAAGATCCCGCGTTGTCAGAGTTGTTTCTGGTAGAGGGTGACTCAGCCGGTGGCTCAGCTAAGCAAGGTCGCGATCGGCGTACACAGGCTATCCTGCCGCTCAAAGGTAAGATCCTCAATGTTGAGAAATCGCGTTTTGATAAAATGCTGGGATCCGCTGAGGTTGGCACCCTGATTACGGCCTTAGGTTGTGGTATTGGGCGCGAGGAATTTAATATTGAAAAACTCCGCTACCACCGTATTGTTATCATGACCGATGCCGATGTTGACGGCTCACATATCCGCACACTGTTACTGACATTTTTTTACCGGCAAATGCCAGAACTGCTGAAGCAAGGTTATATCTATATCGCTCAACCACCCCTGTATAAATTGCGTAAAGGCAAACAGGAACAATACGTAAAAGATGACGACGAACTTAATAATTACCTTTTAAATCAAGCGCTTAATGGCGCACAGTTATTTGTGAACGAAGATAGCCCAGCGATAGCAGGTGCCTCTCTCGAACAACTGGCCAAGGACTACATTGTCGTCGAGCGCATTCAGGATCGTTTGGCGCGTCGGTTTCAGCGCAATGTACTGGAGGAAATGCTCAATATTGCTCCGCCTGTTCCGGCAGGTGATGAGGCGGTTTTACATACCTGGTCTGCGGCATTGGTGGATCGTCTCAACAAAACCTTGGGTAATGGCAGCCACTATAAAGCATACATTGAACAGTTTGAAAAAGGGCCGGGTGTTCGGCTGGTGCGATTAGTCCACGGTAATCCTTACGATACGGAAATTACCCCGGAGTTTTTTGAATCTGTCGAGTTTGCCAGCATCAGTAAATTGGCCACTACGCTACATGATATGCTCAGCCGCAGTGCGTATGTACAACGGAGTGAGCGGCGTATTGATGTCGACAATTTCAAACAGGTAATGACGTGGTTGATGGGCGAGGCACGCCGTGGCCTGGCGATTCAGCGTTACAAGGGTTTGGGGGAAATGAACCCCGAACAGTTGTGGGATACCACAATGAATGCTGAATCGCGGCGTATGTTGCAAGTAAAAATTGCAGATGCCATTGAGGCGGATGAAATATTTACGACATTAATGGGGGATAACGTAGAGCCACGACGTGATTTTATTGAGCAAAATGCTTTGGCGGTTGCTAACCTTGATGTGTAAGCTAATCGCCCTAATTTACCTGGCTGATACTAATGAATTAGCGTGTTGTTTTAAATAACTGACTAATGTAATTAAAATCACGAAAACAAACCAATATAGAAACCGAGTGGAAAATATTGTAAAAAAACTCCCGGACTTTGCTGGATTTGATGCAACACGCGTCAATCTGCAACTTGACGCAATGCTTGCACAACAGCGTGAAAAACTACAAAAGCTTGAAATTGTAGTATCGCCCAATTGGGAAAATACAATGGATGTGTTACAGACAATGGATGATGAGATGGATTATTTTTGGTCACCGGTACGCCACCTCAACGCTGTGATGAATAATCAAGCCCTTCGCACTGCCTATAATGAAGGTCTGGCAAAACTCAGTGCCTGGTATACTGACCTTGGCCAAAATGAATTGCTGTATCAAAATGTTTTAAGCATACGTGAAAGCGAGCAATTTACAGCTTTAAACCCTGTACAACAAAAAATCATCGACAATGCACTGCGCGATTTTAAATTGAGTGGTGTCTCATTGCAGGGACAGCAAAAAGCCCGTTACAAAGCGATATCATTGCGTCTTAGTGCGCTCAAATCGACCTTTGAGGAAAACCTGCTCGACTGCAGTAATGCCTGGAAAAAACCAGTTATGCAGATTGATGAGTTGGCTGGGTTACCCGATAGCGCGTTAAGAATGGCAGAGCAATACGCACGCGATAACGAACAGGATGAAGGCTGGATGCTGGGCCTGGAATTCCCACTTTACTACGCGGTATTAAGTTATGCAGATGATCGTGCACTGCGTAAAACGCTATATACCGCCTACAATACGAGTGCATCAGATCAGGGACCGCACGATAAAAAATGGCAAAATGATGCAATCATCGAAGAAATCCTCGCTTTACGTCACGAAAAAGCACAAATTCTCGATTTTGATCACTATCCGCGATTATCGACAGAGACCAAAATGGTGGATGGTCCAGAGGCAGTGATTAACTTCTTAGAGCAGTTGCTTGAAAAATCTAAACCACAGGCGGAGCAGGAGTTTTCACAGCTATGTGCTTTTGCCCGCGAACTGGATGGCCTGCCAACCCTTGAAGCCTGGGATATTGCCTATTACAGCGAAAAACAAAAGCAGGCCCTATACGCCTTTTCCGATGAAGACCTGAAGCCCTATTTTTCTGCTGAACAAGTGATTTTGGGTATGTTTGAGGTAGTCAAACGTTTATACGGTATCAATATCACGGTTATTGACGGTGTATCTGTATGGCACCCGGATGTGCGTTATTTTGAAATTACAGATAGTGATGGTCAGTTGCGTGGTGGTTTTTACCTGGATATGTACGCCCGTGCTAAAAAGCGCGGCGGTGCCTGGATGGATGAATGCGTCACTCGCTGCAAAACAACACTATACCTGCAAATACCCATAGCCTATCTAACGTGTAACCTCAGCCCACCGGTCGGTGGTTTACCTTCACTGCTGACTCACGATGAAGTGATTACACTATTTCACGAATTTGGCCATGGTCTGCACCATATGCTAACGCTCGTCGACTATCCCGCTGTGGCGGGGATTAACGGTGTGGAGTGGGATGCAGTTGAACTACCCAGCCAGTTTATGGAAAATTGGTGTTGGCAGCGTGAATCACTGGATATAATCAGCGCGCATTACCAAACAGGGGAGAAAATTCCCGATGTATTATTAGCGCGTGCGCAACGCGCAAAAAACTACCAATCGGCGATGCAAATGGTCAGGCAAATTGAGTTATCACTATTTGATATACGCGTGCACTTAAGTGCAGCAGACGCTGAAAAGCGCTCAGTGCAGGCCGTGCTGGATGAAGTGAGAGCAGAAGTTGCGGTGGTTGTACCCCCTGCATTCAACCGCTTTCAAAATAGCTTTTCGCATATTTTTGCAGGGGGATATGCGGCGGGTTATTTTAGCTATAAATGGGCTGAAGTGTTATCGGCAGATGCATTTTCGCGCTTTGAAGAAGAAGGTATTTTTAACCGGAAAACCGGGGGCGATTTTATGCGCACAGTATTGCAACAAGGGGGAATAAAACCCGCTGGGGAGCTGTTTGCTGAGTTTCGTGGGCGACCACCGGAAATCGATGCGCTACTGCGTCATTCAGGGTTGGCGGCATGACAGCCCGCTACCTAATATTACTTGGTGTATTGTTGCTATCGTCGACGGTGTACGCAGATGTAAGGTATGTAGATGATACCCTGTATCTCGGTTTTTACGACAATCAAAGCGGTAGCGGCAAGCAATTTTCCTCGGTGCCCAGTGGCACTGTACTGGAGTTACTGCAATCGGGATCGGATTACTCGCTGGTGCGCACAGAAAGAGGCACGGAAGGGTGGGTGAAAACCAAATACCTGGTCAGTGAGCCGCCTGCCTCGGTGCGTATCAAAACCCTGGAACAAGTGGCTGAACGCGCCGATGCACTGACAGGCGAAGTGGAAACGCTGACTCAGGAGAATGTCAGTTTGCGTGAGCAACTTGAATCCCTGGCAGAGCAGTTAAGTGTTGAACAAAGCGAAGCTGAAAAGAAAAATACAGCGACAAAACTGCAGAACAGTGTCGATCAGCGAGAGCTTGATGCGTTGAAAACCGCCGTTAATGAAGCAATGCGGGCATTAAAAAATGTGGCTGAAGAACAGACTAAAGCAGCAAACCAAGCAGCACAGGCCACTATAGCGGAATCAGAACCAGCGGCACCCGCTATAGAATCCAGCCTCACGATGGAGGAGTTAACGATGGAAATCGCCTGGCAACATATTGTGCACTATCTGCGATCAATCAATTTTCTGAACTATAGCTTAATTGCTGTGGCCGCATTTATTGGGTTTTTACTCGGTATGTTGTTCCTGGATCGGCGTATCAGGCACCAACATGGTGGCTATCGTCCTTGGTAGTGGGGTATCTATCCCGTAGCGACAAGCGCTGATGAAATACAAAGATCTACGCGATTTTATCGCTAAGCTGGAAGCTGATGGTGAGTTGCATCGGGTCACACACTGTGTTGATCCCCACCTGGAAATGACAGAAATCTGTGACCGCACATTGCGTGCAAGTGGACCGGCACTTTTATTTGAAAACCCCAGAGGTCACAATATACCCGTACTGGGTAACCTGTTTGGCACACCGCGACGGGTCGCCATGGGAATGGGTGAGGATAGCGTTGAATCACTGCGTGAAATTGGCAGGCTACTGGCCTTTTTAAAGGAACCCGATCCACCAAAAGGACTAAAAGAAGCCTGGAAGGCGCTACCTGTGTTTAAAAAAGTAGTGGATATGGTGCCAAAAGTGGTGAATAAAGCCGCATGTCAGCACACCGTTATCCAGGGAGACGATATCGATCTGGGTAGCTACCCCATTCAGACGTGTTGGCCAGGCGATGCCGGGCCACTGATTACCTGGGGGTTGGTTATCACCAAAGGTCCCAATAAATCCCGGCAGAATATGGGTATCTACCGACAACAGGTGATTGGCAAAAACAAAGTGATTATGCGTTGGTTGGCACACCGTGGTGGCGCACTCGACTTCCGTGATTGGCAGCAACGGCATCCGAACAAACCTTTTCCAGTGGCGGTGGTGTTGGGCGCTGATCCCGCAACAATTCTGGCTGCGGTAACACCTGTGCCCGATAGTTTGCCAGAACACGCGTTTGCCGGTTTGCTACGCGGCGAACGCACCCGTCTGGTAAAGTGCAAAAACGCTGAACTGATGGTGCCTGCCTCGGCAGAAATTGTGCTCGAAGGGGTGCTACATCCTAATGAAACCGCACAGGAGGGGCCATTTGGTGATCACACCGGTTACTACAATGAGGTGGAAACCTTTCCGGTATTTACCGTTGAAACCATCACCCAGCGCCAACAACCTATTTACCACTCTACCTACACGGGCAGGCCGCCCGATGAACCGGCAATTTTGGGTGTGGCTTTAAACGAAGTATTTGTGCCAATACTGTGCAAGCAATTTCCTGAAATTATCGATTTTTACCTACCACCAGAAGGATGCTCTTACCGGGTCGCGGTGGTGAGTATGAAAAAACAATACGCCGGGCACGCCAAGCGGGTAATGATGGGTGTGTGGTCATTTTTACGCCAGTTTATGTACACTAAGTTTATTATTGTCGTCGACGATGATATTAATCCACGCGATTGGCACGATGTAATCTGGGCCATGTCGACCCGCATGGATCCGGTGCGTGATTGTACGATGGTTGAAAACACACCAATTGACTACCTCGATTTTGCCTCGCCGGTTCCGGGGCTTGGCTCAAAAATAGGATTTGATGCCACGAATAAATTTCCGGGTGAAACGCACCGCGAATGGGGCAGGCCGATTGTGATGAGTGATGCAGTGAAAGCGCGTGTCGATAGTATGTGGGGGGAGCTGGGTATTTAATTTTTCTGCTGTGCAGATTTGGAAAATACGGTGCAAACAAAAACCAATATTCCCGCGATCATGGTTGATCAGATGACACCGTTTACAAACCCTGCCAGGTAAAGGCAAAAGTAGTTGCACTTGCCGCCGATCCCATAAATACGTCTGTTTATCCCCTTATCATCATAAGTACCTAAACATCCATGGTACAAAACGTTATGAATTTCAAAAGTCATGGATTTACCTTAGTTGAATTAATGATCACAGTCGCCTTGAGTGCGATTGTGTTGAGCTTCGCTGTACCCTCAATGTCGTATCTGATACGCAGTAATTCCGTGATTGCCGTCAATAATAACTTGGTTGGCGATATTCGATATGCCCGCAGCGAGGCGATCAAGCGCAATGCGGCGGTAACGGTTTGCGTCGCTAACAACAACTTTAACAATTGTGTACTCGACAGTAATAACTGGAGTGGCGGCTGGGTTGTGGTGGTCGAGAGTGTGGCACGCAACGGCAATCTGGAGGCAGGAGAGACGATACTGCGTATGACGAGCGGTATCGATGATAGTATTGATGTTCGCAGCTCAAACGCCACTGGCAATAACCTCGTGGGTGGTTTGAGTTTTGGTGGAGATGGTTTTCCGGTGATTCCCGATGATGGTGCTGCGCCTGTCGGTGAATTTTTGTTATGCGTTGATAATAAAACGCTCTATTCGAGTAGGATAGAGGTCAATGCTACGGGGCGGCTACGCTCTGCTGGAAGCACCGCTGATTGCACCAGTGGTGGGAGTGGTTCGTAATGGCTTGTTCGACTGTAAATGCCGCCTTCGCCAGCCGTGGTGTAACGCTTATTGAAGTTATGGTAACGCTGTTTATCGTCTCTATCGGCTTGTTGGGTGTGGCCGGCTTGCAGTCCACCAGCATCGCCTCCGGCTACACCGCCACGCAACGCTCACTGGTAAATTTTCATGCTGCCGATCTCGCCGAGCGTATGCGCGCCAACCGTGACGCGATCATAAGTTATGGTGGCGCCGGTGCCGACAATGACTGCACCGCATCTTGTACCGCCGCGCAAATGGCGGCGCTGGATGTTTATGAGTGGCGCGAGGCGCTACGTGCATCACTGGGCGTGAGTGTTACGGGTACTACGATAGTGGTGAATAATGCCGAAACGCCCGCCGATGTGACTATTACGATAAATTGGCAGGATCGCAAGGAAGACAATACTCAAACACTAACACTCAATTTGCAAATCTAACGTATGTTTTCACCACTACTAACCGTACCCAAATACCCTCGATTGCGTGCGGCTTCTTTGCAGGCTAACAACCAGGCTGGCATCAGTTTGATTGAAATTATGATCTCGTTGGTTATCGGCCTGATCGTTATCGGTGGGATATTCACGTTGCTTACCAGTAGTCGGATTTCCTATAGCGTCAACCAGGATCAAGCGTATATGTTGGATGCTGGTCGTTTTGCCTTACATGTTTTAAATCGTGATTTGCGTCAGGCCGGTGGTTATGGTCGATCCAGTTCGGGTAAGGACATCACTGGCGTGTTGCCTGCCGTCACCGGCGACTGCGCTGTAGATTTTTACGCCGACTTCGACCACCCCGTTTTTGGCTTTGACCAGGAAACGCCGTTCGGTAGCACTTGTATAAGCGCGGATAACCATCGGGACAATACTGACATACTGGTTGTCCGCTACGCCAACCCGTCGGCGGTAGCGGATGATGCCACGCTTGCAAATACTATCTATGTTCAAGGTTATCTGAGTCAGCTCCAGATTTTCGTTGGTGGCAATCCAAGTGCAGTTCCGACTATTCACCCAAATAATAACTTCCCCTTGAGGGCGCACGTCTACTACGTGCACAACGATACCGAACCGGGTGATGGTATACCCTCGCTGCGGCGCATCGCCCTGACCACAGGCAGTGGTGGCGCGGCGAAGATGATCGATGAAACGCTGGCCAGTGGGATAGAGAATTTCCAGGTGCAATACGGTGTTAACAACTGCACTGGAGCCGACTGCGGTAAAGCTATCAACCGTTACGTCGATGCAGGGGAGAGTATGGCAGCGAGCACGGCGTTGTTTGATGCGCAAAATATTCAAACGGTGCGCGTGTGGGTTTTGGCGCGCTCCGAGGGTAGGTTGTCGGGTGTGGATACCAGTGGCACGTATAGCATGGGGGGCAACGATATAGTAATAGCCAATGATGGTTTTCGTCGGCAGCTTTTTTCCGGAGTTTTTTTACTGCGCAACCTGAGTGCTAGTGGGGGGTAATCGACGCTATGTCTTGCATAACAACATATAATCTGGATTCCAGGGCCAGGCGGCAAGAGGGCGTAGCCCTGGTTGTGGCGATGGTCGTATTGCTGGTGATGACGCTGCTCGGGGTCTCTGCAGTCAATGTAACCTCGCTGGAGCTGCGTGTCGTCGGCAATACACAAAACCGTAATATCGTCGCACAAACCGCCGATTCGGTTATCGACCAAATACTCTTCACCACCGACAACAATGAAGATAGAGCCAATTTGGCCGCCAATTATGATGTTGCTAGCCTTGATAATGGTACGCAAAAATCACAGCTAAGAATCAATCAGTCGAATAATGGCAACCTCGTCAAAACAACATCCATGGTGCTGTATGTTGATGGCACCGAAATGTATAACGAACCCTCAGCGCCAAAACCTATTGATTGCCCCGGCTCGTCGCTGAGTTTTTCCTGCATCGGGTATGAAATACGTATGACTGTCACTCATGAGAAATCCAACGCTTCGGCGACCTATGTGCAAGGGTTGGTGAAAACCGGCCCTAAGCTTGAGAAGGGTAGAATTCTCCAAGAGTAGTCTTTTGAGTTATATGGTGGGTCTTAATATTATGTTGAATATTTCTGTGTATAACGAATGCTCTAAGGGTATCCTTAAAAATGCGCTTAAACTAAGGATGATACTAACCGGTGCGCTGTGCGGAATTTTGGCAAGTACGTCGGCGCTTGCCGAAGATATCGAAATTTACCTGCCCGAGGTGAAGCCCAATTTGCTGTTGGTGCTGGATAATTCTCTGGCCAGTCAGGGTACGAATCTACTGGAGCGCTTTGCTAATCTCAATGTAGGCTTGAGCTTTATTCAGGGTACAGGCATTGCGCAAAATAGCGTCGATATTGATGCCGCTGGTGGCCGACCACTGTTACTCAGTAAAATAGGCAATGTCCCTAGTGATAGCGGTCACCCGCTGGATGCGGCATTGCTCGCCGCACACACATACCTTAATGGTGATGGCGAACCAACACATACCTGCCAGCAAACACAAGTAGTGTTGGTTAGCGATGCATTACCTTCTGGTTCTGGTGAGCAACTGTCATCGTTTGGGCCAGCCGGATCGGAGACAAGCTGTAGCGACAACGGTTGTCTGGACGAAATTGCTGCTGCAATGCCAAGCGGGGTACACGTTGCCACCATTGGCTTTGGTGTCGACCTTTCGTCACTTGATGATGCAGGGGAAGGTGGTAGCCGATATTTTCAGGTCAGTGATACCGATGGCCTGATTGCCAGGATTTCCCAATTACTCGAAGCCAATAACAGCTCCGTCGCCAACAATAATGTGAGTGGGTTTACCAGTGCGGCGGTATCGAATAATTCGCTCAACGCGGCCAGAGATAGAAATTTTATTTATTTTGGTCAGTTTATCCCTGCTATTACGCCTCGTTGGGAGGGGAATATAAAAAAGTATAGAGTGGCATTCAATAACGGTGAACCGATTATCAGTGGTGACACTGAACCACCGACAAACATAGTCAGCAGTACCGGGCAATTTATTGACAGCGCGAAGAGTTATTGGGGAGCTTCTGGTCGTCCTGCGGATGGCAATAACATATTGATGGGTGGTGCACGCGCATTGCTTGACGCAGAGAGGCGTGATTCTGGTCGTATGAGCACAGATGTCGCTACATTCCCTGGTACGGAGGTTATACGGGATATCCGTGTGCCAAATATCTCGGAGAATAATATTTTTGATGTAGGAAATAATCAGATAACGTCAAGTTATTTTGGTCTCCCAAGTGAGGCAACGGGCACCGACCCAAGCGATGTTCCGGAACGAAATCAGTTGATACGCTGGGTGCTCGGTTTTGATGAATTTGATGAAGACAGCGATCCCGCTACAACAGAGCGTCGCTCTTATAGCGACGCGCTGCATTCACAACCAGTAGTAGTGAGCGTTGATACAAGTGATATAGAGACGCAGAACGATATTCGGCAGATGTTATTATTCACCACCACTGACGGTTATTTCCATATACTCAGAGAGAGCAACGGAAAGGAACACTTCGCTTATATACCGGAGGAAGTGCTCGGCATACAAAAAATATTGGCTGATAACCACCCTTACACCCGGCGACCGTATGGTCTGGACGGATCAATTACCCCCTTGATTGAGGAGAGGATTCAAGAATCGGGGGCCACTGTAGGCGATATAGGGGTAATAAATAGTCAGGCTGAGCGCTTCGAGGTATATTTTGGTATGCGGCGAGGTGGTAGGAACTACTACGCTCTTGATCTGTCTTTTGAGAGTGACAATATAGTGGAAGGTGAGGATGCCGAAAATGTCTGGTTGCCCTGGAAAATTGTGGAGGGGAATGTTGTGGCTGGGATTCGCGTTGATGGATTCGGCAGGGGCGCGGAACCTGCGCCCATTACGACGCAACCATACGCTGAACTAGGACAAACCTGGTCGCAGCCCAGCGTGGCGGTAGTCAATATTTCTGGTGAGCGGAAGGTGCTTATAGTCGTCGGTGGTGGCTACGATCCAGATCAGGATGACGCCACCGCTCGTCAGGTCGATGACAGTGGCCGTGCTATTTACTTTATTAATGTCAACACCGGTGTGCGGGAATGGTGGGCGGGTCATCCGGACTCGGCGCATGGCACCAGTAGCGGCCCGAATTTGCCGCTCGAAAATATGCAGTACAGTATTCCCTCGCAGGTAGCGGTTTATGATATTGATGGTGATGGCTTTTCAGATCGGCTGTACGTTGGCGATATGGGTGGTCAGCTTTGGCGCTTCGATATCAACAATGGCAACCCGGCTGACACCCTGGTAACCGGTGGTGTCATTGCCTCACTGGCGGGCAGTTCAGCGACCGATGCCCGGCGCTTTTACTACCCACCGGATGTCGCACGGGTGGCTCGTCCCTCGGGTTCCTTTCTCGCCGTTACCATCGGTTCTGGTTACCGCGCCCATCCCCTGGATAAGACGATTCAGGATCGGATTTATATGATACGGGACCCAGATGTCTTCAGTGCTCCGGCCAACTATACGGCGCTAACCGAGTCTGATTTATTCGACGCGACCGCCAATACAGTTGGTCAGGGCAGTGACCAGTCGGCACAGTTGGCGCTGCTGGAGGCGGCTGGAGGCTGGTATATCAAGCTTGATGCGGGTGAAAAAATGCTATCCTCACCACTGATTTTGGGTGGTGCGGTCATTGCGACAACTTTTCAGCCCACCACAGGCAGTGACACAGCTCCCTGTACTACACCTATCGAGAATGTGGCCTCCACCTACACCGTCGACCTAAGCAACGCTACACCTAGATTCAACTTCGACAATATCGGTTCTGAACTTGATCTCACCAAGGCTGACCGCAAGAAAAAACTGGGTGATAATATCGGTATTCCTGCTGCACCGGCGTATCTTATAACAACGCTTGCCTCAGGCAGTACCTCGGCGACTGATGGGACTGCGCATTCCGCCGCCGCATTGCTCCTCGGCAATCAGACAGGCCAAGACCCAACCGAAAACCGGCCGATAAAAACGTATTGGTACGAAGATAATTGAGCGAGTAAAAATGATTAAGCAGACGGTAAAACCGACAATAAATAGAAATACCTGTGGCTTTAGCTTAATTGAATTGATGATTGTAGTCGCAATTATCGGAATATTGGCGGCTATCGTTTACCCTTCTTATTCATCGTATGTTCAACGGGCCAGCCGCGAAGAAGCCTGGACTAATCTGCTTAAAATAGTCGACAGGCAAGAACGTTATTTTTTGCAGAACAATAATTACGCAAATACGACGCAGCTAGCGTACGTTGCGACAGAAGGCACGCCCAACTATAGCTATAGTATTGAAGACCTTGTTACTGACGCTGGATCGAGCGGCGCCTTTACCGCAGTTGCTACAGTGATAACAGGTAGCCCCCAAGCAGGTGATGCTGACTGCCAGTATATATCCATTGATAGCAATGGTGTGCAAATGGGTGGGACAGGCGCTGATACAGCCGTTCGAGACAACTGTTGGTAAATGAAGCTACTCCGTTACGGTGAAAAAGGTAATGAGAAGCCTGGTTTACTTGATGCCAATGGCACTATCCGCGATTTATCTGCACATATCGATGATATTGATGGTACAACGCTTGGCCTGGAGTCGATAGCACGTATCAAGGGTTTGGACAGTAATAGCCTGCCTATTGTCGAAGGCTCACCGCGTATCGGAGCCTGTATTGCCAAACCGGGAAAGTTTCTGGGTATTGGTCTCAACTTTTCCGACCACGCGCAGGAAATTAAGGCCCCGGTTCCGGATGAACCCATTCTTTTCTACAAGGCCGATACCAGCATCTCCGGGGCGTATGATGATGTTATTCACCCCAAAGGCGCGACCAGGCTGGACTGGGAAGTTGAAATAGCCCTGGTTGTTGGCAGCATCGCCCGCTATGTGGAAGAAGCGCGGGCCGCCGACTATATTGCCGGTTATTGTATCGTCAATGATGTATCGGAGCGCGCTTTTCAAATTCAACGCGGCGGTGGCCAGTGGGGTAAGGGGAAAGGTTTTGATTCGTTCGGCCCAACCGGGCCGTGGTTAGTAACCCCGGATGAAATCGACAATGTGCAAAACCTGGGCATGTGGCTGGATGTCAATGGCGAGCGGATGCAAACGGGCAATACCAATACCATGATTTTTAGTTGTCAGTTTTTGTTGAGCTACCTAAGCCATTACATGACGCTGATGCCGGGCGATATTATCACTACAGGTACACCCCCAGGTGTTGCGCTGGGCCGCCGCCCCCACCCCTGGTTGCAACCCGGCGATGTAATGACACTGGGTATTGATGGTCTGGGGCAGCAAAGACAAAGCGTCGTCGCTTTCGAATAAGTGCTTCAGCCTAATAATCCGTCGGGTCAATATAAAATAAAATTTTTATTACAAAACCTACGGCTGTTTCAATAGTTTCCCATTGCGTTAACGATAGTCATTTGCGAGCATTGCGCCCCCTGGCTTACCACCTCGGGCTGCTCTTTTATGGGTGTCCTGTGGCTGGTTACGCGCCAGCCTTTGTAACCCTAAATTTAAGGGTAACCGGAACCAAGCCATGGCATATGACTACCTACGCAACCCCCAGGCAATCGAAGACCGCTCGTTTGAGATGATTCGTGCCTGCACCGATTTACGTGGTTTCGATCCACAGCAGGCACAGGTGGCCATGCGCGTGGTGCACACCTGTGGCCTGCCCGATGTCACGCAACACCTGCGCTTTACCGGTAATGCGGTGCCCGCCGGGTGCGCTGCGCTGGCGGCGGGCAATGTGGTGTTATGTGATGTCGAGATGATTGTGCGTGGTATTAGCCAGCGCTTTATCGACAACCCGGTGCAGTGTTATTTGAATGCCGATGATATAGCACAAAAAGTCACCCACAGCGGTCAAACGCGCAGCATGGCCGCGTTAGACTACTGGCAGAGCCAGTTGGGTGGTGCAATTGCTGTGATTGGCAATGCACCAACGGCGCTGTTTCGCCTCCTGGAAATACTGCATGCGGGTGCGGCAAAGCCCGCCCTGGTGGTGGCCGTACCGGTCGGGTTTGTCGGTGCGGCGGAGTCCAAACAGGCACTGTGGGAGACGTGCGAAACCTTGGGACTGGAAGCCATTACACTGCTCGGCAGGCAGGGTGGCAGCGCGATTGCCAGCGCGGTGATTAATGCGCTGGGGCGTATGAATAAGGGCGTATTCTTTTAAGCTGACCACCGCCGCCCCAAATCTTAATGAACCAATCGATCGACATTATCAGTCTCGGCACCGATTTGCAGGTGCCGACCAGCGCATATGCTGCGCTACAGCGTGCTGAGCTGGTTATCGGTGCACCGCGTCACCTGGCGGCAGTGGATTGTGGCAGTGCCAAAACGGTCGCTTACCCGTCGCCGATAGACGATTTATTTGATGTCATTGCCCACACCGAGGCGACATACATTGCTGTACTGGCCTCGGGTGATGCGTTATTTTTTGGTATCGGCAGTTGGCTGTTGCGCCACTATGATCCCGCTACACTGCACTTTCATGCCAACACCACCAGCGTACAGGCCGCCTGTGCGCGGCTGGGTAAACCCTGGCAGGGTGTGCACTTCCTCAGCTTGCATGGTCGCCCTATCAGTCGTTTGCGTGCCGTATTGGCCGCCGGTAAATCACTGGCGGTGTTGACCGACACACACAATACACCGGGGGCCGTTGCGCGTGAGCTGGTAGCCTGTGGCTACCCGGTATCTGATGTGCACGTATGTGAATCGTTGGGTACGAAAGCAGAGCGGGTACGCACATTTTCCGCTGATGAACTTGGCCAGGATCGTGGCCAGGATGGGCAGGCATTCCACCCGTTGAATCTATTACTTATCGACGTGTGTGGCGCGGGAGGTGTACTGCCGGTATTCCCCGGTATCAGCGATGCACTGTTCGCCGCCAACGGTGACACCCAATTTACCAAGCGTGAAGTGCGTCTTGCTGCACTCAGCCGGTTAGCACTGGCGTCGGGTGAAACCGGCTGGGATATCGGTGCGGGCAGTGGTGGCATTGCCATTGAATGGGCGCGCTGGGCACCACAGGCGCAGGTGTTCGCGCTGGAGCGGGATACGGCGCGCTGCCGCTGTTTTGAAAACAACCAGGCGCGTTTTGGTGACCACGGTAACCTGTCGCTCACCCACGGCGAAGCGCCTGGTGCACTCACCACCCTGCCAGACCCGGATGCCATATACCTCGGTGGCAGTGGTGGCCAGCTCGCCACCCTGCTGCACTATAGCTGGCAGCGTCTGCGCCCTGGTGGGCGGCTGGTGGTTGCGGCGGTTACCCTGGAGGCCCGTGCTGAATTACACCGCTGGGATTGGCCCGCTCCGGTCGATTTTAGCGAGATTGCCGTCAGCCATGCCGCCCCACTGGGTCGCCAAACCACCCTGCGTGCCCAGCTACCTGTATTATTAGCCAGCACAGTAAAACCCCTGGTTGACCCTTTATGAATAGATCTAGCCCCGGTATTTTCTACGGCATCGGTGTCGGTCCTGGTGATCCGGAATTGTTAACGCTAAAAGCTGTGCGCCTGATCGATGCAGCCGATTTAGTGGTTTACCCCTCGACCTTTGAAAAAGAATCCACCGCACGGGCCATTGCCGCCACACATATTCGCCCGGAACAGCGTGAACTGGCAATCTGCCTGCCGATGCAACAAGCTGACCGCGACAGCACAGAGGCCATCTACCGCGAATCGGCGGAGACTATCGCCAGCGCTTTAAACCGGGGTGCCAACGCCGTATTTTTATGCCTCGGTGATCCGCTGCTATACGGCTCATTTGTTTACCTATACGATATTTTGAAAGCGATACATATTTGTGAGGTCGTGCCCGGCATCACCTCAGTGAGTGCCGCCAGCGCCGCCAGCCTTAGCCCGTTAACGCGGCTCAACCAGACTCTGCTGATACTGCCCGCCTTTACCAGTGATGCGGCCTTGAGTGATGCACTCCAGCAACACGACAGCGTGGTCATTATGAAAGTGGGGCGCCAGCGGCACCGCATAGCGGGCCTGATCACGGCGGCAGGGCGGTGCACAGATGCCGTCTACATTGAGCACGCCACCATGCAGGATCAGTGTATTGTCCCGGATATAAGTGCTTTACCCGCTGGGCCAGGCTCGTACTTTTCGCTGTTTCTCGTCACCAGAAATCCATGAACGATACGCTGATCACGCTGGTTAGTCTCACCGAGACGGGTTGTCGACTTGGCGAGCGCCTGGCCAGTGCGATCAGCGCTGAGCACCTGCACAAGCCCCAGCCCTTCGCCGATACCGTGCGCAGTCGCTACCAGGCGGGTCAGCGTTTGGTTTTTATTACGGCCACTGGCATTGCTGTGCGCACACTGGCGCCCGTGTTGCAAAATAAAATATCAGACCCACCCGTTCTGGTGCTCGATGAGCACGGCCAGTTTGTTATCCCGCTCCTGTCTGGCCACGAAGGGGGGGCTAATGAGTGGGCGCGGCATGTCGCCGGGTTGCTTGGTGCGCAATGTGTTATCACCTCTGCGCAACGCTATACACACCCGCTGTATGTCGCGGGTATTGGTTGTGATCGCGGCTGTCCGGTAGAGGAAATCGCAGCCCTTGTCGATGACACGCTGCATAATCACCCGGCCAGCCCCGGTATTGAGGCGATAAGCCTGGCGGCCAGTATTGATATAAAGATTGACGAGGTCGGCCTGTGTGATTGGGCGGCCCGCTGCGCTGAACCTGCCCGTTTTTACTCCGCCGACTATCTCCTCAATTACACGGAGCGACTCAGCGAAACATCACAATATGTTTTCGACGCTGTCGGTTGTTACGGTGTTGCTGAAGCGGCGGCACTGGCTGGGGCCGAGGCTTTATCGGGTGGTGCGGCAGAACTGATTATCCACAAACATAAAAGCGCCCGAGCCACGTTTGCGCTGGCACGCGCCTACCGTCCATCGGAACCCGACTAATGCACAAACTCTTTATTATTGGCACCGGCCCCGGCACCCCGGAACTGCTTGTGCCCGCTGCAAAAACCGCGTTGCAACACTGCACTGATCTGGTCGCCTATTCATTGTACCTGGAACTGCTAGGCCCACTTATCGCGGGTAAAACCTGCCATGACAGCCCATTGGGTGAAGAAGTGGCGCGGGCGCGGTTATCTCTGGAAATCGCCGCCAGTGGAAATACCACGGCGCTCGTTTCCAGCGGGGATGCGGGTATCTATGCTATGGCTACCGTTGTCTTTGAACTGCTGGCGTCCGATAGTGAAAAGCGCTGGTCGATGGTGGATGTTGAAGTTATTCCCGGTATTTCGGCTATGCAGCTCGCCGCCGCCCGTGTGGGTGCGCCGCTGGGGCATGACTTTTGTACTATCTCTCTGTCTGATCTTCTGACTCCCTGGGGGGTGATTGAAAAACGCCTGCACGCGGCGGCGGCAGGGGATTTTGTTGTGTCGTTTTATAATCCGGTTTCGCGGCGGCGTAGCTGGCAGCTGAATGCAGCGCGGGATATATTGCTGGCACAGCGTGGTGGGGATACACCGGTTGTTGTGGCGCGCAATTTGGGCCGGGAGACGGAGGCGATTGGGGTTATTACTTTGGCGCAGTTGGACGCCAAAGATGTCGATATGCTGACGTTGGTGATGGTGGGGAATAGTGAAACGCGTTATGCGGGGGGGTGGGTTTATACGCCTCGGGGGTATGCAGGGAAGAGTTAGAGGTGAATGTGGAGTTTCGCTCGCGGTGTTTTGGTGGTTTTCTTTGCGCTTTGCAGAGCGAGCGAGTTACTTTAAGGTAATCCAACATTCTCCACGATAGCAAAAGTAACAAAAGCTTTAGGCTTTAAGTTATCTGTTCAATTATCAACATGAAACAAATTTTCTAACAAAGTGTTGCACTGGATAAACCGGTGAACACGGCGTTATAGGGCCTGAGTTCGCTGGAAACCCCAGAGTATGCCGAAATACTAGAGGTTTTCAGATGATTCGAGTCGATGCCCTTTATGATTCGGTTGTTTTTAATGGCAATACAGTAGGTTATAGGTGTTCAGGTGGGTAGCGTTGGGGCACTAATGACTGCCTGTTATTGATTAATGCCTGAAGTGGCGCATACCCGTAAATACCATTGCCATGTTGTGTTCGTTAGCGGCGGCGATGACTTCGTTATCTCGCATTGACCCGCCGGGTTGAATGACGGCTTTAATGCCCACTTCGGCGGCGCTGTCGATGCCGTCGCGAAACGGGAAGAATGCATCGGATGCCATGACGGATCCTTCGACTGTCAGGTTTTCATCGGCTGCTTTGATGGCGGCGATACGCGCCGAGTAAACCCGGCTCATTTGCCCGGCACCGACGCCGATGGTTTGTAGGTCGCGGCAGTAGACGATGGCGTTGGATTTGACGAATTTGGCGACGCGCCAGGCAAATAATAGATCAGATAGTTCGGCTGCCTCTGGCTGGCGTTCACTGACTACGCGCAGTTTGTCCGCTTCAATGGTGCCGATGTCACGATCCTGTATTAATAATCCACCGTTGATACGTTTGAAGTCGAGCGCTGGCTGAGGGGGCTGCCATTGGCCACAGTCGAGCACGCGTATGTTGTCTTTGTCGGCCAGGACGGTTTGCGCCTGGGGGGAAATGCCTGGCGCGATGATGACTTCGACAAACTGCTGCGTGACGATCGCAGCGGCGGTGTCGGCATCCAGTGGGCGGTTAAAGGCGATGATGCCACCAAAGGCGGAGGTTGGATCGGTTTGGAATGCACGCTGGTAGGCGTCTGCCAAGGTGCCAGCCACTGCGACACCGCAGGGGTTGGCGTGTTTGACGATGACGCACGCCATCTGTTCAAATTGCTTGACGCACTCAAGTGCCGCATCGGTGTCGGCGACGTTGTTGTATGAAAGGGCTTTTCCTTGAATTTGCCGGGCGCTGGAAACACAGGCTTCGCCTACATTTTTTTCACGGTAGAAGGCGGCGTGTTGGTGTGGGTTTTCGCCGTAGCGCATGTCTTGCAGTTTATCGAATTGCATGCTCAGTGTGCGCGGAAAGTGCTCATGCTGACCCTCATCGCTGATCGCACCGAGATGGTTGGCGATCATGCCGTCATAGTGGGCGGTGTGCTCAAAGGCTTTTACCGCTAGAGTAAAGCGCAGTGTCAGTGGCAACCCCTGCGGCTGTTTCAGGCCGGTTAATACTGTGTGGTAATCCGCAGGGGAGGTCACCACGGTGACATCGCGGTGGTTTTTTGCCGCTGCCCGCAGCATACCAGGGCCGCCAATGTCGATATTTTCTATGGCATCTTCCAGTGTGCAGTCAACGCGGGCCACGGTGTCGGCAAAGGGGTACAGGTTGACCACGACCATATCGATGGGGGCGATGCCGTGCTTTTGCATTACGGCATCATCGACGCCGCGCCGACCCAAAATGCCACCGTGGATTTTCGGGTGCAGGGTTTTAACGCGGCCACTCATCATCTCAGGAAAGCCGGTATAGTCGGCGACTTCGGTGACGGCGATACCGTTCGCTGCCAGTAAGCTGGCGGTGCCGCCGGTGGAGAGGATATCAATGCCCAGTGTTGCCAGCTCGCGGGCAAATTCAACAATCCCGGATTTGTCAGATACGCTGATCAGCGCACGGTTAACCTGCACAGGTGAATCACTCATAAGTGCTCATATCCCCAAAAAGGTGAAATTATAACCGACTGGGCAGACGTTACACCTCGTCAATCATCGCTTGTCAGGTATTCCCGCTGATTTAACCCGGAGGTTACTATCCCTGCACACAAAGGTGAAAATGCCTGATTCTGGTAATAAAAGGGCGTAACAATAGCCTCTGGGCTAAACCAGTGGGAATGGCTGATTGCCTGTAAGAAAGGTAAAGCCGTGTGCTAAACTTTGCCTTCAGGTTTTAGTCTTAGCGCCCGCTAAACTGTCTTTTCCCGTACCCTGAAAGATGATGTTATCCAGTAGCTAATACGCTGTGTTGGTTTACTGTGCCACATTGATGTAATCCCAATCGCGTACTGTCGCGATAACTATTGAACCTGATAATCACACTGATGCCAGCTATTTTTAACCACCCTTTGCTACGCCGTTTTTTCCCTTTTATGGTGTGGCTGCCCACGATGAGTCGCGCCGAGCTGCGTTGTGATGTTACCGCCGGATTAACCGGTGCCATTATTGTGCTGCCGCAGGGGGTCGCCTTTGCGACGATTGCCGGTATGCCGCCGGAATACGGGTTGTATGCGGGGATGGTGCCCGCCATTATCGCGGCATTTTTTGGCTCTTCACGGCATTTGGTTTCCGGGCCGACGACGGCCGCATCAATTGTGATGTTCTCTTCGCTCAGTGTGTTAGCCACACCGGGCACTATCGATTATGTCTCGCTGGCACTGACGCTGACCTTTATGGTTGGGGTGATCGAGCTGGTGCTCGGTTTTGCGCGGATGGGTGCGCTGGTGAATTTTATTTCCCACTCGGTCATTGTCGGCTTTACCGCTGGGGCGGCGATACTGATTGCCAGTAAGCAGTTGAAAAATTTCTTTGGTGTGGAGATTCCACGCGGCGGGCACTTGCACGATATTGCTGTCAGTTTCTACCAGCAAATAGGGGATATTAATCTCTATGTGACCGCAACGGGTATGGTGACGCTGTTCTCTGGGTTGGCTATCAGGCGATGGCTGCCACGCGTTCCTTTTATGATCGGTGCGATGGTTGTGGGCAGTGTGTTTGCGGCATTGTTGGGGCTGATCTTTGGTCACGATGTTACGGGAATTAAAACGGTGGGCGCCCTACCCAATTCACTGCCCCCACTGACGTCACCGAACCTTAATCTCGATGTGATCCGTGAGTTGGCACCAGTGGCATTGGCGATGACATTGTTTGCGTTGACCGAGGCAGTGTCGATTGGTCGTTCACTGGCGGCGCGCTCGGGCCACCGCATCGATGGTAATCAGGAGTTCTTCGGTCAGGGCTTGTCGAATGTGGCGGGCAGTTTTTTTGGTGGTTATGTGGCCACCGGGTCATTTAATCGCAGTGGTTTAAATTTTCAGGCGGGCGCGAAAACGCCGCTGGCGGCGATACTCGCCGGGTTTTTGTTGATGATTATCGTGCTGTTGGTCGCGCCCCTGGCGGCCTATTTGCCGAATGCCGCGATGGCGGGGATTTTATTTTTGGTCGCCTGGGGGTTGATCGATTTTAAAGAGATAAGGCATATTTTACACAGCACCCATAAGGATACCTCGGTGATGGCGGTGACATTTTTTGGCGCGCTCTTTCTGGAGCTTGAGGTGGCGATACTCGCCGGGGTGATGTTGTCATTGGTGCTGTATTTGATGCGGGTGTCAAAACCGGCGATTTTGCCACTGGCGCCAGACCCTGCGCAGCCAAAACACGCGCTCTCCAGCGATGAAACCCTGGCGCAATGTCCGCAGTTACGCATTTTGCGTATCGATGGCTCGCCCTTTTTTGGCAATGTGAATTACATACAGGAAGAGATGGAGCGTATCGATGCGGCACGGCCTGAGCAAAAGCATTTGGCGGTGATTTCTGAGGGGATTAATTTTGCCGATATATCAGGCTGCGATGCGCTGGAGAGCGAAGCGCTCAAACGCCGCGCCAACGGCGGCGATTTTTATATGATTAATGTCAAGCCCAAGCTGTGGGCGCCGCTGGCCAAAACCGGCGCATTACAGACTATTGGTGTCGATCATATCTTTAGTTCAAAGAAAGCCGCTATCGCCGCCATTTATAAAAAACTGGATCGCAGTATTTGCAGTACTTGCGAGGCCAGGATCTTTAAGGAGTGTAAGGGCTTGTAGGGTAGGCCAACTGCCGGACTAAACTAGGCAACTTACCCCGGTGCCGCCCAGCCCACAGTAGCCCATAGGGTTTTTTGCCAGGTATTGCTGGTGGTATTCTTCGGCGTAATAGAAAGTGGGTGCGTCGATAATCTCGGTGGTTACTGTGTTGTATCCCGCTTCGCGAATGGCTTTCTGGTAGTGTGTTTTCGATGCCTCGGCGGCGGTTTTTTGCGCTGCGTTGGTAGTGTAAATACCCGAGCGGTATTGTGTACCCCGGTCGTTGCCCTGGCGCATACCTTGTGTTGGGTCGTGCGATTCCCAAAACACTTTTAACAGTTGGGTGTAGCTAATCTGCTCCGGATCGAATACCACCTGAACCACTTCGTTGTGACCGGTCATCCCGGTACAGACTTCATCGTACGTTGGGTTGGGCGTTGAGCCTGCCGCATAACCTACGGCGGTGGAGTGCACACCGGGCAGTTGCCAGAATTTGCGCTCGGCACCCCAGAAACAACCGAGACCAAAAAGTGCGATTTGCAGCGTATCGGCAAACGGCCCGGCCAGCGAATGACCGTTGACGTAGTGCCTGGCCGGGACAGGCATGGGCTGATCCCGTCCTGGCAATGCGCTTGATGCGCTTGGCATATCAGTTTTTTTACCGAAAAACCCCATTGGACTACCACCTGTATTGTGTGTTTTGGATTGCTTGGCTGTGAGCCTGTATTGCCCGAATAGGGCAGACACGAAAGGCCTGCCCCTGTGAAGTTTTCCGGGCCAATTACTGGCGAATGCCCTCGATAATCAATTCAACGCTGACATCGCCAACCCAGTCAGGCATACCAAAATCAGATGCTTTGATGGTTATGTAGCCTTCAAAGCCACTGCGGTAACCACCCCAGGGGTCTTTTCCCTCACCAATCTGCCTGGTGGCAATGCTGACTTCTTTTGTCACACCGTGCATGGACAGATTGCCTTTGAGCGTATCGCCATCGGCACCGGCCTGGTAGCCGGTGCTTGTAAAGGTGATTGTGGGGTATTTAGCCACATCAAGGAAGTCCGCGCTGCGCAGGTGTTTGTCGCGTTCAGCATGATTGGTATCGATGCTTGCCGCGTTGATAACAACGCTGATTTTTGAATCCTCCGGGTTGTCGGGATCGTGGCTGAACTTACCATCAAAATCGTTGAATCTGCCGACATTGTAAGAATAGCCGAGGTGGCTCGCTTTGAAGGTGATAAAGGCGTGCTGTCCTTTTTTGTCGATGATGTAATCGGCGGCGATTGCTTGGGTGGTGATTGCCTGGGCGGATATCAGCAGGCCTGCGCCAACCAGCGTACCGAGTAATTGTTTTACTTTCATTGTCATGACTCCACTGTGGTGATGATTGTGTTACTTGGGTAAGGCCATGCCCAGCATCCTGCGAAGGGTGTGGTCTTTGTTTATAAAATGGTGCTTCAATGCGGCGGCGGCGTGTAGTACCACCAACCCGATTAGTGTGTAGGCGAGGTATTCGTGAAACATCCCGGCTATATCTTCCTGCTGTGGAATGCTGGTGATGGTGGCCGCCACGTCAAACCAGTTGAATACTGAAATGCTGGAACCATCGGCGGTGGAGATCAGATAGCCACTGATTACGATCATTGTCATTAGACAATACAGACCAAGGTGGGCGAGTGTTGCGCCAATATGTTCAAAGCGCGATGTGCCTGCCAGCGGTTCGGGGCTTGGGTTAATCCATTTCCAGATTATCCGGATGCATAACAACATCGCCAATAGTATACCAACGCTTTTGTGGATAAAGGGCAGGGTTTTGTAGAGCGAGTCGTAGTAAGTCAGTTCGACCATGTACCAGCCCAGTGAAAACAGGCCAATAATGACCAGTGCCATTATCCAGTGCAGTAAAACGGCAACAATGCCAAATCGGTCATGGGTGTTAAACATTTTAGTTTTTCACAGCGTGCGCGCTATATATAGAAGACCTCAGACGTGTGGACACGATCAAAAGTTCCTGGCAAAAGTACTTAGCAGTTTATTGTATCGGCTTTTAATGGGGTGTTAGCTTATAAAAAGACAGGGGCACCCCAAGAGGCATGGATAGGTTATTTATAGCAAATAGTAGGGTTTCGACTATATTTTGTCTCAATGCTTATATTTATTAAGAGGTGAGACAGAAAGATAAATTCAGTGGAGTGCTATTGCTTTCGCTCCAGCGGCAGGCACTTTAATTTTATGAGGTTCCGATATGTTTGAGTACAACTTAACGGCAAAGCGAATACCTGTGTGGTTGATTGCGATTCAGTTTCTGATCGGTGTATTGCTGATAATAGTGGGGTTTATGCGTCCGGTTTCAGCAGTACAGCCAAAGTGTTTGTATGTCTCCTCTTACCACCAGGGTTACGCCTGGTCTGATGGGGTGGAGCGCGGTCTGCGCCAAACATTGGATGGGCGTTGTGAGTTGCGTCAATTTGATATGGATACCAAGCGCAAAAAATCCATTTATGATAAGAGGCAGGCGTCTAACCAGGCGCGTGAAATTATCGAATCATGGCGTCCGGATGTGGTGATCACCTCGGACGACAACGCGGCAAAATTCCTGATTTTGCCCTATTATAAAGATAACGATATGCCTTTTGTCTTTAGCGGTATCAACTGGTCTATCAAGGAATATAAGCTACCCTTCTCAAATACCACCGGCATTATAGAGGTGGCGCCGATAGAGCCTATGTTGGCGCGGGCCGCGAAAATTTCAGGTGGTGTTCGGGCGGTGTACCTCGGCGCGAAAACGCTCACTGAGGAGAAAAATTTTACACGTGTCAGGGGTGCGGCTGATACGCTCGGTTTTGATATTACCGCCGTACTGGTATCGACTATGCAACAATGGATTGATGCCTATCGAAATGAAAGTCACATCGATTTTGTCATTATGGGCAGCAGTTCGGGTATTGATGACTGGGATGAAACGGTTGTTGTTAATGCGATTCAGGATATCCCATCAAAGCTTACTGTAACCAATCATGTGTGGATGATGCCGTTTACGATGCTGGGGTATACAAAAGTACCTGAAGAGCACGGTGATTGGGCGGGTAAAGCGGCACTGGCGATTCTCTCTGGCACCCGGCCAAATCAGATACCCGTTGCCACCAATCGAAAGTGGGATTTGTGGGTAAACGATGTATTGATCACATCCAGTAATGTTGAATTGGAGCGATCCTTATATAGGAAAGCAAAGAAGTATAAATCAGAGGTACCGGTTGACTAAAAAATCACATAAGGTTTTTACCATCAGTCAAACGGCGGCAGTCGCTGTGGTTTGTATGTTTATTTTGTTGATAAATGGTGTATTGACAGTATTTTTGCAGCGTGTGTATAACCAGCAGGATTTTGAAGAAGATGCACAGGCGCTATACCAGAATGTCAGCCATATTGTTGGTACGAGTGAGGGCGTCATCTCCACGCTGACAGGCGTTCACCAAACCAATGAACAATTGGAGCGCTCTGAACTCGCGGCGATTACGCAGCAGCTATTTGAAACCTACCCGTTTATTTCCCAAATTGTAAAATTTCAAATTGTATACCTGGAGGAGCGCGATGAGTTTGAAGTATCGATGGCTTCACAGGGATATTACAACTTTCACATTAGAGCGATGAACGGCGCATCGGGAGCGTTTATTCCCCAGGAGATCGCCGATCAGTATGCACCGGTAACGCATGTCGAGCCAAATGATCCGCTTGCTGCACGCATTGTCGGTGTGGATTTGTTCGCGCAAAATGAATTTGTTGAGACCTTGGATGAAGCGATTGAAACAAACTCAGCAGCACTGATGATTCGACCTGGTTACCTGGGTGGTGATTTTACCTTATCTGTCGTCCGTCCAACGTATTTTGGCCACTATGTGCCCGGTAATGTTGCCGATCGTATAAGCCAGTTGGAAGGTGGTTTTATCGCTATCACCAATATGCAGACAGTTATCGAGCCGCTGGTTAAGGTAATGGGTTTTTCCGCTATGGATATCAGGCTGGGTACACCGGCAAAACAGGGTGTTATTAACACCCTTGTCTATCAATTTGCACAGCAATCAGCAACACAATACCCGCAGTTAACACTGTTTGCCCCGTTTAAATGGCAGACGATGCTGCCGGTTGGGGAGCGTTTTCTCACGGTCAGTATTGAGCGTGGTTTTAGGTTGTCCAGTCTTCAGCTGGTTATTCTATGGCTTGTTATCGGTGTGACACTATCGCTGCAATGGGTCTTGATACGGGCCTGGTTCACGTGGCGAACATCGGAAATAGAGAGCTCTATTGCCAAGGAAACGGTGTACCGGGAGCGCGAACGTGCCGAAGTAACGCTGCAATCGATCGGTGATGCGGTAATTACAACAGACCATAATGACCGCATTGTCTACTTAAACCCCATTGCTGAAAAGATGACCGGCAGCGCGCTAAGTGATGTGCGCGATAATTTGCTCAATGATGTCGTGGTGTTATACAGCGAAGAGCAGGGGGGAACGGTCTGTATGGCAGGTAAAATGGGTGATATGGAAACAACCAACCAGACGGATTACCTATTGCAGGGGAGTGATGATACGTCAACGGCGGTAAAAGTGTCGTTGTCGCCACTGCACAACAGTCAATCAGAAATTATCGGGAAAGTGATAGTATTGCACGATATGAGTACCGTTAGGGAGTTGACCAATCAGCTTTCCTACCAGGCGACACATGACCCACTCACCGGGATAGCCAACCGGCGTTTTTTTGAAGAAAAACTGACACAGCTGATTAACCTGTCAGCGCAAAACGGCAGTGTACATGCGCTTTGTTACATTGATCTGGATCAGTTTAAATTAGTCAATGACACCTGTGGGCATACAGCGGGTGATGAGCTACTGATTCAGCTCACGGGGCTGTTTAAGCAGCAAATCCGGGAGAATGACACTCTGGCACGGCTGGGTGGTGATGAGTTTGGTTTATTGTTGGAAAGTTGTGATACCTCACTTGCCGATGATTTGGCGCACCGTATCCGCTCTGCCCTGCATGCATTCTCCTTCAATTATAAAGATAAGGTATTTAATGTCAGAGCAAGTATTGGTGTCGTGGAAATATCCAGGCAAAGTGGCGAGTTGGCCAATGTCCTGAGTGCGGCTGATATCGCCTGTTATTCCGCCAAGGATGCCGGTCGTGACGAAGTGCGTATCTACAATCCCAGTGATAAAGATACCATTTCCCGGCAAGGCGAGATGCGTTGGTTACCTTTTGTTCAATCGGCGTTGGCGAATGATGATTTTGTACTCTTTTTGCAGCCTATTGTGGCGTTGAGGGGGCGCAGTGAAAGTACCCGCTACGAAGTGTTATTGAGGATGGTGAGTGAAACGGGTGAGCTGATCCTGCCCGGTAAGTTTATTCCCGCCGCAGAGCGCTATGGGTTAATGAAAGAAATCGATCACTGGGTAATTGAGCACACGATAAAACGGCTGGGTACACACCTGGGCAGTGATGCCAATGCATCGCCACAAGTACAATTTTCCATTAATTTATCCGGTCAGTCGATTACAGATTTAAAGATTATCGATCATATCAACCAGGCACTTGAGCGATACGCCGTGAACCCGGCGCTTGTGTGTTTTGAGATTACTGAAACAGCGGCGATTACCAATCTATCAGTCGCCGTTGAACTGATTAACACCTTAAAGGCGACCGGTTGCTGTTTCTCACTCGACGACTTTGGGACGGGTTTGAGTTCCTTTGCTTATCTGAAGCGTTTGCCCATTGATTATCTAAAAATCGATGGCCAGTTTGTCAAAGGTATTGTCGATAGCCAATTTGATCAGGCGATGATCAAGTCAATGTGTGAAATTGCCAAGGTGTTTAATATAAAAATTATCGCTGAGCTGGTTGATAACCTGGAGGTAGCAAAAAAACTTGAAGCAGTGGGGGTGGATTTTGCACAAGGGTATTACTATGGATACCCCAGCCCGGCAGACGAGGTTTTACAACTTATCGAAACAGCAGGCTCGCCCCACTCAAAATCAGCAGGCCACTGATCAACCGTTTGTAGCTTAGCGATGAAATGCTGAGGTGCATCCTGCCACCGATATACAGGCCCAAACCGGCAATCGGTAAAAGCCACAGCAGTTCTATTGCCTCTTTACTCAGATAAAACCCTGCCAACAGAAACCCCGCGATGCGCAGACTGCCATCGACCACAAAATACGCCGCAAATGTAGGACGAAATGCCTCTTTTGTCAGCCCCCGGAACAGAAAATAGGTGACATAAAATGGCCCACCTGTACCGAACACCGTGCCCACACTGCCGCCCAGAAACCCAGAGGGGATTGCATACAGCCGGGATCCTTTATGGGTCGCTGCGGGCAGGAGTTGATAGATGGCAAAAGCAATAACAAATCCACCGAGGAGTTTCAGTAATAGCCCTGCATCGACCGTGTGTAGAACGAACAGCCCCAGCAGCACACCGACGAGGGTAAAGGGCAGCAATACCGCCAGCTCCCCCCATGCGATATGTTGGCGGTTATTGATTCCCTGAGACAGTGAGCCAAGGTAATCCATTAACACAACAATAGGCACAACAGCCTCAAGAGGGTAGTTAAAAACCAGCAGAGGCACAGTAATCAGTGCAGAACCGAAACCGGCTATCCCTCGGACAAAGTAGGCGAAAAGCACCACCAGAAAAGGCAACACTGCACTGAGAAATTCCATAATCCACCTGTTGTCATAAACGATTACAAGTGGCTGATTCTACCTGGGGAAAACGAATCAAAGAAGCTATATCTTATTGAAAATATTAGAAATTATGCCATATAAATGGCGTCAAATTAATAGCGTACAGCACAATAATTTGACGCTTTATCTGTTTATTTTTACGATACAGGCACTTCCGGGCGTCAATTAATTAACGCCTGGAAGTGCCTGCCGGGTACGGGTAATACTGCCTAACCGGGAAACGGATTGCCCAACACACCGAGCCCTTCAATAATCACCTCGACAACAGCATTTTCCGGCATCCCCCGTGCACCTACCGAAGTGCCACAGGCGATAACGTCACCGGGCAATAACAGCATATCCCGTGAGATTGCACTGACGATCTGGCGGGGTGAAAAAATCATATCGGCAACCGGGTAGTCCTGTAGTGTTTCACCGTTAACCTTGGCGATAACGCGTGCTTCGTCCGGGTTGAAATTATCGACAATCATCGGCCCCACGGCACCGAAAGTAGGGCAGCTCTTGGCGCGTGTCCACTGTGTGAATGAGGCGTCGGCGCGCAACCAGCCACGCGCTGTCAGGTCGTTTACGCAGGTATAACCAAAAATATAATCATCGACACGCTGTTCGTCGACCTGATAACAGCGCTGCCCGATAACCACGCCCAACTCTGCTTCAAAGACCACATCGCCATCATAGCCCGCTGGCCTGAGAACAGTGCCACCTGCGGGTAACAAGCAGCTACTGGTTTTAGTGAAATATAAAGGGTGGGCCGGTATATCGAGTTTTTCCTTCTCTGCGCGTTCGTAAAAATTATTCCACAGCGCAATAAAGTTTTTGGGTGAAACAGGGGTTAATAACCGCACGGCCTCCAGCGGCACTTCATCATCTGTTGATACCGGCGAGGAAAACAGATTGCCACGGAATATTTCAATAGTAGTGCCTTGCAGTTGACCTATACGTATTTTATCTTCGTGCTCAAAACGAACCCAGTTAGCCATATCGACTCCTAAACAGTTGGTGTTTCAGGGGGTGTCAAGCTAAACAATTATTGTGAGGTCTGTCGATAGTTTTCAGTGTATTTTTCCTACATTGTGCATTCTTTCTGTTTATCCACGGAGGTTGACCCTATAATGCGCGCCCTTTGCACGCTTTAGAGATAAACCCGGTGACCGACAAACTTCGTAACATCGCCATTATCGCGCATGTTGACCATGGCAAAACCACGTTGGTCGATCAGCTACTGCAGCAATCCGGCACGCTGGATATGCGCACCACCCCTACCGAACGGATTATGGATTCCAATGATCTGGAGCGTGAGCGCGGCATCACTATTTTGTCCAAGAATACCTCGATTGTGTGGAATGACTACCGCATCAATATTGTCGACACGCCCGGCCATGCCGACTTTGGCGGTGAGGTTGAGCGCGTTTTATCGATGGTCGATTCAGTATTGTTGTTAGTCGATGCGGTTGAAGGGCCGATGCCACAAACCCGCTTTGTCACGCAAAAAGCCTTTGCGATGGGTTTTAAACCAATCGTGGTGATCAACAAGATTGATCGCGATGGCGCCCGCCCGGATTGGGTACTGGACCAAACCTTTGATCTGTTTGACAGGCTCGGTGCCAGTGATCAGCAACTCGACTTTCCCGTGGTGTACGCGTCGGCAATTAACGGTTATACAGGCCTGCATAGTAGTATCCGGGACGGTGATATGACGGCGTTATTGCAAACGATTGTCGATAGCGTGTCACCACCGCAAGTGGATACTGACGGCGCGTTTCGTATGCAGGTGTCCACGCTCGATTACAACAGCTATGTTGGTGTGATCGGCATTGGCCGCATTCAGCGCGGTATATTAAAGCCCAACACACAGATCAAGTTGGTCAATCGCGAAGGCACGGTGCGCAGTGCGCGCATACTCCAGGTGCTGGGTTTCAAAGGTCTGGAGCGTATTGATGTCACCGAGGCTCGCGCTGGGGATATTGTCGCCATCACCGGTATCGACCCGCTGGACATCTCCGATACCCTGTGTGATCCCAGTGCTGTTGAGGCATTGCCTGCGCTCAGTGTCGATGAGCCGACGATCAGTATGACATTTCAACCCAATACCTCACCCTTTGCCGGTAAAGAGGGCAAATATGTCACCAGCCGCAATATTTGGGACCGTCTACAGCAAGAGCTAAAGCACAATGTGGCCTTGCGTGTCGAACAGGTTGGTGCAGAGAGCTACCGGGTTTCAGGCCGTGGCGAACTGCATTTGTCTGTACTTATCGAAAACATGCGCCGTGAAGGTTATGAGCTGGCGGTTGGTCGGCCACAGGTGATTGTGCACGGTGAAAATGAAAACCGTACCGAGCCTTATGAACAACTCACTGTCGACGTTGAAGATCAGTACCAGGGAGCAGTGATGGAAGCACTGGGTGCGCGCCGGGGGGAGTTGAAAGATATGGTGCCTGACGGTAAAGGCCGGGTGCGGCTGGACTATATGATGCCGGCGCGTGGCTTGATTGGCTTTCGTACCGAATTTCTAACGATGACTTCCGGTACGGGGTTGTTGTACAACGTCTTTGATCACTATGGTCCCTACCTGCCGGTACGCCTGGGCCAGCGCATTAATGGGGTTTTGGTGTCAATGGCGCAGGGTAAGGCACTGGGCTATGCACTGTTTAATCTACAGGAGCGTGGCAAGCTAATGATTGGCCACGGTCAGGCCGTTTACGAGGGTCTGGTGATCGGCATCCATGCGCGTAGCAATGATTTGGTGGTTAACCCATTAAAGGGCAAACAGCTCAACAATATCCGCGCTGCCGGTACGGATGAGAATATTATTCTCACCCCGCCGCTACGCTTTTCGCTGGAACAGGCGCTGGAATTTATCGATGACGACGAATTGGTCGAGGTCACACCGGTTGCGATTCGCATCCGCAAAAGACAACTCAAAGAGCACGAGCGCAAACGCACTGCCCGGCAAGTCGGGTAGCCGCGTGAAAACGGGCTTTCCTAAAGCCCGCTTTTCCTCACAGGCCCGCCGCACAATGGATGGCGGGCAACGGCTGCCACTACCAGCTTCCGGTATTGCCCATGCTCGCCCACGGCTCTTGTGATGGCAGTGGCTCGTCGGCCTGCAACAGCTCAATCGATATACCGCTGGGGTCTTTGACAAACGCCATGCGGCCATCCCGTGGTGGGTAGAGAATAGTGACGCCACCTGCCTGTAACGTTTGGCATGTCGCGTAAATATCGTCCACTTGAAAAGCGAGGTGGCCAAAATTATCGCCGTCACTGTAGCTGCGCTCGTCATGGTTTTTGGTTAGCTCGATCTCCGGCTCGCCCTCCTCAGTGGCAAGGTAGTAGAGGCTGAAAGCATCCTCCGGGTAATGGTTTTCGCGAACCAGTTTTAAACCGAGCAGTTCGGTATAAAATTTCAATGACGCCTCAACGTCGCGAACGCGGATCATGGCGTGTAAGTATTTCATATTGTTTTTCTCTCAAATTAGCCCAACGCCGCTGTCACTTGCGCAAAACAGAGCACGGCATTAACCCTGTTCCAACAATGCGCGCAAATCGATCACCGCTGCATTGGCGCTGGAAATATAAGACGCCATCACCAACGAATGATTAGCTACCAGTGAGAAACCACTACCATTTAAAATCATGGGGCTCCAGATGGTTTCTTGCGTGGATTCCAGCTCACGAATAATCTGTTTCAGGCTAACCAGTGCATTTTTCTTTTCCAGTACTTCCTTAAAATCGATTTCGATGGCTTTGAGAAAATGGATAAGTGCCCATGCAGCACCGCGCACTTCATAAAACACATCGTCGATTTCTGACCAGGGGGTTTTTACTTCCATTTGCTGAGGGGTGGCTGTCGATTGTGTGGCACTGGTATCACCCGCCAGGTCAATATTGATACGCACCTGGCCGACACTGGCGCTCAGGCGCTGTGCCATTGACCCCAGGCGCTTTTCAACCAGGGCCAGCCAGTCGCGCAAATTGTCGGCGCGTGCGTAAAATTGTGCATCCTGCTGTTCACTGTCCGCCAGGCGGTTCAGATAGCGCTGTAATGCAACAATACCCGTTCGGTACTCGCCTTCGGTGGCCGGGAAAAACCAGGATTTGTTGTCGAAGTTAAACTGCGGCTCGCCCTTGGATAAATCTTTGTCTTCAACGGATTGGGATTGGGAGCGGCTAATATCATTGCGTAGTGCACGCGCCAGATCACGAATCTGGGTCAGTACGCCGAACTCCCAATTGGGGATATTGTCCAGAAACACACTGGGCGGTGTGGCATCGTTGCTCAGGTAACCGCCGGGCTTGTCGAGCATTCGCCGGGCAACTTCGATCAGTGTTGCGGTAGTTGCGTAGCCGGTCACCACCTGCTGCCCACTAACAGCAGCGGATTGCGCGGTTATATCGGCGACCACAAAAGTGGGCGGTTCACGGCTCCACCACCCACCTAATACAAAAAATACCAGTGCGATTACCAGTGTGGTGATGGCTATAACACGACCAGTGGCAAACTTTTCCACGTGTTGCTTCTCCTCCGGTTAAATGCTTCAGTATAAGGGGTTTCACTGTATCGACAGATGGGTAAATTGCAACACCTTTCCCCTTTCTAAGAAATTGCGGGTTAGCTAATCGCTTATACGTTACAATTTAAGTAATTTAACGAAGCTATATGACAATGAAAGCGATTAAATGGGTATTAATTGGACTGCTTGGGCTCGTCATTCTGGCGTTTATTGTCGTTGGTATTCTACTGCTGGCCATTGATCGGGGTGAGTACAAACAGGAAATTATCGAACAGGTTGAAACCCATACAGGGCGGGCGCTAACAATTGGTGGTAACCTCGATATATCGTTGTTTCCGTGGATTGGTATCAGCATCAGCGAACTGTCGATAGCCAATGCCCAGGGCTTTGGTGACGACCCCTTTGTCCAGGCCAAGGCCGCCAACGTCAAAATTGAACTACTGCCATTGCTGCGCCGGGAACTGCGCGTTGATACTATTCAGCTTGTCGGTGTCGCATTGGATTTACAGCGCAATTCACAGGGTAGCAATAACTGGGACGATTTAACCAAAAGTGGCGGCAATTCCACTGGCAATACATCATCATCGACGCCCAGTGCTGAAAATTCACCCCTCGCCGCGCTGGCAATTGGCGGTGTCGAAATCAGCGACTCAAAAGTCCGCTGGCGAGATCAGCAACAGGGCACCGATGCAATGTTGCAGCAATTTAACCTGAGTATCGGTCAGGTTA
Source organism: Gammaproteobacteria bacterium (assembly GCA_965277715.1). GTDB lineage: Bacteria > Pseudomonadota > Gammaproteobacteria > JBCCGL01 > JBCCGL01 > JBCCGL01. The sequence continues at coordinate 3,182,097 of OZ255836.1, forward strand.
AATTACACGAATCCTTTCCCTTATCCCTGTCTTTTACCTTCAATGAAGTCAGCAGTGCACTCAGTGCAGAAATGCGTGTCACCAGTGATGTAACCATTGATATACAACAACAAAAATATCAATTGGCTGCGTTGGCATTTAACGCCGAAGTGCGGGGTGCAAGTTTGCCGGAGTCTGGTGTGTTAACTACCCTGTCAGCGAACGTTCTGGCGGATCTTGTTCAACAAACCATTGTCGTGAGTGGTTTAGACAGCTCACTGGCCGGTATTCCTGTTACGGGTGAGGTGCTTGTTGAGCGACTGAACACGTCACCGGGTGTCTCGGGCAAATTGAATGTTTCAAAAGTTGATATTGCATCACTTATGCAACAATTTGCTATTGAGATACCTGAAACAGCGAGTAGCGATGTGCTCAAGTCCGCCGATGCACAACTGGCTTTCGCCGCTGACCCAAAAGCGCTGAGTGTTGACATTCTGGCCGCACATATCGATACGACCAGTTTGCAGGGGAAATTGAATGTCGCGCTGGGTAAAATACCCGATATTCGCTTTTCTTTGTCAATCGACAGTATCAACCTCGACCATTACTTACCGCCACCTGCCGCTACGCCAGTGGCGACGAATGAAGCCAGTGCAGCGAAAGACACAGCGGATCTGCCGATTGGTTTGCCACTGGCTGTACTCAAGGCACAAAACCTGACGGGCAAAGTATCGGTTGACCAGCTAACAGCGGCAAATATCAGGATGAGTGAGGTGCAGGTGCCGTTGTCTGTTCGCGATGGCGTGGCAACACTGAATGACCTCAGCGCCAAACTGTACCGGGGCACAGTGGATGTCAATGCGCGCATCGATGCCAGTGGCTCACAAACCCGGCCACCGTCGATGTCCGCCAAAGCCAATTTATTCGGTGTTCAGATTGGCCCGCTACTCAATGACCTTCAAGGTGATGGTGTACTTTCCGGGGCGGGTGATGTCCGCCTGGATTTGAGCACGCGAGGTGAAACCCCGCGTGCCCTGAAAGCGGCACTCAACGGTGATGTAGCGATGAACCTGCGTGACGGTGCCATTGATGGCATCAACATCGCCCAATCGCTGCGCAATGCAAAAGCCAGGCTAACCGGGCAGACAGTGGCGGACGATGACGCCCCGCTGTCCACTGACTTTTCCCAGTTGAGTGTCAGTGGAAAAATTAAAAAAGGTGTTTTGCACAGTGATGACCTGGATATGCGTTCACCCCTGTTGCGCGTCAGTGGCAAAGGCAGTGTTGATTTGAATCGCGAGTATGTCGATTACAAAGTGCGTGTACTGGTTACCGATGACAAAACCGGGCAGGGCGGTAAATCCTATGCCGAACTTGCCGGTCTCAAACTATCGGTGCCCATACGGGGTTATTTTGACGACCTGGGCAGCGACTTTTCCGGTGCTGTTTTAGCGGCGATAAAACAAAACGCCAAAGATGAAATTAATGAAAAACTCGATAAAATAAAAGCTGAGCAGGAACAAGCGGTTAAAGCAAAAATCGAAGAAAAGAAAGAAGAAGTTAAAGAAAAGGCGAAGGATAAGTTAAAGAATAAGCTCAAAAGTTTATTCGATTAATCAGGTCTATACAATTGGCTAATCGTTACCTTTCATAGCTTGTAATGTCGTCATTCGATTTTGCACAGACGGTGCTGCATTGGTTTCAGCAGCATGGCCGCAAAGACCTGCCCTGGCAGCAAAACCCAACACCCTACCGTGTTTGGATCAGCGAAATCATGTTACAGCAAACGCAGGTCAGTACGGTGGTTGGGTACTACCAGCGCTTTATGCAGCATTTTCCCACCTTGGCGGACCTTGCCATCGCACCTGTTGACCAGGTACTGGCACAGTGGTCTGGTCTTGGTTACTACGCCCGTGCGCGCAATCTGCATAAAGCGGCAAAAATAATTGAGCGGCAGTTTGATGGTGAACTGCCCGAGGATATTGAGCAGCTAATTGCATTGCCCGGTATTGGCCGTTCGACCGCAGGGGCTATTCTCAGCCTTGCCTGTAAACAGCGGCAAGCGATTCTGGACGGTAATGTGAAGCGTGTGTTGGCGCGTTACTTCGCTGTCGAGGGTTGGCCGGGAAATACACAGGTTGCCAAGGTGTTATGGGCACATGCCGAGCGGCTCACCCCACAGCGGCGGGTCGATCACTATACCCAGGCGATGATGGATATTGGCGCCACCCTGTGCACACGCACTAAGCCCGCGTGTGAACGTTGCCCACTACAGGCACATTGCTGTGCCTTTGGGCAAAGCCGTGTAGCTGAGTTCCCCCACCGTAAACCTAAAAAGGTACTGCCGGTTCGCCACCGACATATGTTGTTACTGGAAAACGACCGTGGGGAAGTACTATTGGAAAAACGCCCACCCAGTGGTATTTGGGGTGGTTTGTTGGGTTTGCCGGTATTTGATAATGCCAGTGACTTGGTGCGTTGGTGTGAACAGCGGTTTGGTGTGGTGGAGCATATTGCCGATTGGGCGACCGTCCGGCACACGTTTAGTCATTTTCACATGGATATTGCGCCGGTACATCTGCGCATTGTTACGCCTGTGCAAGCGGTTATGGATGCAACTGGACAGGTCTGGTATAAAGGCGGCGTGTTGCCGGGTGGGCTGGCGGCCCCGGTTTCCCGGTTATTAAATCAGTTTTTTGACGAATCGTTTAGAGGAATATGAGATATGGCGCGAATGGTGAATTGCGTGAAGTTGGGGGTTGAGTCAGAAGGCTTGGAGCGGCCCACTTACCCTGGTGAACTGGGTAAAAAAATCTACCTGAATGTATCCAAAGAGGCCTGGACGGGATGGATTCGCCATCAGACTATGTTAATCAACGAATACCGATTAACCCCTGTCGACCCACAGGCACGCAAGTTTTTGGAAGAGGAGATGGAGAAGTACTTTTTCGGTGAGGGTTCAAGCGTACCGGATGCGTTTGTGCCGCAGTAGATAGTTCGGTTAAATGCTCACAGCCGCTTGACTCATTGCAGCTCAGCGGCTTTAATACGCGCTCTTTTGAAACAGCGGTTTTTGTCGCTGCATTGATAATAGTAATGGCCAGGTAGCTCAGTCGGTAGAGCAGGGGACTGAAAATCCCCGTGTCGGCAGTTCGATTCTGTCCCTGGCCACCACCCTCTCCTTAAATTAAACGATCTGCTTTGGCTTTAGTGTTGAACCTGGCACGAACTGCAGCAGTTAGATTATTCGGCGCGTCCTTGCGCCTCATCCTACGGGTTCGCTATCGCTTATGAAGATTTGCTCCGTGCAAATCTTTCTGTCCCTGGCCACCATTACCCTCTCAGAAATGATCCATTGAGCCTGAATTGGAGATAGAGGAACGACTAAGATTCAGTTTTTCAGTCTTGTCCGCTGTGGTGTTCATTAACAACACTTAAAAGAGAGCTTCAACGATCCTTCAAGCACTCTCGTCACTCTATCTGGGGTTTTGGGTAAAATTAATAATTAGAACACCACCCTCAATTCTTGCTAATATCTCTTAATATTCTTAGTACAAATGAATTCTATACTGGATCAATTCATGGCACTTGCCGACCAATTAAAAGCTTTGCTTCAGTCGCACTCCGAAGGCGACGATGCACAGTTTTATTCGATAGCAATGCAGCTAGCAGCACATGAGGCTAAAGTGGGCCATGGAAAGTTGGCAAAAGAGCTTAGAGAACTCATAGATCAAGCCAAAAGCGTATCATCGTATAATAAAAAGCCGGTACTCATCACACGGCCAAGAGGTGAGCTATCTGAACTCCTCTCGGCTAGTTATCCCAAGCTAAATTTGAGCGATATTGTATTATCCGCAGAAATTGAGGAAAGGTTAAATCGGCTAGTCAAAGAACACCGGGAGATTCGCAATTTACGGAGCTATGGATTGTCTCCTCGACGGAGAATTTTATTAGTTGGCCCTCCTGGTACTGGCAAAACCCTCACTGCATCGACAATCGCTGGAGAGTTGGGGTTACCACTGTTCACTGTTCGGCTTGATAGCCTTATTACTAAATTCATGGGGGAAACTGCCTCAAAACTACGATTGGTCTTTGATGCGATCGCCCAAACGCGAGGCGTCTATTTATTTGATGAGTTTGATAGCATTGGTTCTCAAAGAGGTCTAGCAAATGACGTCGGTGAGATTCGCAGGGTACTAAACAGCTTCCTTCAAATGGTTGAACAAGATTCATCCGATAGCATTATCTTTGCTGCAACTAATCATATAGAAATTTTGGATCATGCTCTTTTTAGACGCTTTGATGACATCATTGATTACGAGCTTCCCGAAAAAACTGAAATAGTTTTAGCGTTTAAATCAAAATTAGCTAGTTCCAAAGTCTCACGGATTGAATGGCAGAAGCTTGCTTTATTGAGTGATGGATTGAGTTTTGCTGATATTACCCATGTCTGTGAAGATGCGATTAAGAACGTAATAATAAATAGAAAACCGTCTGTGACTACAGCTGAGCTAGTTAAGTCTATTAGCGATAGAAAACGTATTCGGAAAAATTAGTGTCTGAACCTCCTGAAGGCAAGTTACGGCATCTAATCGTTAATGGATTTCATGAATCAAGCGAATACTCTTCGCCAAATTCTGGCCGCCCTCCAGGTTTTAGAACACCGAGAAGAGACAGAGAAGCTCATTCACAGCGACTTACCGAGCAGTTGCAATACGCACAAGCTCGCGAGGTGGAAATAGTTAGGCAACAACGCGCAATTGGGCTAGATGCAGGAAATGGAATTTACATTAAATTTGAGAGTGATCCAGGTTTCGAGCTCAAATTTAAAAGTTTAGAATTTACAACAAGTGGCATTGAGCTGTGTTCGGTAAAACGAATTGGCACTACTGGCACTACTACAGCTACGGTATTTGTCCCAGAAGGAAAATTAGACCACTTTCTAAAACGGATAACTAAATACAAAGAAGAGGATACAAAACCGAGAACTGAAGAAGGAATCTCCAAGGCTTGTCATAAAGATTTAGTCGAGAGTATAGGCAATATACGGCTGGCATCTCTAGAAGCGCTTTGGACTGACGACCCTGCCCTTTTCCCTCAAGCCGACGAACCTATTTGGTGGGAAATTTGGCTAAGAGACAACGAAACGCTTGACTACGAAGGGCTCGCTCGTGAGCACCTCAATCAAATGGAACTCACTGTATCTCCTGACTCTATCAAGTTTATTGACAGAACAATCATTCTGGTAAATGGCTCAAAAACTCAATTAACCAACTCTATACTTCTCTTGGGGTTCATAGCAGAAGTTCGAAAAGCTAAGGAAAATGCTTCCTTCTTTCTTGGGCTTGACCGAAAAGAACAAAACGAATGGGTCACAGATTTAGTTGAACGAACAACGCCACCCGGCCCAAATCCACCATCAGTTTGCATTATGGATACCGGCGTGAACTGCTTACATCCATTATTAGCTATTTGTAGTTCAGATGATGATATGCATACGTATAGTCCTGAATGGGGAACGGATGATCGATTCGGCCATGGCACCCAAATGGCTGGCCTCGCCACTTATGGCGACCTGACAAATTGCCTCGGCCATACAGACGAAGTAAGCATTTCTGGCATATTGGAATCTGCAAAGATAATCCCCTCACCTCGCTTTTCTCATGAAAAGCACCTATATGGCGCTATTATTCGCGAAAGTGTAGCGCGAGTGGAGGTCGGAGGACGACGGTTGCGAACTTTTTGCCTGGCTGTTACAGCCGATGATGCCCGAGACAGGGGTAAACCATCTTCCTGGTCTGCCTCAATTGATGCGATTAGTTCTGGATATGAAGATGAGCAGCGTCGGTTATTTATACTTTCTGCGGGAAATACTGATCCTGGCGGTCGTGCTGATTATCCATGTAGCAATTTCACTGATGAAGTGCATGATCCAGGTCAATCGTGGAATTCACTGACTGTAGGTGCTTACACAGATAAAGATAATCTCGATACTGAAAAATACCCAGGGTGGACACCTATCGCGCCAAGAGGAGATATTGCTCCCTCTAGCTGCACCTCCATGCAATGGGCGAAAGCATGGCCAATCAAGCCAGAAATAGTTCTTGAAGGTGGCAATATGGGGAAAAACCCTGCTGACGGTTCTGCTGATTATATTGATGACAACCTACAACTATTGACTACTGGTCATCAACCTTTACTTGATCGTCAGATAGTTTCTTTTGGCGACACCAGTGCTGCTGCCGCTCTTGCTGCAAAGCATTCTTGCGACCTTCAAGCAACTTATCCTGAATTTTGGCCTGAGACTATAAAGGCATTATTTGTCCATTCTGCTGAGTGGACAGAAGCAATGAAAGAGAGATTCGATTTAAAGAAACAAAAGGGGTATCGACAACTTCTGAAATACTGCGGCTATGGGGTTCCTAACTTTGAAAAGCTTGCTTGGAGTACAAAAAGCTCGCTATGTATAGTGAGTCAAGAAATGTTACAACCTTACCAGCGAATCGGTTCTAAAAAACCCTCAACCCGAGACATCAACATCTACATGCTACCTTGGCCGGATGAAGTTTTAGCAAATATCCCAGAAGACACGCCTGTCGAAATGAAAGTAACCCTTTCATATTTTATAGAACCAAATCCTGGTGCACGAGGATGGTCGACAAAGTATCAATACGCCTCGCATGGCCTTAGATTTCAGGTTAGACGACCTCTAGAAAGCCTTGATTCATTCAAGGCACGCATAAATCAGAAAGCTAGAGATGAAGAACTGGGAAGATATACAACTACTGCTGACTCAGGCAAATGGCAATTAGGTGAAAAGCTACGAACGCTAGGGTCGATTCACAGTGACACCTGGACTGGCAATGCCCTAGAGCTAATCCAGAGAAAGAACCTCGCTATCTACCCTGTGGGGGGGTGGTGGAAGGAGCGAATTAAAGCGGACAGGTGGCATAAATCAGCTCGATATGCGCTTATAGTATCGCTGAGTACACCCACCTTAGAAACAGATATGTACACACCTATAGCTCAGCAGATTGAGAATCGAGTTGGTATTGAAGTGTAAAAACGTGAAAGTGATCGCTAATATGTTTGGCTATAGCTGTGTCAGCAGCCTTTCTCCGGCGATTGATGGGATAAAACGGAGCTTATCTGATAGAAGTCTGAAGGATATGTATGAATAGGCTTATGCTCGGTTGAATATAATTAGATATGGTTGCCCCTTTTCCTCTTTTTTGATTGTATGCCAATGGTGGTTGATTTGATTGCGTCACTTGCCGTATCCAAGGAAGGTTTAAAAACCATCAACTCCCACGAATGAACTCAATAACAGCACGCGTAACGACATCAGTTGTTGCTGTTCCGCCAAGATCAGGCGTATGCAAAGCAGGGTTTGCAGTCGTTCGCTCAATAGCCTGCATCAGCATTTCAGATGCTGTTGCCTCGCCCAGGTGTTCCAGCATCAAGACCGCTGTCCAAAAGGTCCCGATAGGGTTTGCAATCCCCTTGCCGGTAATATCAAAGGCAGAACCGTGAATCGGCTCGAACATTGAAGGAAATTGTCGCTCTGGGTTCAGGTTTGCGGTGTGCAAGCAAGGGGGTCAGCAAGGGGGTCAGGCTTATTATTCACCATACAACGACTAATACGGATAAAAACAGTGATTTCCAGCAATGAAGTATAGAAAATAACTGCCTTGACCCCTTTTTCCTTATGTAAATAGCAAGGGGGTCAGGCTTATTATTCACCATACAACGACTAATACGGATAAAAACAGTGATTTCCAGCAATGAAGTATAGAAAATAACTGCCTTGACCCCTTTTTCCTTATGTCATAAATCGCTACTTCGTTGTCGTCTATATCCCGGTTTAACAGCCGTGTGTTCGAGTTTTCTGCATCACCGAGAACGACCTCACCCTCGCCCACTGTTCCCAGGGTTTTGGTTTTGCTGTGTTGATTGTCATTGCTGTAGTCCAGGCTGACGGTTTGTCCTAGCCCCACACTCGCCGAGGTTGAGCGCGCTTCTACTGTGTTGTTCAGGCTGCCCACTTCCAGGGTATTGGTAACTAGCGTCAGTTGTTGGTTGTCATTACCGTCTTCATCCACGGCGGCTATCGTTGCCCCTCGCAATGTCGTCGCTTCCGCCACAGTGATGTCGACTGTTTCACCCAGCAATTGGGTGTCTACGGTGTTTTTGATCACCGATCGCGCCCTGGCGTTGCTTAGCCCCGCTGAGTTGATGCCACTGCTGCTAAACCCGGCACTGAACCCCTGGGATTGACTGCGGTCTTTGGTGCTGTTTTGCACCGAGGCCACATGCAGGGTTTGGGTGTTCAGGCTCAGGGTGTCGCCCGCCGCTACATCCGCCCCTTTAATCTGCGTGGTATCTCTTGTGGTGATCGTGATGTTATTGGCCAACAGGGAGGCGTTGGTTTGCGTGATCTCACGGCGGCTGCTACTGGCGCTGTCACTGCTCAGGTTGACACCACCCCCACTGCCCCCGTACAGATCGATCGAGATATTGACGTTTCTATGCTCGGTGCTGGTTTCCCGCGTTGAAAGATCCTGGGAGGCGAGGATGTTTAAGTCCTGACTGTCGATGGTGATACCTTCACCGGCTTGCAGGTGGCTACCCTGTATCGTGGCGGTGTTGTTGGCATTGATGGTAATCGTATTACCCGCACTCAACGTCGAGGCCACTGAACGCTGCTGGGCTTCACTCAGTTGTTCTTCCAGCACATCCAGATCAATTTCAAGGCCCGCGTTAAAGCCGTAGGTGCCGCTGCTCGCCGCTGCCTTGGCCAAATGTGCGGTGGTGCCGACACACAGGCAAGCCAATAGAACAATCAACAGGTTATGACAAACAAGAGAAAGACGCATAAACAGAGTGTAACGATTGGTGAGTATTTGGCGAGTAGTTTTTCTTTTCGGTGGGAATTTACAAATATCGTTAGCGCGACCAGTGGGCCAAGTTTATCAACCGATCAATATAATACTTGCCTCTAATTTTTCTTTTGAATGCAATTAAATATACCTGACCCCTTTTGTTGCTTCTTGACCTCTTTTATTGCTTCTATGAGATGATGTACCAGATTGAAAGTCAGTTGAATAGTGAATAACTGGCCTGACCCCTTTTTTCTTTTTTTGCTTTAGCGCGACCAGTGGGCCAAGTTTATCAACCGATCAATATAATACTTGCCCCTAATTTTTCTTTTGAATGTAATTAAATATACCTGACCCCTTTTATTGCTTCTATGAGATGATGTACCAGATTGAAAGTCAGTTGGATAGTGAATAACTGGCCTGACCCCTTTTATTTTTATCCTGGCGAAACACGGTTCTGGGCATCGGGAGAACTCCAAGCGATTGGCTTGGCGTCACAGGATAACCAAAAACAGATTAAATGTTTACGAAAACTTATTTCAGCACTTTCTCAGATACCGCGTTTTTACTGGGTGGCTGGGGTATTCAAACCTATAACGGGAAGTGCTGAAATACTTACAGCTTAAGGAAGTGCCATTCATACCTGACCCCTTTTATTGTGTGGGTAATCGACCGGGGCGTATTGAACCAAGAGTGGTTAAACGAAGACCCAAACCATATCCTTTATTGATGCAGCCAAGGGACGTGGCCAGAAGTGTTGTTAAAAAATATGGCCATCCCAAAAAACAGAAATAGGTCATTTACAATGAAAGTACTTCCATATTTTTCATGTACTTAGAGCTTAAGGAAGTGCCATTCTGGCCTGACCCCTTTTTTCTTCCTTTTTTCTCTTAACGCGACTGAATTGGCTAACTGTTCTGCCGCAAAGAGGTATGAATTTCAGCTACTGTTTCCCACGAAGAAAACGGTGAATCGGGATTTTCATTAAATGGTTTCAACTGATGGGAAAAACCCTCTGAGACTCGACTGGATGTCCACATAGAAAGTTTTTCCCTGTCTGAACCGAATTCGTCATTCATTAGCACTCGCTCTAACACAAGGTATAATTCTCGATATGGACTAGATTCGTCGCACCAATTTAATCTTTTCGCGTTATCCAACAACCAACGTAAACGTTCTTTAATGGATTGGTTAATACTCATTATGGTTGACTCAATGTCTCGCCCAACGTAACCGGAGGATTAGTACCGTAAGTAGTTCCGCCAGGAGCAAATGTTTGCCATCCTTGACCAGGCAACGGGTTCAAACCTGTCCAATTTTGGGGTGCAACAACACCTTCAAGCACATGAACAGGCTGGTTAACAGTCCCGACATTCAAGTACGTAGCAGGATTATTTGGAGGCAATGCCAGGTTATCAACAACTTGGCTCGGCACTTGCCCTGCTGTTCCGGGTGTTAAGAACTGCCCTGATGCAGGATTTGTGGAACCACCAGAATAAATTCCAAATATCTCTCCAGGTTGAGCCTGACGAATATAAATAGGGCCATCAAAGGACTCAACAATACCACTGATATTACCTTCGGGGACTCCTGTTTGGCGTAGGTAATCCGCCGCCTGATCTGGGGTAACTTCATATCTTGGTGTTGGCGCTTCCGGAGCATTAGGCGGATTAACTAGTGTACCGTTTACATGGCCACCATTAGGAAACTCTATACGGGCAATTTGCCTCTCTGACTCACCAGGCAGATCCACATCACGACTTGGCGCAACATCCCCACCTACTCTACCACGCCCCGTAACCAAATCAACCGCCCTGTCCTTAACATCCTCCGGGATAATCTTCGCTACCTTGTTTATTACCGCCGTCTCTGCCGCCCATAAACCCAGGCTAACCGCTCCATCAACAAACACACTCTGGTCTCCCTGATGGCTTTCTGTCGTGAATGAATCCAATACACGCTGGCCTTGGACACTTGTATAATCACCAAACAACGTCACCGCACCATCCACTGCCTGAGCCGCCGCCAGGCCCGTTAATGCCGCCGTCCCTACCGGTGCCGCACAACCCACCACCGTCGTACACAGTGGCGATGTCGCTATCGTTGCCCCTGCACCAACAACTGTGCCCACAGTGCCAATCCCTGCATTGATCGCTCCCCCCGTTCTGTGGATTATTTCCCCATTTGCATCAACACCGTCTTGTACTCTGTCACCCAAACCGTATTCAAACTGATCAGCCGGCACCACGCTCCCCAACATACCCTCTAGCGTCGCCCCCTGGGATTGCAGTTCTTCGCCCAACGCCTGCAAGGTTGCCAGTTGTTCGTAGTGCGCATCATCTTCTGGCACACCTTGCGCGCAATTCACCGCTGCACACGCAACAGCATCCAGCTGCGCCCTCATCGTTTGTTGTTCTTCTGCACTTAAATCTGCACGCGCACTGATGTTGGCTCGCGCCTGTACCAGCGTTTGTGCTTCTCTTGTATGGAATTGGCGGTTGTTCACTACCGCGTTACCCACTGCGTTCGCACGTACCGTGCCCTGCGTAACCGCATTGCTTGTTATCAACGTCTCCCTAAATTCCGTACCCCCGGTACTATCAAGATCGCCGCCTGCCGCCTGGTTTAAACGCCCTGATAACTGTTCGCCAAACGCATCCGCCACCACTTCCTGACCTGCATCATTTGCCTCCCCTTCCTGCAACGTCCGGTTTTCGATTAATTCATGCCCTAAGGTCGTGAGTAAATCCGTTTTACTTTCCCCGTTTGCATCAACAAATAGGTCACCGTATTGATCATGGCTTTCATCCGCTACCGTGCCACCTCTTCTGTCCAGAAGAAGGTTATCCCCCAGTGACGCACTCGTTGTCGTTGTGCCGTCGTACAGGTTGATCTCACTCAGCGAGACACCAAACTTTTCCTGTGCCAGGTGACCTACTTCAACCATTCCCTGAGCGTACAACTCACCATCACCACTGAGGAGTTTCTCCAATATTGCGGCATTCTCCGGGTTGCGTAGCAGGTCATTTTTCAGTTGCGTGCCCACTGTGTTGTTTTGCGCGACTTCAAAGAAATCGAGCAGGTTCAGGGCATCGTTTTCCGATAAGGTCTCGGCGGCACGGGCAAGATCTTGACCCAATTCCGCACTATCAACAAAGTCGTTTCTAATCCCTTCCCGACCTGCTTCTGTCAACAACCGCGTATCCAACGACCCACTCAACCCCTGGTGCGATTCAATGTCATAAATCGCCACTTCGTTGTCGTCTATATCCCGGTTTAACAGCCGTGTGTTCGAGTTTTCTGCATCACCGAGAACGACCTCACCCTCGCCCACTGTTCCCAGGGTTTTGGTTTTGCTGTGTTGATTGTCATTGCTGTAGTCCAGGCTGACGGTCTGCCCAACACCCACACTCGCCGAGGTCGAGCGCGCTTCTACTGTGTTGTTCAGGCTGCCCACTTCCAGGGTGTTGGTAACTAGCGTCAGTTGTTGGTTGTCATTACCGTCTTCATCCACGGCGGCTATCGTTGCCCCTCGCAATGTCGTCGCTTCCGCCACGGTGATGTCGACTGTTTCACCCAGCAATTGGGTGTCTACGGTGTTTTTGATCACCGATCGCGCCCTGGCATTGCTTAGCCCCGCTGAGTTGATGCCACTGCTGCTAAACCCGGCACTGAACCCCTGGGATTGACTGCGGTCTTTGGTGCTGTTTTGCACCGAGGCCACATGCAGGGTTTGGGTGTTCAGGCTCAGGGTGTCGCCCGCCGCTACATCCGCCCCTTTGATCTGCGTGGTATCTCTTGTGTTTATCGTAATGTTATTGGCCAACAGGGAGGCGTTGGTTTGTGTGATCTCACGGCGGCTGCTACTGGCGCTGTCACTGCTCAGGTTGACACCACCCCCACTGCCCCCGTACAGATCAATGGCAATATTGACATTTCTATGCTCGGTGCTGGTTTCCCGGGTCGAGAGGTCTTGGGAGGCGAGGACGTTTAAATCCTGACTGTCGATGGTGATACCTTCACCGGCTTGCAGGTGACTGCCCTGCACTGTAGCGGTGTTGTTGGCATTGATAGTAATCGTGTTACCCGCACTCAACGTCGAGGCCACTGAACGCTGCTGGGCTTCACTCAGTTGTTCTTCCAGTACATCCAGGTCAATTTCAAGGCCTGCGTTAAAGCCGTAAGTGCCGCTGCTCGCCGCTGCCTTGCCCAAATGTGTGGCGGTGCCGACACACAGGCAAGCCAATAAAACAATCAACAGGTTATGACAAACAAGAGAAAGACGCATAAACAGAGTGTAACGATTGGTGAGTATTTGGCGAGTAGTTTTTCTTTTCGGTAGGAATTTACAAATATCGTTAGCGCGACCAGTGGGCCAAGTTTATCAACCGATCAATATAATACTTGCCCTTAATTTTTCTTTTGAATGCAATTAAATATACCTGACCCCTTTTATTGCTTCTATGAGATGATGTACCAGATTGAAAGTCAGTTGAATAGTGAATAACTGACCTGACCCCTTTTTTCCTTTTTTTTCCGGCTTGCAGGTGACTGCCCTGCACTGTAGCGGTGTTGTTGGCATTGATGGTAATCGTGTTACCCGCACTCAACGTCGAGGCGACTGAACGCTGCTGGGCTTCACTCAGTTGTTCTTCCAGTACATCCAGGTCAATTTCAAGACCTGCGTTAAAACCGTAAGTGCCGCTGCTCGCCGCTGCCTTGCCCAAATGTGCGGCGGTGCCGACACACAGGCAAGCCAATAGAACAATCAACAGGTTATGACAAACAAGAGAAAGACGCATAAACAGAGTGTAACGATTGGTGAGTATTTGGCGAGTAGTTTTTCTTTTCGGTGGGAATTTACAAATATCGTTAGCGCGACCAGTGGGCCAAGTTTATCAACCGATCAATATAATACTTGCCTCTAATTTTTCTTTTGAATGCAATTAAATATACCTGACCCCTTTTGTTAAGGAAGTGCCATTCTGCCTTGACCTCTTTTTTTGAATAGTGAATAACTGGCCTGACCCCTTTTCTTTGCTTGACTCTTCTACTTCTACTTTTTTCCGTTTAATGTGGAACGTTGGTCAAAGGTCTCTTTCTTCAAAATGATCAGACATCGTTTTCAGATAATCCATGCAAGCATTAAAATCAGGTTGGAAATCAGCAGTGGTTCTAACTTCACCTTTGTCACTCAAAACTAAAGCAGACTTACGTAAACTGGCATTTTTTGGAATCTCGATCTCTGGATTTCGGAAAAACATCCACGCTCGCCCATGATTCAAACATTTACTTTGAAGCAGCGCCTGCCCTTCTTTTAGAAAAAACGACCACTCAATTGCTCCAGCATTTACAGCAAGTGAAACAATTTCTTCATACGTTAATTTTGAATTTTTCATCATGGATAACCCGGTATCACAGTCAAATTAGGTTGTAAGTCAACGATACTACCCAACTGAGGATCAACATAATGGACCGTACCACCCCTGTTCACGCCAACAATCACATGCTCAACGCCACCACTTTGTTGAATACGGACCACAGCCACTGCACCATCACCTTGCCCTAAAAGAGTGTTGGTAACACTTGACGGCGTAGTAGCTCTACTAAACCCCCATGGTGCTGATGGAAGCAAATCATTTGGAGTGCCATAGCCAGCGGATGGTGCAGCAACTGCGTTTGGGTTTCTTCCTGTTAAGCGATCAACAGTAGCATTTACACCTGCACTTGCGCCATCAACATAATGCGGATTCACACCAGCTAGTTCAGGAAACTCATCGGTCATTGGCCGTGTACTGCCGTAAATTCTATCAACAGCACTGCCACAACGTCCACCCGCACAACTATTTGTAGCTACTCCACTTGCAGCATTACCCGCCTCAACCTCAACCTCAACATCCGTACCCGTATCCGCAGTATTACTTACATTTTGATCATTCCCTAGACCATCCACTTGAGCAACCTGACCATCACCCTCAAGATTAGTGCTACTATTATCCCTCGGTATATCTAGATCCGGTCCATTTGGAGCATCTGGACCATCACCCAATCCCCTCAATACACGGTCCAGCTTACCCAATCCCACTATACCTGCAAGGTATGCCCCGTAATTCTCACCCTCTTCAAACGAACCCGATAAACCACCATTATCCAGTGTGGCAATCTCTTCCATTGCTTCATTTATTTCTTTACCAGCATTGTCTAAGCTTGTCCTTATCTGTTCCTTTTCTTCTTCCGTAACCGGGCTGCCCTCATAGATCTCGTGCAAGCGATTTAACGCACCACCCAGTTCGCTTACTACCCGTTCTGCCTCCTCTGGGTCTTCTATTAATTCGTTGATTTGATCAACTAGCGCAACCACATCTTCTATTGTCTGCTCAACCGCACCTGATGCCATTCCCAACATTTCTGCTGCACCTTGGACTGCGCTGACTGTGTAATAGAACTGATTCGTCACCATCTCACAAGACCTTCCATCGCACGCTTCAAGATCCTCTCGCTGTTCCGCTTCCTGGGTGGGTGTCAGACGGTTATCACCCTCATCTTTATCCAATCCTTCAAACTCTGCATTGTTTTCAGCTACACGCTCACTCGTTTCAGTCCCTACACGGTTATTCTCGCTCGCCAACCCTCCTTCGTAACCATTTACCTCCAGCGCAAACTCCGTGTATTCCGCCAGGTTTTCACCGTAATTGTCCGCATAGCTTTCATTGTCCTGCGTATTATCAAGGTCTACTTCTTCCGATTGCCTGTCTATCGCATGTGAGGTCTCGTGGCCCGCTGTGGTGATTAGTTCTTCGGTATTCTCTATGTGTTGATCATTGATATACGCATGACCCGTTTCATCTGAGTAGTAACCTTGCACCGCCTCACCGTCCCGGCCTGCCACATCAGTATTGACTAGCCTGTTTTCGTGGCTTTCGTAGCCCAGCTCGGCCATCACCGATGAGGTAATCTGGTTGAGCAGTTGTTCTTTCTCTGCCGGGTTTAGATTCGGGTTTTGCAGTGCATTGGCCAATGCAGGGGTGTTGGCTATTTCAGTCTTTACCGCCTCGTAGGTGCGATGGGCTTTATCTGTTTCACTGAAAAAGTCTTCAACTCCTACGCGCTCTGTCGTGGCGATCAGTTCGATGGTATTGACGATCATTTCCGATTTAAGAATATCCTCGGCAATCGCCGTTCTTCCTCTTTCTGTCAACAACCGCGTATCCAACGACCCACTCAACCCCTGGTGCGATTCAATGTCATAAATCGCTACTTCGTTGTCGTCTATATCCCGGTTTAACAGCCGTGTGTTCGAGTTTTCTGCATCACCGAGAACGATTTCACCCTCGCCCACTGTTCCCAGGGTTTTGGTTTTGCTGTGTTGATTGTCATTGCTGTAGTCCAGGCTGACGGTCTGCCCAACACCCACACTCGCCGAGGTCGAGCGCGCTTCTACTGTGTTGTTCAGGCTGCCCACTTCCAGGGTGTTGGTAACTAGCGTCAGTTGTTGGTTGTCATTACCGTCTTCATCCACGGCAGCTATCGTTGCCCCTCGCAATGTCGTCGCTTCCGCCACGGTGATGTCGACTGTTTCACCCAGCAATTGGGTGTCTACGGTGTTTTTGATCACCGACCGCGCCCTGGCGTTGCTTAGCCCCGCTGAGTTGATGCCACTGCTGCTAAACCCCGCACTAGCCCCCTGGGATTGACTGCGGTCTTTGGTGCTGTTTTGCACCGAGGCCACATGCAGGGTTTGGGTGTTCAGGCTCAGGGTGTCGCCCGCCGCTATATCCGCACCTTTGATCTGCGTGGTATCTCTTGTGTTTATCGTAATGTTATTGGCCAGCAGGGAGGCGTTGGTTTGCGTGATCTCACGGCGGCTGCTACTGGCGCTGTCACTGCTCAGGTTGACACCACCCCCACTGCCCCCGTACAGGTCGATCGAGATATTGACGTTTCTATGCTCAGTGCTGGTTTCCCGCGTTGAAAGATCCTGGGAGGCGAGGACGTTTAAGTCCTGACTGTCGATGGTGATACCTTCACCGGCTTGCAGGTGGCTACCCTGTATCGTGGCGGTGTTGTTGGCATTGATGGTAATCGTGTTACCTGCACTCAATGTCGAGGCCACTGAACGCTGCTGGGCTTCACTCAGTTGTTCTTCCAGTACATCCAGGTCAATTTCAAGACCTGCGTTAAAACCGTAAGTGCCGCTGCTCGCCGCTGCCTTGCCCAAATGTGCGGCGGTGCCGACACACAGGCAAGCCAATAGAACAATCAACAGGTTATGACAAACAAGAGAAAGACGCATAAACAGAGTGTAACGATTGGTGAGTATTTGGCGAGTAGTTTTTCTTTTCGGTAGGAATTTACAAATATCGTTAGCGCGACCAGTGGGCCAAGTTTATCAACCGATCAATATAATACTTGCCCCTAATTTTTCTTTTGAATGCAATTAAATATACCTGACCCCTTTTGTTAAGGAAGTGCCATTCTGCCTTGACCTCTTTTTTTTAATAGTGAATAACTGGCCTGACCCCTTTTTGGACCCCTTTTTGATTATGTGACGCTCATCAATGATATCGATGGAGGGCGAGTATTGGATGTAGTGAAAGTGAAAGATCGCACCCAGGCAGCGTGTGAGGAGGCGTTGGAGGTTGCGCTGACGGATAACCAGCGAGAACAGGTGAAAGCTGTCGCTATTGATAGGTGGCCTGCGTTCATTAATGCCGTTGAGGTAAAACTGTCAGACAGTGCGATTGTTCACGACCGTTTTCCTATTAGCCAACACCTGAATAAGGCGGTGGATCAGGTCCGTCGTGACGAACATAGAGACCTTTTGTCACAGGGTGATACTCGATTGAAAAAGAGTCGTTATCACTGGTTAAAAAATGAAGAAAATTTGTCTAACAAAGCAGCCGAGCACTTTGAGTCACTCAAGCATGATCAGTTATTGACAGCCCGAGCCTGGGCGATAAAAGAACTGTTTCGTGATTTTTGGACGTATAAGACAGCGGGTTGGGCAAAGCGTTTCTTTAGCGCATGGTATGCGTGGGCAATTCGGTGCCGATTGGACAGCATAAAGAAAGTGGCCAAGATGATAAAAACGCACATGCCGAACATATTGACATGGTTTAAGCACACAATAAGTAATGCCGTATCAGAGGGTTTGAATTCAAAAATTCAGACAGTCAAATCGAATGCAAGAGGGTTTCGTTCGTTTGAAAGTTACCGGCGGAGTATTTTGTTTTACTGCGGAAAGCTGGATAGGGAACCAGTGGCTTCACAATAATCGGGGAAGAACCATATTAGATGGATCCTTAACAACGCCATCCAAATGATCTGTAACAAGCAAGGGGGGCAGGCTTATTATTCACCATACAACGACTAATACGGATAAAAACAGTGATTTCCAGCAAGAAGTATAGGAAATAACTGCCTTGACCCCTTTTTTCTCTTTTTTCTATGACCCCTTTTTTTTATAGCTATACTTCATTCAAAAAATATAAATAACTTCACTTTCATTGAAGCCAGCTATATCTCCATAGACATCTAATATCCAATTTTGACCTGGAGTAGTTTCATTAACTTTATAGCTATCCAGCTCTTCTGGGCTCATGGTTGCTCGAACTGTCGGCTCAAACTCTCGAACTTTGATGGAATCAATTCGGACTTGAGAGTCACTCTTAGACTGTAATACTGAACTGCTTGTGATAGTGCAATCATAGCTTCTAACTACAAACTTTCCACTATTTCCTTCGACCTCGCGAATGAGGCCTAACCAAGCTTTATTCGTCATTGATTTAACTCCTTAGCACGACGGACAAATTCATCTATCTGAGTAGAACTTAATGGCGCCGAGGTGCCACCATTTGTTATACCCAAGAGTGTATCATTTAATTGTCCTGGGCCAGAAATTTGATTAGGAATCCCTACTCCCATATCACGCAAAATCTGTGTCGCTTGATTTTGCGTAATCGTAGTTTCGGCTAAATTGACAGCCTGATTCGGTGATATATTGTCGAGCAAAACTTCAAAATCTTGTCTTAGTCCGTAGGGGTTATTTGTTGTGGTAATGTTGGGATTGTTGGCGTCGAAAATATGCACAACACCGTCGCCAGGTGTTTCCGCAGCACACGCAGCCGAATTCGCGTAACAAGTCGCTATAGCTGGATCGGTAGATGTGGGTGTAGCCCCTGCTTGCTGAGTACCTGAACTACCTTCATAACCATCTGTTGTTCCACGGAACAGATAATTTCCATCCGCAGTTTCATCAACAATGCCCTCCAGGTCCTGATCCAACTCAGAAAACCCACCTGCCTCAGCATCCGTATTCCCCGCTCTAGTCCCTGGGTTCAGTGGAATATCCGGTAAGTCTATATTATTAACCCTCGACAACTGCTGTGCCGCCGTTCCAGGCAGTACTATTGAGATAATCGCTCCCGTTCCTTTTAGTTGATTTTGTGTCGCTTCATCCAGCGCATTCCACTGGGCACTGACTACTTCACCTGTAATGTCATCAAGGTATTCAACACCCGCACCAATCACTTCTCCTGCACGAACTATTTCGTCCAACACCGCCTGCGTTTCTTCCGGAAAGGCTTCATATGACAGCTTTATTCCCTCTTCACTGGCAAGCGCCAACCCTCTACTTAGCACGTCTTCACCAGCACCTATTTTCTCCAGACCTTCTACCGGGTCTCCCTCTCCTGTGCCGGTCACATACAGGGCTACAGCAGTGGCAATGGCTGCCGGGCCTGAGATGACTAAATTATCACCCTCATCTTTATCCAACGCCGCAAACTCTGCATTGTTTTCAGCTACACGCTCACTCGTTTCAGTCCCTACACGGTTATTCTCGCTCGCCAACCCTCCTTCGTAACCATTTACCTCCAGCGCAAACTCCGTGTATTCCGCCAGGTTTTCACCGTAATTGTCCGCATAGCTTTCATTGTCCTGCCTATTATCAAGATCTACTTCTTCCGATTGCCTGTCTATCGCATGTGAGGTCTCGTGGCCCGCTGTGGTAATTAATGTCTCTGTATCCGCAATGTACCGATCATTGATATATGTATCCCCTGTTTCATCCGAATAGTGGCCTCGTACCTGGTCACCACTTTTACCTGGTATATCCGTATCCACCAGCCTGTTTTCGTAGTTTTCATAACCCAACTCGGCCATCACCGATGAAGTTACCTGGTTGAGCAGTTGTTCTTTCTCTGCCGGGTTTAGATTCGGGTTTTGCAGTGCATTGGCCAGCGCCGGGGTGCTGGCTATTTCAGTCTTTACCGCCTCGTAGGTGCGATGGGCTTTATCTGTTTCACTGAAAAAGTCTTCAACTCCTACGCGCTCTGTCGTGGCGATCAGTTCGATGGTATTGACGATCATTTCCGATTTAAGAATATCCTCGGCAATCGCCGTTCTTCCTCTTTCTGTCAACAACCGCGTATCCAACGACCCACTCAGCCCCTGATGCGATTCAATGTCATAAATCGCTACTTCGTTGTCGTCTATATCCCGGTTTAACAGCCGTGTGTTCGAGTTTTCTGCATCACCGAGAACGACCTCACCCTCGCCCACTGTTCCCAGGGTTTTGGTTTTGCTGTGTTGATTGTCATTGCTGTAGTCCAGGCTGACGGTCTGCCCAACACCCACACTCACCGAGGTTGAGCGCGCTTCTACTGTGTTGTTCAGGCTGCCCACTTCCAGGGTGTTGGTAACTAGCGTCAGTTGTTGGTTGTCATTACCGTCTTCATCCACGGCGGCTATCGTTGCCCCTCGCAATGTCGTCGCTTCCGCCACAGTGATGTCGACTGTTTCACCCAGCAATTGGGTGTCTACGGTGTTTTTGATCACCGATCGCGCCCTGGCGTTGCTTAGCCCCGCTGAGTTGATGCCACTGCTGCTAAACCCCACACTAGCCCCCTGGGATTGACTGCGGTCTTTGGTGCTGTTTTGCACCGAGGCCACATGCAGGGTTTGGGTGTTCAGGCTCAGGGTGTCACCCGCCGCTACATCCGCCCCTTTGATCTGCGTGGTATCTCTTGTGTTTATCGTAATGTTATTGGCCAACAGGGAGGCGTTGGTTTGTGTGATCTCACGGCGGCTGCTACTGGCGCTGTCACTGCTCAGGTTGACACCACCCCCACTGCCCCCGTACAGATCAATGGCGATATTGACGTTTCTATGCTCGGTGCTGGTTTCCCGGGTCGAGAGGTCTTGGGAGGCGAGGACATTTAAGTCCTGACTGTCGATGGTGATGCCTTCACCGGCTTGCAGGTGACTGCCCTGCACTGTAGCGGTGTTGTTGGCATTGATGGTAATCGTGTTACCCGCACTCAACGTCGAGGCCACTGAACGCTGCTGGGCTTCACTCAGTTGTTCTTCCAATACATCCAGGTCAATTTCAAGGCCCGCGTTAAAGCCGTAGGTGCCGCTGCTCGCCGCTGCCTTGGCTATCTGCGCCGCCACGGCTGTGGTTTTGGTTGCAAGGTTCGCCGCTGCCAGGGCGATGTTCGCCTGGTAGAAGGCATCGTCTGAGGCCAGGTCGTCTATATAGTCCTGGAGTTCGTCTATATCCGTCTGTTCTATCCCCAGCCGGTTGTTTTGAAGGTCTGTTTTCAGTTGCGCCAGGTGTTGCTGTTGGCGGCTCAGGTCGTCTTTGTATTGGTCGTAGCTGTCTTTGGCCTGGCTCAACTGGTCTTTTGCTTTCTTCGCCGCCTGCACTACCGGGACGATTTGCGCGTATTCGTTTTTGACAACGAACGACACTTCCGCCTTGCCATGAAATTCCTCGGACTCGGTATCGGTGGTTTCTTTGCCCTCTTTGATCGTCATATCACCACTGGCTGCCAGCTCGATATTTTCATCCGCCGCCAGGTTACTCCCCTGCACGGTGATATTGCCTTTGTCCTCCTCCCCTGATGTGGCATTCAACTCGATATTATTGGCGTGTAGGTTGCTGCTAACCACGGTGGTCGTGGTCGTGGTCGTCTCCGCTTTATCGATGGTCGCTTTGGCCAGGGTGATTGATAGCTTGCCGTCGTCGGTTTTTACCAGCTTATCCGGGCGGGTCAGGGTTTTGGCCACATCGCCCAGGCTGATGGTGGTCTTGGTGTGTTTCGAGTAAGTCTTTTCTTCGCTCAGGGCATTTTCTATACGGATATCCTGCCCACTGGCGCTCAGTGTGTCGGTGGCGTCGACATCGACACCGCGCAGGGTGATATCTCGCTGGGCGGTAATCGCAATACTCCCACCGCCCAGGGCCGACGAGACCGCCGTTTTGTTGATGCGCCCCTCCAGGTCTTCGCTCTTGGAATACAGGGCGCCACCGCTGAAAAACCCCGATTTTTTCGTGTGCGATTCACTGAGTGCCCCGTCATAGCCCGCCTCGATAGTGATATCCCGCTCGCTGGTCAGGGTCAGTTGATCATCGGCGATAACACGCGATCCGGTGATATCAATATCCCGCTGCGTGCTGACCAATTCAACCGTAGCGCCACTGAGCTGCGCGCCGATATTCGTCGAGCTTGCGTTTTTCGTCGTGGTGGTTTTTTTGGAAAACGTGCTTTTTTTGGTGGTTTTTATCTCTGTGTAGTGGCTGTCATTAACCGCTTCAATGGCGATATTGCCCGCCCGGATTGCCAGGGCATCGTTAGCCGCAACGGTGGAACCGGCTATGCGCGTGGTGTCGGTACTGCGCAGGTCAATCGTGTCCGCTTTAATACTGGAAGCCAGGTTTGTGGTGGATTGCCGCTTGATGTAATTTTTGCTATCTCCTCCAAAAAAGTTGGTGTTTTGTACCGTGGTATTAACATCAATCGTATTGGCCGATATTTCAACGGTATTCGCCGTCAGGGTAGAACCCTGTACCTGCACGGCTTCGCCTGCGTCCACAGTCAAGCGGTTGCTGGCCTGGATTTGCCCTGCCCGGCCTATCAGGTTTTTCGTGTCTGTTGTTCTGCCGCTGGAGTAGTTGACGGCTTCAATATAACGCTGGTTGACGACATTCCCCCCGGCGGTCAGGTCGATATCCTTGCCTTTGATCAGGCCGGAGGTATTGATAATATCCTGCTCTGCTACCAGGCTCAGGCGGTTATCGGCGGTCAGTCGACCGCCCAGGTTATTAACTCCCTCGTTTGCCGCAATGGCAAGGTTATTGCCCGCCTGAAAGGTGCCGGTGTTATCCAGTTGATCGACGCCCAGGTCGATATCCCCCCCGGCAATCACCCGGCTGCCTTCTAAGGCATAACGACTGGCATTGGCGATATACACCTGCGGCACCAGGACTCTTTCGCCCGCGACAATCTGCTCTTCAAACCAGACAATATCCTGGGTCAGCGCGTTGATCTGTGCCTCGGTAACAGCGACGCCCAGCACCAGTTGCAGGTCACCCTGGGCGCGCAGGGCATTGTCCATCAGGTATTGGTATTGGGTATTGTCATCAGTGATTTCCTTGTGCAGAAAACGCCGACCCGTCTGGGCATAGATGCTCTCACGGATCAGTGTTTGCTCGTAGAAGGCATCACCCACACGTTTTTGCTCAACTTCAGGGTCGTAGTCAACCTGCTCCAGTAAATAGTTGCTGCTGATGAAATTTGCATACAGGGTGAGTTCTGGGTTGGTTTCGATCAGGAACCCCGATTGTGGGTCCTGGCTGGCGACAAACAGACCAAAGTTATCCGCTGGCAAGGTGATGTCTGATACAACCACAGCCGGTTGTGCGGTAGGGTTCAGGTTGATATCGCGGGCCTGGGCATCGTTGGCATTATTGTCCACCTGGGCGGCGTCTGTCGTTTGTGTGCGGGCATTGACGGCCTGGTTATCGACTGGCGCTACATCGAGTGTCTGTGTGTTGGCTTGCGCCTGAGTGGCTTCTACCTGGGTAACGTCCGCCACCATTTCTTGGGTTTGGATATCACCATTGTCAATTTGTGTCGTGCCAATGGCCTGTGTATTCGCCTGCACATGATTGGCTTCTACCGAGCCGTTGTCTGTCATTATCTCGCGGGCATCAATGCCACCATTACCAATTGCCGTATTAGTGATCGCTTGCGCGTTTGCCTGTACCTGGTCGGCTTCTATCTGACCATTGTTCGCCAGTATCTCGCGGGCATCAATAGCACCATTACCAATCGCCGTATTAGCGATCGCTTGCGCGTTTGCCTGTACCTGCGTGGCTTCCACCTCACTATTGCCCACCATCATCCCATGGGATTCAATACCCTCATTACCAATTGCCATGTTAGCGATCGCTTGCGCGTTCGCCTGCACCTGGTCGGCTTCTATCTGGCCATTGCTCGCCAGCATCTCGCGGGACTGAATATCACCATTATCAATATGCGTGGTGTCGATAGTTTGCGCATTCGCCTGCACTTCTGTGGCTTCCACCTGGCTGTTGCCCGCCGTCATTTGGCGGGCATCAATAACACCATTCTCTATCTGCGTGGTGCCAATGGTTTGCGTATCCACCTGCACCTGCGCCGTTTCTACCTGGCTATTGTTCGCCGTCATTTGGCGGGCATCAATAGCGCCATTCTCTATTTGTGTATTGCCAACGGTTTGCGTCTGGGCCTGTGTCTGCGTGGCCTGTACAGAATCACCGTCCTGGGTAACCGACTGGCGGGCCTGGATATCGTCAACCTGGGTATTATTGATCGATGCGGTATTGGCCTGAGTCTGCATGGTTTGAATGGTGGCACTGCCCCCGGCGTCTACCTGCTGGGTCTCGGTGGTATCGATAGGCACGTTATCGATGGCCTGGGTATTGGCCTGTATTTGCGTGGTTTGGGTTTGCGTACTGGCACCTACTACCGCCTGGCCACCCTGAATGTTACCGTTGCTGAAATTGCCTGCATGGCCGGTGATATTACCGCCTGCTTGGATGGTTGAACCGATGGTTTGCACAACGTCGACGGTTTTTTGAATATTTTCAGGGTTTCCAAGTGGCTCACAACTATCAGGATAGTTGGGTCCATTCCAGCAAACTCCAATTTGTTGGAATGTTGTTGTTACTTCTACTACTTCTACTGTGCTGTTATCCACTACCCGTGATGACAGTGCAATATCTCCCCCTGCACTGATCAACGAATATCCATTGGCAATTGTGTCTACATTCAAGTTTATATGCCCCCCCGCGTTAATCTCAGCAGGCGGTGCTATGTCTATCAGTTTTACTCTATCAACTACGGAACGATTCAATCGGTAAAAACGGATACCAAGGACATAGATTATGGTCGTAGCAGATGAAATTGTGTCTGATATTCGTTCACCACCTGTAATCGTTTGAGTACCCGGGTTGTAAGTACCTTGCACCGTCGGCGCATCGGTGGTGTTCTGCAACTGCTGAGCGTAAATTGCAATATCGCCGTTGTAGGTTTGAATAGCACCCCCGATATTTTTGACGAGACTTGTTTTTCCTCCATTATTGCCTGCCGATATAAGCAAATTATTGTAGGCAAAAACAGTACCATTCAGACCATTTGCCAGGGTGTTTTGGATATCAAACACCATATCATTCCCGGCAAATAGCGTCCTGATATTGCTCATATTGACAGCCGTAAAAGTTAAGTTATTACCCGCATTAAAAAAGCCTTGATTGCCAATAGCAGGCCCCGTTACAAGCAGGTCACCCTGTGCACTAATACGTGATTGGTTAGCAAGCACATTGGTGGCGTGCAGTTGGCTGCTGCCTACGCCACCGCTGATGGTGGCGTGGTTAGTTATGTCGTAGGCACTAAGGTGCAACGCCCCACCGCTGGACAGGGTTTCGTAGTTAGTGAGTGCACCCTGTGTGGTTAAGGTCAGGTCACCGTTGGCGAGCAAATCCGCTCGGTTGGTGATGTAGTCGTTGGCGATAATATGCAGGTTGCCGTTAGCGCCGATAGCCGAGCCTGCTACATTATTCAGAGCGTCCAGGGTCAGGGTCAGGTCACCGGCGGCGTAGAGGTCTGAGCCGTCGAGGTTAATGCCGTGGGTGGTCAGAGCCAGACCATTGGCCGAGGCCACTTGGGCGTTGCTGTTATCCAGGTAGTTGCTTTGCAGCCGGGTGTTTTGCTGGCTTTGGATCAGGCCATTGCTGTTTGTCAGGGTTTGGCTGATGGCAATGTCCAGGTCGTTATTACTAAGCAATCTACCATCCGTGTTATTTAGTGTGTTTGCCTGGATATCAACGGCACCCAGGGCCGCGATTTGGGCGTTTTGATTATTGATGTCGCCGCTGGTGATCAGCGACAGGGTGCCATCACTGCTCAGTTGTTGTTGATTGGTGATGGTGGCCGCCGTTAATGACAGGGCATTGTTGGCGTGCAGGGTGCCGCTGTTTAAGGCGGTTGATGTGGCGGTGAGGGTGGCATTATCAGCGATAAGGGTGTGCTGGTTTGTCAGGGTGTCTGCGGTAACGGTCAGCGATTCATTGGCCTGGATGGTGCCGTTGTTGTTCAGCGCGCCGTCTATCGCCAGCGTGATGTCTTCAACCGCCAGCAGATTGGCGTCGTTTGTCAGGGTCAGGGTGTCCGCGTTGATGCCCACCTGGGTGGCGGAGATTTCACCGCCGTTACCAGCGAGAGTGGTGGCGTCGACCGTCAAGGTATTGCTGGCAGTAATATCACCACTATTGTTCAGGGTTTGGGTGGTGATTTGCTGATTGTTATTGGCGTGCAGTGTGCCCTGGTTGTTTAGGCGAGTGGTCGCTGTGGTGGTCAGTATATTACCCGCCAGGATATTCTGGCTATTGGTGACGGTATTGGCGTTGAGGGCAATATCGTGAGTGGCTTGCAGGTTGCCACTGTTATCGATATGCGTGGCACTGAGCTGGGCATCGGTGGCCAGTAGGGTGTTTTGATTCAGCAGCGTCGCCGCGCTGACAGCCAGGCTATCGTTGGCCTGGATGGTGCCGTTGTTGGTAAGGGTATTGGCTATATCCAGATTTATGTCTTCCACCGCCAGTAGGTTCGTATTGTTCAGGGTCAACGCATCGGCAGCAATAGCCACCTGGGTGCCAGATACTTCACCCCCGGTGCTGTTAATACCGGTGGCATTGATATTCAGGGTATTAGTGGCGGTGATGTCACCGCTGTTGCTCAAGGCTTGCGTGGTGAGCTGTTGGTTGTTGTTGGCGTGCAGCGCGCCCTGGTTATTCAGGCTGTTGGCCGCGTTGATCGACAGGCTATTGCTCGCCAGGATGTTGTGGGTGTTGTTAAGCGTATTGGTGTTAAGCGTGGCATCCTGTGCAGCTTGCAAGGTGCCGCTGTTGTCGATAGTGGTAGCTGTCACTGTGGCATCGGTGGCCGCCAGGGTGGCGCGGTTATCCAGGCTGGCGGTGTTCAATATCAGGGCATTGTCTGCCTGCACAACACCGGCATTGTTGCGTACCGCACCGCTGTTGGTAATAGCCAGATCGTGGCTGCTGAGGATATTGCCGCTGTTGGTAATTTCCCCCGTCGTCAGGGTGGTGTCGGTGGCCAGTAGGCTGCGTTGATTGACCAGCACATCAGCATTAATGGCCAAGGCATCGTTGGCTTGTATTGTGCCGTTGTTGTCCAGGGTGTCGCTAACTGTCAGGGTAAGGTCTTCAACGGCCAGCAAGTTGGTATCTGCCAGGGTCAGGTTATCCGCATTAATGCCGACCTGGGTGGCAGAGATTTCACCCGCAGTACTGTTAAAGGTAGTAGAGGCGATATTCAGTGCGTTGCTGGCGGTGATATTGCCGCTGTTACTATTCGTCAGTGTCTGCGTGGTCAACTGTTGGTTGTTGTTGGCGTGTAGGGTGCCCTGGTTATTCAGGCTGTTGCTGGCGGTGATTGCCAGGGTGTTATTCGCCAGGATCGTCTGCTGGTTTACCAAGCTATCCGTGGTAAGGCTGATATCGTGGGTGGCCTGTATATCCCCGCTGTTGGTGAGTGTCGTGCTGCTGAGGGTAGTATCGGTGGCCAGCAAAGTGCGCTGATTGACCAGATTATCAGTGCTGACGGTCAGGGTGTCGTTGGCCTGGATGGTGCCGTTGTTGGTAAGGGTATTGGCGATATCCAGGTCGATATCTTCCACCGCCAGCAGGTGCGTATTGGCCAGGGTCAGCGCATCGGCATCGATGGCCACCTGGGTGGCCGACACCTCACCTCCCGTGCTGCTAATACCGGCAGCGGTGATGTTCAGGGCATTAGTGGCGGTGATGTCACCGCTGTTGCTCAAGGCTTGCGTGGTGAGCTGTTGGTTGTTGTTGGCGTGCAGCGCACCCTGGTTGTTCAGGCTGTTGGCCGCGTTGATCGACAGGCTATTGCCCGCCAGAATGTTGTGGGTGTTGCTAAGTGTGCTCGTGTTAAGCGTGGCATCCTGCGCGGCTTGCAGGGTGCCGCTGTTGTCGATAGTAGTGGCCATTACTGTGGTGTCGGTGGCCGCCAGGGTGGCACGGTTGTCCAGGCTGGCGGTGTTCAGTATCAGGGCATTGTCTGCCTGCACAGCGCCTGCATTGTTGCGTACCGCACCGCTGTTGGTGATAGTCAGGTCGTGGCTACTGAGGATATTGCCGCTGTTGGTAATTTCACCGGTCGTCAGGGTGGTGTCAGTGGCCAATAGGGTGCGTTGATTGACCAGATTATCCGCGCTGACGGTTAAGGTGTCGTTGGCCTGGATGGTGGCGTTGTTGGTGAGGGTGTCGCTAACTGTCAGAGTAAGGTCTTTAACGGCCAGTAGGTTGGTGTCTGCCAGGGTCAGGTTATCTGCATTAATGCCGACCTGGGTGGCGGAGATTTCACCCGCCGTGCTGTTAAGGCTAGTGACGGTGATGTCCAGGGCGTTGCTGGCAGTGATATTGCCGCTGTTATTGCCCCCGCTATTATTCAGGGTTTGAACGGTGAGCTGTTGGTTGTTGTTGGCGTGTAGCGTGCCCTGGTTGTTCAGGCGATTGCTGGCGGTGATCGCCAGTGTATTGCCTGCCAGGATATTTTGATCGTTGGATAGATCGACTGTATTTAGGGTTGCGTTGTTCTCGGCCTGTAGATTGCCGTTGTTATTGAGGGTAGCGGCGTCGAGGGTAATATTTGTGGCTAGCAGTGTGTCCTGATTCTCCAGGCCATCGGTGGTGATTGTCAGGGTGTCGTTAGCCTGCAAGGCACCCGCATTGTTGCGCACCATACCGCTGTTGGTGATATGCAGATCGTGGCTGCCCAGGATATTACCGCTATTGGTAATACTGCCTGTGGTGAGGGTGGTGTCCGTGGCCAGCAGGGTACGTCGATTGACCAGCGCACCTGCGGTGATATTCAGGGCGTTGTTGGCTTGAATAACACCGTTGTTATCGAGGCTGTCACTCGCCGTCAGGGTGAGGTCTTGCACGGCCAGCAACTGGCTGTCGACCACGCGCAACGTGCCTGTATCAATATCAACCTGAACAGCCGATAGTTCCCCCCCGCTACTGTTTAGCGTGGTGGCCGTAATATCCAGTGCATTACTGGCGGTGATGTTGTGGCTGTTGCTCAGCGCCTGGGCGGTGATTTGCTGGGTGTTGTTAGCGTGCAAGGTGCCCTGGTTATTGAGGCTGTCGATCGCGGTGATCGCCAATACATTGCCCGCCAGGATGTTGTGCTGATTGCTGATGTTATCGGCACTCAGGGTGAGGTTATGACTACCCTGTATATCACCGCTGTTACTCAAAGTGGTGGCCGTGACGGTGGTGTCAGTCGCCGTTAGGGTGGTGCGGTTATCCAGGGTCTGGGTATTTACGGTCAGCGCATTGCCCGCCTGTACACTGCCCGCCCGATTAAGCACCGCGCCGCTGTTGGTGATAGTCAGGTCGCGGCTATTGAGGATACTGCCGCTGTTGTCAATGCCACCAGTGGTCAAGGTGGTGTCGGTGGCCAACAGGGTACGCTGATTGACCAGGGCGCCCGCCGTAACGGCCAGTGTATCGTTAGCCTGAATGGTGCCGTTATTGGTCAACGTATCACTGGCATTTAGGGTGATATCGTCGACTGCCAGCAGGTTGGTATCGGTCAGGGTCAGTGTGCGGGTATCGATGTTCACGTCAACCGCCGAGAGTTCCCCTGCTGTACTACTGATATCAGTAGCGGTTATGCCTAATGTGTTACTGGCGGTTATATCCTGGCTGTTGCTCAGGGTATGGGTGGTGAGCTGTTGGCGGTTATTGGCGTGCAACGCGCCCTGGTTATCCAGGCTGTCGGTCGCTGTAATCGTCAGGGCATTGCCTGCCAGAATGCTCTGGTTGTTAGTCAATGTTGCCGTGGTGAGGGTGACATCGTGCGCCGCCTGAAGATCACCGCTGTTGTCGATAGTGGTGGCCGTCACCGTGGCATCGGTGGCCGCCAGGGTGGCGCGGTTGTCCAGGGTGTCGGTGGTGAGTGTCAGGGCATTGTCTGCCTGTACTGTGCCCGTGTTGTTGCGCACGGCACCGCTGTTGGTGATGGTCAGGTCGTGGCTACTGAGGATATTGCCACTGTTGCTAATATTATCGGTGGTCAGGGTGGTGTCTGCGGCCAGGAGTGTGCGCTGGTTGACTAGCGTGCCCGCTGTAACTGTCAGGGTATTGTTGGCTTGAACGGTGCCGTCGTTGTTGAGTGTATCGCTTACATCCAGTGTTATATCGTCAACCGCTAACAGCCCGCTGTCTGTCAGGGCCAGAGTAGCGGTGTCGATAGCCACTGCCGTAGCGGATAGCTCACCTGCGGTGCTGTGCAGGTCTGTCGCGGTAATACTCAAGGTATTGCTGGCGGTAATATCCTCGCTATTGGTCAGGATTTGGGTGGTAATCGTTTGATTGTTATTGGCGTGTAAAGCGCCTTGGTTATCCAGACTGTTTGATGCGGTGATGGCCAGTGTATTGCCCGCCAGGATATGCTCGCGGTTACGCACATCCGTGGCATTGAGGGTGATATTGCGGCTGGCCTGTACATCACCGCTATTGGTTAGAGTAGTCGCTGTAATCGTTGCATCCGTGGCGGCAAGCGTGGCCTGGTTATCCAATATGGATGTATTCAGCGTAAGCGCATTATCCGCCTGCACAGTGCCTGCGTTGTTGCGTACGGCACCGCTGTTGGTGATAGTCAGGTCGTGACTGCTGAGGATATTGCCACTGTTGGTAATAGTATCCGTCGTCAGGGTCGTGTCGGTGGCCAGTAGGGTGCGCTGGTTATTTACCGCGCCCGCTGTGACGGTCAGGGTATTGTTGGCCTGTACCGTACCATCGTTGTTGAGTGTATCGCTGACATCCAGGGTGATATCTTCAACCGCGAGTAGATTGGTGTCTGTCAGGCTTAGGTTATCAACATCAATATGCACTTGCGTGGCGGACAGTTCACCACCCTGGCTATCCAGGTTTGTCGCTGCAATTGTTAATGCATTACTGGCGGTAATCGTTTCGCTATTAGTCAATACCCCGGCAGTAATCGTCTGGTTATTGTTCGCGTGTAGCGTGGCCTGGTTGATCAGTTGATTGCGCGCTGTGATCGTTAAGGCGTTATCCGCCAGAATGTTCTGGTTATTGGTCAGACTATCGCTTATCAGGCTGAGGTCGTGGGCAGCTTGTATATCACCGCTATTGGCCAGGGTGGTTGCTGTAATCGTGGCATCAGTGGCGGCAAGCGTGGCTTGGTTATCCAATATGGATGAATTCAGCGTAAGCGCATTATCCGCCTGTACAGTGCCTGCATTGTTGCGTACAGCGCCGCTGTTGGTGATGGTTAAGTCGTGACTGCTAAGGATATTGCCGCTGTTGGTAATAGTATCCGTTGTCAGGGTCGTGTCTGTGGCCAGTAAAGTACGCTGATTCTCCACCGTGCCCGCTGTGACGGTCAGGGTATTGTTGGCCTGAACCGTGCCATCGTTGTTGAGTGTATCGCTCACATCCAGGGTGATATCTTCAACTGCGAGTAGATTGGTGTCTGTCAGGGTCAGGTTATCAACATCAATGCCTACTTGTGTGGCGGACAATTCTCCGCCCTGGCTATTAAGGTTGGCCGCCGCAATCGTTAAGGTATTACTGGCGGTAATCGTTTCGCTATTGGTCAACACCCCGGCGGTAATCGTCTGGTTATTGTTCGCGTGCAGCGTGGCCTGGTTGATGAGTTGATTGCGCGCTGTGATCGTTAAGGCGTTATCCGCCAGGATATTCTGGTTATTGGTCAGGTTATCGGTTATCAGGCTGAGGTCGTGGGCGGCTTGTATATCACCGCTATTGGTCAGCATTGATGCCGTGATCGTTGCATCCGTGGCAGCAAGTGTGGCCTGGTTATCCAGGGTGGCAGTGTTCAGCGTCAGCGCATTATCCGCCTGCACAGTGCCTGCATTGTTATGTACGGCACCGCTGTTGGTGATGGTCAGATCGTGACTGCTAAGGATATTGCCACTGTTGGTAATAGTATCCGTCGTTAAGGTCGTGTCTGTGGCCAGTAAGGTGCGCTGGTTATCCACCGCGCCCGCTGTGACGGTCAGGGTATTGTTGGCCTGTACCGTGCCATCGTTGTTGAGTGTATCGCTCACATCCAGGGTGATATCTTCAACTGCGAGTAGATTGGTGTCTGTCAGGGTCAGGTTATCAACATCAATGCCTACTTGTGTGGCGGACAATTCTCCGCCCTGGCTATTAAGGTTGGCCGCCGCAATCGTTAAGGCATTGCTGGCGGTAATCGTTTCGCTATTGGTCAATACTCCGGCGGTAATCGTCTGGTTATTGTTTGCGTGCAGCGTGGCCTGGTTGATGAGTTGATTGCGCGCTGTGATCGTTAAGGTGTTATCCGCCAGGATGTTCTGTTTATTGGTCAGGCTATCGCTTATCAGGCTGAGGTCGTGGGCGGCTTGTATATCACCGCTATTGGTCAGCATCGATGCCGTGATCGTTGCATCCGTGGCGGCAAGTGTGGCCTGGTTATCCAGGGTGGCAGTATTCAGCGTAAGCGCATTATCCGCCTGCACAGTGCCTGCATTGTTATGTACGGCACCGCTGTTGGTGATGGTCAGATCGTGACTGCTAAGGATATTGCCACTGTTGGTAATAGTATCCGTCGTTAAGGTCGTGTCTGTGGCCAGTAAGGTGCGCTGGTTATCCACCGCGCCCGCTGTGATTGTCAGGGTATTGTTGGCCTGAACCGTGCCGTCATTGTTGAGTGTATCGCTCACATCCAGGGTGATATCTTCAACTGCGAGTAGATTGGTGTCTGTCAAAGTCAGGTTATCAACATCAATATTGACTTGCGTGGCGGACAGTTCACCACCCTGGCTATCCAGGTTTGTCGCTGCAATTGTTAATGCATTGCTGGCGGTAATCGTTTCGCTATTAGTCAACACCCCGGCGGTAATCGTCTGGTTATTGTTCGCGTGTAGCGTGGCTTGGTTGATGAGTTGATTGCGCGCTGTGATCGTTAAGGTGTTATCCGCCAGGATGTTCTGGTTATTGGTCAGACTATCGCTTATCAGGCTGAGGTCGTGGGCGGCTTGTATATCACCGCTATTGGTCAGCGTTGATGCCGTGATCGTTGCATCGGTGGCCGCCAGCGTAGCCTGGTTATCTAGCGTGGCAGTGTTCAGCGTAAGCGCATTATCCGCCTGTACAGTGCCTGCGTTATTGCGTACAGCGCCGCTGTTGGTGATGCTCAGGTCGTGACTGCTGAGGATATTGCCACTGTTGGTAATAGTATCCGTCGTCAGGGTCGTATCGGTGGCCAGTAAGGTGCGCTGGTTATCCACCGCGCCCGCTGTGACGGTCAGGGTATTGTTGGCCTGTACCGTGCCATCGTTGTTGAGTGTATCGCTCACATCCAGGGTGATATCTTCTACCGCCAGTAGGCGGGTGTCTGTCAAAGTTAGGTTATCAACATCAATGCCTACTTGTGTGGCGGACAATTCTCCGCCCTGGCTATTCAGGTTTGTCGCTGCAATTGTTAATGCATTGCTGGCGGTAATCGTTTCGCTATTAGTCAACACCCCGGCGGTAATCGTCTGGTTATTGTTCGCGTGTAGCGTGGCTTGGTTGATGAGTTGATTGCGCGCTGTGATCGTTAAGGTGTTATCCGCCAGGATGTTCTGGTTATTGGTCAGACTATCGCTTATCAGGCTGAGGTCGTGGGCGGCTTGCACATCACCGCTATTGGTCAGGGTGGTTGCTGTGATCGTGGCATCAGTGGCGGCAAGCGTGGCCTGGTTATCTAGCGTGGCAGTGTTCAGGGTGAGCGCATTATCCGCCTGTACAGTGCCTGCGTTATTGCGTACAGCGCCGCTGTTGGTGATGGTCAGGTCGTGGCTGCTGAGGATATTGCCGCTGTTGGTAATAGTATCCGTCGTCAGGGTCGTATCGGTGGCCAGTAGTGTGCGCTGGTTATCCACCGCGCCCGCTGTGACGGTCAGGGTATTGTTGGCCTGTACCGTGCCATCGTTGTTGAGTGTATCGCTGACATCCAGGGTGATATCTTCAACTGCGAGTAGATTGGTGTCTGTCAGGCTTAGATTATCAACATCAATACCTACTTGTGTGGCGGACAATTCTCCGCCCTGGCTATCCAGGTTTGTCGCTGCAATTGTTAAGGCATTACTGGCGGTAATCGTTTCGCTATTGGTCAATACCCCGGCGGTAATCGTCTGGTTATTGTTCGCGTGCAGCGTGGCTTGGTTGATGAGTTGATTGCGCGCTGTGATCGTTAAGGCGTTATCCGCCAGGATGTTCTGGTTATTGGTCAGGCTATCGCTTATCAGGCTGAGGTCGTGGGCAGCTTGTATATCACCGCTATTGGTCAGCATCGATGCGGTGATAGTGGCATCAGTGGCAGCAAGCGTGGCCTGGTTATCCAGGGTGGCAGTGTTCAGCGTAAGCGCATTATCCGCCTGCACAGTGCCTGCATTGTTGCGTACTGTGCTGCTGTTGGTGATGGTTAAGTCGTGACTACTGAGGATATTGCCGCTGTTGGTAATTTCACTGGTGGTCAGGGTCGTGTCGGTGGCCAGTAGGGTGCGCTGGTTATCCACCGTGCCCGCTGTGATTGTCAGGGTATTGTTGGCCTGTACCGTGCCATCGTTGTTGAGTGTATCACTCACATCCAGGGTGATATCTTCAACTGCGAGTAGATTGGTGTCTGTCAGGCTTAGGTTATCAACATCAATATTCACTTGCGTGGCGGATAACTCACCCCCTGTGCTGTCGATGCCATTGGCCACAATTTCCAAGCGACTACTGGCCGTAATGTCATGGCTATTCGTCAGGGTGTCAGTGGTGATTTGTTGGCTGCTATTGGCGTGCAACACACCCTGGTTATTCACGTTATTTGCCGCAGTGATCGTTAAGGCATTGCCTGACAGGATGTTTTGGTTGTTGACCAGTGTATCTATCACCAGGCTTAGGTCGTGGGTGACCTGTACATCACCGCTATTGGTCAGGGTAGCTGCGGTAATCGTTGCATCGGTGGCGGCAAGCGTGGCCTGGTTATCTAGCGTGGCAGTGTTCAGCGTAAGCGCATTATCCGCCTGCACAGTGCCTGCATTGTTATGTACTGCACCACTGTTGGTGATGGTCAGATCGTGACTGCTAAGGATATTGCCACTGTTGGTAATAGTATCCGTCGTTAAGGTCGTGTCTGTGGCCAGTAGGGTGCGCTGGTTATCCACCGCGCCCGCTGTGACGGTCAGGGTATTGTTGGCCTGAACCGTGCCATCGTTGTTGAGTGTGTCGTTCACATCCAAGGTGATATCTTCAACCGCCAGCAGGCGAGTATCTGTCAAGGTCAGGGTGTCGGTGTCGATCGTCACCTGCGTGGCGGATACTTCGCCACCTGTGCTGTCTGCCGTGGCTGCCGTAATCCCCAGGTTATTGCGGGCCGTGATGTCCTGGCTATTGGTTAGAGTCTGCGTGCTGATTGTTTGGTTGTTATTGGCGTGCAAAACGCCCTGGTTATTCAGGCTGTTCGCTGCGGTAATCGTCAAGGCATTATCCGCCACGATGCGCTGGCTGTTGTCGATAGTATCGGCGCGTAGCGTTGCATCATGGGTGGCTTGTATATCACCGCTGTTGGTAATTGCAGTGGCAGTCACCGTGGCATCGGTGGCTGCAAGCGTTGCGCGGTTGTCCAGCGTAGCCGTATTCAGCGTCAGCGTATTATCCGCCTGCACAGTGCCTGCATTGTTGAGCACGGCGCCGCTGTTGGTGATGGTCAGGTCGTGACTGCTGAGGATATTGCCACTGTTACTGACTGCATCGGTGGTGAGTGTGGCATCGGTCGCGAGGAGAGTACCCTGGTTAAGCAGGTTATCGGTGGTCACCGTCAAGGCATTATTTGCCTGAACCGTTCCGGCATTGCTGAGTGTATCGCTCACATCCAGGGTGATATCTTCAACCGCCAGTAGGCGAGTATCTGTCAAGGTCAGGGTGTCGGTGTCGATCGTCACCTGCGTGGCGGATACTTCGCCACCTGTGCTGTCTGCCGTGGCTGCCGTAATCCCCAGGTTATTGCGGGCCGTGATGTCCTGGCTATTGGTTAGAGTCTGCGTGCTGATTGTTTGGTTGTTATTGGCGTGCAAAACGCCCTGGTTATTCAGGCTGTTCGCTGCGGTAATCGTCAAGGCATTATCCGCCACGATGCGCTGGCTGTTGTCGATAGTATCGGCGCGCAGCGTTGCATCATGGGTGGCTTGTATATCACCGCTGTTGGTGATTGCAGTGGCGGTCACCGTGGCATCGGTGGCCACAAGCGTTGCGCGGTTGTCCAGCGTAGCCGTATTCAGTGTCAGCGCATTATCGGCCTGCACGGTGCCTGCGCTGTTGAGCACGGCGCCGCTGTTGATGATGGTCAGGTCGTGACTGCTGAGGATATTGCCACTGTTACTGACTGTATCGGTGGTGAGTGTCGCATCGGTCGCGAGGAGAGTACCCTGGTTAAGCAGGTTATCGGTGGTCACCGTCAAGGCATTATTTGCCTGAACCGTTCCGGCATTGCTGAGTGTATCGCTCACATCCAGGGTGATATCTTCAACCGCCAGCAGGCGGGTATCTGTCAAGGTCAGGGTGTCGGTGTTGATCGTCACCTGCGTGGCGGATACTTCGCCACCCGTGCTATCTACCCTGGCTGCCGTAATCCCTAGGTTATTGCGGGCCGTGATGTCCTGGCTATTGGTTAGAGTCTGTGTGCTGATTATTTGGTTGTTATTGGCGTGCAAAACGCCCTGGTTATTCAGGCTGTTCGCTGCGGTAATCGTCAAGGCATTATCCGCCACGATGCGCTGGCTGTTGTCGATAGTATCGGCGCGCAGCGTTGCATCATGGGTGGCTTGTATATCACCGCTGTTGGTGATTGCAGTGGCAGTCACCGTGGCATCGGTGGCCACAAGCGTTGCGCGGTTGTCCAGCGTAGCCGTATTCAGTGTCAGCGCATTATCGGCCTGCACGGTGCCTGCGCTGTTGAGCACGGCACCGCTGTTGATGATGGTCAGGTCGTGACTGCTGAGGATATTGCCACTGTTACTGACTGTATCGGTGGTGAGTGTCGCATCGGTCGCGAGGAGAGTGCCCTGGTTAAGCAGGGTATCAGTGGTCACCGTCAAGGCATTATTTGCCTGAACCGTTCCGGCATTGCTGAGTGTATCGCTCACATCCAGGGTGATATCTTCAACCGCCAGCAGGCGGGTATCTGTCAAGGTCAGGGTGTCGGTGTCGATCGTCACCTGCGTGGCGGATACTTCGCCACCCGTGCTATCTACCCTGGCTGCCGTAATCCCCAGGTTATTGCGGGCCGTGATGTTCTGGCTATTGGTTAGAGTCTGTGTGCTGATTATTTGGTTGTTATTGGCGTGCAATACGCCCTGGTTATTCAGGCTGTTCGCTGCGGTAATCGTCAAGGCATTATCCGCCACGATGCGCTGGCTGTTGTCGATAGTATCGGCGCGCAGCGTTGCATCATGGGTGGCTTGTATATCACCACTGTTGGTAATTGCAGTGGCAGTCACCGTGGCATCGGTGGCCACAAGCGTTGCGCGGTTGTCCAGCGTAGCCGTATTCAGCGTCAGCGCATTATCGGCCTGCACGGTGCCTGCGCTGTTGAGCACGGCACCGCTGTTGGTGATAGTCAGGTCGTTACTGCTGAGAATACGGCCACTGTTGGTAATATCATTTGTGGTGAGTGTAGTGTCTGTGGCCAACAGGGCGCGTTGATTTTCCACTGTGCCTGCGGTGACGGCCAGGGTATTACTGGCTTGAATGGTTCCGGCGTTATTCAGTGTGCCACTCACATCCAGGGTAATATCTTCAACTGCCAATAGATTGGTGTCTGTCAACGTCAGTGTGTCGGTATCAACACTGACCTGCGTGGCGGATACTTCGCCACCCGTGCTGCCTACCGTGGCCGCTGTAATCTCCAGGTTATTGCGGGCCGTGATGTTCTGGCTATTACTCAGGGCTTGGGTGGTGATAACCTGATTGTTATTGGCGTGCAAGGTGCCCTGGTTGTCAACGCTATTGCCCGCCGTTATACGCAGGGTATTACCTGCCAAAACACGTTGGCTATTGCGCAATGTATTGGTAGTAATGCTGGCATTGCGTGTCGCTTTGATTTCACCCTGGTTATCGGTGGACTGGCTGGTAACACGCAAATCACCGTTTGTATTTTGACTGTTATCTTCATTTAAACCCGCCGTGAGACGCGCCTTGTTAACCAGTTCTCCCGCATTAATTTCAAGCGTATTTTTTGCGGCCACAATGCCACCATTAACAGCTACCTGATTGTCAGCACTCAGCACAACGTCGGCTTGGCTGTACACGGTGTTATTCGATGCAATATCCTGTGTACTATTTACGGTTATTTGCTGCTGCGCCGTCACCTTTTGCAGCGAAATTGTGCCGTCGTTGGTAATTGTAATGCCCTCCATTGAAGCCAAAACCTCTGGGGGTAGGTTGACACCCAAGCCTTGGTCTGTACCCACCAGGGAAATTCTATTGGCATACATGCCACCCAGTGCAGAGGCGTCCAGTAAAAGCCTGCCCTGGTCTGCTGAATTTTCGGATGAGGTGATGGTCTTGCTTTGGTAGTCAATCGCATTTTTGCCCAACTTAATATCAAGATTTTTAGCATGGAGTTGGGCATTAATTGATAAGTAGTGGGTGTAAATTTGTGTGCTGTCCTGACCTTGTGTATTTAGCCCCGCACCTTGTATGGCAATATCACCGCCAGCAACATTCAAAGAGCGTAAAGTACCGTTATCCACAGTAGGACGGCCTGTGGTTAAAGTTACATTTCCAGAGTTGATAAATCCGCCACCATTAATGCTGATGCCATTGGGGTTGGCGATGACGATATCTGACCGCTGCCCAGCCACTTCGGTATAACCATTTAACAACGAGCGGTTTGTGCTACTCACTTCATTGAGTATGACCGTAGCCGTATTGTTGAGGTTTTGGTTACCGGCAATATACCCACCAAGCTGCGTATTTACCTCGGTAGTATTGGCATTATTTAAAATTAAACCCTGACTATTGACGTTGTAGTGGTTGAATTTATTGTGCGACAAACCCGATGCGCTGGGGTTGGCAATATTCACAACTGGCACACCGTTTCTGGCGCTATCGAGGGTAGTATTGGTCGAGCCATCTACCTCTAGTGGTTCTGCATAAGTTAATACCGGTGATAACGCCAGGTAGTAAGAAAAGTAAACGATGATAAATTTTTTAAATACGGGTAGTCTTTTCATAGGAATCTCCATGACGCATTGAATCTAAATAAGTATTCTTCTTCTTGCAGAGTGCCTGCTATTCTGGGTGTCGGCCTGCTCCAGACCAGGCTGGTGGTTAAGCCTTCTGAGTATGTTTTAATGCCCAGCGTTACGCTGGAAATATCACCACAACTTTGGCGGTTATTTATCTCACAGTCGATATAACCATAATCAAAACCAATAAAAGGGGCGATTGTTTTTATCCATTGCGGATGAAGGTCTAGTGCAATAATTCTCGATAGATCGTGCTTTAGATACCAACCATTATCACCCGAGTAACGGGAGAGTTGGAATCCTCTCACGGCGTAGCTACTGCCTATCGTCAGTTGGTCGTTGTTGTAAAGTATGTCGTCTGTGTATTGTGCATAAAAACTGGCACTGATCTGGTAACTGCTTTTTGGTATTGTGTAGTTGAGGCGAACATCAAGTGTGTGTTTTATAAATTCCAGTTGTGCATTATTCACTAAATCGATTTCTGCATTGTTAAAATCATCCCCTCTTGCACCAAACCAATCCACTCCCTGGTAATAGCTATAGGCGGTGGTAAGCTGCCCCCAGCTCTCCAGGTGTGTGTGGGCAAAGTCCATTTGTACAAGCGTTGTGCTATAGCTTGATACTTCTATTAGTTCATTTGCAAAGGTGTTTTCTGTGTCTTTGTAAAAGACGGAAAGAGACAGTTTGTAGATATTGTTGGTGTTTCTTGCCAGCACTTTGCTCAGTTTGAACCTCAGACCTCTCGTGTCGTTTGTTGACAGAAACGTATTGTTAATACCTGTAACGGCTTGTCGGTAACTCGAATCCGATAAAGCTGTTTCAAGTAGGTAGCTACCCAAGGAAAAAGAGTAGTTGAACTCGATACCCGTGGTACTCTGAAATTCTTTTTGAACCGCGCTGCCGTTTAGGTTAATAGCAAAAATATCATTGATGCCAAATAAATTATCAACGGCAAAGGTGCCCGTTAAGTCAGGATTATCATCCTCAAGCGTCCGTTCACCGCTCACCCCTACACTGAGGCGGTAGGGCAGTGTATCCACCTCTTCTACAGCAATAATACTTTCGCCTGGTTTACCGCCCGGCCTAATAGTGAATTTTGCATTGACCGACGGCGGGCGATTCACTGCTTCCAATGAAGTTTCAATATCACGCAGGTTAAGCGGCTCACCCCTTTGGCCGATGAAAGCGGTGGCTATTCTTGCATCTGATGTATTGGTTTTTGCATTGACAATATCCTCAACCACGCCCACTAAAATACTGATGTCCAGTGTGCCATCAGCGATGTCCTGCTCTTTGAGGTAGGGTCTTGTTGTAATGTACCCCCGATTAATATAAAAATTTGAAGCGTCGGTAACAATCGCCTTGATTAACTCGCCGCTAATGCATTGATTAATATAGGGTTGGAAGATCAGGTCCTGGTGGTTTTTATCCAGTATTTCGTTTTCGTCCAGGCTGATACTCTTTAATTTAATACAGGTTTTTTCAGCCGTATCCGGGGTGCTTGCCGCACGCGCAGGCGACACAGTGCAACCGATAAACAGGCACAGAAATAAGCCATTGATTAATTTAAACGCCCAAACGTCCATAAAATCCACATGTGTTATGTCAGGAAAGGGGGGAGGATTGTTAAGCTTTGTAACTGATGGTTCCATCAGCAGTGATCTAATCGCTTCCCCAAATCCCGATACTTTATGTTTTATATCGACGGTACCTTCAGCTCAATAGCTAAAATCCTATAGTCGACACTTCTTTTTATAAAAACGACACCCGTTAGCTGGGTATATGGACACTAGGCCCTTATGCAAGACAGCATTTAACTATCTCCATATAGCTTATAGTTCATTTTTAGCAATATTGTTTTGAGAATTTAATTTATTGGAATTTCACCACAAACTATAAGAGATCTTTCTTCATCTCTTTATTAGTATTGGCATATCGTTAAGGTACTGGTTTTGGGACACATAGCTTATGCGGATACAGTTCCTTTGCGGGGGTGGGGGCAGCTTGTCGTTTATTTTTCTGGAAACAAACCCGGCATCCAGCGCGCTGCAAGCGTTGCGGGAAAAGCAAGGCGTAGGGGTGCACGGGTACTGTCAGAGAGTAAAACACCCCGGTTGAGTAGCGCCGATGTCACCCGGCGGGCGTTGCGCTCACTGGTACCGAGTATACCCACCACATCAGCACGTGGCAGTGTGCCGCGATAAAGCACGGCTTCCAGGACGGTAGTGGATTTTGGCGGTAGCCTACCCCCTTTTATCTCTTCCTCTGCCCAGATTGCGATACGGTCGCGCAGGCGCCCCGGTTGCACCAAGGTTTCCATAAAATCCACCTGATCGATGCAGGTTTCAAGGAAGAAAGTGGCGAACTCAGCCAGCGCTTCTTCGCTCAAGTTCCCACGCCCATCGAGATCGTTACGACGCGCCAGGTCGCAAGCGGAAAGCGTCGCTATATACTGTCCCTGGTCGCGAGCAAGCCCTCTTGCGATTGACCAGATACCTCCGGTATCGAGTGTTTGTCGAAGCATTGCATAGGACATCAAACGTGACACGCGCCCGTTTCCATCAGGAAAAGGGTGTAACCAGAGTAAACGATGGTGTGCCGTAGCCACTGCGACAAGGGTGTCAACTTTGCCAAGCGTTGCATAAGCCTTTTCAAAGTGCTTCAAAAAGCGAGGCAACGCGCCAGGACTAACAGGAATATGGCGGCCCACTTTAACATCGTTTTCCCGTAAAGCCCCCGGCATTACTCTGATACGTTCGCCGGTTTCTGGGTTTTCTACCCAGAGCAAATCTTCCGGCAATAATGCGCAAAAACGCCGGTGCAGGGTAAGAATATTATCTACAGTGGTGATCTTGCCGGGAAGTCCGCCACCGTCAACCCACTTTTGCACGGCAATATGTGCGCGAGCTTCCAGTTGCAAATCGCGCTTTTGCGGGTCTTGGCTATAATCATCATCGAGCGCTCGCTCGATATCGATAGGGTGTGTGTCGTGACCCTCAATAAGGTTGCTGTAGTAGCAATTCATCGAGCGAACCAGATCGGATAACGCCCCGACAATGCTATCCGGTAAACTACGGCGCAACCCGGTGGATTTAGCGGTTAATTCCACAGCGAGGTCGGATAGTGCCTCGCTATACCGGGCGTTCTGCTGTATCAGCATTGGTTCCGCCAGGGAGATAGCTTCACCGCGATCAACTGCCGGTATTTTGGCCGCTTTTATGGCCGTTTTGTTTTTACTCATAAGCCAATAATATCACTGTCTTATAAGTTAATTCATTAATTATCAGGCCACTATTATGGCCGCTTTACTGGCCGCTAGTAAATCGGAACTGTGAAAAGGAGCCGTAATCCGTGTATTTTAATTTCAATGCCTGCTCCATTGTGTTCGTTCAAATGCACACTGCCCGTTAATTTATATCTAAAGCCACCCGCTTACGCTCTACAATATTATCCAAAACAAGCAGTTTGTCTGCACGGGACATAATCATCCACTCGCGAATTTCATCCTGGCTGCGGTAGCAGCCATCGCAAAACGGCGTCCCTTTAAACTGACATACCCGCACACAGGGTGAAGGCACGGAGTGATCGATTTCCCGGCGCCGCGACCCACGCCGATTTTGGCGGCGCCGCGCACCTTGCTGTTCATCTTGCATAAATTAAGCTAACTTTTTGTAACGCACCCGGTGGGGCTGTGCCGCCTCATCACCTAAACGCTGTTTGCGGTCTGCTTCGTATTCTGTGTAGTTACCCTGATAGAACACTACCCGTGAATCGTCTTCGTAAGCCAATATATGCGTCGCTACCCGGTCGAGAAACCAGCGGTCATGCGAGATAACAATCGCCGCACCCGGAAAGTCCAGCAGGGCTTCTTCCAGTGCGCGCAAGGTTTCCACATCGAGGTCATTTGATGGCTCATCGAGCAGCAATACATTGGCGCCTTGTTTCAGGGTTAGCGCCAGGTGCAAGCGCCCACGCTCACCGCCTGAGAGGTCTTTAACAGACTTTTGCTGATCCGCGCCTTTGAAGTTAAACCGGCCACAGTAGTTGCGCGAGGGCACTTCGTAATGGCCGATGCGAATAATATCCAACCCATCAGAGATCATTTCAAATACGGTTTTATCACCATCGAGCGCGTCACGGCTTTGATCAACACAGGCGATTTGCACGGTTTCACCTATATCGATACTGCCCTGATCCGGCTGCTCGGCGCCGGTGATCATCCTAAATAAAGTCGACTTGCCCGCGCCATTGCCACCGATGACGCCGACAATAGAACCAGCGGGCATAATAAACGATAGGTCATCGATCAATACGCGCTCACCATAACCTTTACTGACACCGTTGAATTCAATCACTTTATCGCCGAGCCGCTCGCCGGGTGGAATATAGATTTCATTGGTTTCACTGCGTTTTTGAAATTCCTGGGACTGCAATTCAGCAAAGCGTTGTAAACGGGCTTTCGATTTTGACTGGCGCGCCTTAGCGCCCTGGCGTACCCATTCCAACTCAGCTTTCATCGTCTTGGCGTGTGACGAGGCCTGCTTGGCCTCCTGCTCCAGGCGTGACGCTTTGGCTTCCAACCAGCCCGAGTAATTGCCTTCATAGGGAATACCCTGACCTCGATCCAGCTCAAGAATCCAACCCGCCACATTATCGAGAAAATAGCGGTCATGGGTAATCGCAACCACCGTACCGGGAAAATCGTGCAGGAAATGCTCCAGCCAGGCGACCGAATCGGCGTCGAGGTGGTTAGTCGGCTCATCCAGCAACAACATATCCGGGGCAGATAACAACAAACGGCACAGTGCCACCCGGCGCTTTTCACCACCGGACAAGTGACCGACATTCGCCTCCCACGCTGGCAGCCGCAAAGCGTCGGCGGCGACATCGAGCTGACGCTCAAGATTATGCCCATCAGCCGCTTGCAATATTGCCTCCAGCTTTGCCTGCTCGGTGGCGAGCGCATCAAAATCGGCATCCGGCTCCGCATAAGCGGCATACACCTCATCGAGCCGCGCCTGCGCCGACTTCACCTCATCGACCGACTCCTCGACCACCTCACGCACCGTTTTTGCCGGATCG
Organism: Gammaproteobacteria bacterium; assembly: GCA_965277715.1. Taxonomy (GTDB): domain Bacteria; phylum Pseudomonadota; class Gammaproteobacteria; order JBCCGL01; family JBCCGL01; genus JBCCGL01. Next base: position 3,226,703 of record OZ255836.1, read on the forward strand.
AGCTGTGGCTCCTGCGGCAAATACCCCACATTAATACCGGGCATCGGCTTAGCCTCACCTTCAATCTCAGTATCCACCCCCGCCATAATCCGCAACAGCGTCGACTTACCCGCACCGTTTAAACCGAGTACACCAATCTTCGCGCCGGGGAAAAATGACAGAGAAATATTCTTGAGTATCTCGCGCTTGGGGGGCACCACCTTACCAACGCGGTGCATACTGTAAACATACTGGGCCATAGATTACCTGTGAGGCAGTGTTTTCGAGGAACGCAAAACTAACCGATGCCCAGACAATGGGCAAGCGATAGCAACGCAGGAGCAGTTGCCGGGGAGTTGCCGAGGAGCGGTAGCTTCGCCTGTAAAGCGCAAAGAAACACACCAAAACACCGCGAGCGAAACCGCAACTACCCCACACACATAGTCTACAAAGAATCCAACAACTCAATCCAATGAACCACCGGCACCTCCGTCCCCGACTGCAAATGATACATACATCCCATATTCGCCGTAGCAATCAATGAAGGCGCATTTAACTGCAAAGCATCAAGCTTTTGCTGCCGCAGACTTTTCGCCAACCCAGGCTGTAATAGGGAATAAGTACCGGCCGAACCACAACACAAATGTTTATCTACCACCGGCACAAGATCAAACCCCAGTTTTTCCAGCAACGATTCCACCCGCCCCGGCAATTTCTGCGCATGTTGCAAAGTACACGGCGGATGAAAGGCAATCGGCTGTTTATGTGCGCTCACATTAAGCACTTGCAGATTCTCCTGCTGCAACACTTCAACAATGTCTTTACACAGCGCCGAAACCCGCACCGCTTTTTCTGCGTAATCCGGGTCATCGCGCAAAATATCACCGTAATCTTTAACCACCGCACCACAGCCGCTGGCATTAACCACAATCGCCTCAGCACCCGCCTGAATGGCAGGCCACCAGGCGTCAATATTGGCCCGCATAAATTTCCTGGCATTGGTTTTATCGTGGGTGTGGTAACTGGCAGCGCCACAGCAACCGGACGCGGGTGCAGGCGCAATGCCAATACCGAGTTTGTCGAGCACACGCTGTGTCGCAGCATTGATATTGGGTGCCATCGCGGGCTGGGCGCAGCCGTTTAACAAGAGCATTGTGCGGGGGTGCCGGGCGCCCGGCACACTGCCCGGTGCGCGTCGTGGGTAAATTTTGGCACGCAAAACAGCAGGCAACAGTGGCCGAAAAATCTGCCCAAGGCGAATCAGAGGGCCAATGCGTTTGGGGTATGGGATGATTTTCAGCAGACAGGCACGGAACCAGCGCTCCCGCCACGGGCGGGCGACTTTCTCTTCAACCAGGGATTTGCCAATCTCAAGCAGTTGCCCATAGCGCACACCGGAGGGGCAGGTGGTTTCGCAGTTAAGGCAGCTCAGGCAACGGTCGAGGTGTCGCTGGGTGTTGCGTGTGGGGGTGGCGCCTTCGAGTACTTCTTTTATCTGGTAGATACGCCCACGCGGCCCGTCAAGCTCGTCACCGAGCAATTGGTAGGTGGGGCAAGTGGCCGTACAAAACCCACAGTGCACACATTTGCCGAGGATATCTCTGGCGCGTTTGCCCTCTGGGGTGTCTTTGATAACGTCGGCAAGGCGTGTATCCATATTTATTCAGCATCCTGTGCGTACATTCGCCCTGGATTAAAAATACCCTGGGGATCGAAAGCGTGTTTAACCGCCCGGTTAAGGCGTTGCTGGATGGAATTTAAAGGGTGGAAAACAGCTTGTACCGGCGAGTCTTTGGCGCGGCGGAAACACACGGCGTGTGCCGCGTGTTTTTCAGCGATGGCCCGGATTGATGCGGCATTATCGCGGCTGAAAAACCAGCGCTGGGCGCCGCCCCAGTCGATAAGCTGCTCACCCAGGCCTGCAATTACTGGCGTCGCTGGCGGCAGCGATAAGCGCCATAAGTCGCCCTTGTCCTCGATCTGGCCCTCACCCTGGGTAAAGAACGCCAATGTGTGCTCGCGCAGTTGTTGCCACAAGCTATTGTCTTGCAGGTCTCCACCGAGTTTTTGGCGCGCTGCGCTAACCCCGGCGTGTGCGCCAGACAAGCGCAGCCACAGGTGTTTATCGCAATACGCCGCTGCGGACAGCGGGCACGGTGTGAGGCCGATGTCGGCGATGGTATCGATGGCCGCTTGGGCGTTCATCGCCAGAGCCAGGGTAATTTCGGTTTCAGGTTTGGGCAGCACTTTTATCGAGACATCGAGGATTACACCAAGGGTGCCGAGTGCGCCTGTCATCAAGCGGGATACGTCGTAACCGGCCACATTTTTCATCACTTCACCGCCAAAGCGCAGCACTTCACCGCGCCCGTTGATGATGTGCATACCCAGCACCAGATCACGCGCCGCACCACCCCAGGGACGGCGTGAGCCAGACAGTCCACAGGCGATAGTGCCACCCAGCGTCGCACCAGGGCCGAAGTGGGGCGGCTCAAATGGCAGTAGCTGGTGATGTTCGTCGAGCGTTTTTTCCAGTTCGACAAGCGGCGTGCCTGCACGTGCAGTAATCACCAGTTCACTCGGTGTGTAGTTGATGATTCCGCTGTGACCACTGATATCCAGCAACTCTCCGCTGACCGGGCGCCCATAAAAATCTTTGCTACCCCCCGCCCGTAGGTGTAGCGGTGTCTGCTTATCGAGTGCCTGTGCGACAGCGGTTTGCAGCGTTGCAGTGTGGTCACAATGGTTCATCGGTTCAATCGGGGTCGGCTCAAAATCGGGGGAGATGGGGGTGGGGTAGCTGGTTGTTGTGTACGTGCATGGCGCCAAATTCAGCGCAGCGGTGCAGCGTGGGCACGGCTTTACCGGGGTTGAGTAGCGCAAGTGGGTCGAAGGCGCGTTTGAGCGCGTGGAACTGTTCGCGCTCGGCGTCGTTAAACTGTACACACATTTGGTTGATTTTCTCCATGCCGACCCCGTGCTCACCCGTGATGGTGCCGCCAACTTCAACACACAGTTCGAGGATTTTACCGCCGAGTTCCTCGGTTTTTTCCAGCTCACCGGGCACGCTGGCATCGTACAGGATCAGCGGGTGCAGATTGCCATCGCCCGCGTGAAAGACATTCGCCACACGCAAACCGTAGTGGTCAGATAGTGCGGCCATTTTTTGCAATACCTCGGGCAACCGAGAGCGCGGGATGGTGCCATCCATGCAGTAGTAGTCTGGCGAGATACGCCCCACGGCGGGAAATGCCGCCTTGCGACCGGCCCAGAAGCGCTGGCGTTCGGCCTCATCGCGTGCCAGGCGCACTTCGCTGGCACCGCAGCGCTCGGCAATGCGCTGCACTTCGCCAATCTGCTGCGTTACTTCGGCGGTACTGCCGTCCAGTTCACATAACATAATCGCGGCGGCATCGATCGGGTAGCCTGCGTGAAGAAAATCCTCGGCGGCGCGCAGCGACAGTTGATCCATCATCTCCATGCCACCGGGGATGATACCGGCACCGATCACCTCGCCGACCATTTTGCCGGCGTCGAGTACCTCGTCGAATGCCGCCATCACCACTTGCGCACACGCCGGTTTGGGTATCAGTTTAACGCGTATTTCGACGATGATGCCGAGCAGCCCTTCGGAGCCGGTAATCACCGCGAGTAAGTCGTAGCCCGGTGAGTCGAGAGCGGCACTGCCCAGCGTGACCCGCTCACCGTCGACGGTGACGATGGTGACATCGAGGATATTGTGCACGGTCAGGCCGTACTTCAAACAATGTACGCCGCCGGAATTTTCCGCGACATTGCCGCCAATAGTGCAGGCGATTTGCGATGAGGGATCGGGAGCGTAGTAGAGATTGTGCTGCGCGACGGCCTCGCTGATGGCGATATTGCGCACCCCCGGCTGCACGCGGGCGCTGCGGTTTTTACTATCGACCGCGAGGATGCGGTTAAAGCGTGCCAGACTGAGCACAATGCCGCTGGCAAAGGGCAGTGCCCCGCCGGATAGGCCAGTTCCTGCACCCCGCGCCACCACCGGCACACGGCGTGCGTGGCACAGACACATAACCGCTTGTACCTGCTCAATGGTATCGGGCAGTACCACCGCCATAGGCACCTGGCGGTAAGCCGACAGGCCATCGCACTCGTAGGGTTTTAACTCTTCAGGTGCGCTGAGTACACCGACTCCAGCCCGATACCCCGGTGCTTGGCCACTGGGCACAAGTGCGCGCAAATCGGCAATCAGTCGATCGCGGTCGACAGCCGGAAAGTCGAATGTTTCGTTTATCTGCATGTTGTATGATGGGGCAAAACCTGTGGCAGATGATTCTGCCATATTCCTAACCGTTTATGTCGACTGTCCGCTAATGATGCAACCTATTGAAGCCCACGCTGGCGAAGCCCGTAGTGGGGTATCTGTTTCCATGGTGGCTTTATTGCCATTGTTATTAATTCCGCTGGTTATCAGTGGGTTTTTCCTCGTCTATGCGCTGGTCGGTCTGGTGCTGGAGGGCGATAGCCTAATCCGCTGGCGCAATGAAGCCTGGAGCGTTTCCTGGCCCACAGCGTCTATCCAGCTCGGTGTGTGCGTTTGCATTATTGCCTACGCCCGGTATAAAAAACTGCCCTGGGGACATCTGTTGAACTGGTCGAGCATCGCGCACGGTGTGTTGATGTTATCGCTGGCGATGGTTGTCTACGCCCTCACGCATTTAGCCTAATCACCGCTCTGCCCGTAATGACCCGCTTTTCTGGTCTATTGGTACGTACACAACTTCGCTGGTTCAAGGTGTGGCTGGCACTGGGTATTTGCCTGATCGCCGCTGTATTTTATCTATCGCTGACCCCGGTATCGATGCCTATGCCGCAGGAGCACTTCGATAAGCTGTATCACGCGGCAACTTACACGCTGATGATGGCCTGGTTTATCCAGCTCTACCGGGGGGCGCGCAGCTATTTGCTGCTGGCGTGTGGTTTTATTGTGATGGGCGCGTCGATAGAAGTACTTCAGGGCTTCCACCCCATGCGCTATTTTGATGTGTTGGATATGTTGGCCAACGCAGTGGGTGTGGTGGTGGTATGGATTTTTGCTGGCGGGCGGCTGGCCACCTTATTGTGGCGCCTTGAGCAACGGTTTCAGGTTGATTAAAACTGCCACTACCTATTTATGCATCCGGTTCCATGCATCCAGTGCCGCTATTTTGTAGGCTTCTGCCAGGGTTGGGTAGTTAAACGCATTGTCGAGAAAGTACTCCAGTGTACCCTTTAAAGTCAGCACGGCCTGGCCAATATGGATCAACTCGGTAGCGCCCTCACCGAGAATATGGACACCGAGCAGACGTTTGGTTTTCAGTGAAAAAATCGCCTTTAACATGCCCCCCCGCAAGCCCATGATTTGCCCGCGTGAGGTTTCAGACAAACGGGCAACACCGCATTCATACGGAATTTTGCGCTTGCGTACTTCTTCCTCTGACATGCCGATGGTAGAAATTTCCGGCACTGAGTAAATACCATAGGGGAAGTGCTTAGGTGAGTGGTGCACTTCCTGCCCCAGCGCATGGCAGGCGGCGATACGGCCCTGCTCCATTGAGGTTGACGCCAGGCTGGGAAAGCCAATCACATCGCCCACTGCGTAGATATGTTTCACATCGGTTTGAAAGCAATTGTTTACAGCGAGCTTGCCACGTGCATCGGCAACCAGGCCGCAGTTATCGAGCTGCAACTGTGCGGTGGCACCGCTGCGCCCGGCGGCGTACAGCACCATATCCGATTTTACGGTGCGCATGCTCTCCAGTTGGGTAATGCATTTGCCCTCGCTGTCGATAGTGATGCCTTCAACATTTTCACCCAGGCGTAACGTCATACCGCGATAGCGCATATGATGAATAAAATCGTCGATCAACTCCTGATCGACGAACTGCAGAATTTCTGACCGGCTTTCAATCAACGAGACACTGACATCCAGCGCGCTGAAAATAGTGGCGTATTCCACGCCGATAACGCCACCACCGACGACGGCAATCGAACCAGGGATTTGTTGCAGGTTCAATATCTCATCACAATCGACAATTTGCCTGCCATTGAAGGGAATGCTTTTGGGTCGATAGGGCTGAGTGCCGGTGGCCAGTACAATAAACTCACCACAGTATTGTTGGCGCTCTTCATTTTCGCCGATAACTTCGACAGTGTGTGGGTCGACAAAATGCGCACGACCGCACACTGTGGTGACCTGGTTGCGGGCAAACTGGTGTTCGAGGGTTTCCACCTCGTGGTTGAGGGTGAGTTTTAGGCGTTGCAGTAGATCGCTCGCGGTGATGTCCTGCTTGACACGGTAGCTTCGCCCGTAAAATTCCCGCTCGCGCCAACCGGATAAATTCAACACCGTCTCACGCAATGTTTTGCTGGGAATAGTCCCGGTGTGCACGGAAACCCCACCGACGCGGTGACCTTTTTCGATCACCACAACACGCTTGCCTAATTTGGCCGCCTGAATGGCAGCGCGGCGGCCACCGGGGCCACTACCTATAATGACCAGATCGTATTTATTGTTCATTGGCTCGCTTCAGGGCGTTTTTGAATAAATAGCTATAGCGACAGGCGAGGGACAAACCATGAGCGCTATTTACACACAATCGTTTACTGTGTGGTTCACGTATCCGCCTTCATTGCGAATTATTTGTTCAAATGCTGGTTCAAAGTTAGCCATACCCTCTCCCTATTTAAAGTGGTGTTACTACCCTATTTATAATACGCTCTTATAAATAACTGACAAGTTTCTAATCAAAAGGCCCATTTTGAGCAACCCCATTTTAGTGAATACCTGGCGTGGCGAGGTGATTGAAAACCGCCATCGCGGCGCAGTAGTTGTGTGTGATCCGCGTGGCCGGGTGGTGATGTCATTGGGCAATGTCGAAGCACTGGTTTACCCGCGCTCGTCAATCAAGGCACTACAGGCGATCCCGCTGGTGGAATCGGGCGCTGCCGATCATTTTGAGGTGAGTGAAGCCGAGCTGGCGATGGCCTGTTCCTCGCACGGCGCTGAGCCACTGCACACACAAACAGTCAACAACTGGCTGGCACGCATCGGTCTCGACCACACATCACTGGCGTGTGGTGCACACGCACCCCTGCACGCAAAGACGGCTGAGGCAATGGTCGCCAATGGGGTGAGCGCAAACCGCAGCCACAACAACTGCTCGGGTAAACACACCGGTATGCTGACCACAGCGCGCTTTTTTGGCGAGCAGGTGCAGGGTTACATTGAGCGTGAACACCCTGCCCAGCAACGCTGGTTTGATGTATTAGGGGATATGTCAGGGGTCGATATGCGCCAATTGCCCAGTTGTTTTGACGGCTGCGGCATTCCGGTTATCGCCATGCCACTGGCTTCTGTGGCCACGGCATTTGCCCGCTTTGCCGTGCCCGACGATTTGCCGCAAACACGTGCGCTGGCCATCCAGCGCATTGCCCAGGCGATTGCCGCGCACCCGTTTATGGTGGCGGGTACAGGTCGTTTGTGCACAGAATTGATGGACGTCAGTGGCCCCAAGGTGATGGTCAAGACAGGTGCCGACGGTGTATTCGCCGCCGCCCTACCAGAAAAGGGTCTGGGTATTGCGTTAAAAATTGACGACGGCTCGCGTGAAGCATCAGAAGTGGCATTGATCGCCTGCCTACAACACCTAAACGCATTGTCTGAGGATGACCTGACCAGGTTGCAGGCGCGGTGGCAGATGCCAATTGTCAATACGCGTGGTATCGTTACCGGCCACCGGAAATCAGCAGCGGTGTGGAATATTCAAGCGTAGTTGAGAAAAACCTTTAACCCTTCAACGGGAGTTGTCATGCAAGAAACAGTCGTATTAACCGTCGTGGGAAAAGACCGCCCCGGTATCGTCAAACAAATATCGGCGGTGGTCAGTGAGCACGGTGGCAATTGGCACGAGAGCCGTATGGCCTTGTTGGCCGGTCAGTTTGCCGGTTTGATGCGTGCGCAGGTGCCCATCGGCTGTTATAACGATTTATGCCGTGCGCTGGATGCGTTGTCCCGTGATGGTTTGCAGGTTACTGTGGTTAGGGATGCGGCGGTGGAAGCACCCGCTTCAGAGGCCCTGCAAAAGCTCAGTCTCGATGTGACGGGTAATGACCGCGCTGGCATTCTGCGGGATATTTCTACTGTCCTGGCACAGCATGGCGTCAATGTGGAAGAGCTGGATACCGAGGTGTCGCCTGCGCCAATGTCGTCGCATACGCTGTTTAAAGCCTCAGCAAAGCTCAATGCAGCGCCGGATCTCGATCTGGATATACTCCAGGATGCGCTGGAAACGCTTTCACACGATTTGATTATTGAGTTGGGTGTGCAGCGGCGTGTAGGTAGTTAGTTTCGGGGGTTGTGGGGTTTCGCTCGCGGTGTTCTGGTGTTTTTTTAACCCTTTACAGAGCAAGCAAGTCAGGTACAGGCCGTGAGAATACCTCGCTACTTAATACAGGTGTCGGCAACTGCTCCTGCGTTGCTCTATCTCCTGTATCCATACAGTCGTACGCCAACTGTTTCTGTGGAAAAGGTAGGCTGATGCTGATTGCATTGCAATTCGTTTTAATCGAATCACTATCAATTCTCAAGTTCTCGCCCAGGTAGTTGAGAATACTCTAAGTCTTTACAAAAATAGTGGTCGAGCAGTTCGTGTGCGTCGTCAAGCCCGGTTTTTTTTGTGGCGGAAAACAGTTGCAGTGTCGCCTCGATAGCGTTGGTTTCAAGTGATGCCTGGGTGGCGAATAAGACTTTCATCGCTTCGTTGCGGCTCAGTTTGTCGGCTTTGGTGAGTAGGCAGTGTAAGTCGACGGCGGAGGCGTGACACCATTCGATGAGTTGCCAATCGTAGGGGGTTAGCGGGTGACGACAGTCCATAACGATAATCAGGCACTTTAACGATTCGCGCTTTTGCAGGTAGGTTTCCAGGTTTTTTTGCCACTGTTGTTGTACTTTTGCCGGTACTTTGGCGTAGCCATAGCCAGGCAGGTCGACCAGGTAATGGGCTGTATCGAGCGCAAAATAATTGATTAGCTGTGTGCGTCCCGGTGTTTTGCTGGTGCGTGCAAGCCGTTTTTGCCGGGTAATAGAATTAATCGCGCTGGATTTTCCGGCGTTTGAGCGCCCGGCAAACGCCACCTCTACTGTACTGTCATCTGGACATTGGGCGAGCTTTGCAGCGCTGGTGGCAAAACGCGCATTGTGATAGGTGGGGTTGGGCATGGTGCGTGTCAGATTTACTGTGTAGTGCGCCATTATGGCATGGAAACGCGGGTGATCCTTTAATCCCGTTCAACATCATCTGGGCAGGGTTGCATTATCTCTGATAAAATTAACTGTTTATGTTGGCGATTTGCCTGTAGAAGGCGTGTGGCTGATATGACGATTTACCTCTATAGAATGGCGGAGTTTGTGTGATGAAGAATTTGGTTTTGCTCGGTTTTGCTGTGCTGCTGGCAGGCACAGGTGCGGCGATGGCGGCGGGTGATCCGGTGGCCGGAAAGGCAAAAACAGCGGCCTGTGCCGCGTGCCACAATGCAGACGGTAATGCCACGATTGCGGTCAACCCCAAGCTGGCCGGGCAGCACGCCGCTTATCTGGCCAAACAAATCCGCAATTTTATCAGCGGAGAACGCGTGGATAACATGATGATGTCAATGGTCAGCAACCTCAGCGAGCAGGATATAGACGATATCGCAGCCTACTATTCACAACAAAAACCAGCGCCAGCAGCAGTTGCCAGTGAAGAAAAACTGGACTTGGGTGAAGCGATCTATCGCGGTGGTATTACCTCGGTTGGCGTGGCGGCGTGCATTGCCTGTCACGGGCCTGGTGGCAATGGCAACCCGGCGGCAGGGTACCCCATGTTGTCAGGCCAGAATGCCGCGTATACCGCAAAGACACTGGGGGCTTTTCGTAACGGCACACGTGCCAATGACGCCAACAGTGTGATGCGCGCACTGGCTAAGCGCATGACTGACGAGGAAATTCAGGCGGTAAGCAATTACATTCAGGGCCTGAACTGAGTTGCACAGGAGAGGGGGTGCTTTCCACCCCCTTATAGGGTTATCACCTATAACAGCCTGCCCAAACAGCAGGTTTGAAAACCACTTCAGGGTATCGGCTTTGAGTTCAGCCAGGCGTAGCTCAAGAGACTCTCTACGATAGTGCAACCCTGATTAACACAATAGCGAATCATCCGGTCGCCTATTTAGATTGATTGCATTGACTATATCCACACATCCAAAGCCTTCAGTAACACCGCGCAAGCGACCCATCGGCAAAGTATTGCTGGCTTTTCTGGGATCGATGAATCTGGCTATCAGCCTGCTGGTGGCAATTGCTATCGCCTCGGCAATTGGGACTATCCTGCAACAAAATCAACCCTACAACGACTACATCATCAAGTTTGGCCCCTACTGGTTTGAAGTGTTTGCAGCACTGGATTTGTACGATGTGTATTCCGCCAGTTGGTTTTTGGGGATTATGGGGTTTTTACTGCTATCGACCTCGGTTTGCGTTTACCGCAATACACCCAAAATGCTGCACGAGATGCGTAGCTGGCGTGAGAATGTACAGTTTAACTCGCTTCAGTCCTTTGCCAACAGCAGGCACTGGTCAGTGGCGGCATCCCCCGCGTCGGCGGCGGAGACTATCGCCCGTCTACTGCGGCAACGCGGCTACCAAATTCGCCGTGAAATCAAACCAGACAGTGAGGCCGGGGATGCCCAGCTACTCATTGCGCGCAAAGGCGGGCTAAACCGTATCGGCTACATCCTCACCCATGTCGCTATTGTCATTATTTGTGTGGGTGGCCTGCTGGATAGCCGCCTGCCGTTCAAGGTTGGCGAATGGTTTGGGTATTTGCAGGCTGAAGTGCGCAATATTCCCGCTTCAGAAGTACCGGCTATCAGCCGCCTGCCGGTATGGAACCCTTCATTTCGTGGCAGTGTCGAGGTGCCGGAAGGGCAGCAGGCTGAAATTGCCTTTGTCAGTCTGCGTGATGGGTATTTGGTACAGGCACTGCCGTTTAGTATCGAGGTGGTGGACTTTCGTGTCGAACACCACCTCACCGGGCAGCCCAAATCGTTTGAAAGCGATTTGCTGATTTATGACGATGACCTCGCCGAGCCTTTACAGGCGACAATTGCCGTTAATCACCCGTTGATTCACAAAGGCTACGCCATTTACCAATCCAGCTTTGGCGACGGTGGTTCCGCCTTGCGAATGAGATTGTGGTCACTCGATGGCAGCACGGTCACGCCACACATCGTCGAATCCCAGGTCGATAAGGTACAAACCGTTGCCGATCGCGACGGTGACAAACAACTCGAATTTACCGATTTACGCCTGTTTAACATTAACCCGGTGGAAGGTGAAGACGGCAAAATCGAACAGCGTAACTTTGGGCCGAGTATGTTGTTTCGGGTGCGCAATGCAGCCGGGCAGGCACGGGAGTATTTCAACTATATGGCCCCGGTAACGCAAAATGGGCAGCAAGTATTTTTGAGTGGTATGCGCCAGTCACCTGCTGACCCATACCGTTTTTTGCATATCCCTGTTGACCGGCAGGGTGGTATTGGCCGGTTTATTGCCTTTATGCACAAAGCCCATGACCGCGACCTCATTGAGGCGCTGGCTGAAAACTCGGTATTCGCATCAATGCAGGCATCGGGGCTGGTAAAAGGTGATGCCGCTGAGGCCCTGTTAGGCTCGATGAGTACATTGGTACAGCAGTTTCTTGAAGGGGGCTTCGACAGTGTATTTGAAAACGTGGCGCAGCGCGTACCGGAAGATCAGCGTGAGCAGGTGTTTGGCGCCTATGTGCGCGTGCTGCAAACCCTGTTTGCGGCGGTCTACCGTGAAGTATTGGAGGAGGAGGGTATCGACCAGACGAGTGACGAAGACCTGCGTTGGTTTGATGCCGCACTGAGCGCGATTAGCGCGCTGCCCCATTACGGCACGCCTTTTTATCTGCAACTGGAGGGGTTTGACCAGGTACAGGCCTCTGGTTTGCAAATCACCCTATCACCGGGCAAAAATATCGTTTACCTGGGGTGCGCGCTATTGATTATTGGGGTGTTTATGCTGTTTTATATTCAACAGCGCCGCTTGTGGGTATGGTTGCGCCCATCGGCTGCAGGCAGCGATGTGTTACTTGCCGGTAGCAGCCTGCGGCCCTCGCTGGACTTTGACCGGGAATTTGCCCAGTTGTCTGCGGGCCTGCACTACTATACAAGCGGTGATGAGGCCCCATTAACACAGACTTAGCGTAAAAATTACCGCAGATTACAAGCTGGCTATTGTTGTACACTTTTGGGTATGGTCATTATCCAATGCCTATTATGCAGCGGTGCTGTAGTGGAGAAATATTATGTCAACCAGTCAAAGCGCGCTTATTGACGCATTTGATCAACCCCGGTTTTACCGGCGCCTGAATCTGCTCGATGGGTGCTGGGCACTGCTGTTGCTGGTAGTAACTGCCTATGTGTGGGTGCAGTATGGTGCGGCAATGGATGGCTACGAGCTGACTATTCTGGCAGGCACAGCGATCGCATTGTGTTTTTTTGGCTGGTACTGGAAACCCATACGCCTGTTTCTGGTGGCGGTCTCGCTGCTGAGCCTGTTGGCAATTTATCTATACAGCGGTGACCTGGCCGCCGCCGACAAAAACTTCTTTCTGAAATACTTTTTCGCCAGCCAATCGGCGGTGATGTGGATGAGCGCACTGTTTGTGCTGGCCACCGCGAGCTACTTTTTTGGCTTGATTATCGGCTCAGAATTCAGCGCAAAAGCAGCCTCCTCAATGACCTGGTGTGCGGCGGCGATGGGCTTGATTGGCCTGCTGGTGCGTTGGCGCGAGTCTTATATGATTCATGTCGATGTCGGGCACATTCCCGTCAGTAATCTGTACGAAGTCTTTATACTGTTTTGCCTGATCACCGCCCTGATGTACCTCTATTACGAGCAGCGTTATAAAAACCGGCAAATGGGGGGATTTGTACTATTGGTTATCGCGGCTGCGGTGGGGTTTATTCTCTGGTATACCTTTGGCCGTGGCGCCCATGAAATTCAACCACTGGTGCCCGCCCTACAAAGCTACTGGATGAAAATTCATGTGCCGGCCAATTTCATTGGTTACGGTGCATTTGCCCTCTCGGCTATGGTCGGTGTCGCCTACCTGTTGCGGGTACAGCTTGAGCGTGGCGGCTCTTCTGTTATTGCAGCGCGACTGCCGGAACTGGAGCAGCTCGATGATGTCATGTATAAGTCCATCGCGCTCGGCTTTGCTTTTTTTACCATCGCCACTGTGCTCGGTGCCATGTGGGCGGCGGAAGCCTGGGGCGGCTACTGGTCGTGGGATCCCAAAGAGACCTGGGCATTAATCGTCTGGTTAAACTACGCGGCGTGGTTACATATGCGCCTGACCAAAGGTCTACGTGGTGTACCAATGGCGTGGTGGTCGATTGTTGGCCTGTTTGTTACCCTGTTTGCCTTTTTAGGGGTCAATATGTTCCTCTCTGGTCTGCACTCTTACGGTGAGTTATAGCCGTTGTGCACGAATAGAGATGTGTTATATACAATTAGTCAATAAGTGGAGTTTATGAAAAATGGTTAAATTTATACGGCGTTTAGCGGTTGCCCTGTGTGTCAGTAGTATATTGACTGCGGGCGCGATGGCGGCAGAGGGTTATCGGGACGTTTCACCGCCCCAACCGACCGACGGTAACGGCAAAATCGAGGTACTGGAGTTTTTCTGGTTTGGTTGCCCACACTGCTATCAATTTCACCCCGTATTGGAAGAGTGGAAAAAAACCCTGCCGGATGATGTCGTGTTCCGCCCGGTGGCAGCGGTACTAAACCCCTCGTGGGTAAATCACGCACGCGCCTACTTTGCAGCAGAAATACTGGGCGTGGTGGATAAAATCCATACCCCCCTGTTCGATGAGCTCCACAAAAACAAAAAACGTATTTTCAAACTCGATGACCTCGCCGATTTTGCTGAAAAGCAAGGCATCGAGCGCAAAAAATTCCTCGATACGATGAAGTCATTTGCAGTGGAAACCAAGCTGCGCCGTTCGCAACAACTGGCGGGGGCCTATAAAATCACGGGTGTGCCGACTGTCGTGATAGCCGGTAAGTACATTACCTCGGCCTCGTTGGCAGGAAGCTATCCGCAAGTTATTCAAGTGATGAATCAATTAATCGAAAAAGAGCGGGCAGGTAACTAGAGGGCGTTAATCTATGCAGCAAGCCCGCCATAAAGACCTCAGTGCACTGCTCGACTTTTATATCGGGCAGCGCGATAACCTGCCTGAGGATTTTACCTACAGCCAGGGATTGATCGATAAGCCCTGTTTTTTTACCGTTAAAGACCTGCAAAACCACCTCAATAACCCTTTGCTGAGGCCTGAATGGGTACATATCAAAACAGCGGGGCGCGATGTCCTGCTGGATTCTGTGCTGTTGAAAAAAATTGTACAGCGCAGGCCTTTACAGTTTATCGATAAAGAAAAAATTAACCAGGAACTGGGCAAGGGGTGTGCCGTTGTACTGGAGGGTCTGGATATTCTCGACCCGGAAATCAATGCGTTTTGTGCACAACTGGATAACAAACTGCCGTGTGGCCTGTCCAATAGCGTGGCGTTTTTCTCTCAGGCTAATAATGAAGCTTATCTAGGCCACTGTGATTCAGACGACGTACTGGTGGTACAGCTGGCCGGTGCAAAAACCTGGCATTTGTTTGCACCGCAGCAAAGGCGGTACTTTGGCACTCAGAATTTAAACGACAGCAAGCTCGGCCCGGTTAAGCACGCCATTACCCTACAACCGGGTGATGCGCTGTATGTAAGGGCTGGCGTGCCACACCGCTGTATCACTGAAGGTGAGTTCAGCTTGCATATGTCATTTGATTTAATCGACAGAACTCCCGGCGTTGACTACATCACCCAGGAGGCTAACAAGCGCTATGGTCATGCCTGCGAGCTGCCTTATGCACCAGGGGCAAAGGTGGTGGACAAATATATGAAAATCTTGCAATCGTCTGAATTTCGCTCCGAACTCAGTGCAAAAACCCTAAAAACGCGTATGGAGCTGGCTGATTTTCGCAAGTGCCTGGGTCGGTCTTCGGGTGTGCAAAACCTATCAAAATTTATGTAATCGTACCAAAACACATATTTGTAATATGAGTATGCCGTGTAGTTCTTTGCTACCGGGTTTAAGGAAATGGTCTAATCTTAAGTTATTTAGTACACCGCCTACCTTAATTGATGGGTACAGTTAAAGTAGACGGTTTACCAGCTTGAGTATATGGAGCTCATTGTATGAATGATAATAACCTGTTAATACGCCTGTTAGCCGAGCGCGATGTGTTGCTGGCAGATGGGGCTACGGGCACTAACCTGTTTGACATGGGTTTGCAGTCTGGCGATGCACCGGAATTGTGGAATATCGACCATCCGCAGCGAATCGAGTCGCTGCATCAAAACTTTTGTGATGCCGGATCTGATTTATTCCTCACCAATACCTTTGGCGGCACCCGCTACCGTTTGAAGTTGCACAGCAGCGATCATCGCGTCCACGAAATTAACCTCGCCGCTGCGCGTATCGCCCGTAAAGTGGCAGATGCCGCCGCACGCCCGGTGGTCGTTGCCGGGTCGATGGGGCCGACCGGTGAGATTTTGGCACCGATTGGTGATGTGCCGTGCGAGGATGTACAAGCGGCTTTTTTCGAGCAGGCCCAGGCATTGGCTGAGGGGGGGGTCGACGTCCTGTGGCTGGAGACGATGTCATCGCGTGAAGAGTTGGCATGCGGTATTGCAGCGGCCAACCAACTGGGTTTGCCGGTGGTGTCGACCATGAGCTTTGATACCAATGGCCACAGCATGATGGGTATTAAACCCAGCGAGCTCACCGCACTGGCCTGCGGTGTCGATCCGACATTGTTGGGAAGTGGCGCCAATTGTGGTGTCGGCGCGGCGGAAACCCTGGCGGCGGTATTGAGTATGCAGCGTGCCGATATTGACAACCGGCAAATTCTGGTTGCCAAGGGGAACTGCGGTATTCCCGAGTGGGCCGACGGTAAGATAGTCTATAACGGCACACCGCAGTTGATGGCCGAATACGCAAGATTGGCACGTGACGCTGGCGCCCGCATTATCGGTGGGTGCTGTGGCACCACGTATGAACACGTGCGCGCCATGCGCCGTGCGCTGGATGAAACACCCCGCAGCGCACCGCCACAGTTGGGTGACATTGTCGCCACGCTGGGTGAAGTCTCTAACGGTATCCGGAGTCTGTTGGGTGAACGGACAGTTGTTGCGCAATCGTCCCGTGGCAGAGGGAATCGGCGTGGTCGGCGTGCGCACGAATAAGCACGTGTAAAAGATTTCTCTCAAGTCTGTGGCTAAAGCGCCGTTATACCCCCTGAACCCATTCCATCAGGAGGTAACACCCAATGAAATCTGCATTTGTTCCTTTTGTCTCGGCACTTTTACTTTCATCAGTCACCTTAACCAGTTTTGCCAACCAACAGACCGGTGCATTGGCCGACCTCGGTAAGAATGCCTTTCCCAAGTGGTTAAGTAATACCCTGCTGGTCGAGCAGGTAAAAGCACAAAATGCCAAAACCAGCCATCTGTCTGAGCCGGAGATTATTGCCCTGGACAAACAGTGGCGGGCAGAGACCAGTGCCAACAACCAACCCCTTATTCAGGATGTATTAAATAACGCACTGTCGTTGTATCTCACTGAGATAAAAGAACAATCACAAGGCCTGTATACCGAAATTTTTGTTATGGATGCCATGGGGCTCAACGTGGGTCAAAGCGATGTTACCTCTGATTACTGGCAGGGTGATGAGGCAAAGTGGAGAGAAACCTACCTGCAAGGCCCTAAAGCAGTACATATAGGTGATATCGAAATGGATGAATCAACCCAACAGTTTCAGGCACAGGTCAGCGTGCCCGTAATCGACCCGGGCACCGGCACAGTGATTGGCGCAGTCACCGTTGGCGTTAACGTCGACGCGCTTTAACCCCCTCCCATCTGACCGTTGTATTCCACGAGGAGTGTAAGTCCTATGTTGCACAGTATGAGTATTACATCGAAGTTGATCTTAACTATCGGGTTTATCGTAATAATGGGCTTCTCCTCCCTGGTTTTTCAGCAATGGATTACATTGAATGATGGTTTGCACACACTGGCAAACAAAGACAGACAGGCGATGACAGAGTTGCTGTCACAAAATGTCAGTGGCGGTATTCGCTGGAAAAAGCAGGCAATTATCAAAAAAGCCTATGAAAAATTTGTTGGCAGCACCGATACCGATGTATCAAATATCATTACCGCTGACCTGAAAGGCCAGATTATCACCCAATTTGTCCATCCCACGCTGCCAAAAGGATCATTGGATCGTATTGACACCGATTGGCAGCGGCAACTTGTTAACAAACAAGTTATCACGGTATCCAGAGGCAACCATACCATCGTCGCTGCAAATGTATTATCTGGTAAAGACAGCACGCCGGTAGGTTACCTGGCCATCGCCTTTTCCAATAGCGGGCTACAAGGCTTTATTACCTCACGCAGTGGTGTTGCCGTACTGGTATCGGCCGTGGCAGTCTCGGCCATTTTGTGTGTGCTATTGCTAATAATCCGGCTGCTGTTCACCCGGCCAATGCAATCATTAAATGACATTGCCCACGAACTGGCCAATGGCGATGGCGACCTGACCCGTCGACTGGATATGCAATCAAACGATGAACTGGGTGAGCTGGCCTCCACTATCAATACCTTTGTCGGGAAATTGCAGAGTGTGATGGGCAATGTGGTCTGTTCTGCGGATAAAGTGCATGGGTCATTAACAACGGCGCGTGAATCTGCAACACAAAACCAGCAGCTACTGGACCAGCACGCGGCGGAGCTCGGCCAGGCAAATGACGCATTACAGGCGATGTCCTCACACCTTGAAAAGACCGCTGAGTCGGCGCAGGGACTGGCAAAGTCAACAACGGATGCGAGTAACCTGGCAGAGTCCGCCAACCAACTTGCCGATGATGCCGTGCTTGCGGTACAGGGTTTAACGGCGAAAGTGCATGAAACCGAGTCAGTTATCCGTGACCTCGATGAGCGTTCACAAAATATAGGGTCGGTGCTGGACGTTATCAAAAGCATCGCCGAACAAACCAACTTACTCGCCTTAAACGCGGCGATTGAAGCCGCCCGTGCCGGTGAGCAGGGCCGGGGGTTTGCAGTGGTTGCCGACGAAGTACGCACACTCGCCAGCCGCACCCAGCAATCCACCGAAGAAATCCAAAGGATTATCGAATCACTACAAGTAGGCGCACAAAAAGCCGTGACCACCATGGAACAGGGCCAACAGGATGTACTCGTTTCAGCCGATAAAATCAACCACGTCAAAGGTTCATTAACCGAAATTGTGGCGTGTATGGATCAGATATCGCAAACCGATACAGCCGTGGCCAGCGATGTCAATCAGCAATCAGATGTCGCCAAACGCCTCTCTGATAATATCGATAAAATCAGCGAGCTCAGCCTCTCCATTCTGGAAAACGGTCAGTCTACCTCGCAGGCCTGCGAGCGATTGTCGGTGATGAACAGCGACCTAAATACGCATGTTGCATTTTTTAAGGTGTGAGTAGTGTGGGCAACACAAGGACGGACATGGTGCTGAGCTGATTTTAGGGAGCATACCTGTGAATGGACATATAACCCTGTACTGAACAACATAAATCAGTGGTGGTATTGGGATAAGTACATTCCGAACAAATTAATTGCCCCTGTTATAGAGTTCTCTCAAAATTGATATTTTTGAGAAATCAGACAAAGATAATCTGCGTAAAGCCGAGCGAAATGAACTGGCAGTCATCGCTGCATTAATTAAAGTGAGAAGTTATGAGCGAATATTTTGACTCTTTGCAACAGGGCGCAAAAGAGGCTCTGGCAAGAAAACTGGGGCGCGTACCCAGCGTTACACCGCTATAGACGTTGCGGCTATTCGCAAACAAACCAAAATGACACAGTGGGAATTCTCGAAATCGTTAGAATTGATGAAGAGTGTGCACGTTTAAAATCGCATTTTGCGACCTTAAAGAACCCGGTTGATCCTGATCCTGGTTATGCCGTGCTAAAATTGACTTTTCAGGCGGGTTTGTGGCGCGCCCGACAGGATTCGAACCTGTGACCTCTGCCTTCGGAGGGCAGCACTCTATCCAGCTGAGCTACGGGCGCACAGTAGGCGATAATACGTTGTCGGTGGGGTAGCGTCTACCGTGGTGTGTATTGTGTATATTGAGCGGGTACGTTGATGGCAAGGAATGCCCGTGATAAATATTTGCCAATAAACTACAATTGTATGTTGCTGGGCGCATTGCTAGAATGCCGCGCATTTTGATTGCTACTTTAGGAGGTTCCCTACGTGGAGCACACAACCGACGACAGCCAGCTAGTGAAAATCATGGCCCTTGTACTGGGGGTATTGGTGGTTTTTTTCTTCGCCATTGTATTTGTGGCCAACCTTATTGTAGAGCCTGGTAATACTGCACCCAATGCGGTCAAGCTGGCGGCGATGGCGGAACGTATTGAGCCAGTGGGTAGTGTGCGTACCAGCCTTGATGGCGGTGATGCGGCGATGGCTGAAACGCAGGCGTCCGCCGAGCCGAAAACTGGTAAGCAGTTATCAGAAATGGCGTGTTTGGCTTGTCACGGCGCCGCTACTGCCGCTGCCTTAGGCGCACCGGCAGTGGGTGACGCCGCCGCCTGGCAAAGTCGCCTGTCAGCGGGTATGGATGCCTTGGTTAGCAATGCTATCAAGGGTAAAGGGGCAATGCCGCCACGGGGTGGTTCGTCTTTATCGGATGAGGAAATTCGACTGGCTGTTGAGTACCTTGTGGGGCAGTAGTTTATTTTGCTGTCTGCTGCGTGCATCAGGTGCGCAGTAGTGCTCAATAACCAACAGCCATTGGCTCTATCAATCCCCCCAGACAAACACCACTTCAAACCGCTCTTGTGCCGCGATGATGGCGGGCTTCTTTAACCTAAATTCCGCAGTTGAATCTACTGCGACCACCTGATGCACAGAATCTAAAGCGCTTTTACCCGCATTTCAGCTTCACCTGTAGAATCACTACAGGATGGCTAAAATGCGGGTAACAACACTTCATCTTCAGCACCTTAGACGCCCCCGCTACGATTCAACTGCGGAATTTAGGTTTAATCACTCACACAGCATGGCGATTATTGTCTATCCTCTGTTGTGTGAAAACTTGATAAGGATCTATCTATGCGCAGAGATAACAGCCAATACACACAAATACCCGGTAGGCGGACAAATTTCGGCTTTACACTGGTCGAGATTGCCATTGTTCTATTGATTATCAGTGTGTTGTTGGGATCGGTTTTGATACCCCTCGGGGGGGTGTTTGAGCAGTCGCAACGGAAGTTGGTCAAGGCGCAGTTGGAAGAGGTGAATCAGGCGCTGGTGGGATTTGCCGTGGCCAACGGGCGATTGCCCTGCCCAGCCAGCGGCAGCAGTGCCGGCAGTGAAGACCCACAGGGTGGCGGTAACTGCGCCGGGGTCGATAGCAGCGGCGTGGCACACGGGTTTGTACCGGTGGTGACGCTCGGTCTGGTGGGTGAAACCAATGAGGACGGTCTGTTGCTGGACACGTGGGCCAATCCCCTGCGCTATAGCGTAACGCAAGTCAACAGCTCACCGTCAACCGGGCCGGATTTCACTACACAGGGCGCGATGCGCTCGGTGGGCCTGTCGAATTTACAGCCGAATATTGCCATCTGTACCCGCGCCACCAGCAATCCCAACTGCCCGAAAACTGCCGGTAATAACAACGCCCTGCGCGCTAACCAGGTGCCTGTGCTCATCTTTTCCATGGGGAAAGACTGGCGCGATTACGGCGGCACAGATCAGCTCGGCAACGCCGGGGAAGGTAGGTCAGGTGAGCGTTTTAATACGGTGGCCACAGGTGCCTCGGGGCGCACTTACCCACTGCCGGGGGATAATGTCTTTGTCAGCAAACCATACAATCAGCTTGAAGGGGATGAGCACTTTGACGATATTGTCGTCTGGCTCTCAGAGAATATTCTGTATACGCGGATGATCCAGGCAGGTGTCTTACCATGACACTTGCCTACTTGCACATGGAGCGTATACTGCGCACATCACTAATGTACAGGGAGTTTGATTTATGAAATACCGTCACCATGGATTTACCCTCGTTGAAATCGCCATCGTCCTGGTCATTATCGGCCTGATTCTCGGCGGTATCTTAAAAGGCCAAGCATTGATCGACAGTGCCAGAGTGCGCTCGATGGCCAATGATGTCAACGGTATACGCACCGCCTGGCAGGCATTCCAGGATCGCTATAACAGCCTGCCCGGTGACTTTGCCCAGGCCAGCACGCAAATTGACAGCACGCTGAGCAATGGCAATGGCAACGGCAAAGTCGATACCAAAGGCGAGATTGCAGGCGTTTGGCAGCACTTGGCCAAAGCCGGTTTTATTGCCGGTGATTACGATGGTAGCAGCACGGGGATCGACAGTATTGCCGGTCTGGGCTGTAGAACCGCCACCTGCCCGGTCAATCCATACAATGGGTTTTACAAAATAGCCTACGGCGAGCACATTCCCGGTGATCAGAGCAGTACGCACGAGTTTTTTACCGGCGAACAGGTGCCCGTGGGCATTATCCTGCAACTCGATTTAAAGATCGACGATGGCCTCGCCAGCAAGGGTGGAATGCAATCACATACAGCGACAGATGAAACCTGCCGGAGCGATGACAACTGGCAGGTGAGCGCCGATGCCACGAGCTGTGGTGCGGTTATTCGTGGGTTTTAACGCAAGAATACAGATACTCCCAATGGCTTAATCGGCGGGAACCGCTGCAAAAATAATATTACCCATAAAAAAATAACTCCCGTTTCTGCTACGCTTGGCACACCCCGAAAAACATACATTGAGGTGCATTGACTATCATGGCCTGCCAGTACTTAACCCCCTGCGATCACGGCGCTGACACCTTTACAGTCGCCATGCCCAAACTCACCTTTGGCCGGGGTTGCCTGGCCGAGGTTGGCGCACGCGCCGCCGGGCGTGGACTAAAACGCGTTGCGCTGATTACAGACCCCTTTCTACGCGATGGCCCCTACGTGGCAACGGTTAAAAACTCACTCACCCAGGCGGGTATCGACTACGCCGTTTTTTCTGATATCCGTATCGAGCCGGACGATACCAGTGTTATTGCCGCCGCCAGTTTTTTGCGCGAGGGTGCGTTTGATAGCGTCATTTCCGTGGGCGGTGGCTCCTCAATGGATACCGCCAAAGCGGGGATGTTATACGCCCTCTACCCCAGTGACTTCAACGACTACTTCGCCGCCCCGATAGGTGCAGGCAAACCAATCCCCGGGCCGCTATTACCCCACATCGCCTGCCCGACGACCTCTGGCACCGGCTCCGAATGCACCTCGGTCTCAGTGATTCGCATTAACACCCTGAACACCAAATTTGTGCTGGGCAGCCCGCATATGCTGCCCATCGAGGCAATCGTCGACCCCAGTTGCTGCGACAGCCTGCCCGCTAACGTCGTGGCCTCGACCGGGTTTGATTTACTGTGTCACGCAATCGAATGCTACACCGCGAAAGCCTACACCCGCTGGGCGCCAATTGCCGACCCGAACAAACGCACACTGCTACAGGGCGCAAACCCGTGGAGTGATATGGCGGCATCAAAAGCACTGGAAATTGTCGGCAACTACTTACAGCGCGGAGTCGCCGATACCAGCGACAGCGAGGCGCGGGACCAACTGATGTGGGGCGCGACACTGGCTGGCATGGCATTTGGTAACTCTGGCACCCACCTGCCCCACGCCATGTCATACGGCGTTACCCACCTGATGAACGACATCACCACCGCAGGCTACCCTGTTGCCTCACCTTTTGTACCACACGGCTTTAGCGTAGTCGTCAGCGCCCCGGCCATTTTTCGCTACGCCGCTGAAGCAGCCCCCGAGCGCCATATGCAAGCGGCGCAGTTCCTCGGTGCAGACAACCAGGGGGCAACCCCGGATGATGCCGGTGAAATCGTCGCCAAGCGCATCATTGACCTAATGAAAAGCACCGATGCCCCCAATGGATTGTCCGGGGTTGGATTTAACCGCGCCGACATAAAAGCCCTATCTGCGTCCTCAGCCCGTCAGGCACGCGCTATTGCCAACACCCCACGTGAAACCAATATCATCGATATTGAAAACATCTATTCCAACGCCATCCGGTATTGGTAACACCAGCAATCAGCGTCAGCTTTTTTTCCACAGAAACAGTTGGCGTGCGACTGTATGGATACAGGAGCTAGAGCAACGCAGGAGCAGTTGCCGACACCTGTTACTGGTTAGCAAGACACTCTCAAGCAGACTTATTTGATATTGGAAAAGACAATAAAAACCGGTAGTCTTACACGGCTATTCACAACACAACAGCGCCATGACGCAGTGTAACACCCACCCACTCGACCCACTGGTCAACCCACAATCCATCGCCCTGATCGGTGCCTCAGCACGCGCCAACACCTCGGGCAGAACCTTATTCGATATGGCGTGTGTCGACGGTTATCCGGGGCGGGTTTACCTGGTAAATCCCCGTTACCAATCGATCGACGGGCAGCCTTGCTACCCCACCATCGATGCTTTACCGGAAACGGTCGATCACGCCGCCATAGCACTGAATAACAACCGGCTGGAAAATACGCTGGATCAGGTAATCGCCCACGGCGCAAAGGCCGCCACTATTTTCGCCTCCTGTCTGTCAGCGGAAAATCAACACCCAGGTCAGCAATCGGGTCAACAATCGGGCCTGGCATCCGCAATCAAGCAAAAAGCGGCGCACGTGGGGCTGTTGTTATGCGGTGGTAACTCCATGGGGCTTTACAACCGTGTCGCGGGGTTACGGTTTGCCAGCTTCGGCTCAAAAACCCCTCTCAGGGCTGGTGGTGTGGCCTGGGTTGTACAGTCTGGCTCGGCCATTTCCGCTATCGCCCACGGTGATCGTAGACTGGGATTTACGCTGTGTGTCAGCACTGGCATGGAACTCACCACCACCGCAGCAGAATACGCCGACTGGGCATTGAGCCAAACCACCACCCGCGTTATAGGGATGTTTCTTGAATCAGTGCGCCATACAGAAAAATTTATCGCGATGCTACAACGCGCCAACCAACAGCAGATTCCTGTGGTGATACTGAAAGTCGGGCGCACAGAAAAAAGCGCGGCGATGGCACAAAGCCACACAGGCGCTATCGTCGGTGACGATGTGGCGTTTAACGCAGTATGTGATCGCTATGGGGTTATTCGTGTTCGCGATTTCAATGAGATGATCGCCACCCTGCAACTACTGGATCGCGATGTATCTGTGTTAGATGGCGCGCTGGCGACCATGCACGACTCAGGTGGCGAGCGGGAGCTACTGGTCGATCTCGCGCAGGATATTGACGTACCCCTGGCCAATATCGACACCCAGACCAAAACCCTGCTCGAACAAAACCTCGATGTGGGCTTAGTGCCGGAAAACCCGCTGGATGCCTGGGGCACACCCAATAACGCCGAACAGCGAATGGTCAATTGCTTACGCGCACTGGCCAACGACCCTGCAACCGGCCTCGCCTTTTTTTGCAGCAACCCGCAGGATGACTATTGGTACGCCGCCATGTTGCAACAAGTCGTCGCCACAGCCAGCCAGCAGACAGACACACCGCTGGCGATGGTATGCCACTCCAGCCTCGCACAAAACGCCAAAATGGCGTCGCGGCTGGCAGATCAGGGTATACCACTTATTACCGGCACTCAGGAGGCATTAAAGGCCGCCAAACACGCAATAGACTACAAAAAATACCGGCACAAACCCAAAGAGGCGCTCACTGACCTTGATAAAAGCCTGATCGACTTTATTCAAACGCAATTTCAACAACATACGGGCACTGTTTCAGAGCGTGAAGGCTTAAACCTGCTGGGGGCATTTGGCCTGCCAACGGTCAGTTGGGTGTCTGTTTGTGATACCGAACAAGCCCTACAAGCGGCAGACACTCTAGGCTACCCCGTGGCGCTCAAAACCGACGAAGGCAATTTACACAAAACGGATGTGGCGGGCGTATATTTAAATTTAAATGATGCCGGGGCGATGGAAGCCGCCTACCAGGATATGGCTGAGCGACTGGGACCAGAAGCCATTATAGGGCCGATGATAACCTCTGGCGTGGAAGTGGGGCTGGGGGCGGTTATCGACCCAGACTTTGGCCCTGTCGTGGTTATCAGTGCCGGTGGCACACTGATCGAAGTATTGGATGATAAACAAACCGCTGCCGCGCCATTTGGCCCGGCAACCGCCCGGACGCTATTACAAAAGATGCGGCTGTGGCCACAGCTTTTAGGTACTCGTGGGCAGGCTGAGGCTGATATTGAAGACCTGTGTAATACGATTGCCCGGTTCTCCCAATTCGCCGACTTATTCGCCTCCTCGCTTTTAACCATTGATATCAACCCTATCATTGCCGGGCCGCAGGGGTGTTGTGCAGTGGATGCCCTGATTATTTTGTCATCGAAAACATAAACGCTGAAACACAAATTCTAATCAATAAACCTGGTCAATAAATTTAGAAGGTAAATTATGGATCTATCACTAAGCCACCGCGAAAAAGCCCTTTCCAAAAAAGGCCGGGATTTTTTTGAGCAGGTATTACAACCACTGGAAATGGTCGTGGAAGAACACGGCCATTTGCCTGAAACATACCATGAACCACTCAAAGAAAACGTGCGCGAATGGGGGTTAGCCGGAATCAATCACACACAGGCGCATGGCGGTCTAGACTTGACTATACTGGAACAAACAGTGATTGAAGAGCAGCTAGGGCGCGCAACTAACGGCTTGTGGACGTGTGTCTGGCGCCCCCCGGTGAGCCTCAAATTTGGCACCCCTGAACAAATAGAAAAATACCTTATCCCCTGTAACCAGGGGCACAGCCGGGCCTGCTTTGCGATAACGGAACCCAATTCCGGGTCAGATAATCGCCTGGTTGAAACCACCGCTGCACGCGACGGGGACGGCTGGCGGCTCAATGGTGAAAAATGGTTTGTGACCAGCTATAGCGGATCAAACATCATTATTGTGCACGCCCATGTCGACAATGACCCCGATAAACCCACCCTCTTTATCGTTGCCAAAGACAACCCCGGCGTACAGCATATACGTTCACCCAAATTTACCCACAACTACCCTTTTGACCACGCAGAATTAAAGTTTGAACACTGCTACGTACACGATAAAGACAGGCTCGGCGATGTCGGTCAGGGGTTTGAGTTGACCAAAGACTGGTTTGTTGAGGCGCGCCTGCAAATTTCCGCACATACCTTAGGCGCCGCAATAAGAGCGACGGAAGAGGCCAATAAATACGCAGCAGACCGGGTGCAGTTTGGTCAGCCAATCCGGGATTTTCAGTCGGTCGAGAATATGCTGGCCGATATGGCAGTGGATATTTACGCGGGTAAGACCATGCTGTACAGGCTGGCAGCAGAGATGGATAGCGGGCTGGACCGAAAGATAATACACGCACGCGCCAGCGCGCTGAAACTCTTTTGTTCAGAAATGGCCGGTCGGGTCATCGATAAAGCCGTGCAAATTCATGGTGGGCGCGGGTATATGCGCGAGTATTCAGTCGAGCGTGCCTACCGGGATATCCGGGTAGACCGGATTTGGGAGGGAACCTCTGAAATACAGCGCAGAGTCATTGCCGGACAAATTAAGAAGCGTGGCGTTGATATTTACACAGGCTGGTAAGATACCCCGATTGGCCAGAGTTTTTAGCTCCATACCTACGTGTGCGTTTTTACGTCCTGATACAGCAATTCGCTTATCTGTTGCAATTGGTTGAGATCATCTGCCCGGTGTAATTGGCGAATGGGTACATTCGCCGCAATTTTGTGAAAATCCGTAAACTCCCGCGCC
Organism: Gammaproteobacteria bacterium; assembly: GCA_965277715.1. Classification (GTDB taxonomy): domain Bacteria; phylum Pseudomonadota; class Gammaproteobacteria; order JBCCGL01; family JBCCGL01; genus JBCCGL01. Next base: position 3,253,733 of record OZ255836.1, read on the forward strand.
CGCAATGATGCGTTAATGACACCGTAACCTACGTGGCTGTTTCTCAATAACGTTACCATTTTATCCTGAGTTGGAATATCGCTTATACATGGTTTCGGGTAATTGTTATCGCGCTGACCCAAGACGTATATCGCTGCCAGCGGCAATGGTTCACGGGAAAATAAAATACCGGAATCCAAATAACGTTTATCAATATAGGAGGTGACTTTGCAGAGACTGTCGGGCTCAAATTGTAAGGCCCGCAAAGATTCAGGCCAGAGCCGTATGCGGGAATAACCCGGCTGTACCCGTATCTGCCGCCCGGAGAAATCAGGTGCGACAACATCATCGGCAAGCACAGACCAACCACTTTTTACCAGAGCGGCAGCCGTAGTGGATTTCCCCACCTCTTTCTCGCCCACAATGACAACTGCCTTACCGTCTATACCCACCACACTGCCATGAAGACACGACACACCACGCGAACGCAATACAAACCCCAATCCAGGCCCCAGCAAATAAGCATCAATATCCGCGAGTGGCATATTGTCAGACCAGGAAAGCCAAAGTTGGCCGCTGGTTTGCCCCAAATACAAAGAAAAGCAGCGTTGCAGGCGTTGAAGCGTAATCTTTACCTGCAAATATGCCTGGTCGTATTTAGCTGAGTACAGGTTAATTTGAGGGTAGTTACGCAACCCCGTGTTGTGGATGGATTGCCAATGTAAATCAGCAGGCGGGCTTTTTTCCCAATCTATCTGAATGTCGGTTGTGGCCTGTTTTTTTATTGCCGTCACACCCTCTAGCGGGCGGGTACTACTGACGGATAAACCATAAATACGATGATAGTGCATAAAAGCGTATCTACACGTTATCGAGTGGAATTATCTGGTGGGGTGATAGGCCTTTCGAAAGGTACAAAGCGTTTTGCTACATCGGTGCGGTCGTTAATTGGAATGCCCTTATATTCCAACCAGGCGTGGGCATTGATTTTCTGCTCTGACCATTGGGCGCCAAACTGCAAATCGGGGTTGACCCCCTGCCCCAACAATAACCAGCGTAACGCCAAAGACTGGGAAAGACACCGACCCGGCAACCAGCCCCGCCGGGTAAGCGCCGAGTACGCCCAGCGATAGGGTTGGATAAGGCCTTTATGGGCAGCCGCGTCCACGCACGCGGGCAGGCGGGACAATAACCTGTAAGTGCGGCTAAAACCAAATAGATAAAGGCATACCTCAACGACAGGCACCAGCAACAGCAACTGAAAGACAATAACAGTTTTCGAGAATGACAATGATCGCAAGCGGCGGAGGGATTGATACATTTTTTTACTACACGTACTATACCAAGAGAGTAGACGGCTAAGCAGTCTTCGTCAATAACGACGATACCTGATTTGCTGGGAGCCTGTCGAGTTTAGGCGCCCGTAACGAGGGAAAGACCAATTTGAGTCATTTTTTGCGCACTCTTAAAGAACATAGTGGTTCTATTTGACGGAATGTTATGCAAAAAAGGTGCATAAAAAAGGGCCAAATCGGCTTTTCCGCAGTAGAGCAGTCCTGAATCTGACAGACACCTAGTATTAGCTTTTGAATAGCACCCGAATAACAGTACCACAGGTAGTTATGGAAACCATGCTCCAGCACAAAATATGGTACTGCCAATCTATACATGCTCACCCAAAAATTCAGGTAAAAACGTAATAACACCAGCCCAATAACACGCTGCTTAGGTATCTATTGATGAAGACGAGAACTCCCCCCACGCCACCAGAGCTAGAGATGCTTTTTTTATGCGTAAGAGATTTTCTCGGCCAAAATATTGAATCGCAAATCAGTCGCCTGGTAACTGGAGAATTTTCGTGGGAGAAATGCTATCAGCAATCTATCAATCACCAAATAACGCCATTAGTCTGGCATCAATTGAAAAAAAGAGACGATCTATCAATACCGCCTTACATCTATCAGGCTTTTGATGATTTTTGTAAAAAAAATAACCGTAAAGCATCGATACACAATCTGGAAATTGCAAAAATAGCCCGCGTATTTGCACAGCAGGATATTTCATTTTTTGCATTCAAAGGTATGACGCTTGCACTACACACATACGGTAGCCTTTCATTGCGCCATGCAGGTGATATAGACCTAATGTTACTGGATGTTGAAATGTTGCCCGCAGCAGATGCACTTATCCTCGCTTTAGGGTACGAGAGATATCAAAGTCACCCTAAAAACCTAACACCAAAACAAAAAAAATATTTCTATAAGCTATACAAAGATATAGTCTATGTACACCCCATTTCAGGCATTATACTTGAACTACACCACCGTTGGCTTTTATACGAAGAGCTTTTTCCGATGGCGGTAAAGGACGCCTGGAAAAAAAGACAAACCATGACGTTAAGCAATACAAAAATATCTTATTTAAACCCGTACGATCATTTACTTTATCTGTTTTGTCACGGCGCAATCAGCGTATGGTTTCGGGCAAAATGGCTGGCTGATATAGCCGTTATTATCAAAGACTGGCGCCAATCAGATTTTCAAATATTACGAGATTACGCTGATAAGTTAGGCATAACGAAAATGGTATTTACAGGATTGCTATTATCTAACCGATATTATTCAGTACCAAATAATGATTCACTGTCTGTTTTTCAGCAAGGCTATAAAATTGAAAGCGTTGAAAATGCCTGCCGGTATGTTTCAAGGCAAATAATTACACAAAGCATCCTTATTATGCACACGAAAAAAATGGTTCATAAAGTGCCTGATTCTTATCAATACATTCAATACCACTTAGGGCTTAGAGACAATATTCGCTATAAAAAGAATTTACTGTTAGTTCACACAGCCAACATCGATGACTGGAAAATAATAAAACTTCCAGATCGTTTATTTTTTCTTTACTTCCTATTGCGACCTTTTTTATGGCTTTATCGTCATTACTCTAGAGAACCTAGCTAACCCGAATATAATGCCTGAGTTAATTTCTTTATCCTGCACAACTGCACTGTTAGGGAACGTGCACGAAATAATTTCCGCTTTAAAAATATTATTTAAATAATGCGCTGTGTTTTCACAACACATTCAGCCAGCCCGGATATAAGGTAAATCGGTGCATTTGCAAATCCCGGAATTTATTTCGTGCACACTCCTGATATGTATTAGCTTGTGTGCAAATTAATACATGATGTCTAAGGGCGCAACTCAACCAATAACACAATAGCCACCAGCAACAGCACCGGTACCTCATTAAACCACCGGTACCAGATATGGCTGTGTTGGTTATTATCCTGTTTAAAACGCAGCCACAATACAATACACCAACCATGATAAACCACCAGCAGCGCTACCAACGCCAGTTTCCACTGCAACCAGCTTTGCGCGAGCGCACCCTCCGGGTACAACGCTAACAACCAAAAACCAAAAGCTATAGTCAACACACCACCGGGGGTGGTAATCCCCCATAGCAGCTTACGTTCCATAACTTTAAACCGCGCAATGCTGATCGCATCTTCTGCACTGGCGTGATACACAAATAAACGCGGCAGATAAAATAACCCGGCGAACCAGGTCACCATAAAAATAATATGGAATGCCTTAATTGTAAGAAAACCCATTGCGGTTGTTTTCAGATTTAACTGCTGCGTGCGTCGAGCATCGCGATAATATCGTCACGCAAACGGGCAATATCCATTTCACCTATTTTCCTGAAGACAATCCGCCCATCCGGGTGAATAAGGTAATTGCTCGGTGTCAACCGAACACCGTCAAATGCTTTGGCAATGCTACCGTCAATATCCAGTGAAATTGTATAAGGCACCTGCCATCGTTGTACTGTTTCCAACACATGGTTGGGTGGGTCATAATCCATCGCCACACCAACAATTTCCAAACCCCGCTCATGCAGTTCCTTATACAGACTGATCAAGTGTGGCATTTCCTGCATACAGCCAACGCATGAGGTCGCCCAAAACGTCACCAACACCGGCTTGCCGCGCAAATCATGCAGCGCCAGGTTTTCACCCTTCAGGGTTTTAAATGAAACAGTCGGCGCTTGATTTAAACCACCAGGCGCAAGCCACACATAAGCAAGTGCCGCTATAAACACCAGCGCAACACCCGCGATACCAATATCTTTGAGTTTCATAGTGAGACAGTAGACAAAAACAAAATCATAGTCGTTAATAACGTTTGTTTACCAGCTTTTTACGCGCTGTTGTAAAAATACTATCGGCATCAGGTACAATTCCTCTTTTTTTGTTGGCACAAAGCCGACCCTGCCAGAGTAAACACTATGTCTGACGATAATGCACAACCGGAACAACCCACAACACCCCAGCAGCAGTTCAACATTACCAAACTCTATGTAAAAGATGTATCGTTCGAATCACCACGGGTACCTGAGCTATTCGCCAACAATACCCAGTGGAACCCACACGTCAATCTGCAACTCAATACCGAGAGCCGCTCTATTGCCGAAGGCCTCTATGAAGTGGTGCTCAGCGTAACCGTCACCGCTACTATCGAGGAAAAAACCGCCTATCTCGTGGAAGTAAAGCAAGCGGGCATATTCATCGTTAAAGGCTTTGATGCATCCGTGCGCGATAATCTGCTGGGCAGTCACTGCCCGAATGGGCTGTTTCCCTTTGCGCGTGAAGTGGTCTCCGGCCTGGTATCAAAGGCGGGGTTTCCCGTGCTGATGCTCGAACCGATCAATTTCGAGACGCTATACGCCCAACATTTGGCAAAAGCCAGGCAGAATGCGCCAGCCCCCACCACGCCCCAATAGCTTTTAGCTTACTTTAATCTCCATGCCTGAAAGCGCACGTATCACCGTTATTGGTGCAGGCTCCTGGGGTACAGCGCTGGCCTGCCATCTCACCAGGAACGGTCATTGTGTCAGCTTATGGGGCCGAAACCGTGCTCAGTTGCTGAATATGGCCCGCGAGCGGGTCAATGCCCGCTATCTACCGGGTATGCCGCTGCCCGCCTCGCTTAATTGTGAGACACAACTGGCGCCTTGTATTACCCGCTGTGATGCGCTGTTGATAGCGACGCCCAGCCACGCTTTTCGCGATACGCTGCAAATGATTGCCACTGAAAAATACCCTTTGCTGCCCTTGATATGGGCGTGTAAAGGTCTGGAACCAGGTACAGCACAGCCATTGGATTTATTGGCGCGGGAAATTCTCGGTGAATCTTTGTCCAGTGCGGTGATATCCGGCCCCAGCTTTGCCAAAGAACTCATGCAGGGATTACCTACCGCGATTAGCGTCGCTGCGCAAGACAGCGCCTTCGCCGAGCGCGTGGCGACCTGGCTGCACAGCGATACTTTTCGCGCCTATTACAGCAGTGATGTTATCGGTGTTGAAATTGCCGGTGCGTTGAAAAATGTATTTGCGATTGCCGCCGGTATTGCCGATGGCCTCGATTTTGGTGCCAACGCCCGCGCTGCCTTAATTACCCGTGGCCTGGCCGAGCTAATGCGCCTTGGGGTGGCAATGGGGGGGCAACGGGAAACATTTATGGGGTTGGCCGGCATGGGTGATCTGGTACTGACCTGTACCGATAACCTGTCGCGCAATCGGCGTATGGGATTAGCACTGGCGCGTGGTTTATCCGTCGAGGCAGCACTTGCTGAAATTGCCCAGGCGGTAGAGGGTGTCGGCACCACACGTGAGGCGATGCGTTTGTCCCGGCGATACGCCATTGAAATGCCGATAACGGAGCAGATTTATGCCGTGCTCTACGAGCAAAAACCACCACAGCAGGCGGTGCGCGATTTACTGGCACGGGAGCCTCGGGCTGAAATTTAACGCCTTTGTGTAAACTAACCAAAGAGAGCACGGTGAAAAAATACAAAATTGCAGCGATTCCAGGTGACGGTATTGGTACTGAGGTCATTCAGGCAGGCGTTGATGTTTTACATGAGCTGACCACCAAATGCGCTGGCGCCTTTCAGTTCGAGGTCGATTTCTTTGACTGGGGTTCAAGCTACTACAAAAAGCACGGCGTGATGATGCCCGGTGATGGCCGCGAGCAACTACGGCCTTACGATGCGATCTATTTTGGCGCCGTAGGCGCCCCCGATGTGCCCGACCATATAACACTATGGGGTTTGCGATTAGCCATCTGCCAATCGTTCGACCAGTACGCGAATGTACGCCCGGCACGGGTGTTACCCGGCATAGCCAGCCCCCTGCGAACCGTACAGGGGCCAGAGCTGGACTGGGTTATCGTGCGTGAAAACACTGAAGGTGAATACGCTGGCCAAGGCGGGCGGGCGCATGTAGGTCTGCCTGAAGAGGTGGCAACTGAGGTATCCATTTTTACCCGCTCAGGGGTAACGCGGGTAATGCGCTTTGCGTTTGCACTGGCACAGCGCCGACCCCGTAAGCGGTTAACCGTTGTCACCAAGTCCAATGCCCAGCGCCATGCGATGGTCATGTGGGACGAAATTGCAGCCAAGGTTGCAACAGAATTTTCAGACGTGAGCTGGGATAAAATGCTGGTCGATGCCATGACCATGCGCATGACCTTACAGCCTGAAAGCCTGGATACCATCGTCGCGACCAACCTACACGCCGACATTTTATCTGACCTGGCCGCTTCCTTTAGCGGCTCTCTGGGCATCGCCCCCACCGCAAACCTGAACCCAGAGCGACAATTTCCTTCAATGTTCGAGCCGATTCACGGTTCTGCCTTTGATATTACCGGCAAGGGGATTGCAAACCCTATCGGGACCTTTTGGACGGCGGTCTTGATGCTGGAACACCTGGGCGAGGCAACAGCATCTGAAATACTAATGCAGGCTATTGAGCGAACGACGGCAAACCCTGCTTTACATACGCCTGATCTTGGCGGAACAGCAACAACTGATGTCGTGACGCGTGCTGTTATTGAGTTCATTCGTGGAGATTGATGGTTTTTAGACTGCCCCTGGATACAAGGGAGAGAATGGTGGCCAGGGACAGAAAGATTTGCATGGAGCAAATCTTCATAAGCGATAGCGCACCCGCAGGGTGAGGCGCAAGGACGCGCCGAATAATCTATAAGAAAACTACAATTACCTAACACCAAACAAAAAATACATTATGGCGATAACTTAGCTGGGTTTGGTATTAGACTTTTAACATGGTCAAAATCGTTTGTAGTTGTCTACAGAAAGCAAAGACGTACAAAGACAATTGGTCGATATCATGATATCAGCTTGTCTGATGCACGCAAAGAAGCGAGGTTGTTTCTTGCGATGCCGCAGACGGCAGTTTCGTCGAAGGGTAATACCTATTTTTTTGATGCTGTTTCGAATTTTTTGGAAGAAGCGGAAAGTCGTAACCGTGTGGAAACACTGAGGCAATACCGCCGTCACCTCAAGGCATTTGGAAGTAAGAAGAAACTTGGTGCTATTACGCGCGACGATATTCGAAATGAATATCCTAACTTCTCAACCATTGTGAAGTTGGCAATTTTGACTGGACAACGACGATCTGAAATCGCTTCAATTTTTCCTGATTGGATAGAGAAAGACATATTGGTATTTCCATCATCAATCACAAAAAATAAGCGAACGCATCGAATTCCAATAACTCCAAGAGTTTTCAGACTTCTTGAAAGAAGCCCGTTTGGGAAAGGCGATGCATTTAATGGGTGGAGTAACGGCAGGCGTCGTGTTGACAAGGAGGTTAATATTGATCATTGGACACTCCATGACCTACGCCGTACCTTTGCGACCATACACGCGGAAATTGGTACGCCTATCCACATTACTGAACGACTTCTGAACCATGTATCTGGCACGATCTCTGGAGTGGCTGCTGTCTATAGTCGTCACTCATATATCGGTGAAATGCGTGAAGCGCTTGAAAACTATTAATGCCATATTTTCAAACGATTCGAAGAGATAAAAGACGCCTCGTAAGAGTTAAGGTATCACGTTCACTTGAAAGACTTTATGACAGAAAGAGAAAGTAAAAAGGGAGCCGCCGACATTGTACAAACGATGACTCCCCCACCCCTTGCATAGGAGTTGTCAGTTGAACTATCTAGTTTCCAAAAGTTGCTCAATCCAAGTATCTACTTCTTCACGTACCCAGAAGGCTTTTGAATTTTGGCATCCATTTCCTGCGGGTTTAACTCGCTTTGGAAATTGATCTGCGTTCTCTGTTATTTTAGCGTGCTCAATGAAGGTGTCAAAACCCATTTTGCTTTAGTTGCTTGACGGTCAAAAATAGACTCCCTTTGGGGTCTCCCGGCACTGCCAAAAATCCTTGTCGTTCGTAGAAAGGTCTAACATCTGCATATAACGGGTGAGTTAACACGCCGACAATGCCCACAGACTGTGAGATGGCAACCGTGAGTTGCAGGGCGAACTTGAGCAAGTCGGCACCGAGGCCTTGCCCCTGATATTTAATATCAATGGCGAGCCGTCCTAATATCAAAACCGGTATGGGATCGGGCAGGTTTCGCTGCTTGGTTTTTTGCAAGTACGCTCGCTCAATCTGTCCGGTCGCCAAGGTCACATAGCCTGCTACTTGGTCGGTTTCTTTATCAAAAACCACATAGGTACGTGACGCATTTTGGTGCTCATTACCCCACGCGTGGCGTTTGAACCAATGATTAAGGCTCTCGTGGCCACAATCAAAATTACCTCGGTTGTCGGTTTGCGCCAGCGGGCGTGGCGCGGTTATTTTTCCCATGCAGGCGGGCGTTGAGAAAGCTTTTTTAAGTTTGGAATATCGGTAGCAGGTGCCGCCAGCATGGCTTCAAAGTTTGCCCACTGATCGGAGGCAATCTGTACCACTCGACGCTCCATCAACTCTAATTCTGCCCCTTCTAAGGCTTTGCGGCGCATAAATTCGGCCACGGACGAGCGGGTACGTTCGGCGGCGTGTTGGATCATTATTTTTTCGTCTGGGCTGACTCGGACGCTGAGTATAGAACTAGATGGCATTTTTTTAGATCGGCTATATGTATGTCATTAGCATACACATGATTATGCCAATGTCAAAAATTCCGGCGGTTTTTGTCGTTCTTGAATTTTTCTGGAAATAATGTTGCCAAATGGGTTTGTACCGCCTCATAGTCGGGGGTGACAAAACAGTTGTCTCTGGAATATTCACCGAAGGCTCGCAATACGTCTAAATCTAAATTCCCTTCATTATCGCGAATTTTTAAGCCTTTTAAAGCGTCGTCGGTCATGCTCATATTGCGGTCACTACGCGCTGCGTCTCCTTTGGGGGTTTTAAGTTGGGCTTGCCAGCGAATCATGTTGAGTTCGTCATCACCGTAAAAATTTTCGCCGTTGTACCCCGAAAATGCGCCAAAAGTGGCGTTGATAATTTGGGCGGCGTCTTTTAATTTGAGTGGGTCTATACGGCTGGTGGCCGCCCAATCTAGTTGGGTTAGCGACATTAAATAACCACTTTCTCCGGCTTCTTCGGTCATCGCCCACAGTTGCAATAACTCAGCGGCGAGCGCTTTATCGTTGGGAGTCCAATCGGTTACTTCTACTTGCCAGCGGTCACCGTGCGAGGTGGTGGCTCGCATAAACTCATCTTGGCCGTTATCGGAGGTAAACCCTTCCGCCCAGGGTGAAACTTGAGCAGTGCGCTTTCGGGAAAAGCAAGTATGTACTGTGATCTAGCCGATGAAGCCATGAGATTAAGCAAAAATATTGGCACAGAGTGGAGCCACGAACAAGTGTAAAAAAAAAGCCAGCGAACTGCTGACAGAAATAAAAAACCGTTTTGAGTATGGCCCAAAATTGAAAGAGTGCGTCGAAATTGCAGAACGACTGATTAAAGAGTTAGCTTTAGTTGTTTATGGTGCTTGGTTTTATGCAAACCGTGGCCGAAGACGATCCCTATTTTATTAAAAAACTGTCCGCTACCGGTATTGGCCTCGATGTTATGTGCGTCAAAATAGCCACCGTGCAAATACTGGGAAATAATCTTATTCACCAGCTTAATCTGGGGGAACTTCGGGTATTACTCGGAAACACGCTCGGCAACCCTCAAGACCTTCAATGTTTTTTTCACGCTTCCATGCCAGATTTTATAGCTCTGCAAGCCAAACAAGCCGCAGATAGGGCAGCCGAAACTGTGATCACGCCTACCATAGAAGATTCCGGCACCACAGGCCGCGAGCAACTAGCACCCCGGGCAGATGAGGAAGTATTTGATAGTAGAGGGAAAAAAGGGTAGTTGGATTTGTTTTGAGAAAAAAAACAGATTATTTTCTTGACTGTGATCACAACGTATATACAATCACAAATAATGTTAAGTTCATTTACTTGGGACGCTGACAAAAACGCTTTGCTACAAGCGGCGCGTGGATTTGGCTTTGAAGACATAGTAGCGGCCATTGACGCCGGTGGGCTGCTGGACGACATCGAGAACCCTAGTGGCAACTTTCTGCACCAACGAGCGCTGGTAGTAAAACTAAATGGTTACGCTGTATTTGTGCCTTACGTTATAGAAGGCAGCGCAAAATTTCTCAAGACGGCTTACTACAGCCGCCGTGAAACAAAATTATATCTCAACCGATAAACCCATGAAAAAACCGATAATCGACCTCGACCCAACCCCGCTTGACGATGAAGAGCGGAATATTATGGCCGCCTGGAACAACGCCTACGAAAAAGGTACGGTTGTTTCCCAGCTGACGCCGGAACGCAAAACCGAGCTGGAAGCCACAGCACGAGCTACCATAAACCCACCCAAAAAACACATCTCTACTCGTCTGCCAGAACCAGACCTAGTACGCCTAAAAGCGCGTGCATTGGCATTGGGTATGCCTTATCAGACGCTTTTGGCGTCAGTGATTCATCGCTACGTTGAAGGCCAGTTGGTAGAAAAAAACTAATACTCAGACCGCGACCGACCAGCGCCCTTACCGGATGAGGAAGTGATTAGTAATAGAGGAAAAAAAGGACAGTTGGATTTGTTTTAAGTGGTGTGTTTTGACCCGTCAAAACAAAGTGCCGACACTATCCGCGCTATTGGTCAGTTGCTCAATGCCGCCATTTTGAGCCATGTGTTGGGACGGACGCCTTACAAGCGGCAGCCGATTCATTTATTTGTGGATGAATGCCAGTATTTCGTTAGCCCGACCATTGCCGACATATTGGGCGAAAGCCGCAAGTTTGGGCTTTATGCCACGTTGGCCACCCAGCGGGTCGAACGGCTTGATCCCGATTTGCAAGACGCCATTTTAGGCAACGTTGGTACTATTTGGGTGGGGGCTTCGCGTCACACCACCGCCGAAAAACTAGCCAAGGAAACCGATTTAGGAACGGCGCAGATTCGCACCCTACCTAATTTATCTTTTTTTCGAGTGGTTGGTGATAAACCCACTGTTCGCCAGCGCCTTCGTTTTATCGGTCGCCGATTCGCTATGACGCCCAAAGAGTGGGGGAAAGTGACGCGACAGCAGGTCAAAGATTACTATCGCAAACCCTTCCCCCAAAGTGATAGCGAGCAAAAACTCCATTCTGAAACGTAAGCGCCAAAGAATAGGCGTCTACCAATTACTCGGGTTCGCCCCTCACACTGCACCACAGCAACCCAATACCCGCATAGGTGTAGTATGAGCAATAAAGAACGTGCGTCGTACTGGCGCAATCAAATTGAACAATGGCAAGCATCCGGTTTGAGTGGTGCGAAGTTTTGCCAGGATAACGGCATCAACTTGAAACGGTTTTACTATTGGAGCCGTAAATGTTCCCGTAAAACTATTCAAGCAGTGCAGAGTAACATGCCTGTAGCAGGCTTTACCCAAGTGATGGTGGCTGATAGGCAAAGGGCTGATCCGGGTTTGTGTTTTACGCTGGCCAATGGCTGTGCCATTTCTGGCATTACCGCCGCTAACGTGACGTTAGTTGGCGCGTTACTGGCGCAGTTATGATGGCCCGTTATTTACGGCCATCGCTCGATATTCCAAAGGTGTTTTTATACCGAGAGACGGTGGACTTTCGTAAGCAAAGCAATGGCCTTGCGGCCATTGTTGAGCGAGAGCTGGGTCACAACCTGTTTGAGGGTGGCTTATACGTGTTCACCAATCGCCACCGCAACAAAATCAAATGTCTGATGTGGGAGGACAACGGTTTTGTACTGTATTACAAAGCCTTGGCCGAAGAGCAGTTTAAGTGGCCTGACCTCGATGAGGAAGTCATATCACTGACCGGCACACAAATAAATTGGTTGCTTGATGGCTATGATTTAGCCGCAATGAAAGGCCACAAAGTATTGCATTACGAATCTGTTTTTTAGCCTGCTAAAGGGTGAAAAAGTGTTTAATTTTAATGATCTTTAGACAGCTATTTGGTATTATTACGCGATGGTTTTGGCATCGGAAATTCAACAAAAACAACGCAATGACACCGGCTTAACGGCGGCTGAATTAGTGGCCGTGCTGGCAGAAAAAGAAGCCGAATTAGCGCACCATAACCAAATTATTCAACGTCACAAAAACACCATTAAAAACCGCGATCACTACATTCGTTTGCTGGAAGAACGGTTGCGTCTTTCCAAGGTTCAGAGGTTCGGCGCTAACAGCGAAAAGCTTGCCTTCCAGATTGACTTGTTTGATGAAGCGGAACTCGAACAAGCCATTGTCGACATTGATAACCAACTACCGGATGAGTTGCTACCTCAGCCTACGACCACGAACAAGAAAAAACGTCAACGCGGCTTCTCCAACCGTTTACCCCGTGTGCGCGTTGAGCTAGCCTTAAGCGATGAGGAAAAAGCAGGCGCTACACGTACTTTCTTTGTGAAAGTCAAAGAAGAACTCCAATACATTCCCGCACAACTCAACGTTTTAGAGTACTGGCAAGAAAAGGCCGTCTTCAGCTACGCAGGTGATGACCACATCATCGCCGCGCAACGCCCCATACACCCTTTGGGTAAGTGCTTTGCCAGCACGGCTCTGCTCGCCAACATCATGGTGTCCAAATACGCCGATGGGTTGCCCTTGTATCGCCAGGAAAGCATTTTAAAGCGTTATGGACATGCCGTGAGCCGCACCAACATGGCCAACTGGATGATTCGCCTGGAAGATGTCTTAAAACCCCTGATGACCTTGCTGCGGGAAAGTCAAAATGCCGGTGATTATGTGCAAATGGACGAAACGCGTATCCAGGTACTCAAAGAAAATGGCAAAACCGCCCAATCCGATAAATGGATGTGGCTAACGCGCGGTGGCCCTCCAGCCCAGCCCAGTGTGTTGTTTGAATACGACCCCTCTCGTTCGGGCGAAGTGCCACAACGCTTACTGGAAGGTTTTCAAGGCACTCTGCAAGTCGATGGCTATTCAGGGTATAACGGGGTGTGCGAGCAGCAAAATCTGACACGTATCGGTTGCTGGGATCATGTGCGCCGAAAATTCATTGATGCCATTAAAGCCGCCGATAAAGCAAACACGAAAAAATGCCGTGCCTCGAAAGCCGATGTCGCCATCGGTAAAATCCGCAAGCTCTATCTCATTGAGAAAAAGATACAAGCGCTTGAACCCGCAGAAAAACAAAGGCTTCGCCAAGCACTTAGCCAACCGGTGTTGGAAGACTTCAAACAATGGCTGGATAAGCATATTACTAAGGTGGCTAAAAAGTCCCTTACTCGTAACGCCATGGACTATGCACTGAATCAATGGCATACCCTCACAGGCTACTGTGATGATGGACGGTTACACATCAGCAACGTGCTGGCTGAAAATGCCATTAGGCCTTTTGCCGTGGGTAGAAAAGCCTGGTTGTTTGCCGATTCAACCCGTGGTGCCCATGCCAGTGCCACATGTTACTCATTGATCGAAACGGCCAAAGCTAATGGGCTTGAACCCTATGCGTACATACTGCACGTCCTTAATCATATCGGCAGTGCGGATACTCTTGAAAAGATAGAGGCCTTGCTACCTTGGCATGTCGTTTTGGACATTACCTTGGAATAGAGGCTGATTTAAGGGCGCTTACCAAGGACAGTGACTGCTATCACCACCACTTTCAAATGGCGGATCTTGAACAGCAGCGTGTGCTTTCACCCCACTGCGCTATCCATGTACTGGAACTGGAAAAGTGGCGACGGCACCATAACCTTGAAGCAAAAGATCAATGGATGTATTTTTTTAAGGATGCAGACAAATGGGAAGTACTTCCCACAGACCTTGATACCGAAGAAATGAGGCAGGCGATGGCCATATTGAAACGATTTTCAGAGAAAGAGCAGGATTACCACCTTTACCAGGCCCGGCAGAATATTCTTCGGGAGGAAAAGTCCCGGCAGCGTTCACTAAGCGAGGCGGTTAAGGCGATGAACGACGAACGCAGACAGAAAGAATCAGAGCGCAGACAGAAAGAGGAGGAGCGTAGGCAGAAATAAGAGGAACGCAGGCAGAAAGAAGCCGCACTTCAAGAAAAAGAGCGGCTATACGCTTTGTTGAAAAAGGCGGGCATTGATCCTGATCTTGAAGAGGAAGAAAGCGATAACTGATTTAATAACCCATTGTACTGACACCTATTGACAGTACAGACACTTAGGAAAAACAAGGCAGTGTTAACAGGTTTTTCTATTACTCAACCCCAATTGGCTAAACAATGTCAATTTGTTTGGTTGCGTGCGTTATGGGTGCTGTCTGCCTGTCTGTTCCTACCTGCTATTACCTACGCGGTTAATAGTAACCCCCCGCTCAGTTTTACCCCTATTCCCGGCGATCCGTTTCGAGACCCTGCAATTCTCGCTGAGCTTGCCGCGCTTGAAGCCACGGTTGATGACACTGATTTGATGTTTGAAGCGGACCTGGCATTACGTAACCAGCCCAGGGAGTGGGAGTACATGCTTAAGCCGGATGAGAAGCAAACCCCGATTAATGATTTGCGTTATTACGACAACCGTGACCAACTGACCTGGGGACACTTTACTCTCACCAAACAACCCGCTAGTGAGACTGGCCGAGAAGCGGTAGAGCTGTTTCGCCAACTGGCCCAGGGGCGTGGAGGTGAGTGGCCGAGAATAATTCAACGTTTGGAAAGGGCGCAATCAGAAAATGATCACATTAGTGGTGCGTTGTTAGGTTGGTGTTTTCTGTACGGTTTGGGTGTTGTGCAAAGTGACGCCCAGGCGTTTGCGTATTTTCGCCGGGCCGTGAAGGCGGGAGAGCCATCGGGGCACTATGATTTGGGTCGGCTGGTGACGCTTGGCCGAATCGATGCGTTTGAGGCGGGCATGAAAGAGGCGGAGCGAATCCGCGCCAGCGGGGAAGAAGCGCAAGAACTTGAAGAACGCAACAAACAACATAAGAAGAACGAGAAAACCTTTCGTAAGTCCTGGCTAAAACAAGGTCGGAACCAAAAGCGCAGCAACGACAACAGCCCACGATTTATTCCACCGCAACCCAAGAACCCCCTATCGAGTGTACTGACCTTGCCCCTGGCAATGGGGAGCAAGCGGGATAAACCGGAAGAATTAAAAGAACTGGTGAGCTATCACCACTACCGCAAGGCGGCCAATCAGGGGCAGGCGCAAGCCAGCTATGCAATCGCTTATGGGTATATTTATGGTTGGCCACAATCCCAGTTTCCGTCACTTGATCTCAAACGTGGCTGGGAGTGGATGGAAAAGGCGGCGATGTATCAGCTTTATTTGGCTTATAGCGGTTCATTGTCGACGGCACGGATGAAACGCTGAGCATCATCGGTGCCGATGGCACAGACACGCTACTGGAAGTGGAATACCTGCACTTTCTGGGTGATGTTGATACCGACCTGGTGCGTGTTGACCACCTGATGGTGATGCTCAAAGACCAACAGTGTCACCCAAACAATGTTTTATCCTCAATGATGGCTTACACAGACGAAGGTGGTAGACTGGCGTTAGTTATAGCCACTCAGTGCTGCCAACAAACACACCATGCAACCCATTGACCCAAAAATTGATTGTGTCTTTAAGGCCATCCTGGGCGCACCGGAAAATACCCCACTGCTGATTCACTTTCTCAATGGTGTACTCACGCCTGAGAGTCCGATCACAGACGTTGAAATTCTCAACCCCTACAACGAAAAGGAATACCTTTCAGACAAACTCACCATAGTCGATATAAAAGCCCGTGATGCGGCCAATAACACCTATCAGGTGGAGCTGCAATTAAATATATTCCCCTATCTACCGGAACGGATGCTTTACTGTTGGAGTGATATTTACGGTGCACAGATTCAAAGTGGGCAGGACTATCACAAGCTGCAACCCTCAATATCTATCTGGCTATTGGGTGAAAATCTATTCAAGGACAGTGACTGCTATCACCACCACTTTCAAATGGCGGATCTTGAACAGCAGCGTGTGCTTTCACCCCACTGCGCTATCCATGTACTGGAACTGGAAAAGTGGCGACGGCACCACAATCTTGAAGCGAAAGACCAATGGATGTATTTTTTTAAGGATGCAGACAAGTGGGAAGTACTTCCCACAGAACTTGATACCGAAGAAATGAGGCAGGCAATGGCCATATTGAAACGATTTTCAGAGAAAGAGCAGGATTACCACCTTTACCAGGCCCGTCAGAACATTCTCCGGGAGGAAAAGTCCCGGCAGCGTTCACTAAGCGAGGCGGTTAAGGCGATGAACGACGAACGCAGACAGAAAGAATCAGAGCGCAGGCAGAAAGAGGAGGAGCGTAGGCAGAAAGAAGCCGCACTTCAAGAAAAAGAGCGGCTATACGCTTTGTTGAAAAAGGCGGGCATTGATCCTGACCTTGAATAGGTTATTGAGTGACAGATTAGCTCAGCAAGCAAAATATGAAGTTGCTCTCTATGCTTAAATGTCTACTATACCTACTGCTGTCGACTATGGTTTTTTATTGGTTGGCATTTATAACAGACCCGATGAACGAGGCCTGTCAAATACTGATTGGACGTCATATGGAGATGACGGAGATAGACTCAGTTTCGGCCTAAGAATCCAAACCTACCAATACACAAACTACCCAAATCATGTGGTCTTTACAGTTGGCGGCACAGATTTTTGGTTTGGATGCGAGCTTGAGTGATGGTGTGGAACAGAGTGAAACGGGGGCGAAGTACGCACGACCGTCTCAGGTAATGCGGCAGATGATAATATTCACTGCATGAGTAAAAGACGTGAACTTATCCTCATCAATGAAGTTGGCACCTATTTATTCAGGCAGGCAGCTTGACAGATTGCCCGACCATCAAAACGTAAAGTTGCTCTTTATGCATTGAATTATAAGCAATAATTGAGGTAAGCTTGATTTCCGTTTTGGCCAGTAGAGGTAAGTTGGCCAGGGGAACAAAGCGACAACTGATTCGATGACCCACAGCACCCGATGCTACAGGTGCGACAAACACAGGAAAACAAGGCAGTGCTGAAAGGTTTTTCAATACAACAATTCAGATTGATTTGGGTACTGTCGATGCTAGGTGCCTGTCAGCTTGCGTTAGCCACTCAGTCGGCGAGTATCGAGCACCCCATCCAATATAGTTCTGGCGAGATTAAACCAGCATCCACAACCACCACATCTGATTTATTGATATTTGGAGCACAGCGTATGGATATCTCCCAAGAATTGGCACCCCCCAAAACCACCCTGGCACTTAGAGAGCGGTATACAAAAGATATCACGATCATGCATGTTTATCTTGAGCAAAAAGATAGGCGTGTTTATTTTGAAGTCCCCAGAGCCTATTTTTACTGGCAACTAGATAAGATAAAAGACGGTGCGAAACTTAACAACATCAAGATCATAGCAGCGATTAATGAGGGCATGATACCCTGGTCACTGGCAAAAAAGTTCACTAAAAAAAAAATCACACGATGATATCGCAATTCAAATTGGGCTGAGTCGGCCCGGCTACCCCATTAAAAACTCTGCAATACCTCGCACTGTTGCTAAATTTTCCAAAAATTACTGGGGAATTTATAGAGATGAGTTCGAGCGATATGATAGAAACATAATAAAAGGCAATAAGAAACCAATTACTTTCTTTTTAGTCCCAACAAAACCAGAAAAACCAGTTCTATATTTAGATTGCCCTAATATTGGCAATCCAAAAGCTGTAAATTGTACAGTAACAAGTGATTTTTCTGACGGCCTATCTTACAAATTTTCAATACCCTTAATATACGTTAATGATGTCTACGAATGGGATAAAAAAGTGCGCAGCTTGATACAGTCATTGATAGCGCCTTCACAGACAGGCTAAGGAACAGGTTAAAAATGAATATTTACGATATTTTAAATGTAGAGTCTGTCGACAGACTCACGTCAGCGGATGTCAATATCATGCAATCCCTGCTTGATAATGGACAGAGAGCGGAAGTGTATCTCTATTACAATCAACGCACGGGCGGCCACGCCAACGATGCAATGGTTATGCAGGCGGGTATCACCACCTATACAGGCGCTATAGGGGGCGCCGCCCTTGAAGGCAATTATCAAGCGAGGATTGAAAATCCAGGAGGTTACAATTTAGGCTTAGATGATTTTTCAGCGTTTATTGTTCAAGGTGTCATCGATGCTGTTGAATCTGATATTAATGGTGACTTTGCTCCTGGTTCAGGCACCGGCATACTAACAGGCGACCAAATCTTTAGCTCTGACTACGGGCAATGGAGAAGCCTTGAGCTAGGCGATGCCTTCCCCGGCAATATCTACCAAATAGACAATGAATGGGATCCACTATTCTTTGATGATAATGAAGAGTGGAGTATTGACGGGTTTATAGAGGATTTGGAACACAATGCGGATTTTGTAGGTGGTGCTGTCAATAACGCCCTTGAAGCGGGCTTGGGCGCGCTCCATTTAGGCAAGCGATTTGATGAATTTCCTGCGGAGCAATATGACCGTATTGTATACGACGATAACGTGATTTTATTTGTCAATAAAGCCACCGGTGGCGTTGATGGTGTATGGGACAGTTCAAATATCGGTAATATATTAATAGCAGGGACAGCGGTTGTAGATAACATTATCTCAGATGACTATACCAACGGTGATGCACTTGATGTAGATGGTGCAGCTTTCAGAGAAAGGGAAGATAAATGGGAATTTATGGGCGCCAATGGGCGAGAATACGATCCAAGTAAAGAATACGATGGCAGTACTGTCTATACACAAAGTGTAGAAAACGTATTGGATTTTTTTAAGGAAAGAGGCATTAATGTAGAAAATGTTGAGGATATCTACAAATTATACCGAGCAATAAAGGAAGCTGATATCAACAATGTGCCGCTTAGCGATTATCTATCTCGTTTTGGCTTGGAAGAGACTGTCAGCACCTTTACTGATAACGGCGATACGGAAGAAGATAACAATTTTATTGACGGGCCAACGGATCATGCCGATTCGCCGCAAGCCACCACCTACCAACTCCAAGACGGCGATACGCTAAGCCAAATAGCGGCAGATAACGGCACCACCGTCGAAGCATTGTTAGCCGCCAATCCGCAGATTACTGATCCAAATGCCATCCGCGCTGGTGATACGCTGGTCATTCCGACCCAGGAAAATACCTCACCGACGGAAAATGACCAACACAGCGATACCCCTCACTACAATAACGCGGGTAACCCGCATAGTGATGACCAAGCAGCGGCCACGAATGGGCAGGATGTATCGGGAACGGAATCGGCCATTGCCGGAGGTTACAGTAGCGGTGGTGAGGGAGAATTTGCCGGTACACCAATAGATGGGCTGGCGGTTTACGACAACGAAGATCAGCTAGACGATAGCCCTTATGTGGCTTCCCCCGATGCCACGCCAGAGGATTTGGCTAACGACGATTACGACCCGGACTACGACGCCTACACTGACCAGGGAGATTCCTCCTCTTCGTACAGTAGTCCAGGTAATCCCCATTACGATGCAGGCGATGTGCTTGCTGAGCATAACCAAGCGCAAGGTATTGGTTCGTCGATTGCGACGGGGATTGATAATCTGATCAATGCGAACAACAACCTGAACGACTTTGAGCGGTTTGCGTTATCGACAGTACTGCAAACGGGCACCCAAAATATTATTAGCGAATCGTATTCGGATCTGGCGGAAACGATGTCGGTGGAGGAAATCACGGGGTTCGAGGATTTTTTTGATGATTTGGGTAGTACCGCGCTGAATGTGGGCGCGGGTATGCTCACCGGTGCGATTACCGCCGATTTGGTTTCAGAGCTGGGTTGGAATGAGGAGTGGAGTGCGGTAGCGGGATCGGCCCTGAATGTGGGTGTTGGCGCGGTGGTGGATAGTTTTATTGCCGAGGGTGTGGGTGCGATAAGCAGCGTGGGTGACACGTTTACCGGTGCGTATAGCGCGTCGGGTATTGGGAATATTGGCACCAACATCGTTGTCAATATTGCCACCAGTGAATTGATGGAATCACTGGGTATTGGTCAAACAAAAACGGGTGCGTTGTTTGCGACAATTGGTTCGATCATTGGTCAAATATTTATCCCGATTCCGTTTCTGGGTGCGGCGATAGGCCAGGTGATTGGTGGATTGATTGGCGATCTGTTCAGCAGCCCGCCCCCACCGCCACAAGCGGAGATCACCCTGAGTTTCAATGCTGACACGGAGGAATACGAACAAACCGGTGGTTGGGGCGAGCACGGGGGTAATCCGGCGTCCCTCACGGGTGGTGGTGAACACCTGTCGGCGATGGTCGAGCAATACCAACTGTTACTGGAGTCTTACGGTGGCCAACTGGCAAATCGGCATGAACTGCCGGACGTGGTTCTGGGCTTTCGTGGCAATGAACAGTACATCATGGTCAACGGTGAGCAAGTCGGGACGATGAGTGAGCACGGCTTCAAATCGGCGACGGGCAGCCTGCTCAACGAAATGGTCATTGAAGGGGGTAACAGCTACCTCAACCACGTGCTGTACAGCGATGTGCCACCTGCCGAGTTGGGTGATCTGCTTAGCAGTGCCCAGCAGCGTATCCTGTACGACAACAACCCTGCCAGCAAAGGCGTCATTGATGCGCTATTGGCGGAACAATCTGAGACCATGCAGCGCTACGATGAACTGAGCGCCCGCCAGGCCCAGCTTGAAAGTGAAATTGCTCACCTTGAGATAGAAATTAACCGGCTGAGTAATCCACCCCGAGTTAACGTTGACAAAGGTGAATGGGTTGAGGGTGAGATCAGCCCGGCCAGCTATGCGGCGATAGCCAGGTACAGTGCCTCTCTTGCAGAGGCCCATGAAGAACTGACAAACGTTGAAGCTGGGTTATTGTCGCTGCTGGATGTTGAGGCCATCGATGCGGCCCAAGCGACCCTAAGAGACCTGCACGAACAGCTTGAGGCCTATGGCCAAGAGGCTGAAATCAGCACCCTCAGTGCGGATGACCTGCACGCCTTGGCCACGATAGAAGGGCAGATAAACAGTACCCAAGTCGTGCTTGAGACGGCAGGCGCCTCGCTGCAACAGGCACAACACTGGCACAGCGTGCTGGCACAAACGGCCCCCTACCAGGACATGCTCAGTAGTGAGCACGAACTGGATGATGCCACTCGGTTCGACTATGAACTGAGTTACCTTAACGGCATACGCTCGCAAAACGATGAAGCGCAGTTCAGCCTGCACGACACCGACCTCTCAGACCTGGTGCTGGTGCGCGATGGCGATGCCCTAACGCTCTATAACCGCCGGGGTTTTGATACCGATACCCCGCTGGACGCGCTGCCCGCCATGACCTTTGACGACTTTGGTCAATGGACAAATGACCGGATCAACCTCACCTTTACTAACAGTGATGGCGAGGTGGTCGAGACGAGTTTCTTTATCGGCCAGCTGTTTGATGTGGCCGAACAAGTCAATGATGGCGAGCCGGTGGATACGCTGGACATGGCGGTGATTGTGGCGGGCTTATACAGTGACTACCTCGGTGCACAGATGACCCCTGATGAGGCATTGGCACTGCGCTTTGGCGGCCTGGGGTCGATTGATACAGCAGGCAGCCGCCAGGGAGGCGCGGGTGATGAACTGTTGTTTGCCTACAGTGGTGCGGTGTACGCGGGAGGGGGTAATGATGTCGTGGTGGCTAATGAAGCGGCCAATTCTATCGACGGAGGCAGTGGTGAGGATGTTGTCAGCTACTTACACAGTGAAGAAGGGGTAAGCGTCAACCTCGCCAGCGGTGAAGGCCAGGGCGGCCATGCCGAAGGGGACACTTACGAGAATATCGAACACGCCGTTGGCAGCCGCCACAACGACCAACTGACCGGTGATGGCAACAGCAACCGCTTATCGGGAATGGAAGGCGATGACATCTTGGCGGGTGGTGGCGGCGGTGACACCCTGATCGGCGGCAGTGGCCAGGACACGGCAGACTACAGCGCCAGTGGTGAGGGCGTTAACGTCTGGCTCTCTGGCAGCCAACGGGATACGGGGGCAGAAATTGCCGGTCACGGCCAATACAGCGATGCCCAGGGGGACAGCCTGGCGGGCATCGAACATATCCAGGGCAGTGACCATGACGACCTGCTGGTGGGTAACGCCAACACCAACCTGCTCTGGGGTGGAGAGGGCAGCGATACCCTGCGCGCTGGGGGGGGTGACGATCAACTGGTCGGTGGCCAGGGTGCCGACCGCCTCTACGGGGGCGGCGATAAAGACAAACTATTTGGCGGTGAAGGCCGTGACTACCTGTCTGGGGGTAGCGGTGACGACAGCCTATTGGGGGGGCGCGGTGATGACGCCCTGCTCGGCGGTGAAGGCGATGATGTCCTCTACGGCGAAGCCGGTGATGACCTACTGGTGGGCGGCGCGGGCGATGACACAGCGGTGTTCTCAGGGCGTTACACAGACTACCAATTTGCCGTCACGGATGAAACGCTGAGCATCCTCGGTGCCGATGGCACAGACACGCTACTGGAAATGGAATACCTGCACTTTCTGGGTGATGTCGACACCGACCTGGTGCGTGTCGACCACTTGATGGCGATGCTCAAAGACCAACAGCGCGAAGACGAAGAGGAAGTCGACGACGGTGCGCCCAATCGCAGTAACGGCAACACCTTCAACCTGGCGGGCGTCAGTGCTGCGAGCCTGATCGCCACCTTTATGGCGGCCCAGGCAGCGGCCCGCGAAAACCCCGACCTGCAAGGTGAAACCCCAGATACCCTGTTTACCCAGGGGCAAACCCCCAGCGATGAAGACGAACAAACAACAGAAGCGGGCACCGCTAACCCCGCCCCGCAGTTCAACGAAGTAGAAGCCAGTGGCACACAAGCCAACGGGGCATTGCCGCTACCCACCCAGAGCGGGTTAACGGCAGGGACAGGCGTCCCCCCCATCGGAGACCCCCTCACCCAGCCGGGTGATACCACCGGCGCGCCAACCAACCCGGCCAATGGCCAGCCGCCAACGGATACGGCAGAAGGCCTGGCAGGCGAAGGCGGCAACCCCGCACAAACGAATACCACTGAAGCCCCCATTGCCGAAGAGGCCGAGGCGAGTGAAGGCACGCCACCGGAAGACCCCGCCGAACAACCCGCGACAGACCCGTTGCCACCGATTACCCGCCCCTTCCTGGCGCCGAGCGTCACCCTCGCCAACCGGGTTACCCAGGAAGACCAGTCGATCGCCCTGCAAATCGATGTCAACGGCAACAACGCCCTGGAACTCATCAGCGTCTTTATCGATGGCCTGCCGCAGAACGCCCACCTCAGTGCAGGCACCCAGCAAAGCGATGGCCGCTGGCGGCTCAGCCTCAACGAACTGGCGGGCCTCACCCTCACCCCGGCGGCTGATGATGACCGGGATATCCGCCTCAGCGTATCCGTCACCACCCAAAACCTCGCCGATGGGCGCATTGCCACCGTCGAACAGCCCTTGATCATCGACGTACAGGCGCGGGCCGATACCCCCGTACTGACCGTGGGCGATGCCCAGGGCGATGAAGACACCGCCATTGCCCTATCGATCCAATCCCTGCTGACCGACACCGATGGCAGTGAAACCCAATCTATCGAGATCGCCAATGTCCCGGCGGGCGCCCGCCTCAACCAGGGCGCACCTATCGGCGGTGGCGTGTGGCAACTCCGCCCGGAACAACTGTCGGGCCTGACCCTGACCCCGCCAGCCGACAGCGACGAGGCCATCACACTACAGATCACCAGCACCAGCCGTGAGACGGAAAATGGTAATAGTGTACAGCGCACCGCGACCTTAACCGTGACCGTTAATGCCGTGGCCGATACGCCACAGCTACTTGTCCAAGCTGTGCAGGGCGATGAAGACACCGCTATTGGCTTGAATATTCAATCGACACGCGTCGACACCGATGGCAGCGAAACCCAGTACATCGAAATTGCCAACCTGCCCACGGGCGCCCACCTCAACCAGGGCATAGACCTGGGTAATGGCACCTGGCGTTTACGCCCAGAGCAACTGACCGGGCTAAGCCTCACCCCCGCCGCCAATAGCAGCGAGGCGCTTGCCCTGACCGTCACCGCTTACAGCGTCGAGACCGGCAATGGCGCCAGCACACAAACCAGCGCCACCCTGCACGTGGTGGTAAACGCCGTGGCCGATGCCCCGGTACTCACCGCACAGGCCGCGACGGGGAGCGAAGACACCGCCATCGCATTGGCGATTCAATCGGCGCTGACCGATACCGACGGCAGCGAGACCCAGACCCTGGAAATCGCCAATGTGCCCGCCGGGGCCACCCTCAGCCAGGGTGTCGACCTGGGCAATGGCCGCTGGCGGCTGACCCCTGAACAACTGAGCGGTTTACGCCTCACCCCGGCGGCCAACAGCGACCAGGATTTTGTTCTGAACATCACCGCGTTTAGCCGTGATGCCAATGGCAGTGAAGCGCAAAGCACCACCACCCTGGCGGTGAACATTATCGCCGGGGCCGATGCCCCGGTGCTCACCGTACAGGCCGCTCAGGGACCGGAAGACACAGCGATTGCACTGAATATACAAGCGGCCCTTAGCGATACGGACAACAGCGAACGCCTCAGCGTCGAGATCGCCAACGTACCGGCGGGCGCCCGCCTCAACCGGGGCGCAGACTTGGTTGATGGCCGCTGGCAACTGACCGCTGAAGACCTCAGCGGGCTGACCCTGACCCCGGCCACCAACAGCGGTGAACACATCGCCCTGGCCGTCACCGCGATCAGCACAGAGCGTGTAAATGGCGCCGAGTCACGCATCAGCACAACCCTGAATATCGCTGTTGATGCGGTAGCGGATGCACCCCAGCTCGCCACCCAGGCGGCGCAGGGTGTTGAAGACAGCGCGATTAACCTGAACATTCAATCGGTACTTAGTGACACAGACAGCAGCGAAACCCAGCACATCGAGATTGGCAATATCCCTACGGGCGCCCGCCTCAACCAGGGCGTATTACAAAGCAATGGCACCTGGCGATTAAACCCCGAACAACTCAGTGGCCTAACGATCACCCCGCCCGCCAACAGCGCTGAAAACATCGCCTTAACCGTCACCGCCTACAGCACAGAGAGCGCAAACGGTGATGTGGCGCAAACCCGCACAACCCTGAATGTCAGCGTGGACGCCGTGTCCGATGCGCCGCAGCTCGCTGTGCAGGCAGCGCGGGGCGCCGAAGACAGCGCGATTGCCCTGAATATCCAATCGGTGCTTAGTGATACAGACGGCAGCGAAACCCAGCACATCGAGATTGCCAATATCCCTACGGGTGCCAGCCTCAACCAGGGTGTATTACAAAGCAATGGTGCCTGGCGATTAAACCCCGAACAACTCAGTGGCCTAACGATCACCCCGCCCGCCAACAGCGCTGAAAACATCGCCTTAACCGTCACCGCCTACAGCACAGAGAACGCAAACGGTGATGTGGCGCAAACCCGCGCAACCTTAAATGTCAGCGTGGATGCCGTGGCCGATGCGCCGCAGCTCGCCGCCCAGGCAGCGCGGGGCGCCGAAGACAGCGCGATTGCGCTGAATATCCAGTCAGCCCTCACCGATGCCGATGGCAGTGAAACCCTGCATATTGATATAGCCAACCTTCCTGTCGGCGCCAACCTGAACAGAGGCACCCAGCAAAGCGATGGCAGTTGGCGCCTGACCCCTGCGGAACTGGCCGGGCTAACGATCACCCCGCCTGCCAACAGCGATGAAAACTTTGAACTGACCGTTACCGCCTACAGCACAGAAAGTGAAGGCGGCGATACCGCCCAAACCACGGCCACGCTGAATGTGGTGGTTGATGCGGTGGCCGATGCGCCCGTGTTGTCCGTCCAGGCAGCGCGGGGTGTTGAAGACACGGCGATTGCCCTGACGATTCAATCGGCCCTTACCGATACAGACGGCAGTGAAACCCAGTACATCGAGATTGCCAATATCCCTACAGGTGCCAGCCTCAACCAGGGTGTATTACAAAGCAATGGTGCCTGGCGATTAAACCCCGAACAACTCAGCGGTTTAACCATCACGCCACCCGCCAACAGCGCTGAAGACATCGCGCTAACCGTCACCGCCTACAGCACAGAAAGTCGAGGCGGTGATGTAGCCCAAACCACGGCCACGCTGAATGTGGTGGTTGATGCGGTGGCCGATGCGCCCGTGTTGTCCGTCCAGGCAGCGCGGGGTGTTGAAGACACGGCGATTGCCCTGACGATTCAATCGGTGCTTAGTGATACAGACGGCAGCGAAACCCAGTACATCGAGATTGCCAATATCCCTACAGGTGCCAGCCTCAACCAGGGTGTATTACAAAGCAATGGTGCCTGGCGATTAAACCCCGAACAACTCAGCGGTTTAACCATCACCCCACCCACTAACAGTGCTGAAGACATCGCGCTAACCGTCACCGCCTACAGCACAGAGAACGCAAACGGTGATGTGGCGCAAACCCGCGCAACCTTAAATGTCAGCGTGGATGCCGTGGCCGATACGCCGCAGCTCGCTGTGCAGGCAGCACGGGGCGCCGAAGACAGTGCGATTGCGCTGAATATCCAATCGGTGCTTAGTGATACAGACGGTAGCGAAACCCAGTACATCGAGATTGCCAATATCCCCACGGGTGCCAGCCTCAACCAGGGCGCGTTGCAAAGTAATGGCACCTGGCGATTGACCCCTGAACAACTCAGTGGCTTAACCATCACCCCACCGGCTAACAGCGCTGAAGACATCGCCTTAACCGTTACCGCCTATAGCACAGAAAATGAAAACGATGATGTGGCGCAAACCCGCACAACCCTGAATATCACGGTGGATGCCGTGGCCGATGCGCCGCTTTTGCAAACCGTCGCCGCGACCGGCCTGGAAGACACCGACATCGCGCTGACGATTCAGCCCAGCCTGGTGGATACCGACGGCAGCGAAACCCTACGGGTACGCATCAGTGACCTGCCCACTGGGGCCAGCCTCAACCAGGGCACTCGACAAGTGGATGGCAGTTGGTTATTAAGTGCCGCCGAACTGTCTGGCTTACACATTACCCCGGCGCCGAATGACCACAGCGACTTCACCCTGACAGTTACCGCCTACAGTACAGAATCCGGAGGCGATGAGGCTCAGCGCAGCGTGGCCTTGCCGGTCACCGTGCAGGCCGTCGCGGATGCACCCACCGTCCTGGCCAGCCCGGCGCTGGGCAGTGAAGATCAGGCGATTGCCCTGTCGATACAACTCAATTTGATCGATGCCAGTGAACAGGTGAGTATCCGCATCAGCGACCTGCCCACAGGCAGTGTTTTAAACCAGGGCGAGCGACAGAGTGACGGTAGCTACCAGCTCACCGCTGCCGAGCTGTCCGGGCTAAGCATCACCGCCCCGCCCCACAGCGATACAGACTTTGCGCTGACAGTTACCGCCACCACTCAAGAAGCCAACGGCACCCAGGCCGATACCACCGTCAGCCTGCCGGTTACCGTGACGGCGGTGGCCGATGGGCCTGACCTGACGGTACAAGCCGCAGAGGGCGATGAGGATGCGACGATTGCCCTGAATATCCAGTCAGCCCTTATCGATACCGATGGCAGTGAAACCCTGCATATTGATATTGGTAATCTTCCCGCAGGCGCCAGCCTGAACCGAGGCACCCAGCAAAGCGATGGCAGTTGGCGCCTGACCCCCGCTGAATTGGCGGGGCTAACGATCACCCCGCCCGCCAATAGCGATGAAGACTTTGAACTGACCGTCACCGCCTACAGCACAGAAAGTAGGGGTGGTGATGTAGCCCAAACCACGGCCACCCTGAATGTGGTGGTTGATGCCGTCGCCGATGCGCCTACCCTGGTTGTGCAAGCCGCCCAGGGTAATGAAGACACCGCAATTGCCCTGAATATCCAGTCAGCCCTTATCGATACCGATGGCAGCGAAACCCTGCATATTGATATAGCTAACCTCCCTGCGGGCGCCAGCCTGAACCGAGGCACCCAGCAAAGCGATGGCAGTTGGCGCCTGACCCCCGCTGAATTGGCCGGGCTAACGATCACCCCGCCTGCCAATAGCGATGAAGACTTTGAACTGACCGTCACCGCCTACAGCACAGAAAGTCGAGGCGGTGATGTGGCCCAAACCACGGCCACGCTGAATGTGGTGGTTGATGCCGTTGCCGATGCGCCTACCCTGGTTGTGCAAGCCGCCCAGGGTAATGAAGACACCGCGATTGCCCTGGATATCCAGTCAGCTCTCACCGATACCGATGGCAGTGAAACCCTGCATATTGATATAGCTAACCTCCCTGTCGGCGCCAGCCTGAACCGAGGCACCCAGCAAAGCGATGGCAGTTGGCGTCTGACCCCCGCTGAATTGGCGGGGCTGGCTATCACCCCACCTGCCAATAGCGGTGAAGACTTTGAACTGACTGTCACCGCCTACAGCACAGAAAGTCGAGGCGGTGATGTGGCACAAACCACGGCCACACTGAATGTAGTTGTCGATGCGATAGCCGATACGCCCACCTTGGTTGTGCAGGCCGCCCAGGGCAATGAAGACACCGCGATTGCGCTGAATATCCAGTCAACCCTGACCGATACCGATGGCAGTGAAACCCTGCATATTGATATAGCCAACCTCCCTGCGGGCGCGAGCCTAAACAAAGGCACCCAGCAAAGCGATGGCACTTGGCGTCTGATACCCGCTGAATTGGCCGGGTTGACCATCACCCCGCCTGCCAACAGCGATGAAGACTTTGAACTAACCGTCACCGCTTACAGCACAGAAAGCGAAGGTGGTGATACCACACAAACCACGGCCACCCTGAATGTAGTTGTCGATGCGATAGCCGATACGCCCACCTTGGTTGTGCAGGCCGCCCAGGGCAATGAAGACACCGCGATTGCGCTGAATATCCAGTCAACCCTGACCGATACCGATGGCAGTGAAACCCTGCATATTGATATAGCCAACCTCCCTGCGGGCGCCAGCCTAAACAAAGGTATCCAGCAAAGTGATGGCAGTTGGCGCCTGACCCTCGCTGAACTGACTGGGCTGAGTATCACCCCGCCTGCCAACAGCGATGAGAACTTTGAACTAACCGTCACCGCCTACAGCACAGAAAGCGGAGGTGGTGATACCACACAAACCACGGCCACACTGAATGTAGTTGTCGATGCGGTAGCCGACGCACCCACCCTGACTGTGCAGGCATCACAGGGCAACGAAGACACCGCGATTGCGCTGGATATCCAATCAGCCCTGACTGACACCGATGGCAGTGAAACCCTGCATATCGATATAGCCAACCTCCCTGCGGGCGCGAGCCTAAACAAAGGCACCCAGCAAAGTGACGGCACTTGGCGTCTGACACCCGTTGAATTGGCCGGGCTAACCATCACCCCGCCTGCCAACAGCGATGAAGACTTTGAACTAACCGTCACCGCTTACAGCACAGAAAGCGAAGGCGGTGATACCACACAAACCACGGCCACCCTGAATGTAGTGGTTGATGCAGTGGCTGATGCACCCACCCTGGCTGTGCAGGCCGCCCAGGGCAATGAAGACACTGCGATTGCGCTGAATATCCAGTCAACCCTGACCGATACCGATGGCAGTGAAACCCTGCATATTGATATAGCCAACCTCCCTGCGGGCGCGAGCCTAAACAAAGGCACCCAGCAAAGTGACGGCACTTGGCGTCTGATACCCGCTGAATTGGCCGGGTTGACCATCACCCCGCCTGCCAACAGCGATGAAGACTTTGAACTAACCGTCACCGCTTACAGCACAGAAAGCGAAGGTGGTGATACCACACAAACCACGGCCACCCTGAATGTAGTTGTCGATGCGATAGCCGATACGCCCACCTTGGTTGTGCAGGCCGCCCAGGGCAATGAAGACACCGCGATTGCGCTGAATATCCAGTCAGCCCTGACCGATACCGATGGCAGTGAAACCCTGCATATCGATATAGCCAATCTCCCTGTCGGCGCTAGCCTGAACCGAGGCATCCAGCAAAGCGATGGCAGTTGGCGCCTGACCCCCACTGAACTGGCCGGGCTAACGATCACCCCACCAGCCAATAGCGATAAAGACTTTGCGCTGACCGTCACCGCCTACAGCACAGAAAGTCGAGGCGGCGATACCATACAAACCACGAGCACACTGAATGTGGTTGTCGATGCCGCCGCTGATGCCCCAGTACTGACGGTACAGGCTGCGCGAGGCAATGAAGACACCGACATTGCTCTAAACATCCAATCGACGCTTATCGATATAGATGGTAGCGAAACCCTGCATATTGACATCGGCAATCTCCCCGTTGGCGCGAGCCTGAATCGGGGTATCGATCGGGGCAATGGCACCTGGCGTCTGACGCCCGCTGAACTGGCCGGGCTAACCATCACCCCACCGGCCAACAGCGATAAAGACTTTGAACTGACCGTCACCGCCTACAGCACAGAAAGTCGAGGCGACGATACCGCCCAAACCACGGCCACCCTAAATGTAGTGGTTGATGCGGTGGCCGATGCACCTACCCTGGCTGTGCAGGCCGCCCAAGGTAATGAAGACAGTACTATTGCCTTGAATATCCAATCGACCCTTATTGATACCGATGGCAGTGAAACCTTGGCCATTGAGATTGCCAATCTCCCGGCGGGGGCCAATCTGAGCCGGGGTATCGATCAAGGCAATGGCACCTGGCGCCTGACGCCCGCTGAACTGGCTGGGCTGGCCATCACCCCACCGGTCAACAGCGATAAAGACTTTGAACTGACCGTCACCGCCTACAGCACAGAAAGTCGAGGTGGTGATGTGGCACAAACCACGACGACCCTGAATGTGGTGGTTGATGCAGTGGCCGATATGCCCACACTGACTGTGCAGGCCGCCCAGGGCAATGAAGACACCGCCATTGCGCTGAATATCCAGTCGGCCCTTATCGACACCGATGGCAGTGAAACCCTGGCTATAGAGATTGCCAACCTCCCGGCGGGTGCCAGCCTGAACCGGGGCATCCAACAAAGCGATGGCACCTGGCTTTTAACCCGTGAACAACTCACCGGGCTAACCGTTACCCCACCCGCTAACAGCGACCAGAACTTTAACCTGGCGATCACCGCCTACAGTCGCGAGGGCACAAACGGCCCGGTAGCGCAACGCAGCGCCACCCTGCCGGTCACTGTCAATGCAGTGGCCGATACCCCCACCCTGGTTGTGCAGTCCGCCCAGGGCAATGAAGACACCGCCA
Organism: Gammaproteobacteria bacterium; assembly: GCA_965277715.1. GTDB lineage: Bacteria > Pseudomonadota > Gammaproteobacteria > JBCCGL01 > JBCCGL01 > JBCCGL01. The sequence continues at coordinate 3,285,341 of OZ255836.1, forward strand.
TTGCGCTGAATATCCAGTCGGCCCTTATCGACACCGATGGCAGCGAAACCCTGGCTATAGAGATTGCCAACCTCCCGGCGGGTGCCAGCCTGAACCGGGGCGTCCAACAAAGCGATGGCAGTTGGCTTTTAACCCGTGAACAACTCACCGGGCTAACCGTCACCCCCCCCGCTAACAGCGACCAGAACTTTAACCTGGCGATCACCGCCTACAGCCGCGAGGGCACAAACGGCCCGGTAGCGCAACGCAGCGCCACCCTGCCGGTCACTGTCAATGCGGTGGCCGATGCGCCCACTCTGGTTGTGCAGTCCGCCCAGGGCAATGAAGACACCGCCATTGCGCTGAATATCCAGTCGGCCCTGACCGATACCGATGGCAGCGAAAGCCTGACAATTGTGGTATCTGGCCTGCCCGCTGGCGCCCGCCTCAACCACGGCACCGATCTCAACAATGGTAGCTGGCAACTGACCCCCGCACAGTTGAGTGGCTTAACGTTTACCCCACCGACCAACAGCGATCAGGACTTTAACCTGACCGTCACCGCCTACAGCCGCGAGGGCGCAAACGGCTCAATGGCCCAGCGCAGCGCCACCGTGCCCGTCACCGTGAACGCGGTCGCGGATGCCGTACAAATCAATTTGCAGGTGCCCAATACAGCCCCTACCGCCGACTTGCAGGTCAGCGTTGCCAATGGATTGGGCGGGCAGCGGATCGATGGCACGTTTAGCCATGACAGCATCACCGGCACGGCGGGCAATGATGTAATCGATACGGAACAATTTATCCAGATCCCGATCAGCGCCAGCTTTGTAGGGGCGGATACCGATGGCAGTGAAACCTTAAGCGATCAATTGCTGGTCAAGCCGCCGGGGTATAACGCCCCGGTGAGCCTTGCCAGCATTGGCGCAGGCCTGGCCTACAACGCACAGGGGCAGGCTTACCTGTTGGTACCCGGAGCACGCGCTGGCCAGACACTGGAATTGACCCTGCAAGTCACCGCCACCGAGCTGCGTGGGGGAGATACCCAAGTCACCCAGAATACGCTTGCTGTCGTTGTGCCCACGCGCACCAGCCAAGGGGATACGGTCGATGCCGGTGCGGGTAATGACACCGTTTATGGCGGCGGCGGGGCTGATATCCTGCGCGGTGGCGCCGGTAATGATGCGATTTATGCCGGTGCGGGCAATGATACGCTGTACGGTGACTCGGGAGCGGACACCCTGTCTGGTGGCAGTGGCAATGACACATTCTATGCCGACTTTTCCGATATTGTCGATGGTGGCAGCGGCAGCGACACCCTCAACTTTATCCAGAGTGGCACGGTGGCGATAGGCAATATCAGTAATATCGAAACCATTCAACTGCACAGCGGCAATGACCTGATTACCGTCAGCAACAGCAACACCCGGATCGACGGTGGCGCGGGCAACAATACCCTGACGTTTAGCGGCGCGGGTCACACGTTTAACAGCAGCGCCTTCAGTGGGTTTACCAGCGTGCATATCAACCTCACCGCTGCGGCCGATATCCTCAACCTGGGGGATGCGGGCTTTATCACCGCCACCTCAACGCTGGATGGCGGTGCGGGCCAGGACACCCTGAACCTGACCGCCGGGGGCAGCTATGACCTGAGCAATGCCATGGGCATTGAAAATATCCACGCCACAACGGCGGCGAATGTCAGCGTCCGTATAGGCAGTGGCACGGATGACCTGGATATATTCCTGCACGAAGACAATGTCGATACCCTGATTGGCAGCACGGTGGCCAGTAGTCTGAATATCAATATCAGCCGCGATGCCTTTGTCGACTACCTGCACCAGAACCGCAGTGATTACGGCCTCGACAAAAACGACAACGGCGACGATACCCTCACCTACCAAGGCCATACCTTTACCCTGCGGGATATCGATACGCTGGCGTTTAACGATGGTCAACAACTCTATTTGGATACGCGCAATAATGCACCGATCCGGGTGGGTGACGGTGCCACCTTTAGTGGTTTTGAAGACGTGGCATTGACGCTGGATACCGCCGTGATGGTGGGTCAATACTACGATATTGAGCGGGAGGCATTAACCGTCAACCAGTACAGCGTAACGGTTGCAGGGGATATTGACGGTGCATGGAATGTGGTGCAATTGGGTGAGAATATTCACGGTAGCCGCTCGGGGACTTACAGTGTTTCAGACGGGCACAATACCTCGGTGACTAACAGCCTTACTACGGATTTCCAGCCGGTGAATGATGCACCTACCATAAGACAGTTCTATTACACTAAACAGATATATGGTCTGAGTAATAATCGTGTTGACCGTGTCTATTTTGAAGTAACAGATAGTGACAACTCTGGTGATCAACTCAATATAACGGCATCTGGAAATGGGGCACAAACCCCAGTGCGTTACTCGATATCCGGCAATACGGCGAATTTTTATGTCGATGTGTACGGGGTGTTATTTGGTCGAGGAACCGGGGTCGGGGTCAATCACAATCAATTTACCGCTACCGCTGGGGATATATCAGGTGCTCAGGTAAGTATCACTGCTGGATTGAACTATTTGCGTAGCTTCTATGGATCAAACGGTGGCTGTACAGGACAGGATTGTCATGGTGGAAATAATAGACCCATTTTCCTCGATTTAAATAACGACGGTTTCGCTTTTGAGGCCAATGCCGTCAACTTTGATTACGACAGCGATGGCACACTGGAGACCGGCGCCTGGCTGGCCGACAGCGCTGACGGCGTCCTCGCCATCGACTACGACGGCGACGGCATTGTCACCCACGGCCATGAAATTGCCTTTGCCGATTGGCACCCGGATGCACAAACCGACCTGCACGGCCTGCAACTGGCCTTTGACACTAACCAGGATGGCCTGCTGAATGCACAGGACGAGCGCTGGCACGAATTCGGCGTATGGCGGGACGCCAACAGCGACGGCATCACCGACAACGGCGAATTCCTCAGCCTCGAAGCCATGGGTATCGAAACCTTCTACCTGGTCTCTGATAACGAATACCGCCAATTCGACGGCGTGGATGTACACGGCATCGGCCAGTTTGAATACACCGATGGTCGCCGCAGCGACTTTGCCGATGCCACGGTGTACTATCACGACGACGAACCAGAAACCCCGACACCAGCGCCTGGTGAAACAACCCCCGCTGTGGCCAGTACCGAAGATTCACCCCCTCCCGCATTGATCGACCCCAACGAGGAAGCCGATGCCATCGCCAACCAATTGGCCAGCATCATCAACCAACTGGCGGGCAGTGCGCTGAGCGACAGCGAACACGGTATCGTCGAGACGACCGAACCGGCTCACGATTATGTTGATGACCATGACACCCTGGTAGGGTAAAACGGTATGTAATTCCCCACTAACACGGAAAACCAAATGATAAAAAAAATGGAGCCTCTGCCACCGGTTGATTCGGCGTTTCAATGTTTTGCCCTGTCGTTGCACTTGCTGGGTATCCAGGTGGATACCACGATTCTGCGGCGTGACTACGGCAAGGCGGAACACTGGAACTCGACCGATATACTCCAGGCCGGGCAGCACTTGTTTTCCCTGAAAACCAAACGCCGCCGTGTGTCTAAACGCCAGCTCAAACGCCTGCCCACCCCCTGCATTCTCGAAGGCCGGGATGGTGAGTACCTGCTGCTGATCAAATGGCAGGACGACGACCAGGCGATTGTGCAGCGACCGCTGCACAATAAAGGTGAACAACTGGACGCGCACGCGCTGCATGATCTGATCGGTGGCAAGGTAATTCTGCTGGCCAAAGGCCACAAGGTGGAGGAGAAGCCCTTCGGCCTCGGCTGGTTCTGGCGGGAGTTGCTCAAGCACCGCATGGCGTTTTCACAGGTGTTGTTGGCGGCGGTGATGTTGCAGGTGTTCGCCATGGTGACGCCGCTGTTTTCCATGATTGTGATGGATAAGGTGTTTTCATCCAGTGGTTACAGCACGCTGGATGTGCTGTTTGTCGGCCTGCTGGTGATTACTGTGTTTGACTTTCTTATCGGTCTGTTCCGGCGGCATTTACTCACCCACGCCACCACCAAGGTCGATGTGATTCTGGCGGCGCGGGTGTTTCGCCACCTGCTGCATTTGCCCATTGGTTTTTTTACCCAGCGGCAAACCGGTGATACCGTCACCCGCGTGCGCGAGCTGGAGAGCATCCGCACGTTTATTACCGGCAGCGGTTTAACGGTGTTGATCGACTTCCCGTTCGCGTTTTTATTGGCAGGCTTGATGTATTTATTTAGCCCGCTGTTGACGGTGGTAGTGCTGATCGGCGTGGCCCTGTGTTTTGTGGTGTACGCGATTACCTCGCCGTTCCTGAAAGACCAAATGCAGGAAAAATACAAAATGCACACCGATAACCAGTCGTATCTGGTCGAGACGGTGCGCGGTATGGATACCCTCAAGGCGCTGGCACTGGAGCCACAAATGCAGCGGCGCTGGGAAAATCAGGTGGCGGAACACAGCCGCTTTGCCTACTTCAGTGAACGCCTGTCGACTAACGTGGGACAGCTCGGCACGATTATCAACAAAGGCACTATCGCCATCACCATGTGGTTGGGGGCCACCGCCGTGCTCGACGGGCAGATGACACCGGGGCAAATGATCGCGGTGAATATGCTGGCGGGCCGGGTGATGGCGCCGTCGATGCGCATTGCGCAAATGCTGCAACAACTGCATCAGGTCAAAATTTCGGTGCGGCGCCTGCGCGAGGTATTCGATACCCCCCAGGAGGTGGGGGTGAATAGCGAGCACGCCATGCAGCCGGATATCAAGGGCCAGATCGTGTTTGATAAGGTCTCCTTTCGCTACACAGAGCAAAGCTCCCTGGTGTTGGAAGATATCGACTTTACCGCCAAAGCGGGTGAGATTATCGGTATCGCCGGGCACTCAGGCTCTGGTAAAACCACCCTGCTGAGCCTGCTGTTGCGGTTGTACTCCCCCAGTAGCGGCAAAGTGCTGCTGGACGGTATGAACCTGGCGCAGCTCGACCCCAACTGGATTCGCCGCCATATTGGCGTGGTGCTGCAAGACAATTTCCTGTTCAATCTGTCGGTGCGGGACAACATCGCCATCGCCGACAGCAACCTCTCGCAGGCGCGTATCGAGCAGGCGGCGGTGCTGGCCGGGGCCGATGGGTTTATCCGCGCCCTGCCACAGGCTTACGATACCGTGGTGGGGGAAAAGGGTGTATTGCTGTCGGTGGGTCAGCGTCAGCGCATCGCCATTGCCAGGGCATTGGTGATGGAACCCAAATTACTGCTATGGGACGAAGCCACCAGCGCGCTGGATACCGAGGCCGAGCGGTTGATACAAACCAATATGCGCGAGATATGCCGTGGCAAAACCGTCTTCCTGGTCGCGCACCGCTTATCGACATTGCGCTGTGCCGACCGTTTACTGGTGATGAAAAATGGCCGTATCGTCGAGCAGGGTAGCTGGAATGCGCTGCTGGCGAAAAAAGACGGCGTATTCCGGCGCAGCTGCGAGATGCAAATGGCCAAAGTCAATAAAAAAACCGACAAGGTGGCGTGATGAATCAGCCGAATAAACGCTCCTCGACACCTCCAGAGACTGCCTCAAAAGCCCCTCTCCCGAGCTGGGAGAGGGGCTTTTGCGACACCCCCGGGAGGCAGCGTGTAAAGAAGGAGTCGGGAGGCTCAGTACCCCATGAGTAAGCAGTATATAGAAAGTGATTTCCTCACCGGCATCGAGAGTATTCTCGCGGCGCGTTTATCGCTGTCTGCCTGGCTGGTCACCGGGTCACTGTTGGCGCTGGTCTCGGCGCTGTTGGTGTGGGCCTGGCTGGCGGAGGTCGATGTGGTGTCCCCGGCTACCGGGGAGGTGGTCACCCGTGCCGGGGTGCAGTTGATCCAGCCCAAAGAGCTGGGCGTGATTGCCGAGATACACGTTAGAGATGGCGATGCTGTCAGCCAGGGTCAATTGCTGGTGCAGTTGAGCGACTCACTACTCACCACCGAGCTGGACCAAGTAGCGCAGGAGGTCATGCAGCTGCGCTTGCAACGGCTGCGTCTCACCGCCATGAAACAATGCCTCGCCGGGCAGGTATGTAACCGGGAGTTACCCGATCAGGACGATATTGACCCAGACCAGCAGGATCAGGTCGAGTCCCTGCACTGGCTACAGTGGCAACACTACACCGCCCAGGTTGAGCTGCGTGAACACCGCCTGTTGGTGGCGAAAAGCGAGCTAAGCAAACAATCCCAGGAAGTGCGCAACGCCGAGGAGATGATGCCGTTTTACGTCAAGCGGGACGAGCGTATGCAGGCGATGGTCGAGGGTAGCCTCGCGGCGCAAAGCAAAGTCGAAGAGGCGCGTGAAAACCGCCTGCTGCAAAGACAACAACTGGACAACCACAAAATGGCGCTGCACAAAGTCTACGCCAGTGTTAATGTCGCCGAGCGCGAGCTTAACGCCTACCGCAGGGAATACGAAGAGCAGGTGCACACACAATGGTTTGAAGCCCAATCACAGCTTTCTGTCAAACAAAAGGAGATGGCCAAGCTCCAGCGCTATATTGCCGAGAAACGCCTGCTCAGCCCTATCGACGGGGTGATTTACGATAGCGCTGTGTCGACCCGCTCGGGCGTTGTGCAATCGGGCGAGGTGTTAATGAAGGTTGTACCCAGAAATGTGGCGCTGGAAGTGGCGATCAAAATTGCCAATAAAGACATTGGCTTTGTCAGTACCGGGGACAAGGTAAAGGTAAAAATCGACGCCTACAACTTTACCAAACACGGCTCTATCGTCGGGGTGATCAGCCACATTTCCGAGGCGGCGGTGCTCGATGAACAGCTTGGCCCGGTATACCCGGCAACCGTGCGCATCGAGCGCTCGGATATTAGCGTGAATGGTAAGCAGGCGGCGATTATTCCAGGCATGACCGCCGTGGTCGATATTTACCAGGGCAAACGGTTGTTGGCCGAGTATGTGCTGGCACCGTTGATGCGCTATAAAGATGAGGCGTTGCGGGAGCGGTGAAGGGTGAAATCGATTAATTATTTTATGGGGGTTTTTTTGTGAGTGAAGGGGATAATAAACAAACGATGGCGGGTGTGCTGGGGGAGGTTGTGTGGTTGATGCATAAGTCGCCCTCGCACCGGCAGGTGCTGATTGCGGAGTTGGATTGGTTGGTTATGCAGCCTATTTTGTTAAATCAATACCGCATTTATCACAAAGAGGGCAAGCCCGTCGGTGTGGTGTTTTGGGCCAGTGTGGATGATGATACCGCGCAGCGTTTGGGCCAGGGCAAGGCAAAGCTACGCAACCACGAGTGGAAGAGTGGCAGTAACTACTGGATTGTCGATGTGCTGGCGCCGTTTGGTAATGCCCAGTATTTTGTCGATGAAATGGCTAATAGCCTTTTTTCCGGTAAAGTATTCAGTTACTTGCAAACAGCGGCGGATGGCACGCAAAAAATTGTAGAGGTCAATGCCGGTAAACCGCATTAAATGTTGTCTCCACCCTTATTACAAGGGTGCCGTAATGTGCCTCTCCCTGAAGATGAGAAACTTTTAAGATACGCTTTATATTGGATAAAAACAGGTTAATAAAGATGAATGAACAAGGCGGCATAAAAAATATCACGATTGGCGAAGTGTTTGGTGAGGCGGTTTGGCTGATGTCACAATCGGCCCGTCACCGGCATAATTTTTTCCTCGCCGACCTGGAATGGTTGTTAGTGCCACCTATTGCACACAATCAGTTCCGTATGTTTAAAGCCGATGGAAAACCCTTTGGTATGGCCTATTGGGGGCACTTTTCAGAGGAGGTCGAGGCGCGCTTCTCAAAGGGATCGATTAAACTCAAATCAGACGAGTGGAACTGCGGTGACAGGCCCTGGCTGGTGGATCTGGTCGCCCCGTTTGGCCATGCGGATAAGATAATGGCAGACCTACAGAAAACCTCATTCGCCAAGACCGGATTTAACTGTTTGAAAGTCGATGCCAAGGGCCAGCGTGAAACCGTGTTTTATGCGGGTAAAGAGCAGAGCGCAGACACCACTGACAAACCCGATAGCGGCGTGCTTCACTGATACGGGCAAGCGGTATTGATGCATGATAACGGGTCTCAACCAACCGGTTATCGATAACGCCGAGGCTTTGCGCCCCACGCATATCGAGATCGACCTCGACGCGATCAGTCATAACTACCGGGCAATTTGCGCCCACGTGGCGTCGGCTACGGTGATGAGTGTGGTCAAGGCAAATGCCTACGGCCACGGCCTGGTGGAGATTGCCCGTCACCTGGCATCACACGGTTGTGGGTATTTTGGTGTCGCCTTTCTGGAGGAGGGAATCAAACTGCGCAAGGCCGGTATTACGGCGCCTATTCTGGTCATGGGGGGGATTCTCGGTGATCAGATTCCTCTGTTTCTCGACCACGACCTGACACTCACCGCCTCTTCGGTGGAGAAGCTGCTGCAAATCGAAACACTCGCCAGGCAGCGCAATCAGCGCGCCCGTGTACACCTGAAGATCGATACCGGGATGGAGCGTATCGGTGTGCACTACTACAGCGCGGAAACCTTACTCGACGCCTCGTTGCGTTGTGAATACTGCCATGTTGAAGGTATTTACACCCATTTTGCCCGTGCCGACGAGGCAGACCTTGGGTACACCCAACAACAGCTCGATCGGTTTTTGGCGGTGTGTGATTTTTATCGGCGGCGCAAGCTGCCGATGCCGATACGCCATGCGGCGAATTCCGGGGCGATTGCACAATTGCCCGCCGCGCATCTCGATATGGTGCGCCCTGGGGTGATGTTATACGGCGTTTACCCATTGAGCGAAACGCGCCGCACGCTTGCACTGCGCGCGGCGATGACCTGGAAATCCCGTGTGGTGTACTTCAAAGTCGTCAAGCCTGGGCACCCGGTGAGTTATGGTTCAGCGTGGCAAACCGAGACAGAAACGCGTGTCGTCACGGTGCCTGTCGGTTACGGTGACGGTTACTTTCGCAGCATGTCTGGCAGGGCCGAGGTCGTTATCAACGATAAGCGCTACCCGGTAGTGGGGCGCATTTGCATGGATCAGGTGATGATCGATATTGGCGCGGACTCGGCGTTTAACGGCGATGCCGTCACCTTGCTGGGCGGTGCGCCACAAAAGGGTATTACCACCGAACAACTGGCCGATTGGGCGGGCACTATTCCGTGTGAAATATTGACCAATATCAATACGCGGGTGCCACGCGTCTATATAGGGTGTCGCTAAAAGCATCTGGACATTCCAGCAGCGCAAGTGCTACGCCAGTATATGCGGAGGTTCGTTGACGAAAATGAAGATAACCCACAAGTGGTAATCTTTGAACCTAAACTCCGCAGTTGAATCTACTGCGAGCACCTAATGCACTGAATCTAAAGCGCTTTTACCAGAATTTCAGCTTCAGCACCTTAGACGCCCTGGCTACGATTCAACTGCGGAATTTAGGTTAAATGATAAAAAATATACAGCGCCTAAAACAGCTCGATATATTCCAGAATCACATGAACACCCACGCAAAAGACTTCGGGAAGTGCAATCTCGTGAAGGTAAAAAGACCGCTATTTGCCTTTATATAATTTCTGTTGCAGTCTCAAAATGTACTTTTATCGAAAAGCATACCCCCAATGATCCCCTTTTGAGTTTGTCATTTGCACATGAAATGACACAACCACCCGGTCAGTTGGCCCGTGATACGGAAATACCATGTGTTTCAGGTGTGACGGAAACACCACCAGCTTGCCATCCTGCGGGTAAGAATCGTAGGCGTAGTCTTGTAAATATAGATTGCCGGCCTCTGCATGGCCGCCGGCAGATAAATCGATATTTGGCCCATAAAAACGCGTAACGCCATTGGGCTGTTTGCCCACGTGATCCTCCGGCCCTTTGCTGGCCTCACCCGACTGTACGTAGTAAACCCCAGACCACGAACAGTTACCGTGTACATGGGTTTCGTGGAAATTGTAATCGTTGGAAATTTGAAACCAAATGCCGGTCATATTGATGTCCATGCTGCCATTGCTGGGCCAGTAAGGGGCATTAACCTCTTTGGCGAGTTCAAATACACTGTCTTTTATAAACTGCGCCAGCTCATTTAAAGCCGTATGTTGCTGGTATTGGGCGAGCAGTTTGTCGTGGCTGACATAAGTGCGAGACGGTTTTTTCTGCTCTTTTTCTTTGTGTGCATAAAATAATTCAAGCAGGGCCGGGTTGATTTTTTGGTAGTGTGAAAAGCGCTTGGTCAACACACTGGTCGGCCATAGTTGGGTAATATTTGAATTGGATTTTTTTTTGTCTTTGGCCATTTTCTGCGCTCAATGGTTTGATTCAGACGTAATGAATATATAAATATTCACCAATAACATAACAACAAAACACCCGGCTGCCCACTCGGGAATCGATAAGCCCAGAAATGTCCACTGCACTACGGCGCAATCCCCCGTCCCCTTTAGCACTTTGGCCACCACGTCAAAAAATGGCAGGGTTTCCAGCATTACCTCCAGCCCGGCACCGCATTCGAGCTTGTCGCCATCGGGGAGGTGTTGCAGCCAAATCTGCCGCCCGGCAACCCCCGCCCCAACTAATGCAAACACCCCTAACAGCGTTGCGTAAACCCGGCGCATCACGCCCGTTGGGCCATGCACGGTGGCCAGTAATGCCAAGGCAGCAATCGCCAAAAAACACAAACGCTGCACCATGCACAAGGGGCAGGGGTCGAGAAACTCGACATATTGCAGGTAGTAACCGTAACCCAGCAACGCCGCACAGGCGAGGAACTGGCCGAGAAACAAGCCTCTGACAATTGACATGCTTTGCGCTCTCAAACTTAATTGGCGTAAGTATACCTGCACTATTCCATTACACGGATACGTCTGTATCGTGCTAAACAGTCGGCTCTATGGTTTATTCAGAATCAGGATCAATGCCCGCTTTTTTCAGCAGGGCGCGTAACCGCGCTTTTTCCTGGAGCGCAGCTTCTTTCTGCCTGCGTTCGTCGTTCATCGCCTTAACCGCTTCGCTTAGTGAACGCTGCCGGGACTTTTCCTCCCGAAGAATATTCTGCCGGGCCTGGTAAAGGTGGTAATCCTGCTCTTTCTCTGAAAATCGTTTCAATATGGCCATCGCCTGCCTCATTTCTTCGGTATCAAGTTCTGTGGGAAGGGCTTCCCACTTGTCTGCATCTCTGAAAAAATACATCCATTGGTCTTTTGCTTCAAGGTTGTGGTGCCGTCGCCACTTTTCCAGTTCCAGTACATGGATAGCGCAGTGGGGTGAAAGCACACGCTGCTGTTCAAGATCCGCCATTTGAAAGCGGTGGTGATAACAGTCACTGTCCCTGAATAGATTTTCACCCAATAGCCAGATGGATATCGAGGGTTGCAGCTTGTGATAGTCCTGCCCACTTTGAATCTGTGCACCGTAAATATCACTCCAACAGTAAAGCATTCGCTCCGGTAGATAGGGGAATATATTTAATTGTAGCTCCACTTGGTAGGTGTTATTAGCCGCATCACGGGCTTTTATATCGACTATGGTGAGTTTGTCTGAAAGGTATTCTTTTTCGTTGTAAGGATTGAGGATTTCAACGTCTGTGATGGGATTCTCAGGCGTGAGGACACCATTGAGAAAGTGAATCAGCAGTGGGGTATTTTCCGGTGCGCCCAGTATAGCTTTAAAGACACAATCAATTTTTGGATCAATGGGTTGCATGGTGTGTTTGTTGGCAGCACTGAGTGGCTATAACTAACGCCAGTCTACCACTTTCGTTGGTGTAAGCCATCATCGAGGATAAAGCATTGCTTGTACGACGCTGTTGGTCTTTGAGCATCGCCATCAGGTGGTCAACACGCACCAGGTCGGTGTCGACATCACCCAGAAAGTGCAGGTATTCCATTTCCAGTAGCGTGTCTGTGCCATCGGCACCGATGATGCTCAGCGTTTCATCCGTGACGGCAAATTGGTAGTCTGTGTAACGCCCTGAGAACACCGCTGTGTCATCGCCTGCGCCGCCCACCATAGGTCATCACCGGCTTCGCCGTAGAGGACATCATCGCCTTCACCGCCGAGCAGGGCGTCATCACCGCGCACGCAGCAGGCTGTCGTCACCGCCACCCCCAGATCAGTTATCGCTTTCTTCCTCTTGGCCAGCTTGCTTTTACTGGCTAAAACGGGGATCAAGCTTACCTTAATTATTATTTATCGTTCAATGTATCAAGAGCAACTTCATATTTTGCTTGCTGAGCTAATCTGTCACTCAATAACCTATTCAAGGTCAGGATCAATGCCCGCCTTTTTCAACAAAGCGTATAGCCGCTCTTTTTCTTGAAGTGCGGCTTCTTTCTGCCTGCGTTCCTCCTCTTTCTGCCTGCGTTCGTCGTTCATCGCCTTAACCGCCTCACTTAGTGAACGCTGCCGGGATTTTTCCTCCCGAAGAATATTCTGTCGGGCCTGGTAAAGGTGGTAATCCTGCTCTTTCTCTGAAAATCGTTTCAATATGGCCATCGCCTGCCTCATTTCTTCGGTATCAAGTTCTGTGGGAAGTACTTCCCACTTGTCTGCATCCTTAAAAAAATACATCCATTGGTCTTTCGCTTCAAGGTTGTGGTGCCGTCGCCACTTTTCCAGTTCCAGTACATGGATAGCGCAGTGGGGTGAAAGCACACGCTGCTGTTCAAGATCCGCCATTTGAAAGTGGTGGTGATAACAATCACTGTCCTTGAATAGATTTTCACCCAATAGCCAGATGGATATCGAGGGTTGCAGCTTGTGATAGTCCTGCCCACTTTGAATCTGCGCACCGTAAATATCACTCCAACAGTAAAGCATCCGTTCCGGTAGATAGGGGAATATATTTAATTGTAGCTCCACCTGGTAGGTGTTATTGGCCACATCACGGGCTTTTATATCGACTATGGTGAGTTTGTCTGAAAGGTATTCCTTTTCGTTGTAGGGGTTGAGAATTTCAACGTCTGTGATTGGACTCTCAGGGGTGAGTACACCATTGAGAAAGTGAATCAGCAGTGGGGTATTTTCCGGTGCGCCCAGGATGGCTTTAAAGACACAATCAATTTTTGGGTCAATGAGAGGCATGGTGTATCTGTTGACGACACTACGTGGCTATGACAAACGCCAGTCTACCACCTTCGCCAGTGTAAGCCATCACGGGAAGCCTGCCAGACTGAGGACGGCTCAACTGCGAAAAAGCCAAGTTGGCATTTATTCTATGTAATCGCAATCTGAACCACTATTGCATAGAATAAACGCCTGAAAAAAACGGGAATATCACAATGTTTACACGTTACGCTGAATCACTGCTGCGCTATCGGTGGTTAATTATCCTGGCGACACTGGGCATCGCTATGGTGCTGGGCTACGGCGGTAAAAACCTGGTATTTACCAATGATTACCGGGTGTTTTTCAGCGAGGGCAACCCGCAGCTCGATGCGTTTGAAAATATTCAGGACACCTACACCAAAAGCGATAATGTGCTGATTATGCTGGAGCCAAAGGACGGCAATGTGTTCACCCCGCAAACCCTCGCCGCACTGGTCGATTTAACCGAACAGAGCTGGCAGATTCCCTACTCGACGCGGGTCGACTCGGTGAGCAATTTTCAATATACCTACGCCGATGAGGACAGCCTCACGGTCGAAAATCTGGTGGCTGAACCCACTCAGCTCAACCCGCAGGCACTGCAGGCGATTCGCGATATCGCCTTGGCTGAACCACGTCTTGTCAACAAGCTGGTGTCACCCAGTGGTCATGTCACAGGGGTTAATATTACCGTGCAAATCCCCGGTATCGATGAAATTAGCGAGCTGCCGGAAGTCGTGCATTTCACCCGGGACTTAATTGGGAAAATGCAGGCCAAGTACCCGGATATCGGTTTTTACGATACCGGCGTGGTGATGATGAACCAGGCGTTTCCCGAGGCCACTCAGCTCGATTTTAAAACCCTGTACCCGATTATGTTTCTCCTGTTTATCGTCGGTCTATGGTTTTTTCTGCGCAGTATCACCGCGACATTTATCACGCTGTTGATCATCGTTTTATCGGTGATGATGGCCATGGGCAGCGCCGGTTGGCTGGGCATAAAGCTCACCCCGCCCTCTGCCAGCGCACCCATTGTAATCCTGACCTTAGCGGTGGCTGACTGCGTACATATGCTCATCACCCTGCTCCAGAATATGCGTGCCGGGAAAGCGAAGCGGGCGGCGATTATCGAAAGCCTGCGGATCAATTTTCACCCGGTGTTACTGACCTCGGTAACCACCACAATTGGTTTTCTCAGCATGAATTTTTCTGATGCCCCGCCCTTTCGCGATTTGGGCAATATCGTTGCGATGGGGGTGTTGTACGCCCTGCTGCTGTCAGTGATATTCCTGCCCGCCCTGGTGTCGGTGCTGCCGTTGCGTGTGAAAGTCGATACGCGTGAAACGGTGCGGGTTATGGACCGTGTCGCCGATTTTGTGATTGCCAAACGGCGGCCACTGTTTTGGTTGATGGGTGGGTTAATCGTCAGCTTTTCTGTATTAATTCCTAAAAATGAACTCAACGATGTGTTTGTCGAGTATTTTGCCACCTCGGTGCCGTTTCGCGCAAAAACCGACCACATTACCGAAAACCTTTCGGGTTTGTATTTTATTGATTACTCCCTCGACGCCAAACAATCCGGCGGCATCGGTAATCCAGCCTTTTTACAGCAGCTGGAAAAATTCGAGCGCTGGCTGCAACAGCAACCGGAAGTCGTGCACGTAGACAGCTTTGCTGAAGTCATGCGCCGCTTAAATAAAAACATGCACGGCGATAAAGCCGATTTTTACCGCCTACCTGAAGCGCGCAACCTGGCGGCGCAGTATTTACTGCTCTACGAAATATCCCTGCCCTATGGCCTGGATTTAAATAACCAGATCAATGTCGATAAATCGGCGACCCGTTTACAGGTGACGTTAAAAACCCTCTCAACAGTCGATACACTCGAATTTGAGCAGCGCGTGCTCAACTGGATGCGGGATAATACGCCGGATATTGCCACTTACGGCGCCAGCCCCACGCTGATGTTTTCGCATATCGGTATGCGCAATATTATCAGTATGCTGACAGGCACCAGCATCGCGCTGGTGCTTATCTCTGCACTGCTGATTTTTGCCCTGCGCTCGCTTAAATTTGGCCTGCTGAGCCTGGTGCCAAATCTTGCTCCGGCGGGGGTTGCGTTTGGCCTGTGGGCGGTAACTGTCGGCCAGGTTGGGCTGGCGCTGTCTGTGATTGTCGCCATGACGCTGGGTATCGTGGTCGACGATACCATTCATTTTCTCAGTAAATATTTGCGCGCCCGACGGGAAAAGGGCCTGGATGCCGAGGCGGCAGTACGCTACGCTTTTTCGACCGTTGGCGTGGCGCTCGTGGTGACCACCCTGGTGTTGGCTGCCGGATTTATGGTGCTCGCCCAATCGACGTTTGAACTGAACGCGAGTATGGGCTTATTGACCGCCATTACCATCTGCCTGGCCATTGTCGTCGACTTTTTGTTTCTACCGCCTTTATTGCTGTTAGTTGAGGAAAAATCCAAATGAACATTAAAATAAGTCCAGTTTATTTACTGGCGATGGCGCTGTTGTGTCCGGCCGCTGGTGTGGCGCAAACCGCTGAAGAAAAGGGCCTGGCGATTGCCATCGAAGTGGATCGGCGCGATACTGGGTTTGGCGATAGCACGGCGGAAATGAATATGCTGCTGCGCAACCGTAAAGGCGATACCTCAACCCGGCAGGTGCGGGTAAAAACCCTGGAAATAGCAGGTGATGGTGACAAGAGCATGTCGATCTTTGATAAGCCCGGTGATGTAAAAGGCACGGCATTTTTAACCTGGTCACACAGCGTAAAGCCAGACGAACAATGGCTGTATCTGCCCGCACTCAAACGCGTTAAGCGCATTTCCTCAAAAAATAAATCCGGCCCGTTTATGGGGTCTGAATTTGCCTATGAGGATATCAGCTCGCAGGAGGTGGACAAATACACCTACAAATACCTGCGCGACGAAGACCTGGACGGTGTGCCCACATTGCTCATTGAGCAATACCCCAGCTATAAAAATTCGGGCTATACCCGCCAGCTTGTCTGGATAGAGCAGGCGCGCTATATCCCTTTGAAGACTGAATTTTACGACCGTAAAAATACCCTGTTAAAAACCCTGGTATTCGGTGATTACCAGCAATACCTGGGGAAATTCTGGCGGTCACACACTATGCAGATGAGCAATCATCAAAATGGCAAATCCACCCTGCTGAGTTGGGAGAATTACCAGTTCAACACCGGGTTGCGCGACAAGGATTTCAACAAAAATGTACTCAAGCGTGCCAAGTAGCATTGCCAGGGTTTTATCCGCTGGTTTATTTGGTGCGGGGCTTATTGTCTTTCCCGCTTTTGTTGGTGCCGACTTTACTGAGAACCTGTCTGGTATGTTTGCGCTCGAATCGCGTCATTTTTTTGAGGCGCCCACGACTAATCGGCAACACAATGCCAACCTTTCCGGGTATGGGGAGTTTGAGTACTACCACGCGCTGGATGATGGCAAAAATAATTTTGTTATAACGCCTTTTTTTCGCCTGGATGAAAATGACAGCGAGAGAACTCACGGTGATTTTCGTGAACTCGCCTGGCTCCATTATGCCGATAGCTTTGAACTGCGGGTGGGTATCAGCAAGGTCTTTTGGGGCGTTGCCGAATCGCGCCATCTGGTCGATATTATCAATCAGACAGACAGCATCGAAAATACCGATGGCGAGGATAAGCTTGGTCAGCCAATGGTGAATATCAGCTATCTGAGTGACACGGTGGGCACGTTTGATTTTTTTTTATTGCCGTATTTTCGCCAGCGCACTTTTGCGGGGATCAATGGCAGACCAGCACTGCCATTGCCTGTCGATACAGATAACCCGGTGTATGAATCAGCGGATGAGGAAAAACATATCGACTTCGCTGTTCGCTGGAGCCACAGCATTGATATCTGGGATATTGGCCTCGCCTACTTTGACGGCACCGCACGGGAACCCCGCCTGGTTGCGGTTGCAGGACGGGTGAATAATGCGGCGGTATTGGTGCCGCATTACGACCAGATTGGGCAAATCAGCCTCGATGCGCAAGCGACCACCGAGGACTGGTTATGGAAAATTGAGGCCATTTACGTTGACACCCGCAGCCAGGCCAACTACGGGGCATCCGTCACTGGTTTTGAGTACACCTTTGTCGGTGTTTTTGATACGGCGGCTGATGTGGGTGTGATCGGTGAATACCTTTACGACCAGCGCGATGATACCCAAGTTTTTCAAAATGACCTGCTGTTAGGTGTGCGCTGGGTGCTCAATGACGAAGCTTCCACCGAGCTATTGTTTGGGATTATTCAAGATCTGGAGGGGGGTGCGCGTAGCGTCAGCCTGGAGGCGGGTCGGCGCATTAGCGAACACGTCAAATTTTCTGCAGAATTGCGTTTAATCAATGATGCCGCAGAGGATGCCGTGCTGCGATTTGCTGAAAATGACAACTTGTTACAGCTTGAGCTGGGCTATTATTTTTAATTTTATATTCGTGCCCAACTGGCCACTACTCACTATTTGTTTTGATTTATAAATAATTTATTCGACATGCGTCAGCGCAAACAGCACCCCCTTCTCCACCCACACATCGACACGCAACCCCTGCACGGTGATATCGACGGGCTGCTCCCCTTCCTCAAGTGTGGGAATCTCACTGAATAGCGCCGGGTCGTAGCGGGTCTGGTACAGTGATTGGATTTCCCCACTCGATACATCCCGGACGCGCAGTTGTGCAGATGTTACCCCCTGAATTGAGCAGTAGCGGCCACCCAATAATTGTTTGCCCGCACCCGCCAGTAAACCAGGCTCAGCGAGTGAGAAGTCGAGGAGTTGAAAAAATGACCGGATACCGTTGATACTACCTGCCTGTACCTCCAGCGGTTTCATGTTTAAATGGTTGCTGGCGACTTCATCGGCAAGCGCATGATTGATATTGTTCAGGGACAAACGGCTGGCCAGAAAGTAACCGCACAATGCCGAGATCAATATCATCGCCGCTACACTGGCAATTGAAAAGCGCCTACCCACCGGGTGTTTGTTTTGCCGGGCAGATGCTGCTTGGCGCGCCAGTAACTGGTGCAGGCGGTCATCGCTTAACTGCACATTGTCCAGTTCAGACTTTATTGCCTCTTTCAGCTTTTTATTCATGCGCTGATCTCCCCAGCGGGCTGCTGGTAGGTTTGCCCATCAATGTCATTTTGTATTTTCTTGCGTATACGGTGAATTCTGGATAAAACAGTCCCACGTGGTATCGCCATAAAACGGGAAATTTCTGATGCACTGTACCCTTCAATCGCCCACAGGTAGAGTGTTTCTCTTTCTATCGGGTGTAGCGTGGCCATAATCTGATCGACCAGGCAGGTATCTATTACGATATTTTCCAGCGATCGGGTGTCAATATCCAATTGGCTGTGCTCATCCTGGTAACTCTCATGGTTGCGATAATGCGATTTTCTGACCCCATCGATATACCCGTTGCGTATTATTTGGCGGATGTAGTGCTTGTTACTATTGATCTCAGTATGCGTTGCGATGCCGCGCTTGAGAAATTTTTCCAGGGAGTCCTGCAATAAATCGTAAGCCTGATCTTCATCGCGCAGCAATGTATAACAATAACGGTACAACTGATTGAACTCGCTGGCGCTAAACACCGTCGGTAACCTGGTTGAATCCAGTAATGATGCCGTCATCAATAAACCGGGAGATGCATTTGTCCAGCTCGACATGATCATTACTGTGGCGGGCGAATAAATTGCTTAAAGCCATGCCGCCGTTGATATCAAATAATACGTCGAACAGGTCGGTAGTGAGCCTTTGCACACAAATGCGGTGTTCCTTTCTATAGACAATAAAACCGGCAGGCGCTTCGAGTGCAGGCACGTCGTGTGTGCCGATAGTTTGTGTGTTTGCTGTATAAATGGCATCCAGTGGGTACGGTGAGCGAATAAAATGTAAAGAGTAACTGCAATAAAAAATAATATCGCTACACAAGGGTTTTTGTATCAGCGAGGCCAATGTTTGATAATCGAAAAAACTATCATCTTCGGCAAAATACGCATTGTGTCGGCACCACTCCAATACCGCTAAATCCGCCAGGTATTTAAAATCCTGTAAGTCAGTTTGTTGTTGTATCAAAACATCGATAAACGAGGGAAAGGCTTCCCCATAGCGATTTAAGTCACTGCACGATGATGCCTGCCGGGCAAAATAAGCCGATGCCATTTGCTGGAAATAATTTTCACCGACAATTTTTTTTATCACCGGGTAAATTTGCCGCAACGCCTCAATGTGAGCGCCGCGAATATTGTTTCTGTAAATTGCCATCTGGCGCACAGCACTGAGCGCATGGGTGGGCGATAGGCAATCGGTAAAATCGCTGCCCTCACCCGTCGAAAAAAATGCATCGAGTAGCGATGATTGTAGTGTGGTCAACATAATGTCTGATCAACTATCCAGCACTGCCCTGGCTTTATCCACTTCAGCCAGCAGTGTCGCCAATGGTGGTATATCGTTATCCCATTCAATCAGCGTCGGCACGTTGGGCGCGCGCTGCATGAGCCGTTGGTAGAGTTGCCAAACGGCAGGCGCGACGGGGTTATTGTGCGCATCCAGCAGAAAATCCTCTTTTTCCTGAAAACCGGCCAAATGCACTTCCCCAACCCGCGCAAGGGGTAGCTCATCGATAAATTTTTCACCATCGATACCGTGGTTGACCTGGTTGACGTAGATATTGTTCACATCGACCAGGAGCGCACAGTCGGCGCGCTCTGCCACCTCGAAAAAAAAGTCACGCTCATCGATCACACTGGCGGTGTAGTGTAAGTAGGCGGATACATTTTCCACCAGAATCTGTTGACCGAAAAAATCCTGCACCTGGCTGATTCTGTCGGCATAGTGCTGTAGGCACTGCTGTGTGTACGGCAGCGGTATTAAATCGTGGGTGTAACGGCCCTGTGCCGATGTGAAGCACAGATGGTCAGACACCCAATGGGCGTTTACCCGTTGTGCCAGGGCGGCGATTTTACCCAGATACCCGGTATCCAGCGGGTCACTGCCGCCGAGTGACATACCCACACAATGCAAGGTGAGTGGGTATTGCCCGGCCACTTCGTCAAGCATGGCGCAATCCAGACCACCCGCCGCCAGGTGGTTATCCGCGAGTAACTCCAGCCAGGGCACGGTTGGTGGCTCGGTTAAAATCTCGCGCATATGCACTGCGCGCAGGCCGATACCCACACCGGATATCGACCTGTTTACAGGCAGCGTCTGTGCTGCGATGGCCACTAACTGGCGGCGGGTTTAACCGCTGCGACGATACCGCCGGAAATTTTAGTGCAAGTGCCTTCGGGCACATAAACCCATTCATTGGCTGAATTGCTTACCGTCGCCTGGCCCGCGCAGCCATGCTTGCCATCCAGTGCACCGCAGTCGTTCAGCCCCGCTTTGGCGATACCGGCACATTTCTCCCAGTTTTTGGGTGCACCGGGCACCGCGTGTGCATTGCTGGCGATAGCGACAGTGCCAAGGGCAACGATGCCCGCAAGAGTTGATTGTATTGTTTCACGCTTGTTCATTGTCTATTCCTCTTGGATACAGTGTGTGATTTTTAACAGTGTTTGTGGCCACATACTCCTAGACGTATGAGAGGAAGGTTTGATTGCAGAGAGGAGCGAATTAAGTGAAATCGAGTCTGCGGAATTTAGGATTAAGTATTTTTGCGGGAAAATGCCCGCACTTGCCCTTTGCTGTGTGGGCTGATAGCAATGAACAAATCTATCTCAGCCGGAACCTCTGTAAATACTATAGGGGCCTTATATGTCAATTGTATTGAACTATTTACAACCCAAAAACCAATAACAATACTCCACCGAGTGCAATACGGTAAACAACAAACGGCAACATACCGATTTGCTGTATCCACTTGAGAAAAAAGTGGATACAAATAAATGCACAGGCGCCGGATACCAGCGTCCCTAAACCCAGTGAAACCCAGTCCACCGTCTGTGTTGTTATCAACAGGTCTTTACTGACCAGCCCGGCAGACAACAAAATAACCGGAATAGACAATAAAAAAGAAAACCGCGCCGCCACTTCGCGCTCAAAGCCGAGCATTAACGCCGCTGTCATAGTGATACCGGAGCGCGATGTACCCGGAATCAATGCCAGAACCTGGGCAACACCGATCAATAAATAGTGTCGCCAACTCATCTGCGCCTCACTGTAACGGCGCCTGGCAAACGCATCGGCGGCCCATAACAACAGCCCAAATAAAATGGTCGCCCAGGCAATCACCAGCGGTGAGCGCAGGTCGCTCTCGATATACCCTTTGAGCAATAAACCGGCAAGACACACCGGCACCGTGGCCAGTGCGATACCCCAGGCGAGCTTTGCCTCAGCGTCGACACCCCGACCGAGCAATGAATAAAACCAGGCCACTAACATCGTCGAAATCTGCTGGCGAAAATACACCATCACGGCGATCAAGGTGCCGAGGTGTACCGCCACATCAAATTCAAGCCCCTGATCCGGCCAGCCAACCAATGGTGGTATAAGGATGAGGTGCGCCGAGCTGGAAATGGGTAAAAATTCCGTCAGGCCCTGAACAATCGCCAGGATAATGATTTGAATAGTGTCCATTGTGTATCTGTTGGCCTGGTTAATTGACTGGGGGATTGATTGCGGATTGATTACAGGCGGTGGGTTCGGTCGTTGAGCGCAAAACCACGCAATGGCCCGTTCAATATAGCGGGCATATTTTTTGAAAACCCGATAACATTAAATGCCTCACCCATTTGTCCCGGTAGGGTGAGTTGTTGCACTTGCCTCGACAAAATTAAACGCCGCACATCATCCGCCTGGGCCATTGCCGCCTCAACCAACACAGCTAAATCACAGTTAAACAGAAACTGCTGCTGGCTGATAAACCCCTCCAGTGACATACCTGCTTGCGTGCCCGCTTCGGCAACTGCGGTGAAGTCGACATGGGCGGTAATATCCTGCAGACCGGGATAGAGATAGGGGTCATCGTGGGCGCGGTGCTGGTAATAGCACCGCAAAGTGCCCGCTGCCCGCATGGGATGATAATAGCTGTCTCTTGGGTAGCCGTAGTCGATCAACAGTAAAACAGTGGATTCTGCCGCCTGCGCAAAGCCACTGAACCAGGCGGGAAGTAATGGGTTAATTTCGGCGCTGAAGCCTTCTGGCCAACTATCGCTGCCATGTGTATGGATATTCGCCACGGCGGCGGCCAGCGGGGCATCGGCGCTGGCAAATGACTCGACAAGCTTACCCGCTGCGCAGCTCACCCGTACCTGTTCAACCTTACCCGCCCGCCAGCGAAAACGCTCAATCGGCATGGCATCCAGTATTTCATTGCCAAGGGCAACGCCGCGAAAGTGCGTTGGCCAGGCGTCCAGCCAGCTAACGCGCTCAAGCAAATGGGGCGCTTTTGCCGCAAGGGTTTGCCGTTGTAGTTGGCGCAGATCAGGGCTTAATTCGAGGATTAAGTAGCGGGTTGGCAGGCAGTCGAGGGTGTCCAGTCGCAGTAGCATACCGGCGGCCAGTGCGCCGGTTCCGGCGCCAAATTCCAGCACATCGCCACCGCCCAGCGCCATTAATACCTCCTGTGCCTGGTGTGCCAGGCACTGCGCAAACAGAGGGGATAGCTCCGGTGCGGTGACAAAGTCACCGCCCTCACCAAATTTGCGCAGGCCACTGACGTAGTAGCCCAGGCCCGGTGCATATAAAGCCTCCTGCATATACGCCATAAACGACAAACTGCCATCGCGGGCAATTATTTCGCATAGCTGCGCCACCAGGCGCTCACTGCGCAATAACAACCGCTTATCTGGTACTGGTAACCCGCTCACTTTACAATGCTCGCTCGCTCGCTGTGGTATTGGTTAATGAACAAATCTGCGCTACCCGCACATTTTCTACAGGGCAAAACGGTATTAATCACCGGCGCGGCAAAACGTATCGGTGCGCACATCGCCCGCTGTGCACACCGTGCCGGGGCAAACATTGCCCTGCACTACCGTCACTCGCATGGCCACGCCAACCAATTGGCCCGCGAGCTGGAAGCCGGGCGTGATGATTCGGTGGAATTGATTCAGGCGGATCTACTCGATAAGGCATCGCCACAGCGTATTGTCGAGCAGGCCGTGGCGCGCTGGAAAACCCTGGATGTGCTGGTCAATAACGCCTCGGCATTCTACCCCACTCCGCTGGGCAGTATCGACGAAAAGTGCTGGGATGAACTGCTTGGCAGCAACCTTAAAGCCCCCTTGTTTATTAGCCAGGCAGCGGCGCCCTGGCTGCGCCAGACACACGGCTGCATTATTAATATGGTCGACATCCACGCGCAGCGGGCACTTGATGACCACCTGGTTTACTGCGCCGCCAAAGCGGGTTTGGTGATGCTGACACAATCGCTGGCCAAAGCGCTGGCACCGCAGGTGCGGGTTAATGCCCTGGCACCCGGCGCTATTTTACCGCCAGGTGAACGCACAGAAATGCCCACCGAAACCAGCGCTGCAATTCCCCTGCAACGCGTGGGCACGCTTGACGACATTGCCAATACGGTGCTTTTTTTAGCTCAACCATCAAGCTATTTAACCGGGCAGGTTATTGCGGTGGATGGTGGTAAGTCATTGTAATTTTGAAGCGCACAGAAGCGATCAGAATGAAAGTGGTATCTGCCTGATACTGCCGACCTCTTGTGGGTTTTTCCGGCAAAACTGCTGCCACAACGTACCGATAGGCTGCGCACACTGCGGGTGGATCACATCGGCGGCAATATCGGCCAGCGGCGCCAGTACAAACGCATATTCGATGATCTCGCTGCGCGGGAGTTGCAGCCCTGCCTGGTCACATACCACATCGGCGTACAGCAATATATCAATATCCAGCGTGCGCGCTGCAAAGCGTTGCTGCTGGCGCTGTCTGCCGTGTTGTTTTTCTATATTGTGTAAAACAGGCCGTATCGCCTGTAGCGTGCTTGCAGTGGAAACGTGTGCCGCCAGATTGAGAAAATCCTCACCGTCAAAGCCGACCGCCGGGGTTTGGTAGACAGGTGATAGAACCAACCCACCGAACGCATCGCGCAGCGCCTGCACGCAGCCGCGCAGATTATTTGGCGCATCGATATTACTGCCCAGGCTGAGGTAAACATCTTGCCTGTTGCTGGGACTCCTCCGACTTTGGATTGATTGGCACATGAAATAATCTATAGGTATAGAGAGTAACGTATTAAAAAATAGCCCATTAACCAAAAACCAACGGTACACAAGGTGATAGTCGAGCCCGGTTGAGTGTCACTTACAGTGCGCTATATAAAGAAGTTAATCCAGGGGGCGTTCTAGATTAAACACGTACACCGCGTTCAATAATAATACCGACATCTTTGGCACCACGTACCGCGCCTGGCTTATGCAGCGTCAACCTGACCCAGGGCAGTGAAAACTCATCGAGCACCAGCGCGGCAACCTGCTCTGCCATCGTTTCAACTAAAAAGAACTCACTACTGCCAATAAAATCGATCAATCGCTTGGCGACATCTTTGTAACTCGGTGTGTACTCAATACTGTCGGTCTCTGCGGCTTTGCGGATATCCGTACCCATTTCCAGATCAACACTGACCGTTTGCCGGGTTGTTCGCTCCCAATCGTAAATGCCGATGATCGTCTCAACCCGCAGATCGTGTATGAAAATAACATCCATAAACCGCTAATACTCGCTATAAAACCTGAATATAATGGAATTTTCACACATTGCGCGACAAAATAGGGAATAAATGATCATCGGTGCAATAAATTGCAATGGGCCTTGCACAGAGCGCCTTCATCGCCTAAAATTCCGCGCTTTTGCAAATGCAGCACCCGGAGAGGGCTATGTCCAGAGTTTGTCAGGTAACCGGCAAAAAGCCGATGAGCGGAAACAACGTATCACACGCTCACAACAAAACCCGTCGGCGGTTTCTGCCCAATTTGCACACACACCGGTTTTGGGTGGAAAGTGAAAACCGCTTTATAAAACTGCGTGTATCCAGTAACGGTATGCGCACCATCGACAAAAATGGTATCGACGCAGTACTCGCCGACATCCGTAAACGCGGCGAAAGCCTGTAAGGGGAACCCCATGAGAGACAAAATCAAAATGGTATCCAGTGCGGGCACTGGTCACTTCTACACCACCACCAAAAACAAACGCACCATGAGCGAAAAGCTCGAAATGAAAAAGTTTGATCCCAAAGTGCGCCAACATGTAATGTACAAAGAAGCCAAAATCAAATAACCAAACAACTTTAGATTAGCAAGAAGGCGCAAATCTATACTACCAGTAGTCAGCATCAGCCTGTTTTCCACAGAAACAGTTGGCGCACACCTCTATTCGTTAATAAGACACTCTTACGGCCTGTACCGCACTCATCTGCTGAAACCGCCGTAACCCCTCATGTAATAACAACCCGGATAACCTTTTGCCAGCACACTATTATCCTAAATTCCGCAGTTGAATCTACTGCGACCACCTAGTGCACAGAATCTAAAGCGCTTTTACCAGCATTTCAGCTTCAGCACCTTAGACGCCCTCGCTACAATTCAACTGCGGAATTTAGGATTATGGATATAAGTGGTAAGGTATCACAGTGATAACTACTGTCTGTTTGCACTCACTAAAGACCCCATGACAACTGCACACTCTCCTATCCCTACCGCACTCGACACAGTACACCGCAATATAATTGACTGCGAAACCCGCTTTAAACGGACAGCGGGCAGTGTACGCCTGATTGCTGTCAGCAAAACCAAACCTGCTGCCCATATTCAGGCTGCTATCGCGTGTGGGCAACGCGATTTTGGTGAAAATTACCTGGATGAAGCACTGGAAAAAATTGCCCAACTCAGCGGTAGCGACTGCTGCTGGCACTTTATCGGCAGTATTCAATCCAACAAAACCCGCCATGTGGCGGCACATTTTGATTGGGCACACTGTATTGATCGCGAAAAAATTGCCCGGCGTTTATCACAGCAACGCCCGGTACACCTGCCACCCCTCAATGTGTGCATTCAGGTCAATATCGACGCCGAAGCCAGTAAGTCCGGCGTCTCTGCCGATGAGGCGCTATTACTGGCTGATAAAATCAGCCCGTTACCCAATATTCGTCTGCGTGGTTTGATGGCGATTCCCAGCCTCGCGCAAAACCTGGATGAGCAACGCAAGCCATTCGCCCGTATGCGGGCATTGTTTGAAACAATACAGCACACCCATGCACAGATGGACACACTGTCGATGGGCATGAGTGGCGACCTCGCTGCGGCGATTGCAGAAGGTGCCACGATGGTGCGCATTGGCACCGCTATTTTTGGCGCCCGCCCGGTAAAATAAGGCACATCCTGCATTTATTTCGCTACACTTTGGCATTATGAATAATACAGATATATACCCGCGACTGGCGTTTATTGGCGCCGGCAATATGGCGAGAAGCCTGATTGGTGGACTTATCGACCAGGGCTACCCCAGCAGTGCGATTACCGCCAGCGACATCAGTACCACCGCCCGTGAGGCGATACAGGCAGATTTTGGTATCCATGCTACGCAAGACAGCCCGGCCGCCACGCTGGCCGCTGATATAGTGGTGTTGGCCGTCAAGCCACAGGGTATGCGCGAGGTGTGTCAGGCACTGCGCAATTCAGTGCAGTCGGCAGCACCGCTGATCGTCTCGATTGCAGCCGGTATTCGCGCCTCAGATATGGATCGCTGGTTGGGCGGGGGCGTCGCCATTGTTCGCTGTATGCCCAATACACCCGCATTGGTGCAATGCGGCGCCAGTGGTTTATACGCCAATCCCGCCAGTGATGCCGTGCAGCGTGAACACGCACAGCGCATTCTCAGTGCCGTTAGCCGGGTGGTATGGGTAGACGAAGAAGACAAAATCGATGCGGTAACCGCCGTTTCCGGGAGCGGCCCTGCGTATTTCTTTTTGGTGATTGAGGCCATGCAGGCCGCCGCTGAAAAACTTGGATTAAGTGCAGAGCAAGCCAATACATTGGTACTGGAGACCGCTTTCGGGGCCAGCAAAATGGCACGTGAGAGCGATTTTGATGCGGCCACTTTGCGAGCCAATGTGACGTCAAAGGGGGGTACCACAGCGGCGGCGATAGCCGTATTTGAAGACAAGGCATTGCGCCAGATGTTCTCCGAGGCCATGCACGCGGCGGCGGCACGCTCTATCGAACTCGGCAAACAATTGGGGGAAGACTAAGTGAACCCAGGCACTGACGCGCTGAGCTACCTGCTCAATATACTGATTGACCTTTATGTCATGGTCGTTGCACTGCGCTTTTTAATGCAGGCAGTGCGCGCTGACTACTACAACCCGCTGGCACAATTTATTGTGCGCGCCAGCAACCCACCGCTGATTCCACTGCGCCGTGTGGTACCGGGGTTTGCCGGGCAGGACATCGCGGCACTGTTGCTCTGTTTTGCACTGTTGGCTGTGAAGCTGCTTTTATTCAAGCTGTTAGGTTTGGGGGTTAGTGCGGCAGGGTATGCCTTGAATGCGTCGGCCATCAGCGCGGTTGCGCTGTTTTACTTCGCCGCTGTCGACTTGCTGGCGTTGTTTTTTAATATCTTCTTTTTTGCGTTGATTGCCCAAGCGGTGATTAGCTGGATAAACCCAGGCGCCTACAACCCCATCAGTGGCCTGCTGCACAGCATTACCGCGCCGTTACTGCGGCCTGTGCAGCGGTATATCAAGCCGGTCGGTGGTCTGGATCTCTCGCCTCTGGTCGCTATCATCGGCCTGCAAGTGGCCAAAATTCTGGTGATTCAACCGCTGTTGAGTGTTTTTTGATTGGGGTTTAATCAGCGGTGAAATAACCTGCCTACTTCATTTCAAACCCACGGTCACGCAAAAAACCCCGCATATATGGCCGGGATTCCCTGCCCAGCAAGCCAGACATTTGCTCGCTCCAGCACATGGATTTTTTGCCCCCTGTGCGAGTGCGGTAGTATTCGCGCACGTGTTCATCGTATGCGCGGATGGTCTCTGCGTCACCCACTTCGCAATAGGTATCTGTTTTCATCACAACCGATACCGGCAGACGGGGCTTTACCTCTGGGTCTTGCGCCGGATAACCGAGGCACAAGCCAAACACGGGGTAGACACCATGGGGCAGCGCCAATAATTCCGATGCCCGCTGTGGGTCGTTGCGGATACCACCGATATAACAAATACCCAGGCCCATCGATTCAGCGGCCACCACGACATTTTGTGCCATCAGTGCCACATCGACGGTGGCGATAATAAACTGCTCGGTAAACCCCTCGGTGGCTTGTGCACCGTGCATTTCACAGCAATTCGATGAGCGGTGCAGGTCTGCACAAAACACCAGAAACTCCGCCGCCGTGGCGATGTAAGCCTGGTTCCCCGATAAGGCGACAAACTGTTTGCGCACGTCCGGGTTGCGCACTCTGATAACGGTAGTACCCTGTAGGAAGCTGGATGTTGCCGCGCCCTGCCCGGCGCGAATCAGCTCATCCAGGGTGGTGTCGTCGATGGCCTCTTCGGTAAATTTTCGAATGGATCGGTGCGATTGTAATAACGCGATAGTCGGGTTCATAAATAACTCAAAAGATGCAGTGATAATTATTGAATCTAAATTAATTCAGGTTGAAATAACCGGCAATCAAGCCGATTGCGCCGCCAAAGACACCCCCCCAGACAACCAGCCATCCAAGGTGTTTTTTTATCATTTCCTGGACAATTTCTTTCACCAGTTGTGGGGTTAGCTCATCCAGACGTTTTTCGATAACATGAGCAATTTTCCGGCGAATACTGTCATCACTGCTGGAGTGCATAATACCCTCATGCAGCATGGCGTTAAATTCTTCGGTTTTGGCAATTTCCAGCAGGGATTGTTTCATTTTTTCTGAGAACGGCTGCTTTAACGGCTGTAGCGCTTCGGTGCCGCCCAGCATCGACAGCATGCCGCCAAATGATGACGCCTGGATCACACTCACCAGGCCATCAAATGCCGGTGATAAATCGGTTTTTTCAATAATCGGGGCCAAATCCAACGCACTGTCTTGTGTATTGGTTGCCGACAAAAACCGCTGAATGTTCTCTGCGGTAAAAAACTGTTCCATCATCAGTTTGCGGATACCCCCCTTAAACTCCTCAAAACGTGCGGGAATAACACCAGAACCGTATAACCCCGGTATTTTCTCGAACAACATATGCACCGCCAGCCAGTTGGTCAGCGCACCGGAGAGTGCAAACAACCCCACTGAAAAAGCCAATGGTTGTGCATAAAAGTAAGCCCCCACGACCAGTAGCGCCGCCAGGAGATTGGTTACCAGACTTTTGTTCACTGTTTTTACCTGAAATTTTTGTCGGGATGGTCTTAGATTAATAGCGTCATCTTTTTATATATTCAAGCGGCGTCGGGGTGTTAATGCGCGCTGTCTGGTCGTCTCTGATATCGCGTGTAATAAGGTGGTCAATATTGTTTTCCAGTGCAGTTTAATATTTTTACCAGTGATGTAAGCCTGATAATACACTTTATTGCCTTATTTCGATCAAAATGTTTATTCAGGATATAAAATAAACCGGCAATAACAACAGGTGATGTATAAGCAAGGATTACCTTGTTCTGTATCAGTAAAATAGTTCGATCGCAGGCGCAAAATTTGGCTCTCGCTCGGTAAGCAAATCAAGAATAACATCTGTGTCGAGAAAGATTTTTTCCTTTTTCACTGGTGTTTTTTTCCAGGTAATCAATGTGTGCATTCTTTTCTGAATCTAAATCCACATCGTTTAATAAACCCGCAAGCTCACCAATGACGCCGGTAACTTTGGGTGCACCGGTGACGGCGTCATTTGTCATTTTCCCGAAGTAATTTTCTACCAATTCAGACACTGAGATGTGCTGGGATTGTGCGAACAATTTGGCTGACTGGATGATGTTTTCATCCATTTGATGTCTATGGCGCATTTTGGTTTCTTCAATGATCTGCTAACTGATATTATCCGCTAAACGAGGTGTCCTAAAACTATTGCGTTCGGTGATGCGGTGTTGGAAATCGACAAAAAATGCGCATTTGTTCCATGTAAGCGGCGTTTTTTACCCATTTTCGCCTTGTCTCACCTCCGCTCGTGACGTTTTTAGGCACGCTTTAATGTAGGCAATGCTTCGATAAAAAGAAAAAAACCAACACCCTGCGCGCACTTATGAGCAATACAAGCCATTCCCATCACGTCCTTATCGTCGAAGACGACGCCGTGACGCGCACACGGATAACAGCTTACTTTGAAGCGGAGGGGTATCGCGTTAGCGAATCGGAAGATGGCAATGGTATCCACCGGCTATTGGCTGAATCCAATATTGATGTGGTGCTGATGGATATTAACCTGCCGGGCAACGATGGCCTGCAACTGGCCAAAACGCTGAGTGAAAAAACCGATGTCGGGATTATTCTGGTGAGTGCACGCGACGATGAAATTGACCGTATCGTCGGTCTGGAGATTGGCGCTGACGACTATGTGACGAAACCGTTTAACCCGCGTGAGCTGTTGGCGAGGGTGAAAAACCTGATTCGCCGTAGCCAGTCTGACTGGCACAAACACAACAAACAGCGCAGCAAATCATTTTCCGGCTGGACACTGGATTTATCGCGCCGCTGCCTCGATTCTGATGCACAGACCAATATCCCTCTCACCCGTGGTGAATTTGAGTTATTGATCGCGTTTCTCGACCATCCGGGTGAAACCTTACACCGCGAACGGTTGATGGAGAAAATTACCCATCGGGTGTGGACACCCAATGAGCGCACCATCGATGTATTGGTGCGCCGACTGCGCAGTAAGCTTGAATCTAACCCGCACGAGCCAGGTATTATTCTCACTGTACACGGTGAGGGGTATTTGTTTGCCAGTGAGGTGTTGTAATAAGAGGGGCTAATCCAAGGTGTGCTGGTTTAGTTTTTTGCGCAAAGTGCCCCGGCTGATACCCAAATACTCTGCGGCGCGGGTTTGGTTTCCGCCGGTTTTGCGCAGCACGACATCGAGTAGGGTTTGCTCA
This sequence comes from Gammaproteobacteria bacterium, assembly GCA_965277715.1. Taxonomy (GTDB): domain Bacteria; phylum Pseudomonadota; class Gammaproteobacteria; order JBCCGL01; family JBCCGL01; genus JBCCGL01. The sequence goes on from OZ255836.1 coordinate 3,316,546, forward strand.
ACTTCTCCCACCACCATTTTATACAGCTCGCCTGGCTTCTGCCCACCCAGCATTTCAAAATAACGTTGTAGTTCGGTTTCCACGCACACTTTAAGCGGGGTTTTCACACTGGTCATATTGGCAGTAAGGTCTTTATGCGGCACTGCTTAGCACCTGTTCTTTATGCCAGTATTGTTGATCCCAGCATTGGTCTTCAAAATAGCGCTGTACCATGGCGAGTTGCTCCGTGCAGGAATCGGTATGGTTCACCGCATCGCGAAAGCGTGCACTACCGGGCCGGGATTTGCAGTACCAACCGATGTGTTTGCGCGCCACCCGGGCGCCGGTGCGTTCACCGTAAAATGCGTACAGGTTACGCAAATGAGAGAGGAGTACATCGCGGACTTCATCGGTGTTTGGTGGTGCACGTTTTTTACCCGTTTTCAGGTAGTGTTCAATCTCGCGAAAGATCCACGGGTTGCCCTGTGCGGCACGGCCAATCATCACGGCATCCGCCGCTGTGTAATCGAGCACATATTTGGCGTCTTCAGGGGTACGGATATCGCCATTGGCTATCACCGGGATGGCTATCGCCGCTTTAATCGCCGCGATGGTGTCATACTCAGCGTCTCCTTTGTATTTGTCAGCGCGGGTCCGCCCGTGAACGGCCAGTGCCTGGATGCCTGCGTCCTCTGCAATTTTTGCGATGACCACACCGTTGCGGCGGCTGCGATCCGGGCCGGTGCGGATTTTTAAGGTAACGGGCACCGACACAGCATCGACCACTGTACTGAGGATACGGGCCACCAGATCCTCGTCGCTGAGCAGCGCTGAACCCGCCAGTGCATTGCATACCCGCTTGGCTGGGCAGCCCATATTGATGTCGATAATTTGCGCGCCGTTGTCAACATTATGGCGGGCCGCATTGGCCAGCATATCTGGATCAGCCCCGGCAATCTGCACGATGCGCGGCGCCACTTCACCGGTGTGATCCATCCGCCGCCGGGTCTGCTCAGAACCCCAGAGCAGTGCATTGGCAACCACCATTTCCGAGACGGCCATCCCCGCGCCCAAGGTTTTGGATAAGTGCCGGAATGGGCGATCGGTAACACCCGCCATCGGTGCCAGTACCAGGTTGTTGGGAAGTTTGTAAGAGCCTATTTGCACAGTGATTAATTATAGTTATTTTAATGGAAGAGGATCATACCGAGTTTGCCGGTAGACGAAAAGACCTGTGTGGCATGCTTTTAGGTATTGGTGGCACGTTAAAGAAGCGAAAATCCGCACTGAAAAATCCGCCTGCGCGGTAGAGTTATCGGGCACTTATTGTTAATCAGGGCTAACGACCTACCACCGGTTCAGGCAATATCTGGTGCGCGTCTCTCATAAAAATGCCAGCTCAAATGTCAATGCATCGTTACCTGGATCATGCACCTCAAGGGTGATTGTCACGGGCGACCCCGGCGACATTAAGCCGCTGGCACTGGATGCATCGAGATAATTTTCTGGTGTGAAGTTCCGTTGGGCAATGATTTCCCCGCGCACATTAGCCATGTGGATGGCCAGGGTTGGAAAGGGTTGTGCATAGTGCGCGTTATTAATCATCGCCAGGCTGATAATCAATGCGTCGTCGATATTCGGGTGTGAATAAACGCTGTGCCTCAATAATTCGATTGCATCGATGTTGCGCAGTGGATCGGGCTGGCAGCCGGTGTAGTGGCAAAACTGCTGGAGTACCGGGCGAATCTGTGGCTCGGTCATCAATGCAGCCCAATGGTTGTATACCCATTGCCCGCCGAGCGTCAGGAGCAAAATAACACACCCCAATGACCACCAGCCTGTACCCGATGCAGTGCGTGGTTTGGTCTGGTGCAGTAATTCGAGGGGGTCTTCCTCATCCCGCAGGGCGCTGTTATCGGGTTCGGGGTCGGGATCATTGGAGGCTGTGGGTTGCCCGCTGACTATGGGGTTAAGTGTGTCATCCCAGTCGTCGTCAAATGGTGAAATACCCCAAGGTGGTGGGTCGTCTTCAAAACCGGTAATACCTCCACGTCGGCGTGTGTCTGCCTGACCGGCGCCCGGTTTCGCTGGGGGGTAAGTTGTATTTGGCGATGAGTGGGTCGGGGTGGTTGACCGGATCTTTGTCGCTATAGGCGGTGGTTCGTGTAGCAGGCAATCCCGCGCATTAAACACGGTGCGGCACACACCACAGCGGGCGCGGGCATCGAGTGTGTCGATCAGTTCCTGTTTGACTGCAAACAGGGTTTCACATTTAGGGCAACGGGTTTGCATAGGGTGGCGTGTTCAGGCTAACCGTCCGCAGGTAAATGTTGTGGCTGCTCGCGCCGTCTGGCGGACAGGCAGGCCCAGCACTCATCGGCAGTGCATTGCATGGATTCAAACCAGGGCGTGTAGGCTGCCCATACAGCGTCGACCTGTTCAACCAACAAACCCGACAAGACAATACGCCCACCGCCTGCACACAGTGTCGCCAGGGTTTGGGCGAGGTCAATCAGTGGCCCGGCCAGAATATTGGCGATGACAATATCTGCCGCAGCGATACCCACTTGCGCTGCGTCTGTTTGAGCATTTTTTACCGGGGTTATACAGGTACACGACAACTGTGCCCCGACGCAGTTAACCCGTGCATTGTCAACGCTTGCCTGAACGGCCTGTGGGTCTATATCGGTCGCGTAAACGTGGCTGGCTCCCAGCAACAAGGCGGCGATACCGAGCACGCCGGAACCACAGCCATAATCGACAACGGTGGCATTGTGTACATCGTTAGCGTCCAGCCAGCGCAAGCACATGGCTGTAGTGGGGTGGGTGCCTGTACCAAAGGCGAGACCGGGGTCGAGTCGTAAGACCACAGCGGGGGGTGGCGGTGGTTCAAGTGCCAGTGGGCATATCCATAAACGCTGACCGAACTGCATAGGGACAAAATCATCCAGCCAGGCCCGCGACCAAAGGCGGTCGGGTAGATGTTCAACCTGAATAGCCTGCCGGTCGAACGCGTCTATTTTGCCTGATAAGTCGGTCAGTATGCGGGTGTAGTCGCTGCCTTGTGCGAACAACGCCGTTAGATTGAGGGTCTCCCACAAAATGATCTCACCCGGCCCTGGTTCCAGCACAGGGTTGTCTTCACCGTCCCGGTAGGTAATCGATAGTGCACCAACGGCCTGCAGGGCAGACTCCCAGCACGGCAGTTGGTCTGGAGCCAGGTCGATACGCAGTTGCAACCAGTCTGTTTGCGGGCAGGCCTCTGGTTTGAGCATACCGTTATATTCCGAGTTTTTTCTCCAGGTAGTGAATATCCATACCTCCCTGGCGAAACCCCTGATCACTAAAGATGCGTTGTTGCAGAGGGATATTGGTTTTTATTCCGTCGATGAATATTTCACTGAGCGCGCCATTCATGCGCGCCGATGCTGAATTACGCGTATTGCCCCAGACGATGAGTTTGCCGATCATCGAGTCGTAATTCGGTGGTACTTTGTAGCCGTTGTAGATGTGTGAATCGACCCGCACACCCAGGCCACCGGGCACATGGTATTGGCTGATGGTGCCTGGTGAAGGCATAAAGGTCTCGGGGTCTTCGGCGTTGATGCGGCACTCGAAGGCGTGGCCTTTGATTTTGACATCCTCCTGTTTGTAATACAGCGGCTCACCTGCGGCGATATGCAGTTGCTGGCGAATAATATCGATGCCGGTAATCATTTCCGTAACCGGGTGCTCTACCTGCACGCGGGTATTCATTTCGATAAAGTAGAATTCGTCATTCTCGTACAAAAATTCAAACGTACCCGCCCCCCGATAGCCAATGCGTCGGCACGCTTCGGCGCAGCGCTCACCAATTCTATTGCGCACTTCCGGTGTAATTCCCGGTGCCGGTGCCTCTTCGACCACTTTCTGGTGACGGCGCTGCATCGAACAGTCGCGCTCCCCCAGGTGGATGGCGTTGCCATGTTCATCGGCGAGCACCTGAAATTCGACATGGCGCGGTGTGCCGAGGAATTTTTCCATGTACACAACGTCGTTATTAAACGCTGCGGCCGCCTCCGCTTTGGTTAAGGCAATCGACTCGATCAGGTCTTCGGCGCGTTCGACCACACGCATACCGCGCCCGCCGCCACCGCCAGCGGCTTTAACAATTACCGGGTAGCCAATGGTTTCGGCTATGTCCAGGTTGCGCTGGGCATTGTTATCCAGCGGGCCATCTGAACCGGGGACACAAGGCACGCCCGCCGCCCGCATCTCGCGAATCGCGGCGACTTTATCGCCCATGATACGAATAGTTTCGGCGCGTGGGCCAATAAAGACAAAACCGCTGGATTCGACCCGTTCGGCAAAATCGGCGTTTTCAGAGAGAAAGCCGTAACCGGGGTGAATGGCGTCGGCGTTGGTAATTTCTGCCGCGCTGATCAGCGCGGGAATATTAAGGTAACTCTTGACTGAGGGCGCGGGGCCGATGCACACCGTCTCATCAGCCAGGCGTACATGTTTTAGGTCACGGTCTGCACTGGAGTAGACCGCGACGGTTTTAATGCCCCGGTCACGACAACAGCGCATGATGCGCAAGGCGATTTCGCCACGGTTGGCGATCAGTACTTTTTTTAGCATAGTGATCCCGCCGTCTATTCGATCACGAACAGCGGTTCGCCAAACTCTACCGGCTGACCGTCTTCAACCAATACAGCCCGCACGGTACCGGATGCCTCGGCCTCGATTTGATTGAGGATTTTCATCGCTTCAATAATGCACAGGTTAGTCCCTGCGCTCACCGTGTCACCGACATTGACAAAGGGTTCAGCTCCCGGCGATGAGGCGCGGTAAAAAGTACCCACCATCGGTGAGGTAAATGTATTCGCGGCGGGGGCGGCGGGTGCTGGCTCAGGCGTGGGGGGGGCAGTGTTGGCTAACGTCGGCATCGCTTGCATCGGCGCCTGGGGCAGCGCCTGGGGCATCATCATGGGCGCTGCCATTTGAGTCGCCAGAGGGCCACGGTTAATCCGCACCGACTCTTCGCCCTCCTGTATTTCAATTTCAGAAATATCTGAATTTTCAACGAGTTCGATCAGTTTTTTTATTTTACGAATATCCATCAAGGTTACCCAGACAATGAAATGGTTTGGCCTAAATTAATTTAGGTTTAATGGTTCAGCGCGACCTGCAAGGCAAATTGGTAGCCTTTGGCTCCCAAACCTGTAATCACGCCAACGGCTATGTCAGAAAAATACGAGTGGTGTCGAAATGCATCACGGGAGTAAACATTGGACAAATGCACCTCAATAAAGGGAATCGATACGGCTAGCAAGGCGTCGCGCAAGGCCACACTGGTGTGGGTAAACGCGGCGGGGTTGATGATAATAAAGTCGACCGATTCGTCGCGTGCTGTGTGAATACGCCCGATCAAATCAGCTTCTGCGTTGCTTTGAAAGTGCGCCAGAGACGCCCCGGCATCACCTGCCTGTTCGACCAGGCGTTGGTTGATGGCGGCCAGCGTATCGTTGCCGTAGTGGCCCGGTTCACGGGTGCCGAGTAAATTCAGATTGGGGCCGTGCAGTGTAAGTATTTTCCGCATTGCTTATTGTATTGTGTCGGCACAGGAAGTGAAACGGATAGTCTGCCGGAATTCACAAAAATTGTCCACTTAGTGGTGGTTGCAGGGTATTTACCGGGAAATCACAACATTTCACGTATTTTACTCACTCCCCATAGTGATTGAGAACGCCCCCTGTCAGGCGCTCGTAGCGAGGTAAAAGCCCCTTTCAGTGGGAGAGAGGCTTTTGGTCGGTACTCACAATAAACCTACTGGCTCAACGATAGCCAAAACGCATTGCCTTTTTCAAGGTTGGATGACAAATCACCCAGCCACTGGGTGTTGACGCGTTGGCTGTAGTTCAAGTACAGCTTGTCATCGATGATACGCCAGGCGGATGGGTCGACATCGGCCAGTGCATTGTGCGCAGCGGCAAAGGCACAATGCCCACCAAACTGGGGTGCATACTTTTCCGGGTTGTTTTCAAACAGCGTTTTATTTTCGGCGCTGGAGAATGCCCATTTGGCCCCGTTGTATTCAGCCAGAAATTTATCTGAACCCTGTACCGGCCTGCCTTCGGTAAAGTAGGCGACGGTATCGTAGCCATGAATGGCCAAACCGTCTCCACCTTTGGTATTAAAAACCGTCTCCACCTTTGGTATTAACCGGTGTTGCTGCGCTGGCAGCACCGCCAATAAACAGCAGCGAGAGAAGGGCGTAAATAAGAGGGTGTTTCATGGTGTAGTCTCCAGTGTCGGCGTAACAAACACAGACAACCCACAATAACATTTGTTCACTACAGTACGCCCAGACTCTTAGGCAAAGCTCAGTGCCGCCTCCAGTTCTGCCAGCAGGTCGTCGATATCCTCCACGCCCACCGACAAACGCACGAGTGAATCATCGATGCCGAGCTGCGCACGCACATCGGCGGGCAGTGAGGCATGGGTCATAATCGCCGGGTGCTCGATCAGGCTCTCGACACCGCCCAGGCTTTCGGCGAGGGCAAACAGTTCGCAGTGTTCCAAAAATGTACGCGACTCCTTGAGGCCACCGTGCAATACCGCCGTCACCATACCGCCAAAGCCGTGCATCTGCCGTTTGGCCAGAGCGTGTTGTGGGTGCGATGCCAGGCCGGGGTAGTAAACCCGGTCAACCTTGGGGTGGGCTTCGAGAAATTCAGCGACTCTTTGGGCGTTTTCACAGTGCGCCCGCATGCGTAACGCCAGTGTTTTCACCCCACGCATCGCCAGGAATGCATCAAAAGGCCCAGTGACGCCGCCGACAGCAAATTGGAAAAATTTAATCTTTTCGATCAATTCCGGGTCGTCGCGCACCACTACTGCCCCCCCCACCATGTCTGAGTGGCCATTAATGTATTTGGTCACCGAGTGCATCACCAGATCAAAACCAAAATCCAGTGGGTTTTGCAGGCAGGGCGTGGCAAACGTGTTATCGCATACGGTAATCAGGCCGTGTTTCCTGGCGACATCGGCGATGGCCTGCAGGTCGATAATTTTCAGCAGGGGGTTGCTGGGGGTTTCGACCCACACCATTTTGGTATTGGGCTGGATTGCCGCTTCCAGATTATCGATATTCGATAAGTCGGCAAAGCTGGTTTGCAGCCCTGTAGTGCGTGCCCGCACTTTGTGAAACAGGCGATGGGTACCGCCGTAAAGATCGTCCAGGGCGATCACGTGCGAGTCGCGATCCAACAGATCGAGAATAGCGCTACCAGCCGCCAGGCCCGAGGCGAAAGCAACCCCCGCCGCCCCGTTTTCCAGGCTGGCGATGCAGGCTTCAAACGCACTGCGTGTCGGGTTAGTGCCACGGCTATAGTCGTAGCCTTTATCCACGCCAGGGCTCTCCTGAACATAGGTTGAGGTGGCGTAAATTGGCGTCATAATCGCCCCGGTAGTGGGGTCAGGTGATTGCCCTGCGTGGATGGCGCGCGTGGCGAAGCCGTGTTTTTTTGATTCGTTCATACGGGGCATTACCTTGAAGATTGAGTGTAAAAATAGAATGGCAGTCAGTTTTCAGATTAAACACTCTTTTCCTGGAACTCAATAGTAAACTGCCTTGTTTGATACGGTTGTTTATCTGAGAACAGATCAAAATTATTCTCTCCCCCTCTACTGCCAAACGGTAGAATCGGCTTTTTTTAAGAGCGTCTTCTGTGGCCTCCTGGTGTGTTGAATATCTTTCCTTCGTGCGTAACAACCAGCGCTTTCTCAGCTTTGGTCTGTTGTTGTGTTTTACCTCCAGCGCGGGACAAACGTTTTTTATCGGCATTTTTGGCCCGGATATTCGCGCCGAGTTCTCACTCAGCCACACTGAGTGGGGCACGCTCTACTTAATCGGTACACTGGCCAGCGCCCTACTGCTGCCGTGGAGTGGGCAGTTGATCGACCGCCTTGCGCTGCGTTGGTTTGTGTGCATCGCGCTGTTCGGTCTGGTGTTGGCCTGTGTGTCGATCAGCCTGGTCAATTCGGTGTGGTTGGTGGCGCTGGCGGTGTTTTTATTGCGGCAGTTTGGCCAGGGGTTAACCAGCCTTGGCGGGAGTACATCGATGGCGCGCTATTTCGGTGCGCACCGGGGCAAGGCGATAGCGCTCTCTTCAGTCGGGTTTTCGCTGGGCGAGTCGATATTGCCGGTTGCGGCGGTGTTGGCTATTTCGCTGTGGGGGTGGCGCAATACCTATCAAATGGCGGCAGGTGGTGTGCTGCTGTTGATCCCGCTGGCGCTGTGGCTGTTGCGCGGCCATGGCCAACGCCACGCAGCGCATCTCGCCACACTGCAAACCGAACAGGATACAACGGCGACAGCAGGGGGGTATACGCGCAAACAAGTCCTCAGTGAGAAACGCTTTTACCTTATGCTACCGGCTATTCTCGCCCCGTCGCTGATTATTACTGCCTTGTTTTTTCATCACTTGACCCTGGCCGAAGACAAACAATGGTCGGCGCAATGGGTGACGGGGAATTACTGGGTTTATGCGCTGGCGACAGTGGCCACCTCACTTGTTGCGGGGCCAGTGATTGACCGTATTACCGCCGTGCGCATTATGCCGCTTTACTTGTTGCCGCTGGTGGTGTCGATGTTGATTATCGGCCCTGCCGTCTCTCCACTTTGGTTGTTTCCCTATTTGTTACTGGCGGGGGTTAATTCAGGGTTTTACTTCACGGGGTTAACCGCTATGTGGGCGGAGCTTTACGGCGCCCGGTTTTTGGGGGCTATCAAGTCGCTGATGACGGCGCTGGGTGTGTTGGCGTCCGCGCTTGGCCCGGTCAGTGTGGGGTTGATGCTGGATGCCGGTTTGAGCATGGAAACGGTGTGTTTATGGTTTGCCGTCGCCTGCCTGGTATCGACATTGCTTTTGATCCGGGCGTTGCCTGCACAGAAATAAAAACCAGGTGGCCGCCACACTAAAACAGCAAATCACCAAACGCAATTATCTGATCAAAATAGTCTGCATCAACCACGCTTTGTTTCACACCATTGACATGGATCAACACCGGCCTGATGCTGAAACCTCTTGGCAACGACAGGCCCGCCTAAATTGAATTATGGCGATTTGTTTACCTACGCGTTGGCTAAAAGCCGCTCGTGGTTTCATCTGTTTTCCCCGGCCTGTTTTTATCAACCAGACTCGATCAGCTCTTGATGGGCTAAGATACCAGCAAGCTAATAGCCGCACAGGCCAGCACGACAGAAACGCCGTGTTGAAAGGAGTGAATGGATATTTTCTGCAATAAATACCGCCCCACTAACGCAGCACTGACAGCGCTGATAATCAGGGCGGGTATGACGTAAATATGCTGCTCGCCGATTAGCCCGTCTTTGCTGTAAGCGGTAAGCTTTGCAATATTGGTGAGTACAGAGGTCGCCGCCATAATACCGACAAAGGCTTCTTTATCGAGTGACATGCCACGAAACAGGATGGCTTTGATAATATTACCGCTGCCCAGAAGACCCGATAAAAAACCGTACAGACAAGCACCTGCAAATAATCCAGGCCTCTGTTTTTTTAACGCTAACTGCCACCCGCTGAAATTAACCAATAAATAGCACAGCAGCATAATGCCGAGCATTTTTTTGAGTAGTTCCGCTGGTACGGTGTCGACCAGCCCGGCGCCGATGTAGGCAAATGGCAGGCTGCCAATGGTCACCCAGGCGGCGACCCGCCAATCGATATCACCGCGAAATAATAAGGTTTTTGTTATCCCTGCAACCAGGAACATGAGGGTGGCGAGCGCGATGGCTTCCTTAATCGGCAATACCAATGCGCCGAGGGACAGCAACAGGAGTGCTGTACCCAGACCAAACACGGCTGATACCAGTGAACTGGCAAATGCAAGCAGAACGAATGCGATGTATTCGATTCCGCCCATTTTAATGTGCGTATAAAAAAATTAACCTACAAGCATGTAGGTAAAGGGCGTGAGCACGGGGCGGGAGCTTTAACACCTCGTAGGGCTTATTGGTTTTTTTGTTGATCCTGGTCCTGATCCTGATCCTGATCCTGATCCTGATCCAGGGTATTATCCTGTTCATGGCTTTGGCTTTGATCCTGCTGTTTGCGCTGGTGGCCTGAGTCCTGATCCTGGTATCGGTCCTGATCCAGTTCATCACTCTGATTCTGTTGTTGCGCCTGTTGTTGGTACTCACCTTGATCCTGGTCTTGATCCCGCTCTTGCTCTCTCACTTGTTTTTGCCCAGGGTCTTCCTGTTCCCCGTGTTTGTGCGCTGTCTCCGCTGCTTGCTTTGTCGTGGGTTTGGGGTGTGAATAGCGAATAATATCGATGATTTGTTTTTCCTGGGGATCGACAATCACTATGCCAGGGCTATAACGCGCCTGGAGGTTGTAGAGTTGGAAATCGCCGGGTTTTTTCCCGCGCTCAGAGAAATAATCATCCAGGCGCTGCTTGAGTGCCCCATTTTTTTCGCCGAGCTGATCCAGTGTGACCTGATAGCCGGTGATCTTTTCCAGGTTGTCTTTCAGTGGGCGGTAGCGGTGGCTGCGCTCGTGCAGTTCGGGTAAACCATTGAGCACACTGGTGATGTAACTGCCATAGTTTTCACTGGGAACAGGCACGAGAAAAATCTGTGCCGGGCGGTCTGTCCCAAAGGTGCTTATAGCCTGTACCGGCTTACCCGCTTCACGCATCTTTTTATCACCCTGTTTAAGTCCGTCATAGGTGACAGGGACAAACTGCCCCTCAAAGAAGGCCAGTGCCTGGATGCTTTGTTGATGTGCCGCCCATACACCGTAGCTCAGCGCCAGTGCCTGCATTAACACAATCACAGACATATCGAATTTAAGGTTGGGTTTACCGGGCTTGTAAAGCACCAGTGTCAGCATTGGCCCCAATACCAGGTCGACGGCTGCGATAATACGCAGACCCTGCCAGCCGCCGTTTATAAAAAATAAATCACCCGGAAACCAGCGGAATACCAGAAACCAGGCCAATACCAAAAATATAAGAAAACTGATGCCCAGGTGAATGGCGAAAGCCTTGAATTTGGTAATAATCATTGTCTTAGTCGTTGATTAAGGCGTTGTATTGAGGTGTTTGAGCGGGTTATATAATAATGGCCTTTTATCCTGACGATTCAACTGCGGAATTTAGGTTTATTTTTCAAGTAGCGTGGTATTGCCCATGACGGTTCGGGCTATTACTGCCTTAGCCCTTACTGTCTGAGCAATCGTTCCAGCAAGGCTTTTTGTGCATGCAACCGGTTCCCCGCTTCTTCCCATACAACGCTTTGTGGCCCGTCGATAACCTCGGCGGCGACTTCTTCACCCCGGTGTGCCGGCAGGCAGTGCATAAACAGGGCGTCTGGCTTGCCGAGCGCCAGTAATTCACGGGTTACCTGAAAACCGGCAAAGGCGGCGTTGCGCGTGGGTGATTCATTCTCCTGGCCCATGCTGGCCCATACGTCCGTGGTGATAAGATCTGCACCTTCGCAGGCGGCGCGTGGATCATCGGTCAGTGTGGTGTTGCTGGCACATTGCTGCAGTATCTGTGGGTCAGGTTGGTATTCTTTGGGGCAGGCTACCCGCAGTTGAAAGTCGAGCAGGTGGGCGGTTTGCATATAGGAGTGGCACATATTGTGGCCATCGCCGATCCAGGCGACGGTTTTACCGGCGATGTCACCACGCCGCTCAAACCAGGTTTGCATATCGGCGAGTAGCTGGCAGGGGTGCAGGCGGTCAGACAGGCCGTTGATCACCGGCACACTGGATGCCCCGGCAAAGGCCTGAACAATATCGTGACCGGCGGTGCGGATCATTACACCGTCAACCATCTGTGATAGCACTTTTGCGGTGTCCTGAATCGGCTCACCACGGCCAAGCTGGGTATCGTGTGGCGATAAAAATAACGCGTGACCGCCAAGCTGAGCCATACCTGTCTCAAATGATACGCGGGTGCGGGTAGAGGATTTTTCAAAAATCATCGCCAGTATTTTGCCCTGCAATGATAAGTGCGGTGTGCCGCTGCGTTGTAGGGTTTTTAACTCGCTGGCCCGCGCCAGTAGGCCGCGAAATTCATCTGCGCTGAGGTCCAGCTCGCTTAGGTAGTGTCGAAGGGTCACTGTCGGGTGGCGTGTTATTCAGATAAAAAGCCACGCACCAGCGCGGCAATACGCGACACGATTTCATCGGCCTGTGCGTCACTGATAATATAGGCAGGCAGCAGGCGGATGACCGAGCCTTGGGTAACATTGATTAACAAACCAACCTCAAGTGCGCGTTTAACCAGTGCGGAACAGTCGCGGTCGAGCTGAATGCCAAACATTAAACCCCGACCACGGATATCGACAACGCCCTGCTGCCCTGCCAGTGCGCTTTTAAACCCATTGAGCATCTGCTCACCGAGTGTTGCCGTGCGGGCTAATAAACCGTCTGCGTCGATGGTGTCGATAACCGCCGAACCGACGTGGCAGGCCAGCGGGTTGCCCCCAAATGTGGAGCCGTGATTGCCGGGCTGAATGAGTTCTGCCGCCTTGCCGTGTGCCAGGCAGGCGCCAATCGGAAAGCCGTTGCCGAGTGCTTTGGCGACACTGATAACGTCGGGCTGGCTGTTGCTGTGTTGAAAGGCAAACCACTCGCCGGTACGGCCCATACCCGACTGTATCTCGTCGAGCAGTAACAAGTAGTTGTTGGCATCACAGAGGCTGCGTACCTTGTCGATGTAGTCATCATCGGGCACTACAATGCCGCCTTCACCCAGAATTGGTTCAAGCATTACCGCCACCACGTGTGGGTTGTTCTCGGCAACGGCGCGCAGTGAGTCGATGTCGTTGTAAGGGATGCGCACAAAGCCCTGCACCAGGGGTTCAAATCCCGCCTGTACTTTGCGGTTGCCGGTGGCGGATAGGGTCGCCATTGTACGGCCGTGAAAGCTGTGTTCCATCACCACAATGCAGGGCGTTTCTATTCCCCGGCTGCGCGCATGCAGCCGGGCAATTTTGATCATTGCCTCGTTGGCTTCTGCGCCTGAGTTACCGAAAAAGACTTTGTCCATGCCACTGATGGCACAGAGCCTGTCACCCAGGGCTGATTGGCTGGCGATATGGTAAATGTTGGAGGTGTGAATTAATTTGCCGGCCTGCGCGTTAATCGCCGCTATAACAGCGGGGTGCGCATGGCCGAGGGCGTTAACGGCGATGCCGCCCAGTGCATCCAGGTATTCGTTACCGTCGGTATCCCAGAGGCGTGCGCCCTCGCCACGATCCATTGTGACAGGCAGTCTGTTATACGCGTTGATAAGTGATGACATGGGTATTCCATAAACTAAAAGCGGCAGCCGTTATAGCTGCCGCAAAAGTAGAAATTATAATGATCTGTTTTCAAAATGCGAGCGTGTTACCGGGTCTTGTAACAAAAAATGCGGTTTAACCTAAATTCCGCAGTTGAATCTACTGCGAGCACCTAATGCACAGAATCCAAAGCGCTTTTACCAGCATTTCAGCTTCCTGAGCATATCTGAAACTACCCCAGAAACCGCATTAGTATTATGCCAATGACGACAATACCAGCGGCGAGCAAGCGTTGTCGGCCAAACGGTTCTTTCAGTATCAGTGTGCCGATAAGGGTGGCGAAGATAACGCTGGTTTCACGCAGTGACGAAACGATGGCCATCGCCCCCAGGCTCATGGCGAAAATAACCAACCCATAGGCAATTGTGTTGGCGATACCGCCCATAACAATTTGTTTTGGGTTGTCCCGCATATACGCACACCATTCGCGCCGTTGTGTGAAATATAAAAAACTGACAACAGGTATCGATTCGAGGGCGAATAGCCAAAAAATATAGCTCATGGGGGTTGTCGTGGCACGCACACCGAGACCATCGACAAGGGTGTACAGCGCTATGCATACGGAGGTGATGAGCCCCCAACGTAGCGCGGGCCGCGAGAGCCGTGCATGTTCTTTTGTTGGAAATGCCAGGTTTATGAGGCTGGGGCTCATAATGCCGAGGCTGATCACACCCACGCCAATCATACCGCCAATGGATAGATATTCGCCGGCGAATATGGCGGCTGCAATCGTAACCAGTACTGGTGCCAGCCCGCGAAACAGTGGGTAAACCTGAGAGAGATCACCGCTTTGATAGGCGCGTGCCAATGAGAAGTAATACAGCGTGTGAATGAAGACTGAGGCGATAAGCATTGGCCAACTGGCGGCAGTCGGCAGGTCGGTAAACGGCAGAAGTGCAACACACAGTAAACTGCTCACCAACTGATAGGCGGCGATATTAAATAAGGGGTTGGCACTGGATTTCGCCATGGCGTTCCAGGCGGCGTGCAGTAGCGCAGCACTGAGCGCCAGTGTCACAATAAGGGGGGTCATGGTATTTTATCGGCGTGTGTTTTTAGCCCATTCTAATGCGGCACCTCTTGTATAAACAACCCACAGTATGTACAACACACATTCGTGTTTATTTGTGTGTCAGTTAGTAATGGAGCTTAGGACGGATGCGGTGATATGGAGGGTTTATAAGGCGTTTGAGCGCAGTACCATCATTTTCTCTATTTGCATGTCGTCAAATGTATAGGGGATGCCACCAACACCCAGCCCGGAGTGTTTTAGCCCGGCGAAGGGCATCCAGTCGACACGGTAGGCGGTGTGTTCGTTGACCATTACCGCCGAGGCGTCGAGCTGGGTGTAGCAGTGCATGGCGGTGTCAATGCTGCGGGTGAGTACTGAGGCCTGGAATGCTACGTCGAGGCTGTTGGCGCTGGCGATGGCCTGGTCGATGTTGTCGTAGGGGTAGACGCACATCACCGGGCCGAAGATTTCCTGGCAGCTCACTTTGCTATTGGCCGAGGGCTCGTATAAAACGGTGCTGTGGTAGCTGGTCGCTGAGTTAAGTTCGCCACCGATGATGCATTCGGCTCCCTGGTCGATGGCTTCCTGCACCCACTGATGCACCCGGTCGACTTCACGTGGCCGGATTAATGGGCCGATGGCGGTGGTATCGAGTGTCGGGTCGCCGATGGGCATGTGTGTGGTGGCCTCGGCGAGGGCGGCGGCGACATCACGGGCAATGCTGTGGTGGGCAAATACGCGCTGTACGGATACGCAAACCTGTCCCGCGTGGTAAAAACCCCCTTTGGCGATCAGCGGCAGGGTGTCCTGTAAATCGGCATCTTCGGCGATGATAACCGGTGCGACACCACCGTGTTCCAGCGCGCAGCGTGTACCGGCAGCCAATTTTGAGCGCAACATCCAACCCACCTGGGCGCTGCCTATAAAGGAAAAAAAGGCGATGCGCGGGTCGGTGACCAGTTGTGAGGTAACCCCGAGATCGGCGCTCATCACCGCCTGGCAATGGGTTTCTGGTAGCCCGGCTTCACGCAGAATCTGTACAAAGCGAAAGCACGAGAGCGGGGTGTCTGCGGCGGGCTTTACAATTACCGGGCAGCCCGTGGCAATTGCCGGTGCCACCTGGTGCACAATCAGGTTAAGTGGGTGGTTGAAGGCGCTTACCGCCATCACCACGCCAATGGGTTCACGGCGGGTAAACGCCAGCCGTTTGGCCGAGGCGGCATTCAGGTTCATCGGTATTTCACGGCCACTCCCGGTGCGTAGACAATCCGCTGCATTGCGGACACCATCGATAGCACGGGTGACCTCGACGCGTGAATCCAACAGTGGCTTGCCGCCCTCGCTCGCCGCCTCCAGTGCCAGTTGGTCGAATCGCTGGTGCATGATCGTCGCGGTTTTTTCGAGAATGGTGATGCGTTGTTCAGGCGTCAACCAACGCTTTTTGTCACGGAAAACCGCATAGGCTGTCTGTAGTGCCTGTTCCGCCCCTTTGGCGTCGATTTCAGGGACAGCACCAATATCGGATAAGTCCCACGGTGAGGAAACGCGCCGTTCGCCGACAGAAACGGCACCAGGTACCATTAAATCAAATACTATACTCATAAAATAATCCGCAATGGAGCAGTCCTGAATCCGACAGGCTTCTAGACAGCCTGGGCCGGGACGGCGTTATTTATATCGGGCAAACCAGGTGGCCGAGTTTATCGGTCAGTTTCATATTTTCGGAATAATCAACCGGGCAATCGATCAAGACTACTGTGTTATCGGCGATGGCCTGTTTCAGGGTGGGTAGCAGGTCGTTGGCGCGCTCTATACGGTAACCTTTGGCGCCGAAACTCTCGGCGTATTTAACCAGATCCGGGTTGTTGAAATCGATTTGCGTGTCGCGGCCAAAGCGCCTGTCCTGGTGCCATTTTATCAGGCCGTACTTGCTGTCGTTCCAGACCAGAATGACGATGGCAACACCAATGCGCAGCGCGGTTTCGATTTCCTGTGAGTTCATTAAAAAGCCCGCATCACCGGTCACGGTTAAGGCGGTACGGTCTGGGTGGGCGAGCTTGGCGGCAATGGCGCCGGGCAGGCCAATACCCATGGAGGCGAAGCCATTGGAGATAATGCAGGTATTGGGGCGCTCTGCCTGGTACATGCGCGCCATCCACATTTTGTGCGCACCCACATCGGAGACGACAATATCATCGGCTGCCAGCGCTTCGCGCAGATCGAGGATAATGCGCTGCGGTAACATGGGGAATGCATCGTTATCGGCTTGGGCATTGAGCTCTTCGACAATCGTTTCACGTAGGTTTTGCGCCTGTGATCCGGGCTTTGGTGTCGCGGTCGCGGCAATGCCGCCAAGTGCGGCATTGATATCACCGATAACGCCACACGCCAGAATATAGTGTTCGTCAACTTCCGCCGGGCTCATGTCGACGTGAATGATTTTGGCGTGTTTGGATTTATTCCACAGGTGCGGGTGGTACTCGATCATATCGTAGCCGACACAAATCACCACATCGGCGCGATCAAAGCCACAGGCGACATAATCGTGTGCCTGCAGGCCGACCGTACCCAGGGATAAATCGTGGGAAAAGGGTATGCTGCCCTTGGCCATAAATGTGGTGGCAACAGGGATATTCAGTGTCTCGGCAAAGCTGACCAGTGCCTGGTTGGCATTGGCGCGCACCACGCCATTACCCGCCATGACTAATGGGTATTTGGCATTAGAGATAATCTCTGCCGCCTGGGTGATTTTCTCCTGCGGTGGCACGGGGGGTTTGGGGCTTTGCACTTTGAGGGGGTGTTTACCCTCGACCGGCATGGCGGCGACGTTTTCTGGAAAATCGATAAAGCTGCCACCGGGTTTTTCTGCCTCAGCCGCTTTAAAGGCTTTGCGCACGATTTCAGCGACAATCTCCGGCTCGCGGATTTGTACGCTGTACTTTGAAATGGGGGCAAACAGGTTAACCAGATCGAGTACCTGGTGGCTTTCTTTGTGCAGGCGGGTTGTGGAGCCTTGACCGGCAATGCCGATAATGGGTGCGCGGTCCATATTGGCATCGGCAAAGCCGGTGACCAGATTGGTTGCACCTGGCCCCAGTGTGGCGAGGCAAACGCCCGCCTTCCCGGTTAAACGCCCGTAGACATCGGCCATAAAGGCGGCGCCCTGTTCGTGCCGTGTAGTGATGAATTTAATATTACTGCCGATCATGGAGTCCATGACATCGAGGTTTTCTTCACCGGGGATACCAAAGATATATTCCACCCCTTCATTTTCCAGACAGCGGACAAACAGATCACTTGCTTTCATATTTTTTTCTCTGGGTATTATTAATATTTTAAATTCTGTACTAAGAGTTTATAGGGCCAAAAAAAGTTCATGCGGGCAGGCTAACGCACCAATAAATCCAGTGGTTGACGGCTCAATAATTCACAGCCGCTATCGGTAACGCGCACGCTGTGGCCCAAGGTCATGGCGTTACCGGAATGGCTGTTGACAAAAATCATATGCAGGAAGAACACCATATCAGCTTGCGCGATAACCGGGTTACCGGTGTAAAACATTGGCCAGTCCATCCAGGTTGGGGTAAAGGTGGTGCCCATGCTGTAACCACAGGCGTTCATACGGTGTTCGCGCAGGTTATTGGCATCGGCCACGCGTGCGTGCGCATCGAATACATTGCCGATAGGGTCACCGGGTTTGAGTGAGGCAGTACAGGCGTGCATAGCCTCGACGGCGACCTTGTGCATATGCTGATGTTCCTGATTGGCCGCGCCGATAATGACGGTGCGCATCATTGCTGCGTGGTAATGCCGGTAGGCACCTGCCCATTCCAGTGTGAGTTGGTCTTGCGCGTCGAGTGTGCGTCTGCCGCTCTTGTAACGGCACAGCAGTGCATCCGGCCCGGAGCCGATGATGTATTCATTGCCCGAGTAATCACCACCGCCGGAAAAGACAGCACTGTGCATATCGGCGAGAATCCGGCCCTCATCGGCACCGGCACCGCTGATTGCCAGTGCGGCATCGAGTGCGTCATCGGCCAGCTCGGCGGCGCGCCGTGTGTAGGCAATTTCGCTGGGGGACTTTATCAGGCGTAATTCACTGACCAGCATCGAGGCGTCTTCCAGCGTGCAAAAGCCATTGAGCGCTGCGTCAACTTTTTTGCCGTTGGCGGCGGTTAGCCCATAGGCCTCGTACTCGATACCGAGCTTTTGCCCTTTGCAGGCGAAATCTGTCAGCATATCGCGCAGTTGGGCGGCGGGGTTGTGCCCGGCTTTATCAACCCAAACACGAATATCCTGAATATCTGAGGTGTGTTGTGCCTGGCGTAAATCCGGGGCGCGTGTCAGCAAGGCAAAGCGGCCGTCTGCACCCAGGTAGAGGCATTGAAAAAAACAGTAACCGAACGTGTCATAACCGGTTAAGTAGTACATGCTTTCCTGGCGGAATATTAATAGCCCATCAAGCCCGGCCTGCTGGAGTTTTTTGCACGTATTGTCGCGGCGGGATTGTAGTTCTTCTTCGCTAAAATGGATGGCCATAGTGTCCTCATACTTTTGGAGGTGGATTGAGGCATCAATTCGGCTGAATTGAATGTGGTCGGGATGGTATCACGCTCAAACACCCTCAACCCCCTCTTTGTGAAAGAGGGGGTGTTCACTTTCTTATGGTATTGGCAAAACCTTTCCAGCGTGCGTTGTATCGATTCGCTCGCGCAAAAAACTGGCAAATCTGGGTAGGCCATTACGTGTGAGTCCATAGTATTTGTAAGTGATTATCGCGCCAACCCTGGGCGGGTTTTCACGTTGTTTATCTGTAAATCCGCTGCCGATACGAAAGTGTTTGCCGGTGGCAGTCTGCACAAGCAGCGCCCCCAATCGACCGGTATGTTTACCTTTACCCGGCAGGTGGGCAATCACCCTGGCCTCGGCATCCCGGTAGCGTTTTAGTTTAAACAATGCATCGCTGCGGCCTGTGTGATAGTGGGCATTCTGGTGGTGAAGCATCAAGCCTTCACCGCCGTTGTCTACCAGTGTATCCAGTACCGCCATTAACGCCTTGTGACTGTCTACCCGAAACTGCTTTACTGCACGTAAATGCGGGTTATTGGCCACCTCGACGATATGATTAATTTTTTTAATGCGATCAGAAAAATTCCCCACAGCCCCCGGCAGTTCAAATACATAATAATTAACGAACCGCCATTCATCTTCGATAGGTGCACGTTTTTTAACGGTGCTGACAGTGCGCTCGAAACTGTTTCTGTCGATCCATAATTCGCCATCGAGTGGTGTGTTGGGGAAATTCCGGGTAAACCAATCCGGTGGGTAAAAGCGGTTGCCCTGTCTGGATACCAGGAATGTCCCGTTCCAATAGGCACGCACCCCGTCGAGTTTTTCGCTCACCCAGTAATCCTGTGCATTGACACCGGGGTGAAATTTTTTAGCGTGTATCAGTTCTGGGGCCGTGTTGGCCAGTGCTGTACCCAACAGCAGGGCATTGAATAGCACAGCGATGAGGCAATCAATCCTTTTCATAGTGCGTCCTTTGGTTCGGTTGCGTTGTGATAGACACACCATAATGCCATAGAACAATGAAAAATCCGAATTGTTGGCTACACTCAAGAGACACTTTGTTCCGGTTGGCAAGGGGAAAGCCTGTGAAAGGTATTGTGTTTACATTACTTAATGAAATGGTCGAAGAACAGTTTGGGCTTGAAGCGTGGGATCAATTAATTACCCAGTCGGGATCAGACGGTCTGTATATATCAACTGAGACGTATACCGATGAAGAACTGATGCGTTTGGTGGCGACAGCCAGTGAGATGACGGGTATCGCCGTAAATGACCTTGTCCGGGCATTTGGCGCGTATATGTTTCCTCATTTTTACGCGAAATACCCGGTTTTTTTTAAACCCGATATGACGTTAAAATCTTTTCTATTAACCGTCGATAGGGTTATTCATGTCGAAGTGCGAAAACTGTACCCGGACGCTGGGCTGCCCAATTTTGACTATAAGGATGAGAACGATAACGAGTTGACGATGATCTACAGCTCACCGAGGAAGCTGTGTGCGTTGGCGGAAGGGTTGATTGCCGGAGCGGCCAAGCACTTTGGCACGCAATACACAATGGAACACACGGTTTGTATGCACAAGGGTGATGATTGTTGCCATTTGAAAATGACTCTGGGGTAAGTGAACGGTGGAAATTGCTACACTACAGCGCGCTTATGAGCGGGAGAAGGCCAAGAGGGTGCAAGCGGAATCATTGTTGGAGGATAAGTCGCGTGAGCTGTTCCTTTCTTACGAGGCGTTACAAAAATCCCACAATGAAATAAAGCAGGCTCACGAGGAATTAATACTCAAGCAGAAGCAGTTGGTTCAATCTGAAAAGATGGCCTCGCTGGGTATTATTTCAGCGGGTGTCGCCCACGAGATAAACAACCCGATTGGGTTTGTGCTGAGTAATATTGTTACGCTTGGCGAAAATGTTGCTGTATTTACTACGCTTTGCGAAAAGCTTGGTGTGCTTATTGACAAATGCAATGCCGGAGAGACAGTGGCTGAGGCGATTAATGCGCTGGCTGCATTTTCCGAACAGGAGGATTTGGCATTTCTTATTGAGGATGGCCAAACACTGATCGATGAAACCACAGAGGGTATTGTGCGTGTGCGCGATATTGTTGCCGGGTTAAAATCTTTTGCGCGTGTTGATACTGGGGAAAAAGAAAGTGCGAATATTAACGAATGCATCGAGTCCACGTTAAAAATACTGGGTAATCAGACAAAATATACCTGCACGGTGGAAAAACAATTAGGTGATATTCCTGTTATTCACTGTTTTCCCGGTAAGCTTAATCAGGTGTTTATGAATCTTATTGTTAATGCGGTGCACGCTGTCGGTGATGGCGGGGTGATTCGCATTGCGTCGGTATGGGAAAATAATCAGGTGGTTATTAGGATTGCTGATAATGGTAAGGGGATTCCGGCTGAAAATATCCCCAATCTGTTTACGCCGTTTTTTACCACTAAACCGGTTGGGGAGGGGACGGGGCTTGGGCTGTCGATATCAATGGGGATTGTTGAAGAGCATGGTGGTGCTATTGATGTTAACAGTGAGGTGGGTAAAGGTACGGTATTTACTGTAAGGCTGCCTGGTTGATTATTTAGGGGGGCTTTCAATTATGATGTTTCACCACTGCTGTCCCGTTAACTTTCATAGCAACACCATTTGATTAATATCAGGCATACCATCTTGTATTGGATCACCACGGAGTAATGTCATGAAGTTATGCCTTGGCGTCAGGCTTTGGCAGCGTTGCAGTAATCTTCCAAAGCGTGCCTCGTATAATTCGCATGGCTTGCTCTCATTTTACCCACTGATAAACCTTCACTTAATCGCTGTACAGCGAGTGTGTTGACAGCTTGTTGGCAGGACTGATCTGCACTCATTGTTTGGTATAAAAACAGCGATAAGGTGTCTAGAGGAGGATAGCGACGCGCTCGAAAATCCGGTTGTAATTCTTCCAGCTTCGTAAGTAACTGAGAGGATGTCAGCAAGTGATAAAAACTCAATGCATCCGAGGATTGAGTTCGGCTTTTGATGCGACGTTGAAGAATGTTGACTTTTACATTACTCTGCATGATGGCTGGTTCCTGTGGGATAAAGGGTATTTGTGTTGGCAACAAATAACCTACCATAGAACCAGCTTTTTTTGTAATTACTTCAAATACTTACAGCTTAATGAAGTGCCATTCTGCCTTGACCCCTTTTTTCTCCACACACACAATTTTATCATGCAGACAATCCGCTTTGGTAACGGCATTAAAACAAGCAAGGCCATCCGATATCACTGTTGTACCCGGTTCAATATGCTGCTTCGCCCACGCTTCAATCGCGTCACTACGAAATCCCTCAACAACATTTAATTTTATGCGTATAGGTTGGCTGTTGGCTGTCGTTTCAACCGCCGCTACAAATGCTGTTTTCCCTTTTGCACCGCGTCCTCTCTTGCAACCTGAATGCTCACCCCCTAAATAAGCATCATCGAGTTCAACTAATCCTGATAACGGTTTTGATTCATCACGTTCATACATCACTTGCATGATCTTGTGCTTTATATGCCAAGCGGCTTTATAGGAAATACCTAGATGCCTGTGTAACGCCATTGCAGACAGGCCTTTTTTATCTTGGGCAATCAAATACAGTGCTTGAAACCAACAGGTTAACGGGCGTTTTGTGGCTTGAAAAATCGTACCGGCTGTAATCGATGTTTGGTGGTGGCAGCGATAGCACTGTTGGAGCTTACGTGTGGTTAATTGACACCCTTTATTATGTCCACAATTGGAACAGATAAACCCTTGGGGTCAGCGCCAATTGTAGCGTGCTGTAAAACACTGTTCCTCTGTGCCATAGGACTCAATGAAACGACTTAAGCTAAGGCCCATTTGAAACTGTACCGTATTGCGAGACATCATAAAAACCAATTAATTCAATAGCTTGTATTTTATCATAGAGTAAGCTTAGCTTGGGTGGTAACTAGGAAATATTATGATCGATAATTTGGAAATTTATACGATTAGAAAATGGCACGCTACATTTTCATCTTTTAAATAGTAAATAACTAGCCTGACCCCTTTTTCCATCACCCTGGCCTCGGCATCCCGGTGGCGTTTTAGCTTAAACAATGCATCGCTACGGCCTGTGTGATAGTGGGCATTCTGGTGGTGAAGCATCAAGCCTTCACCGCCGTTGTCTACCAGTGTATCCAGTATCGCCATTAACGCCTTGTGACTGTCTACCCGAAACTGCTTTACTGCACGTAAATGCGGGTTATTGGCCACCTCGACGATATGATTAATTTTTTTAATGCGATCAGAAAAATTCCCCACAGCCCCCGGCAGTTCAAATACATAATAATTAACGAACCGCCATTCATCTTCGATAGGTGCACGTTTTTTAACGGTGCTGACAGTGCGCTCGAAACTGTTTCTGTCGATCCATAATTCGCCGTCGAGTGGTGTGTTGGGGAAATTCCGGGTAAACCAATCCGGTGGGTAAAAGCGGTTGCCCTGTCTGGATACCAGGAATGTCCCGTTCCAATAGGCACGCACCCCGTCGAGTTTTTCGCTCACCCAGTAATCCTGTGCATTGACACCGGGGTGAAATTTTTTAGCGTGTATCAGTTCTGGGGCCGTGTTGGCCAGTGCTGTACCCAACAGCAGGGCATTGAATAGCACAGCGATGAGGCAATCAATCCTTTTCATGGTGCGTCCTTTGGTTCGGTTGCGTTGTGATAGGCACACCATAATGCCATAGAACAATGAAAAATCCGAATTGTTGGCTACACTCAAGAGACACTTTGTTCCGGTTGGTAAGGGGAAAGCCTGTGAAAGGTATTGTGTTTACATTACTTAATGAAATGGTCGAAGAACAGTTTGGGCTTGAAGCGTGGGATCAATTAATTACCCAGTCGGGATCAGACGGTCTGTATATATCAACTGAGACGTATACCGATGAAGAACTGATGCGTTTGGTGGCGACAGCCAGTGAGATGACGGGTATCGCCGTAAATGACCTTGTCCGGGCATTTGGCACGTATATGTTTCCTCATTTTTACGCGAAATACCCGGTTTTTTTTAAACCCGATATGACGTTAAAATCTTTTCTATTAACCGTCGATAGGGTTATTCATGTCGAAGTGCGAAAACTGTACCCGGACGCTGGGCTGCCCAATTTTGACTATAAGGATGAGAACGATAACGAGTTGACGATGATCTACAGCTCACCGAGGAAGCTGTGTGCGTTGGCGGAAGGGTTGATTGCCGGAGCGGCCAAGCACTTTGGCACGCAATACACAATGGAACACACGGTTTGTATGCACAAGGGTGATGATTGTTGCCATTTGAAAATGACTCTGGGGTAAGTGAACGGTGGAAATTGCTACACTACAGCGCGCTTATGAGCGGGAGAAGGCCAAGAGGGTGCAAGCGGAATCATTGTTGGAGGATAAGTCGCGTGAGCTGTTCCTTTCTTACGAGGCGTTACAAAAATCCCACAATGAAATAAAGCAGGCTCACGAGGAATTAATACTCAAGCAGAAGCAGTTGGTTCAATCTGAAAAGATGGCCTCGCTGGGTATTATTTCAGCGGGTGTCGCCCACGAGATAAACAACCCGATTGGGTTTGTGCTGAGTAATATTGTTACGCTTGGCGAAAATGTTGCTGTATTTACTACGCTTTGCGAAAAGCTTGGTGTGCTTATTGACAAATGCAATGCCGGAGAGACAGTGGCTGAGGCGATTAATGCGCTGGCTGCATTTTCCGAACAGGAGGATTTGGCATTTCTTATTGAGGATGGCCAAACACTGATCGATGAAACCACAGAGGGTATTGTGCGTGTGCGCGATATTGTTGCCGGGTTAAAATCTTTTGCGCGTGTTGATACCGGGGAAAAAGAAAGTGCGAATATTAACGAATGCATCGAGTCCACGTTAAAAATACTGGGTAATCAGACAAAATATACCTGCACGGTGGAAAAACAATTAGGTGATATTCCTGTTATTCACTGTTTTCCCGGTAAGCTTAATCAGGTGTTTATGAATCTTATTGTTAATGCAGTGCACGCTGTCGGTGATGGCGGGGTGATTCGCATTGCGTCGGTATGGGAAAATAATCAGGTGGTTATTAGGATTGCTGATAATGGTAAGGGGATTCCGGCTGAAAATATCCCCAATCTGTTTACGCCGTTTTTTACCACTAAACCGGTTGGGGAGGGGACGGGGCTTGGGCTGTCGATATCAATGGGGATTGTTGAAGAGCATGGTGGTGCTATTGATGTTAACAGTGAGGTGGGTAAAGGTACGGTATTTACTGTAAGGCTGCCTGGTTGATTATTTAGGGGGGCTTTCAATTATGATGTTTCACCACTGCTGTCCCGTTAACTTTCATAGTAACTTCATTTGATTAATATCAGGCATACCATCTTGTATTGGATCACCACGGAGTAATGCCATGAAGTTATGCCTTGGCGTCAGGCTTTGGCAGCGTTGCAGTAATCTCCCAAAGCGTGCCTCGTATAATTCGCATGGCTTGTTCTCATTTTACCCACTGATAAACCTTCACTTAATCGCTGTACAGCGAGTGTGTTGACAGCTTGTTGGCAGGACTGATCTGCACTCATTGTTTGGTATAAAAACAGCGATAAGGTGTCTAGAGGAGGATAGCGACGCGCTCGAAAATCCGGTTGTAATTCTTCCAGTTTCGTAAGTAACTGAGAGGATGTCAGCAAGTGATAAAAACTCAATGCATCCGAGGATTGAGCTCGGCTTTTGATGCGACGTTGAAGAATGTTGACTTTTACATTACTCTGCATGATAGCTGGTTCCTGTGGGATAAAGGGTATTTGTGTTGGCAATAAATAACCTACCATAGAACCAGCTTTTTTTGTAATTACTTCAAATACTTACAGCTTAAGGAAGTGCCATTCAGGATTGACCCCTTTTTTCTTTGCCGTAAAAACGCTGTATATCCTCATTAACCCCTTGGTCTACATAGTCTGTGTAACGTTGACAGTTTCATTACTTTGACTTGGCAACTAATACACCAAGGCCAACAATTATTGCACCTACGATAACCCCTACCCAAAACTTGTCCACTTTTATTTTTTCTGAAATAACCTCTATTTTTTGATGTAGCAACTCAGGGGCGGAATTTATGTCTATTGCTTGGTGGTTGCCTACCCATCCGGGTAATTCTTCAGGGGTAATATCTATTAGTACTGGGATGATGTTTTTTTCTTGAATTAGAGATGCCCCAAGTTCTTGCTGGACAGCAGCTGATTTTATTGAGCTTTTAGTTGCTAAAAAGAACACCCATTTAGCTTCATCTAAATGTTTGAATACTGCGTCAGTCCAGTTACTACCTGGCTTGATAGATATACCAGCTAAGAAAGTATCGATGCCAGCCATTGATGTCATGGTATGTAAATTTTTAGCTAGAGATTCATCTTTTACCGAATAACTAATAAATGCTGTTGCCATGTGATGCCCTTATTTTGTTGAAGAAATATAACGCTGCGTTCACCGGCTTGTCCGGTGCAACGCCTTGTTATACTATTATCTGGTCATGGTCTCAGCAAGACAATGGATTACCTCTTTTCCATCCTCATAAGCCTGAACCACCTCTCTGTATGTGGTAATTGAATTGATTTTCCCTTCATGAGCAAAGTCGTTTCGCCAAGTGATTAAATTCGCATATGAGTTTGCTAAGTCTCTCTTATTTGTAACCAAGTAGGATTTAGAGGCCTTACCGAGTTTTCTCTTAAACCTTTTTTGATACTTATCGCCAAACTTTGAGATATATTCATCACGGATGACGTTTATTTTTATTTTCCCATTTATCCTATGAAAATATGCTTCTGTAAAGTTGCCCAGCACCTTGTGCTTTCTTTGTGAAAAATTAATAAATATTTCTTTTACTGCTTGTTCATATACAGTAACAGCAGCGACTGACACAAAGCCTACATATTTGGCTTGCAATAGCGAGTCAGTAATGGATGGCATTACTGTATCAAGGTGCGTAATGACATCATCAGCATGCTGAAAATGATCTACGTAACTCATTTAGCCACCAAATAAAACGCATTTAACACGTTTCGTTCTGCTACTAACTGTTTTAATATCTGTAGTATTCACGCTTGTATCTTCTAAAAATTTTTCATCAACAATAAGTTTATTAAATCTTTCTGAAAGACTGAATTTAGATAGTTTGGAGTGGTTTTCAATCATTACAGACATAACAGAATCCAAAGCAGAAATGTTAATTGGACCTCTTAAATTGAATGGTTTTTCTCCTAACTCAGAAATTATTTGCTCCGTGACTTCAGGAAATATCTTTAGAAAATTAACCACTTTTTTAGTATTACCGCCTTGATGCTTCTTCATTGCCTTATTGAGATATTCTTTCATCGGCTTTTCGTATCCACCTTGTGAGCCAACAAGAGAAAATATCCTTAACAAAAGTTCGACATCTTTTTGGTGTTTATCTAGATTTTTCCTACCCAGGATCAAACGCCAGTTTGGATCTCTATTAGCTTCTTTTAATAGACTGCTAAATTTACCTCGGAACACGCAGTTGCGAATCTCTTGAGGTTTTAACGGAGTTCCGCCAGTATTCAACCTTTCAAATATATGATAAGCACTGGTGCTCTCTCCAATCGGATTGAGCTGCCTAATATTAATGGCTCGCAATACTGCTTGTTTCAACTTCCTTTGGTCTGACTCACCCAAGTCTTCAAATTTTTTACCATTGTAAGGATTGCCATCGCCAAGCCCTGAGAGTCTAAAAACCTGCCGTTTACCATGTGTACTTTCTTTTCCAAAGTATCCTTCCATAAAAAAAACGATACTTAAAATCCTCTGCTGTCCATCAATAACAGAATTCATACTATTCTCGTCAATGTAGAAAAATACAGGCGGTACAGGTAGTCCGGCTAAAAAGGAATCTACTAAAAGAGATGATTGCTTTATTCCCCAGACAAACTCGCGTTGGTAGTCCGGAATTTCAATATCTCCATCTTTCCACATCTGAGCAATACCGGATAATGTATAGTCTGATGGGTAGCTTGCAATATCGTATTGAACCGTAACCGCATCCTCATCTTCTTCCACTTCGGTAGCTACGTCATCTTCCGCGAATTTTAAATTCATATATATAACTTATTAAAAAAATTTCTTAATCGAACCGTAAGCATAACGCCTACCATCAGCGGCGCGCACCTTTGGCGCGTCCGCTGGATGGTTTTGTTAGGGCCTGATTTCAACTGCAAGAACACCACCATCAACTCGAGACGTGACTTGGCCGACATTTGGATTAGCATGGCTTATTGCTAGCGACTCTACCAATTTGCTGCCTTTCATCTTGTTGACTTGAACGGAGTATCTTTCTTTCGGTTGATGTAATCCAGGTGGTGTGGCTAGGTTAAAAGAAAACGAAAGTTCTCCTGGGATGCCATTTTTTGAAACTTGGACAGGGCTAGTGTTTGTGTTTGGTAGGACTCTTTTCTTATTAGCGTTATATTGTAATTTAGCCAGCCTCTGCCCTTACAACCTAACCAGGTTTTAAACGGGCCCCGGATGGCGCCACAACCACCAACCTTACCTCTCGCTAATACACAACGATTTCCGCTTGGTACCGTACCTTCAAAAGCAGAATGGCAGCTTTCGCCGGTTACTGAGACATCTGCTCTGATCAATGTTCCAGGGCCACTAATACACCATTCGCGGTCTACCCTATAGCTATCATCACATATGCTACTTCCAGTATTTGCAAAAGGCTGTACTGGCTCTGCTACCTCTCTAAATGCTGTGTGCTCTACATGAGTAGAACCTGAAAGCTCATAGCGAAAAGGGGGTTCAAGAACAGTCAAACCAATTGGGCTTGAGCTAGCTGTGGCTGTATTTTCATGGCAACCGAGAACCCCCCATAACCACAAAGAACGGCTTATTTCTTCAAGATTATCTACTTTAACGCTAACAATAACGTCGTTTTGATCTGCGGATTCCACTACAGATTTCGATATCTCAACAGATATTGCTGAGTCAAGGCGTTCAATAATTCTTGCCTCTATACCATTGACCAAAACCTTTAGGTTTTCTCCTTGGCGTAAAAAATTACCTTTTAGTGTTAATTTAGGAATGTCTTGGCCCACTTGTAATGTTGGAGGAAAGGAAGCAACAACTCTCGGCTTAGAATCTCTGCAAGGTAACGAATAACTTGTGTTGTATGCCAATATGTCCGCATCGACTATAGTTGTTCTTGCTTCTTCACCAGCTTTCGCAATTATTTTCTGAGTTGCGACTTTCATGGTTCGAGTTAACTCTTGAGCATCTTCTACTAGCCTTAATTCTGCCCCTTCGAGTTTATCTACAGTGTATTCCAGTTTGTGACCTAGCATTCTGTCAATGTCAGCTAGTACATTTTGCGCATTAGCCTGTAATGAGTTTCCTATGCTTTGAATGTCTTCGGTTCCTTCGTACATTGCTTCTCGAAATGACTCTATAAATCCTTCCAAAGTACTTTTTATAGCTAGAATAGTCAGAGGTTCCGCGGATACGGTATTTGAAGCCATTAATGTAATAGCGCAGATAAATAGACGTAATTTTTTCATTTGATCATTTCTACTTTGGTTTTTTTATTACCCTAACAGTATTTTACAAAGGCCAAAGACCTCTGTAACATTATTATGAGGTGACCTCTTAATTCTTCCCAAGTATTGAGAAATTTTTGTAAGTGGCTGATTCATATCACTATATTTTTCTCATTTTGATACTAAAAACAATACAGAAGTCTTTGATATTTAGTATTATTGTTTTTTAGCTACAGTTAGAGTAGCAGAAAATTTCAGGGGCAGCCAATTTTAATTAATTTTTTTAATTCTTAACCTTGAAAGCGATGGTATCGACTACGCTATTGCTGGTGACTATGCTGTAGCGTTACACGGGGTTATCCGTGGCACGATTTCGGCAGGCGTTGGCAAACCATGATCAGAATATCGAGGACATAAAGACCTTACGTTTGCTGAAAGAAGACGATGAAAACAAAAAGAACAAAAAGGGGTCAATCGTATTTAATATTTTTCAAACGGTTGCAAACCTGCTCAAACACGCCCTTCAAGCCGCCGTCTGACAGCCCACTCTTTACATAATCAATTGCAGGAGAAAGGCTACTAACACGACTATATCCAAACATATCAACCAGCGTTTTTAACGGCATATCCCCCAATTGCTGACAACAATATATCGCTACTTTACGAGGCAGATTCGCCCGTTGTCTCCCCCGCTGTCGCGTAAGTACATCACTCGCGTTAACGCCAAACACCGCTGCCACTGCATCGACTATAGCTGCACCCTTTGGCTTGTTCGTCACAATATGGGACAAGTCCCCCGATATGTGGAAAAGGGGTCAGGCTAGTTATTTATCATAGATTATGTCAATATCACCCCATGCCAAGACCTCACCGCATAGAATATGAAAACGCCTTCTACCATATAATAAACCGTGGTCGGGAGCGTAAGACGGTTTTTCATAGCGAAGCTTACTACCAAGCGTTTCTCGCCACATTGACCGAAGCCGCAGAGCGTTTTCACGCCGTGATTCACGCTTATTGCCTAATGGGCAATCACTACCACCTACTGCTGGAAACACCTGATGCTAACCTCAGTCGCATTATGCAGCATATCGATGGTGTCTATACACAGCGTTATAACCGCCTTAAAAAAACGGATGGTTCTCAGTTTAGAGGGCGATTTAAAGCCATCAATGTCGATGAAGATGCGTATCTATTACCCCTGTCTCGCTATATACATAGAAACCCCATTGAGACTAAACGACCTCTGGTTCAATCGCTAAAGAACTATTCCTGGTCTAGTTACCCGGCTTACATAGGAAAAGCATTGAGCCCTACTTGGTTGTGTCGTGATCGTGTTTATGCCTGTTTACCGGTGAAAAACGACTGTCAACGTTACACAGACTATGTAGACCAAGGGGTTGATGAGGATATACAGCGCTTTTACGGCAAAAATAACCTATCGACGGTGTTAGGTGACAAGGTGTTCCGCTCACAGTTGGCCGAGTACAAAGAAAGCCAGAGTGGCGTTGATGTGCGGCCCCAATTGCGGGAAAAGGTAGCCAGCAGTGTGATAGTAAAAACGGTGGCAAATTGTTGCCGAGTGAGTGAAGGCAGTGTTTCGGGTAGTCAAGGTAAGGGGGGTAGCGCGAACATTCCCCGCAAATTGGCCATGTACTACTGCCAGCGGTTTGGTGATATGTCGTTAAAGGCGATTACTCAACATTTTGGGTTAAGTCACCCTGGTGGTGTGTCGAGTGCAATAGCTCACGTCAAGAAGGCGCTGGACAAGGGAGAACTTAAAGAGGTGATGCATCAAATTGAAAATCAGTTGAATAGTAAATAACTTGCCTGACCCCTTTCTTAGCGGGTCAATATATGACCCCTTTCTTTCGGACACCCTGCAATTACAACTCGTCAGCTAACAAGCCTATTTTAGCGGGCGCTTCAAACAAAATATTAATATCAAAATTACAGACCATCAATGCACCACACTGACTTTGCCTGATCGGCAAGCCATGTCTGATGATTCTCCAGGTTCGCTATATTCCAGCCGTCGTACTCAGCTATTTTCTGGTTAATCACAAACGGGCTTTTCGCAAGCATTGCTTTCTTTTGTATAAAAGATTCTTGGGCCATATTATCGCTCTTCGATAAAATCGCCATATTGCCCAGTCGGTCAATTGCGTCGTTATAATTCTCTTCGCCAAATGCTTCCTGCCAATCATCATTGGGTCGATAGGGCAACACATGCTCTAGTGTTAAGCTGACAGGAGATTGGTAACCCTCGGATAATTTCTCTTCTATCCGGCATAATAAAAACACGATTTTTTTACTGCTTTGACGGCTCGGCATAGTTTTTTGCTTAAAAGCATTTTTAAATTCTTTATCCGATGGATAAATCGATTTAAGAAATTGCTTCACTTCATCAAAAGAAATTTCAGGCAATATGAAAATTTTATTCGCCAGTTTATTATAAATGCTCTCTTGTTCACCCGCCGATTTATTGCAAATAATATTATACCGAACAGAAATAACCGTAATCCAACGCAGCAACTTGATGAAATCTTTTACTGAATAATTACGATAAGCGACCATAAGCACACTCAATGGTGTTTTAATATTGAAAGTATTTAATAACTCTAGATAAGGTTTGGCCTCAGTGTATTGGCCACCTTCATATTCAAGCCAAAATCCATCCTGGTGGTTTTGTAAAGCTGCGTAAACTGGTGCATTCTTCTTAATCTCATAGATGTAAGGCATGACTTTATCAAAAGCATTAATTTTCTTTTTCACAATTCGATATAGATCTTTTTTATACGGCAAAGAATCACTAATACCTATATGGCTTCTCAAAAAATTAGTGAAATCTGTGGCACCTAATTGACCCAAAATATCACCCCAATGCCGTTCAAATATTCCAAAATTATTTTCTGTCATTTGAGAACCCGTTGACAGAGTGGATAAAAAATAGTTTTTTAGCAAATCAGGCGCTGATAAATGCATACCACGTGCATTCAAAGTTTCAAAGACAAGGTAAGCATTTAAGTCATCTTTAACTGTAATTGTAGTGAACATTAAACCATCAGTGATATTATTAATTAGCTTCGCCACTTCCTCGCCACTTTTAAAAGCACGCATCTTCTTTTGAAAAAAATCGAACGTTTTATTAAGCTTTCTATTAGTCCTTGTGATGCCTCTTTTTCTGGGCACACCATACTGATCTAACATATCGATAAAATGCGGGTTATTGTGGCGGTTCAACTCTAATTTTGAAGAGGTTTGTAATGTTACCGTATCGAGTAAACCGAGATAGGTTTGGTGATAAGTAACCATTCTCTTGTCATTGCGCTCGCTATCTTCACCTTGCTCGATCATTTTTTTAAACACGTCGAGTGCCGACAGAATCAACAGCAAAATAGTCGTCAGCCTTTGTTGCCCATCAATGATTTCAAAACGTTTGTTGTCGTCAGATTGAAAAACCAAATAACCCATAAAATGCTGAATCTGTGCTTCCAGCATTTGCTCAACATCCTGCCAAAACTCTTCCAGTTGAGGTTCTTCCCAAGAGTAGCAAAGGGGTCAGGCTTATTATTCACCATACAACGACTAATACGGATAAAAACAGTGATTTCCAGCAAGAAGTATAGGAAATAACTGCATTGACCCGAATGGCACTTCCTTAAGACGTAAGCAACTGATAGTAAAGAGTTTATTTATTATTTCTAAGAAAAAAAATGATATTTTGAAAGTTGCCGCCAATGATAACCGGGATAGTTTTACAAATATTGCTTTCAAGAACCATATGCCAAGTTATCTGAACCAAGCATGTAGTACCAATACTTTCAAATACTTACAGCTTAAGGAAGTGCCATTCTTGCCTGCCCCCTTTCTTTCGGACACCCTGCAATTACAACTCGTCAGCTAACAAGCCTATTTTAGCGGGCGCTTCAAACAAAATATTAATATCGAAATTACAGACCATCAATGCACCACACTGACTTTGCCTGATCGGCAAGCCATGTCTGATGATTCTCCAGGTTCGCTATATTCCAGTCGTCGTACTCAGCTATTTTCTGGTTAATCACAAACGGGCTTTTCGCAAGCATTGCTTTCTTTTGTATAAAAGATTCTTGGGCCATATTATCGCTCTTCGATAAAATCGCCATATTGCCCAGTCGGTCAATTGCGTCGCTATAATTCTCTTCGCCAAATGCTTCCTGCCAATCATCATTGGGTAGATAGGGCAACACATGCTCTAGTGTTAAGCTGACAGGAGATTGGTAACCCTCGGATAATTTCTCTTCTATCCGGCATAATAAAAACACGATTTTTTTACTACTTTGACGGCTCGGCATAGTTTTTTGCTTAAAAGCATTTTTAAATTCTTTATCCGATGGATAAATCGATTTAAGAAATTGCTTCACTTCATCAAAAGAAATTTTAGGCAATATGAAAATTTTATTCGCCAGTTTATTATAAATGCTCTCTTGTTCACCCGCCGATTTATTGCAAATAATATTATACCGAACAGAAATAACCGTAATCCAACGCAGCAACTTGATGAAATCTTTTACTGAATAATTATGATAAGCGACCATAAGCACACTCAATGGTGTTTTAATATTGAAAGTATTTAATAACTCTAGATAAGGTTTGGCCTCAGTGTATTGGCCGCATTCATATTCAAGCCAAAATCTATCCTGGTGGTTTTGTAAAGCTGCGTAAACTGGTGCATTCTTCTTAATCTCATAGATGTAAGGCATGACTTTATCAAAAGCATTAATTTTCTTTTTCACAATTCGATATAGATCTTTTTTATACGGCAAAGAATCACTAGTACCTATATGGCTTCTCAAAAAATTAGTGAAATCTGTGGCACCTAATTGACCCAAAATATCACCCCAATGCCGTTCAAATATTTCAAAATCATTTTCTGTCATTTGAGAACCCGTTGACAGAGTGGATAAAAAATAGTTTTTTAGCAAATCAGGCGCTGATAAATGCATACCACGTGCATTCAAAGTTTCAAAGACAAGGTAAGCATTTAAGTCATCTTTAACTGTAATTGTAGTGAACATTAAACCATCAGTGATATTATTAATTAGCTTCGCCACTTCCTCGCCACTTTTAAAAGCACGCATCTTCTTTTGAAAAAAATCGAACGTTTTATTAAGCTTTCTATTAGTCCTTGTGATGCCTCTTTTTCTGGGCACACGATACTGATATAACATATCGGCAAAATGCGGGTTATTGTGGCGGTTCAACTCTAATTTTGAAGAGGTTTGTAATGTTACCGTATCAAGTAAACCGAGATAGGTTTGGTGATAAGTAACCATTCTCTTTTCATTGCGCTCGCTATCTTCACCTTGCTTGATCATTTTTTTAAACACGTCGAGTGCCGACAGAATCAACAGCAAAATAGTCGTCAGCCTTTGTTGCCCATCAATGATTTCAAAACGTTTGTTGTCGTCAGATTGAAAAACCAAATAACCCATAAAATGCTGAATCTGTGCTTCCAGCATTTGCTCAACATCCTGCCAAAACTCTTCCAGTTGAGGTTCTTCCCAAGAGTAATCTCGTTGAAAAGGCGGCACTCGATAACTTTTACCGTTGCTCATCACCTCGGCAAATGTTTTATTTTCTGGTTCTAAATAAATTTTTTTGAACATAACTTCAGATTATATGCAAGATGCAGAAAGAAAAACAGTTGATCAATATAGCCACTGCACGCCTATCGTATAAGCTGATTATCAGGCATAGAATGCCATGCATCCGCTAGAGCCTGCTGATGTTTCACGCTAAGCTATTGAATTTATTGGTTTTTATGCAAATTATTATTTTAGAAATTTTATTATAAATCAACAAGTTACGACCAAACGCCAACAAGCCTTAGCGTTTATGCGCCAAAGTAAAGCCATCACCTATCGGCACAAGGCAAGCGTTCACGCGGGCATCTTCGAATACTTTCTGGTTGAAAGCACGAATCGCAATCGTATCTGGCTCCTGATTACTTTCATCTACGACCGAACCACCCCACAATGTATTATCGATGCCTATCGCGCCACCAGGACGTAGCAACGCCAAACAACACTCGTAGTAATCGGCATAGCGTTCTTTGTCTGCATCGATAAAAGCAAAATCAAATTTCCCGGCTTGTCCATCTGCAAGCAATGCATCAAGGGTTTCGAGGGCCGGTGCAATCTTGAGATCGATTTTGTGCGCAACACCCGCCTCGGCCCAGTAACGCTCGCCGACTGTCGTCCACTCGTGGCTGATATCACACGCGATCAATCGCCCCTCATCGGGCAGTGCTCTTGCCATGCAAAGCGCGCTGTAACCGGTAAAAGTGCCCACTTCAATAATTTTCTTCACACCCAACAAAGGCATCAATACAGACATAAACTGCCCTTGTTCGGGTGAGATTTGCATATTAAAACCGGCTACTTCAATCGTCTCCTTTTGAAGCCGTTCCCAAAGAGGATCCGATGGGACTGAGACGGATAGCATGTAGTCATAAAGTTGATCTGAAATATCAATGGTTCGAGTAGACAAAGCAATTTCCTCAGCGAAAACAAAAAGACACGATGGGGGTATTATTGTGATGATTGCAATCACTTAAACGCCATACTATGTACACCACTGTACGCATAAAACTATAGTGGTGACATACAAAAATCATACAATTACGACGCTGAAAAAAACCCACCAACCTCAACATAAATAGTGATTTACTAAATAAAACCAAAGCACTCAGTATTAATCTCTCTGCAATATTGGAGCAGACACTTAGAGAAAAACTTGCCGAGAAAAAAACGGACCAATGGCAAAAGAAAAATAAAAACGCTATTCGCGCTTACAATCGCTTTGTTGAAGAGAACGGGCTCTTTGCTGATGATTACAAGTCATTTTAATGACTCAATTTTCTCTTTATACAAATCCGAATAAAAACACTAAAAAAGCCTACCCATACATTATGGACATTCAAAATAGTTTAAAAAGAAGGACAGGCATTATCATAGAATACAAAAACAATCTAAAAATGAAAAATAATATTTTATGGGGGTCAAGAAACATTTGATTTTAGGTCAAGTATCATTTCATATGCTTAATGGTTTTTGCGGATGCTCTGTTACCCCAATTTTTTCTTCTGGAAGAGAGCGGGGTTTAGGCCAGATTGGTAGGGTGCAATAACCAATTCTTCAATTGATAGACCATCAGTTTTATTTGAAAAAAGGGATAGTGATCGGGTTTGTGTGGTTTTTAAGAATTGTGGCGCAATGCCCGTTGGTTATTGCGCCCTACGGTTTAAAGAATCCATATATGCGCTTGGTTCTTTCTTATTGTATTTACATCATCTTAAATGATGCAAAATAAATATTGCACATAGGAAGCCTTGTACTACTGTTAATAACATTATTCTAAATATTGTTAAAAAAATGATAACAACACTCGCCGACTGTACCACTATTCAATCCGGGCATCCATTTCGTGGGGCTATTGCTGAAAAGCCAGGCAGTGGTATCCGGGCTATTCAAATTAAGGATGCCTCTGGCGACGGTGGTATTCAGTGGTCGCAGTTGGTCGAGACGGAAGCCGTCACGCAAAAGCCACCTGTGGGTCTGCAAAAAAACGATATATTGTTCGCCGCCCGCAATAGCCGCCACTATGCGGTGCTGGTCGATCAATCTGGCGCGCTTACGCTTTGCTCACCGCACTTTTATGTGCTGACGATCAAGTGCCCTCAGTTGCTGCCCGCGTTTCTCGTTTGGCAGCTCAACCAACCTGAGTTGCAGCGTTATTTTAAGCAGCAGGCCGAAGGCAGCACAACGAAAAGTATCAGTTGCCCCAATTTGGGCAAAGCCCGCATTAGCTTGCCCCCGTTGGCTATCCAGCAAAAAATTGTGCAGTTGCACGCTAATCTGCAACAGCAAAAGCGTGTCTATCAGCAACTGATTCTCAACACCGACAAATTCATGCATAGTATCGGTTCGGCCATCCTCGGTCAGGATCATCCCTCTTCGGAAAATGTATGAATAGCAGTATTAACCAAGACAGTATTAACAGCGCCCTGTGGAGTGTGTGTGATGTATTCCGTGGCACTGTCAGCCCGGATACGTATAAAGATTTCATCCTCACTATGTTGTTTTTAAAGTACGTCTCTGACGTGTGGCAGGATCACTACGATACCTTCCAGGCAACCTATAGTGATGCTGATCTGATCACCGAAATGCTAAAAAATGAACGCTTTGTGCTGCCTGAGACGGCCAATTTTTACTATTTGTATGCACATCGCCACACGCCGGGCAATGGCGAGCGTATCGATACTGCGCTGTATACGCTGGAGGAAGCCAACGGTAGCAAGCTTAACGATGGCAATAAATCGGTCTTTCAGGATATCAGTTTCAACACTGACCGCCTCGGCGAGGTGAAGCAAAAAAATACCATGCTGCGCGAGATGCTGGAGATCTTCGCCAAACCCACGCTCAACCTGCGCCCTAGCCGCGTGGGCAATATCGACGTGATCGGCAACGCCTATGAGTACCTGATTAAGCAATTTGCCTCCACCAGCGGTAAAAGCGCGGGGGAGTTTTACACTCCGCCGGAGGTCTCCGACCTGATGGCCGAGCTGCTCGACCCACAAGTGGGGGATCGCATCTGTGACCCGGCGTGTGGCTCGGCCTCACTGCTGATGAAATGCGGGCGCAAGATCCGCGAGCGCCACGACAGCAGGCACTATGAGCTGTACGGTCAGGAAGCGATTGGCGCTACCTGGTCACTGGCGAAGATGAATATGTTTCTACACGGTGAAGACAACCACCGCATCGAGTGGGGGGATACCATCCGCAACCCGAAATTGCTGGATGCCGAAGGCGGGCTGATGCGATTTGATATTGTCACCGCCAACCCACCGTTTAGCCTGGATAGGTGGGGTTATGACGATGTGGGCAAAGACCCCTACGAACGCTTTGCCCGTGGTATGCCGCCGAAAACCAAGGGCGACTACGCTTTTATACTGCATATGCTGAAAACCCTGGGGATGCCGTCCCCCGATAAACACCCGGCGCGGATGGGCGTAGTGGTGCCGCACGGCGTGTTGTTTCGTGGCAGTAGCGAGGCAAAGATTCGTAGCCAGTTGATCGATGAAAACTTGCTCGATTGTGTGATTGGCCTACCCGAAAAGCTGTTTTTTGGCACCGGCATCCCGGCGGCTATTTTACTGTTTAAACGCGAAAAGTTGGACAGCAGCGTGCTCTTTATTGATGCCAGCCACGCCTTTAAATCGATCAAAAACCAGAATCAGTTATTACCCGAACATATCGATAAAATTATTAACACCTACCGTGCGCGTAAAAGCGTGGATAAATACGCCTACCTGGCAAGCCCTGCAGAGATTCAGGAAAACGACTACAACCTGAATATACCGCGCTATGTGGATACCTTTGAGGAGGAGGAAGAGATTGATTTAATGGCGGTGCGTAAGGAACAGCAAAGCTTGCAGGTAGAGCTAAATAGGCTTGAAGAGGAGATGGCGGGGTATTTGAAGGAGTTAGGGTATGGGGATTAACAGGGTGAGACCAAGAAACACTTGTAAGAGAAATGTATTGGGGGAGTGGAAAATCACGAATATAGGAAAAATAACAGAAACAGTTACAAGTGGCTCGCGTGATTGGGCAAAATACTATTCATCTCAAGGCAGTAAATTCATACGAATGACCAACTTAAATAGAAATGGTATTAAGTTATTGCTACATGATTTAAAGTATGTTGACGTTCAGGGCAATTCATCTGACGGAAAACGCACATCCTTAAAAGCAGGTGATGTTCTTATATCAATTACTGCGGAATTAGGAAAAATTGGCTATGTGCCAGACTCATTGGGAGAGGCGTATATCAATCAACATATTGCATTGCTAAGATTTCAAAAAAGTAAAGCTATATCGCGCTATATTGCTTATTTATTATCATCTAAACGAGTCAACTATTTAATTAATACATTGAATGACTCTGGTGTTAAAGCCGGTTTAAATTTAACCACTATTAAAAGTATTAATATTTATTTGCCTCCTGTAATAGAACAACAAAAAATCGCAAAAATACTCACCACCTGGGACCAGGCAATTACTACCACTGAGCATTTGATCGCCAATAGTCAAAAACAGAAAAAAGCGTTGATGCGGCAGTTATTATTAGGGGGAAGGCGCTTTCCCAATTCTAAAGAAAAATGGCAAAAACATAAACTCAAGAAAATTGCAGATATAAAAAAAGGGAAATCACTTAGTAGAAAAAGAATTGAAGTTGGCATATATGCTGTAATAGCAGGTGGAAAAACTAGTCCATATGCTCATTCACAGTATACAGATGAAAATGTAATCACTATTAGCGCCAGTGGCGCGTATGCAGGGTATGTTGCATACCATAATTACAAAATATGGGCTTCAGATTGCTCAGTAGCAAAAGCAAAAGAAGGCTCTTGTACAAAATTTATTTATTATTTTCTAAAAATGATACAAAAAAACATATACTTTATGCAAAGCAGAGGTGTTCAACCACACGTTTACCCAAAGGATTTGCATGCAATTGAATTGAAAGTACCAAGCTTAAAAGAACAACAAAAAATCGCATCAGTGCTAACCTGCACTGACAAAAAAATCGAAACGCTGCAACAGAAGCTAGATTACTTAAAACAACAAAAACAATCCCTAATGCAACAATTGCTCACTGGTAAACGCCGGGTGCAAATTGACCCTTCTGGCAGCTATCAGCAACAGGTTGCCTGCGACTAATGCATACGCCTCTACTGCCCAGGTTTGAAGAGGAATACAGCGCCAAGCTCCCGGCGCTGATGCTGTTGCAAACGCTGGGCTGGGCGTATCTCTCGCCTCGGCAGGCACTGGCGGCACGCCAGGGTAAAACCCGCCAGGTGGTGCTGCGCGATAGTTTGCGCACGCAATTGCAGCAGCGGCGCTTTTTGTACGCCGGTCAGCTTTATCCGTTTTCTACCGATACCATCGAAAAGGCCATTGATACGCTGTGCGCGCCCGCGCTCAATGAGGGCTTGCCCCACGCCAACGAAAAACTGACCAACCATTTGCTGTACGGCATGGCGGTGCGCGAGTTTGTCGATGGGCGAAAGCTGAGCCCGACGTTGGCGGTTATCGATTGGGAGGAACCTGAAAATAATCAGTTTTATATAACCGAGGAGTTTACCGTGCAACGCCACCACGGGGTGGAAACGCGGCGGCCGGATATCGTTTGTTTTGTCAATGGTTTGCCGCTGGCGGTGATCGAGGCAAAGCGGCCAGACGGCTATAGCCAACGCCAGGCGACGGTTGACGAGGGTATTTCACAGCAATTGCGCAATCAACGCCCGGATGAAATTCCGGCGCTGTTTGCCTACGCGCAATTATTGCTGTCGATCAACGGTGTTGATGGCCGCTACGCCACGCTGGGCACGGCGAAAAAATTCTGGGCGCCGTGGCAAGAGCAAACCTTGAGTGAGGCGCAACTACACACGTTAAAAAACACCCCGCTAACAGCCGAGGCGAAAACGGCGCTACTGGCGGAGCGCCCGGCAGCGGCGCAGGATTGGTATACCCAGCTCACGCAGGGCGGGGCGCTGAAGGTCAGCGGGCAGGATCGTTTGTTGATCGGTGTGTTGTCACCGCAGCGTTTGCTGGAAATGGTGCGCTTTTACACGCTGTTTGATCAACACAAGGGCAAGATGGTGGCGCGCTACCCGCAGGTGCAGGCGGTTAAGGCGGTATTGGCGCAGATCGACACCCCCGCCACGCAGCAACGAACGGCCCGCCAGGGTGGGGTGATTTGGCATACCACTGGCTCTGGTAAATCTCTGACGATGGTGTTTTTGTGCAAGGCGTTAATTTTGCACGAGACCTTAAAGCAATGCCGGATTTTGCTGGTGACCGACCGCACCGATCTGGAAAAACAACTCAGCGAGACATTTAAGGCCACCGGCGAGCTGAGCGGCAAGCAGGCGAAGTACAACGCCATCGCACGCACGGGTAGGCAATTGGCCGAGGCGATTAGTCACGGCAATCAGCGCGTGATGTTTTCGATGATTCACAAGTTTGTGAGCGCGGCAAAAGCCAGGGATTGCTATAACGATACACGCGATTTGGTAGTGCTGGTCGATGAGGGCCATCGCTCACAGGGTGGCTTGAATTACTTGCATATGCGGCGCGTATTGCCAAACGCCGCTTTTATTGCCTATACCGGCACGCCGCTATTAAAAGACAGCGAGACCACGCACAGCTTTGGCCCCATTGTGCATGCCTACACCATGCGGCAGGCGGAGCAAGACGGCGCGGTAACGCCGCTGTTGTACGAAGAGCGCAAGCCAACCTTGTCGGTTAATGAGCAGGCAATCGACAATCGATTCGAGGCGATGACGGCCAGGCTGACGCCGAGGCAAAAAGGCCAGTTAAAAAAACAATACGCCCGCAAGGGCTATGTGTATGGCGCGCAAGACCGTATCCAGTTGATCGCCTACGATATTGCCAATCATTTGGATGACCATATCGATCAGGGGCTAAAAGGCCAATTGGCGTGTGACAGCAAGCTTTCGGCGGTGCGGTATAAGCAGGCGCTGGATGAATGCGGGTTGTTTGACTCGGCGATTGTGATGTCGGCACCGGATAGCCGCGAGGGAAATATAGCCGTGGATGAATCTGCCATACCCGAGGTGACCCAGTGGTGGCGGAAGACCGTTGGCACGCAGCATGAAAAAGCCTATACCGACGGTGTTATCGAGCGCTTTGATAAGGACGATACTTTAAAGCTGGTGATTGTGGTCGATAAGCTATTAACGGGGTTCGATGAACCCAAAAACGCCGTGCTGTATATCGATAAGCCGTTAAAGGCGCACAATTTAATTCAGGCGATTGCCCGGGTTAACCGTTTGCACACAAAAAAGGAGTTTGGTTATTTAATCGACTATCGCGGTATTTTGGCAGAGCTGGATACCACCATCGCGAAATATCAGGATTTGGCCGATCAAACCCAGGGCGGGTTTTATATTGCGGATATTCAAGGCTTGTATCGGCGTATGCAGCTTGAGTATCGACGCTTGCCCGATTTGCACCAGGCGCTCTGGGCCATTTTTGCCGGGGTTAATAACACGGCCGATATTGAACAGTTGCGGGCGGTATTGGTGCCCAGGCTCGTCTCGCGCAATGGGCGCTCGGTGGATAGCCATCTGGAAGTGCGCGAGGCGTTTTACGCGGCGCTGGATGATTTTGCCCGGTGTTTAAAAGTGGCTTCGCAGTCGGCGGACTATTACACGGATAGTCGTTTTACTGAGCGGGATAGGCAGCACTACCACGAGACCCTTAAACAGTTCTCTTTTCTGCGCCGCTGCGTTAAGGCGGATGCCAACGAATCGGTGGATTACGATGCGTTCGATAACAAGTTTAAAAAACTGATGGATCAGCATGTGGTTGGGCTGGGCGTGGCGCAACCGGAGGGGGTGTACGAGGTGAATAAGCTGGGCCAGGGGCGGCTGGATCAAGGTGCGCCGACGAGTTGGCCCCCCGAAAAAACCCGCAATGAAACCGATATTATTCGCACCCGTGTGACGCGCACCATCGAGCAGCAACTGCGCGATGACCCTTACGCGCAGGCGGTATTTTCTGAATTATTACTGCAAGTGATTAAAGATGCCGAGGCACTTTTTGAGTCCCCACTAAAGCAGTATTTATTATTCCGCACCTTTGAAGAAAACGTAACCCGGCGTGCGCTAGACGATATACCGGCAGTGTTGTCATCGAATAAACCGGCGCAGGCGTATTTTGGGGTGTTTAAATTGCATTATCAGCACCCAGACGATGAGGTTATCACCCGTTGGATTGCCTTGGCCGAGCAGATCGACGCAACGGTAAAAGAGGTGGTGGCAACGTTTTCGATCAACCCCGAAGTGATGGAGATGACTATC
This sequence comes from Gammaproteobacteria bacterium, assembly GCA_965277715.1. Classification (GTDB taxonomy): domain Bacteria; phylum Pseudomonadota; class Gammaproteobacteria; order JBCCGL01; family JBCCGL01; genus JBCCGL01. The sequence continues at coordinate 3,359,978 of OZ255836.1, forward strand.
CGTCAGCAATTATTGGCGGTGCTGTTTGCGGAGTGCCAATTGTTGGGTAAGGGTCTCGACCAAGCAAAGGTAATTGTCGAGCAAATGATCGATATTGTGCGTGAAGGGTGCCGCCGGGGATGATGGTTACTGGTGACAATAGGGAACGGCCAACCCACGGCTCGGTTTATTACGGTGAGCGGTTTATTCCCTTTACTATTGAGCCGCGCACAGGTCATGGCCACAAAGTGCGCATTAAAGTGTATGCCGATAAACGCGTTGTGGTACAGGCACCGCTACAGGCCAATTACGATGACATTATCGAGGCCGCGCAAAAACGCGCCCGCTGGATTCAGCAGCAGCTAATTATTTTTTCAACCCACTGTAACGATGTGCTGCCGCGCTTGTATGTCAGCGGGGAGAGCCATTTTTATTTAGGCCGTCGGCATTTATTAAAAGTCACCGTGGATCGACAACACGCGGCGCAGGTGAAGTTATTGCAAGGTGTTTTGCAGGTGTACACGCCCTCTGCCGAGAAGACCCGCACGCTGTTAATGGGGTGGTATAAACAGCGTGCCAACGATGTTTTTGATCGTCGACTTGAGGCGTTGCTGGATAAGATTTGGTGGCTGGAAGATAAGCCCGCATTTACTTTGCGGATGATGCAGACACAATGGGGCAACTGCTCACCTGCTGGTGTGCTTACGTTAAATCCGCACCTGGTGAAGGCGCCCACACCGTGTATTGATTATGTTTTATTACACGAGATTTGCCATATTGCCGAGCATAATCATAGTCAACAGTTTTATCGTTTGGTCGAGCAAATAATGCCGCAGTGGCAATCGGTCAAAACCCGGCTGGATAACATGGCTTATTTTTATTTGAATGATGCGTAAACCTGAATTAATTAATTACGCCTAAAAAACCCGGAGCACTATCTATTATTCATGCGCTGAAGCGGGTGGATGAAGAGTACAACAATAAAATTTTACTATGAGGAGCTATACCGATGTCAAATTTCCCCAATATCCCTGTACGAAAACCGATTGAGCTGGATTTTTATAAACTACCGCCCAATCACAACCCGATGATTCAGGTGGATGCCGATAGCACCTTCGATAATGTTCAGTCTTCCTTATGCCTGCTAATGCGCCTGGTAATGGACTCGGAACAAATGGAGCTGCATTACTCAGAGCGAGAAACGCGTGGTTTATTGTGTGTGTTGGAGTGTATGGAAAAGGCGATGCGATTTGAGTTATATCATCGGGCTGATGAGAATGAGGGGGGTGAGTGTAATCAATCGTGAATTTGGGGTAAGGTAAGTTTATCTACGGATTGTGCTAAACCCATTCATGTGCATTATGGGCGCACCTATCGCTCGCAATAATCACATGCTCCTGACGGGAACGAAAACACGATAAATAGACGCTCTCTCCCCAAACAGATCGAGCGTCTGTCAATGCACAGATTTGTTCTACACCCCGCAAAAATAGCGCTGATGCCTTCACTTTTTTGCCTTTTTTTGTCCTGACCTGAGTATTGTCAGGAATGCGGATAGAAAACGGAATATTCTTCTTTTTCAAATACATAATCCATTCTTTACCTCGAAATTCACGGTCAGCCAATAAGGCACTGATCGTCTGTACAGGAAAAACAGTCAAATAACGATTAACCCGATCAATCCGCTCCTGAGTATGGCTGTTTCCCGCTTTGTCTAAAATAGGGGAACCGCTACATTGTGCCAGTCAATGGAAAGAACCAATAGGTTTACATGCGTCATACCCAACTTCCAGTGGGTTCGGTCAATGCTTACAGTCCAAGGCGGACATTGGGCAATCAGCTTAATTAACAACGGGGCAATAGTATTCGGCTTCAAATCAAAATGACGCAAAAAACGTTTATTTCAATACCTTAATTTATTTTGTCCTGTACAGAGTGGCGTTACTATGAAAGTTAACGGGACAGCAGTGATGTTTCACTCGTGATGTTCAGGGTATTTCTCTATTCTTTCACGGGCGAAACCACTGCTGCCCGGCAACTGCTCCTGTGTTGCTCTATTTTTATAAAACTATTTAAAAATGGCACATTGTTTAAATAATATTTATAAAAAAGAAAGTTATTTCGTGGGCACTCTTTATTTATCAATACAGGTGTACGCCAACTGTTTCTATGCAAAGCAGGCTGACGCTGAAAGCATGAAGCTGTGTTTCTGATGCATTGCCTGCTTATTTATATCGCTTTATATCGGTCAATTTAAAGCTGGGACAATGTTAGAGTATCTGGCTTAAAAATTCCTGCGTTCGCGGGTCTTTTGCTTCGGTGAAGAAGGTCGATGGCGGCCCGTGTTCGACGATAACGCCTCGGTCCGTGAAGTAGATGTGGTCGGCGATTTCACGCGCAAAACCCATTTCGTGGGTGACGAGGATACATGTCATGCCATCTTGTGCCAGGTTTTTGATCGCGATGAGGACTTCTTTGACTGTTTCCGGGTCGAGCGCGGCGGTGACTTCGTCGAATAACATTATGTCAGGGTTCATCGCCAGGGAGCGGGCAATCGCGACGCGTTGTTGTTGGCCACCCGATAATTCGCCGGGGTAGCTGTGCTCCTTGTCTTGTAGGTTGACGCGCTGCATTAACGCATGTGCGCGTTGCTCAACTTCAGCGGGGTTTTGTTTTAGTACTTTGATGGGGGCCATCATCACATTTTGCAGGGCGGTTTTGTGTGGAAATAAATTGTATTGCTGGAAAACCATGCCGACTTTTTTGCGCAGTGCCAGTTTGTCCAGTTGGGGGTCGTGAACCTCTTGCCCCTGTACTTTAATGGAACCGGAATTGATGTCGTTGAGTGCATTGATGCAACGAATTAATGTCGATTTTCCAGAACCGGATGGGCCGATAATGCAAATTACCTCACCCTTCATTACATTGATGGAAATACCCTTGAGTACTTCGAGCGAACCAAAGGATTTGTATACGTCTTTTATCGATATGATGGGTTGATCTTGTGTCCAGCTCATCGGCCAGCAGCCCTCTTTAAAGTTTTACCGCAAAGCGCTTTTCCAGTGCCATTGTGAGGCGTGCGATGGGGTAGCAATAAGCAAAAAATATAAGCAGTGCAAAGCTGTAAAACGGCACCAATAGTTCGGGGTGGTTGTTTTCTGCTTCGATAGCCTGGCGGCTCAATGTAATCAGTTCTTCGACGCCGAGTAGCGAGCATAATGGCGTGGCCATCGTGAGGATGGCGTACCAGTTCATCCACGGTGGGAGCATGCGCTTGAAGCACTGTGGCATGATAACTTGCCACAGTGTTTGCTGGCGCGTATAGGCCAGCGATTCGGCTGCTTCCCACTGCCCGGATGGCACCGACTGCACCGCACCGCGCACCAGCTCTGCCACATTGGCCATAATGGGGAGTGACAGGCCAAACACGGCTTTCATCCAGTCAGGCACACGGATAATCCAGTCGCCGATGACAATTTCAAACGGCAGTGCGAGGAGTACGATAAACAACAAAACCAGCCACGGTGAGTTGCGAAATAATTGGGTGAAAAATTTTGCTGGCAGGCGGATAGCGGCGAACGGCGATAGCTGCGCCAAGCCCAATAACACACCGGCGATGGTGCCGATCAGCATGGTCATCAGCGAGATGATGATATTGAATAAAAAGCCACCACTGACTAAGAAGGGCAGCCATTTGAATAGTGCCTGGAGTGCGTGTGTGTACGTGTATTGTGACGCCGCCAGTGTACTCAGGGGCCAGGCAAATATCAGCGCGATCAATAGGGCGAGTGTCCAGGGGGAAAACCCTGCGAGCCAGCGGCAGAAACCGAGGCTGTCACTGCCAATATAGCCGGTATTGGCAAGCGGCAGTAATACCGGCAAATCGGTTTGCATATTGGCGTTGACGCCGGGAATGTGTTTCTTTTTCACCATTTACCGGGCGCCTGCTCTACTGACCATAGCCGGGAATGCGTAAGGACGTCTCCCAGCGGTTCATGCCACTGACCAGTACACCGACCAGTAAAATAAAGGTAATAAATAATACCAACATGGTCGGGTACAACGCGCTTGGGTAGTCGTTCCATATGCCGACACTTTCATACAGCAGCTCGGGCACGGCAATGCCAATTGCCTGGGTGGTGGTTTTAACCAGGTTGACGAGGTTATTGTTGAGCGCGGGTAAGGAGACGCGAAATGCCAGAGGCAAAACCACATTGGTGTACGTTTGCAACCGGGAAAACCCCAGCGCACTGGCGGCTTCCTTGGTGGATTCGGGGACTGCTTCAATACCGGCGCGAAATATTTCCACATTGAAGGCCCCGGCGAAAAATGACAGGGAGATAATCGCCCAGCCGACGTTGGAGATCAGGGGTATTTCCGTCCAGCCGTCGGGGCCGGTAACAGTTGGGGTCAAGTGCCCCAAGGCAAAATAGAAAAACAGTAGTTGTACAAAGGGGGGCGTGTTGCGAAAAAACTGGATATAGCCTTGTACGATAAGCCGCAACCCTTTATTCGGTGAATTTTGCAGCCAGGCGCCGACGACACCGATAAGCACTGAAAACAACACGCAGGCAATGGATAGGATGATAGTGGTCTTGAGCCCGCCGACAATCCGCCACCACTGAAACGCATCGTAGAAAAAGATGAAATTCCAGCGCGGATACTCATCCGCTATGTGGCGGAAGAACTCGGTAAATACTTCAAGCATTTAGGTGGTGAGATCGATTGGTTTAGGGAGTGTACAGGGCGCTGGCAACCTGGAAAAAACTGGCTGCCAGCGCGTTGATACACAAAACTATTTAGCTAACCAATCTTTATATTTGGCGTTGTGATCGGCGAGAAAGGCGGTAGGCTTGATGCCCCATTTCTTTTCCCATTCAATCAGTTGGCCAGACTGATGCCAGTTAAACGTCATGCCAGACATAAACTGACCAAATATGCAGTCTTTTTCAGCCAGTGGTACGGCCAGTGCCCAGGGGTTGTCGTCTTCTGATCGCAGCGGCATTTCAAACGCATCGTAGTCACCTGAGGCGAGGTCAGAGCCAATCGATGAGTCGTCGTACACCCAGGCGACACATTTTTTATCGCGCAGTGCCTGCTTGGCTTCGGCATTGCCTGTAAAAGCGACGACGGTTACCCCGTAGCGCTCGGTGACGATTTTATTGTAAAACGCCCCCTGTTTGCCGCACACAGGTTTGCCGCGCAGGTCTTCCCAGTTTTTGAAGCCAAGCGCTTTGGGTGCCATGACATTGGTGCCAGAGGTGTAGTAGTTGGGCTGGGTGATGCCGACAATTTTGCGCCGGTCGTCACGGTCTGACATGGTGGCGATAAACATATCGGTTTTGCCCTGTTCGAGGAATTGCATACGGTTTGACGATTGCACCGCGACCAGTTCCAGCTCAACTCCCATGGTTTCAGCGACATCTTTGGCCATATCGATTTCCATGCCGACAATGCTGCCGTCACTGTCGCGAAACCCCCAGGGCTTATAGTCTGCTTTGACACCGACGACAAGCTTGCCACGGCTCATCACCTTGTTCCACGTATCGTTGCTGCATTGTGCCGCGTACGCTGCGCTACTGCTCATCAGTAGTGCTGCTGCGGCTGTGCTAATGCCAAATGTGGCGAGTTTTTTATACATAGGTAAATCCTCCAGTGAGTATTGGATTGGGGGGCAGTAAGGTATTTATCGTGTTTGTGTGTCAGCTTGCCTGCCACACGTTTATTAACCTTCGATTGTTATACTGAACAGTTGGCGAATTTAAGTCAACACTTCAGGGTTACATGATAACCTTAGTAGATTTCAGCCAGATCATCTGGGTTTTCTCACTGGGTATTATCGCTACTAATTATGTGCCGTCACGCTGCTTATCTTGGAAATACTATTTCACTCGCCCGGTTTATGCTCGAATCTGAGCACAACCTGATCGAGCAGGCTATCTACCCAAAAGAAATGCGCATCGGGCGGTTTAATGCGGATGGCTTTGGTATCGGGTGGTTTCTTGAAGGTGGTAAACCCGTTTGTTACAAAAATATCCAGCCTATCTGGTCAGACACCAATTTACCCGCACTGGGTGCCTCGCTGCACAGCGATCAGTGGATTGCGCTGGCGCGGGGGGCCTCACCAGGCTTAGGCGTGAGCATTGATAATACCCACCCATTTGCCGACCATCGCTGGCTGTTTACCTTAAACGGCATCATCACTGATTTTGCCGATACGCTGCGCCCGGCCATCACGGCCAGACTTTCCGACAACATCGCAGCGAGCACGCGGGGCCACACGGATGCCGAATTTATTTTTGCCCTGCTACGCCAGTTGTCGATGGAGGATGAGCAGGCGACGACAGCGGATCTGTTGGTACGGCTTATCGCTTATATTGAAAGCATTGCGGGCGCTGTTGAGGTGGCATTAAGTATTTTACTGTGTGAACACGGTGCGCTATACGCGGTTCGCCATGCGATTAATCTGCCTAATCCTACGCTTTATTACAGTGATAATTATTGTGGCGGCCAGGCGGTGTCGTCCGAACCGATGGGGGATCGCAAGCAGTGGCAGATGCTGCCGGAGCAACATTTGTTGGTGGTAAAAAGGGCGGGTGAAGCGCGATTGCTGCCCTTGAACCGGGGGGCGTTTTCTTGAGCACGCCATCATTGTCTGCGTCTATTCAGTTGAGTGTTGCCAATGCGCTCAGTGAGGATATTGGTAGTGGTGACATTACAGCCAGGTTGATCGATGCGCAGGCAATGGCCTACGCCACCGTTATTTCACGGCAGTCGGCGACCTTGTGTGGGACGGCCTGGTTCGATGAAGTATTTGTACAATTGGCGGGAAAAACGGAGATAACCTGGTCAGCGGCTGATGGTGGGGTAATCGAGGCCGGGCAGGTTCTGTGCACCATTACCAGCCCGGCGCGCACATTGTTAACGGGAGAGCGCACGGCGTTGAATTTTTTACAGGTGCTGTCAGCGACGGCCACCACGACGCGTCGCTACGTCGATATTATTGCCGGTACGGGGGCGCGTTTACTGGATACGCGCAAAACAATACCGGGGATGCGTGTGGCACAAAAATACGCGGTGCAGTGCGGCGGTGGTTGCAACCACCGCATAGGGTTGTTCGATGCATTTTTAATTAAGGAAAACCACATCATTGCCGCCGGTGGGATTGTCAACGCCTGCCAGCAGGCACGGGCGCTGTCTGCTGACAAACTGCTGGAAATTGAAGTGGAGACGCTCGATGAGCTTGAGCAGGCCCTGTCTGCCGGGGTCGACAGGGTGATGCTGGATAATTTTGACCTGGACACAATGCGCCAGGCGGTGGCGTTGAACAGGCGGCGCGTGGCCCTTGAAGCCTCTGGCAATGTGGATGAGCATACGTTGCGGTCGATTGCTGAAACAGGCGTCGATTATATTTCTGTCGGTGCGTTAACCAAGCATATCGAGGCGATTGATTTGTCGATGCGGTTTGATTGTTAACCGCACCATGACCGTTTTATTGTAGCCTTTTGCCAATCCAATGGATGCCTTTCTTTGTTTTATTCAACGTCCCAAAGATTTCAACATCCCCAGTATCTGAAAATTTGTAAGTTCCCTTGACTTGATCACCCCCCGTGCACTTCAATATCCATGTGCCACTATTGTTTTTATTGCGTAATGAGAAAATCCCGTCACAAACCTGGTCGGTGATTCGAATTTGTATCTCGCTTGAAAATTCATTATCAATAATCAAGCCGATGGCTGAAATACTGGTATTGTCGGTGGGCCATTCGCCCGTTATTCTGAGTGGGTAAATCTTAGGTAATTGTGATGCGCCGCTGCTGGCTTTGCGCAGTGCCAAAGGATTGATGCTACTGACCCGGATATTGCTGAGAAATGCCTGAGCGTCAGACTTTGCCATGGGTTTTTTGATGCTTTGACAATAATAACCAGACATTACTTCATGCCCACCAAGATCCAGGGCGCCAGCATTTTTATATTTTATGGTGTACAAGCAGGAATATTTCTCTGAGTCGCCGATTGTATAATGCATCGTTGACCAATTATTTTTTACCCAATCTTCATCCCGTTGTGTAATAGGGCCAAATACATCTTCAAGTTGTTCAACAAAGCCGCCCAGTTTTCTTTTATTACGAAAAATACGATCATGGGAGAGCTTATGGTATTCAATATAGGCATATTCACCACTGGAAAATAAATTTCCATACTGGGCGCCTATTACAACGCTACCGTATTTGTTTCTTTTAAACGTGATATGTTTTGAGCTGTTGATCAAGGTTGGCATGTTCAATGTCAATGGGCTTTCGCTCTCCAGAATTTCCAAGCTGATATCCTGGGGTGTATAGCGGTTCGCCGACGATTGGTTACGCGGGGACAGTATGCTGTAGAGAGTAGTAATTGCATCACCCATATGCATATTGGGGTGAATTTTTTCACCGTACAAAAGTTTTATCAATTGTCGATCGGTTGGTGAGATGTTGTCCTGGCGGCTATTTGTATAGCTCAGCACACTGTATAAACGGTGAGGGTGCCCACCAAAGCCCAGTGTATGCATGGCTTCGTGCACGATACACCTCGAATCCTTATCTTCGACTGCTGACCGGGTCATGACGATTTTTGCTAATGTGATGACTCCATTAGATGCTTTGCTAATACTCGCGTAGCAACGGGTGATGAAGTTATTGACTGACAGGGACTTTTTCTCACTGATTTCAAATGAAAGTACAGCAGAATTTCTTTTTGGTGTATCAATAAGCTCAATACCAGCCAGGGAGTAAACAGATTTAACCTGCTTAAATATCGATTGTCCCAACGGTGAGTAAATGTTTTCTCCACGCATTGAGAGGTATACCGGTGTTTTAACATCCCACCTAATGACCTTGTTACGGTTTACAGTGGCGTGTTGTGCTTTAGGTTCGATACCAAGGCCAAATACTGCCTCGGCAAACCCCAGTGTTAACGTTGAGTTGTCGGGCTTTGGCGCTACCTGACAAGATATAAGATGTACCAGAATTAATGAGAGAATAGAGGCACGTATAACGCCTCTTAGGTTGAAATATTTCATTTCACTGTGATCCTTGTTGTTTTAACCTAACAATCAGTTGAGTTGTAACGCGAACGCCTACGGTGCTAAAGCTTCCACTCTTTATCTATTTGCTTAAAAAAATAAAGTGTATTGAGTATTTGTAGTAGATTCAACTAATTGTTAGGTTTAAATATAATGGTTAAAACGCAAACTTAACATAAACGCTGCCATAATCAGCGTCCAGTGTGCTGGTAACTTCGCCTGTTGAGTTGTTTCGTATTGTGCCGCCCGCTGCATCGTTGCGACCATAAGCAATGCCGGTGTACCTTGCGCCAAGTGAAAAGTGCTCAAAGAGATCAAATTCCAGTTGTAGTACGTACCCGGCTTGAGAGTCAAAGCCAATATCGGCAACCCCGGCAGGTTGTTCCAGGGTGGGTTCAAGGTGGTAGGTTATGCCGACGCCGTATTCAATCCAGTCCTGGTCATAAATTAATAATAAATCCGCTGGAAACGCGGTAAATGTAAAGCCACCAGCGCTATTTTGCTTATAACCGATACCCAGGCGTATCTTCCAGTCAAGCTCATTATAAAAATCATAGCCGATAGATCCAGCGATACCATCACCCAAATCCAGGTTTTCGTTAGGGTCGGATTGGCTGGATACCAGTGTGTTATTGCCACGATCCAACTGTAATTGCAGGTAAATTTTACTCAGTGTTTCGTTGCTTTCTTCAGCGTGAACCCCTGAGACCAACAAAGCACCCAACAGGCATAATACTGTCGATAATCGGTTGTTTGGTAGCATGACACAGCTCCACTGTTTGTGTTTGATTCGAGAATAATGCGCTAAGTTACCTTAATCATTAGCAAAAGTATATCTGAAAATAAAACTATTACAGGGGTAAATGACGATGGCGAGTGTTAAAAGGCCAGTAAATACCCACCATAACCGATTGACATAAGCCCAATCACAGCGCGGAAACCTTGGATAAACCGGCTACCAAGATGGGCAAAATGTGCAAAAACCACGCCGAGAACACCACCAAAAAGTAGCATGGCCATTACCACACCGATGGAGAAGACCAATAGATAGAGAACTCCCTGCCAGGGTGAGGTCATTTGCCCCAGGGGCAGTAGTAACAATAACGGCGCCGAGCCTGCCATGCCGTGTAGTGCGCCGACCATGGTCGCTGTGTGTGGGTGTCGGTGTGCGGTATCGTCGTGCTTGCCAGAGGCGTCACCAGAAGCGTCACATGGATGGTTATGTGTGTGCCAGTGGGCGTGCTCAGGCAGGTGGTCGTGGCGGTGAAAGTGTATATGTGCGCGCTTGCGGTATAAGTCGTGAAAAATCATTGCACCGATACCGATCAGTACGGCGCCTACCGCCTGTTCGGCGAGGGCACTGAGGTCGTCGGGGATTGCCATGCCGAGTAAAAAAACGGCACCAGCCACGATGAGTAATACCGTGCCGTGGCCCAGCGCCCAGCGCAGACAGAATTGCACGCTCGATTTTAATCCAGCCCGGTGGCTGGCCATACCTGATACCGCTGCAATATGGTCAGCATCCAACGCATGCAGTAAGCCGAGACCAAAAGCCAAGGCAAATAAGCCAGAGAGATCCATAAGTACCAAGACCGTTAGTGTGGGGTGTTTAGGGGTTGTTTGCGTGTTCTTCCATGCGTTTTGATCGCACACTGGCGATAGCTTCGCGAACCTGGCTACTGATACCGGCGGCGTCCAGTCGGCACTCGGCGAGTAATTCCTCGCGGCTGCCCTGTTCGATAAAGTTGTCCGGCAGGCCAATGTTGATAATGGGTGTGTGCCCCCGCTGTTGGTTGAGCAACTCATTGATGCCACTGCCCGCGCCACCGGCGACGACGTTTTCTTCCAGGGTGATCAGCAGGCTATGCGAGGCGGCCAGTTGTAAGATCATTGTTTCATCAAGGGGTTTTACAAACCGCATGTTGACTAATGTCGCATCGAGCTGGTCGGCGCAGTCTCTGGCCGCATAAACCATTGTGCCAAAGGCCAGCAGGGCAACGCTGTGCCCCTGATTACTATGCCTCTGGCGAAGTATCTCGGCTCTGCCAATTGGTAGCGTGTCGAGTGTGGCGTCAACGGCGATTCCCGGGCCAGTGCCGCGTGGGTAGCGCACAGAGGCAGGGCCGTTGTGGTTGAACCCGGTACTGAGCATCTTTCGGCACTCGTTTTCATCTGCGGGTGCCATAACCAGCACACCAGGCAAGCAGCGCATATAGCTGAAATCGAAGCTCCCGGCGTGGGTGGCGCCGTCTGGGCCGACTAGTCCGGCGCGATCCAGGGCGAACAATACAGGGAGTTTTTGCAGTACAACATCGTGAATTAGTTGGTCGTAACCGCGCTGTAAAAAAGTGGAGTAAATAGCCAGCACCGGTTTGAGTGATTCGCAGGCCATACCCGCCGCAAGGGTGACTGAGTGTTGCTCGGCAATGCCGACATCAAAGTAGCGCTCTGGGTATTTTTTTTCAAACTCAACCAGCCCTGACCCCTCGCGCATAGCGGGTGTGATGGCGACCAGGCGCTCATCGTGCGCGGCCATATCGCATAGCCAGTCACTGAATACCTGTGTGTATTTCAGACCTGTCGGTGATGCGCTTTTTTTCAGGTTTTTGCCAGTTTTGGGGTCGAAGGGTTCCACCGCATGCAGTGCCAGTGAGTCCTGCTCGGCAAAGCTGTAGCCCTTGCCCTTTTTGGTGGCGACGTGCAACAGCAGTGGTCCGGGCAGTTTTTGCAGGTTTTGCAGGATTTTGATCAGTGCGTTGAGGTCGTGGCCGTCGACCGGCCCGTAGTAATTGAAGCCCAGTTCCTCGAACAGTGTACCGGGGGCGACCATGCCTTTGGCGTGTTCTTCCCAGCGGCGGGCAAATTCCCAGACAGGCGGCATTTTGCTCAGTACTTTTTTGCCGGTTTCGCGTGCGCTGGAGTAGATCTGGCCAGAAATAATGCGGGTGAAGTACTGGTTGAGTGCACCTACATTGGGTGAAATTGACATGTCGTTGTCGTTAAGTATCACCAGCATATTGGCTTTCCAGGCACCGGCGTTGTTAAGTGCCTCGAAGGCCATGCCCGCTGTCATGGCACCATCGCCGATAACGGCAATGCATTGGCGTTGTTCGCCGCGCAGGCGCGCACTGATTGCCATGCCCAGCGCTGCGCTGATAGAGGTGCTGGAGTGGCCAACACCAAAGGTGTCATATTCGCTTTCGTCGCGCTTATTAAAACCGGCCAGGCCGTCTTTCATGCGGATGGTGTGCATCCGTTCACGGCGTCCGGTGAGGATTTTGTGTGGGTAGGATTGGTGGCCTACATCCCATACGAGTCTGTCGTGTGGGGTATTGAAAACGTAGTGAAGGGCCACTGTAAGTTCGACTGTGCCGAGGCTGGCACCGAGGTGGCCACCGGTCTGCGCTACCGACTCAATCAGAAATTCACGCAACTCCTGGCTAAGCGGTAGTAGTTCGCCTGGCTCAAGTTGGCGTAGATCCTCTGGGGAGTGGATGGTGCGTAGGTGTGGGTATTTGTCCAGATCGATCATAAATGAAGAGGGCCGGAGTTAATTACCTATTATGGAATTTGCATTGTACCCGTGCAAGCAACTTGTTTATCGATAGGGTCGTTCGCCAACTGTTTCTGTGGAGAGTCGGCTGACACTGATTGTTGGTAGTTTGGGATTTGTGCTTCTACTATTAATCAGGTGTTGGCCAGGATGTGGCTAATTTTTGTTGCGATGAAGGGGATTACTTCTGTTGCGTACCAGGGGTTCTTTTTTAACCATAGCTGGTTGCGTGGTGAGGGGTGGGGGAGTGGCAGGTAACCCGGTGTCGCGTCGCGCCAGTGTTTTACCCGCTCGGTGAGTGTTTTGAAGTTGTCCTGCAGGTAGTATTGCTGGGCGTATTGGCCAATTAATAGGGTCAGTTCGACAGCGGGCAGGTGGGCTAGTACTTTTTTATGCCATAAGGGCGCGCATTCGGGGCGCGGTGGCAGGTCGCCGGATTTGCCTTTTCCAGGGTAGCAAAATCCCATAGGTACTATGGCAAACAGTTGTTCATTGTAAAATTGCTGTTTGTCGACTCCCATCCAGTCACGCAGGCGGTCGCCGCTGGGGTCGTCCCAGGGGATGCCACTGGCGTGTACGCGGGTGCCGGGTGCCTGGCCGATGATTAATACACGTGATGAATGACTGGCCCGCACTATTGGCCGTGGGCCAAGGGGGAGTGAGTCGGCGCATTGTGTGCACTCACGAATATCCGCCAGTAATGTAGACAATGAATCAGCCATGTGTAGCCTCTGTTAAAGTAATCCCAGTTCGGCAAACGATACATGACAACCGTCACCAATGATAACGTGATCCAGTACCCGTACTTCCACTAATTCCAGTGCTTGCTTTAGCTGCTGGGTAATGCGCTCATCATTACGGCTTGGCTCGGCGAGGCCGGAGGGGTGGTTGTGTGAAAGAATAATTGCCGCCGCATTGTGTTGCAGCGCTATTTTAACGATTTCGCGAGGGTGGACGGTAGCGCTGTGCAGGCTGCCACGGAACACTTCTTCAAAGTGCAGGAGCCGGTGTTGGTTGTCGAGAAACAGGCAGGCAAATACCTCATAAGATAAGCCGTGCAGGCGGTTGGCGAGAAACTGAAGGGTAACTTCAGGTGAGGTGAATGCATCGGAGAGGGTGAGGGTTTGTTGCAGGTAGCGGCGTGACATTTCCAATACCGCTTGTAGCTGTGCAAATTTGGCATCACCCAGCCCTTTGTTATGGCAAAACGATTTGTGTGTCGCGACTAATAAGCCGTGCAGGCCTTTATAGTGTGTGATGAGTTGGCTGGCCAGGTCGACCGCCGATTTACCGGCGACCCCGGTACGTAAAAAAATTGCCAGCAACTCTGCATCGGTAAGCGCTGCGGCGCCGCGTTTAATCAGTTTTTCGCGGGGGCGGTTTTCTTCTAGCCAATCGTTAATTGCCATGCTGTCTTCCCTAACAAGTGGAGGTGATTCGCTGTATGTTAACCACAAATGGCCGGTTTCACAAATTGTGATTTTCAGGGTGATTTTTTCGGATTAAGTAAACTACCCCAAAACTTCAAGAGGTAAGCCAGCGGAAACGGCTGAGTGGGTGTTCACGAGCACCCCTGAGATCAATCCAGTAGGCAGCGAACTACATCCGGCAGGCGCTCGACCAAATACAAAGGCAGCGAGGCCAAAGTATAACGCGCTCGTTGCGACTGATTGCCGGATTTGATCGTTGCCTCGGTGCTATGCACCGAAGGCAGTGAGGCGTCGAAACGTACCGCCAGTGGCAATTGTTTTTCCCCCATAAACTGGTGCAGCGACTTCAAGCTGCCGGTTGCACCGGCTTTTACTTCGATAGGGATAATCTGCCCTTCTAGCGCGACGACAAAATCCAGCTCGGCGTTATAGGAGCGACCCTCGCGCAGCCAATAAGTTAACTCTCGGTTGGGTGAGTCAGTCAATAGCGCTTGTAGATGCTGCCCTACGAATTGCTCGGCGACAGGGCCGTCGTTAACTCCCTGTGTTTCGTTCAACTGGGAAAAGGCGCGCCAATTGAGATCGCAGATGGTGTTCATCAACCCCACGTCCAGAAATAGCAGTTTGTAGACATTTTCCTTGAGGGTTGATTGCAGCGGCAAGCCTGTGCAGTGACTGTGAATCACTTTATTAACGACTCTGGCCATGCAAAGTAATTCCAAGTCGCGTTTGATCGTTGCGCTCTGGTCGTCGCGGGAAAAGTGACTGTATTTGACCTTTGTGCCCACGCTGCGAGCAGCTATGTTGAAGACGTTGAGAATCCGGTTGCGGTCGCGGTTACCGATATATTTAGGGAAGTCGTCTCGATACGTTTCAATTATCGATGTGTGAGTTTCACTCACCGGTCCTAGGCGCCGTTGTTCAGCATAAGCGGCGACGGCCTCGGGCATACCTCCGACAAAACAATACTCGTGTAACAGCCGTCGCAATCGTTGATGGACTATCGGACCGATCAAATCGCCCGGCATGTAAGTGTTAACAATATGTGCCAATTTTTTTTCATCTAATGCCTGAAGAAACTCTGAAAATGTCATTGGCCCCATCGGTAAATAACGAATTCTGCCGACAGGCATCGAGAATCTGCGATCAGACAGTGCGAATTCAAGCAGTGAGCCAGCACAAATCAAAGGTAACTCTGGGCGCTCCTCATAAAAGTAGCGCAGCGCGGATATGGCTGCGGGCGCAGCTTGTATCTCATCAAGAAACAGCAATGAGTTTTCATCGACGCTCGCCATTCGTGGCAGTGCTTCGATTTGTTGCAAAATATAGTGAGGATCGTTGCTGGCGAACACCTCTCCGAGCTGTGGGTAGCGCTCTAAATTGACCTCGATCAGATTTCGATTCGATTGCTCGGCGAATAGCCTGACAAGGGTAGATTTACCGACCTGGCGGGCGCCTCTAATAACCAGCGGTTTGCGCGTTTTGCTCTGTGCCCAGTGTTGTAAAAAGCCTAGTTGGTGTCGTTTCATGGTCTCTGTCACCCATTTTCCTTAAGCACTATAGCAAAGATTTATACCACTTATATGATTTTATGGGTATCTTTTCAGTTTTTCTGTATGATTTTATGGGTATCTTTTAATACTTACTTTACCTAAAAACACCGATAGTGACTCAACAGGCCTTGTATCTAAAGAAAAGGCTCAGGTCATAAGCGACTACGGCAGATGGTCAACAATGTGCTTCAGCAGGAATACACCACGGGAATTCGAGGTGTTTTGCGTGAACGAACGGCATCCACATTTTCCAGTGGGCGTTTCAATACACGGGTATATAAAAAAACTAAGGCATTAAATGCCTGGTTTTGCGTGGCCGCAGCCACATTGGCTTTTGTTGCCAAATATCCCAGAAAATCCTCAGTCTTACGCTCTGGTTCAACAAACAGTGCTTTCCGTGCCTGCATTGGGTGAAAACGTATAAAGCGGACAATCCAATTGCAGTAAGCGCGCTCGGTATGAATAGAATAATGGAGGCGTCTCATGAGGTCACGCATTTCCGTAAGCAGTTTTTTGTCCTTTGTTGAAGTTGACATACTTGTCTTATTCCCCTATAGGTTCGGGTAAGTTTTATAGTTTCAGCCTGCCTGATTTGCCAGGTGATATCAACTTATCAGGGCGAACTTGCCTGATACTAATTGTTATGTTTTTGTATGAAAAATGTCCTGACAATAATTGCCTGCGCATTCTGCATCAATGCTGGTGCCTGCGAGCTAACGTCTGAATACTTGGCGCTGCGAGTGGAGGCGGCGAAAGAGATTCGGCAACTATACCGTCAGTGCAAAAAAGCAGCTGATGCTCATTTCTTTTACAAAGCGGTCGCTGAGTGCATCAAAGAAGGTAAAGGTAAAAAGGTGGCAGGCGGTTGTTTTCATGTAGTGGGTTATGAGGAAACTCACAGTTCAGCTGATATCGAGCACTGTGAACTTCTAAAACCATCAAGTGATCAATTTATCGCTTATCTACATCAGGTTTCGCAGCAGAAAGGTGTGAAAAAGTGCATACATTAACTCAAAACATAACAAGAGCTTCGTGCGGGACGCTCCGCGTTGCTACCCGCCCCACAAGCAGGAGTTAGGTATTCGGAACGGGAATATATGAAATGAAAATTTTTGCATCTTATGGGGTCAAGATCTTATGGGGTCAGGCCAGTTATTCACTGTTCAATTGACTTTCAATCTGGCACATGACCTCTCTTGCCTTGGCTGAACAAAATACTGCTTTCGCTCACCCGGCAACAACTTGCCACAGTGATTACTATCAAGTGGCTGGCCAACTTTTCCCGCAACTGTGGCCGCACATCAAGGCCACTCTGACTTTCTTTGTGTTCGGCCAAGCATAAGCGAAAAGCTTTGTTGTCTAACACAGTCGAGACGTTATTTTTTACGGGGTCAGGCCAGTTATTCACTATTCAATTGACTTTCAATCTGGTACATCATCTCATAGAACTCTCCGGTGTCTAACTGCTTCCTAATATAGGCTATTGCGCTCGATACACCACCAGGATGACTTAGACCGAAAATAGTGAGTAATCGCTTTTAGTGACATACCGCTAAACCGCTGGCAGTAATACATCGCCAGTTTACGGGGGATGTTCACACTGCCTCCCTTGCCTTGACTGAACAAAATACTGCTTTCGCTCACCCAGCAACAACTTGCCACAGTGATTACTATCAAGTGGCTGGCCAACTTTTCCCGCAACTGTGGCCGCACATCAAGGCCACTCTGGCTTTCTTTGTGTTCGGCCAAGCATAAGCGAAAAGCTTTGTTGTCTAACACAGTCGAGACGTTATTTTTGCCGTAAAATCGTTGTATATCCTCATCAACCCCTTGATCTACATAATCTACGCAGCGTTGATAGCTGTTTCGCGCCGGTAAACAGGCATAAACGTGATTGCGGCATAACCAAGTGAGGCTCGATGCCTTTCCTATATAAGCGGGGTAACGAGACCAGGGATAGCTCTCTAGCGATTGAACCAGTGGCCGTTTGGTTTCAAGGGTTTCTATGAATATAGCGAGACAGTGGCAATAGATAGGCGTCTTCATCGACATTCAGGGCCTTAAACCGTCCTCTAAACTAGGAGCCATCGGTTTTTTTAAGACGGTTATAACGCTGTGTATAAACTCCATCGACATGCTGTATGATGCGACTGAGGTTAACATCCGGTGTTTCCAGCAGTAGGTGGTAGTGGTTGCCCGTTAGGCAGTAAACTTCGCCATGAAAAATCGCCTTATGCTCCCGACAACGGTTCATTATGTGGTAGAAGGCGTTTTCGTATTCTATGCGCTGAGGCCTTGGCATTGGTTGGTATTGGTACAGCCTATACTAAATAACTAGCCTGACCCCCTTTTTTTGAACGCTAAAAAATGAATGAACGATTAAAAAATTGTTGAATTTAACTGCGGGTCCATATATGACCCCAATGGCACTAAGTTAAGCGGTTTTAGCGGGTAAAATAAACGAAAAAATAACTGTAATAAACCCAATAAAAAAGGCTGAAATGTTATAATTTTGTATGAAAAATACAACCTTATTTCTACCCGGATTCAACATCCAAACACTCCGCAAAACACCCCGTTCAGCCATTCAAATCTTGCACGATAAGATAGCAAAAATACGTCACAAATCACTGAGTGAACTACCTGTTTTTCTTGGCGATATTATACCCACGAATATTCTTAAACCGAATGATTTTGGTGTGAATAGTCGTCGACGTATTTTCAGTAAAGAAAATACTTTCTGGTTGTTTTTTTCACAAATAATGAACGCCGATGGTGGCTGTAAAGAAGTCGTTAGACAACTGCAAAATGTCGCCCACAACCAAGGCATTCCCATACCTTCATCATCCACCTCCGCCTATTGCCAAGCACGTAAAAAACTACCCATGGACGATCTTAAAAACGTATTTTCAGGGACGTGTCGATTATCGCCACCTCAACCCAAAGCGCTCCAAGGTCGACCGGTTATCGTTGCCGATGGGACAGGCCTATCCATGCCCGATACGCCCGCGAATCAACAAACTTACCCACAACCGAAATCACAAAAACAGGGATGCGGATTTCCTCAAGCACGGCTTTTAGCTTGTTTTAATCTTTATAGCGGTTTAATTCTGAGCTATGCACTAGGAAATAAAAAAAGTCATGAGCTAAGACTTTTAGAAGAACAATGGGATACCTTCAATGAAGGTGACATTTTCTTAGGTGATAAAGGTTTTTGCAGCTTCTACGATATTGACTGCCTCTCTCGACGAACGGTTGACAGTGTCGTTACATTGGCGCGGAGAACGCCCAGCACTGCCTCCCAGGCCAAAAAGAAGATAGCCGATAATGACCTTCATATTGAATGGCAAAAACCTAAACACACAAAAGCGACCCGTTACACAAAAGAGCAGCATAGCGACCTTCCAAAGACCTTAACTTTACGACAAATACACGTCAGTATTGTACGAAAAGGATTTAGGACGAACCATTTTTATATCATCACGACACTACTTGATGCTCAGCAATATCCCGCTATAGAAATTATCGACCTCTATGCACAGCGCTGGAATGTGGAACTGTATTTTCGCAATATTAAAACCACCATGGGTATGGATATATTACGCTGTAAAACACCTGATATGGTTCGTAAGGAAATCATCATGCACATGATTGTTTACAACACGATCAGGCACATCATGTGTGTCGCTTCATACCGACATGACACACCGGTTGATCGGCTAAGTCTTAAAGGTGTTTTGCAAACACTCCGACAAAGCACTTCATCACTTGGTAGTGGGCAGAGTCCAGCACAAAAAAGACGGCAATATCTTGATTATTTATATGCAGCGATTGCGGATGATCGTGTGCTTCATCGACCTTTTAGATTTGAACCAAGAGTGGTAAAAAGGCGACCTAAACCACGGGCATTAATGACTCGACCAAGGAACGTTTTAAAAACTGAATATTGGCAAGCTAAAGCGGCTTAACTTAGTGCCATTGATATATGACCCCCTTTTTTTCCGGTTCATTATGTGGTAGAAAGCGTTTTCGTATTCTATGTGCTGAGGCCTTGACATCGGTTGGTGTTGGTACAGTCTATACTAAATAACTAGCCTGACCCCCTTTTCCGACCTACGCCATATAAAAACGACAATGAAGATGCACACTTTCCGTTGTAAGACGCCAGAAATGGTTGAGAAGGAAATGTGGGTGCACATATTAGCTTACAACCTTATTCGCTTATTAATGGCGCAATCTGCCTTACTAGTGGACATACTGCCTCGACAGATAAGTTTTAAGCATACGTTACAAATTTGGGTAGCGTATCGTTATCAGAAAGGCGGTAGCCCTCTGGGTAGTGATAAGGTGTTGGCGCTATGTGCGTTGATTGCAGAAAACTGTGTGGGTAATCGACCGGGGCGTATTGAACCAAGAGTGGTTAAACGAAGGCCCAAACCGTATCCTTTATTGATGCAGCCAAGGGACGTGGCCAGAAGTGTTGTTAAAAAATATGGCCATCCCAAAAAACAGAAATAGGTCATTTACAATGAAAGTACTTCCATATTTTTCATGTACTTAGAGCTTAAGGAAGTGCCATTCAGGTCATACCCATAAATTTGGCTATGAATTCAGAAGTAATTACCTTTAGATGTGTTTCTCAAAATGCAAGACAGAGCATATTATTTAAGCAAAAATTTGAAAGAGATGAATCTTCATCTATAGGCTGGAAACCTGTTTGGAATGACAGAGTAGAAAAAGCCATATCCTCACTTGAAGGGTATAGCAGGTATTAGGAACTAATTATGAGCATTAATTTTGATAAAGAGGAAATTGATATTCCGTGTGAGGGATGTAAAAGAAAAAACAAGAAAACAATTGGTTGGATAAAAAGAAATAAACAACTAAATTGTACGTGTGGTGCAATAATAAATTTAGAAACATCTCAATTTACAAGAGAGTTACAGAAAATTGAAAAATCATTTTTAGACCTTGAAAAAATATTTAAAGGACTTGGGAAATAAAAAGCATAACAAAGCACTCCCTAGGCGACTATACAGAATGGCTTGTAGCAAACGCCCTAAGTCTAGAGTTAGAGAGCAATTCTAAAGCTGGGTATGATGGTGTTTGTAAAAATGGTGTTCGTGTCCAAATAAAAGGACGGCGAGTAACAAAAAATGGTTCTTCCCCGATTATTGTGAAGCCACTGGTTCCATATCCCCCTGTGTCAGGCTAGTTGTTCCTCTCCCTAAATTGGGATTCAATAAGTTTTTACAGGAGGCAAAAAGAGAGTGACATGGGTTATCCAATAGAAAGAAAGGCCCCTGTGTGTCAACCTCACCTCAAGCCACTATGATTTAAGATAACATCTAAATCAGGGCAGATATCAAGAGTGAGAACAATGCCAAAACCTATATCAGATAAACCCCAGCCAGAGTCATGTGAGGCCAAGCCTGACCCGACACGGGAGAAAAAGCTTACGGGGTCAGGCCAGTTATTCACTGTTCAATTGACTTTCAATCTGGTACATCATCTCATAGAACTCTCCGGTGTCTAACTGCTTTCTGATATAGGCTATTGCGCTCGATACACCACCAGGATGACTTAGACCGAAAATAGTGAGTAATCGCTTTTAGTGACATACCGCTAAACCGCTGACAGTAATACATCGCCAGTTTACAGGGAATGTTCACACTGTCTCCCTTGCCTTGGCTGAACAAAATACTGCTTTCGCTCACCCGGCAACAACTTGCCACAGTGCTTACTATCAAGTGGCTGGCCAACTTTTCCCGCAACTGTGGGTGCACATCAAGGCCACTCTGGCTTTCTTTGTGTTCGGCCAAGCATAAGCGAAAAACTTTGTTGTCTAACACAGTCGAGACGTTATTTTTGCCGTAAAATCGTTGTATATCCTCATCAACCCCTTGATCTACATAATCTACGCAGCGTTGATAGCTGTTTCGCGCCGGTAAACAGGCATAAACGTGATTGCGGCATAACCAAGTGAGACTCGATGCCTTTCCTATATAAGCGGGGTAACGAGACCAGGGATAGCTCTCTAGCGATTGAACCAGTGGCCGTTTGGTTTCAAGGGTTTCTATGAATATAGCGAGACAGTGGCAATAGATAGGCGTCTTCATCGACATTCAGGGCCTTAAGCCGTCCTCTAAACTAGGAGCCATCGGTTTTTTTAAGACGGTTATAACGCTGTGTATAAAGTCCATCGACATGCTGCATGATGCGACTGAGGTTAACATCCGGTGTTTCCAGCAGTAGGTGGTGGTGGTTGCCCGTTAGGCAGTAAACTTCGCCATGAAAAATCGCCTTACGCTCCCGACCACGGTTCATTATGTGGTAGAAGGCGTTTTCGTATTCTATGCGCTGAGGCCTTGGCATCGGTTGGTATTGGTACAGTCTATACTAAATAACTAGCCTGACCCCCTTTTCTTCTTCATCGATAGCGAAAAGTAACTACCAAAAAAATAATTGGCATCGTAAACAGAATTTATATTCACTGCATGATATTGAATATAATAATTTGAATGACGCAATTAATAAACACTGCAAGACTGATTTTGATACAAATTCAAACTTTAAAAGACTGAGTGAATTTATCGCTATAACTAGAGAGTCGGCACAAGTTTCTATTGGGAACTGGCAGCATGCGTTAAAAGACTGCTAACAAGGCCATAAAATTCGCTCCCTACAGTCGCCGGACGCTCGCAAGCTCGCGCCGTTTATGGCGGCGTTATGTGTAGAAATTAATAATGAGCAAAGAATCAATATTTATAATAAGTCCATTTATTTTTGGACTCATGCTTTTAAGTATTAGCCTTTATGACCTGCATCAATTTGATGTGGGTGGTATAGCGGTTACTGAGATGCTGCGAAGAGAAATGCCATTTTTTGTTCTCGGTATTTTGAGTAGCTTTTGTTTGTTTGTAAAATCAATATATTGGCTTTGGACGAGATGCTGGATTAAATCATTCGTTTCTGTGTTTAGCATTCTTTCATTTTTTGTTTTATTTGCAGTAGGCGGGTCATTGGGGGCTGCTTATCTTAATGCAACTTAGCAGGGTACACATAACAAACCGTTGAAGTCGGACAGTCACGGTGTTTGTCAAGGTAGTTGTCCGTTTTACTATGCTACTTGCTTTTCAATTCCATTGTGCTTTTGTCTCATGGCCAAGCCTTCCCTTTCCGAGTCTTATGGGGTCAGGCCAGAATGGCACTTCTTTAAGCTGTAAGTATTTGAAAGTATTGGTATTACGTGCTTGGTTCAGATAACTTGGCATATGGTTCTTGAAAGCAATATTTGTAAAACTATCCCGGTTATCATTGGCGGCAACTTTCAAAATATCATTTTTGTTTCTTAGAAAGAATAAATAAACTCTTTACTATCAGTTGCTTACGCCTTAAGGAAGTGCCATTCGGGTCAGGCCAGTTATTCACTGTTCAATTGACTTTCAATCTGGTACATCATCTCATAGAACTCTCCGGTGTCTAACTGCTTCCTGATATAGGCTATTGCGCTCAATACACCACCAGGATGACTTAGACCGAAAATAGTGAGTAATCGCTTTTAGTGACATACCGCTAAACCGCTGGCAGTAATACATCGCCAGTTTACGGGGAATGTTCACACTGCCTCCCTTGCCTTGACTGAACAAAATACTGCTTTCGCTCACCCGGCAACAACTTGCCACAGTGCTTATTATCAAGTGGCTGGCCAACTTTTCCCGCAACTGTGGGCGCACATCAAGGCCACTCCGGAAGCGATCTGCAGCTTCGGCCAATGTAGTGAGAAACGCTTGGTAGTAAGCTTCGCCATGAAAAATCGCCTTACGCTCCCGACAACGGTTGGTTATGTGGTAGAAGGCGTTTTCGTATTCTATGCGCTGAGGCCTTGGCATCGGTTGATATCGACACAATCTATACTAAATAACTAGCCTGCCCCCTTTTATTCACTCTACCCACTACACGCCCAACATTGAATTGGTTCACATATAAGGCGATCTAAGCCAAACCAACTGGAGCGCCTGTTTCATCCAGGGTCGGGCTGATGTAACGGGCAATGTTCGCTATACTGGCTGTTTGTGCTAATAGGGTGGTCAGGCGTTATTTAAATGCATGAGCAAAAAGGTAGTGAGCCGGACGGTGTTTTGTTAGGCCGTATTTTACTCGGCGTAAGTGGCGGTATCGCTGCGTATAAAAGCCCAGACTTAGTGCGCCGCCTGCGTGATATAGGCGCCGAGGTGCGTGTTGTGATGACACCCGCTGCGCAGGCATTCGTTACTCCACTGACGTTCCAGGCCACTTCAGGCCACCCCGTGCACAGTGAACTGCTGGATGCAGCGGCAGAAGCAGGTATGGGGCATATCGAGCTGGCCCGCTGGGCGGATGCTGTGCTGATTGCCCCGGCTTCTGCCAACCGTATTGCGGCGCTGGCACAGGGCTTCGCCGATGATTTATTGAGCACCGTTTGCCTGGCCAGTGATGCACCCTTGTTTATCGCCCCCGCGATGAATCAGGCGATGTGGAAACACCCGGCAGTACAGGAGAATATCGCTATTTTACGCCGACGTGGCGCCATCATCCTCGGCCCAGGTGAGGGCGGGCAGGCCTGCGGCGATACGGGTGCAGGGCGTATGCTGGAGCCTATCGCGCTGCGTGACGCACTGCGCGATCAGTTGCACGCCCCCCATTCCAACGCACTGTGCAATAAGCGTGTGCTGCTGAGCGCCGGGCCTACGCGGGAGGCGCTCGATCCCGTGCGCTATTTAAGTAATCACAGCTCCGGCAAGATGGGGTTTGCACTGGCCGCTGCCGCGCAGCGTGCGGGGGCGTCGGTGACGCTGATTGCCGGCCCTGTGCAGCAGGATACACCGGCAAATGTCGAGCGTATCGACGTGGTTTCCGCCCAGGATATGCACGCCGCAGTGATGCAGCACGCGGCCAGTGCCGATATATTTATCAGCGTTGCGGCGGTTGCCGATTACCGGGTGCGTGAACCGCAGCCTGAAAAAATCAAAAAGTCACAACACAACATGGTGCTGGCGTTGACGCGCAACCCGGATATTCTCGCCGGGGTTGCCGCGCTCGATAATAAGCCTTTTTGTGTCGGCTTCGCCGCCGAGACACACCGCGTGGAGGACTACGCGGCGGAAAAAATGCAACGCAAAAACCTGGATATGATCGCCGCCAATCAGGTGGGGGTTGTCGGGAGTGGCTTTGCCAGTGACAACAATAGCCTGCTTGTTTTAGCGCGTGATGGCAGCCGGGCAGTACTGGCAGATGCCCCCAAAACGCGTATTGCCGCACAGCTGATCGAACTGATTGCCAAACACACCACACACTAAGCGACTTATGAAATCCATTGATGTAAAAATTCTCGATCCGCGCCTGGGTGCGGAAATTCCTTTGCCGGAATACGCAACAACGGGTTCCGCCGGGCTGGATTTGCGCGCCTGCCTGGACAGTGAGCTGGTGTTGGAGGCGGGACAAACGCATTTGATTCCCACTGGAATGGCAATTTATATCGCCGATCCGGCCTACGCTGCGATCATCCTGCCACGCTCGGGGCTTGGTCATAAGCACGGTATTGTGCTCGGTAACCTGGTTGGGTTGATCGATGCCGATTACCAGGGGCAGTTGTTTGTCTCCTGCTGGAACCGTGGTGATGCCGCTTTTACGGTTGAAGTGGGTGAGAAAATTGCCCAGTTGGTTATTGTACCTGTGGTGCAGGCGCAGTTTAACCTCGTCGACAGTTTTGACAGTAGCGGGCGTGGAGGCCGTGGTTTTGGCTCCTCGGGCCGTCAATGAGCGTTATGTACGTCTAACTTACTGATTTAAGGAGGTTTATATGCAAATTTCACCCGCTATTTTTCGCGCCTATGATATTCGCGGTGTTGTCACTGAATCACTTACCCCGGATGTCGTTCGCGAGATTGGCCGGGCGTTTGCCAGCGAATGCCAGCAGCGTGGACAGCAAACGGTGGTACTGGCACGCGATGGCCGCCTGTCCGGCCCGGCGCTGATTGGCGCACTGACAGAAGGTTTGCTGTCGACTGGCTGCGATGTGATCGATATTGGCATGGTGCCAACCCCGGTACTGTATTTTGCCACCCACAGTCTGAAAACCGGCACGGGTATTATGGTCACCGGTAGTCACAATCCACCCGAGTACAATGGCCTGAAAATGATGATTGGGGGTGATCCGCTATCGGGTGATGGTATCACCGGGCTGTATCGGCGGCTCGTCAGTGGTGATCTCGCTTGTGGCCAAGGTGTCCGTAGCGAACAATTGATTGCCGATAGCTATTTGCAACGCATTCTCGGTGATATTGCGCTCGGCAAAAAAATGCGTATTGGCATCGATTGTGGCAATGGTGTTGCCGGTGCAGTAGCCCCTGAATTATTCCGGCAACTCGGCTGCGAGGTGGTGGAATTTTTCTGTGAGGTCGACGGTACATTTCCCAATCACCACCCCGATCCCAGCAAAGTTGAAAACATGCAGGATTTGATCGCCGCAGTGAAAAGCCAGCAACTCGATATCGGCCTGGCATTTGATGGTGACGGTGACCGTGTAGGGGTGATCGACAATGACGGCAACCTGATCTGGCCAGATCGGCAGATGATTTTATTTGCAGAGGATATTCTTGGCCGCAACCCCGGTGCGCGTATTATCTACGATGTAAAGTGCTCACGGTTACTGCCGCAGGCCATCCGTGCAATGGGAGGGGAGCCGGAAATGTGGAAAACCGGGCATTCATTTATAAAGGCGCGTATCAAGGAAACGGGTGCACTGCTGGGTGGTGAGATGAGCGGCCATATTTTTTTTAAGGAGCGCTGGTATGGTTTTGATGATGCCTTGTATGCGGGCGCCCGGTTGTTAGAGATTTTGTCACACCGCGATGTGTCAGCCGAGGCAATTTTTTCAGCGATACCCAATAGTATTAACACCCCTGAATTGAACATTGCCTTTGCCGAAGGGGAACACCATCGGTTTATTCAACGGTTTGTCCAGCGGGCCACATTTGATGGGGCGCAACTGACGACTATCGACGGAGTGCGGGCAGATTTTGACGATGGCTGGGGCCTGGTGCGTGCATCCAATACCACACCTGTACTGGTTATCCGTTTTGAGGCGGATACGCCGCTGGCGCTTGAGCGGATCCAGGCGGTTTTTCGTGAACAAATGTTAAAGCTGGCGCCTGGGTTAGCGTTGCCGTTTTGATGCGCGGTATTTTCCGGCGCTCCCTAATGAGGGGCGGAAAGCCACCGTGCCTGTGAGGTTTTATAGCCCTCTACGCTGAAAAGCGCTGAAACACCAGCGTGGCATTGGTGCCCCCGAAGCCAAAACTGTTCGACATAACGCGATCCAGTTGTACACCGTCACGGCGTTCCAGTGCAATCGGTATGCCCTCTGCGCCAGGGTCGAGTTGTTCGATATTTGCCGATGCGGCGATGAACCCCTCCTGCTGCATCAACAGGCTGTAGATCGACTCCTGTACGCCAGCGGCCCCCAGTGAGTGACCAGAGAGTGATTTGGTCGAACCGATCACGGGAATCGGCTTGTCAGCGAAGGCTTCACGCACGGCGTTTAGTTCGGTGATATCCCCCGCCGGGGTGCTGGTGCCGTGGGCATTGATGTAATCCACCGGGCCTTCGACGGTCGCCATCGCCTGTTGCATGCACCGCACTGCGCCCTCGCCGGATGGCGCGACCATGTCGTGGCCGTCAGACGTGGCGCCGTAACCGACAATTTCGGCGTAAATTTTTGCGCCGCGTGCCTGTGCGTGTTCGAGTGATTCGATGACCAGCATACCGCCACCGCCCGCGATGACAAAACCGTCGCGGTTGGCATCGTAGGCGCGTGAAGCGCACTCTGGGGTGTCGTTGTATTTGCTGGATAGCGCGCCCATCGCATCGAACAGGCAGCTCATGGTCCAGTGTTCTTCCTCGCCGCCACCGGCAAACACGATGTCTTGCTTGCCGAGCTGAATTTGCTCCATTGCCGCCCCCACGCAGTGTGCGCTGGTCGAGCAGGCCGAGGAAATCGAATAGTTGACCCCCTTGATAGCGAACGGTGTCGCCAGGCATGCCGAGACGGTACTACTCATGGTTTGCGTTACCCGATAGGGGCCAACGCGGCGAATACCACGCTGGCGCAATATGTCCGCCGCTTGGTTCAGGTTGTCAGTGGAGCCACCACCGGAGCCAGCGATAACGCCGGTGCGTACATTGGAGACTTGATCGGCCTGCAGCCCGGCATCGGCAATCGCCTGCTGCATAGCGATAAACGCATAAGCGGCGGCCGGACCCATAAAGCGTAGCTGCTTGCGATCAATAAAGTCACTTAACTCAATGTCCGGTGCACCGGCTACATGGCTGCGCATACCGAGATCGGCGTACGCCTGGCGAAAACCAATACCCGATCGACCCGCTCGCAGCGATTCGATAACCGCTTGTGCATTATTGCCAAGACACGAAACAATGCCTAACCCTGTAACGACAACGCGTTGCATAGTAACCCCCGAATAATCTTTGCCTGTAGAGGGTGTCAGAAAACGACTGCGCCCGGTGATGCGGTGTTGGAGCGCTTTGGCTCACCTTTGCACGCGATGTTTTCCGATACCTCTGTGTGTGCCAATAAATGTTTGCTAATACACCGTCTACCACTAAAAATCTTTCGTTGAGGTAAACAGGCCTACCCGCAAGTCTTTGGCATTGTAGATGTCGCGGCCATCGACAGACAACGTGCCATCGGCAATGCCCATTACCAGTTTGCGCTCAATCACGCGTTTAAAATTGATTTCATAGCGCACTTTTTTTGCCGAGGGTAATACCTGGCCGGAAAATTTCACCTCGCCGGAACCGAGTGCGCGACCATGCCCCGGATTGCCTTTCCAGGCGAGAAAAAAACCCACCAATTGCCACATTGCATCCAGGCCAAGGCAGCCGGGCATCACCGGGTCACCAATAAAATGGCAATCAAAGAACCACTGTTGTGGGTTGATATCGAGTTCGGCAATAATCTGCCCCTTGCCATAGCGGCCACCTTCTACACTAATGTGAGTAACCCGATCAATCATTAACATATTGGGTGCGGGTAATTGTGCATTGCCGGGACCAAACATTTCCCCGCGACCGCACTGCAGGAGTTCTTCACGTGTGAAAGCACTTTGTGATGTCATAAGTTTATCTGGGTGTCAGTAATAAGGGGTGTCGAAGCAGAACTGCCTAATGATATTCAAACGAGTGAGCCTATCAATCGGGTTGTCAGGTTCAAAAACGGTCGGTGGTAGACAGAGAATAGTAGGGTATAGGGCAAAGGTTACAATAGCGTGTTCAAAAGATGGTGTAATTATACCCTCTCGCCATTGGCGGACGCTACCGTTAGGTTGGTAGGGTGTAAGCCCAGATATAAACAAGCTGTATTATGAGGAAACAAGATTGATGAATAGCGAAATCCAACGAATTTATGATTTTTGGTTTGGTGACATCGTGAGCAACCCCAGAGCGGAGAGCCGCCACGCGCTTTGGTATATGGGGGGCGAAGCCGTCGATACGGACATTCGCAATCAGTTCGAGGCATTGGTGCAACAGGCGCAGGCGGGGGAGCTGGCCGATTGGCAACAAACGGCGCAGGGGTCGACGGCACTTATTATTCTGCTCGATCAGTTTCCGCTGAATATGTACCGGGGTGAGGCGCGTGCATTTGCTTCAGAACAACACAGCGTGGCGGTTTGCCTGAGTGGGATTGAAAATGGCCAGGATAGGGCGTTATCGTTTTATGAGAAGACGTTTTTCTACCTGCCACTGGAGCACTCAGAGGCCGCTCAACACCAGCAACTCAGTATTAAATACTTCACGCAATTGCGCGATGAAGCACCACCAGCACACCGCCAGGCTGGCGAGGCCGCGCTGGAGTTTGCTATCAGCCACAAAGCGATTGTCGATCGCTTTGGTCGCTACCCCCACCGCAACAAGGCGTTGGGGCGGGTGTCGACAGCGGCAGAAATTGCCTGGCTTGAATCGGGGGGTGAGACTTATGGGCAATAACGCGTTGATTATTGAGGTACGTTCAGGTCGACACTTCGCTATAGCGAAAACAATCGACCAAATGGTCATTGACCATGCCGGTTGCCTGCATAAAGGCATAACAAATGGTGGGGCCGACAAATTTGAACCCCCGCTTTTTGAGTGATTTGCTCATCGCTTCAGATTGTGGCGTGCTGGCGGGCACATCACCGCTTGTTTGCCGGGCATTTTGAATAACCTGATTGTCGACAAATGACCATAGGTAGTCGCTGAATGATTCGCCTTTTTCCTGCATGTCGAGGTAGCACCTGGCGTTGGTGATAAACGCGTTGACCTTCAGGCGGTTGCGGATAATGCCGGGGTCATTGAGTAACCGCTCGATCTTTTTATCACTGTAACGGGCGATTTTTTGGGGGTCAAAATTATCGAAAGCTTTGCGGTAGTGCGCCCGCTTTTTCAAAATGGTGATCCAGCTTAATCCTGCCTGTGCACCTTCCAAATTGAGCATTTCAAACAGGTGTTGGTCATCGCGCTGGGGCGTGCCCCATTCATTGTCGTGGTAGTGTTGATAGATTTCGGAATCACCGCACCACCAACAGCGTATTTTATCGTTCATCGTTTCCCCAATTTAAACAACCCGGCTTTTTATCTACCGTCCCATCTCGCGGCTAAACGCCAGCATTCGCTCCAGCGGCATAACGGCACGCTGGCGAATGTTTTCTTCAATATGAATTTCGTTATCGCCCGATTCGAGCACATGGGTCAGTTTTTGCAAATCGTTCATCGCCATCCACGGGCAATGAGCGCAACTGCGACAGGTGGCCCCGTGCCCACCTGTGGGGGCGGCGACAAGTGTTTTATCGGGTGCGGCCTGTTGCATTTTGTAGAAAATCTGATTGTCCGTGGCGACGATAAAGGCATTGTGGGGCAGCTCGACGGCAGCGCGAATAAGCTGCGAGGTCGAGCCGACGGCATCGGCGGCATCGATCATTTCCGCCGGGGATTCCGGGTGGACCAACAACCCGGCACCGGGGTACTGCTCGCGCAGCTTATCGATGCCAAATGTTTTGAACTCCTCGTGAACGATACAGGCGCCGTCCCACAGCAGCATATCTGCGCCCGTTTTGCGCTGGATATAGCTGCCGAGGTATTTATCCGGCGCCCACAGTACCTGTTCGCCCTGGGCATCCAGGTGTTCAATCACATCCACGGCAATACTGGAGGTCACCACCCAGTCGGCGCGGGCTTTTACAGCGGCGCTGGTATTGGCATAAACCACTACTGTGTGCTGTGGATGCTGGTCGCAAAATGCTGAAAAACGTTCGATTGGGCAGCCCAGATCAAGCGAGCAGGTGGCCTCTAAGGTTGGCATGAGTATGCGTTTGTCAGGGCTGAGAATTTTTGCTGTTTCACCCATAAAACGCACGCCGGCGACAATCAGCGTAGTCGCCGGGTGTTCGCTGCCAAAGCGCGCCATCTCCAGAGAGTCGGCAACGCAGCCGCCGGTTTGCTCGGCGATCATTTGCAGGTCGTTGTGTGTGTAATAATGCGCGATAAGGGCCGCGTTGTGTTGTTTCAACAGGCCTGTAATTTTATCGATCAGTTGGTCGCGTTCGCGCCTGGAGTAACTGTGTTGCGTACGCAACACCTCGGCGGTAATCGGGTAATTGGGGTGAGCAGTGGCCATAAGCAGATAGGGGCTATTGAGTATGGACGGGGAATTCTAGCACAGCGCGATTTCCCTGTGCCTGTAACTGTGTGCCCCGTTCCAGCGAGAGCATTTGCAACCCGGCAATCGCCTGTTGGGCCTGTTCGCCCTGCAGTGGGGTGGGCTGAAATAATACACGCTGGTTGAATATGTCGATAGGTATCAGTTCCAGGCGTCGCAAATGATTATCGACAAATTTTACCTGGGCTATCGCACCGCTCACGAAATCGCTGCTATAGCTGCCAAAGGTAAAGTTACCCAGGCTGTAGAGGATAACACCGTGTTTATAGCGCTCCACGGCTTGCAAAACATGTGGATGATGGCCGATGACCAGCGCCGCACCTGCATCGATGGCAGCCCGCCCCAGTAACGGCTGGTAGTCACGTAGCTCGGTAGTGCCCTCCCGGCCCCAGTGAAACGAGACCACGACAATATTGATGCCTTGTGCTTTTAGTGCCTGTACGTCGTCACGCACGTGTTCTTCATGGCCAAAGGCGGTGCCGGGTTTATCCTGCTCGGCCCAGAATTCGGGTGGAAAGGTGTTGGAGTAGGCGAGAAAACCGACCCGTTGGCCATCGATGGTGATAATCGCTGCACGGCGTGCCTCGGCCAGGGTATCCCCGGCCCCGATAGTCTTAATGTTCTGTGCGTTGAGTACCTGGCGCGTTTGTGTCAGGCCAGTGTAACCGTAATCGAGTGAGTGGTTATTGGCGAGGTTGGCAATATCCATTCCCGCACGCGCCAGCGCTTTGGAGACCGGGCCGGGTGGGTTGCGAAACCGGTATTTTTTTTCTACCAGCAGTTCATCGCTGGTCGTCAGCGAGGTTTCTATATTGCCGATAAAAACATCGGCGTCAATCAATAGCTTGCGCACATTGGCAAACGCATAGTCGTAGTTATCTCGGTGGTAAAACTCGGTGCCGGTGCCACCGAGCATCATATCGCCGGTGGCGGTGATGGTCAGCGTTTTTGGCGCTGCATTGATTGTTGCGGGCTTATCGACGGCTACCGCCCGGGTTGTTATCGCAGGCTCAGAGGGGAGGTCGCCTGCCTCAATGGGTGTCTGTGTTTCAACCACTGGGGTAGGCGAACAGGCGCTCAATAATAAGGCAAAACCTGCGCATACCAGAACAGGTGATTGTTGCATGTGTGTCGCCTGGTCGATAGGGGGAGGGAGTTTAACCTAACAACCAGTGAAATTAGACTTTTTTGCTATAATTCAACTGACTGTCAGGTTGAATTCGCAGCACTTTTAACGACAGCCTCACGCGACCGTCGTTTGGCTAACACCGGGTTTTTATTCCATTTAGACGCCCTCGCTACGATTCAACTGCGGAATTTAGGTTGAACCAGGTTTTTATCAACCTGGTTCAAAATGCTATTCATGCTGTAGAGCATCGGGAACAGGGAGAGGTCTGTATTACTACTGAGTTGATAGGCGATGAGGTGAGTATTTGCATCCGGGATAACGGGTGTGGCATTGCCGAGGATAAGCTAAGCGATATTTTTAACCTCTTTTTTACCACCAAAACAGTGGGGAAGGGGGCAGGTCTGGGGCTATCGTTGAGCCACGGCATTGTCGAAAAACACAGAGATCGTATTCAGGTGGATACCTGTGTGGGGGAGTTTACCGCTGCTGAAAGCTGCTGCCTAATCAGAAGTTAGGTAACGCGTTACGTGCTTGTGTACGAAATGATTTTGACATCTTTGCATCCGGTATTGAGTTGGCAATCTGGTCGATTGTTTCGCTGATAGTCAGTTGCTGGCTGAGTATATCCTGCACCACGATATCGGCGACCATACCGATATACTCCCGCGCTATATTGCTAAGGACCCGCAACAAATCCGGGTCTATTCCATCAGGCGTTTGTGCCGGTATGGGTTTCGGTGCCAGTTTCGGTGACGCATCCGGCGCTACGGGTGTTTCACTCCACGCATTGATCGATTGGCCAATGGCCTGGAGAAATGTGCCGATGGGGATAATTTCCGGCAGATCTTCGGCGGGTGCCGCAGCATAGTTAAATTTGAGCGTGGTGGATTCAAGTAATACCTGAATTGCATCCATTATATCTTTACTTCTGCAGCGTGACTGAATCAACCGGCCACCCGAGAAACGCAGTAAAACCGAGCGCTGAGTATTGGTCAAGATGGTCAGAAAACCGTCTTCACGCTGTTGTGCGATACGTTTGATGCGTTCAATTAATTGTTGCTTGGGTACGAATTCACCGGCAGCCATGATGCTATAACTCTTTGAATTGACAGGCTAAATTTTGACGGCCTATCAAGTGAAGGCGTTTTTTCACCGCCATTTGTAATTAAGTTTGCCAAATTGCCAGCAGGCGGTACAAGCGCCGCCTGGGTAGGTAGCGCAGTGTTGTGCTGTCTCAATAGGGCGTATACAGATACTACATAGTAGGATGCAAGAAGCATAGAGGTGCTTGCTAAAACAGGCACAAATTAGTCATCCAGGCCTTGTACAATGGCATAAACACTCCCTACTGTAGTACAGTAGTACATTATCCGGGAATATGCCACCGGGACATTAAAATTGGGGGTGTGTGTGTTATTTATTCGTTTTTTTATTGCGTTATTGTTAGTCAGCCTGGTGCCCGTATCAGTGAACATTTATCAGCTTTGGCAATCCCAGTTTACCACCAAGGAAAAAGTGGATAGGGCGCTGATCTCGGCGGCGGAGCTTATTGTCGCTGATGTTAATAACTGGGTGGAACTCAATCTAAGGTCTTCAACGCTTATTGCTAAGACCAAAGAAATACAGTCGATGGATCCTGCGCTGCAGGTGCCCATTCTCAAGGCCACAGATGATACGTTTGAATGGTCGTACACCGCATTTACAACTGACCTGGATGGTAATGCGGTTGCCAGAAGCGACGGTAAACCATTGAAGTTTTACGGTGACAGGGAATATGTCCGCGCTATTTTAGGCGGCGGCAAGGTAGGGCAGCAGGTATTGATCAGCCGTGTCAACGGCAAACCGGCCCTGTGCTTATCGGTGCCAATAACCCGACGGTCTCAGCTTGTGGGTACGCTGGTTCAATGTTCAAAACTGGTGAATATTGCAGAGAATGTGGCGGCGGTGCGTATTGGTAAAACCGGGCTGGCTCGCTTGACAGACAGCAAAAATCGCTTGATTGCACACGGTGACGCCAGCCAGCTTACAGAGAACCTGAAGGACCTGACCACTGACCCTATCACGGTGCTAGGTGTCGGCCCGGTTCCGGTTTTTTCAACAGTGGATGGCAGGCAGGTGGTGAGTTACAGCATTGTCACTACATTGGGTTGGCGACTGACCGTGACGCAAGACTATGATGACGCCTATGCGGCGCTGGCGGCCTTAAAGCGGGATGCGTTGATTGCGGGCGGGGTTTTGATTTTAGGTATTTTTCTGTTGGCGTATCTGTTGGGCAATAATATTAGTAAGCCCATTAGAAAATTGTCTTCTGTTGCAGAGGCCTACAGTAAAGGTAAGCTGGATCTCGATATTCCCGGCACCCGGCGGCGTGATGAAATTGGGGATTTGGCCCGGTCAATTGAGCGTTTGGGGCTGGGTTTGAAGGTTATTGTCAGGCGTTATAATGATGTTGCCAAGAAGGCTAAGAGTCAGGCGCGGTAGCATAGCAGAGGTGGTTGGAGGTGCGATTTATCGCATCTCTACATTCGTGATGTTTAAACCCAGTGCGCTTTAGATGAATGTTTTTATCAGCATTTTCTATGCGCACTGCAAGTGACACTTAACCAGGCTCAAATATCACCTTGACTAGGAGCCTGGGCTTCTTTAGGTCTGCAAATAAGTGTGGTATAGGCGTTCAGAGTACCTTGCTAATCAATATAGTCGTCGGCAACTGCTCCTGCGTTGCTCTATCTCCAATGTATCCATACAGTCGTCGGCAACTGTTTCTGTGGAAAACAGGCCGACGCTAATTACTGATAGCTGATGCATGAGATTGTGCCCCGGATGTATTGTCTGCTCTATTGTCCTTTTCAGGATCGTACCCGGGTTTTTTCAGGGTCATAAAACGGGAACGCAATAACCTTTGCCGGTAAACGCTTCTGGTGGCCATCGAGTTTGCCCACCTCTACCTCGGTGCCAATCGCTGCGTATTCAACGGCCATGCGGCACAGGGCAATGTTCTTTTTCAAAACAGGCGAGCGCACACCACTGGTTACTATGCCCACTTGATTGCGCCCGACATGCACACAGTCACCGTGGGCAGCCAGTTCTTCACCGTTTAGCTGTAAGCCCACCAATACCCGCTGTGGGTGGGCTTTGCGCTTTAACAGTGCCTCGCGACCAATAAAATCCTCTTCTTTGGTTTTCAACGGCACAGTAAAGGGAATGCCTGCCTCAAACGGATCGGTCTGGTCATCGAACTCGTAACCGGCAAAGATTAACCCGGCTTCGATGCGCAGCATGTCGAGCGCTTCCAGGCCCAGCGGGGTCAGTCCGTACGGCTGACCTGCCCGCCAGATAGTGTCCCATACGGCGGGGGCATCTTTGGGGTGGCAGAATACTTCATAGCCCAGTTCACCCGTGTAACCCGTGCGTGAAACGATCAGTGGAATGCCGTGTTCGTCACCGATGCGGGCAATCGAAAAACGAAACCACTGTAGCTCTTCTACCGTTGCCTGATCGGGGCGTGTCCAGATAATGTCTTTTAAGATGGCACGGCTGTTCGGCCCCTGGATTTGTAGATTGTGCAGTTGGTCAGTCGAGTTGCGTACCCATACCTGTAGGCCCAGCGCTTTGGCCTGTTCGCGTAGCCAGATACCGCTCTCGTCGCAGCCGCCGATCCAGCGAAAGTTATCCTGCCCCAAACGAAACACAGTGCCGTCATCGATCATGCCGCCCGTGTCATAGCACATGGCGGTGTACACCACCTGGCCAACGGCCAGTCGGCGGATATTGCGCGTTACGCAGGTCTGCATCAGCGTTTCTGCATCGGGGCCGAGCACTTCGTATTTACGCAACGGGGATAAATCAATTGCCACGGCCTTTTCGCGGCAGGCCCAGTATTCATCGATGGCACCGTGCTGGGTGTAGCTGTTGGCCAGCCAATAGCCCGCGTATTCGGTAAAATTGCGGGTGTGCCCGGCGGTGCGTGCGTGGAATCCCGTTTGTTTGGTCATTTGTGTGTCTGCATCAGTGGTCATTCTGTAGGCTACCGCTCTTTTAAAGGTTTCTTTTGCTGGGTAAATGCGCAAGTGAATATCGGTTGGGTTCCAGCCGTTGGCCGGGTCTATATCACACGCGCAGGCCGAGGAGACGCATACCATGTCCTTCAGTGCGCGGAATAAAACATAGTCGCCTGGCCGTGACCACGGTTGATCAAAAAGCAGTTGGTTGCTGGCGTCGATGGCGGTGTTAAAAAATAGATTAATCGCCATCCACCCCGGCCGGGCAGCGACACCAAAGGGCGCCAGTGCGGCGTTAAAATTATCCGAACAGTTGGCGTGCCCAGGGTAGCCGAGGTTGTCGTAATACTTGGATGTACAGGCGGGGCCGTAGCTGTCGTGACGACCGCAGGTATCCTGAATCACCTCGACCACTGGCTCGAAGTCCTGGTCGTAAAACTTGGCGTGCAGGCCGGGTGTTGGGTAGGCGGCGCCGACCATGTGGCGGGTGCTGGTGGCATCCAGGCTGCGCTCGATGCCGCATTCGAGTTTACGGGTATCAAAGCATTGAAAGTCAGAACATTCGCGGCCCTGCACGTCGATTATCTGGATGTATTCCCCCGCTTTGACTTCGTAGGCAAAGGCGGTGCTTGCCGCGATGCGTACATCGACGCGTGGATCTGCTAGTGGCTCTGGCAGCACAATCAATTCACCGGCTTTATCGGGGTTGGCGCGGTGTATAAATAAGGTCAAATCACTTGGGGTGTTTTGTGCGTCAACCTGCATAGGGCCGCCTGGCGCGGCGACAATGCAGGTGCCATCGTATTCTGCGGTAAATGATTCGCTGGCACCGGCGACGGCCTGTTCATCAAAAAAGCGCAGGCCCTTTGCTGAGGTGACATCGATACCGTACCGCTGTAGTTTGGCGTTGACGCCGAGCGTATCGCTATCACTTGCAGACAGTGCCTGAACAATACCCTGGCTGATACTCTGGGTGCGGCCAATGGTGGGGTTACCCAGCATACCGGGGTGGTTAACACCCTCTGCCGAGAATGTGGCGATCTCACAAGGTTGCAAGCCCTCTGGGTTGACGACGGTTATTTGGTCGTCTGCCTGCAATGACACAATGGTCACGCCACCAGCGCGCACCACATAGCGCTCCACGCCGGGCGGCAGGCTGCCAAGCCCCGGCTCAAGGACGCGGTTTGTTGTAATTTGGGAAGCGATCATTGGATTGTTTAAGCCCTGGACAGATAGATGGAGGTGACTGGTTTGGGTTTCACGCAGGCATTGGCGGCTATACCTCTTCGCTTATTGTGCCTCAGCACCAAGCAAATGTGCCCGTGCCTTTTCCAGGTGGGCGTTGATCGAGGCCAGCGCCGCTTCCATATCGCGTGATTTGATTGCCTCAAACAGATCCCGGTGTTGCCTATTGTAACGTTCAATGCGCGGGTGGTTGAGCACTTTGTCCTTGACCGTTGACCACTGGCTGTGATTGCGAATGTCGTTGAGCTGTTGATACAACCATTTCATTAAGGGGTTTTGTGTGCAATCGGCCAGCGCCAGGTGGAAGGCGCTATCGGCCTCGCCAAATGACTGTGGGTCGTCGCTGGTGTCTTCTACGCGCCGCAGTGCGGCTTCTAGCCTGTCCAGATCATGGGCATTGGCATTGCTGACCGCCAGGCGCACAATTTGTGACTCTATCCCCAGGCGTACATCGATCAGCTCTACCGGGCTGGTCGCCCGGGCGATATTGCTCTCGACACTATCACCCTGAAAACTGACAAAAGTACCACTGCCAACCTTGCGGTTTACCAAACCGAGGGCTTCCAGGTGCTTAAGTGCCTCGCGCACGGTACCGCGGGATGTGTTGTATTGCCCAGCGAGGTTGCGCTCCGCCGGCAATCGCTCGTGCAAACGATAGACGCCGCTGTGAATAGCGTTGTGCAGTTCACTGATGAGACGTGCTGCGCTACCAGAGCCGACAGGCTGGTAGCTGCGTCTGGTGTCTTGTAGTACTGCACCGGCAAGGGCCATAACATTATTTCAATTTGGTATAAATTGGTTTTAAATATACACTGCAACTTTTTTCCTGTCCAATTTTTTTACGCGTACATTTTTTGCAAATTTAGATAACTAACTGATTGTTATATTAAATAATTAAAAATTTAATTGATATCTGCTATTGATAGTGTAAGGGTTGTGGCCAATTTTATTGGTCTATATGGTTTTTTTTGGTTTACTGTGGTACAAAGCATGGGTATGGAGGCAGTGCGCTGTCGCCACCCTATTCAAAAGCAAGAATTATACTCCTGGAGGTTTATATATGACTGATTTACAAGCTCACGTCGAGGCGCCTGGTCGTGCCGACCTGGTTAAACAGGTCGCTGAAAAGATAAAAGAAACCGGTGTCGATTATATCTATTACCAGTTTGTCTCGGTCACTGGCCGTATCGTCGGTAAGGGTATCCCCGCCGCACACTGGGAGCGCCTGGCGGAGAAAGGGTTTCAGCTGGTTTACGGCTCAACCGCAAACCTGTTTATCGACCGCCACGGCGATTACATTGGCTATGGCCCTGAGGCGTCTGAACTGGTCGGTATCCCAGATCCGGAAACCTTTGTCCAGTTGCCCTGGGACAAACGCATTGGCCGTGTATTCTGTACCCTGTTTCGCAACCGTGAAGAGCGTGAAAACCCAGGTGGTGCGCTGACCTCCGACTGCCGGGGTAACCTGCGCCGTATTCACAACGATTTTCAGGCCAAGCATGGTCTCGATATGCGTTGTGGTACCGAACCGGAAATGATGTGGCTGAAACGTGGCGCCGATGGCAAACCCGACGGTGGTGTCACCAAGCCAAACTGCTACCACATCGATCAGTTTGAAGAGTTGCGCCCCACCTTTATGAAAGTGATCGAATATTCCCAGCAAATGGGCCTCGATATTATTCAAGGCGACCACGAAGACGCCCCCGGTCAGCTTGAGCTGAACACCCAGTTTGATGATGTGCTGCGCAACGCAGACAGACTCACCACCTACCGCCAGATTTGTGCACAAGTGGCGCGTGAAGACGGCCTGATTGCCTGCTTTATGTCCAAGCCATTTATGGGTGTCTCGGCCTCTGGCTGTCACCACAACATGTCTTTGTGGCGTGGCGGTGAGGATGTGGTGAATAGATTGGGCATGGATTCTCTGCCGGGTATGGACGGTGCATTCAGCTACCGGGTAGGGGGTGAAAACACCTTTATGCCTGATCCCGCCATCGACGCCCGTGCGCCAGGCCCCATTGGTCTGCAATCGATTGGTGGCGTTATCAAACACCTGGGTGCACTCACCTCGATTGGTTCATCCACGGTTAACTCCTATCGCCGACTGTGGGACACCGGTTTCTGGGCGCCGATTTTTGCCGACTGGGGCTACCAGAACCGCACGTGTGCGCTGCGCGTTTCGGCACCGGGGCGTTTTGAGTACCGCTCGGTGGATTCAATGGTCAACCCCTACCTGATGGGCGCTGCGCTATTGAAATCGTTTGACGATGGTATCGACAACAACCTCGACCCCGGTGAGGCGGAGGAGCGCAACATCTACGCGGCGATGGATGCGGGCAAGCAGGTGAAAAAACTGCCGATGTCCCTGGGTGAGGCGCTTGAAGAGCTGCGTAACGATGAAGTGGTTAAATCCTCAATGCCGGGTGAGATGTACAAAGTGTACGAACACTACAAACGGGATGAGTGGGAGAAATACAACGCCACCGTCACCGATTGGGATATGGAAATGTACATGGATTGCCTGCCATAGGTGGTTCATAGGTAACAGAGCAGGAGCGCACCCACGTGTGCACTCTGGTCAGGGTAGACGCCAATAAAATTAAGTGTAAAAAACGTAGGGCAGGTAGAAAGCCTGCCCTCGCTGGTGTGCCGGTGCGTTATACACCGGCTAACTCCATTTTCTTTGAGTAAGGGGAAATATTATGTGTGGTATTGCTGGACTTATCTGGAAAGGTGGGAGCAGCAGCAACATCGGTGGTGAAATGACCCAAATGCTTCAGGCACTGAAGCACCGTGGGCCGGATTCGACCGGTTTTGCGCTCTATGGAAAACCCGACGCAGACGCAGACGTTCACGTTATGCGTTTTAAAGTCGCCGAGCAGGAAGACCTGCGCACCGGCTTTGATATTCATCAACAAATCAAAGACCGCAAAGGTGTCGTCGATGCACGCCTGGCCGATATGGGCGCTGAGGTCACGCAACGTGAAGAAGCCACCGAATACGCCTATCGCTACCATTTTAAATTTGGTGGTGATTTGAAACGGCTGATCGATTTTATCGAAGACATTGACGGTGCGGAAATTCTGTCTGTTGGTAAAGGTCTGGAACTGGTCAAAGACCTTGGCGACGCCGCTGTGGTGTCTGAACAGTATGGGCTGGGTAACTTCGAGGGCACGCACGCCATTGGGCACACCCGTATGGCCACCGAGTCGGATGTCGATATCCGCTCGGCGCATCCCTACTGGGCCTACCCATTTAACGACGTATCTGTTGTGCACAACGGCCAGTTGACCAACTACTGGAGCTTCCGCCGCGACCTCGAACGCCGGGGGCATCGCTTCATGTCTAATTGCGACTCTGAGCTGATCGCCGTGTATATCGCTGACCGCATGGACCGTGGTGAAGACCTCGAGGAATCGATGCGCCGCTCGGTGGAAGAGCTGGACGGTGTTTTCACCTATCTGGTCGCCACCAGTGACAAGCTCGGCATGGCCAAAGACGTTATGTCTGCCAAGCCGATGGTGTTGTACGAAAGTGATGAATTTGTTGGCCTGGCTTCTGAAGAAGTGGCTATCCGTAGTATTTTCCCGCGTGAAATCGATACGTGGGACCCGTATCAAGGGGAGGTAAAAGTATGGGCAGCGTAAGTAAATCGCACGATCTGGGGCTGCACGAAGAACAACTCGCCGGGCGTACCCAGCAGCGTTTTTTCTCGGCCTCAGAAGAGGAAAACTTCACCTATCCGTGGTCGTATGAAGTCGACTATGCCAAACAGGCGGCATTTGACGCGGCGGATATGAAAATTGACGACATCAACCTGAAAATCCGCGACCTGATGAAAGCGGGCCACGGCACCATTACCGTGCAGAACCCGCGTGCCAAACACTCCCTGGGGGTCGGCATTCTCAACCGCCTCGACCTGCGCTTTGAAGGCAGCCTGGGCTATTTTGGCTGTGGCCTTGTCGATGGCCCGAACATCAGCATCTCTGGCCGGGTCGGTTGGTCTTGTGCAGAAAACATGATGGCTGGCACCGTCGTCATCGAAAAAAATGCCGGTTCTCTATTTGGCGCGGCGATTCGCGGCGGTGATCTGGTGTGTAAAGGCCAGGCGGGTGCGCGTGTCGGCATCGACCAGAAGGGCGGTACGATTATCGTCGGGGGCAGTGTCGGCGCCTTCACCGGCTTTATGATGCAGCGCGGGCGCATGATCATCCTCGGCGACGCGGGTGACAACCTCGGTGACTCGATGTACGACGGCACCATCTACGTGGCAGGTAAAATCGCCAGTTTGGGCGTTGACTGTGTCGAGGCCGAATTGACCGACCTCGACAAAAAATACATCGCGGCGAAGCTTGAGCAATACGGTATGCAGGCACCCAACGGTATCGACAATATCGTCAAGCACGTTTCCGGCAAACAGCTGTGGAACTACGACAACCTCGAACCCAATGAAAAGAAACTGGTGCTTTAGTTTCCGGAGAATGACATGTCTGTAAATACACCAAAACGCGATACCAACCGGCTTGGCAACAGCTTTATCTTCCCGCCGGAGGTAATGGACGATATCCACGTTAAGGCCGAGCTGGGCCGCTACCGTATGCGTGGTTTTTCACTGTTCAAAAAAATCCCCACCTGGGACGACCTGACCTTTATGCCAGGCACCCTGACCCGCTTCGTGATTGAGGGTTACCGGGAAAAGTGCCTAACCAAAACGGTCATTGGCCCCAATGCCAAACAACCGCTCGAACTGGATATCCCCGTCTACATCACCGGCATGAGCTTCGGTGCGCTGAGCTATGAAGCGAAAACCGCGCTGGCGCGTGGTGCGACAATGGCCGGTACCGCCACCTGCTCGGGTGAGGGCGGGATGATCCCCGATGAGCGTCGCTACTCATCGAAATGGTTCTACCAGTGTATCCAGTCCCGCTATGGCTTTAATCCCAACCACCTGCGTTTGGCTGATGCGGTTGAATTCTTTATCGGCCAGGGGTGTAAAGTCGGCCTCGGTGGCCACCTGATGGGTCAAAAAGTCACCGACCAGGTAGCCGAAATGCGCTCTCTGCCTGCGGGTATCGACCAACGCTCACCGGCACGCCACCCAGACTGGATGGGGCCAGATGACCTGGCACTGAAAATCCAGGAAATCCGCCAGGCGACCGATGGGCAAATCCCGATTCAGCTAAAGCTGGGTGCGGCGCGTGTCTACGATGACGTGCGTATGGCCGCCAAAACCGGCCCCGATTCCATCTATATCGATGGCATGGAAGGCGGCACCGGTGCTGGCCCTCACCTGGCGACAGAAGATACCGGCGTACCCGGCATTGCGGCGATTCGCCAGGCGCGTCAGGCGCTGGACGATGT
Source organism: Gammaproteobacteria bacterium (assembly GCA_965277715.1). GTDB lineage: Bacteria > Pseudomonadota > Gammaproteobacteria > JBCCGL01 > JBCCGL01 > JBCCGL01. The sequence goes on from OZ255836.1 coordinate 3,403,044, forward strand.
CGGCATGTCCGGTGAAATCACGCTGATCTATGCGGGCGGCATCCGCAACGGTGCCGACGTGGCCAAGGCCATTGCCCTGGGCGCAGACGCGGTGGCCATTGGTCACTCGGCACTGATCGCGCTAAACTGCAACAAAGCCATCCCCGAAGCGGATTTTGAAAAAGAAATGGGTGTTGAAGCGGGCTATTGCTACCACTGCCACACAGGCCGTTGCCCGGTTGGCGTTGCCACCCAGGATGTCGAATTGCGCAAGCGCCTCGACCCGGATGCCGCCGCTGAGCGGGTGTACAACTTCCTGCACACGCTGACCATGGAGGCGCAACTATTTGCTCGCGCCTGTGGTAAAACCAACATCCACTCGCTGGAACCTGAAGACCTGGCCGCACTGACCATGGAAGCCTCGGCTTGCGCGCAAGTGCCCATGGCGGGTTCTCAACACACCGTCGGTCGCCCCGACATGACACGTTTCTGAGGAGGCATTGAAATGAGCGAACAAAACATCGATCACTTCATCAAAACCGAAGGTCTGGACAGCACCCGCGAACAGGAAATCGGCCAGCACATTGGCTACCGTTACGACGTTAATCTAGTGCCGGATATGGATCGCTGCCCACCCTTTCTGAAAAAATACATGGAGATTATGGGTTGGCGTGATTTGAACTGGCTGGAAGATGTACACATGGGGTACGAAGAAGGTAACGCCGCCGTTTTCGACCGCAACATCAACGGCTGGGTCACCATCCCCGACGACATCGAACTGCCGGACAACCAACAGGATCGCGATATGATTGCGCGTGAACTGCTGATTAAGTTTCAAATGTCCAGCAACCACCCGATGGTCGATTTGCGCAAAGCTTACGAAAAGTTTGCCTGACCAGTTGATCGGCATATCAAAACAATAAAGCCCTGGGCCGGATAAACTATCCGGCCTATTCAATTTAAGCTGAACCTGACAACGCCCTTCTCATGGCTGAAACACCCACCCCTATAGAGCAGTTTATGTACTGGCAGTGCCGTATCCGCCAGGAATCGGTACGCAAACTTGATGGCCGCCCAACGGCGGGTATGCGCCCAACCGTATTGCGGGTTGATACCCGTGAATCGCTCGGTACGATTAATGTATTGATTACCAAACGTGAACCCGCCGACTACACCAGCCAATTTCGCCATACGGTTAAAAAGACACAAGACCCAACTGAACGTATAAAAAGCGGTTTGCAGTTATTGGCAGAAGCTTACTACCAGCAACCTAAAGGGTTTTCCACCGAGCTGGTGGCGCTGTTTGCATTGGACTCTGAACTGGCGGGTAATTTACTGAGCACCGGTGAATGTAACCTGGCCTTTGCACAAGACACCCAAAAACACCGCCTGCACTGCACCGTGCGTGAAGTGCCTGAGGATGACCCGGCCCACCAGGCCATCTACTGGCACAACCATTTATTTAATCCGCGTATGCCGGGACGTGTGCAGGTGTTGGGGTTTACGCCGCAATAGAATGCATGTAAAGCGTGACCTCTGGTGAAAGTAGGTTCAGCACTTAGTCTGATTCAGCTAATGCTTTTCAAGCCGGTTAGCCTGAGCGATTTCGACATAAGTATCCAATCGGGTTTCCAGCTTAATAACTCATTAAAGGGGTCAGTACCCAATGGCACTAAGTTAAGCCGCTTTAGCTTGCCAATATTCAGTTTTTAAAACGTTCCGTGGTCGAGTCATTAATGCCCGTGGTTTAGGTCGCCTTTTTACCACTCTTGGTTCAAATCTAAAAGGTCGATGAAGCACACGATCATCCGCAATCGCTGCATATAAATAATCAAGATATTGCCGTCTTTTTTGTGCTGGACTCTGCCCACTACCAAGTGATGAAGTGCTTTGTCGGAGTGTTTGCAAAACACCTTTAAGACTTAGCCGATCAACCGGTGTGTCATGTCGGTTCGTACAATGCTGACGTGTATTTGTCGTAAAGTTAAGGTCTTTGGAAGTTCGTTATGCTGCTCTTTTGTGTAACGGGTCGCTTTTGTGTGTTTAGGTTTTTGCCATTCGATATGAAGGTCATTATCGGCTATCTTCTTTTTGGCCTGGGAGGCAGTGCTGGGCGTTCTCCGCGCCAATGTAACGACACTGTCCTGTCAACCGTTCGTCGAGAGAGGCAGTCAATATCGTAGAAGCTGCAAAAACCTTTATCACCTAAGAAAATGTCACTTTCATTGAAGGTATCCCATTGTTCTTCTAAAAGTCTTAGCTCATAACTTTTTTTATTTCCCAGTGCATAGCTCAGAATTAAACTACCTTAAAGGGGTCAGTACCCTTTATTTATTATCTTGTTTAATATAGGGCCTCCCTCTCTTCGAATGCCCCACTTTCAGACTTAAAAGGCTCTCTATCTCATGCTTAAACCGATCACTGCCCAGGGGAACACCTGTTTGAGTACATTGACGAATTTTCTCAACTAGGCTCTCATCCATCACTTCCGTAAAGAGAGACCTGTAAGCCAGCTGCCTCTCTGCTTTTTTATTGTCTAACGCCAAGTAGAGAGGGTGAGGAGTGACCAGTGGATCATCATGCCCGAGTCCATTGGCATGATAACTTGACCATCGGTAATCCTGGCAGCGCTCGACCATTAGTGCTCTAACCGGGTTCGTTTCTATATATCGACAGCAAGCCAATAAATACGGCTCTGTATCAACACTACTGGCCTTAAAACGCCCTTCCCACAAAGTGCCACTCCTCCCATATTTATGATTAAAGTAGGGGACATAACGCCGCCCCACTGTCTGAGATAGTTTCGATAAGTGGCTGGTATCACTCGCACTCACCAACAAGTGCAAATGATTCGACATTAAGACATAGCTATGAATTCGGCACGCTAGCTGTTCTGCCGCCTCCTGTAGCCAGCGCTTATAGATAAAGAAATCCTCATCTTCAGCAAAGACGACCTGGCGACTGTTCCCTCTAAGGATCATATGGATTGGTACATCGGGGATAAAAAAGCGCGGTTTTCTTGGCATTGTGTTGAGGCTTCAAGAGCGAATGAAAACAGAATTTTATACAAAAATCCTATAAAAGGGTACGACCCCTTTATTTTTCAAAAAACAGAAATAGGTCATTTACAATGAAAGTACTTCCATATTTTTCATGTACTTAGAGCTTAAGGAAGTGCCATTCACCTGAGACCCCTTTTACTCTTTAGCTCCTTGCATCGCCCATTCGACAATTTTGTTCCGTACCCCCGCCTTAATCTTATCAACCTCCGGGATATAACGGCCGGTAAACGAAAGATCAGCATCCCCATACTCGAAGGAAACGTTTGTACTGCAACGCACATTGGACATATCCTCTGCTTTAGGTTCATGAAACCCAACACTGCATCCTGCTACCCATTTTGGTTGTAACGTCGCCGTATCAGAGGGAGGTGCCTCAAAATACTCCCAGAATCTAGACCCCTGCCGCCAATATATCCTGTAAAGCCCCACCTTATCGTCGTATTCGATGAAACGCGCACGACGATAATTCCCCAGTCCCATCCAGGCATCATACGCGCCTGGGTTCAAGTTATATTCGTTCGCATCGGTGAAAGCCTTCGGTCCATACAACAGCATATGGACTTCCATGGCCTTTCCAGTTGGTATGGTGTGCGGCAACGGGGTGATCCCCATATCCAGCAAAGAAATGTCCAGATTAATGCCCGTGTCTTCATCCATCTCTGGGCCGCGCGGGACCATCGCCGATGGCAGATCCGGTAACATGTACCGGGTTGGAATCTGATAACGCTGCCCACTGATGATGACCGTCTTGTTCACTGCTACCGCCTCCCCTTCATTGCTGCAACCTGCCACGGCAACAAGAAGGCCCATGGCCGTGAAAACACGCTTCATTACTTTTTTCATTTGATACCTCTTGCTTACGGCCTGGTGTCACAGCCACCACACCACGCCCCACTGTAGGCGTTGGGCGCATTACCAAATCGGGTACCGCCGAAGTAAGACTTTGGGATCCCATAATCATGAAATACATCGTGATGGTAGTCGGAAATCTGTTTCGGACTCAGTAAGTGGTTGACGCTTGTTCTATCTTTCGTAACAAAGTTAATGTGGGCCTCCACAAGCTTGAGACCTATTTGCTCCATCGTCACCGTTAAGCCATTATCACTGATATAGGACTCCAATCGGCTCCAGGTATAGCTTGCCGAAGCTCGCTCCCACCAACTGGCATCGACAAAGTCGCCATATCCCCAACCTATCAGTGCAGTACGCGCGACCGGATCACTGCTGTCAGAATACCGGGACTTCCAAAAACCAATAATGTCGCCGTCTTCAGCCAGCGTTTTTTGTGCGTCCGTTATAGGTGAACCTCCCTTCCCAGCACCCGACTCCGCATTATGCCAATGAGTAAACGCTGCACTAGCCGCCCCATTTGCAAACTTCCCCCCCACCAAGCTTAGATGCCGTCCCCCCAATCACCGCAGCAGTAACCGTCCGATGAATTTTATAATTAGCGGACTTCCCCCAAATATCAAAATTCAACGACTTTGCCCCTGCAGCAAAGGCCGACGAAACAAACCCATAACCAAACTTTCCGCCTTGCGCAACCGCCAAAGTACCACCAACCACACCATTAGCAGCCGCGTTCAAGGCATGCTGACCTGCACCAGCATTAATGTCAAAGGTTGAACCAACCCAACTACTGGCTCGTTGCCCAAGATAATACGTTACCCCCGCTACAGCGGCACCTCTAGCGGCTTCCGAGGGCGAAGCCCCATACGCTCTGGCTATGTCGTATTGCGCCGCCGCATAACACAGCGCCGCAAAAGGGCCACAAAATGCTGAGCCAATGGTCGCCGCGAGATTGGCAATTTTTGGACCTACAGCCCGAATAACGGCTCTTGTAGCTTTCTTCACAAGTCGCTGCAAAGCCGCCGCCGGCCCTAATACAAGACCCGCAAGTCCCCCGATTGCTTTTTTAAGCAATCCCTTTAAAAAATACCCACTAGGATCCGTATACTTCATCGGATTATTCTGCACATAGCTATAGCGACTATAGCTCTGGCTCATGCCCGTCAATCGATTCGTGGTCGGTATAAGCTCGGGTGGTAAACAGTAAACGCATGCTGTACAGCGACCCCGCACCTTGCCAGTCAAAATGGCGTTGTTTGCCCCAGGCATCGTAACTGCGCCGATCAACCACTTGACCGTCAGCATCCGTCATCGTGTCGATACTGCCGAGCGCGTCTTTGTGCAGATAGTGGGTTTTAACACCTTCCTTGCTGGAAACACTGTGGCTGGCGACCCGATTGCCCGCAGCGTAGATGTAGTGTTGATGCCGGGTGTGTTGACCGTTGTCAGTGACCTGTTTCTCGTACAATCCCCCTACGTACCAGGAAGCGTATGCGACGTCCAGTTATTGGTCGCAGGTTTTCACACGCTACGGCCATACCGTCAAACTCATTAATCCAGCATACGTACGCCCTTACGTTAAAACAAACAAGAACGATGCAGCGGATGTAGAGGCCCTGTGTGAAGCAGCCTCACGTCCGAATATGCGATTTGTTCAGCCCAAAACACCCGACCAACAAGACAGCCAATTACTCCACCGGGTGCGCAGTCGGTTAGTGTCAAAACGGACGAGTTTAAGTAATCAAATAAGAGGGTTACTGGGTGAGTATGGGCTGATTATTCCGGTAGGTATTCGCCACGTCCGCCAGCACTTGCCTGCGCTTTTAGAGGATGCTGAAAATGCCTTGTCAGCCACAGCACGTGAAGTGTTCAGTGCTTTGTATGATGAACTAGTGGAGATTGATAAACGCGTAACACACTACACAAAACGGTTAACCCAGTTGAGCAACCAGCATGAGCGCTGTCAGCAATTAAAAACACTGCCGGGTGTAGGGCCTCTGGTCGCCACTGCCTTGTTTACAGCAATGGGCGATCCGGGTTTCTATAAAAACGGGCGTGAGTTTTCCGCCTTTTTGGGTCTCGTTCCTCGTCAATATAGTTCGGGGGGCAAAACACAACTCAAAGGTATCAGTAAACGCGGGGACGAACACGTGCGCACTTTGTTGATACAGGGGGCGCAAGCGGCATTAAGTCGAATGCCTAAACACGATGATGGGCTAAGTCGTTGGGCCTGTCGTGTCAAAGCACGTCGGGGCCATTGTGTGGCGGCGGTGGCATTGGCCAATAAGCTCGCCAGAATTAGCTGGGCGGTAGCGGCTAATAATACAACTTACGTGCATAAAACAGTTTAATAACATCGTTGAAGATTTCTTACCACGAGGTAGCGAAAGAGCAGTAAAGGGTATAACAGGTTAAACCGGCTCAGACAGAACCTGGAGGGGGTCATGGTCTTCACAGACCGATTGCTTGATGAGGTGTCTGAGCACGGTTCCCATTATGGCTCTGGACGGATAAACAAATACAATCCGTCCTATCGAGAAGCCGGATATATGACTGCTAACCTTATTTACTGTGTCTGCTCTGAACGCTAAAAATTGAATGAACGATTAAAAAATTGTTGAATTTAACTGCGGGTCCATATATGACCCCTTAACTTTGGGCGCTATTTCCAATTTCTCGGGATATCCTTGTATATTTCTATATAATGCCTGTCCTATTTTCCTTCTTGATAAATAGTTTGGGAATTTATACGGCCAGAAAGTGGCACATTACAATTATGGATGATCTCTATCTATTTTCTGTTGCCGCCCAATGGATAAAGATTTATTCATCTCATACCTAGACAGCAGCAGAATTTTAGCCCTTTCATATTTATCACGGTTATACGTAGGAGAATTTAAGTGAGGGGCTCTTCCTATAGTTAATAACGCTATTACTTTTTCTACATTTAACTCTCTCAAATCCAAACCATAATAATGACTAGATGCATTGGAAAGACCCCGACCTTCTTCATATGGCAAATAGTAACCATATAACGATAAAATTTTATCATCCGATAAGCTGACAAGCATAGCAAAGCGAACAAGCCAAAATTTTATGGGCCAACTACTAATTTTTTTCTGCTCGCTATTGTAATACCTCATCCCTACTACTTTAGCTACATAGGTCTTGACACTGTTAGGTAAAATACCTGCATCCTTATTTGATCTTTCTACCCATATAATTGTTTGCTTTATTTCATTCGTTAGCGCTTTCTCGGACTCAGATAAATTCTGATACTCATTTTGAATAAATTCATTAATTCCACTTAGGTATACATAGCATATACAAAATATGAAAATTACGAAGCCTACTAAAACAAAAGAAGTTCTTCTGCACACTAAACTCATTTCAATTACCTAAGTCGTTCATTCACAGCATCTAGTAGTCGACGTGGTGTTACTATACTGGTGAAAGAAATACTGGATTGTTGGTTAATTCCATTGAATGCTGGAATAGTTTCTATTGCATTTGTAATAGTACATGCACAATACAGTGGACTACGCCATCCTAATCTATCAATTGTCGTCAATAAATCTGTCACGTCGGCTGGTGAAATATTCAAATCTCTAATAACAACTGTTGAACCTGTTCCATGATGATAAGTTATATAATCTTGAACACTTACATTATATAAAACGTCTCCAGATCCTCTTGTCCCTGTTTGGAAACTTCCACCTGGATCATATAAAAAGCTCTCTCCATTCTGCTGAATCAATAAAGCTGAATGCATATCAGCCAAACCCTCATCTAAAACGCTTACTAGCTTTGCAGTACTCTTTTCCGCCTTCTGTGCAGCAAGCTCTTGTTCAACGGTGTTTGTCAAGGTAGTTGTCCGTTTTACTATGCTACTTGCTTTTCAATTCCATTGTGCTTTTGTCTCATGGCCAAGCCTTCCTTTTCCGGGTTTAACCACACCCCCGATACCGGTTCGAGGTGTTTAATATCCTGGCTCCAGCGTTCAGGGTGTTTGGCCTTTGCTTGTTCATAAACTGCTTTTCTGGCTGCCAGTATCGCGTGATCTTCGCCTTTATGACGCGAGGCTGGTGTCACAAACCCAATGCCGCTATGGCAATGAGAGCCGTTGTACCATTGCACAAATCCATGCACCCAGTTTCGCGCAGAGGCTAAACTATCAAATGGCTTTGACGGATAGGCAGGCGTGTATTTTAAGGTTCTAAACAGACTTTCTGAATAAGGATTATCATCGCTTACCGATGGCCTACTAAACGAAGGTATCACACCCAACCATTGCAGTTTTGCTAACATGGTAGCACCTTTCATCGGGCCACCATTATCCGCGTGTAATACCAATTGACTCTGGCTGCACCCCTCCGCTAAACAGGCACGCTGGATCAGCGCCGCTGCCAGATCAGCCGATTCACTGTCATGCACTTCCCAGGCAACAATTTTACGACTGTAAATATCCATCATCATGTAAAGCCGGTAAAACCACCCGGTTATGTTCGATTTCAAAAAGGTAATATCCCAAGACCACACCTCGTTTGGCCTTGATGCCAGGTAGCTGTTAGGTTTGTGCCGTTTTTTAGGCGTCGCCGCCTTACCTTGCCGCTGCAGTTGGTTTTCCGACTTTAACACCCGATAGAAGCTTGACTCTGACCCAATATACACACCTTCATCCGCCAATTTGGGCACAATTTGCGAGGGGGGTAGCGCTTGGTAGTTCGCTTCATTACAGGTGGTGACAATCAATGCCCGCTCTTCTGCTGTGAACTTATTACCAGGCGCCTGTCGATGAGCGCTGGGTCTGCCATCAGCACGGACAGTACCCGCGTTTGCCCAGCGTCGGTACGTCTTAGGGTGTCACTCAAGCACTTTGCACGCTTTGCTTAATGTAGCGCCAGCGACAACGGCCTCTTTGATTAAACGGATACTATTTTGGCGATCTGAATGGCAGGTCATTCGTCCTCTCCCTCCCCCCAGATCGCTTGGGCCTTTTTTCTAAGCACCAGCAAAGCGGCTGTTTCGGCTAACGCTTTCTCCTTTCGGTGCAGGTCTTGTTCGAGACGTTTAATACGTTTATCCGCTTCTCTACGACTGGTTTGTAAACGTTTCGTTTGGGCGCGATCCCAGTCATTGGCTTGTTCACAAGCCATTCGCCATGCCTTAATCTGATCAGGGTACAAACCACGATGACGGCAATAAGCTGAAAGGTCTGTTTCGCTTAATGACGCACTTTCCAGAACCGCTGAAAACTTATCCGAAGAACCCCAACCTGCTGGTGTCAAATCGCCATCTGGCATGAGTTCGCCTTTCGCTCTTGCTGGGGCTCGCCAACTATAAAGCGTACCTTGTGCAATGCCTTCTTCTTTGGCTAACCGGGAAATTGTCTGATTGTTCGGCGGCAGCATCTTCTTTAAAACAGCGGCCTTTCTTTCTATTGGATAACGCATACCACTCTCTCTTTGCCTCCTGTAATAACTTATTGAATCCCAATTTAGGGAGGGGGACAACTACCCTGACACAGGGGGGGAGAAGGCACATGCCAAAATATGCACCAAAAGACCCCGCTCGTTTAGGTAGGCTGTTTCGCGATTTGATCTTTGCACGACAAATCGTGGTTGAAGGCCGAAGTAAGGTTGTCGAAGAGATAACGCACTCTAGCTTAAAGCGTGAGGTAGAGCAGGCATTACTAACCTTAATGGATAAACCAGATCTGCTTGAGCAATTCCACGCATTTGTACACGACCCAAAGTGCCGAAAAGAAATATTAGCCGAGCATACTGCTAAACGTCTGATAGGTAGTGGCTATGACAATGATGTTCAGGATCTTGATAACGAGGATATGAAAACTTTTAATGTGGTACTCGATAGCCCACATACTTTCCACATCGCGTTGCCTGATACATTGATGAGTATTGAACAATATGTTGATCCAAATTGGATAGAAACCATGGGCGCCTACATTTTACGCAAGTGCCGTTAAGCTGATAAGTACTGATCTCCTCACTCAGGACACCCGATCTGGCGTTCTGGGTGAGGAAATAACAAGCTGGACTGATCAGTTTCGCGAAAATGAATGCGTTTTATGTTATGCATTAAAATTTCTAACTATTTGAGAAAAATAAGAAAATGGCGAGAGAAATTAAAAAAACAGATCAATTTAAAGAGCGACTGCTAAAGTTAATTCCAAGCGAAATAATTGCTGCATACGCTGTAATCCAAGGGCTGGTAGCCGATCAAGAGTCTATTTTGATATATATTGTTATTGGGGTACTTACGTTGATAGCATTTATATATATGCATAAATTGGAAAAGGTGACAAACACTTGGCATAAAGTAGTTGTGGCACTCGCTTTTCCAATATGGGCTTTTACTGTTACTCCGGAAGCTATTCCAGAGAGCGTGCCATACAACCGCCAACTTGCCCCTATTCTCCTGGTTGTGTGGACATTATTAATTCCGTTAGTAATAAAAAATCAGGGTGATAAGGACAACCCAACACCTTAATTTAGCGCTTATGGCAATAGACGTTTTTTCGTGAGTGTAAGGTATACGGTGTGCTAGACCCCAGTATTAACGTGCACAGCCGATCATGGCTGGCTTTATATTTGTGCCTTAAGTTTTATATACTGAGGGCCTCAAGGCCTGGAAAATCTACCGATGAACACCGATATATTACGCACCATTAAACCGGATGAGGTTGCACGCTACCATCGTGATGGTGTTGTCCTGTTACCGGCAATGTTTGATGATGACTGGATCGCGTTGTTGAACCAGGGGCTGGTGACCAATTGTCAGAATCCCTCGAATCGCTCGCGTGTGTGGGATCGGGATGCAGCGGGGCGCACGATGTTTTACGACAGCCAGGCGTGGCAAAACATAGAGGAATACCAGCAGTTTATTTTTCATTCCCCGGCGGCCCAGATTGCTGGGCAGTTGATGAAGTCAGCCTGTGTGAATTTCTATTTTGATGCGGTATTTGTTCGCTCGCACGGCAGCCAGTTTGCCACGCCCTGGCATCAGGATGAACCCTACTGGTCGGTAGAGGGGTATGACACCTGCACTATCTGGATGCCGCTGGTGCCGGTTAATCGGGAGAATGCGTTGGCTTATGTGCCGGGTTCGCACCGCCTTGATTCTGTGTTTTATCAATATAATTTCGGTAACCTGAATCCCGATGGCAAGCCGGGTGTCGATCAGGTGGACTTTTCCAGTGTCTCCGATTTAACGTTTCCCGATATCAATGCAGACCCAGAAGGTTTCGGTGTGGTGAGTTGGGATATGCAGCCAGGTGACTGCGTTGCTTTTAATAGCCGGATTATGCACGGCGGATCGGGTAAGCTGGACGATGATTTTGAGTTGCGGGTTTTCACCACTAAGTGGTTGGGTGATGATGTGCGTATTAAATTCCGTGCGTGTGGGATGGACCCTGATCATAGCGCTATTATGACGGCGTATGGTCTCGGGCCGGGTGACCGGCCGGGGACGGATTTATATCCGCAGGTTTGGTCGCGGGGTTAGGTTTTGTGGGGTTTCGCTCGCTGTGACTCTGACACTATAATTGTTCGATCCACGGTTTAACGCCACGATTTACCCACTGAGTAAAATTCATGACCAGCAAACAAGACCTGCAAGCGCGTGAAGCGGAATGCAATAACCCGGCGAGTTACGCAGCACTGGCGCGTGAGGCATTGGCCGGGCCTGCCGATAACGCGTACGCGCTGCACTTGCTCCAAGAGGGTGAGATGATGTGCCAGATGCCCATCGATTATTGTCAGGTCGCCGAGGTGGCTTTGCTCGCAGGGGTTGCGGATATGGCTGATGAGTTATACCAACAGGCCGAAGATTTTTGTATGGAGGGCAGGGAGTTTGCCGATGTAGCCACTAGCCTTGCAGCACACACTGAACAACGCGAACGGGCGCAGGGACTGTTACAAAAAGCCGTCGATGCCGCCTCTCAGGCAGAGGAGTATCTGTATTACGCGACCGTCGCCAGAGAGACATTTAATGACAACGCGCTGTCTGAATCATTATTTACCAGGGTACGTGAGAAGTGCAGCACGCTGGACGACTATAAAGCACTCGCCAGTAAGCTGATTAACCAGCAAAACGATAGCCAGACTGCCCGGGCGTTATACCAGTCGGCTGCCGACCAGGGAAATGAATTTGAGCATATCAGCGCTTATGCCGAGGGTATGGTCACGCTGTTTGACGACCGCGAGTGGGCCGCCAGTACGCTGGCTGAAAAGGAGGGTGATTGTATGTTTCCCGCACAGTTTGTGGCATTGGCGGGTGGTTATAAAAGCTTATTTGACGATACCGACAAGGTGGGTGAACTGCTCGACAGTGGCAAGGAGTTTGCGATGAGCGGTGAAGAGCAACTCGATCTCGCCAATGGCTACACGGATCTACTTGGCGATCAACAAACCGCCACCGGGCTCTACCAGGCGGCACTGGGTGATTTTTCAACAAAAGATGATTTATTGAAACTGGCAGAACACATCAGCGCCAGGCTTGACGATAAATCGCTGGCCAAATCGGCCTATGCAAAGGCCGAGCAGAAAATTACCGACAACAAAGAATTTGCACTGCTCGCCAAAGCGGTGCTCGATAATCTCAACGACCAGACATTTGCCGGGGAGATCTATCAGCGTAGCATTGAAAAATTCAACACACCGGCTGATCTGATTCGGCTGGCAGGTGAAATTCGCACCGCACTGGGTGATGCGGCACTCACCAGCAGCGCTTACCGCAAAGCCCTGCAATCAACCGATGATTTTTCCGCACTGCAAAAAATTCTCACTGCCCTGACAGAGGGGCACGATGATGCCGGGTTAGCACGGGAAACTCTCAATCTGGCGCAACAAACCGCGCAGGGCAGCACTCATTTTCTGGTTATCGCCAACGCCGCCAGTGCGTTGTTGAATGATGCCGGGATGGTCAATACAGCGCTGGATTCGGCTGAGTCATCGGTCAACAGCTTCGATGATATTAAGGCCGTGGTGGCCGCTGCGCAGTCGCTGGTGGCCGACGACGCTACAAGGCTGGCGCGGTTGCAGGAAAAACAGGAAAAACGTGAAGCGGGACAGGCACGTTATGTGGAATTTCAGCAGCGCGAGCAACGTATTGATAAACCTGACGGCTTTATTGCGCTCGCTACAGAGGTGGTCGCTGAAATTGACGATAAGTTTTATGCGGCAAAATTGCTTGGTTCAGCAGAAGAGCTGTTACAGGCGGGAACGTTTGATTTGAATGGTTACCTGTCACTGGCACTTGCCGTTGACCGCAGTGTAGATGATCGCGAATGGCTGCAACGGGTGCTCGATATCTGCACACAACATACTGCGACCTTTGTGCAGTGTAATACGCTGGGTAAAACCGCTGTCCGTCACCTCAGTGATACGACATTTTCCCGGCAGTGGACACACAGCCTGTACCAGCAGTGGGAAGCGCGCATTGCGGATACACTCGGCGGCGCCAGCCCGGAGTACACCAAGCTGGCCATTGCAGTGCGCGACGAGCTGGGGGATAGGGCATGGTCAGAACAGTTATTGGCCCGTGCGCGTGAACGGGCCGATGATGCCTTTCACCTTTTGCGGCTTGCTGTTGTGGCGGCCAATTGGGATGATAAACCCCTGAGCGAAACGCTGTTTGCCGAGGCGGCCAATCGGTGTGTCAGTGCCGACTGTTTCATACAGATGGTGGGCTGGATGAAGAAAAACCGTATTGATACCGCAGCGCAGCGCACACTTTACGCCGTTGGCGAACAGGTGTTATCTGAGCCTCGTATGCAGTTGCGCTGGGCTGAAGGGCTTATCAGCCTGTTTGCGGATCGGGAGTGGGCCACCCGCGTTTACGACAAGCTAAAAGACGTTTTAACCACGGGTGTCGATAGCCAAGTTTACCAGCTCAGTCGTCGCAACCGGTTGGAGGGGCATGGGTTTTTTTAGCCGGGGGTTGATTGGCCGGGTACTGATTGGCCAAGTATTGATTGACAATAATCTTTCATAAACTTAACGCGGATAGTATAAGCGGCGTCGGCAATGTCGCCGCTGTTGCTCCTGGCGTATTCACCGATCCCGGCCTGTGCTTTTTTCAATGCCTGTAGCGCGCCCCGCAGAAAGTCCGCCTGCGGGTAGGCGGTATCCTCAAAACCGGTGCGCCCGCGTGCATCGGCTTCACACGCTAACAGAAAATGCTCAAAGCGTTCGGGTTTGCGCAATCCATCCAGTGCCATCAATGTTTTTACCAACGTTGTCGGTTTTAGCGTAAGGGCGCGATGGCAGTGTGTGTGGTAGCGCGCTGTATGCACGGCAATATCCCTAAAGGCAGTGGGTACGGTGAGGCGTCTGCAAAGCGCCTTGACCAGTTTTGCGCCACTCTCCTCGTGCCCGTGGTGTGCGGGCAGTATATTGTCTGGCGTTATACCCTTGCCCAAATCGTGGCATAGCACGGCGAACCGGACGTGTGGGTCTGGCGATAGCCTGCTCGCCTGCTGTAGTGCCATCTCGTTATGCACACCCGTATCAATTTCAGGGTGCCATTGCGCCGTTTGTGGCACGCCGTACAAACGATCCAGCTCGGGAAACAGCGTCGCCAATGCACCGCAGGCGCGCAATACCCGAAAATATTCAACCGGGTGGGATTCACCCAGCGCCCGCACCGTTTCCCGCCACACGCGCTCCGCCGCCAATGCATTCAATTCATGGCGGGTGCTTATCCTGCGCATCAGTGCCAGCGTGTCGTCGGCGATGCGAAACCCCAATGCATGGTAGCGCGCAGCGAAACGCGCCACGCGCAATACCCTCAGCGGGTCTTCACTAAAGGCAGGGGATACATGGCGCAACACACGGTTTTCGAGGTCTGCCAGACCATTGTAAGGGTCGATGAGCGCACCATCGGCGGCGCGGGCGATGGCATTGATGGTGAGATCGCGGCGCAATAAATCCTGTTCCAGGGTGACACTTGGGTCGGCGTGCACAGCAAAGCCATAGTAGCCGGGCGCGGTTTTGCGCTCAGTGCGCGCAAGGGCGTACTCGTCATGGGTGTCCGGGTGTAGAAAGACAGGAAAATCTTTACCCACTGCTTTGAATCGGTGGGCCAGCATTAACGCGGGTGTCGCCCCGACGACAACCCAGTCGTACTCGTGCACTTCGCGCCCAAGCAACTGATCGCGCACGGCACCGCCAACAAGGTAAGTATTTGCCCCCTCCAATGAAATAAATGGTTTGTTCATCTGTCTGAGCATTGCGCAATGAGGTAAGTCAATAATATGAACAGAATAGCAGGCAGTGTGCTCGTGTCGCTAGCTGCAATAGTAATGGGTGGTTGTTCCACGCTGGGTTACTACGCAGAAATTGTCGATGGACACCTCAGCCTGCAGTCGGCGCGAACCCCAATAAGTGAGTTGCTGGATGATGCCAGGGTCGATCCGGTATTGAAAAAACGGCTGCGCACAGCACAACAGATTCGCGACTATGCCAGTGAAGTTTTGCAGTTACCCGATAACGACAGTTACCGCAGCTACGCAGACATCGAGCGCGATTTCGTTACCTGGAATGTCGTGGCGACACCAAGATTTTCGTTAAAAGCGGAAACCTGGTGTTTCTGGGTGGCAGGCTGTGTCGCCTACCGGGGTTTTTACAGCAAGGCATCGGCGCAGGCATTTGCCGGGTCACTGCGTGAACAGGGCTACGACGTGGCTATCAGCGGTGCACGGGCGTACTCGACGCTCGGCTGGTTTGATGATCCGGTACTCAATACCATGATTACGGGTGAGGACTTTACCCTGGCGGGCCTATTGTTTCACGAACTGGCACATCAGAAACTGTATATAGAGGATAGCTCGGCATTCAACGAGGCGTTTGCCACTTTTGTCGAGCGTGAAGGTGTGCGGCGTTGGCTGGATAGCCGTAATGCAGACGCTGAAAAATTGCGGCATAAACAAAAAATTCAACGACAAGCTGACTTTATCTCGTTGTTAAAACGAGCGCGGGATAACTTAAGTCAATTGTATAAGCAGGAACAACCACAAAATACGCTGCAATTGGGCAAAAAAGCGGTATTTACCCAATTGCAAACGGACTACCGTGAATTAAAAAAAACCTGGGGCGGTTATAACGGTTACGACCGCTGGTTTGCCCGGCCATTGAATAACGCACACCTGGCTACTTTATCCACTTACCATCGCTGGGTGCCTGGCTTTGCGCGTTTATACCAGCAGTCGGGTGATTTGGTGACGTTTTACCTGTCAGCGGCAGAAATAGGCGAATTACCGGCTGCGCAACGCCGTGAAAAACTGGACGCGCTCTCTAATGATTAAGCATGATCGACTTCTTTTAGAAGCGCGTGCACAGAACACCCGTTAAATAGTAAATCTATAAACATTCCTTATTGACGCAGGCTGTGTAGCTGATAGATAATTGCGCGCTTTGTTTTCGGAGGGGTTCCCGAGTGGCCAAAGGGGGCAGACTGTAAATCTGCTGGCTCCGCCTTCGGAGGTTCGAATCCTCCCCCCTCCACCAAATTCCTATAAGGATGTAGAGAATGCGCGATAGCAGGATGCCGTAGCGCTAACTAAAAGGTACACGCCTTTGGTTAGTAATATGAACAGGCGGGTGTAGTTCAATGGTAGAACCTCAGCCTTCCAAGCTGATGATGTGGGTTCGATCCCCATCACCCGCTCCAACTACAGGCCCGCGCCAACCGACGGGATGTAGGTAAAGGCTAACCGCAAAACGCGATAGTGCTTTAAAGACACCGCCTGAATCGGTAGGTCTTATACGAGTGGTTGGATTGTGCATTACACGGCACCCTCTGAGGGTGGCAGGTTTGGTTTGTGCTCATATAGCTCAGTCGGTAGAGCACTTCCTTGGTAAGGAAGAGGTCACCGGTTCAAATCCGGTTATGAGCTCCATTAAAATAGACAGTTACATTATTTGTAAGCGACATTGTAGGGCAATAGATTAAGGGGTTATAGCGGTGTCCAAAGAGAAATTTGAAAGAAACAAGCCACACGTAAACGTGGGCACAATAGGCCATGTAGACCATGGTAAGACGACGTTGACAGCGGCGTTGACGAAGGTTCAGGCAGAGGCGATGGGGGGTGAGTTTAAAGCTTACGACCAGATAGACAATGCCCCGGAAGAACGCGCCCGAGGTATAACGATTGCCACGGCGCACGTAGAGTACGAATCTGCAAATCGTCACTACGCCCACGTTGATTGCCCTGGACACGCGGACTATGTGAAAAACATGATAACCGGTGCTGCGCAGATGGACGGAGCTATTTTGGTGTGTTCAGCGGCCGATGGTCCAATGCCACAAACCCGAGAGCACATTCTGTTGGCGCGTCAGGTGGGCGTTCCCTACATTATCGTCTACCTGAACAAGGCCGATATGGTTGACGACGAAGAACTGTTGGAACTGGTTGAAATGGAAGTGCGAGAACTGTTGGATGCGTATAACTTTCCGGGTGATGATACCCCGGTCATAATAGGTTCGGCACTTAAAGCGCTGGAAGGTGATACCAGCGAAATTGGTGTGCCTTCAATTAGCCGACTGGTTGAAGCGTTGGATAGTTACATTCTGCAGCCGGAACGTCCAATTGATCAACCGTTCCTGTTGCCGATTGAAGATGTGTTTTCGATTTCGGGTCGTGGCACAGTGGTAACGGGTCGTATTGAACGCGGTGTTATCAAAGTGGGTAACGAGATAGAGATAGTTGGTATCCGCGAAACAGCGAAGACCACTGTTACGGGTGTTGAAATGTTCCGCAAGCTGCTGGACAGTGGTGAAGCGGGCGATAACGTTGGCGTACTGTTGCGTGGTACGAAGCGTGAAGAGGTTGAACGTGGTCA
This sequence comes from Gammaproteobacteria bacterium, assembly GCA_965277715.1. Classification (GTDB taxonomy): domain Bacteria; phylum Pseudomonadota; class Gammaproteobacteria; order JBCCGL01; family JBCCGL01; genus JBCCGL01. The sequence continues at coordinate 3,420,796 of OZ255836.1, forward strand.
GGTGTTGTGTATCCCTGGCAGTATTAACCCGCATACAGTGTTTGAGGCGGAAGTGTATATTTTGGGTAAAGATGAAGGGGGTCGTCATACGCCGTTCTTCAATGGTTATCGTCCTCAGTTTTACTTTCGCACGACGGATGTGACGGGTGCGTGTGATCTACCGGAAGGTATTGAGATGGTGATGCCGGGTGACAACGTTAAGATGAGTGTAAAACTGATTGCACCGATAGCGATGGAAGAGGGTTTGCGTTTTGCGATTCGTGAAGGTGGCCGTACCGTGGGTGCGGGCGTCGTATCGAAAATTATTGAGTAACTATTTATTGAGTAGCCCCGGCGTATCTAATGTGCCTGGGCGTTTAACCTACATCAGGGTGCACTCAATTTTAAAGGGTGCGAAAGGCCGTAGCGCCTTTCGCTTTTTGCGTTTTACAGGCCAGTAGCTCAATTGGCAGAGCAGCGGTCTCCAAAACCGCAGGTTGGGGGTTCGACTCCCTCCTGGCCTGCCACTTTTGGCATTTTGCCTGAGTGTGCAGTTGGCTATAGCAGGTAATATAAATGGTCTCAAAGGCCGAAGTACAAGATTCTCGCGGTGACGTGGTAAAACATGCCCTGGCAATGCTGGTTGTTGCCGGTGCGCTTACGGCGTTCTACGTTTACGCTGAGGAATCATTACTGTTTCGTGTGCTCGGGCTGTTATTGGCCTCTGCTGTAGCTGTGGCTATTTTTTATCAGACTCAATCGGGTCGGCAATTGTGGGTGTTCTTTCAATTGTCCAGAACAGAAGTGCGCAAAGTGGTGTGGCCCACCCGTGCTGAAACATTGCAGACAACGCTGATTGTCTTTGTACTGGTGTTACTGGTTGGTTTGTTTCTCTGGTTGCTCGATCTGGGTCTCGGCGCTGGATTTCGATGGGTTACCGGACTTGCAGGAGGCTAGTATGGCGATGCGCTGGTATGTATTGCAGGCGTTTTCCGGGTTTGAAAACCTGGTAAAACGCTCTTTGGAAGAGCGTATCGGGCGTGCCGATATGCAGGAATCCTTTGGGGATATCCTGGTGCCAACCGAAGAGGTATTGGAAATTCGCGGCGGGCAAAAACGTCGCTCTGAGCGTAAGTTTTTCCCCGGTTACGTACTGGTGCGCATGGAAATGAACGATGAAACCTGGCACCTGGTTAAAGATGTACCCAAAGTGTTGGGGTTTATTGGTGGCACAGCGGATAAACCTGCACCGATCACGGATAAAGAGGCAGAGGCTATTTTGCAGAGCGTACAGGAAGGGGTCGAGAAGCCAAAACCCAAGGTACTGTTCGAGGCGGGCGAAGTTGTGCGTGTTACCGATGGCCCCTTTAACGATTTTAACGGTGTTGTCGAAGAAGTTAATTTTGACAAAAACCGCCTACTGGTTGCAGTGCAGATATTTGGCCGCTCGACACCCGTAGAACTGGAATTTGGTCAGGTCGAAAAAGCCTGACCGACAAGGGTCGACAATACGTTGACCCGTTAACCGCCTGTTAATCCAGGCTATCAACATACACCGGGGAGCTGATAAAGCGTCCGTACCCGTGGAGATTGAACATGGCTAAAAAAGTCAGCGCCTATATCAAGCTGCAAGTGTCTGCTGGCCAGGCAAACCCCAGCCCACCGGTTGGCCCCGCACTGGGTCAACACGGGGTTAATATCATGGAGTTTTGCAAGGCGTTTAATGCCGCTACGCAAAACCTTGAGCAGGGTCTACCCACACCGGTGGTGATCACTGTCTACTCTGATCGCAGCTTTACCTTCATCACCAAAACACCGCCAGCGGCTGTTTTGTTGAAAAAAATTGCCGGTATCCCAAAAGGCAGCGGTACACCTAATACCAAGAAAGTGGGTAAAGTCACCCGCGAGCAACTGGAAGAAGTTGCCACCACCAAACAACCCGATTTAACCGCCGCTGATATGGACGCCGCCGTGCGCACTATCGCGGGTAGCGCCCGCAGTATGGGCCTTGAAGTGGAGGGCGTGTAATGGCGACTCTAAGCAAACGGGCGAAAGCCATTCGCGAAAAAGTTGACGCTAATAAAGCCTACCCTGCCGAGCAGGCATTTGGTTTATTGAAAGAATTGTCCTCGGTTAAATTCGTCGAATCGGTTGATGTCGCCGTCAGGCTGGGCGTCGATCCACGTAAATCAGACCAGGTTGTGCGCAGCTCAACCGTGTTGCCGCATGGCACAGGTAAAGTGGTGCGTGTCGCTGTGTTTGCCCAGGGCGAACAGGCCGAAAAAGCCAAAGCGGCCGGTGCCGATCAGGTGGGCATGGAAGATTTGGCCGAGTCGGTACAGGCGGGCAATCTCGATTTTGACGTGGTGATTGCCACCCCGGACGCCATGCGTGTCGTTGGGAAATTAGGCACGATTCTCGGCCCGCGTGGCCTGATGCCAAACCCCAAAGTGGGTACTGTCAGCGCCGATGCAGAAACCGCAGTAAAAAATGCCAAGGCTGGGCAAGTGCGCTACCGCACCGATAAAGTCGGCATTATTCACTGCATTATCGGTAAAGTCGATTTTGACCCCAGCGCCTTAAAAGAAAACCTCGAAGCGTTGCTGAACGACCTGATTAAAGTTAAACCGTCTGCGGCCAAAGGCGTTTACATGCGGGGTATTTCAGTGTCCTCGACGATGGGTCCCGGTCTTACCGTTGATCAAAGTAGCTTAGCCGTTAAGTAACAAATCGATTTATACCGGTTGGTCTCAATGGCCAGCCGATAACAGACTTTGTGTATTTCAACCGTTTTGGCTGAGTACATCAAAGACCGCAGGTGTTGCCTGAGAACGTGACGGGCCACTTAATTGCCTGCGTAGATGGATGAGCCGGACACTACATCGATTACTTACCTATCGATGGCATGGCAGGCTCACCAAAATGGGGTGATGCACTCGTTGCATCACTGTTCTTAAAACCCTGTTGGACCCGTTATTGGGCCAACAAAGTGAGGTGCTCTATGGCGCTGAATCTCGAAGAGAAAAAAGCGGTTGTCGCCGAAGTTGCCGAAGTGGCAGCGAGTGCGCATTCCGCCGTGGCAGTCGAGTACAGGGGTTTGACCGTCGACCAGTTGACCGGTTTACGGGTACAGGCACGCAATGAAAATGTTTATCTGCGTGTCGTCAAAAACAGCCTGGCCCGACGTGCTATCGAGGGAACTGCGTTTGAGTGTATGGGGGAAAACCTGAGTGGGCCGTTGATGTTGGCCTTTTCAAGGGAAGATCCCGGTGCAGCAGCCCGTATTCTGCGTGAATTTGCCAAGCAGAACAATAAGCTGATTATGCACAGTGCGGCGGTTGGCGGGCAACTGCTGAGTGCGGCGGAAGTGGATAGGCTGGCTGATATGCCAACCCACGATCAGGCTATCTCTATGTTGATGTCTGTTATGCAGGCCCCGGTTACAAAACTGGCGCGCACACTTAATGAAGTTCCTGGCAAGCTGGTTCGCACTGTGGAAGCTGTCCGCATAGCGAAGCAAGCGGCTTGATTTTGCTATTAATTTAACCCGCTTTATGCAAGATGGTTTAATTCTTGCTTTAGCACTGATAACCTGGAGCCTATGATGGCTGTTTCTAAAGAAGATATTCTCGAAAGTATTTCCAACATGACGGTGATCGAAGTCGTCGATCTCATCTCTGCTATGGAAGAAAAATTTGGTGTAAGCGCTGCCGCTGCTGTCGCTGCCCCTGCCGCTGTTGCGGCTGATGCAGCCCCTGCAGAAGAGCAAACCGAGTTTGACGTTATGCTCACCAGCTTTGGTGAAAACAAAGTGGCCGTTATTAAGGCGGTACGTGCAATCACCGGTCTTGGCTTGAAAGAAGCGAAAGGCCTGGTTGAAAGCGCACCGGCTGCGGTTAAAGAAGCCGCCAGCCAGGGTGAAGCTGACGACATCAAAAAACAGCTTGAGGAAGCTGGCGCAAGCGTTGAACTTAAGTAAACAAGTGCAAATACCCGGGCTGCCGGTTTACGGCTAGCCCGAATGATGGCCGGTAGTTTTGCTGCCGGCCTTTTCTTGCTGGTCAGGTTGTTGTTTTAATCTGCCGCAGGGAATGAATGATTTTACGTCGCATTCGGCGGTGCGGCGTGTACAGGGTTGAATAAAGAGGTACACCAATGGCTTACTCCTTTACAGAGAAAAAACGCATTCGCAAGGACTTTGGCAAACGTACATCGATTCTGGATGCACCATTTTTGCTGCAAACGCAGCTCGATTCGTACCGCACTTTTTTACAGGCCGATAAAACGGCCGAAGAGCGAGTCGATATCGGTTTACAGGGTGCTTTCAATTCTGTTTTGCCCATCATTAGTTATTCGGGCAATGTCGAGCTTCAGTATGTGAGCTACAAGCTGGGTAAACCGGCGTTTGAAGAGGTCGAGTGTAAAATTCGCAGCCTTACCTACTCGGCACCGCTACGCGTGTTGGTACGCCTGGTGATTTTTGACAAAAACGCCCCGGCCAGCAGTAAAGTCGTCAAAGACATCAAGGAGCAGGAAGTGTTCATGGGTGAACTGCCGCTGATGACCCAAACCGGCACATTTATTATCAATGGTACCGAGCGTGTTATCGTCTCACAGCTACACCGTTCTCCGGGCGTATTTTTTGACCACGATAAGGGCAAAACGCACTCCTCTGGAAAACTGCTGTTCTCTGCGCGGGTGATTCCCTATCGCGGTTCCTGGCTGGATTTTGAATTCGACCCTAAAGATTGCATTTTTACGCGTATCGACCGCCGTCGAAAACTGCCCGCCACTATATTGCTGCGGGCGCTGGGCTATACCACCCAGGAAATACTCGATACCTTTTTTGAAACGCACAACCTGACGTTTGGGCAAGACAAGATCGAGCTCGATTTGGTCCCCGAGCGTTTGCGCGGTGACACGGCCGCATTTGATATTAAGGTCAAAAAGAAAGTCATCGTTGAAGCGGGGCGCCGTATCACCATGAAGCACATCCGCGATCTGACCAAAGCGGGTGTCGAAAAACTGGAAGTGACCCAGGAATACCTGATGGGTAAGGTGTTGGCGCACGATATTATCGATGAGTCGACTGGCGAAGTGGTATTCAACGCCAATGATGAAATCACGGAAGAAGTGCTGCAAAAGATTATTGATTTGGGCGTGGCAAGCTGCCGGGTGCTGTATACCAATGACCTCGATCGTGGCGCTTATATCTCAAATACATTGCGCATTGACGCGAGCCGTACCGACATTGAGGCACAGGTTGAAATTTACCGCATGATGCGCCCCGGTGAACCACCGACCAAAGACGCCACCCAGGCACTGTTTAAAAACCTGTTTTTCTCTGAAGACCGCTACGACCTGTCTGCGGTTGGGCGAATGAAATTTAACCGCCGCTTGGGCCGGGAGGAAATTGTCGGCCCCGGTGTGCTGGATAAGGAAGACATTCTCGCCGTACTCAGTGAGCTGATTAATATCCGTAACGGCAAGGGCGTGGTCGACGATATCGACCACCTGGGCAATCGCCGCATTCGCTGTGTGGGCGAAATGGCTGAGAACGTATTTCGCATTGGCCTGGTGCGTGTCGAGCGTGCGGTGCGCGAGCGCCTGAGCATGGTCGAGAGCGAAGGCCTGATGCCGCAGGACATTATTAATGCCAAGCCGGTTGCCGCTGCGGTACGTGAATTCTTTGGCTCCAGCCAGCTCTCGCAGTTTATGGATCAAAATAACCCACTGTCAGAAGTGACACACAAACGGCGTGTTTCGGCGCTTGGCCCCGGCGGTCTAACGCGTGAACGAGCAGGCTTTGAAGTGCGCGATGTCCATCCAACGCACTACGGTCGGGTGTGCCCGATTGAAACCCCGGAAGGGCCAAACATCGGCCTTATCAACTCGCTGTCGGTGTATGCACGCACGAACACGTATGGCTTTCTGGAAACCCCGTACCGCAAAGTGGTCGACGGAAAAGTCACCGAAGAAGTCGAATACCTCTCTGCGATTGAAGAGGGCAACTACATCATCGCCCAGGCAAACGCCACACTGAATACCAAAGGCAGCCTGACCGATGGGTTGGTGTCCTGTCGCCACATGAATGAATTTTCTATGGCGACCCCGGACAAGGTGCAGTATATGGATGTTTCGCCCAAGCAGATCGTCTCGGTGGCGGCATCGATGATCCCCTTCCTGGAGCACGATGATGCCAACCGCGCATTGATGGGGTCAAACATGCAACGCCAGGCAGTGCCTACACTGCGCGCTGAAAAGCCCCTGGTCGGCACGGGTATGGAGCGTACCGTCGCGGTCGATTCGGGTGCCACCGTTACCGCCCGCCGTGGTGGTGTGGTCGATTCGGTCGATGCGGCGCGCATCGTTGTGCGCGTTAGCGATGAAGAGGCCGGAGACGACAACGTCGGGGTCGATATTTACACACTGACCAAATACACCCGTTCCAACCAGAACACCTGCATCAACCAAAAGCCACTGGTATCGCCTGGCGATATTATTGCGCGTGGTGATGTGCTCGCCGATGGCCCCTCTACCGATATGGGCGAACTGGCGCTGGGGCAAAACATGCTGGTCGCGTTTATGCCGTGGAATGGCTACAACTTTGAAGATTCGATTCTGATCTCCGAGCGCGTTGTGCAGGAAGACCGTTTCACCACTATCCACATCGAAGAATTAAGCTGTGTGGCGCGTGATACCAAGCTGGGGCCGGAGGAAATTACAGCGGATATTCCCAATGTCAATGAAGGCCTGCTGTCAAAGCTGGACGAGTCGGGCATTGTCTATGTGGGCGCAGAGGTTAAGCCGGGCGATATACTGGTCGGTAAAGTCACTCCTAAAGGTGAAACCCAGCTAACCCCGGAAGAAAAACTGCTGCGCGCCATTTTTGGTGAGAAAGCCTCCGATGTTAAAGACACCTCACAACGTGTGCCCTCCGGTATGGACGGTACAGTCATCGATGTGCGCGTATTCACCCGCGATGGTGTCGATAAAGACACGCGTGCGCTGGACATTGAAAAAGACGAACTCAAGCAGGTGCGCAAAGACCTCGACGATCAACTGCGCATTATCGAAGATGATATCTTTGCCCGTGTGGAAAAATTAATTGTCGGCGGTATTGTCGCCAAAGCGCCGGGTGGTTTGGGCAAGGGTGACACCGTTAATAAAGCCTACCTCGACGAGTTGGAGCGCGAGCAGTGGTTTGATATCGGCATGAAAGACGAAGAGGTCAATCTGCAACTGGAAAAATCGCTGGTGCAGATCAAAGATCAGCGCGAACTGTTTGACCGGAAATTCCTTGAACAGAAAGAAAAAATCACCTCGGGTGATGATCTGGCGCCCGGCGTGTTGAAGATGGTCAAGGTGTATCTGGCGGTAAAACGCCGCCTGCAACCCGGTGATAAAATGGCGGGTCGTCACGGTAACAAAGGAGTTATCTCGATGATCGTGCCGCGTGAAGATATGCCGTATATGGCAGACGGCACGTCGGTCGATGTGGCGCTCAACCCGCTGGGTGTTCCCTCGCGTATGAACGTTGGCCAGGTGCTGGAAACACACCTGGGCTGGGCGGCCAAAGGGCTGGGTAAAAAGATTGGCCAGCTACTCGATGCGCAAAAGAAAGTCAACGAAGTGCGCTCGTTCCTCGACAAAATATACAACCACAAACAATCGGTTAACAAGGTCGACCTGAAAAGCCTGAGTGACGTGGAAATTATGACGATGGCGCGCAACCTACGGGCAGGTGTGCCGATGGCAACCCCGGTATTTGACGGCGCCAGCGAGGCGGAAATCCACGAAATGCTGGCGCTGGCCGGTTTGCCTGAAAGTGGTCAGGCCGAGCTGATCGACGGGCGCACGGGCGATGGGTTTGGTCGGCCAGTAACGGTTGGCTACATGCATATGCTCAAGCTCAACCACCTGGTCGATGACAAAATGCACGCCCGTTCAACCGGGCCGTACAGCCTGGTTACCCAGCAGCCCCTGGGCGGTAAAGCGCAGTTTGGTGGCCAGCGTTTTGGGGAAATGGAGGTATGGGCGCTGGAAGCGTATGGCGCTGCATACACCCTCCAGGAAATGCTTACTGTGAAGTCTGATGATGTCAATGGCCGTAACAAGATGTACAAAAACATCGTCGATGGCGACCACCGGATGGAAGCGGGTATGCCGGAATCCTTCAATGTACTGTTGAAAGAAATCCGCTCGCTGGGCATCAATATTGAGCTCGACCAAGATTAAGTCCAGCGCCGTCAGCCAATAGGCAGATGACCGCTACATACAGAATACGCTGATACATTTAGCGACCGGAGATACCATGAAAGATTTACTTAATCTCTACAAAGTACAGGGACAAGTAGAAGACTTTGATTCAATTCGAATCGGTCTCGCCTCGCCCGATATGATCCGTTCCTGGTCATACGGTGAAGTGCGCAAGCCGGAAACCATCAACTACCGCACCTTTAAGCCGGAGCGCGATGGGCTGTTCTGCGCCAAGATCTTTGGCCCGGTAAAAGACTATGAGTGCCTGTGTGGTAAATACAAACGCCTCAAACACCGGGGAGTTGTCTGCGAAAAATGCGGGGTTGAAGTCACCCAAATCAAAGTGCGCCGCGAACGCATGGGGCATATCGACCTCGCCAGCCCCTGCGCGCACATCTGGTTTTTGAAATCGCTGCCCTCGCGCATTGGCCTGCTATTGGATATGACGCTGCGTGAAATCGAACGCATTTTGTACTTTGAAGCCTACGTAGTGATCGACCCGGGCCTGACGACACTGGAAAAAGGCCAGTTGCTCTCTGATGAACAATACCTGGAGGCGATAGAGGAACACGGCGATGAGTTCGACGCCCGCATGGGTGCTGAAGCCGTGCGCGATCTGCTCAAAGTCGTCGACCTGGAAAGAGAAGACCGCCGCCTGCGTGAGGAAATGAGCGAAACCAAATCGGAAACCAAAATCAAACGCTACTCCAAGCGGTTGAAACTGATCGAATCGTTTGTCGACTCTGGTAACAAGCCGGAGTGGATGGTAATGACCGTACTGCCGGTATTGCCACCGGATCTGCGCCCGCTGGTGCCACTGGATGGTGGGCGATTCGCCACCTCCGATTTGAACGATTTATACCGCCGTGTGATCAACCGCAACAACCGCCTGCGCCGCCTGCTGGAACTGAATGCACCGGACATTATCGTGCGCAACGAAAAGCGCATGTTGCAGGAATCGGTCGATGCACTGCTGGATAATGGCCGCCGTGGCCGTGCGATCACAGGCAGCAACAAACGCCCGCTAAAATCACTGGCAGATATGATTAAAGGTAAGCAGGGGCGTTTCCGCCAAAACCTGCTGGGCAAACGCGTCGACTACTCGGGGCGCTCCGTTATCGTGGTTGGCCCTACCCTAAAGCTCCACCAGTGCGGTCTGCCAAAAAAGATGGCGCTGGAACTGTTTAAGCCCTTTATCTTCAGCAAACTGCACTTGCGCGGCCAGGCCACCACCATCAAGGCGGCAAAGAAAATGGTCGAGCGCGAAGGTGGAGAGGTCTGGGATATTCTCGAAGAAGTGATTCGCGAACACCCGGTCATGCTGAACCGGGCGCCCACCTTGCACCGGCTGGGCATCCAGGCATTTGAGCCGGTGTTGGTTGAAGGTAAAGCCATCCAGCTACACCCATTGGTGTGCGCCGCGTTTAACGCCGACTTTGACGGCGACCAAATGGCCGTGCACGTACCGCTGGGCATTGAGGCACAACTGGAAGCGCGTGCACTAATGATGTCCAGCAATAACGTGCTCTCTCCTGCCAACGGTGAGCCGATTATTGTTCCCTCGCAGGACATCGTACTGGGTCTGTACTATATGACCCGCGAAAAAATCAACGCCAAAGGTGAGGGCATGGTATTTGCCGATATCATCGAATGCCGACGGGCGTTTGACCTCGGTTTAGTCGATTTACAGGCAATTGTTCAAGTCCGTGTTAAAGATCTACTGGAAAATCAGGACGGTGACAGCACGATGGGCATTCGCCGTGCAAAAACCACCGTGGGCCGGGCCATCGTATCTGAATTGTTGCCCGATGGCCTGCCGTTTAAACTGGTCGATCGCGACTTGTCGAAAAAGGCCATCTCCAACTTGATCAATGTGTGTTACCGCCAGATTGGTTTAAAAGAGACCGTCGTTTTCGCCGATCAACTGATGTACACCGGCTTTAGATACGCCACCTTCTCCGGCGTGTCGATTGGTGTGGAAGACATGGTTATCCCCCAGGAGAAATACGACATCATCGATGGGGCTGAGAGCGAAGTAAAAGAAATCGAAAACCAGTACTCATCCGGCCTGGTTACCTTTGGTGAGCGCTACAACAAAGTAGTCGATATCTGGTCACACGCCAACGAACAAGTGGCCACCGCTATGATGGGCAAGCTGGGCACCGAACAGGTTGAAAATGCGGCGGGCGAAACCGTCGAGCAGAAATCATTCAACTCTATTTACATGATGGCCGACTCGGGTGCGCGTGGTTCTGCGGCGCAAATCAGGCAACTGGCCGGGATGCGCGGCCTGATGGCCAAGCCGGATGGGTCGATTATTGAAACGCCCATCACCGCCAACTTCCGCGAGGGCTTGAACGTACTGCAATACTTTATCTCCACACACGGTGCGCGCAAGGGCCTGGCTGATACCGCCTTGAAAACGGCGAACTCCGGTTACCTGACCCGCCGCCTGGTTGACGTTGGCCAGGACATGGTCGTCACCGAAGTCGACTGCGGTGTTGAAGAAGGCTTGACAATGACGCCAGTGATTGAGGGGGGGGATGTTGTCGAGCCTTTGAGCGAGCGCGTCCTGGGGCGTGTTGTCGTGCATGACATCTGCCGTCCGGGCACCGATGAAGTCATTATCGAAAAAGGTACATTAATCGATGAAGCCTGTGTCGATATCTTTGAAGCGGCGAGTGTCGACCAGATTATCGTGCGCACATCGATTAGCTGTAAGGCTAAATTTGGTGTGTGTGCCAAATGCTACGGTCGCGATCTGGCGCGTGGCAACCTAATCGACCAGGGCGAAGCGGTGGGCGTTATGGCGGCACAATCCATCGGTGAGCCGGGCACCCAGTTGACCATGCGCACCTTCCACATCGGCGGCGCGGCCAGTCGTTCTGCCGCAGCCAACAACGTAGAAATAAAATACGGTGGCAGCGTCCGTTTCCACAACCTCAAACACGTCAGCAACAAAAACGACAACGTCGTCGCGGTTTCGCGCTCGGGCGAATTGGGTGTTGTCGATGAAAATGGCCGTGAGCGCGAACGCTACAAAATCCCTTATGGTGCCGTTATCACAGTGGCCGACAAGGGTGCCGTTGAGGCGGGGCAGGTCGTGGCTACCTGGGACCCGCACACCCACCCAATCATCACCGAAGTGGCCGGTGTGTTGCAGTTTAGCGACTTCCTTGAAGGCGCCAGCGTTAACACCGAGACAGATGAAATCACCGGCTTGTCATCGAGTGTGGTCATCGACCCGAAACAGCGCCGCAGCAGTGGTAAAGACCTGCGCCCAATGATCAAACTGGTCGACGCTGAAGGCAATGACCTGTGTTACATCAGTACAGATATCCCCGCGCATTACTTCCTGCCCACCGGAGCCATCGTCAACCTTGAAGACGGTGCCCACGTGGAAGTGGGTGACGTGGTTGCCCGTATCCCACAAGAGTCTTCAAAAACCCGCGACATTACCGGTGGCCTGCCGCGTGTGGCCGACTTGTTTGAAGCGCGCAAACCGAAAGAGCCTGCGATCCTGGCTGAAATTACCGGCACCATCAGCTTTGGTAAAGAGACCAAAGGTAAGCAGCGCCTGGTTATCACCGGCGACCACGACGAGCGCTACGAAGAGCTGATTCCAAAATGGCGTCACGTCAATGTGTTTGAAGGTGAGCGCGTCGAGCGCGGTGAAATGATCGCCGATGGCGAACCTAACCCGCAGGACATCCTGCGCCTGCTGGGCGTTGCCGAGCTGGCTGCCTACCTGGTCAAGGAAATTCAGGATGTTTACCGCCTGCAAGGCGTGAAAATCAACGACAAACACATCGAAGTGATCGTCCGGCAGATGTTGCGCAAAGCTGAGATCCTGGAATCGGGTGACTCAACCTACCTGCGCAGTGAACAGGCAGACTATGCCCGCGTAAAAGAAGCCAACGAACAGCTCGTTGCCGAGGGCAAAGAACCGGCCAAATTTGAGCGTATTTTATTGGGTATCACCAAGGCATCACTGGTTACCGATTCGTTTATTTCGGCGGCCTCTTTCCAGGAAACCACGCGGGTACTCACCGAAGCCGCCGTGCGCGGTGCCAAAGACGAACTGCGCGGCCTGAAAGAAAACGTCATTGTGGGTCGACTGATCCCGGCGGGCACAGGCCTGGCGTTCCACGAAGAGCGGCGTCAACGCCGTGAATCGTTATCATTTGAGGCGTTTGCAGCGTCTGATATGGCCACGGGCGGAGAGACCAGTGTCGTAGAAGGCGTCGAAGCCGCTGGTGATGTTGTTGCAGAGGAAACGCAGGAAACAAACATTTGAGCTAACCGCGCTCATTCGGTTTATAACGTGCCTCGCTATTTGACGAGGCACGTTTTGGCATAACGTTAGAGGAAAAAAGATCAGGCGAGTTATTTGCTATTCAACTGATTTTCAATTTGATGCATCACCTCTTTAGGCTCTTCTTGTCTAGACCCCATGTATCAGCTTGCGTGCAAGTTAATTTATATCAGAAGCCTGTCGAGTCTATACTAAATAACTGGCCTGACCCCCTCTGTTTCCCTCTGTTACTCTGTCGCCCTCTGTCTTTCGTGATACCCGATTAGCTCAACTCAAATATATCCTTCAAATCCTGGGATGGTCTGTTTTTGGTAAACGAGAGATCCCGCTCGATTTCGTCGAGGTGATCGGTGGTCAATTGCAGCGCGAGTGCTTCATCCCGCATGGCAATGGCGGCGGTGATTTTTTCGTGCTCATCGTAAGAGCACATAACGTGCTCGGACTTTCCGTAAAGCCCAATAATGAGCGAGGTGCGGGTAATAAGCTCTTCGAGAATGGTTGCGAGCACACTATTACCGCTCTTTTTGCCCAATAGAATATGAAATTCCCCCGAGAACTGAATAGCGCTGTGCTCTTCATGTTTGCTTTGTGCTTCGCGGTCTTTGTCGATAAGCGCACGAAAATCATCGATATCTGATTCGGTACAGTTCTCGATCACTTTGTGAACAATCGTGGTTTCAATGGATCGTCGTGCCTCAAATATATTCTGTGCCTCGTGGGCACTGGGCGTTGCAACGAATGCGCCACGGTTGGGTTTAAGCTCGACGATGTTCTTATTGGCAAGGCGTTGTAATGCGCTTCGCACCCGGCCCCGCGTCGTTGAAAAAACCTCACAAAGCGATTCTTCCCCCAATTTGGTGCCTGCCCGTAGCCGATGACTGAGAATGGCACGGTAGATTTCGTCGACAATCAGTGTATCTGTAAGGGGACGGTTCAAGGGTGATTCCTTGGGATAGGGTGGTTTTGAAGGTGTCATGTAGCGTATCCACTTTAGCGGAATAGTAGCCGGTCTGGTTTGCAGAGATCTACTATAATTATCGCTAACAATATTGTGCACAATATAAATATCCATTAGCATGACGTGGATTACATATTGTTTACAATATGAATATAGCAGTGCGGTACAACTACATTAACGACGACAAGGTTTTCCACTTGGAGGATAAACAATGAACCAACGAAGAAGATTTTTACAATCCCTCGCTGTAACAACAGTGCTTGGCATGGGTGTTTTAACCGGTGCCCAAGCGGATAACAAAGTACTGAACATCGGCTTTGTGGGGGTTACCAGCGGCCCTGCCGCCGCCTGGGGTATTTCTAACAAACGCTCAATGGAAGTGCGCGCCGCGTGGATCAACGAAACCGGCGGCTGGAAGATAGGCGATACAACATACGATATTAATATTGTCTCGTTCGACGACCAAAAAGACCCTAAACGTGCGATTGCAGGGATGGAAAAAATGGCACAGGAAGGCATTCACTACGTGGTTGGTCCCAATGTTGACGATGGCGCTGCCGCCGTTCGCCCAGTGGCCGAGAAGAGCGGGATTATGTACTTCCCCTACGCATTTCCTAAATCGCTGTATCAAAAGCCAGCGTCTAACGCCGTGCTGGGCATGATCGCCAACTACCAGTCCGGCCCGGCTATCTATAAATACCTGCGTGACAACAAAGGGGTTAAAACCGTCGCGTTTATCGCGGCTAACGAATCTGACCCCCTGAGCCAGCGTGATGGCGGTGTGGCTGCCGCCAAAGCCTTGGGCCTGGAAGTTGTCTCGGACAATGTTACCTACCAGGTCGATACGACTGATTTCACCCCGGTAATAACCCCCGTATTGCGCAAGCGACCGGATTTGCTGGTGTTGTCTGGGGTAGCCCCCGCGAATGCGCCACAGATTATCCGCTCTGCGCGTGAGCTGGGTTTTCAAGGCTTAATGTCGACTGAAACGGCGCAGGATGCACAGGTACTGGCAGAAGGTGCAGGTGATTTGGCCAACGGCTTTATTTCTGTGGGTGGTGCATCAACACCTGCGATTCGCTCGGCTGAAATGGAAGAGTTTATTGCCCGGTACACCGCGATGTTTGGCGAATACAACGATGAGTCCAACACCAAGGTATACGCACTCGAATACATCCTTGAAACCTTGAAAACCAATCCGGCGGCGATTCAGGATGTCAGCCAGTTTCAGAAAACCATGGATACATTTGAGGTGAAAAATATCTATATGAAAGGCGATGCCAAGCTCAAATATGTGGGTACAACGTCGTTCGGCCAAAAGCGTCAAGTGTCTGTACCTATGGTGGTCAATGAGTATCGCGATGGTGAATTCAAAACACTGTTTATCGCTGAAGTCGATTAATTTTTTGTCAATGGGGTAACGACTCTCTCCTACCTCACTTTGGTAATTTGAGGGCTTTGCTTTAAAGCCCTCATTTTTTTGGTTTTTCTGGTTTTTTTATGGAACAAGTGATCGCCAACGGGCTATACCTGGGCGCGCAATACGCGCTGATTGCACTCGGCCTAACGCTCATATTCGCGCTGATGAATGTGCTTAATTTTGCACACGGACAAATGTACGTCGTCGGCGGCTTTGTTACCTACACCTTTTACGGGCAGCTTGGCCTGCCGTTTCCTATTGCACTGTGTGCCTCTGGCATTACCCTGGCGGTGCTGGGTGCATTAATTGAAAAATACCTGTTTCGCACCGTTATCAGGCGCAGTGTGCGCGAAGAGAGCACGATGCTATTGGCGGCCGCGATTGCCTTTTTTCTCGATGCGCTCATTCTGCTGATATTCGGTGAGAAACAACGCGGTGTGCCCAAAATAGTGGATGGCGTACTCAACTGGGATTTTCGAATCATCATGCCGTACGACCGCATTTTTATCGGATTTCTGGCCGTTTTTATTATCGCCGGTTTCGTACTTTATATGCAGTACAGCAAAACCGGTAGAGCGATGCGCGCACTGGCGCAGGATCGCATCGCGGCCCAGTTGATGGGCGTGCGTGTTGACCGCTATTCAATGATTGGCTTTGCATTGGGCGCGATGCTCGCCGGTGTTGTTGGTGGTTTATTGGTCACCATTACGGGCGTTAACTCCGGCATTGGCGGGCCGATCTCTATCAAGGCATTTATGATGGTGATGATCGGTGGGGCGGGGGTTATCTCCGGCGCGATTATCGGTGGATTTATCCTGGGTATGATGGAATCTGTCGGGCTGACCGTACTGTCCCAGTACGGTGATATTACCTACCTGGTGATTTTTGCATCGCTGATGATTTTTCTGGCCATTCGCCCGCAAGGGTTGATGGGCAAACCGTGGGGCTGATGCAATGAGTCGCATTAGCCCTAAAAAAGCCATCGGTGTCGGCCTTTTTTTGCTGATTGTATTGGTTGCCATTCCCGCTTTAATAAACGCCACCGGGCGGTGGGATCTTTATTACACACTCACCTCTGTGGCGCTGTTGAGTATTGCCAGCGCCGGTGTGTGGCTGACATTTTATATCGGTCGTATCAACATCGGGCAGGGTGCTTTTGCGTTAACCGGCGGCTACGTCTCTGCGGTGTTGGTGGTCAATTACGGCGTGTCGTTCTGGTGGACGATACCGTTGTCAGGCTTGTTTTGTGCACTGGTTAGCGTGTTGATTGGTTTGCCTATTTTGCGCTTGCGTGGCGTTTATTTTGCGATGATCACACTGGTGCTGACCGAAGTGGCAAAGTTGACCGCGCTGGCACTGCCAATCACCAACGGCGCCAGTGGCATGGTCAATATTCCGCTGCCCGGCGCAGTAACACTGTTTGGTTTTACCTTAATTCCTGATTTCGCTACCTTGGAAAATGTTAAGCCAGCCTTTTATTACCTGTCGGTTGTGCTGATGCTGCTGTGTTTCGCAGGTATGTACCGGCTGGTGCATTCGCGCATTGGCCAACTGTGCCAGTCCCTGCAACAAAACGAAGAGCTGGCGTCGTCGATAGGGGTCAACATTACCTGGCTGCGCGTCATCGCCTATGCAATTTCATCGTTTCTTGGTGGCGTTGGCGGTGCGATTTTTGTCGCGATTTCCCAGTCGGTATACCCGTCAAGCTTTGCGGTGACCGACTCGATCAATTTTATGTTGAACTGTTTCCTCGGTGGCCTGGGGTATGTTTTGGGGCCAATGTTGGGCACCTTTGTTTTGTATTTCGGTTGGGACTGGCTATTTCTTACCGGTAAATGGCAGCTACTTATTTTCTCCACTGTACTTATCGTGTTAATGCTGTTATTGCCAAATGGTTTGTTAAGTATTCGCCCATCCCTGTTTAAGCGGGGTCACCGCGATGAGTGACCTGCTACAGATTAACAGTATAACCAAACGCTTTGGTGGCTTAACGGCCAACAGTGATATTTCGTTTTCGGTCAAACAAAACGAAATCGTTTCTGTGATTGGCCCAAACGGCGCGGGCAAATCGACGCTATTTAAATTAATCGCATCATTTTTAAAACCGACAAGTGGCGAGGTTATTTTTAAGGGTGAGCGTATTTCCAACCTGGCCCCGCATATTGTGGCGCGTAAAGGTGTAGTGCGCACATTTCAGGAAACCACCATTTTTAAAGGGATGAGCGTTCGGCAAAATATTGTTATCGCGCACCACTTGCGCTCAAAGGCGAACTTACTGGGTTATTTCCTCGGTACGCCCATCGCCCGCCGCGATGAACAACAGTTTGGTGAATCGGCAGACGAGATTCTTGCAAGCCTTGATCTGGCGGGCTATCGCGATGAAGTCGCCAGCAACCTCCCCCACGGGCATTTGCGTGCCCTGGGTATTGCTATTGGCCTGGCCACGAATCCGCAAGTCATTTTGCTCGATGAACCCTTTGCCGGTATGAACCACGACGAAACCATGCGTGCGGTACAAATGGTGCGCGGGGTGCGTGACAGAGGGGTGACCGTGCTACTGGTTGAGCACGATATGAAAGCGGTGATGAGCATATCGGATCGCATTATTGTGCTGAATTTTGGTGAGAGGATTGCCGAGGGCACGCCCGCCGCTATTCAGGGTAATGAACAAGTAATTGAAGCGTATCTAGGTGTAGAAGACGAAACGATTGGGATGTAGATAATGGGTCAATTGCTAAATTTTTCTAACGTCGAACTCTATTACGATCACGTCTATGCACTACGCGGCGTATCACTGCAGGTAAACGAAGGTGAGACCGTCGCATTAATCGGTGCCAACGGTGCGGGCAAGTCATCTATTTTGCGGGCCATCACCGGATTACACCCGATCAGCAAAGGTGAAATCAGCTACCAGGGCAATCGTATCGATAATAGCAATGCCGCAGAGCTGGTTAATAAGGGCATTTCAATGGTGCCGGAGGGGCGTCGCGTTTTCCCGTTTATGTCGGTAAAAGATAACCTTTTAATGGGGGCGTTTACGCGCAGTGACAAAAAAGAAATCGCCCATTCTCTGGCGCGTGTGCTGGAGCGGTTTCCACGCTTAAAAGAGCGGTTCTCGCAGGCGGCAGGCACCCTCAGCGGCGGCGAACAACAGATGATGGTGATCGGTCGGGCGCTGATGTCCAGGCCGCGCCTGTTGCTGCTGGATGAGCCATCCTTAGGCATTGCGCCCAAACTAGTGCAGGACATTGCGCGTTCTATCGTTGCGATTAATCGCGATGAAAAAGTCAGCGTATTGTTGGTTGAACAAAATTCCCGTATGGCGCTGCGAATCTCGCACCGCGCTTATGCCATCAGCACCGGCGAGATTGCTATTGAAGGCAACTCGGCTGAATTGCGTGACGATGAACGCATTCAAAAAATGTACCTCGGCGCAGAAATTTAGGGTGGCAAACAGATGAAAATAGCGCTGATTAACCCTAATTCCACTGCATCAATGACCGAAAAGGCACGGATCAGCGCACAACAGGTCGCCTCTGTAGGCACAACCATTATCGCCAGTAACCCTGGCAATACCCCAAAGAGCATTGAAGGGCATTATGACGAGGCAATGTGCCTGAGCGGTTTGCTGGGTGAAGTGGTAATGGCTAAAAAAAATGGCTGTGATGGGTTGGTCATCGCCTGCTTTGATGATCCGGGGCTAGGCGCCTGCCGTGAAGTACTCGACGGCCCAGTGATGGGGATTTGCGAGGCGGCGATGCACGCAGCGAGCATTATCTCGACCAGCTTTTCAGTCGTGACGACATTACCGCGCTCTACACCCATTATCGAATCACTCGCGCATCGATACGGTATGTCACATTTTTGCCGTCGTGTGCGTGCAGCAGACTTGCCGGTGCTGGCGTTGGAAGAAGCGGGGAGTAGCGCACGGGAAAAAATACGCGATGAGATAATTCGCGCAGTGAAAGAAGATGGCAGCGAATCGGTAATTCTCGGTTGCGCGGGCATGGCAGACTTAACCGAGTGGCTATCGGAGCAGGCGGGCGTGCCCGTTATCGATGGCGTGGTAGTGGCCACCAAGATGGTCGAAGCGTTGATCGGCGCGAAACTCAGCACCAGTAAAATCGGTGCATATGCAGCGCCGCGTGTAAAATAAACGCTTTAACCTAAATTCCGCAGTAGATTCAACTGCGGAATTTAGGTTAAACAATACTGGAATTAAAAATGTCAGCGTCTGATAACTACCCACGCGATATGGTGGGCTACGGCGAAACAGTGCCCCATGCAAAATGGCCAGAGAAAGCGCGTATCGCCGTGCAGTTTGTAATTAACTACGAAGAAGGTGGTGAGAACTGTGTGTTGCACGGTGATGCTGCCTCGGAGCGGTTTCTCTCTGAAATTGTGGGTGCAGAATCGTATGAAAATATGCGTCATATCAATATGGAATCGATTTACGAATACGGTAGTCGTGCGGGTTTTTGGCGCCTGCACCGATTGTTTACCGAGCGGCAGATACCCGTAACGGTTTATGGCGTGGCGATGGCACTTGCGCGCAACCCGGAAGCCGTTTCCGCGATGCAAAAGGCCGGGTGGGAAATTGCCAGCCACGGTTATCGGTGGATCGACTATCAGCACATCCCTGAAGTGGTCGAACGCGAACACTTGCAAAAAGCCATTGATATTCACACACGCGTAACCGGCGAACGGCCCCTAGGTTTCTATCTCGGTCGCGCCAGCCCCAATACCAATAAAATTGTCGCCGAAGAAGGTGGGTTTATTTATCACGCGGATAGTTACGCGGACGACTTGCCGTATTGGTCACGGGCGTTTGCCAAGCCACAATTGATCGTGCCCTATACACTCGATGCCAACGATATGCGCTTTGCAACCCCGCAGGGTTTTAATAGCGGCGATCAGTTTTTTGCCTATTTAAAAGACACCTTCGATATGCTTTATGAAGAAGGGGAGGCTGCGCCAAAAATGATGTCGGTTGGTTTGCATTGCCGCCTGGTTGGCAGGCCGGGAAGGGCGGCGGCGCTAAAACGATTCTTGGATTATGTGCAAAGTAAAGAGCGTGTCTGGTTGGCGCGGCGGGTTGAGATTGCTAAGCATTGGATTGCAGCACATCCTGTGTGAGTGTTTTTTGGTGCATGTAATGCCGGAAGGTGTCAACCTGTTTCAAGCCACAGTTACTCAAGTTACCATATATTTAGCCCGATTTAGTGTTGGGAAGTTGACGGGTGCATCGTGATCTATATTACCCAGTTCATCGCGCACGGGATTAATGTAGACCTTCGCAGGCGGCATCCTGACAACAGGCCGCTGATTGACAAATCGCTCTGCATGTTGGACATACTTTTCATTGAGTGCCTGCTGACGAACCTCACTGAGTGGTATGTACTGCCCAGTAAACACCTGACAAGGTGTGAAGCCCTCCAACGCACTGTGACAGTGCTGATGGTTATACCAATCAATATACTCAGTGCACCATCCATTGGCATGGCTATAGCTATCAAAGCGACGCGGGTAGTCAGGCTGATACTTCAGTGTTCGAAATTGGCTTTCACTATGAGGATTGTCATTACTCACGCGGGGTCTGCTGTGGCTAGCGGTGACCGCCAACTCGCCCAGTAAGTCAAGGTAGCAATGTGCGGTCATCGGTGCCCCTCGATCCTGATGCAGCGTCAGCTGGTCGGGTCTAATCGCGTAACGTGTACTGGCCTCCTGAATGAGCTGCTGTGCCAGTGCACTGTTTTCTTTATGGGAAAGCATCCAGGCCACGATGTAGCGACTGAATAAATCCATCACCACATAGAGCGATAAATAAACGCCGCGCTTAACGGTGGCCAATTTTGTAATATCCCATGTCCAGACCTCATTAGGCTGACTGGCCGAAAGCCTTGGCACTGCGTTGGTTTGCCCAGGACGCTGTTTTCGGCGTTCCCCCGACTGATCGGACTGACGCAGCAGGCGGTGCATGGTGCTGATGGAGCAGAGGTAAATACGGCGACTCAGCAAGGTATGGTAAACCTGCGCCGGTGGTTGATCATAGAACGCTTCACTATTGAGCGTATTCAATACCACAGAGCATTCTTCTTCACTCAGTTGGCGTGGCTGATGGCAAGTGATTCGCACGGTTCCTGCTGGTTTGGGAGGGCCACAGAAATGGCGGCGGCTTTGCTTGGCCCGGACGTGTGACCGTGACAATGCCAATACCTTACAAGCCAGACGTTGGGACACTGAGGGTGGGCGGTCAGTCAACGCGGTATTCACTGCTCGATCCCGCTGTTCAATCGGTCGAGCATCGCCAAGGCTTTTTTTTGGAGTTCCAGACAGTCATCCTTAAGGGCGATTTGTTTTTCCAGACGGTTTACTTGTTTTTCAAGCTGCGCTATCCGGCGCTGCTCAGACGTCATTTGCGGTGCAGGGCCGGGCGCGCTTTTTGATAGCCCTGACAAACCGCCTTCGGCCAGTTCTCTTCGCCACTGAGACAATTGATTGGAGTAAAGCTTCTCACGGCGTAGCAAAGCGCCAAGCTGTCCATGCTGGCAAGCATCAGCTTGATTGATCATCTTTAGCTTATAGGCTGCTGTAAAAGTGCGGCGAGTCTTTTTCTCAAGTGTCCGATCAGGCTTGATCTCACATGACTCAGGTTGTGGTTTATCTAACATTGGTTTTGGCATTGTTCTCACTCTCGATAGCTGCCCTGATTTAGATGTTAACTTAAATCATAGTGGCTTGAGGTGAGGTTGACACACAGGGATGCACCTCTGAAATCATAAGTGAGAGAGGGCAGTTATTATATAAAGAGGCGTAAAAGCAATCTAAAAATTAAAAATAATATTTAGATTAACCGATCCTGGCTTTTTTATGCAGTCACCAAAATCTATTGTTTAGCGCAAGATCCACCAAGTTCTTTTTTAAGGCTACTACACGAAGAGCGTGCATATCCACAACGACTTGTACCATTGAGTATATGACAGTAGGTGTTTTTGGATATGTTGTTCTTTGGCTTATGACAGTGATAGTTGCTTGTTTTCCGGTTGGTATGGCACCCAGAGTCATTGGTTCTACCGGAGTGGCCATAGCTTGAAACAGAAAAACTGACAAATAGCAGAAGAGATAGAACCAGGATAGTTTTTCCGAACATAGGAACCTAAAATAGTCAAAAGAAGTTACAAAGCTCTCTATTTCAGCAGCTCTGCGTTTATCGCCCGCGTCGCTGTCGATAAACGATTATTATGACGACGAGCACCCGGCAGGCGAGCGCCATCGTATGTTCCACTGGATAGCAATGCACCCAGTCTGTTAGCTTGGGGTATTCTATTTTTTAAACTTGAACTATCAATTGTAGTGCAATTGTCCTGATACCAGGAGCGTAATGAAATTCACGTCCCAGAAACTTTGTTGGTAGCGTTTCATTACCAATTGCATATTGTTGTTAACATTAAATCCATGTGCATGTTTGACACTTGATAACTTTGCACCGGTATTGGTTTTTTCTGCCAGAATGGCTCCCGATCGGTCGGTGATGGCGATTGAATATTGCTCTAACATACTGCTGGGTAAAGCATTCTCCAATAAGCGTTGGCAGGAATAAGCGCCTGCAAACAGGCCATCAAAGGCACCGTTGTCGTACACGGGCGCCCACACTTGAAATGAACAATCGCCCTGGATGGCTTCAAATGCGTTCGTATATTGAGGCGTTTTTGTTTTTTCTGCCAGCTTGGAAACGCGAGTGGGTTCAGGAAGGTCGAGATACAAACCAATAGCCTGGCTGTTTCCCCGCAGCGGAGAAACACCGCGAATATAACGCGCTGCATCAACCCAGGTAAAATTGATAAGTTCCGGGTGTTGCTGCAAATAGGGCAGGGATTGGTCTTCAAAGTCCGCTGTTGAAATTTCCTTGCGAACCCGCATCTGGCTGAGTAGTTGAATATAGTCTTCGTTTCCGGACAGACGGTTCTCGATGTTTAGTACAGATTCCTTGACGGCCGTTTCTAATGCCAGTTTTTGCTCAGCCTGGATAGTCATCCAAAGATAAGATGGTAAACCGAAAAACGCTATAAGAAATAACGCAAGAACTACACGAAGGTGCCTAAACATTAGTTGCCTACCTGTTTAAAGGTTTTTTTTCAGTTTCATTACAGCTTCATTAAAAGGGTTTTAGTTTTTCCAAAAATGCCTAATTAAAATCATCAATAAGAAGTGTAGTTCACCAAAGAAGATATTTCTGAGAATAGAGCGTAATCTTTGGTGATATTTTTCACGATAGTATTAAAGCATTAGCAAATGTAATGCCAGGAAAATACATTTTTTATCAGAATCGAGTGGTGAAATGACTTAAATCAGTCTTTCCCTCGCTACGAGTGTCTAAACCCGACAGGCTCCTGGTTTTTTTGGTGGTCAATGCAATTAAAATAAAACCGCTGCCTTTTCCCCTACCAGCACCCGTTCCCACAGGGGTGTCCAATAAATCCACTTATGCTCCCCGGCATTGGTAAATACCTGATTTTCCGGTAATTGCGCCGCCAACTGCCCGGCGGGCGCGGCTATCCTGTCCTGTTTTCCATAAGCCAGAATAATAGGGTGTTTATATTTGCCGGGGGTGAGAAATGCATCAATCCAAAACCACGGTTGTTGATCGATATCCGGCTTGCCATCAAATGTTTCAACCCAGCCGCGAATCCCCCCGTGGTGGCGAATTTCCTCTATTGCATCGGCGTCTCCCAGATACGGGGCAAACAGCACTACGGTATCGATATATTCAGATAACTGGTAGGTGGCCCACAAGGCACCGTAGCCGCCCAATGAAACCCCGACTATCGTTATTTTTTTATAACCACGCGCTACCGCCGGGGCAATCACATCCTGATAAAGACGCTCGACCAGTATTTGTTTTTTAAAATAACCAATATGCGAACCGACTGCCACGCTGTCCACCTGTGGGTGGTGTTGGTTGAGCAAACGGATAAACCCGCGCTGCTCAAATTCTTCCGGGCCATCGTAGTACCCAGGCAAAAACACAATCAGCGATTCCCCCGTACTGTCCGGGCCAGGGTAGTGGATTGTCGGGATCGGTGTGCTGGTGGTACGCAACAGACCACAACCACTTATCAACAGCACGCCAAGTACCAAAAATACTGTGCGCTGCACGCTGTCAATCACTGTATTTCGTTTATTTCGCACAACGGATTATCCTGTGTCTCGTTTCTGGGAGTGTGTCGCTTTACGCTAAATTAATCAGGCGGTTGAGGCAGTCGAGATAGGCCGCATCATCCGGCTGGGCTTTATCGCGCTGCGCCCGCCACAATACCTCACCGAGGCATTCAAACATTTTGTGTTCAACCTGATGACCATCCTGGTATTTTAGTAGCAGGGAGCGGGTTATGTCGGCGATCCCCGCTGGCCGGTCAGTGCCGACCTGTTCGCGCAGCGCGACGTGCATGCTCATATGCAGCCAGGGGTTGATTTGCCCGTCTTCAGGGGTGAAGTCATCGTCCAGCCCGCTTTCACCATTGGTAAACAGGTAGTGGTATTCCGGATGTTCTTTGATTACGTCAGCAATCAAGACCTCCAGCGGTTCCAGTAGTTCACCCGCCAGGGCTTTCCGGTAGGTTTCAGCGTAGAAGTTACGCAGGCGAATACGGTCTTGGGTAAAAAACACAGGGGTTGTCCGCGCTAGGCGCTCAATGGGTTGTTGGGTGAATGCATTGTATTGGCCGTTTGCAGGCGGCGCTGGGTACATTTTGCATCAATCAGGTTTTTTACCACCAATAGCAGACCCAAGGCAAAAAAAGCCCCCGGCGGTAAGATGGCCAGTAGAAACCCCCGGTAGTCATCGACCACGACCAGTGTCATGGCGTAACCGGCCTCACCCAGCATCAGGTGGGCGTTGGCAAATAAAGTGCCCTGGCCAATGATTTCCCGCAGGCCACCGAGCACTACCAGTAACAGGGTAAAGCCCATGCCCATCGCCAGTGCGTCGATCATCGCCAGGCCGACGGTGTTGCGCGAGGCAAAGGCTTCAGCACGGCCGATAATGGCGCAGTTGGTGACGATAAGCGGGATAAAAATGCCGAGTACGCTGTACAGTTCGTGAAACCAGGCATTCATCGCCAGCTCGATGGTGGTAACGCTGGCGGCGATGATGACGACAAATACCGGAATGCGCACTTCCGGGCGCAGCCAGTGGCGAATCGCAGAGACCAGGGTGTTCGATGCCAGCAGGGTCAGCAGGGTCGCCAGCCCCAGCCCCAGGCCGTTGACAACGCTGCCGGATACCGCCAGTAGGGGGCATAAACCCAGCAGTTGCACCAGCCCGGCGTTGTTGGTCCACAGGCCCTCTTTAATCAGTTGTGTGGTGGTACTACTCACTGTGTTGTTCCCCCGCCTTGTCTGCCTGCCCGGCAAACAGTGCCTGCCGATGTCTCTGATAGTACTGCAATGCTTTGTGTACTGCCGTGACGACAGCACGCGGGGTGATGGTCGCACCGGTAAACTGGTCAAATTCGCCACCGTCTTTTTTTACCCGCCAGGCGGGTGCCGCCGGGTTTTCCAGTGATTTCCCCGCAAATGTGGTGATCCAGGTAGAGCGGCTTATTTCGATGGCATCACCCAGGCCAGGGGTTTCGCGGTGGGCGGTCACCCGCACACCGGCAATACGGCCATCGTGATTGATACCGACCAGTAACTTGATCGCGCCACTGTAGCCATCAGGCGCCACCGGGGTGATGAGTACTGCTACGGGCAGTCCGTTTTTGCGCGCCCGGTACACGGTGACCGGCGCTTGTGTTCCCAGCAGCGCGCTGTCGGTGACGGTAATGGTGTCGCTGTCCAGCGCATTGTCGTAGCGCGACGGGTCGACCAGTTCACTGAGGGCTTTGAGTCGCTGTGCTTTTTCATTGGCGACAATGCGCTCAGCGGTTTGCTGGTGGGTGAAAGCGACCAGGCCGGTGCCGATTAAGGCAAATCCGCCCAGCACCCACGCGCTGATGATGATCGAGCGCAAGACTGGGTTGGCGGCTGACAAGGTCGGGGGCGACATGGATCAGGACGTGTGCCCAAAGGCTCTGGGGCGAAAGTAATAGTCAATTGTCGGTGCGCACATATTCGCCAATAACACGGCAAACGCGATGCCGTCCGGGTAGCCTCCCCAGGTGCGGATAATGTAGGTGAGCGCGCCGATCCCCACTGCATACACAAACCGTCCCGCGTTACTGCTGGCGGCGGTTACCGGGTCGGTAGCGATAAAGAACGCGCCGAGTAGTGCCGCGCCGCTGAACAGGTGAAACACCGGGCTGGTGTAGCGATCACTGTCGATAAGGTAGAAGAGGCTGGCAAAAGCCGCCAGCGATAGCAACACGCCCACGGGGATGTGCCAGCTAATTACACGCCGGTACAGCAGCCATATACCACCCACCAACCAGGCCAGACCAATCCATTCCCAGCCGCGCCCAGCGATGTGACCAAACAGTGGGGCACGCAGTATTTCCTCAACGCGCTGCCCCTGGCCCAGCCCGGTTTTTACTGTATCAAGTGCCGTTGCCTGGGTCAGGGCATCCCAGGAGAGGGCTTCCGGTAGTGTCCCGCCAAACACCACGCCAAGTGTTTGTGCCAGGTCAAGCGATAGTGTCGCCGATGGGCCAATAAGGGTTTGCGCAGGTAGCCATAGTGTCATTTCACGGGGAAACGAGATGAGCAATACAACATAGCCGACCATCGCCGGGTTGAAGGGGTTGTAACCCAGCCCGCCGTAAACGTGCTTCGCCACTAAAATGGCAAAGCCGATGCCGAGCGCGATCAACCACCAGGCACTCATCGGTGGCAGTGCTAGGGCAAACAGCCACGCTGTGACTATGGCACTAAGGTCAGACAGGCCGCCGATGACCGGGCGCTTGCGCAAGTGCAGCGCCAGCCCCTCAAAGGCGATGGCGAAGCCGATTGCCAGCAGTACATTGCTTATCACGCCCCAGCCAAAAAACCCCGCGTAGAGCAGTGTGCCTGGCAATAGACCCAGCATCACATCGCGCATCACGATACCGACACCAGTGGCGGCGAAGGTGTATGGCGCGGCGCGGCCGCTAATATTAAATTGCACGGTTAGCTTCTCTGGCTGATTGGGCGCTTGTGCCCAGGTCGCCCTGTCGGTGTCGTGTACGGCGCGCATCGGCTGCGGTAATCTGTGCCTGCTGTGCCGCGTTTAGGTCATGGGTGTTTTTTGACGCTCTCGCCGATGCCGCTTTCTTTGCCTGCACGCGTGCCAATGCGGCGGCGATAACATCCTGTTTATCGGTTTGCGCGTGGCCCGCTGTGTTTGGTTTGCCGCTATCCGTTGGTTTGTTATCGGCCTGTTTATCAGTCTGCCTGGCTTTGGCCGCCTGCTTGGAGGCTTCCAGGGCGGCGCGTTTTTTTGCCATGCGGGCTTCTTTGTCACGCGCAATGGCGGCCAACCGCGCTTCACGCGCCTCGAAGCGCAGCCGGGATGCTTCTGATTGTTCCCGGTTTCGGTCTTGTTCGCGTATTTCTGACTTGGCGTAACGGTAGTACGCCACCAGGGGGATATGGCTGGGACAGACATAAGCGCAGGCACCACACTCGATGCAATCGCCGAGCCGGTATTGTTCGAGCTTGGGCAGGTCGCGGGCCTTGGCGTACCAGTGCAACTGCTGGGGGAGTAGCTGTGCTGGGCACGCCTGCACGCAGGCACCACAGCGTATACAGGGTTGCTCCGGTTTGGCCGCTGGCAACGCCTGCCCGGTGCTGGCTATCAGGCAGTTGGTGGCTTTGATCACCGGCAGGGCATCGTCCGGCAGGGCAAAGCCCATCATCGGGCCACCCATGATCAATTGGGTAACCCCTTCGACATAACCGCCGCACTGGGCAATCACATCGGCTATCGGTGTGCCGATCAATACCTCGGTATTGGCCGGGTGCTGCACGCCATCGCCACTCACGGTGACGATGCGGGAAATCAGGGGTTCGCCCAAACACACCGCACGGTATATCGCATACGCGGTGGCGATATTAACCACCCGCAGGCCAATATCGGCGGGCAGGCCCCCGGTAGGTACTTCTTTGCCGGTTAACACTTTGAGCAATTGCCGTTCGCCACCAATGGGGTAGCGTGTGGGCACTATCCGCAATGCGCTCTCTTGCAGAGAGGACTGACGAAGGGCGGCGCGCAGGGCGTCGATGGCGGCGGGTTTGTTGTCTTCGATGCCAATCAATACGTGTTTTGCCTGCAAGGCATAGTGTGTTATTTCAATGCCGCTGACAATCGCGGCAGCGCGCCCGGTCATCAGCGCCTGGTCGCAACTGATATATGGCTCGCACTCGGCGGCGTTGATAATCAGAGTATCGACAGCGGTGGTGTCGGCAGCCAGCTTGACAGCGGTGGGGAACAGCGCGCCACCCAGGCCAACCACACCGCTATCGCGCACGATAGCGCCGATGGCCTGGGGGCTAAGTGCGCGAAAATCCGTGTGTGCTGTGCGCTCAATCCATTGGTCTTTACCGTCGGTTTCAATTTCCACACAATGGGCGGATAAGCCCGAGGCATGCGGCACCGGCATAAGGCCAACGCGGGTGACCGTGCCGGAAGTGGGGGCGTGTACCGGCGCGCTAATGGTGCCATGCGCCACGGCCAGTACCTGCCCTTTAAGTACTGACTGGCCAGGCTGTATCTGTGATTTGTTGTCCGCACCGATGTGCTGGCGCAATGGTACTTGCAGCCGTGGGGGGACACGCAGTGGCTGAATGGGGGTTTGCAGCGATTCGGCTTTGTGCGCATCCGGCTGCACACCGCCGTTAAAACGCCATAGCCTGTTTAATAGTGCACCCATCGCCGATCCCTGTTACTGGCCAGACGAAAGAGTGGATGGTGCGAGTGGCACAATCGGTATTACCGGAATAGTGCCGATTGCGCCCGTGCCTGGCCTCGGCACTTTCCAGTTTTCCAGCGTGGTTTTCACCGGCAGCATATCAATGCAATCCACCGGGCACGGCTCGACGCACAACACACAGCCGGTACACTCCGATTCAATCACCGTGTGCATATGCTTGGCGGCGCCGAGAATGGCATCCACTGGGCAGGCCTGGATGCACAGTGTGCAGCCGATGCAAATATCTTCACGAATTACCGCCACCGATTTGGGCTTCTCTATCCCGTTTTCGGCATTCAGCGGTATCACCTCGCGATCCAGCAAGGTCGCCAACGCCTGAATCCCGGCCTCACCTCCAGGTGGGCACTGGTTGATGGGGGCATCGCCTGCGGCAATCGCCTCGGCATAGGGACGGCAGCCGGGGTAATTGCATTGACCACACTGGGTTTGCGGTAGCACGGCGTCAATCTGATCGACCAGCGGATCCCCTTCGACTTTGAATTTTATCGCCGCGAAGCCAAGCAGCAGGCCAAACCCTATGGATAGACCGGTAATCACGGCAATGGCGGCGATCATGCGGGCACCAGCCCGGAAAAACCCATAAATGCCAGCGACATCAACCCGGCAGTAATCAACGCGACTGCGTTACCTTTTAGTGGCGCGGGCACATCGGCGACATCGATACGCTCGCGCATCGCGGCGAACAACACCAGTACCAGCGTAAACCCAATCGCCGCCCCAAAGCCGTACAGGGCTGAATCGATAAAATGGTGGGTCTGCTGCACATTGAGCAGCGCGACCCCAAGCACCGCACAGTTGGTGGTAATCAACGGCAGGAAAATGCCCAGCACGTTGTACAGCAGGGGGCTGCTTTTATGCACCACCATCTCGGTGAACTGCACCACGGCGGCGATAATCAGAATAAACGCAATCGTGCGCAGGTATTCGATATCGAAAGGCGCCAGCAGAAATGTATTTGCCAGGTAGCTGCACACCGAGGCCAGTGTGAGCACAAACGTCGTCGCCAAACCCATGCCGATGGCCGTTTCCAGCTTGCGTGATACCCCCATAAACGGGCACAGGCCGAGAAACTTCACCAGCACAAAGTTGTTCACCAAAATGGTGCCAACCAGGATAAGCGCGTAATCAGACACGAATAACTCAGTAATTTAGTCAGGTATAGCCAAATGGGCGCGAATTCTAACAATTCATTACCTGTTGTGACAGGTCGAATGTGTTATATGTATATTCGCGACTAAACAGCCCTTCCCAGCTAACGGCCTATTCAGTGCAGGCGGTTGAGCAGTTGGATATTACCGAGGTGTTTTACCTTTTCATAAGGTCGACGGTCAGCGGTAATAAACAACGCGTTGCCAACCATGCGATCAATTGCCCATGCCCTGCTTGAGTGTTGCCAATCACTTTGGTTTTGGCTTTCTCAACGCCAATATCGCGTAGCCACAACACATCAAGTTTTGCTTTGCTTACATCGATACCAATGATGTTCATAATTCTCTTACCCCACCTTGTTTATGCAGTCTCAAAGGACTCGGATACCATTCAGATTGTTGAGAAATTTGACGTGTGAGACCTTATCTACTTAACAGACTCAATAGTCTAAGGATACAGTCAGGTTCTTCACACGCCCTGATGCAATATCAGCTAAACATTACATCGAGAGAGATACAAGGGATACAGGAGCTAGAGCAACGCAGGAGTAGTTGCCGACGACTGTATGGATACAGGAGCTAGAGCAACGCAGGAGTAGTTGCCGAGGAGCGGTAGCTTCGCACTGTATACAGTGGAGAAAGACACTTACGTCTCGCGAACGAAAACCCTATAGCAGCACAGACAACTCAGCTATAAGGCGAATCGGTGCATTGACGAATCCCGGAATTTATTTCATGCACGTTCCTAACAGGTCAAACCACCCATGGGTATCTACCCCGGTCTATTCGGTAATCCCGGCAATAGACTCAGCGAGTTTCTTAGTGATAAAACGCAGCTTTCCAATCGACATTTTTTTTGTGGTCGACATAATAAGAACGGATTGCTGCAACAAAAAACGCGTTTTTAAAAAAAGAATATTGCCCGCATCGGTTTCAATGATGCCAAGCTGCAATGCACCACCGGTCATTGCCCGGGCTGAAGCACCACCTAATGAGTAAAGTGTGCTCGATATAGCGGAAATTTTTTCCTCTTCAGCCCGTTCAGGTGTGCGGGCCAACGAATGAAGAGTGAAACCATCTACCGACGACAGGCTAATAAGCTGTATTTCTATATTATTGGCAAAAAAAAACCGACGAGCTTTGCCAGCTTTTTTTGTGCATTGGTGGGTTGGTTATTATCAGGGGGGTTTTTCTGGTTCATAAATGTTTATTCATTGCGTTGAGCGTGTAGAGCAACGTGACGGATGAATGCTTTTCTCTACCGTCAATTTTTAAAATAGGCGCGTTTATACCCTGCTGTTCGAAAATGCAATGAACCTCCAGTTTAAGCGTCTCAAGGATATCCTGCGATGCATTCTCAGCGTGAGTGATAACTGCAACGCACGGTGTGTTGTTACGTTTTGGATCAAAGAACTTTAGCAGCCCAGCGATCTCTTCATAGTCGTTTTTCTCCTGGTACTTGATCATGACAACCAGACCCCATAACGAGGTGTTAACAATCTCCCACAAAAAGGAGTACCGGCTTTGTCCCGGTACACCGTATAGGCCCAGCACGGTATCGTCCGCCAGTGTGATCCGGCCATAATCGATACCGACGGTAGTGTGCGATTTGCCGATGTCGATTGTCGACTCCACGTCAGTTTTAACCGTATCGATTTCGCTTAAAGTGCGGATGATACAGGTTTTGCCTGTACCGACCCCACCTATAAAAGCCAGCTTCCTATACTCCATGGTGTTACATTAACCGCCGCAGATATATTTTCACCTTGTGGTAAAAATTTTCTGAGAGTGAAGATTTCAGTGACGCGCTATGCAGGCTTTGTGCTTGGATGCGCATATCCTTTTTAGTATCTAAAATGCCTAAAGCAAACAGAATCTTTAATGTTCTGTCCAGTTCTTTGCGTTGATTGTTGTACATAGACATTGCTTGCAGTTGGCTGTAAGAGTACGGCCCATTGATCAGCAATGAGCAGAGCTCGATCGTCTCTGGCGTGAGTTCAATTTCATCGAAATCAGGCCATCGCAATAACGTCATACGCGACTGTGTTATATCTGACTCACGTCGGGTGGGCGTATGCTTGTTTTGCAGGGTGGCGGAAAATTGGGTAAGTTGGTACAGAAGTGCTTTTTTCTTGTTGTCTAACCGGTATAGGTCATTTTGATGTCGTTGAAAAAAATGTTTGAAGTGCAGGTTTTTATCAACTTCATTAATCAATTTAATTGGGGTTTCTGGGAGAAAACGCTTTTCCAGGTACGCCTCAATTAGCAGGTCGACGTTATTGTGACGCGAGTCCTGGGAAATTGTTTCCAGCAGTGTGTCTACTGATTCCACTGGTCCTTCAAGCAGGTGTAAATAATACCCATTGGTATAGCCGAGAATACTGGTAATGCGATTGCGTATATTTTTTTGCCGCGATACCTTTAGTATTTTTGACAGGCCGAGAGGAACGACATAGCTACCCACCTGGCCAGTCGCCTGGCTAATATAAAAAACCTCTTTCACGTCTTGAAGCGGAAACTTACCCCTTGAACCAAAAGGCTCAAGGGGTAAATAGTATTTAAACGCTTAAATCTTCTTCTATGCTTTTAGCTTTGCGCCGTGCCAGCGCGAGATTGGATTTACTTTTGTCCAGTACCATATAAATATACAAACCTTCATGCTCCTTGGATGGCCGTATGATGTGTATTTGATGGGTTAGGGTAATCAGTATGTCTTCTATTTCGCCTTTAATATTTAAGCTTCTCATGGTATCCATTTTGGCTTTTACCACCTCTGAATTTCCTGCGGCAGCCAATTCCAGATCGACACCGCCGCCGACTTTTCCAAGTGCCATTCCTGATGTATAGTCGGCAATACAGCAGCCCATAATTCCGTCACACTTCATCAATTCGTTTAAGCTATTGGTTATATTTGCCATGATTTTCCTCTAGGGGTTTTTTGGTGGTTAGTCATAAAAAAGGGTGTTGCTTATATCACGTTGAAGTCTATTTTAGGGAATCGCTAAAAATACATGTCGTCAGTGATCACTGATAGACAAGATGGGAAATCCTACAGCGTCCTCATATAGACTTAATATATTGCTCCACTCGTAAGTTGCCGGAGTGCATGGTGCTATTGGTATCCAAGAAAAAGTTTATTTGTATAAATGCTTTTCTCGTGCTACTAGATCTGTAATATCCAGGCGATGCACTGTCAATTTAATGGCGCTTCATCAGTTTGACAAAATACCCAGGCATTTTTGCTGCTTTTTCTTAGACGTTAGAAAAACCATAGTTAACCGGCTACAAAACTTGCCGAAGTATAGGCATATATTTCATATGTATCAAGTATCAATCAGAATCAAAAATCAATGGGGTCAGATTCGATTGATATTTGATAATCAATCGATTAACCTACCGCCCGTTTCCGCTAAGCGTTATAAACAATGGCCCGCCTTCCCCGCTTTGTTATTCCCGGTCACCCGCAGCACGTTATTATTCGTGGCAATAACCGGCAGTCGATTTTTTATTCAGACGACGACTATCGATTTTATCTGGCGAAGTTGAAAGCAGCCTGCGACAAACACCATTGTGATCTGCACGCTTATGTTTTGATGACGAATCATGTGCATTTATTGATTACGCCTTATGCAACGGACGGTATCGGTAAGGCCGTGCAGATGCTGGGGCGTTACTATGTCCGGTATTTTAATGACACCCATCAGCGCAGTGGCACGCTCTGGGAAGGGCGCTATAAAGCGACGCTGATTGATTCAGAGCGTTATCTGTTGACGTGTTACCGCTACATAGAATTGAACCCGGTGCGGGCGCAGTTTATGGTGGATCACCCGGCGGACTATCCCTGGTCGAGTTACCGCTATAACGCACAGGGGCAGGCAGATGAAAACATTGTCCCCCACGCTGAATACCAACGGCTTGGCCGTGATCCACAAGCGAGGCAGGTGGCGTATCGCGCGTTGTTTAAAGCGCATATTTCGGAAAAAGTACAGGCGTCAATTCGCGAGTCGACGAATAAAGCCTGGGTGCTGGGTGGCAGTGATTTCAAAGCGCGCATTGAAAAGCAAGTAAACCGCCGGGTGTCACCACAAGCGAGAGGTGGTGATCGAAAATCTGCTGGGTATCTGTCTCAATCAACGATCAATCGAGTCTGACCCCATTGATTTTGATCAATCGAGTCTGACCCCATTGATTTTGCGGAGGAGGATTAGCCAGTGCTTTGGGCCTGACCGGGGGGGCTTGCACCGTGCGCTGGGTAAACTGTGGAAGGGTAACGGGCAGCCGGAGCCTGCCCGTTTGTCTGCGTTTCAGGCGTTGCTCGATGCCTCTGTTGCGCGGGTGGAACAGCGGCGTCTGTCTCTTCCCAAGCCGCTTTATCCCGCTGAATTGCCGGTTGTTGAAGCCCGCTCAGAAATTCTCTCGACGATTAAAAATCATCAGGTCACGGTTATCTGTGGTGAAACCGGCTCGGGTAAAACTACGCAGTTACCCAAGATGTGTATGGAGTTGGGGCGTGGTGTCCACGGTTTTATTGGCCATACACAACCCCGCCGTATCGCGGCGCGCAGTGTCGCCGCAAGAATCGCCGGCGAGCTGGGGTCGACGGTGGGGGGCGCGGTCGGTTTTAAAGTGCGCTTTTCTGATCAGGTGAGCACTGACAGTTACCTGAAATTGATGACCGATGGCATTCTGCTCAGTGAGATTCAGCATGATCGTTGGCTGAATCAATACGATACGTTGATTATTGATGAGGCACATGAACGCAGTTTAAATATTGATTTTCTCCTCGGTGTTTTAAAACAGTTACTGGTTAAACGGCCTGATCTGAAGTTGATTATTACCTCGGCCACTATCGACCCGGAACGCTTTTCGACACACTTTGATAACGCCCCGATTATCCGTGTCGAGGGGCGTACCTGGCCGGTGGAAACCCGTTATCAGCCCTTGCTGAGTAGCCTGGAGGGCAGCGGTGAAGAACCGGATCTGGTCGATGCGCTGGTAACAGGCTGTGAGATCCTGATTGCCGAATGCCGGGGGCAGCGTGGCGATGTATTGGTGTTTTTGCCTGGCGAGCGGCATATCCGCGAGTGCAGTGAAGCCCTGCAGAAACATCAGGCACACAGTAAGCATTTGGCCGGTGTTGAGGTGTTGCCACTGTTTGCCCGCCTGACTCCGGCAGAGCAGGGGCGTATCTTTGCTCAACACAGTAAGCGCCGTATTGTGCTGGCGACGAATGTGGCGGAGACCTCGCTGACTGTGCCGGGGATTCGCTATGTAATCGATACCGGTCTGGCGCGCCTGTCCCGCTATAGTCTGCGCAGCAAGGTGCAGCGCCTGCCGATAGAGAAAATATCCCGCGCCTCGGCCAATCAACGCAAGGGTCGCTGTGGCCGGGAAGCCCCAGGCATTTGTATCCGCTTGTACAGTGAGGAGGATTTTAACGCCCGCCCCGAATTCACCGAGCCGGAAATTGTGCGGACTAATCTGGCCTCAGTGATTTTGCAGATGGCCGCTTTGCGGCTCGGCGAGGTTGAGCGCTTTCCCTTTGTCGAGGCACCCGATGGCCGTTTGATCCGCGACGGCTATCAGTTGTTGTTTGAGCTGGGGGCCGTCAATAAACAACAGGCGCTCACCCCACTTGGCCGACAGCTAGCCAAGTTGCCGCTGGAGCCGCGTTTTGCCCGTATGTTGTTTGCGGCGGGTGAGGAGGGGTGTGTGAGTGAGGTGCTGACCATTGTCAGTGCCCTGTCGGTACTCGATCCACGCGACCGGCCACAGGATAAACAACAGGCTGCCGATCAATTGCATGCCGAGTTCAATCAGCAGGCGGCGGGGAGTGTCAACAGTGATTTCGACGCCTGGCTAAACCTGTGGGCCTTTATCGATGTGCAGTGGCAGGCGCTGTCTCGCAGTAAATTCCGCAAGATGTGCCAGTCGCGGTTTCTCTCTTATTTACGGGTGCGCGAGTGGCAGGATGTGCGCAGGCAGTTACAGCGCCAGGTCGGTGCGCTCGGTCTGCGTGAAAACAGCGAGCCCGCCCACTATGCCGCTATCCACCGCTCCCTGCTGGGCGGCCTGCTGTCGAATGTGTGCATGAAAGATGAAAAACGCCAGTACCTGGGCAGTCGCAACCGCAGGTTAAAGATATTCCCTGGGTCGGCACTGCGCAATAAAACACCGCAGTGGCTGGTGGCAGCCGATATCAGCGAAACCTCACAGTTGTTTGCACGCACGGTGGCGAAAGTCGAGGTTGAGTGGGTCGAGCGTTTGGCCGGGCATTTGTTGAAATACAGCTATTCGCAGCCACGTTGGGAAAAAAGGCGTGGGCAGGTGGGGGCGAAGCAAAAATCCACGCTGTACGGCCTGGTAATCAATCCAGGCAAGTGGATCAACTACGGGCCGGTTAATGCCGCTGAATCCCGTGAGATTTTTATCCGCGATGGCCTGGTGGCAGGCCAGTTGTCCAGCAATGCCGGTTTTTACCGGCACAACCTGGCACTGATCGATGAAGTGTTGCAGCTTGAACACAAGTCCCGCCGCCGGGATATTCTGGTCAGCCCAGAGGAGTTGGTGCGTTTTTACGCGGGCCTGATTCCCGATGATGTGTATTCAATGCCCACCTTTGAGCGCTGGCGCAAGGCGTTTGAGGTCGAGTACCCCAGAGGTCTGTATTTTGAAAAAGCGTCGCTGATGCACACCGACGATAATGTGATCAGTGACACCGATTTTCCCAATCACCTGGAGATTGGTAGCGCGGTGTTTCCGCTGAGCTATGCCTTTTCGCCCGGCAGCGGCAATGATGGGGTAACCATGACCATTCCAGTGGCCGTATTAAACCGGGTGGATGCGGCGGTGTGCGAATGGCTAGTACCGGGCCTGCTACTGGAGAAAGTGACCGCTTTAATCAAATCACTGGCAAAGCCCCTGCGGCGCAATTTTGTCCCCGCGCCGGATTTTGCCCGGCAGTGTATCGCCATGTGGGATGTTGCCGTGCCGCCAACCATCGGTTTGTATAGCGCCCTGGCCAGGGCGCTCTCCAGCACTGGCCGCTGCAAAATCAGCCCGCACGATTTTGAAATCCCCTTATTGGCAACGCATCTGTCAATGCGCTTTGAGATTATCGATGCGCACGGCAAGCTACTCGCCAGTGGCCGTGACCTGGATGCATTGAGCCGACAATTTGCTACACAAACCGCCTCCAGCTTATCGAAAATTGTCGCGCCAACGCTGGAGCGCGAAGCGATAAACGACTGGAATTTTGGCGATTTGCCCACCTCGGTGGAAGTACAGGAAGGCAGCGGGAAAAGTGCCGTAAAATTGCTTGCCTATCCCGCCTTGTGTGAGCAGGGTGAGGACATCAGCCTGCGCGTATTTCCCACCCAGGCCGCTGCCGCTGGGTCGATGCACAATGGTTTGCGCGCACTGTATCAGCGGGTGCTGAAAAATGAGCACCGCTATATTCTCAATCGACTGCCGGGTATGGATGCGCTGAGCCTGATCTACGCACCGTTTGGCAGCGGTGAAGCCCTGCGCCAGGATTTATCCCACGCCGCGTTTGTGGGTGCTTTAATGCAGGGGAAAAGCGTGCCGCGTCGGCGTGACGACTTTTACCAGGTTATCGCGCAACATCAAAAAGACCTGTTGCCACTGGCCAATACTTTGCTGGAATTACTCGACACCAGCCTGCGCGCCTACCGACAATTGGCCAGGCGCATCGGCCAATCGAACCGCCTGAGTTGGGTGGAACCACTGGAGGACATTCACGGGCAACTGGCGCTATTGTTTGCCCCCGGGTTTATTGGCAAAGCCGGTGCCACCTGGCTAAAGCGCTATCCGGTCTACCTGAAAGCGATTGAGCGCCGACTGGACGCGATCGATAAATCACCCGAGCAAGACAGGCTTAAACGCGCCGGGTTTTTACCGCTGTGGCAACAGTTCAGGCAGCGGCTGCCAGTGTGTGGCAGCGATGCCGGGTGTGATGAGCGCCATATGCACTACCGCTGGCGGATGGAAGAGCTGCGTATATCGTTGTTTGCACAGAGCCTGGGAACCTGTGAAAAGGTCTCATTGCAACGATTAGAGCGCGACCTGGAAGGGTTTGCTGACGTATAGGTTCAGGCGTTCCCCCGCTTCCAGCAGGCCACTACAGGTGGAGGGTGAAACTTCTGGTAGCATGAATGGTTTTAGTTGAGGGTGGGCGATGGTGCCATTTGATGTTGCGTTGACCTTTTTTGCCGCGTCGCTGGCGTTGGCGCTGGTGCCAGGGCCGGATAATATTTTTGTGCTTACTCAGTCAGCTTTGTCTGGCCGGGTTGCCGGGCTGTTGGTGACGCTGGGGTTATGTACCGGTCTGGTGGGGCATACGCTGGCCGTGACGTTGGGGGTGGCGGCTGTTTTTCAGGCATCTACGCTGGCTTTTACGGCCTTGAAGCTGCTTGGTGCGGCTTATCTGGTGTACTTGGCCTGGCAGGCGTTTAACGCGTCTGTCAACCGCGTCGACAATGCTGAGGGCGAATCGCTGAGCGGCTGGCAATTGTATCGGCGCGGTATTTTCATGAATATCACCAACCCAAAGGTCTCGCTGTTTTTCCTGGCGTTTCTGCCTCAGTTCGCCGATCCGGTGCGGGGTGTGCTCAGTGTGCAATTGCTGGTGTTGGGTGGTTTGTTTATCGTTGCCACGCTTGGGGTATTTGGGGCAGTGGCGATGCTGGCTGGCGGGCTGGGGCAGTGGCTGAATCGCTCACCCCGTGCGCAGCAGTTAATGAACAGGGTTGCCGCCGTGGTATTTGTTGCACTGGCGGCTAAATTAGCGGTGTCATAATTTTGACGACTGGCCGACGTCCCCTGTCAAATCTCAATGGGTGTTTTTGCCAAGTACCGCAAATATACGTATATAGCGTTTGACTTACGCGAGGGCTATCACGCATAGTCAATTTTATGACACCCAATAATGCTTACCTCAAACGCCTGCCACAGTGGTTTTCCACCTGTCTGCCTGTCTTATTGTTTGCCTGCCTGGTTGCCTGTGGCGGTGGTGGCACCGGTGGCGCTACTGCAAATAGCACCGCCGGTAGTGCCACGACCCCAGCCGGGCTGCGGGGCAGTGCCAGTGAAACCACTCTGGTGGTCGATTTTTTTCGCAATGGGTGTGTTAGTGAGCAGGTAGGCCTGTGTTTACAGGTGAGTGACGCGGCAGGCGGGCGCAACGTCAACTTCTACACGCCCATCGATGGGTTTAGTTTTGAGTGGGGGTATCGCTATACCCTGCGCGTTATGGTCACCACCGTACAAAATCCACCAGTCGACAGTGCGTCGCTGGCCTATACGCTGATCGAACAAACCAGCCGCCAGGTTGCCGCCAATGCGGGGGAGTTTCGGCTTTTTATGCCCGGTGTCGACCGGCTTATCGAGAAAAGATCACCGACGCTTTATGCACTCAGCGACGGCAAAACCTTTCAGTGCAACGCGGTGGATTGCGCCATGCTGGATGCATTGATCACACAGCGGTTTTCGGCCTTGTTGGTATTTGAACTGGCGGCCAATGTCGACGCCCCTTTGGTGTTGACGCGCATTGAATGCAGCGATGCGCCGGTTTCGTTTGCCGGTAGCTGCCTGCAAAACTAAGGTTCGTTAGAAAAATAGCATCCTGATATACTGCCAGCCTTTTTTGAAGGGGTAGTGCAATGCACACCTGGGCACGACTTTCTATC
The DNA here is from genome assembly GCA_965277715.1 of Gammaproteobacteria bacterium. Taxonomy (GTDB): domain Bacteria; phylum Pseudomonadota; class Gammaproteobacteria; order JBCCGL01; family JBCCGL01; genus JBCCGL01. The sequence goes on from OZ255836.1 coordinate 3,460,486, forward strand.
AGCCTGTTACTGGTGTTTTTCGCCGCGCTGGCCTCTGGCTGTGGTAACAAAGGCGATCTGTACCTGCCGGAAACGACCACCACCACGGACGATGAATCAAAACAAAAAAAACCACAGGGAGCTGTGGAAAATCAATGAGTGCATTTACCTACCAAAATGGCCAGTTACATGCAGAGGGCGTCGATTGCCAACAGTTGGCAGCCGAGTTTGGCACGCCTGTTTACGTGTATTCACGCCAGGCGTTGGAATCTGCCTGGCGGGCGTTTGACCTGGCGCTGTCTGCACGCCCTCATCTGGTGTGTTACGCGGTCAAGGCGAATTCAAATATTGCGGTGCTGAATGTATTGGCGCGGCTTGGTTCAGGCTTCGATATTGTCTCCACGGGTGAGCTGGAGCGGGTTCTGGCGGCGGGCGGTGACCCGGAGAAAACAGTGTTCTCCGGCGTGGGTAAGCGGCACGCGGAAATAGCCCACGCACTGGAAATCGGCATCCGCTGTTTTAATGTCGAATCGGTCTCTGAGTTGCAGAGGATTAACCAAATTGCCGCTGCGCACGGCGCAATCGCCGCCGTATCGCTGCGTGTCAACCCGGATGTGGATGCAAAAACCCACCCCTATATCTCCACCGGCCTGAAAGAAAATAAATTTGGTATCCCTATGGATATAGTGGTGGATACCTACCGGCGCGCCTCGGCAATGGCGAATCTGTGCATTACCGGTATCGATTGCCATATTGGTTCACAGCTCAGTGATATCACCCCTTATGTCGATGCCCTGGATCGGCTGCTGTGCGTAATCGATACATTGGCAGAGGAGGGTATCGCCATTGAACACCTCGATATTGGCGGTGGGCAGGGTATTCGCTACCGCGATGAAGCGCCCATCGACCTCACCACCTGGTCGGCAGAGGTCAACCGTCAGTTGGGTGACCGCCCGCTGGAAATTTTGGTGGAGCCAGGCCGCGCCATAGCCGGTAATGCCGGTGTTCTGTTGAGTAAAATTGAATACTTAAAGCACACCGAGGCAAAGAATTTTGCTGTTATCGATGCGGCGATGAACGATTTAATTCGCCCTGCGTTGTATAGCGCCTGGCACGATATAGTGCCCGTTACACAAGCGAAAACACCGGCAACCCAGCGCTATGATGTGGTCGGCCCGGTATGTGAAAGCAGTGACTTTATCGGCAAGGACCGGCCGCTCGATGTGGTTGAAGGCGATTTGCTGGCGGTCATGTCGGCGGGTGCTTATGCCTTTGTGATGAGTTCTAACTATAACAGCCGGGCGCGTGCCGCCGAGGTGATGGTGGACGGCGATGGTGCCTGTTTAGTGCGCGAGCGCGAATCGCTGGCCGATTTATTGGCCGGTGAATGCTGCCTGCCGGGTGGGGCATAGCCCACGGGGTATATTGATGCTGCTCAATTTCAGCAAAATGCACGGCCTCGGTAACGACTTTGTGGTTATCAACGCCATTGATACGCCGGTTTCACTGAGCGCTGAGCAAATCCGCAGGCTGGCCGACCGGCGCACGGGTGTCGGTTGCGACCAACTGTTGCTGGTGCGGCCTTCCACTCACCCGCAGGCCGATTTTGATTACTGTATTTATAACGCCGATGGCGGTGAAGTGGAGCACTGTGGCAACGGGGCGCGCTGTTTTGCGCTGTTTGTTCGCGAGCAGGGGTTGAGTGAGAAATCCCGCATTCCGGTCAATACCCGTGCCGGGTTAATTGAATTGCAGTGCGAAGACGACGGCCAGGTCACTGTGATGATGGGTGTGCCAGCGTTCGAACCTGACCGCATCCCGTTTCTGGCTAAACAGCGTGCACTGTACTACCCGCTCACTGTCGGTGAGTCATCGGTCACTATCGGTGCGGCGGCGATTGGTAACCCACACGCAGTGTGTGACGTGGATGATGTCGACAGCGCAGATGTCAGGCATATCGGCGCGGCGCTCGAAGCGCACCCGGATTTTCCCCAGCGGGTTAATGTCGGTTTTCGCCAGTGTGTGAGCGCCAAGCATATTCGCCTGCGTGTATTTGAGCGCGGGGTCGGTGAAACCCGCGCCTGTGGCACGGGAGCCTGTGCGGCGGTGGCGATTGGTGTGCTGCAGGGCAGGCTGGATAAGGCTGTGCGCGTATCACTGCCCGGTGGTGACTTGATGATAAACTGGCTGGGTGAAGGCCACCCTGTAATGATGACTGGCCCTGCCAGCCTGGTATACAACGGAACAATCGATTTATGAGCAAACTGCAAAACAGGCCAGAAAGTGCCACCGAAAGCAGCCCAATACAAGCCGCTGCCGATGAGTCGCTGGTGGTAGATTATTTACTGTCCCACCCGGATTTTTTTACGCATAGGGATGACCTGCTCATCCAGCTACGCATTCCACACCAGAGTGGTGGCGCTATTTCATTGGTTGAACGCCAGGTCAGTGTACAGCGGGAAAAAAGCCAACGATTGGAAAAACAACTCAAGGAACTGTTGTCAGTGGCCCGTGAAAATGAGCATTTGGGGTTGTTACTTCACCAGTTTGCAGTGAGTTTGATGTGCACCGACAGCGTCGATACCGTACTGACCGTTACGCGTGAGACGGCGTTGCGTGACTTTCATGCCGACCAGGTGGCGTTTCAACTGTTTGACGAAGACACCGCGATTATAGATGTGTTTGCCGATATGTCTGCAACGCACAATGTAGTGTGTGGCCAATTATCTGTCGAGCAAAGTGCGCTGTTATTTGACGACGCGGACGAGGTTGCCTCGGTCGCGTTGATCCTGTTGCACGCAGAGGGCAATAACCTTGGGGTGCTCGCGCTCAGCAGTGTTGATGAGACCCGTTTTCACCCGTCCAAAGGGGTGTTGTTTTTATCGCAGTTGGGTAGCCTGCTTAGCCATCGCCTGTCTGTTTTGCTTGATAATTCCCTGTGATAGTGGCTCGACGCGCAACTGTACGAATCACAATGCCTTTTGGTTAAAAGACAGCCTGCCGTTAGTATTTTCTGATCGGGAAGTTTCTGCCGGTGGCATCAAAGGTTTGATTATCCTATTCAGCACCTTAGACGCCCTCGCTACGATTCAACTGCGGAATTTAGGATTATCGATGACGGTAAAATCGAGTTGATCAGTAAATGGATAAGGGGTGGTTTTCTGCGTCTGTTCTATAATAATTAACCATGTATTACTATCGTATTTATGGTTTATCGGTAAGCAGCACCCATTCACTACAAGGGGTGACAGCACAAGCGAAACGTGTAAAAAGTGACCTACAGATACACTGGCACCCTATCCCTTACGAGCTGCATTGGCAGGCGATAGACACGGCTGAACTACGCAGTCGTCGCAAAATAAATATGCACTGCGCAAAGCACGGTGAGCAGACGGTGCTACGGGTAAGTATTAACATGGAGCGTGCCAAACAACGCTTTTCTTTAACGCTCGAACCTGTAAGCGGTCAAGTATGGCTCGACTGGTCAGACACTGTACCGCTGGCCGATATTGAAGCCTACCTCTTAGGCCCGGGCTTGGGGTTTATATTACGCGCCCGTGGGGTATCGTGTTTGCACGGTGCGGTAGTAAGTACTGAAGGGCGGGCCGTTGCTCTGCTTGGCGCCAAAAAAACCGGAAAGTCCACTACCGCTGCCGTATTGGCAGATCATGGCTGGTCTGTGCTTGCAGACGATATAGTCGTACCCGAGATTTCAGGGCAAAAAGTATGGGTGCAACCCGGTTATGCCCGAATACGGCTATGGCCTGAATCTCTGCACGCTTTACAGCACAAGCCAGACACGCTTAGCAAAGTCACCGCACATTTAGACAAGCGCTACCTGAACGCTGATAGCGTGTTTTACCCCCGGCCTTTACCCCTGGCAGCAATCTATATTTTAGAGCAGCGTAATAATGATCATGTAAAACCGTTTATCAACAGTATCGCTACAAAAGATAAAATAGTGAGCTTATTGAAAAACAGCCATGTAAGTTACGGCGTTATTACGCCAGCGCTACGGGCAAAAGAATTTACCGATTTTCATGCGTTGGCGGCAAGGGTGCCGATCCGTACATTATGTCGTGCGGACAATATCACGCAGCTTCAGCAGATAAGCCAATTATTGTCAGAGGATATAAAAACCACCGATATATACAGCGGATAAAGACACTTATGCCTCGCGAACGAAACCCCTATAGCACCACGAATAAATACAAAGGTTAAAAGGTGAACTAACGTCTGCCCTTTTTCTATGTGGGCAGCGTAGGGTGTTATAGAACGTACACAAAATAATGTCCACTTTTACCATGTTATTTAAACAATGCGTTATGTGTTAATGGCACACTCAGCCAACTCATCTATAAGGAGTCGATACATTTGCAAACCCCGGAAGTTATTTCGTGCACGTTCCTTAGCCACCCCCAAAAAAAACAGGTGGCGAGAGCCTGTCCGCTTCTCAGTTTTTTTCCGTGCATTAATTGACTATTGGCAGGTGGCAGCCTAGTATAATCAAGAAAATTGTCGTTTAGAGGTCAGCTATGCTGAAGTGTGCCTGTTTCATTGCGTTGGGTGTTTTTTTGATAGCCTGTGGCGGCGGTGGCGGCTCTACTTCAAACGATAATAATGGCAGCGGTCAAATGCAGGGTCCGGTGACACCTTCACCCACGACCACCGCCGCGACTGCCGATAGATCGGTTCTTGATGGCAGTGTCTTGCAGTAGCCCTTAGGTGGAGAACGAGCAATGAAGGCAAAAACCCCTCTGGTAACGATTTCAATCGTGTTGTTTATTGATGTGATGCTATTCGCCGCACAATCGCACGCTGCAACCTCTAGAGCACCTTTCAGTATAGGTCATTCCTTTTCCTCAGGTGAGGTGCTGTCTGCGGATGTACTCAACCAGGCCTTTAGCCGTATTGAGAGAGGTATTAACCTGCCGGATGTCAGCGATATTATCGGCACCTGGAGCTGTAGCAGCAGGCGCCTGAAAACATCCCCCACAACACCAGCCGATGGTGGTGGCTGGACCACACCGGCCAACACCGATAATCTCTACCAGGTTGCGAACCAAACGGTAACCTTTACCGCCAATAGCACCACCAGCTTTTCGTTTAATTCTACCTTTCCCAACTTATTTCACCCCACCGACCCCGCTAGCCCGGCGACCGGCAGGTATTCGCTGTTTGGCTCGCAGCTTTTTATCCGTAGTGACTCGGGCGATACGGTGGGTTCTGCCTCGCTGAAGATGTTGGGTTCGAATAATATCTTTCTGGTTATTGAAACCGGTAGTGAAAGGGTCTCCAGCACCTGTAATCAAACGACTCTGCCGCCCAATCGACCCACTAATCTCACATCGAGCCTGAGTGGCTCCACGGTGAATTTAAGCTGGAGTGATAACGCCAGCAACGAGACCGGCTTTCGTGTGTATCGTCGGCAGGTATCCACCTTCCAGGGCAGAGGGGCGAGAGCGAGAGCGCTAGTGAGCGCCGGTGGCGTGACATCTGTCACCGTAAGGCGTGGTGGTTTTGGTTATTCCACCAGTGCGCTACCCACTGTAGAGTTCATCGGTGGGGGCGGAACCGGGGCCAGTGGAACGGCACAGGTTGTCAACGGGAGAGTCACCGGTGTTACCATCACCAGTGCGGGTAGCGGCTATACACATGCACCGCGTGTATTCTTCAGGACAGCCAGTGCCTTCCAGGTGATTGCCACCACCAGCGCTAACGCCACCACGTTTACCGACTCGCCGGGAACGGGTACTTATATCTATACAGTGACCGCCATCAATACCAGCGGGCAGTCGCCAAGCGCCAACATCGTTCTGGTCACTGTGCCTTAGGATAAGGCCATTATTCTCAGGCTACCTGCATCGCAGCAGCCACAAACCGGCAAATAGCCTATGCGCCCAGACCCCGTGTATTGACTGTGTGCAAGTTAATACACGGGGTCTGGTATTACAGCCCTGCACTCAGGCCTGTGTTTTCCGCAACGGCTGTTTGTCGCCTACCCGATGAAATAAATAATCCCGCTTGCCATTCCAGCGCATAGGCGATAAAGCGGATAGTGCTGCAATCGCTGATGTGGTGTTTATACTTGCCGCAAACCACCACCTCCAAAAAGCATACTTTGCCCAGGATGCAGTTGTTTATCGAAGCGTTGTTTGAATCAGAGGCATAAATTGGCAACAGTTACACAAACACGCCCTGACAGAACGGCATTTGGCGTGATACTGATTGTCATCGCCGTGTTTATGATGTCGGTTCAGGAGGCGTTGTTTAAATATTTCAGCGCTGATCTGTCGTTGTGGCAGACGTTTACATTGCGTGGCTTACTCGCACTGCCGTTGCTCTTTATTATCGCCCTGGTACAGGGCCACCAGCGCAGTATATGGGGCAGTGCACTGCAAAAATGGCCGCTGCTGCGATCACTCTTTATGACGCTAATGTTTATCGCCATGTATTCAGCGATACCTTTTCTAAGCCTATCGACCGTCGCTGCCGGGATTTACACCGCCCCGGTTTTTGTTGCGCTGTTATCGGCCTATATTATTGGCGAGCCTGTAGGTGTGCGTAGCTGGGTAGCGATTGCAATGGGCTTTGGTGGTGTGCTGGTTATTCTTCAGCCAGGTACTGATGCATTTACATACTGGACTGTGCTGCCAGTGTTGGGTGGTTTCCTTTATGCGTTGTCGAATGTCACTACCCGCAGCAAATGCCAGGCAGTATCACCGGCAGCACTGGCGCTGTCGCTCAATGTGGTGTTGCTGCTGGCAGGGGGGATATTGAGTGTGGTTATACTGCTGTGGTCACCCGCTGATGAATTGCGCTACGCGCTTCCCTTTTTATTGGGCAACTGGTCTGCTATGGGGACGTCAGAGTGGGTCTTGATTGCGTTGCTTGCTGTGTTGCTTGTTGCTATCGGTATGGGGCTTGCTGGCGCTTATCAATCGGCCCAGCCCTCGATTGTGGCAACGTTTGATTACAGTTATCTGCTTTTTGTCGGGCTTTGGGATTATTTGTTTTTCTCGGTTAGTCCGGGTGGTATGGCGGTTTTTGGTATGTTATTGATAATCACTGCTGGTTTGTTGGTTGTGCGGGGGTGTTCAAGCAGCAGGTTGCTTAATAAACAACAATACCCCAGTGAATGAAATATACGCTCCCTCTGTATGTTATCAATTCTATTGACGATCCTTAATATAAGATCTTTTAGATTTTATCTTGCCATTTTCGAAGGTAAATAAATCACAACCATCGATTTCAATTTTCACCCCCTCTTTTCCCGTTCCCCAAAAAGTCCACTCTGAGCAACCGTAATTTCCCTGGGAGAAGTGAATGGCATTGTCAAAATGCACATCGGGAATATCTGTCCACACCTCGATAAAGCGTTTCCGCACGGCCTCGTAACCCGTGTAGCGAGTACCGAATTTTTCACTGCCACCGCCGGTTTCAAATACACAGTCTTTAGTCATATACGCCATGATTTTATCAATATCATGTGCATTCCAGGCATCACTGTATTCCTGTAACTGTTTTGTATTCATATTTACCCCATCAATAGCTGCTAAAATTAGCGTGGCGCACGCATAGCACGGTTGGCGGTTTGCGTGAATGCAGTGCTTAGGTTAAAACGGCATTTGCATTAATTCCGATACTTCAAGTGAACCGTTAACATCGAGAAACGGGCAGGATTTTGCCATTTCCAGTGCCGTTTCCATAGAATCAGCTTCAACAATCGTGTAACCCGACATTGACGTTGTACTGCCAGTGGTGACCGTGCCGTCAGGGTTTACAGTATGGGTTTGCTTAAACGGATTGGCCGGGCTGACTGCGGCATCACCTAACGAGGATAGCCACGCTTTGTATTTAGCAAAGTGTTGCTTGCCTTCTTCTGGGCTGGATGGTTGGTCGCCACCGAGATAGGCAATAATGTATTGAGCCATGTGTTTATTTCCGTTTTTAAAATTGGGGTCTACAGGGTGCACAATACTTATAAGGAACTGATATAGGCATGTCAACTATAGCGATATGCGTACAATTCCAAGTAAGCAGGTACTCTACTCAATACCGTTTGCCGCCGCGATAGCCACATGGTAAGCGTCTGTTTCCGCTTTTTCCGGTAAGGCGCCACAGTCGATGAACGCCTTATCAAGTGTTCGAGCTTCACCTTTTTCAGCTACGCATACGCGATCCATTTGGGTCGTACAGTGGCGCGCCCTGCACTTCGGCGGGGTAGCGTTCACCCAGTATTTCCACGTCTACCAGGGTGCCCGGCCCGGCGTATTGGCTGGCGACATAGCCCATTGCCATCGATTTGCCCACATGGTGCGCATAGCCGCCGGATGAGATGTAACCCACGGCGTCCCCGTCTTTCAAGACGGCTTCATCCAGCGATACGTCGATAGGCGTGTCGATGGTTAAGGTGACCAGACGACGCGCAACGCCTTCTTCTTTGAACGCAAGTGTGGCCTGTTTGCCGACAAAATCTTTGTGCCAGTTGATAAAGCCATCCATGCCCGCTTCGATGGCGTTGAAGTCTGGGCGGAATTCCAAACCCCAGGCACCCCAGGCTTTCTCCAGGCGCAGGCTCATCAGTGCACGGTTACCGTACCAGCGGTAGCCGAGGTCAGCACCGGCTGTTTCAATCGCCTCAGCGAGACAGATTAAGTATTGCGGACGGCAGTAGACTTCAAAGCCCAGCTCACCCGAGAAGCTCAGGCGGTTGAGCACGACGGGCACGCCGCCGACGTAGGTGTGGCGTGTGTCGCGAAATGAAAAGGCATCGGTAGAGACATCATCACGCGTGATACGGGAAAGCAGTTGGCGCGATTGGGGGCCGGATAAAGCGATGCCATGCCAATCGCCGGTTTGGTTCTCATAGTGCACACCTTCGGACAGGGTGCGGGCAAACCATCGGTTGTGGGCGTCTTGCATGGCGCCGGAGCCGAATAACATAAAGTGCTCTTCGTCGAAGCACGCCACGGTGAGGTCACCATAGAGACGGCCTTTTTCGGTGAGCATGGGGGTGAGTGCGATTCGACCGGGCCTGGGGATGTGTCCCGCCATGGTTTTATCGAGCCATTCGCGTGCACCTGGGCCTCTGATCACGTGTTTGGCGAAGTTGGCGATTTCGATACCCGCCACGCCTTGGCGCACGGCCTCGACTTCGCGTGCCACGTAGTCGTGCGAGCGGTTGCGCTCAAAGGTGGGGTCTTCCCAGGCGTCTTCAGGGCTGTCGGCAAACCACAGCGCGTGCTCCAGACCAAAGACCTGGCCCATGCGCGCCCCTTTGGCAGTTAAGCGGTCATAGAGTGCGGTGGTTTGTTGGCGACGGCCTTTGGGGAGTGTTTCGTTGGGGAAGGTCATAACGAAGCGACGTTCGTAGTTCTCGGTGGATTTGACTGTGCCCCAGTCGGGCGATGCCCACTTGCCAAAACGCGCAACGTCCATCGCCCATACGTCGATTGACGGCTCGCCGTCGATCATCCACTCGGCCATCGTCAGGCCGACGCCGCCGCCCTGGCAGAAGCCGGCCATAACCCCAACGGCGCACCAGTAGTTGTGCATACCGGGGACGGGGCCGATCATCGGGTTGCCGTCGGGGCCGAAGGTAAAGGGGCCGTTAATGGCCTGGCGGATGCCCGCGTCGGCGAGCGCCGGAATGCGTTCAAAGCCCAGTTCCAGGCGGTCGGCGATATGTTCCAGGTTGGGGTTTAACAATTCGTGGCCGAAATCCCAGGGTGTGCCTTCGACTTTCCACGGGACGCCGACCGGCTCGTAGGTGCCCAGCAATATACCGTCACGCTCCTGGCGGAAATAGAGGTTTGCCTCGTAATCAAAGCCGCAGGGCAGGCGCGAGCCAAAGTTGGCAACGGCATCAATGGTATCGGTCAGTAAGTAGTGGTGCTCCATGGGCTGTACCGGCAGCGCCATACCGGCCATATGCCCGACCTCACGCGCCCACAGACCGCCGCAGTTGACGACGTGTTCGGCGTTGATCACGCCTTTGGGGGTGGTGACATCCCAGCTACCATCGGCGCATTGGCGCGTTTTGGTCGCGGGTGTATGGGTAAAGTAGCGCCCGCCGTAGTGCCTGGCCGCCTTGGCAAATGCATAGGTGGTGCCGGATGGGTCGAGGTCGCCGTCCTGGTCGTCCCACAGGGCCGCGTGGTAGTGCTTGGGGTCGATCAGTGGGTGGCGGTCGGCGACTTCCCGGGGGGAGATGAATTCCTGGTTCAGCCCCATGTAGCGCGCTTTTGAGCGCTCGCGCCTGAGGTAGTCGTACCAGGTTTTATTCGAGGCCAGGTAAAAACCACCGGTCAGGTGTAGGCCCACTGATTGGCCTGAGAGTGCTTCGATCTCTTTGTAGAGGTTGATGGTGTAGCTTTGCAGGCGCGAGATATTAGGGTCGGAGCTAATTGTGTGGATTTGCCCGGCAGCGTGCCAACTGGAACCGGAGGTAAGCTCATCGCGCTCCAGCAGTACGGTATCTTTCCAGCCAAATTTGGCCAGGTGGAATAAGATCGAGCAGCCCACTACACCACCGCCAATAACGACAACTTTGGCATGGCGCGGTAATGCGGCGTTGTCGGCGCCTTCTTTGGTGATTTCTGGCATGGGTGGGTACTCCTCGTGCTTAGCGGATTCTCTGTGCAATCAATAGGGGGCGCCAGGGGTCAGTACCAGGCGTCCGGGATTTCTGCTTTGCGCCTGGCGACATAGGCGTCCAGCGCCTCGACGGTGGCCGCATCATTGGCGGGCGGCTGGTAGTTGGCCAGCATTTTGTTCCATTTATCAAAGGCGCGTCGGCGCATATCCTGGCTGCCTTTTTCCTCCCAGCTCTCGACGTTTTCGCTGTCGCTGAGCTCGGCGTCGTAGAAGGCCGTTTGGTAGTGGCGCAGGGTGTGCGAAGAGCCGAGGAAATGCCCACCAGGCTCGACTTCCCGATAGGCGTCACGGGCGAACTGATCCTCGCTTATATCCAAACCCGCCATGAGTTTTTGGTAGCTGCCCAAACGGTCGGCGTCCATGATCAGCTTTTCAAAGCCGGTTGCCAAACCACCTTCAAGCCAACCGGCGGCGTGCAGGGTGTAGTTGGAACCGGCCAGCACGGTGGAGTGCATCGAATCGGCACTTTCGTAGGCCGCTTGCGCATCTTCGGTTTTGGCGGCAGTCAAAGAACCCCCACAGCGCAGGGGCAAGCCCAAGCGCCGCGCCAATTGGCCAATCACATAGTTGGATAACACCGGCTCCGGCATACCAAAGGTGGGGGCGCCGGATTTGAGGCTCATCGATGACAGGAAGTTGCCCATCACAAACGGTGCGCCAGGGCGTACTAGTTGTGTGAAGGCACAGCAGATCATGACCTCGGCCATCGCCTGTGCGATTGCTGCGGCAGTGGACACCGGGCCCATCGCACCGGTCAGGATAAACGGGGTTACCACCATCGCCTGGCCACGCGAGGCATACACCTGGATGGCCTCGGTGACGACGCGGTCGATCAATAGCGGTGAGTTGGTGTTGACGTTGGCCATAATCACCACGTTGTTGTCCATGGTTTCTTTGCCGTGGAGGATTTCCGCCATATCAACGCTGTCCTGTGCGCGGCTTTTCTCGGTGATGGCGCCCAGGTGCGGTTTATCGCTCAGAGTCATATGCGCGTAGACCATATCGAGGTGGCGCTTGGATACCGGCAGGTCGGTGGGTTCGGCAATCACCAGGCCGCTGTGATGCAGATTCGGGTGCATATAAGTGAGCTTTACCAGCTTTTCAAAGTCGGCAAAGGTCGCGTAACGGCGACCACCTTCAAGGTCGCGCACAAAGGGCGCGCCGTAGATGGGGGCAAACACCTGGTTATTGCCACCGATGGTGACCGAGCGCGCCGGGTTGCGCGCCAACTGGGTGAACGCGCTGGGTGCTTTGGCGCATTGCCCGCGTACCCACTGGGCATCGGCAAACACTTTGTCACCGACCATTTTGACGCCCGCACCTGCCCAGATACGGGTCGCTTCCGGATCGTCGCGAAAGGCAAAGCCGATATTTTCAAGCATCCAGTCGACCTGGCGCTCCATCTTGACTAGTTGCTCTTCATCCAACGGGTCAAAGAAAGGCAGTTGCCGTTTGATATAGGGGGCCGCGACAACGGTGGCTCTGGATTCAGCACCGGGGCGGGCTTTGCGGGGGCGTCGAGGCATGGGATTACCACAGTGGCTGCGATGCCTCGATCATAGCGCCGCAAAATAGCCTTGTGACCCTTGTAAATTTTGATCAATTGCATAGACTGAAACTATGCGAAATACCCTTAAACTTATCGCTTCACCGCGCAATCTCTTTGTTTTTGAAGCGGCGGCACGCCTGGGTTCTTTTACACTGGCAGCGAACGCACTGGGTATGCAGCAACCTTCGGTCAGCGCGGCGATTAAACAACTGGAAAATGCTTTGGGCGTGCGTTTGTTTGATCGTGGGCATCGTCGTATTGCGCTAACCAATGCAGGCCTGCGTTTTTACGCCGATGTTTCACAAGCGTTGCGCGGCATCGAAAGCGCGGCTGAAGCCGTCCATAATATGGGGTATTCGGAGTACGTTACGCTCAATTCCTCTTCGGCTTTTTCGTATTACTGGATGATGCCCAAGGTGCACGCACTGCGCCAAGTGCACCCCCAGATTGATTTGCGCCTGCAAAACAGCGTTCACGAGCCGGATCTGGATGTAGAGAATATCAGTATCGCGGTACGCTTAGGTGATGGGAACTGGCCCGATTGTCATGCCGCCAAGCTCGCCGATGAAGTCATTTTCCCCGTCGCCAGCCCCATTGTAATGCACTCGGCGCGCAACCTGCGGTCCATACCCAATTTGCTCCACGAGCGCCTGATTCACCTGGAAGAGCCTGTGCGTATGCGCCCAACCTGGAAGCAGTGGTTTGAACACCACGGGGTTGATAAAGCCGGTATATCTGAAGGTATGCGCCTCAACGATTACGCCCTGGTATTACAGGCCGCGCAAACCGGCGAGGGGTTTGCCTTTGGTTGGGAACATATCGTCCGCGACCTGATCGACCGCAAATTGCTTGCCGCCCGTGAAGACTGGGCATGGCAAACGGGCCGGGGCATTTATCTGGTGTGGTCCAGATCACGGCCCTTGTCGAGTAATGCGGTGAAGGTGCGCGATTGGGTTTTGTCGTTTGTCTAAGCCCGACAGGCTTCTGCGGCACCGCGTGTTCGTTTCCAGGCGATAAACCGATTGGCATACCTGCGCGTGATCGCCTAAAATAACCTGATTGGCAACAAGTCGTTGCAGTCACTTACCTTTTGCGGAGTTACACCACTATGGCACGCGTTACCATTGAAGATTGCCTCGATAATGTCGATAACCGTTTTCAGTTGATACTGACGGCTGCCAAGCGGGCGCGGCAAATTAACCTGGGTGCGGAGCCACTGGTGCCACTGGAAAATGATAAACCGACGGTACTCGCTTTGCGCGAAATTTCCAACGGTATGATTACCCGCGATATTTTGAAGCAGGCACCCAAACAGGCACTGGCCGAAGACCTAATGGATGAGCTGGTGTTCGAGCAGGACGTGGATATGCCAATAATGGGAGTACCTCAGATAGGCGTGCCGCAGGCCAATGGGCCAGATGCACAGGGTGCTGAAATAAATATAGGCACTCAGTAGCGCCGCCCTGGCATCTGCAATACGCTCTTCCAAGTGAATTGTGGAAACGGTTACTGAACCTCCGAAGCCGACTGATTATGTCGATAAATTTACTATCGACAAGCTGTGTGATTTTCTCGATGGCCGCATCCCCAATGACGAAATTCAGGTTGTTAACCGCGCCTATCAGTTAGCGAATCGCGCCCACCAGGGCCAAACCCGCCGCTCTGGCGAACCCTATATCTTTCACCCGCTGGCGGTGGCCAAGACGGTCGCCGAGATGAACATGGACTACCGCAGTATCGCTGCGGCTATTCTGCACGATGTCCTCGAAGATACCCCCATTAACCGTGATGAACTCGCCGTAGAGCTGGACCAGGAGATCGCTGTTCTGGTTGACGGGCTCAGCAAGATGACCCACCTCACATTTGAATCACGTGCTGAGGCGCAGGCGGCCAACTTTCGCAAAATGTTGCTGGCGATTGTCGATGATATTCGTGTGGTGCTGATTAAACTGGCGGATCGCCTGCACAATATGCAAACGCTGGCGGCAATGTCTCAGGAAAAACAGCGGCGCATCGCCCGCGAAACACTGGATATCTACGCGCCCATCGCCAACCGGCTGGGCATTAAACAAATCAAAAACCAGCTTGAAGACCTCGGCTTTAAAGCCTTGTACCCGGCGCGCTACCGGGTGCTCGGTGAGGCTGTACAAAAAGCGCGGGGCAACCGCAAGGAACTGGTGCAGAAAATCGAACAGCAAATTAAATCCCACCTTGAGGCGTATGGTATCGAAGGCCAGGTTAACGGGCGTGAAAAGCATTTGTATAGCCTGTATCAGAAAATGAAGGACAAGCAGCTATCGTTTCAGGAAGTGTTTGATATGTTTGCTGTGCGTGTGGTGGTCGACAATGTCGATGCGTGCTATACCGCGCTGGGCAAGCTGCACGCGCTCTACAAACCTATTCCAGGGCACTTTAAAGATTATATTGCGATTCCCAAGGCCAACGGCTATCAGTCTTTACACACGGTGTTGTTTACGCGCCACGGCATCCCCATCGAGATACAGATTCGTTCAGATGAAATGGATCGTTTCGCTGAATCGGGTATTGCCGCGCACTGGATTTATAAAACCGGCGAGGGTAATAGTGCACAGACGCGTGCGCGCCAGTGGCTGTCGACGCTGGTCGATATGGGGCAGTCGGCGGGTAACTCACAGGAGTTTTTGGAAAACGTCAAAGTGGATCTGTTTCCCGATGAGATCTATGTGTTTTCACCCAAGGGGGATATTTTCCAATTGCCCGCCGAGTCGACAGTGGTGGATTTTGCCTATGCGATTCACTCAGGGGTGGGCAATACCTGTGTGACTGCCAAGGTGGACCGTCGCCTGGCGTCACTGAGTACCGCGCTGCGCTCAGGTCAAACGGTGGAGATAATTACCTCACCAAAAGCCCAGCCCAGCCCGCTGTGGCTCAATTTTGTGGTCACGGCCAAGGCGCGCACGGCGATTCGCAGCAACCTGAAAAAACTCGAAAACACCGAGGCGAGCAAATTTGGCCGGCGCTTGATCAACCGCGCACTCAGCCGCTATTCGCGTACGCTCGGTGATATTGATGAGCCCAGGGTCAGCGCGCTGATAAAAGAATTTGGCTTTAACAGCCGCGAGGAATTATTTACCGATGTGGGGCTGGGCAACCGTCTGCCGAGCCTGATTGCCAAGCGTTTGACCGCCAGAGAAGGCGACGATGGCAGCGGTGAAGCCATGGCAAAAATTGACCTCGGACCACTGTCTATCGAGGGTAACGAAGAGGCGCTGGTGTCTCTGGCGCGTTGTTGCCTGCCGATTCCCGGTGACCATATCCAGGGGTTTTTGACCTCGGGCAAGGGCGTTGTCGTGCACCGTGCGGGCTGTCGCAATGTGGGCAGCTACCGGCGGCGCCCAAGCGAGTGGGTGCCAGTGGAGTGGTCGGCTGACTACAGTGGTTTATACCCGGCCAATACCGTCATTGAAATGCGCAATAAGCCCGGCGCGTTAGCGCGGGTGACGACCACACTCGCACAAATGAACACCAATATCGACAATATGCGCTTTGAAACCACGGGCGAATCTTTAACCCGTATTGTGTTTACCCTGAATGTGCGTGATCGCAAGCACATGGCACGGGTCATTCGCCGTTTGCGCAATCTGTCCATTGTCGAGCGGATTAAACGCGAAAGCCGTTAGGAACCGCGCTCAACTATCTGGGTGGCACTGCTTCTCACACGCCCCCCGCTTGGTATACTCCCTTTTTTTCAGCGATGCCAGGAACCACCATGTCCAGACAAATTATCTCCACCGACCAGGCACCCGATGCCATTGGCACCTACTCGCAAGCCGTGAAAAGCGGTAACACGGTATATATCTCCGGCCAGATTCCACTCGACCCCCAGACCATGCAAGTGGTCGATGGCGATATTGAAGCGATGATCCGCCGTGTGTTTGATAGCCTCAAAGCCATCTGTGAAGCCTCGGGTGGCAGCCTGGTGCACATTGTCAAACTGACCATCTACCTCACCGACCTGGGGAATTTTCCCAAGGTGAACGAAGTGATGGCCGAATATTTTCAGCCACCCTACCCCGCCCGTGCAGCGGTGGGGGTGGCGGCATTACCTAAAGGTGTGGCGGTGGAGATGGACGCGATAATGACCCTGGGTGATTAAGACCTGGGTGATTAAAACCAGAATGACGAAAACCTAGGTGACCGAATCTGAGTGTAACCAAGCATGCAAACCGACGATAAGGAAAGTGGTTCACAGCCAGTAGAGTCGCTCATTGGGGTCGGGGCAAAGCTGGCTGAGAAGCTGGCGCGTATCCACGTTACAACCGTACAGGACTTACTGTTCCACCTGCCACTGCGCTACCAGGATCGCACTACGGTTACCCCCATTGGCGCGTTGCGGGTTGGTGGCTTTGCCCTGGTGGAGGGTGAAATCGAGTTAACCGAGGTCGTGTTCCGTGGTCGCCGCTCGCTACTGTGCCGCATCGGTGATGGCAGTGGTGGCCTGTTGTTGCGCTTTTTTCATTTCAGTAGCGCCCAGCAACAGGCGTTGCGCCGGGGGGCGCGTCTGCGTTGCCATGGTGAGGTGCGACGTGGGCCAAATTCACTGGAAATGGTACACCCGGAATACACCCTAATCGGGGAATCGCCGCCGCCGCTGGACAATTGCCTGACCCCGATCTACCCCACTGTCACCGGGATTCACCAGGCCACCTGGCGCAAACTCACCGGGCAGGCACTCGATGGGTTAGATCAACTGGCCACGCTCACCGACCTGCTGCCGCCGTCGTTAATGGCGTCCACCGGGCTTGGCGATCTACACACAGCGATACGCTTTGTGCACCGCCCGCCTGCGGGCACGGCTTTGCTGGCATTACAGGATGGGCGGCACCCGGCGGTGGGGCGGTTGGCATTTGAGGAACTGCTGGCCTACCGCCTGGCACTGCTGGGTATTCGCGATGATGTACAGCGGGTGGCTGCGCCGCAATTAACACCAGACAAAGCACAGTTTAAAACCCTGTGCGCACAATTTGGGTTTACCCTGACGGGTGCGCAACAGCGCGTCATCCGTGAAGTTGCTAAAGACCTCAACAGTCGCGTGCCTATGCTGCGCCTGGTGCAGGGTGATGTCGGGGCCGGTAAAACGGTGGTGGCGGCGGCGGCGGCGGCTACCGCTGTCGCCAATGGTTACCAGGTGGCCTTTATGGCGCCCACAGAAATCCTCGCGGAGCAGCACCGCATCAACTTCAACCGCTGGTTTGAGCCGATGGGTATCCGCGTCGGCTGGCTTACCGGCAAGCTAAGTGGCCGTAAGCGCCGCGAGGCACTGCAGGGGCTGGCCGATGGCAGCACGCAGATCGTGCTCGGCACCCACGCCCTGGTACAGGATGCCATTGTGTTCCAGGCATTGGGCCTGAGCATTATCGACGAACAACACCGTTTTGGTGTGGATCAACGTATGTCGCTGCGTGACAAAGGGCGTGTGGCACTGGGTCAACACAGCGAGTCGAGACCCCACCAGCTCACCCTATCGGCGACCCCGATACCGCGCACCCTGGCGATGACCGCCTACGCCGACCTCGATTGCTCCGTGCTGGATGAGCTGCCCCCTGGGCGGGTGCCCGTGACGACAGTGGCGATGCCCAATACACGTCGGGATGAAATCATTGGCCGCGTGGGTGGTGTGATTGCCCAAAACCGGCAGGTGTACTGGGTGTGTACCCTGATCGATGAATCTGAAACACTTCAGTGCCAAACGGCGGAAGACACCGCTGAATACTTATCCAGTGCCCTGCCCGGCTGCCGGGTGGCGCTGTTGCATGGGCGCATGAAAGCGGATCAAAAAGAGGGGATTATGCGCACCTTTAAGGCGGGTGAAATCGATCTATTGGTCGCTACCACGGTGATTGAAGTGGGAGTGGATGTCGCCAATGCCAGCTTGATGATCATCGAAAACGCCGAGCGGTTGGGGTTGTCCCAACTTCACCAACTGCGCGGGCGCATTGGTCGGGGGAATGCAGGCGGTGCCTGCGTGTTGCTGTACCAAAAACCGCTGTCAAATAATGCCCGCGAGCGCATCGCCACCCTGCGCGAAACCACCGATGGATTTGTCATTGCCGAGCGCGATTTGGCATTGCGCGGTGCAGGGGAGGTGCTGGGCACCCAGCAGGCGGGCGAGGCACAGTTTCGCATTGCCGACCTGGCCCGCGATGACGATATGCTCGACCAGGTTAAAGTCGCTGCCGATTACCTTCAGCGCGAGACACCAGAAGTCATTGCCCGTTTGATTAAGCGCTGGCGTGGGGAATTGCCTGAATACCGGAATATTTAGGCCAGTGTGTCAGCACCGTGATAACGCGTGTGAATATTGACGCCACACAACTGCCTGGGCAAGCGCACAGGCGAGGCAGAGACTGACGGATTAGCCGGTGGGTAGTACGGCAACCATTGTGGTGGTGGCAAGTGCGAAATAAAACGGTCTAATTCATTATTGCCTCGTAATAACGACCGTCTTCGTTCTCACCGATTGGCACCATAAACAAGCCTGAGATTTTGCCGATAGCTTCGTTTTCCATATGAAACATCTGCTGTACAAATGCCATATCAGCGGGGCCGCGAAACACCATGGAAAAAGGCTCTTCACGTATATTTATATTTGCCGTTTTGAACAAATGCCCACCCTTTGGCCTTGTCGGTAATGCGTTCACCTCCAGCAAGACAAAATCCACTGTTTTGTTTTCCTCAACCTGAATTTTAAAAGGTTGGTTAAGTTGCTGAATGAAAGCCTCTTTTTCTATTTTATCGAGCATAATTGTTTCTCATGTTTATCCAGATTCCGGGTCGTACTGGTGTCCCGTCTACCTTATATTGACGGGCTTGGCGTCGCAATCCTGCCATAGAATCACTATACCGCGCCAGTGCGCCCTGCTTTGGTGTCACAGCGCAATACTGAATCCACCAACACAAAATAGATAGCGTCTTAGTGTAGTGTCTTATGCCTGGGTGTGAAATTACGTCACGCATCTTGTGTAATGCACATCTGTCTTTACACAAGGAATAAACGCTAATTTTTTGATGAATATATACTTTTCTTATGAGTAATTTAGTTCAGGACACTGCGCCAGAATATTTTTTCAAAATAAACCTTGATTTAAGCAAAATATGTACTAAAAGTATTCTCAATGGCTTGAACGAGCGCGCTTGTGAATCATTTTTCGCTGAGGAGTAATCGTTGTTCTATTGCGGTGGATTGCAGCGCAATCATCGTGGTGGACGTTTTAAATAATTACGGTGAAAGTATATTGAAAAAATTTAAAATTAATATGGAATTTTAAATTTAGATGGCCTATAAAATATCAGTATAAGCTTCAAACTAAATTATAAATAAGGCAACAGGTGTTCTTTTAGGCACTATCGTCATTGCATAAACGTTTCTCATTCCTAACAAGTGGGGTGTATTTTGTCAGAACCATTTTTAGCCGAAATCATTATGACAGGCGCAGACTTTGCCCCGGCAGGCTGGGCATTTTGCGACGGACAAATTTTGCCTGTTGATCAGAACCCGCGTTTATTTACTGTATTGAAGAGTACCTACGGTGGTGATGGTCGAACCACTTTCGCCTTGCCGGATTTACGGGGTAGAACACCGGTTCATGTGAATCAAACAAGTCAGGGTGCAATTTGGGCTCCTGCTGGGGTCAAAGGCGGTTATGAAAAGGTTCCAATCCATCCAGATGAGATGCCGATGCATAACCACACTGTGGTTGCGACCGATAGTGCTTCGACCTCGGCTGACGGTACAGGTAACATTTTTTCTCAGGCAAGTGCGGCAATCGGTGGCAGCAACCCCATACCACTTTACGGCTATCCAGGTGCACCGGTGGTGATGAATCCACAGGTAATGGGTAATGCAGGTAGTGGCGTGGCCCATGAAAATATGCAGCCTTTTCTTGTAGTGAATTTTATTATTTCACTGCAAGGCCCGATTCCTTTTCCTCCTTCTTAAACTAATTGGGGATATTCCTTATGTCAGAACCGTTTATCGGGGAAATTACCATGTTTGCTGGAAACTTTGCGCCCAAAAATTGGGCCTTCTGTGACGGGCAGGTGCTGGAAATTTCACAAAACAGACCGTTATACGACTTATTTGGTTCTAATTATGGCGGTGATGGGCGCACTACTTTCGGGTTGCCGGATATGCGTGGTCGGGTTCCTCTCGGTGCGGGTAGTGGCCCTGGGCTGTCTAACCGGACACTGGGACAAACAGGTGGTTTGGAATACGTTGTTCTTAGCGAGGAGAATTTACCTGTTCATACTCACTCGGTGAATGCCGAGGATAATCCTGGCATCGAAAACACACCAGAGGGGCAATTATTGGCGGAGTTAAGTATTAATGACAGGGCTGTTTCAGCCTATGCCAATACAGGTAGCCGGACAATGAATAACCAGGCTGTTACTGCCAGTGGGGGTAATAAACCCTATAGCAGTTTGATGCCATATTCTTGCATCAACTTCATTGTAGCCTTAGCTGGTGCCTTTCCGCCAAGAAACTAACCCAACCGGGAGATTAGATATGTCAGAACCTTTTTTCGGTGAGATCAAATTGTTTGCAGGTAACTTTGCACCAGCTAACTGGGCTTTTTGCGATGGGCAATTGCTGTCAATATCACAAAATGCGACGCTGTTTCATGTTTTGGGAACGGTCTATGGCGGCGATGGCGTTTCGACTTTTGCGCTACCGGATATGCGTGGTCGGGCACCTATGCACCCCGGTACCGGTCCAGGACTTTCTCCAAGGTCTTTAGGAGAAAAAGGGGGGCAGCCGTACGTAACATTGACTATAGCGGAAATGCCATCACATAATCACTCTCTGATAGCGGGTTCAACCAATGACAGCGAAGAGCCTCAAAACCGCTTCCCAGGCGCACGACCCATCTACGCAGATATGGCTAACACGGTAAATATGAATGCGAGCATGGTATCTATGACCGGGGGAAACACCGGCCACATAAATGCGCACCCCTTTCTTGGCATTCCATTTATTATAGCGCTTCAGGGGATTTTTCCTTCGTAGCTGGAATGGTTCCACGGGCACACTAAGGTGCTGCTATTACCTTGAGGCACCTTATATATTAATCAATTAAAAGTTGGGGGCGTGCCAGTAACGCGGAATAAAGTGGCCCAAGATCACCTTTTATTTGGGCTGTAAGTTTTGCTGGCGCACTTTGCTGTTTCTTCTGCCCATCGGGTAAAAAAACTTTTTTGCCAAAGTCATGTTTTGAATATTGCTGAAACAGCGATTTAGCCGCAGCGGATTCAGCGGAGGTCAACTCAAGATTAAAAAATGTCAGAATTTCCGGCATTATATCTACCGTCAACTGGTCGTAATTTAAATAGCAGATGTCTTTTTTTTGACCAGCGGCAAGCGCCCTATTCATTAAATGGCCTATATACTCCTGTATGCGCTCAGAAACCGATAACCTGCTGACCGCATCAACGGATAATCCGGTATAGAAGGCGTGCATCTTACTATCATCGGATTTTATCCAATCGGTTTTTCCCCGTAAAAAAGATACCATTATTTCTACCGGGTCGCGATACAACAAAAGCGTGGGTATATTTGGAAAAGTGGTCAGTATGAAATCCAGAAAAACCAGGTTGAGCGAAGTAAATTTTATTATGTGGTTGCTGTAGTTGCCTGACCGGTTGCGTGCCATGCTCAAAATGAGCTGGCGATATCGGTGAATATTACGCTTTGTCGCGACTGGTGCCTGGCGCTTAGGGTAGCTCAGCAGATGGCAGATAGCATTGTGAGATGCAGCTTCACCAAATACCAGGGTTTTGCGTGAGCGGGACAAGGCCTTGGCTAATAGGGTAGAACCACAACGCCCGATATGAAAAATAAATCCGCTGGGTTGAATCATACTACCCAAGTCCAAATGGTTGTCCAAAACGGCGATACTCGTTACAAAATATTCGACGGCAACCCCTTTGCTTTGTTGTAACCCGGTGTAAGTGCGAATGGAATTTTTGAAAAAACCTTCGTAAAAGTGATAGCGACCAAAGTCAAACCAGTACAATTGTTGCTGTTTGATGTTGATATCTACCGGGATCAATCCCGGCGATTGTTGTATTTTATGTTGGAGCTGCGCTGCACTTAGGGGGATAACGATGGGATCGCTGGTAGGCATCGTGATTTACTTGCTGAGGCGGTGTATCAGGCTTTTGTCCAGACGCAGAAAACCGGCTTTAACCCACTCCTTGATCAAATCAATTTTTCCGCTTTCAGTAATCAGGCCGGTGATGTCTTTCACGGCAAAAGATTCATTACCCAATAATATCGTGAGGTTTTGCCGCAACCACAGTGGCAGGCTAAGTTGCTTTCCGTGGAATCGAATCAGCAGTTCTTTTGATGTTTCCTCCACCCGATATAGTAATGCCTTTCTTTTGACTATACGGGTATCGGCATTAATTTCCGGTAACATCAATAGGTCTGCGAAGCGTTGCTCATTAACGGCTAATTGTTGATCGACGAAATTTTCATCCACTCTGTGTAAAAGAATTTCCGGGCCTGTTTTTTGTAGAAGTTGCGCAATGTGTTCGGAAAATGCGGTTATAAACTGAGCCTTTTCTTTGTCACTGGAATAACCATGGGGCAGGTCTTGTTGGAAAGCCGGATCGCCTGCGGCCAATGCCGCCAATTGTTCCAGTAGATGGTGCGCGCTCTTGGGCCTGAACCCCAGGGTTACGTGGATGGAGTAGTCATCCAGGGTAAACGCCTGATGTTTAAACCCTTTGGGTAAATACAGTAAATCCCCCGATTGCAATATAAGCTGTTTCGATGTACAGGTGGTTTCGGGGTTCGGTTGAAAGCGCCAGTTTTTGCTGCCATGAAGTTGCATCACAATAATGTCGTGGTCGTCGGTGTGTATCGGCAGCGCTTGTGCCTGAGGTGGGGTGATGTAAATATTTGCCTGCACCTGAAACCTGAGCTCCCGCTCTAGCGCACTGCAATAGGCGGTCAGCTTTGGTAGCGTCTTGTGTGCGGCATTGATAACGATAGAGCCGCCACCTGCGAAGAGGCGAAACAAAGCATCGATATCAACGACGGTAATATGGCTGTAAGGGCTGAAACGCCCCTTGCGGGACCAGGTATCCTGTGGGTATGGTGTGCCAGCGTTTCCCACTTTCAGCGCGCCGGCGGGTAGTTGCCGGTTTTGAAAATAAGCATCCAGATCGGCCAAACTGACAATACCGTCGTAAAACGCGTCAAGCCCGCGCTCTATATGCAGAGGGGTCTGTCGCCAAAATTCCTGGAAAAACCGGCCCGCTTCTACCGGGTGTAATATGTTGTTAAATTCGGCCTGCATTAGTGTCACTATGGTTTACCGTCGACCACTAAAATTTGAGGCGAACACTTGACTGATATCAGGTGACTGCGCCAAACCGCCAGTCCGCTGCAAGGAGGTAATATCGGAGTCAGGCATATCCGTAAGCCAGGATAACCAAAGGTTGCCGGTATCTGGTGTCAATACAAAAGCAATATGCCGACTCATATTTTTGCTATCCAATCGAACGCGAAATGCCCTCGGTATTTGGCGGTAGAGACATTAAGTAGGCTCCGCCTTTTCAGTTCCCGCGTGGTCACATGCTGAATTCCGCAAACTGACGTAAAAAGTAAATTAAGTATATGCTCTGCGGAATTGTATGCAGGGCGGTAAAGTGCTTACGGTGGCCTGCTCTGTCACTGCTTATATCATAAGACACCATCGGTATCAGCTTGTCGATATCCACGATCTCCCTGACTGGATCACGTTTCTGAATCGACGCGAGAAACTGCTGAGCCCATGGTCGCTGAGCGTTGTAGCGAAGGTGAAAATCCGGTGAAAACGGTTTTTTATCGTTGCGCCAGCGAATTTTTTCCGGTAATAAATCCCCTAGTGCGCCGCGTATAGGGTAGCGATCATAGCCTTTGTGCACCCTTAGACGATTGGGGATGGCCAGGCAAAATTCCAGAATACGTTTGTCCAGTAGCGGCGAGCATATCTCTATATTCTGGTAGCCGGGAAAACCCATGATTCTTGATTGGGTCGCGGTATGCAAAAGGTGGCGGTGGATATTGCGGGCGGAATAAGGTGATATTCGGCTGAGACGGCGGTTAATGCGATGGGCATCCGGTTTCAAACCGGCCAGTTGGTGTTTTACAAAAGTGGCTTGTAAATAGTGATTTTCCTCCACCATAGACAGTGTTGGGGAAACCCCTTGGCCGGGCAGGTTCAGAAAACTGGCCGGTAACAGCGGCTTGAGAATCAGGGTTTTGATCATACTGATACCACTGTCTCCGGTTAGTCTGTGGCGCGATTTTAATTCCTGTGTCAAGCGCTGCCAGCGCCCCTGTAACAATAGTTGGGAATAGAAACCAGTAGCGTGCGCGGTAGGTCCCAACTCCCCCCCTATACCGTCCAGGATCAATCTAACCCCCATGCTTTGAGCCAGTTTTGCGCAGGCGCTATAGATAAAATGACGCGAACTGGCCGCCGGGCTTTCGTAACCCCATATCAGTGCATCAAGGTGGTCAAAAGGCCCGCCGTCGATAGCGTTTAAATAAACCGTTCTAAGATTGGGAAGGTGATTAAACTGATCGATATAGTCTTTTTCATCCAGCAACGGATCTGCACCCGGTTGTGATATGGACGAGAAGGCCGTCAGTGACTGCCCCTGCTGTTGCAGGCAGGCCGCCGCGACGCCGGTCACCGCTGAAGAGTCAAGCCCGCCGCTAAACAGCGTGCCCACTGGATAGGCGCTGCGGCAGCGTGCGCCAATGACCTCAAAAATAAGGTCTCTCAGAGCGTGCAGAATATCGTCGTCCCGCTGATAGGGAAGTTTGTCGCAAGCAGCGGGTTGAGGTTGCCAATACCGCCATTTTCGCACTCCAGAGGTATTAACTACCATGGATGTCGCTGCAGGTAGCCCGTAAATACCTTGAAAGTAGGTCATGTCCTCGTTTAATAGCGAAGACCTACCAGTCAATAGGCCCGCCAGCATTTGAGGGTTGAGGGTTTTTTTAACGCTAGAGGTGGCAGTCAGGCCTTTCACTTCGCTGGCAAAGAGGAATTGTTGGCCGACATGTGTATAAAACAGCGGTCGGCGACCCAGGTGATCGCGGCTTAAAAAAAGCTGCCGTTTCCCGGTGTCCCAGACGGCCAGTGCAAAATCACCGATCAGATATTCAGCGCAATTGACCCCCCACTTCACATATGCACGCAAGATAAGTTCGCTGTCACTGCATCGCGGTTGCTCGGTAGGGGGAATCGATAATTGTGCAAACAACGTTTCGCGATTGGCTAACCGGGCGTCGGTGTTGATGGCGAGGCCCAGTTGTGGTTGATAATCTGGCAGGTTTTCGGTCGGTGACTCAGGGCTGATCCAGCGCATCTGATGACCCAGCGTGACCGCTTTCGCGCTCCAACGGCTGGCCCCATCCTGGCCATGGTGTGCAAGTGATCGCATCATCTGGTCAATTAAGCCAGGGCTGTGGGTGTCCCCTCTGAAATCAACAACCCCGCATATCGCGCTCACTTCGCTATTTGGCCGATAGCACTCAGACCTTGCTAGCTAGACGTGTCCGTGTCAAAACCACCACCATCGAGGCCCGGCCCAGGCGGCATATTTTGGACTAATGCTGTAATATCGCCAAAACAGCTAAATTCGGGTTTGGTATATTTTTTCAGGCAGGCGTCTGTTCTCTCTTGCGTATCGTGGTTATCTAATACAGAGGGAGGGTGTAACATAGCAGGATCTCCAGTTTCGGGCATATTAATTAACCTGGTGGAAAATACACCTAGGTTAGCGTTTAGGGGTTTATAACCGCTTCAAACGGTTTGAAATGCAGTGATGTATATCTTCGTTCATTGATTGGAATGCCATTATATTTACACTATGTGTTAGCAGATTCTGTGCCATCTGGCGTGTACCAAACCATAATGACAATGAAGTGGGAAAGTCATTTGCCCGGAGCCAGCCACGCCGAGATATTCTCTTCAAGGTTCGCCAATGCCCTCCAGGTATCGGTGCCGACCTGATTTAGCCTGTAATATTGTTCGTTATTTAACATTCAACAGTACCGATTTCCCGTCCGGCGTTTGAAATAAAACACGCGTCGATAAAGCAATGTTTGAGGGTGGTAAATTAGGCTTAAGAGCTTGCTCTATCTTCTCTTCACGCTACGAAAACGCTACACTACTGCCAACATGTTTAATTCCATGAAAAATTTATCGGCACGTCTGATCAAACCGACGGATCAACCCTTTTTATTTGAACTATTTACTGATGTGCGGGGGAAAGGCCTGGAAAACACCTTGCTTTCCGACCACCAAAAACAAGCGTTTTTGCAATCCCAGTTTGATGCCATGCATACCAGCTACGCGGAGAATTTTCCTTCTGCTCAGCATCATATTGTCAGCCGCAGCGGTAAAGACGTGGGCCGGATTTACACCAACGTTTCACATGATGAAATTCGCATCCTCGATATGATTATCCATGCCCAGGTGCGGGGGAGTGGTATTGGTAGTGAACTAATGCGCACAATGATTTACCACAGCAACGACAGCGACAAGGTTCTTCGCTTTTATGTCTGGGCAACCAACACCGAGGCGCAACGCTTCTATCACCATCATGGATGTGAAATGGTCAGGGATGATGGCGGTTATTTTTTATTCGAGAGAATTCCCGGCAAAAAATAACCGTCCCCGGTTAAAATTTTTTGGTAACAAGCAACGGTAAGCAAAGGTGCTTATAACCCATTATATTTTTATACAGTAAAAGATTACGCCCATTGAGGGTTAGTGAATTGCTCCGCTCCCTTCCCATGCCACTCGCTCTTATATGGCTTATGCGCCAGGTCAAACCAGCTAGGTCAAACCAGCCGGGTCAGCCAATCCACCACCGCCCGGATTTCGGGTTCGTTGATGCGCTTGTTATCTACTTCGATATAGTAGGAAAAATCCGCCTTTTTCCGGGCTTTGAGGGGCGCGATTAACTGGCCACTGGATAATAGATCACCTATTAGAGCACTGCGCCCTAATGCCACGCCTAACCCATTAATGGCTGCGTGCATGACGCTGATTGAGTCGCGAAACTCAAATCCGGGAATGACTTCCAGGTCGATATCCCCCAACCATTGTTTCCAACCCAACCAGGGCTGGCTGCGGCGCCCATCGATATCGTGGATCAAAGTGAATTGTTTGATATCGGCGATGGAATTGAGGCTGTCCTGATTGAGTAGTTTGGGGCTGCATACCGGAAACACCTCCTCGTCCATCAGAAACCGGCAGTAATATTTACTGCTCTTGCCGTCGAAATAACGGATTTTAAGGTCGATGTCCTCGGTAATGAATTCCAGGTTGGGGCTAGTGTGTAGCGAGAGGTGTAGGTCTGGAAACTGTGATGAAAAATTTTCCAGATTGGGAATCAACCAATGGACTGCCATCGCTGGCAGCACACCCACAGTGACACTACCTTGCAAGTGCTCGCTGCGAATCCTGCTAGTGGCGTTGGCGATTTGCTCCAGACTGCTGGACAGTTCGGGCAGAAACATACGCCCTGCACTGGTTAGTTTCAGGCCGTTGGCGAAGCGGACAAATAACTTAGTTTGCAGATGGTTTTCCAGGAGTGACACCTGCTGGCTGATCGCCGTCGGCGTGACACACAACTCTCTTGAGGCTTTGGCATAGCTCTCGTGCCGGGCGGCTGCTTCAAATGCGCGTATCGCGGTTAGTGGGGGGAGTTTTCTGGCCATCGGCGTAACGTTTATTCAGAATAAGTAAAATTTGCTCTTAGATAAATATTAGCCTAATACTAAATTGGCCTCATGTTGGTTGAAACAAATCCATCAAGCATTAGTAATTATTACCCTCTAGATAATATATTCATAATTGATACTTTTCCTGGAGTTTACGATAATTGGTTAGTAGAGTCGAAAAAAAACCCGACAAAAATAAACTGAAATAATTTAGATTAAAACAGGCACCGGGAAGAACCCCGGTTTAAAAATATTTGAATTATCACTGTCACTCACACCACTAGGGGGTACATTCTGATGGATGGCATAAACAATATTATTAACCAACTAAACGCATTCGCGTGGGGGCCACCCATGCTATTGCTGCTGGGGCTTACCGGGGTTTTCCTGACGGTGGGCACCCTGTTTGTCTCCTGGCGCAAAATTGGCTATGCATTCAAACTGTTATTCGATAAGTCGTCATCCGAGGGCGAAGGCGAGGTAAAACCGTTTAACGCCCTAATGACAGCGCTGTCGGCCACTGTGGGCACGGGCAATATTGCCGGGGTCGCAACCGCCATCGCGCTGGGTGGGCCTGGGGCAATCTTCTATATGTGGCTGATTGCGCTGTTTGGCATGGCGACAAAATATGCAGAGGCGGTCTGTGCTGTTTCCTATCGAGAGACCGATGAGAACAACAACTACGTCGGTGGCCCGATGTACTACCTGAAAAACGGTGTCGGTGAACGATTTCCCACCTTTGGCCTGGTGCTTGGTTACGCCTTTGCCATTTTTGGTGCAGTGGCAGCGTTTGGTATCGGCAATGCAGTGCAGGTCAATTCGATGGCCGATGCGCTGAGCACTAACTTTAATTTACCGACCTGGATTACCGGTGTTGTTGTAGCGGTATTGGTCGGCTTTGTTATCCTCGGCGGTATTCGCCGTATCGGTGATGTCGCCGGTAAACTGGTGCCGACGATGATTGTACTTTACATCGGCGCCGGTCTATTGGTGCTGGCAATCAATATTGACAAGGTGCCAGCCGCTATCGGTTTGATTTTCCACCACGCATTCAACCCCGTTGCTGCCAGTGGTGGGTTTGCTGGTGCGGCTGTTGCCGCCGCTATTCGCTTCGGTGTTGCACGCGGGGTATTTTCCAACGAATCCGGGTTGGGTTCTGCGGCAATCGCCCATGCGGCCGCGAAAACCAATAACCCAGTCCGACAGGGCCTGATCGCTATGCTCGGAACGCTGATTGATACCTTGATTGTTTGTACCATCACCGCGCTCTGTATTCTCACTTCGGGCGAATGGCTTTCCGGCGTATCTGGCGCATCGTTAACGTCTAATGCATTTGGCGCGACCTTCGCCGGAGGCAACTATGTCGTCTCCATCGCCCTGGTAGTGTTTGCATTTACGACGATTCTCGGTTGGAGTTATTACGGCGAGCGCTGCTGGCAGTTCCTTTTCAAAGAGCGATCAGTAATGATTTACCGTATGTTATGGGTACTGGCTGCGGTTTTTTTCGCCAATCAAAAGGTCGATTTTGTATGGAATTTATCCGATACACTCAACGGCCTGATGGCGATACCGAATTTGATCGGGCTGTTAATCCTGTCACCGCTCATTTTCAAAATCACTAAAGAGTACTTCGCAAAACACTAACCTGCGTATGCAAATATAGATTTAACCTCCTCCTTTAGCGCACCACCACTGTTGGTGGTGCGTTTTTTTTGGATCTAACGACCCTTACCTTTTCCCCCTTCCTCATTCACCCCCTGTTAGGTGAAGTGGCTTTACTTTATTTATAGGTTGTAATTCCCTGGATTATTCCTCTCTTAAGCTCGCCAAAAAGAGTGTGAGCGACTACAATCACACTATCGAACATAGGGGCAATATAGTGCCTATGCCTCTTGAATAGAAGACACAGCAGTTATTGGTTTACATATGAATATTTCTTTACCTTCAAAAATTGTTTTATCGCCGGACGTTTTGTTTCAGGAACTGGAGGGCGAGTCGGTATTGTTGAATCTGGCCAATGAGCAGTATTATGGATTAAACCAGGTTGGCACCGATATCTGGGAGGTTCTGGTTGAAGAAAAAGGCGATGTGGGAACTGCCATTAAACGTTTGTTGGCTGTATATGATGTCACTGAAGATATGCTACGACAAGATATGGACGCGCTGTTTACCCAATGGAAAAAAGCGGAAATAGTTTCTATATAAACCTTATCGGTTTTAAGTTTAATACCATATTTTCTGTGCACGATTGTGGCTCAAAATCAGCCTCGCTCTGGTAATTGAGAACGATCTTTAGTTTATCTGCGCTTAATCTGGCGCAAATGACATAAAACATGTAATTTAGGGCAAATATGCCAGAGCCCATCCACATTGCCACTCTCTGTTTTGACCGGGCTAAGCTGTTCTACATCAGTATGATTAGCCAGGAATGTGGGCTCGGTAGTGAAGAAAAAATGCGCCGGGCTTTTATTCGGCATGTTGGTGTAACCGTGAAAGAATACCGGCAAGGTTTCAAAAATATTTGATTGTGGTGGTGTCCTGATAGATCGTATTCGTTTTTTTCTGGCTAAATTTAAAAAGCTGTCCTTGCATAGAATGGTTTTATATCAATAAAAGATCAGCATTTGATACCTCTAGAATAAATTGCATCTGGTGATAAATTAAAATGAAAATCACAACACTTAAAACCACCCTGGTCGATGTGCCATTGGCAAACCCTATCGCGACAGCTATACACGCTATGCGCAGCGTGGGCTGTGTGCTGGTGGAACTGGAGACAGACGAGGGGATTACCGGTGAGAGCTATGTTTTTACATTGAATGGTGCCCGGCTGTCTGCGTTGCACGAAATGGTACTTGGCTTTACACACCAGGTTGAAGGGCGCGATCCGCATTTTGTCGCGCAGATTGGCCAGGCGATGTGGGATGAAATGAACCCGATCGGTCACGCAGGTTTTTCCATCGCTGCGCTGTCGGCCATTGATACCGCCTGCTGGGACATTATAGGCAAAGCAGCTAATCAGCCGTTGCACAAGCTCTTTGGCGCCTGCCGCGATAAAGTCAAAACTTACGCCAGTGGTGGCTTGTGGTTGTCGCAGTCGATCGACGACTGTGTGCGCCAGGCGGGTGAGTTTATTGATGCCGGTTTTCGCTCGATGAAAATACGCCTCGGCAGCGCAAACAGTGCCGATGATGTCGAGCGTGTCCGGGCGATTCGCGCCGCATGTGGCCCCGATATTGAGTTATTGACCGATGCCAATCAGGGTTTATCCACCAAGCGGGCGATTGGCTTGGCACGCCAACTGGAGGCGTTTGATATAGCCTGGTTGGAGGAGCCGGTTGTCTACCAAAATCTCAGTGGTCATGCCGAGGTACGCCGGGCGACGAATATCCCTATCGCCAGTGGTGAAACAGAGTACACCTATTTAGGTATGCACAAAATGTTGGAGGCGGGCGCGGCGGATGTAGTGATGCCAGACTTGCAACGCGTGGGTGGGTTGACCGGGTTGCGGCGCGCTGCCACGCTCGCGGCGGCGTATCACGTGCCGGTTTCGACACATGTTTTTACCGAGCAAAGTATTTGTGTGGCGGCGTCAGAACCAAATTATATTTCGGTTGAGCATATGCCGTGGTTTTGTACGTTATTCAATGAACCGCTGGAGGTGGATGAGGGTTTTTTACGCGTGCCTGATCGCCCTGGCATTGGGTTTACATTCGATCAACGGGCGGTTAAGAAATTCAAGCTAACTCAGCTATAAGGTAAATTAATACATTTACGAATCCTGGTGTTTATTTCGTGCACGTTTCTGATATGTATTAACTTGCAACTAATTGTTCCAGAGCGCTTTTTTCTGGAACAATTATTGGCTAATACGTCAGACATCTTGTATTGACTTATGGGCAAGTTAATACATGGGGTCTAATGACGGTTGGAGTGATTTAACACAGATTCGACCAATACCAGAAATCGATGCTGATCGACTGCATCGCTACCGTACCGAAAGGCTTAAACCGGCAATGTGTAGGCACGCTGTCGATCTGTGTGCAGTGCTCAGCTCGGTTAGTCTACGCGATACCATAAATTACCGTAACTATGCGCGGTGTTTTGTTCAACGCGCAAGGTAAAAAGCCGCCTAAGCTACCTTGGTTGTCGCTGTTGTAAATTCAAGGTTTTTCAGGGTTTTTGCGCAGGCGATAGCCGCCTCGACACCTTTGATTTTGAAGTGCTCGAAAAAGAAATTCTCATGGATTGGGGTTTCCTGAAAATGGTGGGGCGTCAATACCACGGACAATATCGGTATTTCAAGTTTAAGCTGCACTTTCATCATGGCATCCAGTACGGTGCTGGCGACAAGATCGTGCCGGTAAATACCGCCATCGACGATAAGGCCGGCCGCTACGATAATCGCATATTGCCCGGTTTTGGCCAGCAGTTTGGATTGCAGAGGAATTTCCAGGCTGCCAGGCACAACAAAGAAATCTATTTGGGTTTCGGTGATGCCCAAATTTTTACATTCGCCGATAAAAGATAAGCGCGCCTGGTCGACGATCTCACTGTGCCAGTCGGCCTGAATAAAGGCGATGCGCTTGCCGCTTTCCAGCAGGCGAAAGCCTTCGTAGTTTTTGACGTTGATACGCGTGGTAATGGTCTGATCCATGTAACACCTCTTTGCTCGATACAGAGGGCATCGGAAACGTTGTGAACGCAGTAGTTTTCGACACCCTTTACAGGGATCAGGGCGACGGGAGCGCACTATTGCAGCCAGGCTGAAACAGGTATTTACTGCCCGTTCTCTATCGTCCGGACTATCACCGTCGGCTTCGGTTTCTCACCGAATCTGCTGACCTTTTGATCGGGCGACCAAAAGCGCTCGCGGGCTTATCACACAACGTTTTACAAACCGTTTTGTCACTTACCGCCGGTGGGGAATTTCACCCCGCCCCGAGAACGTGGTTAATTACTATTGGATAGCAAGTAACCCGGGTAGAGTATAAATCGTAATACGCCGTTTGGTAATACTGTTATTTATTATTTTACCGTTTAATTTGAAAAGCACTGGAATGGCGCCAAACTTGTGCTATAGCAAGTGGTGGCAAATGGTTGGTGCAGACGATTTAAGGTGAGTTAAGCCCTAGACCCCATGTATTGACTTGTGTGCAAGTCAATACATGGGGCCTGGATCGGTGTGTTTTTCTTTGGTTATAACAATAGGGTTAATATAATGATAAAAGAGTGTATATGGCAGTGTATGGATGCGTTGGGCCTGGAGCATCTGCGTTTGACGCAAAGTGCGGATAATATTATTGCAGAAAGTGTGGTTATGGGGGTTACCAGCGACACCCCATTTCATACACACTACCGCATTTGTTGTGATTTGGCCTGGCGGGTGCTGGAGGTTGACGCAAGCCCGCTTTATCCTGGTGGTAAAGCATTCAGCTTGCGGGCCGACGGTCAAGGGCACTGGTCGAACCGCATGGGAAAACCTATTCCTGAGCTCAATGGCTGCCTGGATGTTGATATTTCGATAACACCGTTTACCAATACCCTGCCTATTCGCCGGTTGAAACTACAACCTGTTGAATATGAAGATATCACCGTTGTGCATATTGCGTTACATACACAAGCAATACGCCTGGTACGCCAACGCTATACCTGCCTGCAGAGTCCCGTTGGCGATGAGCAGGGGATGTACCAGTATCAGAACTTTAGCTATAAATATACTAGCTACCTGTCGGTGGATGCAGACGGTTTGGTCTGTGATTACCCGGAAGTGTATAAACGTGTGTGGCCGGATTGATTGGCCAGATCGGTTGGCCAGAACGATTAACCAGGTCAGTTAGTTTGGCTGGTGTTTGTCAACTATATTTCGATATTACTAGAAATACAGTTGACAAACTGATACCTGAATATTAACCTACCCAATATGACGCTTGATGTAACCAAAACTGCGGGCCTGCTACAACAGATGGGCAATAGTACCCGGCTTGAAATCGTGCGGTTGTTGGTGCGCGCTGGGCCAGCGGGTATGCCCGTCGGGGATATTCAAACACACCTGGCGATCCCTGCGTCGACCTTATCACACCACATCGCCAAGCTGTGTGGTGTGGGTCTGGTGAGACAATCGCGTGAGTCAACAACGCTTTATTGTTGCGTTGACTACAGTGTGATCGATGGGCTCATTGCCTTTCTCTCAGATGAGTGTTGTATAGGGAATACCATCAATGCCAGTAGGGCATCGGAAAGTGTTGCCAGTTAGGGGTTGGTTTTTTTTGTTTTATTATTTCGATAAATCCAGAAATATAGAATTAAAGAGGTATTATGAAAAATATACATGCAGTAGAGTATGGGCCGTCGTATTGGTATGCGGGGTTAACCGCCGTGCTGCACGACCGGGTTGTCCAGGCACTTTTAATCGGTATTGGTCTGTTGGGTGTAGTGGATACCCCACAAGTTTGGCCCAGTGTGCAGTTTACCGCGCAGGCATTTTGGGGAATGTTGCCGTTTTTTCTTATCGCATTGTCGATGGCGGCCTACACCCGCGCTGCTGGCGCCGATGAGATCATCGCCGGTCTATTTGCCGGTAAACCGGTTGTCGCGATTATTTCGGCGGCGGTATTTGGCGCGGTATCACCTTTTTGTTCTTGTGGGGTAATCCCAATAATTGCGGCGCTATTGGTTGCCCGCGTACCGCTGGCCCCTGTGATGGCATTTTGGATTGCCTCGCCTATTATGGACCCGGAAATGTTTATCCTCACTGCGGCGGGTATCGGTAGCGGGTTTGCCATCGCCAAAACACTGGCCGCAATGGCAATGGGTTTGCTGGCGGGGTTTACTGTAATGCTGTTGTCCGCAAGTGGCTTATTTGATCAACCCATGAAAGTCGCGGCGAGCGCGCACTGTGGCAGCAGTTGCCGCGCTGAAAAACCGTCGATTCGCTGGCAGTTTTGGCATGACCCTGATCGCAATGAGGTGTTTTTTAGCGAATTTATCAAAAGTGGTTTATTTCTGGGTAAATGGTTGGCGATGGCCTTTTTTATCGAAAGCATCATGCTTGCCTACCTGTCACCGGAGCAGGTGGCGTCTGTCGTCGGTGGTAATAGCTGGTTGGTGATACCGCTGGCTGCACTGATTGGTGTGCCTGCGTATTTGAATGGCTATGCGGCGATACCTTTGGTGAGTGGTTTGATCGATCTGGGGATGTCACCGGGTGCCGCGCTGGCGTTTATTACCGCAGGCGCTGTGTCATCCATTCCCGCTGCGATGGCCGTTTACGCACTGGTGCGAACGCCCGTGTTTATTACCTACCTGCTATTGGGGTTTGTAGGGTCAATTGCAGCAGGTTCGCTCTATCAGTTGTTTGTGTTGTTTTAATGCATAGCTGGCTATGCTTTGATGCATATAGAAAGCCGCCCTAAACCGCACCGTTATCCTGCCACTGGCGGTCACCGGGACGCTGATTTAGGCGGGGATGTTTTATGTTTTCCCCGCCTTATTACTGCAATAGGAACAAGACCTCGGCGGGTCTAAAACGGCTTTGCCCAGTGCCTTTTCGATACAGCAACGCAGGAGCAGTTGTCGGCGACTGTATGGATACAAGAGATAGAGCAACGCAGGAGCAGTTGCCGACGACTGTATGGATACAGGAGGTAGAGCAACGCAGGAGCAGTTGCCGACGACTGTATGGATACAGGAGGTAGAGCAACGCAGGAGCAGTTGCCGAGAAGCGGTAGCTTCGCTCTGCAAAGAGTAAAGAAAAACACCAAAACATCGCGAGAGAAACCCCATAACACCCCAGGGCAATTGCACTACGATCCTTTGATTGGTGCAATGGCGATGGAACCATACTTCCCGCCTGCTTGGCCTCGGTCGGAGTCAACAATAAAGCAATATCAACATCGCTGTCTGCCGTAGTCTCGCCGGTGACCTGATAACCAAATACATCAATCGCCTGCAAACCTAGAAGGCATTCAGAAACCAGGGAAGTTATCGTTGCAGTGCCATTGGTGCTTAGAGGATGCATAACTATTCAAACAAAAAAATTTCAGGTAAAAACGCGTGGTGTTGGCGCGAAAACCGAGGCTCCCTCAGCATCCGCAACACTATAATCCGTTCAGTAAAGAGGCAACAGGGGTTTCTGGCAGGCGCTATTCGACCGCCGCTGGTAGCGGACTATAGCCACCTGGGCGTGGCTGGAACTGTGCGAAAAACATCGCTTTATCCGTTTGTTGCACACCTTAATTGTTATGATAGTGGCAGATTTTCAGACGGTATCAGTAACGTGAACGCAAAAATAACAACGCTGGATTTGCATGCACACTTTGATACAACAGATGCCAATATGCCCATTGAGACCGATGGGCGCACCGCTTCTGTCGCGCTGATTTTTTGGTGTGATGGCGGTAATCTGCGTTTGTGTTTGGGTCGTCGTGCAATCAGTGCGCACGATCCCTGGTCTGGTGACCTTGCGTTTCCAGGCGGCAAGGCAGAGCCTGAAGACCATTCACTTCACGATGTCGCATCACGCGAGACGTTTGAGGAAGTGGGTTTAACACTGCCCACCACCGCCTTGATCGGGCGAATGGAAAAAGTCAATGCCAATGGCCGTAAGCAGCGTAAACCAACCACCGTGTGGCCACTGGTTTACCTGCTCGAATCGCAACCGCCCCCGTTTTCCCTCAGTGAAGAGATGAGCGAGGCGTATTGGGTATCGTTAGCTGATTTGTGGAACCGCAAAAACTGGATAGCATTTTCATTTCCCGCCACGCGTGCACAGTACCCCGGTATTCATATTGGTAACCATTTCCTCTGGGGGTTTTCGCTACGCGTACTAATGACGCTGGGTGACCGACTGGGCAGGTCATTGCAGCCTATCCTGGCCTTGGAGCAGATAACCCACATTGGCGATATGCCCCCTAGTCGATGATTTCGTTATTACAACTCGATGGAGCACTGCTACTGACCGTGCTTTCTATTATGTTGTTTGCCGGTTTAGTGCACGGCACACTGGGCCTGGGTTTTCCAATGGTTGCAACGCCCATGCTGGCGGTTTTCTTTGATGTGCGTGTGGCAATATTGCTGACATTGTTACCTACAGTGGCGGTGAACCTCGCCAGTATTTACGCTGCAGCCAACGCCGCCGCCACAATACGCCCGTTCTCGCCACTCGCTGGGTTTGTGCTGCTGGGTTCGCTGGCCGGAGCTTATATTCTCGCCAACACTGACCCCGAACCTTTTCGATTGGTTTTGGCCGGGTTAATACTGTTATATATGCTAAGCCATTTTTTTGCGCGCATTCCCCGTGAGTGGCTACAGCTAAATAAGCTGTTAGCGATGGCCGTATTTGGCGTATTGGCCGGTTTATCTGCGGGCACGACAAATGTAATGGTGGCGGTGTTGATTATCTATTTTTTATCACTGGAAACGCCACGCAGTGAAATGGTGCCCGTACTCAATACGTGTTTTTTAATTGGAAAAATATCGCAAATCGCGGTACTTGCCCTGGCGGGTTTCGTCAGTTTTAGTTTGCTCTATGAAACAGCCCCGCTGGCTATTGCTGCGATTATTGCCCTACTGTTTGGCCAGCGTATTCGTGAAAAAATTGCTATCGATACATATAAAAAAATATTACAGGGATTGCTGGTGTTATTAGCGGGTATTTTAGTTGTGCAGTTTTATTGGTAATAAACCTAGACCCCATGTATTAACTTGCACACAAGTCAATACATAGGGTCTGCTGCATCAGCCAATAATTGCTCCAGAAAAAAGCGTTCTGGAACAATTAATTGCAAGTGAATACAGGTCGGGAACCTGTCGGATTCAGGACTGCCCTACTGCCAAAAACCCGACAACATATCAGCATCAGGATTCCCCCCGGCAACGAGTGCCTCTCTAACACCCAGCCGATCCTGCTGGGGTTTGTTTTGGTTGGCTTTCCACTTGCCACACAGTGTCGTTACCGCCATTTCTAGCCCGACGATGGCGGAAAGTTGTTTTTCTATAAACGCCTCCGGTGCATCAGATACCGCCCAGGGTTTTTCCTGGCTGGATTCCTGATCGTTGGTGAGTTTTTCCAAAAAGCGGTGTTTCCAGTGGGCATCGTCAATAAACTTCAGCGTACCGCTGGCATGAACAACAGCGTAATTCCAGGTAGGCACGACCTTGCCATGCACCTGCTTTGAGGGATACCAACCGGGTGAAACATACGTATCCGGCCCCTGAAATATAGCCAGCGCCCCGCCGGTTACACGTGCTTTCCACAAGGGATTGGCCAAGGCTATATGGCCTTGCAGCAGCCATGCATTTTCCTGCTGTGGGTTTTCGCATAGTCGCAGCGGGATGTGATTGGCAGACAACCCGGATTCTGTATTGACCACCAGCGTAGCCAACGGGTACGCCTTGATCAAACCGTGAAGAACGTGAGGGTCAGACTGCTCAAAGTGTTTTGGTATATACATATCAATTGATCTATTAATTTAAGGCATCAGCAGGAATACATCAGAGGCACAACCTCATACTGCCAGCAATTATAACCAGGCCACCCTCCACGGAACAGTTGGTGTGCATTTATCTTGATTAGCCGGGCATTCTCACGGCCTGTGCTGCACTTATCTGCGGCCCTAAAGAAGTCCAGATTAGCCAAGGTGATATACGAATCTGGTTAGATATCATTGTGCAGCGCGCATAGAAAGTGTCGATTTACGTCTGTATCGTTAGCAAGGTAGGCCGGTTGGTCTGCCCAGAAAAAACGCTTGCCCCATATCCATATGAGAGGTTTATTCACTGAAAATATGGTGAGGATGGGTATCGATCATGGTGTATTGTGCGATACACCGCAAGAAAGTGTATTTTTCAGCTATAGTCTAAGCAAGGCAATAACAATACTCTTGTTTTGACCTTCTTTTTTCACGCTCTTTAACAATTCAATAAAATCAATAAGTTACAGATACACTGAATTTCATTGGTATTTTTTGTTATTTGAAGTTAAGTATTTGTTGTGACTTGTTTTTTTTGCTTTATACTCGCGTTCACTGCCGCACAGGCAGCTTAGAAAAGACTTCCCCCGCCCCTGTTCACCCTCCAAGAGTTCACTGCCGCACAGGCAGCTTAGAAAGTAATAATTAAATCGGGCGTCAATATCATTGCGTTCACTGCCGCACAGGCAGCTTAGAAATCAGCGATATGTTTATCTGCTTTATCTGCCAAGTTCACTGCCGCACAGGCAGCTTAGAAAGTCTGATGATAATTTATCTCAAGTGCTTGCTGGTTCACTGCCGCACAGGCAGCTTAGAAAGTCACTGCCGTTGGCTCGCAGCGTGGTACCATGTTCACTGCCGCACAGGCAGCTTAGAAAAGACATACTCTGCCAATCTTCATTATCTTTCTGTTCACTGCCGCACAGGCAGCTTAGAAATGAACTGCAAGCGATGTATCCATGCCATTTAAGTTCACTGCCGCACAGGCAGCTTAGAAAATTTATTATATAGACTCTTCCATACGATATTCGTTCACTGCCGCACAGGCAGCTTAGAAATGATATTGCCCTGGCCAGCGCGCTGTCTCACAGTTCACTGCCGCACAGGCAGCTTAGAAAAAAGTGGGGGCACTGCCCCCAGTAACACTCGATGTTCACTGCCGCACAGGCAGCTTAGAAAAACAAACGGAATCAGGAAAAACGGCTGATTTTTGTTCACTGCCGCACAGGCAGCTTAGAAAGTATTCGATAACGAGTGGGTCGATGGTATTGAGTTCACTGCCGCACAGGCAGCTTAGAAATTGAGTATCTGGCAAAGGGTAACAAAATGAAGGTTCACTGCCGCACAGGCAGCTTAGAAATCTCAGTGCGGGTATTACCTGAGTGTATTTTGTGTTCACTGCCGCACAGGCAGCTTAGAAATTCTCTAGCCATCTTCCATCCATTCCATATAAGTTCACTGCCGCACAGGCAGCTTAGAAACTCTGTATGAGAAAAAACAACGTGATGAATCAGTTCACTGCCGCACAGGCAGCTTAGAAACGCAGGGTTTCGTGTCACGGCGTATACGCAAACGTTCACTGCCGCACAGGCAGCTTAGAAATATATCACCGAGTTGGGCGTAGAGCATGGTGAGTTCACTGCCGCACAGGCAGCTTAGAAATGTAGAAATGGCAACAGCGGGCGTTGCTCGGGGTTCACTGCCGCACAGGCAGCTTAGAAAGCTTTACACGGTGTGGGTCTACTCGAAGGTGAGTTCACTGCCGCACAGGCAGCTTAGAAATAGAGGTAATTATTAATTATGTCTCATATAACGTTCACTGCCGCACAGGCAGCTTAGAAAACAGGTATCCGTTTACGCTCAGAACGCCACCCGTTCACTGCCGCACAGGCAGCTTAGAAAGTTGAGTGGGTTTTTTTCGATTAAATCGTCGTGTTCACTGCCGCACAGGCAGCTTAGAAATTTGTATTATGAAGATGGAAGCTTTGAAGCGGGTTCACTGCCGCACAGGCAGCTTAGAAAGTTCACTCAACAGCAGATAGATATATTCTTGAGTTCACTGCCGCACAGGCAGCTTAGAAATTAAATCCACATCATCTAGATTAAAATCAT
This sequence comes from Gammaproteobacteria bacterium, assembly GCA_965277715.1. Lineage (GTDB taxonomy): Bacteria > Pseudomonadota > Gammaproteobacteria > JBCCGL01 > JBCCGL01 > JBCCGL01. The sequence goes on from OZ255836.1 coordinate 3,501,029, forward strand.
CAGTTCACTGCCGCACAGGCAGCTTAGAAAGCTGGCTAAGCACGATGATATTGTAGACACATGTTCACTGCCGCACAGGCAGCTTAGAAAAGTGAATCTATTACATTCACTGCCAACTGTTTGTTCACTGCCGCACAGGCAGCTTAGAAAGGATACACCCCCTAGACACCCAAATTGTCGATGTTCACTGCCGCACAGGCAGCTTAGAAAATACGGCTTTACGCCGCAAACTGAACGATTACGTTCACTGCCGCACAGGCAGCTTAGAAACTGAAATCACATTGACGGCATCTGAAAATTAAGGTTCACTGCCGCACAGGCAGCTTAGAAAGCTCATACCTTAAATTTTCTCAGTTATGTATTGTTCACTGCCGCACAGGCAGCTTAGAAACTACGTTTATGTCATTGGCATTGGCCCCTGGGGTTCACTGCCGCACAGGCAGCTTAGAAATTGATTTTGTCAATCTAACCATATCTTCCAAGGTTCACTGCCGCACAGGCAGCTTAGAAACGAACCTTGCCCATTTTCAACCGCCATTTCCTTGTTCACTGCCGCACAGGCAGCTTAGAAAGTTGTAAATCGGAACGAACTCATCACACAAATGTTCACTGCCGCACAGGCAGCTTAGAAACTCAGATTAAAGCTATGATTTGGGGGTAAATAGTTCACTGCCGCACAGGCAGCTTAGAAAATCGATAATACGACTCAAGTATTACAATTAACGTTCACTGCCGCACAGGCAGCTTAGAAAGTTTTGTCTGCTTTGCCGATTAACTGAGACAAGTTCACTGCCGCACAGGCAGCTTAGAAACTACTGGCCTGGATCAAACAAGTTATTTTTGCGTTCACTGCCGCACAGGCAGCTTAGAAAGTATGTTTTATCTTTTTTGTTGGCCTCGCAATGTTCACTGCCGCACAGGCAGCTTAGAAAATACACGCCCCCTCGCATCACGATACCACACGGTTCACTGCCGCACAGGCAGCTTAGAAAATTAAATCTTGTGCCACCGCTGGGTTTCTTTTGTTCACTGCCGCACAGGCAGCTTAGAAACATAATCGAAGCGAACTTTGTAGTGAATGTACGTTCACTGCCGCACAGGCAGCTTAGAAAGTTTCGGCGGATAAGGACGTATTTGTCGAGAGGTTCACTGCCGCACAGGCAGCTTAGAAATTTTAACAATCTTTTTTGTTCAACAGATTGCAGTTCACTGCCGCACAGGCAGCTTAGAAATGGTAAAAAAGGAATGAAAGCGCTAAAGGGCAGTTCACTGCCGCACAGGCAGCTTAGAAAGTTACTTATTAAATAACTCGCATATCTTTTTTGTTCACTGCCGCACAGGCAGCTTAGAAAATTAACTTTAAATATGTCATCTTCTGTCATTTGTTCACTGCCGCACAGGCAGCTTAGAAATTCGAGAGCCTTGACCACGCCGCTGAATCTCTGTTCACTGCCGCACAGGCAGCTTAGAAAGATAATTTAGTCTCTCAAGTCGATGATTTTTTGTTCACTGCCGCACAGGCAGCTTAGAAAAAATTGCCCACGCCTACCCCGGCGGACGCGACGTTCACTGCCGCACAGGCAGCTTAGAAAGTAAAAAATCTTTGCATCTAGTTCATCAAAAAGTTCACTGCCGCACAGGCAGCTTAGAAAAATTTTTTCAAATAAAGCCGACGGATTTTACAGTTCACTGCCGCACAGGCAGCTTAGAAAACATCGATCTAATAGATGTGGCACCGCTTAGTGTTCACTGCCGCACAGGCAGCTTAGAAAAGACTAGCGGCCACTTACCCCCGGGCAACTTTGTTCACTGCCGCACAGGCAGCTTAGAAAATTTGCTTAATTTTAAACATAACAACTCTCTAGTTCACTGCCGCACAGGCAGCTTAGAAATTTTGGGAAAAGACGTTTCAAAATATTGATAAGTTCACTGCCGCACAGGCAGCTTAGAAAGGTGTAATCACCGAAATTATCATTGAATACCGGTTCACTGCCGCACAGGCAGCTTAGAAATTATATCTATTTCATCCATCAAATATTGAAGCGTTCACTGCCGCACAGGCAGCTTAGAAAACATCCTGATACATTTCCCTGCAATCCTGATTGTTCACTGCCGCACAGGCAGCTTAGAAACATCGTCTGATAGATTTATTTCAATAGAAATAGTTCACTGCCGCACAGGCAGCTTAGAAACTGATCATCTGGAACCCCGGTGTTGATTGAAGGTTCACTGCCGCACAGGCAGCTTAGAAATGCATAGTGTCGTGCGTATCTCTAGTTCGTCCGTTCACTGCCGCACAGGCAGCTTAGAAAGTACTGTTGCCAACGCCCTTGTGTTAATTCATGTTCACTGCCGCACAGGCAGCTTAGAAACGTTAAAGCGCTTGATGAATTAAAAGCCGCGTTGTTCACTGCCGCACAGGCAGCTTAGAAATAGGGGCGGGCGGCAATATGTACAATTCAGCTGTTCACTGCCGCACAGGCAGCTTAGAAACGGCAGAGGTGCAGGAGCGCGTTCCTCGCTTAGTTCACTGCCGCACAGGCAGCTTAGAAATTGTTCTCGATATTTGATAACAACTTCGTTAAGTTCACTGCCGCACAGGCAGCTTAGAAAAGCCTGTACCCCCGCACTCGTGACATTTCACAGTTCACTGCCGCACAGGCAGCTTAGAAATTATGATAAATCATCTCGAACTTCTATTGTAAGTTCACTGCCGCACAGGCAGCTTAGAAAGTTAAATAACGGAAGCAGGGGCACTAAACCGCGTTCACTGCCGCACAGGCAGCTTAGAAAAATAAATCCAAGCGATAATGTAGCCTTGTCTGGTTCACTGCCGCACAGGCAGCTTAGAAATTCTAATTGATATAATGAACTTTTGCCGTATTGTTCACTGCCGCACAGGCAGCTTAGAAATTCTGCGTTTTCAAGTTCATCTGTCATTTGTAGTTCACTGCCGCACAGGCAGCTTAGAAATGAAAATTCACGTGAACGTTTTATTGGAAATTGTTCACTGCCGCACAGGCAGCTTAGAAAAGAGGTTCCACGCGGTAAGTCGCTTATTTCGTGTTCACTGCCGCACAGGCAGCTTAGAAATGTGATATAAAGTGATCATTGAGCTGTTTCGTTGTTCACTGCCGCACAGGCAGCTTAGAAATTTTTGACCTGCTAGATCTTTTGCGATTTTGAGTTCACTGCCGCACAGGCAGCTTAGAAAATTCGATATACACTCTAATTTAATGAATGCTCGTTCACTGCCGCACAGGCAGCTTAGAAACGTTCATTCCACTGGTGGGATGGCGATGCCGCGTTCACTGCCGCACAGGCAGCTTAGAAATTATATGATGGCACCATGAATACGGGCAATGTGTTCACTGCCGCACAGGCAGCTTAGAAATGATTCAAGATGAGGGATTTAATTCATATATTGTTCACTGCCGCACAGGCAGCTTAGAAATTCTGTTTGTTTATCCACAAAAACTAGTGCATGTTCACTGCCGCACAGGCAGCTTAGAAAGCTTATGTCTTTATTCTGATCGAACTCCTTGAGTTCACTGCCGCACAGGCAGCTTAGAAATGACCTTGCCTGCAATACGGGCAATTAACATCGTTCACTGCCGCACAGGCAGCTTAGAAAAGTTATCCAAAGCAGTAAAGCGCTGAACTCATGTTCACTGCCGCACAGGCAGCTTAGAAATGTAAATAAAAAGTGATCGGCTGTCGCCGCTTGTTCACTGCCGCACAGGCAGCTTAGAAATTTTGTATTGTTTTAACGCCCCACCACTGATTGTTCACTGCCGCACAGGCAGCTTAGAAAATTCTCGTCAAAAATATTAACGCCTTCTCTTTGTTCACTGCCGCACAGGCAGCTTAGAAACGTTGCTGAATACAGCAACGGGGTACCTCAACGTTCACTGCCGCACAGGCAGCTTAGAAAGTTCCATCACCCACGCACGGCAGTATTCATCTGTTCACTGCCGCACAGGCAGCTTAGAAAAAATAAATTAGGTAGCGGAAGAAAGTTAGATAGTTCACTGCCGCACAGGCAGCTTAGAAACTGATCGTCAATGTCTAAAATTGGTTTAAGCGGTTCACTGCCGCACAGGCAGCTTAGAAATAAAATCCCTCACTTAAACTCTCCCCACCACAGTTCACTGCCGCACAGGCAGCTTAGAAATACTGTGTCAAGCCACGAAAAAACACCGGTCGGTTCACTGCCGCACAGGCAGCTTAGAAAAAAAATCTAAACCCAGATGCTATCCATATCATGTTCACTGCCGCACAGGCAGCTTAGAAAGTTCTTGACGTTACTATTAATACAAACATATTGTTCACTGCCGCACAGGCAGCTTAGAAAGTTTATTACTAATGTATCAACATCAATGGAGAGTTCACTGCCGCACAGGCAGCTTAGAAATGATGCACTGCACGTAATGCTTCTGTTCTTGCGTTCACTGCCGCACAGGCAGCTTAGAAAAACAGGAACAGGAAAATCTATTGTCATTGCATCGTTCACTGCCGCACAGGCAGCTTAGAAAAGTAACTACTATTGCACCCGGCGCAGCTACCCGTTCACTGCCGCACAGGCAGCTTAGAAAGTTAAATCGCTTCCATCTTGCGTGTTGGGTTTGTTCACTGCCGCACAGGCAGCTTAGAAATTTTACCCGACTCATAATGAATACACCCCTCTGTTCACTGCCGCACAGGCAGCTTAGAAAACCAAAATCATTTAAAAATTGTTAACCCCACAGTTCACTGCCGCACAGGCAGCTTAGAAAATATCATAATCCCAGACCCATTCCTTCTAGCGGTTCACTGCCGCACAGGCAGCTTAGAAAGTACTCGAATCGTGACGTAGGCCCGCCTAAAAGTTCACTGCCGCACAGGCAGCTTAGAAAGTTTCCCGCTGTTTGCTCAACATTCATCTCCGGTTCACTGCCGCACAGGCAGCTTAGAAATTTCTGCAAAAACTTCCAGGTCTTCTTTTACAGTTCACTGCCGCACAGGCAGCTTAGAAATTTTGCTGTTTCTTTGTATTCAACATTACCTCGTTCACTGCCGCACAGGCAGCTTAGAAATGAAAAATCCGGCACATGTTGAAGCAGATGAAGTTCACTGCCGCACAGGCAGCTTAGAAAGTTTGGCACGATGGAGTTGACGGAGGTTGGTAGTTCACTGCCGCACAGGCAGCTTAGAAAGCTTAGCTTTAACACCACGAGAGACCACTATGGTTCACTGCCGCACAGGCAGCTTAGAAATTATCCCAAATCGCAATATTATGATAATAAACGTTCACTGCCGCACAGGCAGCTTAGAAAACTTAACACCTCGATTGCATTTATAATTAGCAGTTCACTGCCGCACAGGCAGCTTAGAAATAGTCTACGTGCATATAAATTTTATCGTCTATGTTCACTGCCGCACAGGCAGCTTAGAAAGTTAAATTCCGTTCTAAATATCATCGATGTTAGTTCACTGCCGCACAGGCAGCTTAGAAAAAATTGCCTTGGTCACTCGCCAACGCTTTGGAGTTCACTGCCGCACAGGCAGCTTAGAAATTTTTTTGTTATATGTCTAACCGCTTCTAATAGTTCACTGCCGCACAGGCAGCTTAGAAAGGATTGGACGGTTGGAATGAAGGCCGGGTTGTGTTCACTGCCGCACAGGCAGCTTAGAAATGATTATTATCCCGCTTCATTACCAACCTCCGTGTTCACTGCCGCACAGGCAGCTTAGAAAACTGTTGTGTAACGGGCTTAATGAAGAGTGGCGTTCACTGTCGCACAGGCAGCTTAGAAATTTATTGATATAGCAATCCTGCTGCATTTGATGTTCACTGCCGCACAGGCAGCTTAGAAATCTGCGCTAGGCATTTTTAAATTAATTCGTGAGTTCACTGCCGCACAGGCAGCTTAGAAAAGAATATACGGGTAATCAAACCGACAACCGTTCACTGCCGCACAGGCAGCTTAGAAATCCCCATGAGCCGCGTATTCAAAAGCGACCATGTTCACTGCCGCACAGGCAGCTTAGAAAACATTTTGTCGAGCCGGTGCAGATTTTATTGCCGTTCACTGCCGCACAGGCAGCTTAGAAATCTAGCGGCTATTGGTACGCCGCACATTCCCACGTTCACTGCCGCACAGGCAGCTTAGAAACGGTTCGCAAAGCCAAACACTCAATCTCGAATGTTCACTGCCGCACAGGCAGCTTAGAAATGCAAAAAAGCCGGTGCAACTATTAGAATGCAGTTCACTGCCGCACAGGCAGCTTAGAAATCATCAGCCCGCACCCACTTGTCCCCATTCCTGTTCACTGCCGCACAGGCAGCTTAGAAACTCGAATAATAAATTTATTAATAGTGCTATCGGTTCACTGCCGCACAGGCAGCTTAGAAATTGTGATGAGTTTGGGTGCCACCGTTTTGGACTGTTCACTGCCGCACAGGCAGCTTAGAAAATTCGTCGCCCATCGCAGTAATTGCAGTAGAAATGTTCACTGCCGCACAGGCAGCTTAGAAAATAACGACGGCTGAAACGTTTAATTTATCAAAGTTCACTGCCGCACAGGCAGCTTAGAAAACTTGGTTCGGGGCCGATTTTCGGCCAATAGAGTTCACTGCCGCACAGGCAGCTTAGAAAGGGACAAAATATTTTGTTGATGACCTGGAACGGTTCACTGCCGCACAGGCAGCTTAGAAAGTTAGCCCTTTTGGGAACTTATACCCGGGCTTGTTCACTGCCGCACAGGCAGCTTAGAAATGTAGAATCAAACACCGCCATGTGTACCGCTAGTTCACTGCCGCACAGGCAGCTTAGAAAATTTAAAGCAGTGTATCAAACTGCAAATGACTGTTCACTGCCGCACAGGCAGCTTAGAAAGTACAGCTCCGTCACGCGTCTTTGTAGCGTGTGTTCACTGCCGCACAGGCAGCTTAGAAAGTCTGGAGTGATTAAGTGGTCTGACGCTAACTGTTCACTGCCGCACAGGCAGCTTAGAAAACTGTAAATTAGTGAATTAGGAACGTGCACGAAACAAATTCCGGGGTTTGCAAATGTATCGATTTACCTTATAGCTGAGTTGGCTGAGTGTTATTAACAAATAGCGCATTATCTAAATAACATGATAAAAGTGGACATTATTTTGTGTACGTTCCATAACGTCCTACGCTGCCCACATAGAATAAAGAGTAGACGTTAGCTTACCTTTTATTAATCTTTGTATTTATTCGTGGTGCTGTAGGGGTTTCGTTCGCGAGGCGTAAGTGTCTTTCTCCACTGTATACAGCGCGAAGCTGTGGTGAGCGTTGGGGAAAAGTCAATGCAAGAACATTGGCAGGTAAGATACACGAGAGACGAGTAAACCCGAATACGTGTTGACGTGTCGAAACCAAATTGACAAGACATCAGAACCAGGGGCGGGAGGTAGAACTGGGATAAGTCTGTGCGTGAATGCCGAATGCGGCGCAGGCGGTGTCTGGCATACAGTGTACGTGACTGTGTATCAGGCTTTTTATGGGAACTGTGGGAACCAGTCGTTGTGATGCAAAGAACGCCTAATTATCATCCTCCAATATCCGCTGAGCCGGTCCCTCCAAATCATCAAACTGGCCACTTTGCACAGCCCAAAAAAACACCCCCACAATAAGACCTGCGAGCAACATTGCTATCGGAATCAACAGAAAGAGAATATCCATCCCGCTGCTAGCCGCCCCCTCGCGCTCGTCGCAAACGCGAGGCATTTAACACAACCACCAAAGAACTTATCGACATACCGATAGCCGCCATCCACGGCGTGGTGTAACCCAAGGCGGCAAGCGGTAACGCGGTAGCATTATAGGCAATCGCCCAGACAACATTCTGTCGCACAATGGTCAGCGCCCGCTGCGCAGTGTGCAACCCGATGGCGAAGGCCGGAAGGTGATTGTTGAGCAACACCAGATCGGCGTTGGTCACTGCAATATCAGTACCCTCTGCCATCGCCACCGACACATCGGCGCGTGCCATCGCCGGGGAGTCGTTGTCGCCGTCTCCGAGCATCGCGACAACCGCGCCCGTGTCTTGCAGGCGGTGGATGTGATCGAGCTTGTCGGCTGGGCTAAGCCGGTAGTGAAATGTGCTGATACCCGCCTGGTTGGCTATGCGCGACACGGCCATCTGGCTGTCTCCAGAGAGTATCGATACCGCCTTACCGGCACATTTGAGCTCATCGACCAGGCGTGCCGCCTCTGGGCAAAGCTGATCGACAAAGGAAAATGCTGCCACCAGCGTGCCGCCGCGCATCAGCAGTGATTGGGTGCCGCCAGTGGTTGCATCTTCAGACACCGACCTGAAAACATCGGCAGCCACATCCAGAGCGGTAACTTCGACCAGGTAGTCGAGTGAACCGAGGTGCCAACGCTGGCCCGCTATCGTCGCGGCCATGCCCACCCCCGGCGTGATGACCACGTCGCTCACGCGCAGAGTTTCATCACCGCTCGTGTGTGTGTGGAATTGGCACAGCGCCCGCGCCACTGGGTGTTGTGCGTGGTGGCCGATGGCGGCGGCGATACGCAGTGCGGTGTGTTGATCGAGGTCGGCGAGCACGCGTGTATTGCACAATTGCAACACGCCATCGCTGAGCGTGCCGGTCTTGTCGAATACCACGTGGGTGACACGCGCCAGCGTCTCCAGTGCGCCAGCGCGGGTGGGTAACAAGCCATTCCCGGCGAGTGCTGCACTGGCGGCGCTTATCGCCGCCGGTGCGGCCAGCGACAAAGCACAGGGACAGGTGATGATCAATACGGCGACGGTGGTCGATAGCCAGTCGGCGTCACCGGCAAGCCACCAGTACGCGGCCACCAGGGCGGCGATGGCGATCACAGCGGCGATGAAGTAACCGGCGATACGGTCGGTAAACTGCAACAGGGGTGGTCTTTCGCTCTGCGCACGCGTCAGCAGGCGCTGCAACTGGCTGGCGAAGCTGTCGTCCAGCGATTCGGCCACGCCGATCAGTAGCTCGCCCTCAAGGTTGATCGAGCCGCCGATAACGGTGGCGCCGACGCACCTGGCGACCGGGGCACTCTCGCCAGTCAGCAGTGACTCATCGACGCAGCCACTGCCCTCCAGTACATGACCGTCGACCGGCACTGCCTGCCCTGGCAACACCCGCACCCGGTCACCGGGGCGTAGTTCAAGCGCCGCTACCCGCTCGATAGTGCCGCTCACATCGACCCGCGACGCCATTTCCGGCAGCGCCCGCTGCCAGGCGGTAGCCGCACGTGTGGCGCGAATGCGCACCAGCAGTTCAACGTGCCGCGCAGTGAGCAGTAAAAAGGTGAACATTGCCACCGAGTCGAAATAGATTTCCCCCCGCCCCTGGTAGACGGCCCCTATGCTGGCGACGAAAGCGAGGGCAATGCCCAAACTGACGGGTGCGTCCATCGTCAGCCGCCCGGTTTTTGCACCGCGCCAGGCGGCGCGGAAAAACGGCCCGGCGCTATACGCCACCACTGGCAGGCACAGCAGCAGGCTGGCCCAGCGAATCAGCGCCGCGTAACGGGGATCGATGGCACCGTCCGCCAGATACAGGGCGACCGCCAGCATCATCACTTGCATACCGAATACGCCCGCGACCGCCAGGCGTTTGAGCGAGTGGCGGTACTCGCTGTCGAGCTGCTCGCGCTGCCGATGCGGCGCGTAGGGGCTGGCGCTGTAACCCAGGGCATCGATGGCACCGATGATGTCTGCAAGCGCTGCCGAACCCGCCTGCCACACCACACGCGCCTGGCGGGTGGCGTAGTTTATCGACACTGACTCTACGCCCGCCTGGCGCTGTAAGTGACGCTCGATTGCGCCAATACAGGCGGCGCAGCGAATCCCCGCCACCGCCAGCGTCACCTCGCACCGCTCCTGCGGCAGGTGCCTGACGAAACGATCGCGCAGTGCCGGGCGGTCATAATCATCGGCCTGGCCCGGTCGGTTACCCGGTCGGCGGCCTGGCCGGTTAAAAATAGTCGCCGCGCCAACGGTGGTATCGAATGACACGGCTATTCCCCTGTGTAGTAGCGGGATACCGGTTCGCTATCGGTGACCAGGCCGTCGTCACTGACAATAGCGATCACGATGGTCACTGCGCAGGCGACCACGGTGGCGGCTGGAATGGCAATCAGTGCCCAGGGCCAGAATTGCCTATACCAGGGTATAGGGTCGCTTTTAGCGTGTGTGTACATGGCTATTCTCCTGTGTGAGGATACGCTTATAAATCTGGCGCCGGGCCTAGAAACCGGGCGGGTTCCCGCCGCTGCAATACCGGCTCACCGTGCGTACTGATGGAAAAGAAAATCTCGCTGCTGCGTGCCTTTAGCACGCGGGGGTCGGCGCGCAGGCTGATAACGCTGGAAAGCACCTCACCCGCCGGGGCGCTGAATGTATCTGCGCCGACCAGTTGCAAACCGGGTATTCCATCGACGCCAAGCGAGTAGTCGTGCGTGCGGGTATCCATATTGATAATGCGCAGGGTATAGGTATTTTCCACCCACCCCTCAGGGGTTTCGCGGTACAGGGTATTGCGGTCACGGATAATATCCAGCTCCAGCGGCACACGCGCATGTAACCCAAGCCCCAGCACAGCGATCAACAGCACTAACAACACAGCGTAGATCAGTGTACGTGGCCGCACGATGCGGCTGAGCCCGCCCTGCAGTGCGTTTTGGGTGGTGTAGCGAATCAACCCCTGGGGGCGCCGTACTTTGCCCATCACCGTATCGCAGACATCGATACACGCCGCGCAGCCGATGCACTGGTACTGTAGGCCGTCGCGGATATCGATGCCGGTAGGGCAAACCTGTACGCACAGGGTGCAATCGACGCAGTCGCCAGTTGCGCCACGCGGCTCACCGCGTGTTGGGTCGTAGGCGATAATCAGTGTGTCGCGATCAAACATGGCGCTTTGAAAGCGTGCATAGGGGCACATATAGAGGCACACCTGCTCGCGCATCCAGCCAGCGTTACCGTAAGTGGCAAACCCGTAAAACAACAACCAGAAGAGTTCCCAGGGCCCCAGGCTGGCGTCGAGTATTTCCGCCATCAGCGTGTATGAAGGCGTGAAGTAGGCGACAAATGTAAACCCTGTGAATAACGATAACAGCAACCAGATCGCATGCTTTAACGACTTTCTGGCGAATGTCTCGGTATTCATGGGCGCCCGGTCACGCTTGATCTGCTGGTTGCGGCTGCCCTCGACCCTGGCTTCGATCCACAGAAACAACTCGGTCCAGACGGTCTGCGGGCAGGCGTAGCCACACCATAGGCGCCCGGCCAGCGCCGTGAAAAAAAACAGCGACAGCGCGCACAGGATCAAAAAACCGGCGAGCAATAGAAAATCCTGCGGCCAGAAGACCGTGCCAAACAAATAGAATTTGCGCGCTGGCAGATCGAACAATACTGCCTGGTGAACCGCCTGATAAGCGGCCTGATGAGCTACCTGTTCGGCACCCGTCACCAGCAGAGGCCACTGCAACCAGGGCAGCGTGTAAAACAGGCCCAGCAACACCAGCACACCGGTAACCCGCAGGCGCGCATAGATACCGCTAACCGCACGCGGATAGATCTTCTCACGCTTTTGATACAGGGTGACGGGGGCGCTATCAGCCACGGAAAAGCGTCACGGCGGGGTGAATCGACTGGGGGGAAGCCCCCGCTCAGTGGGCGCGATAAATACCAGGCAGAATACGCTGGCCAAAACCGCCTGCGCCCACAGGAAGAAAAAGCTCAGCGAGTAGATGGCAATATTCGAAACGCCCAACAGCCCCGCCGCTGCGGCGATGCGCGAGGGTTCGACAATAGCGTACAGCAGCACCAGTGCCACGCCAGCGCTGACGAATGATGGCCACAATACCGCGATCAGCACCTGCCGCAGCACCAGTGTTTTTAGATAGTCGTAGCGGAGCATACCAACAGCCGATAGCGCGCCGCGCTATTGCGACACGGCGGGGCGCACGTTGCTCAGGCTATACACATAGCCCGCCAGCAGGTGCACCTTATCGTCACCCAGTAATTCACCGTGCGCTGGCATCACCCCATGACGGCCATCGCGGATGGAGGTCTGCACGGTGGTGGGGAAACCGCTGTACAACCACTCGTTATCGGCTAGATTGGGCGCGCCCAAGGCCTGGTTGCCGCGCCCATCGGCCCCATGACAACTCACGCAAAGCGCGAAATGCCTGGCGCCCTCGCGGCGCAGGATTTCACTGACTGGCCTGCCCGACAGGCTGAGCACATAGGCGGTGACTTCTTTTACGCCGCTTTCACCCAGCACCGCACCAAACGCGGGCATCACACCGCTACGCCCCTGCGCGATGCTCGTAGTGATCGCTTCCGGCGCGCCGCCGTACAGCCAGACATTATCGGCCAGATTCGGAAAGCCACGCGCACCCTTGGCGTCCGAGCCGTGACAGGTGGCGCAGTAGTTGAGAAATAGGCGTCGACCAATATCGACTGCCGATGGGTCCTCTGCAAGCCCGGCTACCGGCGTGCCCGCATACTTGGCAAACAGTGGCCCATAACGCACGTCTGCCTCTGCCAGTTCGGCTTGATAGGCGCCGTGCTGCGACCAGCCCAAGATGCCCGCAAACCGCCCCATACCGGGGTATAACAACAGGTAGCCAATGCTGAAAAATAAGGTGATGTAGAACAGCCACAGCCACCAGCGCGGCAGGGGGTTATTGTACTCACACAGATCGCCATCCCAGTAATGCCCCGTGTGATCACCTTGCGCCGCTTCGCCCTTGCGCGGTTTTTGCGTCCACCAGATCAACCAGAAGCAGGCGGCGATATTGATCGTCGTCAGTACTACAACCCAGCCATTCCAAAAACCACTCATTGCCTGTCCTCTGTCGGTAGCTTTGTCGGTGCTGTCGATTGCTTACCCGGCGGGGGCGTATCACTCAGCGTATCCTCAAACGTATTGCCAGGGTGATTACCGAGCGCTGAAGCCTGGTGTAGGCGCGTATCCTTGTCACTGAATATCTGCCGGGCGCTGTCATCGAAACGCTGGTGTTGACGGGCTGACCAGGCCCATACCCAGACGCCGATAAAGGCGCTAAAGGTGAGCAGTGTCAGAATGGCGCGAAGGGTGTTGATATCCACGATCACCTCCTGGTTTTGACGAAAATGCCGAGGTGTTGAAGGTACTCGACCAGTGCATCGAGCTCGCTCTTGCCCATCACCGCCCCGGCAGCGGCGTCGATCTCACTGTCGCTATAGGGCTGGCCGAGGCGCTGTAGCGTGCGCATATGCCGCTGTATTGCCTCGCCGTCGACATCGTTATCGCGCAGCCATGGGTAGGAAGGCATATTCGACTCCGGCACCACGCTGCGTGGGTCTATCAGGTGTTGGCGCTGCCAGTCATCGCTGTAGCGGCCACCGACCCGCGCCAGATCCGGCCCGGTGCGTTTGGAGCCCCATTGAAACGGGCGGTCATAGACAAACTCGCCCGCCAGCGAGTAGTGGCCGTAGCGCTCGGTCTCGGCGCGAAACGGGCGAATCATCTGTGAGTGGCAGTTGTAGCAGCCTTCGCGTATGTAGATATCCCGGCCGGCGAGCTGTAGCGCGGGGTAGGGTTTGAGACCACTGACCGGCTGGGTGGTGTCTTTTAGAAACATCAGCGGAACAATTTCTACCAGGCCCCCAAAGCTGATAACAATGACAATAAAAATAATCATCAGGCCAATGTTTTTCTCAACGAGGGCATGACTTTGACTCATCTCGGTCTCCTGGTGGTACGGCCCGCTAGGCGGGCTGCGCGGTGTCGGTAACCCGATTGGAAAGCTGAACGGAAGGCTGGTCGGAAGGTGGGGTCTCGGGCAGCGGGGGTTGCGACGCAGGCGCCCTTGAGGCACCGAGGGTTTTGGCGACATTCCAGGCCATCAGCAGCATACCGAACAGAAACAGCGCGCCACCGGCCAGCCGCACCAGATAGAACGGAAAGGTGACTTCCAGTGATTCGACAAAGCTGTAGGTGAGCGTGCCGTCGTCGTTGATCGCACGCCACATCAGGCCCTGCGCGACACCGGCAATCCACATCGCCACGATATACAGCACGATACCGATGGTCGACACCCAAAAATGCACTTCGATCAGCCGCGTTGAGTACATGCCGTCGCGCCCCACCAGCTTTGGCAATAAGGCGTAGATCGCACCGATCGATATCATCGCCACCCAGCCGAGTGCGCCGGAGTGCACGTGGCCGATGGTCCAGTCGGTGTAGTGGGACAGGGCGTTGACAGTCTTGATCGCCATCATCGGCCCCTCAAACGTCGACATACCGTAAAACGATAGCGACACAACCATAAAGCGCAGAATCGGGTCATCGCGCAGTTTGTGCCAGGCCCCGGACAGCGTCATGATGCCGTTTATCATCCCGCCCCAGGAGGGTGCCAGCAGAATCAGCGAAAACACCATGCCCAGCGACTGTGCCCAATCCGGCAGCGCGGTGTAGTGCAGATGGTGTGGCCCGGCCCACATATAGGTCGAGATCAGCGCCCAAAAATGCACGATAGACAAACGGTATGAATACACTGGCCGATTGGCCTGCTTGGGCACAAAATAGTACATCATGCCGAGGAAACCAGCCGTGAGGAAAAACCCCACCGCGTTGTGCCCGTACCACCACTGTACCATCGCATCGACGGCACCCGCGTAGGCCGGATAGGATTTCCACAGCCCCGCTGGCAGCCCGGCGCTATTGACCAGGTGCAACACCGCAACGGTGATGATAAAAGCTCCGTAAAACCAGTTGGCAACGTAAATATGGGGGGTGCGGCGCTTGATAATCGTGCCAAAAAAAACAATCGCGTAACTCACCCAGACAACGGTGATCAGAATATCGATTGGCCATTCCAGCTCGGCGTATTCCTTGCCCTGGGTAATCCCCAGCGGCAGAGTGATCGCGGCGGCCACGATCACCACTTGCCAACCCCAAAAGGTAAAGGCCGCCAACCCGTCTGATACCAGCCGCACCTGGCAGGTGCGCTGTACAACGTAGTACGAGGTGGCGAACAGTGCCGAGCCACCAAAGGCGAAAATCACCGCGTTAGTATGCAGTGGCCTTAAACGCCCATAACTCAACCAGGGAATATCAAAGTTGAGCGCGGGCCAGACCAACTGTGCCGCAATCAACACCCCTACGGCCATCCCGACAATGCCCCAGACCACCGTCATTAATGTGAACTGGTAAACGACAGTGTAGTTGTAGCGCGACTCGCTGCTCATCCGTATTGGCTCTGGGTAACTGGCATAAACGATACCCTGCCGCAAAAAAACCTAACGGTTATTGATCTAGGTCAACTACAGTGCTGATATAGTACGTTTTAAGCGCACGCCCCCGCCGCAACCCATTCGAGGCATAATGTGAAACTCACCGACATCAACGTTTCCTGTCAGTCCTGTAGTCTGTCTGAATTATGCCTGCCGCGTGGCTTAAACAGCCGGGAAATGGAGGAGCTGGATAGTGTGATCGATCACAAGCACAGCTGTGAGCAGCACGCCTACCTATACAGTAACGGGGAGCCGCTACGCGCCATCTATGCAGTGCACTCGGGTTCCTTTAAAGCCACAGTGACCACGCCCGAAGGTGCCGAACAAATACTGGGGTTTTATCTTCCCGGTGAGTTGCTCGGCCTGGATGCCTTTGCCGGGCAACAACATAGCTGTAACGCCATCGCACTGGAGCAATCCACCGTGTGCGAGCTGCCATTTCCCGACTTCGATACCCTGTGTGGAGAACTGCAGGGCCTTCGCCGTCAACTAATGTGCCTTGTCGGGCGGGAGATAACCAACAGTAACCACATGTTGCTGGCGCTGGGGCAGATGACAGCCGAGGAACGCCTGGCGACATTTTTACTCAGCCTGTCGCGCCGCTTTGCTGTGCGCGGTTTTTCCGCCACCTCCTTTAACCTGACAATGTCCAGGCAAGACCTCGCCAACTACCTGGGCATAGCGATAGAAACAGTGAGCCGGTTATTCACCCGCATGCAGGAAAAGCATTTACTGGTGGTGGACCGGCGCAGCATCCACCTAAAAAACCTGCCGCGCCTACAGGCGCTCGCTCACGATCACTGCACCACCGCCAACTGAAAACGCCAAAGCCGTAATAGTCAGTGCACGTGCAAGCCTAAACCTATCTGGCAACACACTTAGACCGGTGCCTTAATGCAACACACGACACTACTCGCCCCGCAGACCAACTTTCGTGGTATTGCCTCAATGTTGCTCGCTGGGTTTTTCCTGAGCAGTAACGATGCCATAACAAAATGGCTGGTGCCGCACTACCCGGTCGGGGAGATTCTGTTTATTCAGGCCGTATTAATCGCACTGCTGGTGTACATTGGGATGCGTATACGCGGTGAGAACCTGCTGCCCATTGTTAAATGGAAGGCACATTGCCTGCGCGGCCTGTTGTACGCGACGGGGTCGTTCGCCTTTGTCCACGCGCTGCGTTTTATGCCACTGGCAGAAGTGGTGGCAATTGCCTTTGCCGGGCCACTTTTTATGACGCTGTTTGGCCGGGTATTTCTGCAGGAGCACGTCGGCCTGCACCGTTTATTCGCCGTCATTGTGGGATTTATCGGGGTCATTATCGTGATTCGCCCCGGCGCTGCGGTAATCCACTGGGCGGTATTCCTACCGCTGATTGTGGCAGTGGCCGATGCGTTTCGAGACATCATCACGCGCACCATGACCACCGGGGAATCATCGCAGCGAATCGTATTGACCACAGCGATTATTCTGGCGCTGACGAGTGCCACTACCAGCGTCAGCGGGTGGCACAGCATCGAACAATCGCATTGGTTGTGGTTTGCACTCGGCGCGATATGTTTTGTGGTGGCGCATTTTTTCCTGATCGAAGCGTTTCGCCATGCACAGATAGTGGTGGTCGCGCCGTTTAAATATATCCAGCTTATCTGGAGTATCCTGGCAGGTTTATTGTTCTGGGGTGAAGTGCCAGAGCCTGTCGTGTTTCTCGGCATTGGCGTGATTACCAGCTCAGGGCTTTACATCGCCTGGCGGGAGGCATTGCAGCATCGGCGCCTTCGCAATAAATGATATGCTCTGTGTTAAAGCCTAGCCTGCTGCCCGCTTCAGAAAACGAGGTATTTCAATGGAAGTTAAATTAAGCAAGCAACAAAAAGTCGCTATTTATGGATCAAACGATGTTTATTTAATAATGCGCCAGATTTTGCGCAGAGAGAATAAAATCGGCCAGGGCCAGGAACACTTCTGGATGGTTGGCCTTAATCCGATGCACAAAATTCTCTATATTGAACTGGCTGCTTTAGGCTCATCCAATATGGCGAATATCAAAGCCAGAGAAGCGTTTCGACTGGCGATTCACAAGTTGGCGTTTGAGGTAGTTTTGGTACATAACCACCCAAGTGGTCTGGCTGAACCTTCAGTGGCCGATAAAGATTTCACTGATTACTATATTCAGGCGGGTAGGTTTCTTAAAGTCGAGGTAGCTGACCATTTAATTCTTGGCGAAGACGATTATTTCAGCTTCGCAGATTCAGGGCTTCTTGATGAACTCAAACAAAGTAGAAAATATGAATTACCCGATATGATCGAGGCGAGAGCTGCGGCAAAAGCCAAGCAGGAGAAAACCGCTGAAATAGCAAAAGCATTAAAAGATAAGGAGATGAGTGTGGATATCATTGCCGACGTTTTAGGGCTTTCAACTCAGGAAATTGAACAACTCTAAGGAACATGCATGAAACAACTTCCGTTTTTATTATATTATTTCAATAATGTGTCATTTTTTAATAGCACACTCACGTCGACTCAGCTATAAGGCAAATTAACACATTTATGAACCCCGGCGTTTATTTCATGCATATTCTTAACGTTTACTTTATTTCTATGCAGGTAGCGTAGGGTGTTATAGGGTTTCTCTCGCGATGTTTTGGTGTTTTCTTTGTAACTACTCAGAATGGCTCCTCACTATTTTGTATAGATGCCATTTTTCCTCGAAAACGGCAGGGTGAACGTAGTACTAAGCAGTTACCCCAACAGGAAAATATAATTGACATATAATATTCGCCATATATGATATGTAGCGTGTAAATACGGTACGTTCATATTTGTCATGCAAAAAGCACAGGTTTTTCTACGTGAAGATCAAAAAGTTCAATTGCGGTCAATCGCCCGGTTTACTGGCAGAAAGCAAAGCGAGTTGATACGCCGTGGTGTTGATCTTGCTATTGAAGAAGCGCAAAAGGGGGAGGGTAGCTGGCAAAAAGGCTGGTCCCAGGCCTGCGGCATTTGGCGTGATCGGGATGACATTGACGTAATAATAAAAGAATATCGCGCTGATATGGATACCAGAATAGATCAACTGCAGAAATGACCCCTGTTCTGCTGGACACTTGTATCGTCATTGATTACCTGCGGCAAAAGGATGGCGCTATAGTGTATGTCCATAGTCTTAAATCTACTCCACGCCTTTCCAGCATGACAATAATGGAGCTCTATGCAGGCATTAAAGGAAACAAAGAAAAACGCATGATAGAATCAATTGCTGCGCACTCTATTGTGCTTGATGTTACCCACCCTATTGCAGTTCAATCCGGTGAATACTTAAAACAATATCGCCCCAGCCACGGCATCGGCGCTGTTGATTCCGTTATCGCGGCAACGGCTCAATTTCACGAGATTGCCCTGGCTACACTTAACGTGAAACACTTTCCCATGTTCAAAAACCTGCAAAAACCGTATTGAGTTTTGATTTTCAGGTTGCCGCAGTGACTTGCATAAAGGCAGGCGCTAATACGACGCGGGAGCGTGAGCTGTTTGAGCTTAACTGATAATAATATTGCGAATGTCCAGGGACAGGCACTTAAAAATTCCTACAAAATAGAGGGTATCTTGCAAGCCCTTTGCCTTCAGGGAGAGGGGCTTTTAAGGCACTCGCTATAGTGTGTTGTAAGGGTTGACCAACTCTTTCACCAGCCCATCGAGAATCTGCCGAAACTGCTGCTCATCACACCCCATCAACAGCGCATCCTCAAAGCAATCCTGTAATTGTTGGCGCAACTCCTCGTGGTTTTCACGCAGCACTTTTATTTTCTCGACACACGAAATAGGCTGACCTGCCGGGTCACGCCACACGGTGGGTGTTATCGGTGTTTTTTCAGTGGTAGGCATTTAGCAGGTATATTAGTGCAAAAGGGGTATTATCCTCAAAAATGCAGCGGGAACAAATACGCGTGATTAATTCAGGTTTAGGGTGATGCTACTAAGAATAACCCACAAGCGCACAATAGCCACTGTGTTACTGCTGTTTTTTACCACAACAATACAAGCCTACCCACCCCCAACAGACCCACTGGTAAGGATTCACTACGATTTCGAGGTTGCCGGGTATTGCGGCCTGATTAGTCAAACAGTCGGTGCTGGCTTCCAGCGGCAACTGTCCGCCCTGCTGAACCAAATCAGGCCCAGCCAAAAAATACACGAAAAAGCCCGTTCAGATGCCTGGCAGGCCGCTTACGAAGAATGGCAAAACCGTGGCCTGGGCGGGTTTCGCGCCTGGTGTAAAAATGAAGGGCAAGCGGTAGTGGCCCGCTTTACGCTGGAATAAGCCCGCTGGACACACCCTGATACACCGAGTCAAGCAAACTGGCTTATAATTTGTTGTACCTTAAAGTATTCACAGCGGGAAACTTCTTATGACGACTATTCGCCAGGACGACTTTATCGACTCCATTGCCGATGCTTTGCAGTTTATTTCTTACTACCACCCACTGGACTATATCCAGGCAGTACATGAGGCTTACCTCAGAGAAGAATCGAAGGCAGCGAAGGATGCAATGGCGCAAATCCTGATCAACTCCCGCTTATGCGCTGAAGGTCATCGACCCATCTGTCAGGATACCGGCATCGTTACTGTGTTCCTGAAAATCGGTATGCGCGTGCAATGGGAGAGCACAATGAGTGTGACCGATATGGTCAATGAAGGCGTTCGCCGTGCCTACACGCACCCCGACAACCCACTGCGTGCCTCAGTACTGGCCGACCCGGCGGGCGCACGCCGAAACACGCGGGACAATACCCCCGCCGTGATCAATATGGAAGTGGTACCCGGCGATACCGTGCAGGTCGATGTCGCGGCAAAAGGCGGCGGCTCAGAGGCCAAATCCAAATTTGTGATGCTCAACCCATCCGACAGCGTCGTCGACTGGGTAGTGAAAACTGTACCGACAATGGGCGCTGGCTGGTGTCCGCCGGGTATGCTGGGTATCGGTATTGGTGGCACCGCAGAAAAAGCCATGTTGATGGCCAAAGAGTCGCTGATGGAATCAATCGATATACAGGCCCTGCGTGAACGTGGCCCACAAACCCGTGCCGAAGCGCTGCGCCTGGAGATATTTGATGCCGTCAATCAACTCGGTATCGGTGCACAGGGGCTGGGTGGCCTAACCACTGTGGTCGACGTGAAGGTACACGATTACCCCACGCACGCCGCCAACCTGCCGGTGGCGATGATTCCCAACTGCGCGGCGACCCGGCATACACACTTTGTACTCGACGGCAGCGGGTCTGCGCTGCAGACACCGCCCAATATCGACGACTGGCCACAAATCACCTGGGATGCCGGCCCTGATGCGCGGCGCGTTAACCTGGATACGGTAACGCGTGAGCAAATTGCCGAGTGGCAGCCGGGTGAAACAATCCTATTGTCAGGCAAGATGCTGACAGGCCGGGATGCGGCGCACAAACGTATTGCCGACTACGTCGAACGCGGCGAGGCACTGCCAAACGGTGTCGATTTCACCAATCGCTTTATTTACTATGTCGGCCCGGTAGACGCGGTACGTGATGAAGCGGTTGGCCCGGCAGGCCCCACCACCGCAACCCGCATGGATAAATTCACCGATATGATGTTAGGTCAAACCGGTTTGCTGGGCATGATAGGTAAAGCTGAGCGCGGCCCCGGCGCAATTGAATCAATCAAACGGCACCGGGCGGTGTACCTGATGGCTGTTGGCGGTGCTGCGTATCTGGTGTCTAAAGCCATCCGGCAGGCACGGGTCATCGCCTTTGACGATCTTGGTATGGAGGCCATTCATGAGTTTGAAGTTGCCGATATGCCTGTTACAGTAGCAGTTGATAGTTGCGGCGAGTCGGTTCACCAGACTGGCCCGGCACAGTGGCAGAAAATACTCTTTGACAAACAGGCTGGCTAAACCCTGTCCACGCAAACTAAAAATAAAATGTACAGGGCAAGAGCCCTGACAACGAGGACTCTAACCATGTCAATACATGCAAACCGTGGCACTGCGATGCCCGCCGTTATTATCGCACTGTTATTAGTCGCCAGCGGTACGGGATGGACACTGTATTACAAAAACGAGCAAATACTCGATGAAATGGCGGGCAATAAAGCGATGCTGGACAAACAAATCAACGCTAATGATGCATTGCAGGCGACTATACAAACGCTCGAATCCGACAAAATCAACGCCAAAAGCCAGATTGAAACCCTGAATAATCAGGTGGCAGCACTGGACAGCCAGGTGAAGTCCCTGGAGAGCGAGGCAAGCGATAAAGCAAAATTGCAATCTGAACTTGAGCAGGCGAATAAAAATATCCAGGCGCTAACTGGTGAGCGCGACCGGGCCAAGCAGCAAATTGGGCAAATTGCGGAGGCGTACGATAATAGCGAAACTGCATTGGCACAGCGCACCGGGGAATACGCTGAGGCACAACAGCAAATCGCTCAACTGATACAGGAAAAAGAGGAAGCGCAACGGCAGGTAGATCAGCAGGTACAGGAAAAAGAGGAAGCACAACAGCAGATAGACCAGTTGGTACAGGAGAGAGAGGCGGCGCAACAGCAAATAGACCAGTTGGTACAGGAGAGAGAGGCGGCACAACAGCAGATAGACCAGTTGGTACGGGAGAGAGAGGCGGCACAACAGCAGATTGCCCAGTTGATGCAGGAGAAAGATGGTCTCGGCAACACATTGGCAGAGCGTACGGGCGAGTACGAGGCGGCCCGGCAACAAATTATCGCGCTTGGCGAGCAGCGCGATGAAGCCCTGGCGTCTGATAAACGCGGTCGTCAGGAGCTGGCTGAACTGGTGGTACAAATGGAGTCCAGCCAGCAGAACAGTGAAGCGTACCGCGAACAACTCGACTCGGCCCGCCGGGAACTGGACACCACCAGCGAACAGACCAGCACACTGATCAAGCGCCTACAGGCACTGAAAGCCGAACGGGAAAAAGAACAGCAGGCATTTAATCAATTGCGTGAAAAACTCAAAGAAGAGCTGGGCAAAAACAGCGTCAATATCGAACAGAAACGCAACCAGCCCACCATTATTCGTTTGCAGGGTGATGTGTTGTTCAGCAGTGGCTCTGCACAACTGTTACCCTCGGCACAAGCGGCATTGGCCAGTATTGGCGATGTACTGCAACAATACCCGGATCGACGTATCCAGGTCGAAGGCCACACAGACAACATACCCATTGTAAGCAGCATACGTTACCCCACCAACTGGGAGCTGTCCTCGGCGCGTGCCGGTTCAGCCGTGCACTTTTTGATTGAACGCTCGAAAATTGATCCGCATCGCCTACAGGTTACCGGTCTGGGTGAATACAGCCCTATTGTCGACAATGCCACAATCGAAGGGCGTGCGCGCAACCGGCGCATTGAGATTAAGCTGTTGCCCACTGAGTTGGTTGAGGTGAATGTGGAGAGTGTGGGGGATTAGTTTTTTACCAATACTAAAGTGAGAGGCTTTACCTGTGATTAAGCGCACGTTTCGGGCGGTGAATTCTCTACTGGTGCCAGTATAGATTTGATTTTAAAATGGGTTCTGTCGCTTGCCGACAGATTTTCTCGTGTATAGAACACAAACACTAACGTCTTACAGCAATAATTATTTGAGGGGAAAACTATGGGTTGGCAAAATCGCGTACTTCGGGTCGATTTGAGTGCAGGCACTGCGATCAGTGAACCACTCAATCAGGAATGGGCGGACCACTACATTGGCCAACGTGGCCTGGCCAGTAAATATTTAATGGAGAATATGGACCCATCGGTCGATGCGATGAGCCCGGAGAACTGCCTTATTTTTGCCACTGGGCCGCTGACGGCAACCGCCGCCTCTACCAGCAGCCGCTATTCGGTGATTACCAAAGGCCCGTTGACCGGCGCGATTGCCTGCTCTAACTCGGGTGGTCGCTTTGGTGCCGAGCTGAAAATTGCCGGTTACGATATGATTATTTTTCTTGGCCGGGCAGAAAAACCTGTCTATCTACACATTGAAGACGACCATGCCGAGCTATTGCCCGCTGATGATATCTGGGGCACCAGTGTCTGGAATACCGAGGGCTGGCTACGCAGGCAACACCAGGACCCACAGCTGAAAGTCGCCTCCATTGGCATTGCGGGCGAAGCCGGTGTGCGCTTTGCCTGTGTGATCAATGATTTGCACCGTGCCGCTGGCCGCTCTGGCGTTGGTGCAGTGATGGGCAGTAAAAACCTCAAGGCGATTGCCGTGCGCGGCACTACCGGCGTCAGAGCCGCCCGCCCGCAAGCCTTTATGGATGCAGTGAAAACCACCAATGCTCGCCTGGCGATGAGTCCGGGGCGCAAGGAGTTTTCTGATTGGGGCACGCAGGCGATGATGGAAACCATGAACACCTTTGGCGGCTTGCCCACGCGCAATTTTCAGGCAGTTCAGTTTGAAGGGGCCAGTAAAGTGGGGGCCGAGGCGATGTGGGAAACCACCCGTGACGGCCACCGCAATATGGTGCAAAACGCCGCCTGCTTTGGTTGCACCATCGCCTGTCAGCGCATCAGCAAGATCAACCCGAACCATTTCAGCGTGAAAGACCGACCGGAATACCATATTGCCGGCGGTGGCCTCGAATACGAATCCGGCTACGCCTTTGGTCCATTGGTGGGTGTCGACGATATCGACGCCTTGACCTTTGCCGGTTTCCTCACCAATGAACACAGCATGGACCCGATTTCTATGGGTGGCACATTGGCTGCGGCGATGGAGCTTTATGAGATGGGGGTGATTACCAAAGAGGATACTGACGGTGTGGCCTTAACCTTTGGTAGTGCTGAAGCGCTGACCGTCATGACGGAAAAAACCGGCAAGCACGAAGGTTTCGGCAAAATACTGGGCCTTGGTTCAAAACGCCTGTGTGAGAAATACGGTCACCCGGAGATTGCCATGCACGTTAAAGGGCAGGAATTTGCCGGTTATGATTCCCGTGCGTTACAGGGTATGGGGCTGGGGTATGCGACCAGCAACCGGGGTGCCTGCCATATGAAACACGATTCCTTTGGCCCGGATATGAAAGACCAGACGGGCAGCGGCAAAGCAGAGCCAATCAAAAGTTCGCAGGATGAAATCGCCACCATCGACTCCACTGGCCTGTGTTGCTTCGCCGCCAGTGCGGGTTGGAGTCTCGACGATTACCGGGTACTGCTGAACGCCGCCTGTGATAAAAACTGGAGCGAAGAGGATTTGCTGCGCATCGGCGAACGTATCTGGAATATCGAGAGGCGCTTTAATGAGCTGGCAGGTTTAACGGGTGCCGATGACACCTTACCCAAGCGCCTGTTGGAAACTCCGGCCCCCAGTGGCACGGCCAAGGGCCGGGTGAGCGAGCTGGATAAAATGAAAAAAGAATACTACCAACTGCGCGGTTGGCATACCGATGGCAGTATTCCCGAATCGCTCCTCAGTGAGTTAGGTATTTAATCCGGTTTGATGCGAGTAAGATTTGATGCAGCTTAGCATTACACTCGGCGGTCACTTTAAACATACCATCGTGTCTGCTGCCGGGAAAATGCGTGCATTGCAGGCGCGTGAGGCATTAACCGTCGCGGAGGCCATACAGCACTTTTCTATTGAAAAGCGCCAGGTTGAAGTATTGGTGACCGTCGATGGCAGGAATATACCACCGGGTGAGCGCGATGACTTTCGGCTTGCCGATGGCAATGCATTGGTAATCTCGCCCTGGTATACGCATTTGCGCATGTAATCAGCTAAGGGCATGATTTATTGCCCTTGCAACGGTGCTATAAAATGAAAATAAATATAAAGCTTGGCGGGCGATTAAAGGAGTACTTACCCAAGGCAAAAAATGGCAGTGCTGAATTTACATTGCCCACGGGTAGCAAAGTGGATGAGGCGATAAAACAATTGCGCATTAGTGAAGATATTGATGAACTACTGGTGATCGTGGCGGGTGAAAATATCCCGCCCAGTCAACGCCACAACACAGTATTGGAGGATGGGCAACTGATTAATGTGATGCCGCCGTTGAAAGGTGGTTGATCAACACGAATGAATTGCTTGAGAGCTTCCAGAGGCTCGAAACGACGGGTAGCCCGGCGGTTGAAACGCTGAGAGAGATACGCAAGAGCGAATCCAAGCGCTTAGCTGGATGAAAACCATCGTATTGGATTCCTGTGTAGCGGCTAAGACATTTATTGATGAACCGGATTCATCTGAGGCCGTGAAACTAAGGAACGTGCACGAAATAACTTCCGGGGTTTGCAAATGTATCGATTTACCTTATAGCTGAGTGTGTCATTAACGCATAGCGCATTATTTAAATAACATTGTAAAAGTGGACATTGTTTTGTGTACGTTCCATATACCATTAGTTTTTATGAAAAAATGGAGCTGGCGACAGGAGTCGAACCCGCGACCTGCTGATTACAAATCAGCTGCTCTACCAACTGAGCTACGCCAGCAATAACTTAATCCTGGCAGTAACGTAACCAGGGGGCGAAATTCTACGTGCTTACGCAAACCAACGCAATGCGTACAGCTTTTTCAATTTGCGCCATCTACTAAGCTGTACGAACCCGGCGTTTTGTGCAAAATACGCACACACTGTCTTTATATAGAGAATACCCACATGGCTCACACCCGCATTCGCAAATTCAATACCGCCGATATGTATCCCGGCAAGGCTCTCAGTAACGATGTTTGTATGGCAGTGCGCGCCGGTAACCGGGTGTTTCTACGTGGCCAAACAGGCTTTGATCTGGATGGTCAGTTCCACGGTGCGGGTGACCCCACTGCGCAAGCAGAGATGGCGATGCAATGTGTTAAAACGCTGCTGGAAGAGGCGGGTGCCAAGCTTGAGCACATTTGTAAGACGACGATCTATATCACCGACCGGGCCTACCGGGAAGAGGTGTATACCGTGATTGGCAAATGGCTCGAAGGCATCCACCCCTGCTCAACCGGCCTGATTATCAATGGCCTGGCATTACCGGAAATGGTGATGGAGATTGATGTCGAGGCGATTATCCCCGACGATGAATTGTAGCTTTAGGAACAACCATGCCCCCAAAGCCCGCCCAAAGCGCTGGATTAAAACGGCTGTTGGCCACGCTGCAAAGCCTGGCCGCAAAGCCGTTGAACAAGGCGACAAGTATGCCACCTGCGGTGTATACATCTGAGGATTTCTACGCGCTGGAGCAGGAAAAGATATTTAAGCAACAGTGGCTATGCGCCGGGCTTGCCGGGTCGATCCCCAGGCAGGGCGATTATTTAAGCCACCATATCGGTGGGCAGCCTGTTGTTGTGATTCGCCAGGGTGATGGCAGTATCAAAGCCTACGCCAATGTGTGTCGGCACCGGATGATGCAATTGGTCGAAGGGCAGGGTAACTGCAAGCACCTGGTATGCCCTTATCACGCCTGGACATACGGGATCGACGGGCAATTAGTGGTTGCCCCGCATATGCAGGAGCGCCCTGGGTTTGATATAAAAAGCATCGCATTGCCGTCGATTCGCTGTGAGGTGTGGGAGGGCTGGATTTACCTGACGCTAAACCCCAAAGCAAAGTCGGTAACGACAGCGCTTAAACCGTTGCAAAAGATCGTCGCTGACTACCGCATGGCGCACTATATACCGATTGTACAGCGCGACCACGTTTGGCAGAGTAACTGGAAACTTCTCACTGAAAACTTTATGGAGGGTTACCATTTGCCCGTTGCCCACCGCGCCACCGTCGGCCCGCACATTGGCCTTAAGGAGACGCAATTCCCCAAGCGGTTTAATCGTGCCTTTACCTATCAACTGTATACCAAAGGTAAAAAAGCGCTGGTAGGCACCGCCCACCCGGACAATAAAATTCTCCAGGGCGAGCAGCGGCGCACCTCGGTATTGCCGACTATTTTTCCGTCGCATATGATTTCACTGGCCCCCGACCATCTGTGGTATCTCTCACTGCAGCCCAAAGGGTGCGGTCAAATTGCCATCCGCTACGGCGCGGCAATGGCGCCGGAGGTATTGGCGGCGAGTGAAGACAAAGACCAGTTGATTGCCGAGATCAGTGGCTTTCTCGATGACGTTAACGAAGAAGACCGGTTCGTCGTGGAAGGTATTTATAAAGGGGCGCAAGCGGCTCTTTCAACGCCGGGGCCGCTGTGCTGGCTGGAGCATGAAAACCACGACTTTACCCGTTATTTGGCGGGGCAGTTGTGCACATAATAACGACCTTAATAAACCCTACCGGAACGATACTATGACATTTTCGATCACAGGCCACTGCGCCCGCACCCATATGACCGGTGTTGCCATCACTACATCGAGCATTTGTGTCGCCAGCCGCTGCCCCTGGGTACGTGCTGGTATTGGTGCTGTCGCGACGCAAAACGTCACAGACCCCAGCCTTGGCCCAAAATTACTGGACTTACTGGCAGCGGGAAAAACCCCTCAACAGGCAATTGACACCATCACCCACGACCGTGCATTCATCCAATACCGGCAACTCACCGTGGTTGATACACTCGGCGGAGTGGCGCACTTTACCGGCAGCGAAATTCTCGGCACCAATGCCGTCGCCACGGGCAGCCACTGTATCGCGGCGGGCAATTTACTCTCGACCACCGCCGTGCCCCAGGTAATGGTCGATCAATTTGAAGCGGGTGCCGATTTGCATTTGGCTGAGCGATTACTGCTCGCCCTAAAAGCGGGCGTGGACGCAGGGGGTGAAGAAGGGCCGACGCATTCATCTGGGGTAAAAGTCGCTTATCAGAATAGCTGGCCACTGGTTGACCTGCGCGTCGATTGGAGTGACGAGGACCCGGTTAGTGCGTTAATGGACATATGGCATGCCTATCAACCACAGATGGATGATTACACCACGCGTGCAATTGATCCGAGTGCTGCGCCTAGTTATGGTGTTCCGGGGGATATATAAACGGGTGGTTAGTGATGGTTCTTAGTGTGCCTTTCAATGCTGAATTGATTGATACATAAAGCAATCTATAAGTATTGAGATTAACGTAATTGACCATTGCGTGCACATCCCTTATTTACAAAAACAACAACGCCGGATTGAGTTCGCCCTCGGTGAGCGCAGTCTGCCGCCACCCCAGCTTTACCGGTTCCGTTACCAATGTATTCCAGTATGGAACGGCAAATTCAGCGAGGTCTACCTTGGGCCGAAGCAGGTGGGTCAATGCCTGTCCGCGCAGTTCGTAGGCCTGCAATTGTACGTCGTGCCGCCCGGCATCGACCAGCAACAGGGTGTCTTGTTGCCCCTTTGTCGACCAGATGCAAGGATTAACGGATACAATGCCGTGTAAAGCAATTGCCTCTGCCGTTCTGGCGAGAAACGCATGAAATGTCGGCTGGTTCCTGGTACACCGTCCACCTTATGTTGACGGGTTCAGGACTGCTCTGCTGCGGAGAAGCCGATCAAGCTGCGTTTTTTGTCAATTTTCCCCTCGCCTCACTCTCGCTCGTGACGTTTTAAGGCACCCACTTACGATATAATAGACGCTACTTCTCCTATAGTTCAGAAGATGCGCGCTGCCCTCATCACTTTTTTCCTGCATGTTTTCGCAAAACTACCGCTTGGATGCAATCGTCTGCTCGGGTCTTTAGCCGGTCGAATAGCCTATTGCTGCAATACGAATAGCACCCGGATAGCGGCTCGCAATCTGCAACTTTGCTTCCCTGATCAATCAACCGCTGAACGCAATCAGCTCGTACAAAGCAGTTTGATTTCCACTTTTCAATTTATATTTGAAACCAGTTCGATTTGGTTTCGTGGTGCGCAGTGGCGTAAAACACATACACTGTCGATTCACAATGAAGCGCTTTTTCAGCGCGCCCGTGAAAGTGGTCGGGGTATTTTGATACTGGTGCCACACTTTGGTAACTGGGAGTTGGCGGGTATTCACGTTTCAGAGTGGGTGAAAGGCTCAGCGATTTACCGCCCCCCCAAGATTGAACAGTTGGATCCGTTGTTTCGCAAGGCGCGCAATGTTGGCACCAGTACGTTGGTACCACCCACGGCAAAAGGGGTGATGGCGATATTAAAAGCGCTCAAGCGCGGAGAAATGACGGTGATACTGCCAGATCAGGTGCCGATGGGTGAGGGGGGGGTATTCGCCAGTTTTTTCGGTATGCCTGCGTTTACTGTGACGCTGATTTATAAACTTATCCAGAAAACCAATCCGGTGGTGTTGCAAGCCTACGCGATACGTCGGCAACAGGGCTTTGAGCTGGGTTTTATGGAGCCACACCCCAGTATCTACAGCGATAATCAGCAGGAGTCTGTGGCTGGGTTAAACAAAACGGTGGAGATGTTGGTGGCATTGGCGCCTGAACAATACTTATGGGAATACAAACGGTTTAAAAAACAACCGGGTGATGTTAGCCACTACGCTAAGCGATAGCATTAACGGTTGATTTGCTATTTCATCATGCATGGTTCAATCGGAACGGGTGATCAGTCGGTGTGTCCAACAGCTTGTCGATGGTCATTTTGGGGCCACCACACAGCCGGTATTTCTGCAAAATTTCTGGTTGGTTCATGGGGCGGTTTGTACCCCCGCTGACATCGGCAATGGTTTTTTCGACAACCTGGCCATTGTGCAGTACAGCACGCACTGTGTCGGGATGGCTGGGGCTCATATCATCCAGGTGTCCTGTCGTTGTATACGCTTCTATTTGTATGCATTGCATCAGTGTGCGGACATCGGCCCGCATAAGCGCCGCCGGGGTATATGTGTGTGGGCTGACGACGCCATCGGTCAAGGCACTGGCGACGCAGTAGGTGATGCTAAACCGCGCTTGTGCGCTGTTGTTTGGGTCGGTAAATGAAGCGACTCGCGCATAAGGTTCGGGTACGCGAACATTCACTGAACGAATGTTGTGGGCGGAGAATCCATCATGTTGAAATAAAGCAAGCGCGGCCTCAATGCTGCGGTGCGTATAAGCACAGCTTGGCCAGGGTTTGCGCAGTGGTGGAAATTCATCTATACCGTTTGAGGCGCCCAGTTTGCTCAGCGGTAAAGCAAACCCAGGTGACTCAGGCGTGCCGTAGCAACTTAAAAAGCCGTGTGTTTGTTCCATGATAGCCAGGTTGGCATCGACACCCACCTCCGCCAGTAAGGATGATTCAACGCCGGTACGGGCAGCCAGCCCGGCGTGAAGTGCCTTGACGGTTGAGCCAAACTGCCGTTTTAGTCCCGCCGCGCTACTGGTTGCCATCGATACGGCGGCGGCAAATTGTTCACTGTTTAGGTTTAGCAGTTTTGCGCTGGCGGCGGCTGCGCCGAGCGATCCGATTGTTGAGGTGGCGTGCCACCCGGCCATGTAGTGCCCATAGCCCAATGCCTCACCGAGGCGCACGATGGTTTCATAACCAACCAGATAAGCATCGATTAGCTGTTGCAGCGAAACTGTGCGCAACCCAGCCAGTGCCAGCAGGGCGGAAACCACGGGGGCACTGGGGTGTGTCGAGGCGGGTACTTCGTAGTCGTCGAAATCGAGTGCGTGGGCGGTGACACCGTTGATATAAGCGGCAACTGGGGCGGAAAATTTTTCACGGGTGGCGGGTGATGCCACGCCGCCTAACCCGCCACTGTTGCGCATTGCCGCCACTGCCATGTGTACCTGTGGCTCATCCTGCCCTGCGTAAATACAGGCGAGTGTGTCGATAAATGATAAGCGCGCCTGGTGCAATGCGGTATTGGAAAAGGTCATTGCCGGGTTGCAGGCCCATTGCGCCACTGCGGGGATAAAATGTACTGGGTGAGGAGGTATCACGTCGCTTCTTACCGGCAATCTTTCAGTTATCTGTACAGGGCTTATCAATTGTTTTGTTGGTGCGTTTTCTTTTTTTCAGGGTAAGCCCTGACAAAGGGATGCTGTGGCCAGGCGTGCTCAAACTGTTTAAATTGTTTATCTGCCTGTTCCCATTGGCCTTGCTCAAGTAGCATTTCAATCATTGACTGCCACTCTTTGGGGTTGTGGTGTGGTGTGCGTGCCAAGAGGGTTTGCATGTCACTGTCGGTAAGGCCTGATGGCGGTTCCTCCTGAGTTTCTGGTGATAGGTCGTCGGTCTCTATCATTAATAGGTCAGGCATCGCTGTCCTGGATTGTATCGAATTTGGCTCCAACATGGGTTGTATTGTAGGTGGTGCCTTTTGCTGGGCTACTGCTGCGGTAGTGTGGGACGCCCGTTTTTTCTGCCTGGTTTCTGGTGTTGGTGCCGGGTTGTTTGATATGTGCTGCTGTTCATTGTTGGGCAGTAAGATGACCAGTGTTGCCGTTAGCACCAGCATGGCCGCCATTGCCAGTGGCGGTGCCCAGCGATAGGTGGGAGTGCGAAGGGGGCGTGGCTTTGATTCAACGGCACGGTGCGCTACAGCGAGAATGTCGGCATCAAGTGCGGCGGGCGCGTGCAGTGGGGTCTGCCGGTTTATTTCAGCGTAGGTATCGCTAATATCCCGTTCAGCTTTATTCTGGTCAGTATATTCAGCCATTGGTCACTGTCAGTTGCTGCCTCAGTTTATTGACTGCGTAACGCAGTCGGCTTTTAACCGTTTCCCGGTCGACATCGGTAACGCTGGCGATCTCCAGCAAACTTAAACCGGCCTCCTCCCTGAGTAAAAACGCCTCGCGTTGTGGCGGTGGTAGATCACCAATTAGCTGTTTAAGTCGCTGCGCCAGCTCGGTATTGATGGCAGTGTTGTAGGGGTCACTGCCCGTTTCAGCGATTAGTTCGTCGGCTTCTTCCAGTGGCTCGACCAACGCCCCCCAGCGGGTATTACTGCGGTAGTGGTCGACCAGGCGATTGTGCGCAATGCTATATAGCCACGTGCTAAATGTCGCATTATCGCGGTAGCGGGTACGCGCATTAATCACGCGTGCCCACACATCCTGAAATAGCTCATCCACGCAGCTAGCTGCGTTAAGCTGGCGATGCAGATAGCGATACAATTTATCTTTGTGCCGAAAATACAGTGTATCAAAGGCGGCGGCTTCACCGTTGGCATAGGCGAGCATCAACGATGCATCACTCTGCTGCTGCCGGTTGTCAGTTTGTGCATCCATGCACAAATGATAACCGTTTATTCTCAATTGGGGTCTCGTTCAGTCTTTGTATTTTGCGAAACCTTTGTTTGCCGGGTGTTTTTAAGCGTGTTTAGACTTTCGGCCAGCCCGATTAGCTGTAAGAATTCACCACGATAACCAAAGCGGTCATCGCCGCGTGACTGGCTAGCCAGTGTGTGGATTTCACTGTAACTGAAATCCTGTAGGTATTTGCTACCGCGCAGTGTTTGTGCGAAGGCGGCGACCGATGCGGCAAAACGAAAGTCCTCTGAGGTCTTGCGCCAGTCTGGATTGATCAACGCGTGGCTGACAATCTGTTCAAGCAATTGGCTACTGGGTGAACCGGGTCGCTTATAGCGCAGTCGTAAAAAAGCCAATTCATCGCTGGTGGGGCGCGCCGCCTTTTGTTGCGTGTAGCGCAGTGGGTCGATCCGCTTCCCTTTACTGGATTGCAGGGTGATTTCATAGAGTGCGGTTACTGTGTGGCCGGCACCAATGGCACCGGCGTCGACTTTGTCGTTGTTAAAGTCCTCACGTGCCAGCGCCCGGTTTTCGTAGCCAAGCAACCGGTATTCGGCCACCTGTGCGGGGTTGAATTCGATTTGAATTTTTACATCGTTGGCAATCGTCAACAGTGTTGCGGCACGTTCATCGACCAGGACTTTACGGGCTTCTTTTAGTGTATCGATATAAGCGTAGTTGCCGTTGCCTGCGTCTGCCAGTTGTTCCATCAGATGGTCATTGTAATTGCCGCCACCGAAACCCAAGGCGGTCAATGCAATACCGGATTCACGGTGTTGTTTAACCAGGTCTTTAAGCGCGTCAAAATCGGTAGTGCCAACGTTGAAGTCACCATCGGTGGCGAGTAGCACCCGGTTTACGCCGTTTTCAATAAAGCTTTGCCGGGCAAGTTGATAGGCGAGCTGAATGCCTGCGGCGCCGTTAGTAGTGCCACCTGCACGCAGTTGTTGTAATGCCGGGTCAATTTTTACGTAATCGTTACCGGCGGTGGGTTCGAGCACTACCCCGGCAGCACCGGCATATACGACGATAGCGATGCGATCCTGGGCGCGCATTTGCCTGGTCAGTATTTTCATCGCCGACTTTAGCAGGCCAATTTTATCGGGTGAATCCATCGAGCCAGATACATCGACTAGGAACACCAGGTTAGAGGGGGGTAGCTGAAAAAATGATTTCTGGTAGCCGCGAACGCCAATGTGCAGTAAATGCGTGTGGGGATTCCACGGGCTGGGGGCGATTTCAGTGTACACACTGAAAGGGCGTTGCAGTGATGTCGGTGGTGTGTAGCTATAGTTGAAATAATTAATCAACTCTTCGATTCGCACGGCGTCGGCGTGTGGCCAGCGCCCCTGGTTTAAAAACCTCCGCACATTCGCATAGCTGCCGGTATCCACATCAATACTGAACGTGGATACGGGTGATTCGCTCACTTGTTTGAGTGGGTTGTCGTCAAAGTGTGCGTAGCGCTCCCGGCCCTGGGTTTGCTGAAAGAGTTGTTTGTAACCGGGTGGAATAGCCTGGTTCATTCCATCCCGGCTCATCCCGGCCACTGCTATTTCTGGTTGCATTACGGCTAAAGCCTCTGCTGTAGCTTCTGTCTCAGTTGTGTTTGTGTGTGCGTTTGCGGTGGTTTTTGGTTCGAGCGTATTGTTGCACGCGGCTATCGTCATAGCGCTGATAAACATCAATGCCAGCTTGTATTTTGGGAAAACCATATTCTGCTCCAAGTCATTAAATAAATGGCGAGTCGTGTGTTTCATCGCCTGCAATGGGGTAAACGCATAGGCGGAGCAAAAGGGGTTAAAGGCGCTTTATATTCGAGCGTATTTTGGTATGTGCTGAACAATATTCTGTTGGGGATATTTTTTAGTTACCAGATCAGTTTCAACGGATACTGAGAAAATACCTCATCTGTACTCATCAGCGGCATATTCTCTTCAATGGCCTGCGCTATCAGCAGGCGATCAAAAGGATCGCGGTGATGAAGTGGAAGGTCGGTGAGGTGATAAGTTTGCGCATGGGTAATTGCCAGTTTATGCAGGCTATTGTTACGGATGCGGTTCTCAATAAATTTTTCTGGTGTCT
Organism: Gammaproteobacteria bacterium; assembly: GCA_965277715.1. Lineage (GTDB taxonomy): Bacteria > Pseudomonadota > Gammaproteobacteria > JBCCGL01 > JBCCGL01 > JBCCGL01. The sequence continues at coordinate 3,535,509 of OZ255836.1, forward strand.
CATGTAAATGCAATTTGCCCAGTTTGTATTTGGTGGCAATTTCAAATGCGCTCACCGCACTCAGGTAAAGCTGGTTATTCATATCTAAGAACAGTTTTTTTGCGCGTGGAGAAAGTCGTTTATCATCCGTGGTCAGCCACAAAAACGCATGGGTATCCAATAGTATTTTCATGTGGATGTATGTGTTAACCGAAGTGTTTCAGAAAATCTTCCGGCAACGTATCAAAGCCATCTTCGATGGTGACAAGGCCTTTTGCTTCTCCCAATTGCCTTGGTTTTTGTGTGGGTTCCAATGGCACCAGGCGTACAACGGGTTTGTTGGCTCGCGCAATAAGGACTTCCTCGCCCGCCTCCGCAAGGCGAACTAACTCTGATAGCTGTGCTTTGGCCTGGTAGATATTGACGGGTTTCATTTTGTTCGAGCTATATAGTCCATAGTGTTAGACTAATATAGCGCCACGGAGTGGTTTTTTCAATTAAGCGAAACCCCACCCCTCTTTTGCGGGCCGAGAGAAGGTAGACGGTGTACTGGATTGACGCTTTTCATTTACCAGCCTGTTTGTGCTGTCAATAGTATTTCGTTGCAATAGTGGCTTGACTTTGCTTTAACGCCTACCTACAATTCGCCGCTTTTCTGACAGGCCGGATTGCCCGGCCTGTCGTTCGTTTGTCGGCGTGAAACTCTCACTGACCGTTTAAGTATCTGCTTTCTTTGCTGTGCTATGCCCGGCGAGGCTGGATACACTTAAAATATCTGGAGCTTAAAAGAGGCCTATGGCTACTGTTAATCAGCTTGTGCGCAAGCCACGCAAACGCAAGGTGGTGAAAACCAATGTACCGGCACTTGAAGCCTGTCCGCAGCGACGCGGCGTCTGCACCCGTGTATACACCACAACGCCTAAAAAGCCGAACTCGGCCATGCGTAAGGTAGCCCGTGTGCGACTTACCAACGGTTTTGAAGTGACGTCGTATATCGGTGGTGAAGGCCATAACCTGCAAGAGCACTCGGTAGTGCTGATTCGCGGTGGTCGTGTGAAAGATTTACCGGGTGTGCGTTATCACACGGTGCGTGGCAGCCTCGATACCCAGGGTGTGGAAAAACGCCGTCAGGGTCGTTCTAAATACGGTGCCAAGCGGCCTAAGAGCTAGGGCGTTCACGAATACTAATGAGTAAGTTCGATGTCTAGAAGAAGAGAAATCCCCAAGCGCGAAATTTTGCCAGACCCCAAATATGGAAACTTAAAGCTGGCCAAGTTCGTTAACATCATTATGAAAAGCGGTAAAAAATCCGTCGCTGAAAATATTATTTACGGTGCTCTGGATATTATGTCGGCAAAGGGTAAGACCGATGTTATCGAAGCCCTGGATGAAGCACTCAATAATGTAGCCCCGGCAGTTGAAGTAAAATCCCGCCGTGTGGGTGGCGCAACCTACCAGGTGCCTGTTGAAGTGCGCCCAGTGCGCCGCACTGCACTGGCAATGCGTTGGATTATGGATGCGGCGCGCAAGCGTGGTGAAAAATCCACGATGCAAAAACTCGCGGGTGAGCTGCTTGATGCTTCAGAGAAACGCGGCGCAGCAGTGAAAAAACGCGAAGATACGCATCGCATGGCCGAGGCCAATAAAGCGTTTGCGCACTACCGTTGGTAACCACATAGAGAGTACGAGTATTTTCCCGTGGCCCGCACAACCCCTATTGGACGATACCGCAACGTCGGTATCATGGCGCACATTGACGCCGGTAAAACGACGACGACTGAACGTATACTCTATTACACAGGCGTATCGCATAAGATAGGTGAAGTGCACGACGGTGCAGCCACGATGGACTGGATGGAGCAGGAGCAGGAACGTGGTATTACCATTACCTCGGCTGCAACCACTTGCTTCTGGCGTGGTATGGATCAGCAGTTTGATCAACACCGTATCAACATTATCGATACGCCTGGGCATGTCGATTTTACGATTGAAGTCGAGCGTTCGCTACGGGTGCTCGATGGGGCGGTGGCGGTGTTTTGTGCGGTCGGTGGTGTTGAGCCTCAGTCTGAGACAGTCTGGCGCCAGGCAAATAAATACAGCGTGCCGAGAATGGCCTTCGTCAATAAGATGGATCGCTCCGGCGCTGATTTTTTACGCGTGGTTGCACAGTTAGAAGACAGACTGGGCGCTACTCCGGTGCCGCTGCAACTACCTATTGGCGCAGAGGAAAAGTTTGCAGGCGTCGTTGACCTCCTGCGTATGAAGGCAATCTATTGGGATGCCGATACACAAGGTATGCGCTATGAAGAGCGTGATATACCGGAAGATATGCTCGATCAGGCTGAAATGTACCGTGAGGCAATGGTCGAGTCGGCCGCTGAAGCCAGTGAGGTGTTGACAGAGAAATACCTTGATACGGGTGATTTGTCTACGGCGGATATTCAGGCAGGCATTCGTATGCGAACGCTGGCGAATGAGATTGTTCCCGCATTGTGTGGCAGTGCCTTTAAAAATAAAGGTGTCCAGGCGATGCTTGATGCAGTGATCGACTACATGCCTTCACCTGTTGATGTGCCTGCGATTAGCGGTATTCTCGATGATAGCGAAGCCAGTGAGGCGCAGCGCCTATCGGATGACGATGAACCTTTTGCGGCATTGGCGTTTAAAATAGCGACCGATACGTTTGTGGGTAGTTTGACGTTTTTTCGTGTCTATTCGGGCGTTTTGAAGTCGGGTGATGCAATTTATAACCCGGTAAAACACAGAAAAGAACGTGTTGGTCGTATCTTACAGATGCACTCCAATAACCGGGAAGAGATAAAAGAAGTACGGGCCGGTGATATTGCCGCTGCCGTTGGTTTAAAGGATGTGACAACGGGAGATACGCTGTGTGATTTGAAAGAGGTTATCACGCTCGAACGCATGATATTTCCCGAACCGGTTATCTCGGTGGCGGTTGAGCCTAAAACCAAAGCTGATCAGGAAAAGATGGGTGTGGCGCTGGGTAAACTGGCGCAGGAAGACCCCTCGTTTCGTGTGCACACCGACGAGGAGTCGCACCAGACCATCATCTCGGGCATGGGTGAATTGCACCTGGATATTATTGTTGATCGTATGCGGCGCGAGTTCAGTGTCGAGGCGAATATTGGCAAGCCACAAGTGGCTTACCGTGAAACCATTCGCAATTCTGTTGAACAAGAGGGTAAATTTGTTCGTCAGTCGGGTGGGCGCGGTCAGTATGGGCGTGTAGTGCTGCGTATTGAACCAAAAGAACCGGGAAGCGGTTACGAATTTGTCAATGAGATTGTGGGTGGCGTTGTGCCACGCGAGTACATTCCGGCTGTCGATAAAGGCATTCAGGAGCAGATGGAAAGCGGCGTAATTGCGGGCTTTCCTGTCGTTGATGTCAAAGTATCGCTGGTTGATGGCTCTTATCACGATGTTGATTCAAATGAACTGGCATTTAAAATCGCCGGTTCAATGGGGTTCAGGTCGGGTATGCAAAACGCTAATCCAGTATTGCTTGAGCCGATTATGAGTGTTGAAGTGGTGACCCCGGAAGACTATATGGGGGATGTGATGGGCGACCTGAATCGTCGCCGTGGCATGGTTCAGGGAATGGAAGACGCACCGGCCGGTAAAGTGATTCGCGCTGAAGTGCCGTTGGCAAAGATGTTTGGTTATGCCACGGATGTGCGTTCAGCAACACAGGGTAGGGCGACTTACTCGATGGAATTTTGTAAATATGCAGAGGCGCCGAATATTGTCGCTGATGTCGTGATGAAAAAAGCATCTTAAACAGAGATTGAGAATAGTTAAGGGGTTATAGCGGTGTCCAAAGAGAAATTTGAAAGAAACAAGCCACACGTAAACGTGGGCACAATAGGCCATGTAGACCATGGTAAGACGACGTTGACAGCGGCGTTGACGAAGGTTCAGGCAGAGGCGATGGGGGGTGAGTTTAAAGCTTACGACCAGATAGACAATGCTCCGGAAGAACGCGCCCGAGGTATAACGATTGCCACGGCGCACGTAGAGTACGAATCTGCAAATCGTCACTACGCCCACGTTGATTGCCCTGGACACGCGGACTATGTAAAAAACATGATAACCGGTGCTGCGCAGATGGACGGAGCTATTTTGGTGTGTTCAGCGGCCGATGGTCCAATGCCACAAACCCGAGAGCACATTCTGTTGGCGCGTCAGGTGGGAGTTCCCTACATTATCGTCTACCTGAACAAGGCCGATATGGTTGACGACGAAGAACTGTTGGAACTGGTTGAAATGGAAGTGCGAGAACTGTTGGATGCGTATAACTTTCCGGGTGACGATACCCCGGTCATAATAGGTTCGGCACTTAAAGCGCTGGAAGGTGATACCAGCGAAATTGGTGTGCCTTCAATTAGCCGACTGGTTGAAGCGTTGGATAGTTACATTCTGCAGCCGGAACGTCCAATTGATCAACCGTTCCTGTTGCCGATTGAAGATGTGTTTTCGATTTCGGGTCGTGGCACAGTGGTAACGGGTCGTATTGAACGCGGTGTTATCAAAGTGGGTAACGAGATAGAGATAGTTGGTATCCGCGAAACAGCGAAGACCACTGTTACGGGTGTTGAAATGTTCCGCAAGCTGCTGGACAGTGGTGAAGCGGGCGATAACGTTGGCGTACTGTTGCGTGGTACGAAGCGTGAAGAGGTTGAACGTGGTCAGGTGTTGTGTATCCCTGGCAGTATTAACCCGCATACAGTGTTTGAGGCGGAAGTGTATATTTTGGGTAAAGATGAAGGGGGTCGTCATACGCCGTTCTTCAATGGTTATCGTCCTCAGTTTTACTTTCGCACGACGGATGTGACGGGTGCGTGTGATCTACCGGAAGGTATTGAGATGGTGATGCCGGGTGACAACGTTAAGATGAGTGTAAAACTGATTGCACCGATAGCGATGGAAGAGGGTTTGCGTTTTGCGATTCGTGAAGGTGGCCGTACCGTGGGTGCGGGCGTCGTATCGAAAATTATTGAGTAACTATCATGGCAGCCACTGATACCCAAACAATTCGCATTCGCCTGAAAGCGTTTGATCACCGTCTGATCGATAAGTCGGCGCGTGAAATTCTGGAAACCGCCAAGCGTACAGGTGCTTATGTGGTTGGCCCGATTCCACTACCGACTAAGAAAGAACGGTTCACTGTCTTGATTTCACCGCATGTGAATAAGGATGCGCGTGACCAATATGAAATACGTACACATAAGCGTTTGATTGACATCGTCGATCCAACGGATAAAACCGTTGATGCATTAATGAAGCTTGATCTGGCGGCCGGTGTGGATGTTCAGATTAAATTGAATTAAAAATATCAACCAATGCAATCCAGTGCTTGGCTTGCAGATATTTCTAGTGCTATAATGCACGGCTTTCCGGCCCCGTAATAGCTAAGCTGTCACGGGGCTTGGTTTTGCCAGAGGCGTGAAAAATTTATTTTGCGCATGGCAGCTTTTTAGCAACATCGGTCAATCGTAATCGATGGTAGAGAATACCTGGGCACATTGTGCCCTTTAAGGTGTTGTTGTATTTAGAGGAATAACGATGGCAATTGGTTTAGTCGGCCGCAAGGCAGGCATGACCCGTGTGTTTACTGATGCCGGTGAATCGGTGCCGGTAACTGTAATCGAGGTCGAGCCCAACAGAATTACTCAAGTAATGACTGAAGCGAACGATGGATATCGGGCGTATCAAATTACTGTGGGCAGCAAAAAACCCTCACGTGTCAATAAACCAGAAGCAGGTCATTTTGCCAAGGCTTCAGTGGAAGCAGGGCACGGACTGTGGGAGTTCCGGCTCGCTGAAAACGAAGGCCAGGACTTACAGGCAGGTAGTGAGGTTTCGCTGAGTATTTTTGAAGAGGGACAAAAAGTCGATATCGCAGGTAAGACAATCGGTAAAGGTTTTGCCGGTGTTATCAAACGATACGGTTTTCATATGCAGGATGCCACTCACGGTAACTCTATCTCTCACCGCGCACCAGGTTCTATTGGTCAAAACCAAACACCAGGGCGTGTGGTAAAAGGGAAAAAGATGGCCGGACACATGGGGGCAGTACGTCGTACTGTGCAGAACCTCAAAATTATCAAAGTTGACGTTGAAAAACAGTATTTATTAGTCAAAGGTGCTGTGCCCGGTTCGCGGGGCGGTGATGTCATCATTTTTCCGTCGGTTAAGGCATAGGAGATCTGATGGAACTGAAAATGCAAAATGGTTCAGGTGCTTTGCAAGTCTCCGATGAGATTTTTGCACGCGAATTTAACGAAGCGTTGATTCATCAGGTTGTCAATGCGTATCTGTCGGCTGGTCGGGCAGGTACCCGGGCACAAAAAACGCGTTCACAGGTACGTGGTGGTGGCGCTAAACCATGGCGTCAAAAAGGCACTGGCCGTGCACGGGCGGGTACTATTCGCAGCCCTATCTGGCGCAGCGGTGGCGTTACTTTTGCGGCTAAACCACAAAACCATGAACAGAAAGTAAACCGTAAAATGTATCGTGGAGCGATTGGTTCAATTATTTCTGAATTGATTCGCCAAAATCGTTTGCAGGTCATCGACGGTATTGTGCTTGATTCGCCAAAAACCAAACAGTTGGTCGGTAAACTCAAGGAAATGGAATTGAACAGTGCATTGATTGTTACCGAGGCGCTTGAGCAAAATCTGTACCTCGCTTCACGCAACCTACCCGATGTACAGGTTATTGATGTTGCTGCCGTCGACCCGGTTTCGTTGTTGCGTTACGAGAATGTCGTGTTTACGGCGGGTGCCGTAAAACGTGTTGAGGAGTGGTTGAAATGAATCAGGAACGAATGATGCAAATCCTGGTATCGCCGCACGTCTCGGAAAAGTCGACGATTGCCGCTGAAGCAATAAACCAGCATACGTTTAAAGTGTTGGTGGATGCCAATAAGCTGGAAGTTAAACAAGCAGTTGAAAAATTGTTTTCGGTAAAAGTGCGTTCGGTGCGCATAGTTAAAATGAAAGGTAAAAACAAACGCTTTAGTCAACGACTTGGGCGTCGTGCCGATTGGAAAAAGGCATTTGTGTGTCTCGAAGACGGTCACGATATTGACTTTGTTGGAGGCGGAAACTAAACATGGCGCTGGTAAAAACAAAACCGACTTCTCCGGGTCGCCGCTTTGTCGTTAAGGTCGTTAACAAAGACCTGCACAAAGGCGAACCTTGGGCTGGTCTGGTTGAGAAAAAATCCAAAACGGGCGGGCGCAATAATACCGGTCGAATTACCACACGCCATCGCGGGGGTGGTCACAAGCAACGCTATCGTATTATCGATTTTAAACGTGATAAAGACGGTATTGGCTCGCGTGTTGAGCGTATTGAATACGACCCTAATCGTACAGCCAATATTGCATTACTGGTTTATCTCGATGGTGAGCGCCGTTATGTCCTGGCGCCCAAAGGCGTCAAAGTTGACGATAAATTGATGTCAGGTCGTGAAGCGCCGATTAAACCGGGTAACTGTCTGCCATTGAGCAATATCCCAGTAGGTACCACTGTTCATTGTATTGAAATGAAACCCGGTAAAGGTGCACAAATGATCCGCTCAGCGGGTGGGTATGCGCAATTGGTTGCTCGCGAGGGTGTCCATGCGACACTTAGGTTGCGTTCTGGTGAGATGCGGAAAGTGCCTGTAACGTGCCGCGCCACTATCGGTGAAGTAGGCAATGGTGAACATGCACTGCGTAAATTGGGTAAAGCAGGTGCTAAACGCTGGCAGGGTGTGCGCCCAACAGTGCGCGGTGTTGCCATGAACCCAGTCGATCATCCACATGGTGGTGGTGAGGGTCGTACTTCTGGTGGGCGTCATCCTGTATCGCCTTGGGGCATGCCGACGAAAGGCTTTAAAACGCGATCTAATAAACGCACAGATCATATGATCGTGCGCCGACGTAAAAAGAAATAGGCGGAAATTATTATGCCACGTTCATTAAAAAAAGGACCGTTTGTCGATACGCATTTGCTCAACAAAGTTGAAGTTGCACATGCTAATAACGACAGACGGCCGATTAAAACCTGGTCTCGCCGTTCAATGATTGTTCCAGAAATGGTCGGATTGACGATTGCTGTTCACAATGGTCGCCAACATGTGCCTGTATTGGTCAGTGAAAACATGGTAGGTCATAAATTAGGCGAGTTTGCGCTAACACGACTCTATAAAGGTCATGTTGCAGACAAAAAGACGCGATAGGTGTTGATATGCAAGTAAGTGCCAAATTGAGACACGCGAGAATATCGCCACAAAAAGCGCGTTTGGTAGCCGATCAAGTACGTGGTATGCCGGTTGAACGTGCATTGCAGGAGCTTCAGTTCAGCAATAAAAAAGCGGCATCAATTACCCGGAAAATACTTGAATCGGCCATCGCCAATGCGGAGCATAACGAAGGTGCTGATGTTGATGAGTTGGTGATCTTAACCATCTTTGTTGATGAAGGGCCGGTAATGAAACGCTTGCGCGCACGTGCTAAAGGCCGTGCTAACCGAATTGTAAAACGCACTAGCCACATTACGGTTACCGTGGCCGATTAAACGTTAAGGCGATAAGTTTATGGGACAAAAAGTACATCCGATTGGCATCAGGCTTGGTATTTCCAGTGACTGGAATTCCACCTGGTATGCAAACAGTCAGGACTACGCAAATTACCTGAATGATGACTTGCGCATTCGTGAGTTTCTCAAAAAGAAACTTGCTCATGCTTCGGTTAGCCGTATTCAGATTGATCGACCAGCACGTGCGGTTGTGATTACGGTTCATACTGCACGACCAGGTATTGTTATTGGTAAGAAAGGCGAAGATATTGAAAAATTGCGCCGTATTATTGCCCCGATGATGGGTATTAATATTAATAACGTGAAAATCAATATTGCCGAAATCCGCAAACCTGAACTGGATGCTCAATTGGTTGCCGAGGGCGTTGCCCAGCAACTTGAACGCCGTGTGATGTTTCGCCGTGCGATGAAACGCGTTATTACCAACACAATGCGCCTAGGCGCACAAGGCGTAAAGATTAGTGTGTCAGGCCGGTTAAATGGTGCAGAAATCGCACGCCGGGAGTGGTATCACGAGGGCCGTGTGCCGCTGCATACGCTGCGTGCAGATATTGATTACGGTGTTGCCGAAGCGAATACTACCTACGGCATCATTGGTGTAAAGGTGTGGATTTGCAAGGGAGAGGTTTTTGATCTCGAACAAAAACGTGCCGCTGATCGCAGCAACGTAGCAGCAAAATAAGAGGTTTCGTTAACAATGCTACAACCAAAACGAACAAAATTTCGGAAACAGCAAAAAGGCCGCAATCGTGGTCTCGCTGTTAACGGTAACAAAGTCAGCTTCGGTGAATTTGGCTTAAAAGCAGTTGTGCGTGGTCGTATTACTGCACGTCAGATTGAATCGGCACGGCGTGCCATGACCCGCCATATCAAACGTGGTGGCAAGATCTGGATTCGGATTTTCCCCGATGTCCCGGTTACCAAAAAACCCATCGAGGTACGCCAGGGTAAAGGTAAGGGTAATGTCGAATACTGGGTGTGCAAGATTCAACCTGGAAAAATGTTATACGAAATGGAAGGCGTATCGGAACAGATTGCGCGTGAAGCATTTCGACTCGCCGCCGCAAAATTACCGATAGCCACTTCTTTCGTAACCAGAACGGTGATGTGATGAACGCGAAAGAATTGCGAGAAAAAGATTTGCCTGGCTTAGAACAGGAATTAATTGCACTGCGCCGTGAGCAATTTAATCTGCGTATGCAACAGGGGTCTGGGCAGGGTGTACGCCCTCACCAGATTCGCGATGTACGTAAAAATATTGCTAGGGTCCATACGGTTATTAATCAAATGAAAAAAGCGACGGGTGAGGCATCATGAATGCTGAGTCAAAACTTCAACGCACCACTATGGGGCGCGTTGTCAGTGATAAAATGGACAAGTCAATCGTTGTCCTGGTTGAACGTATGGTTCGCCACCCGGTGTATGGGAAATTTATCAAACGCTCTAAAAAAATGCACGTGCATGATGCGGAAAATACCTGCCGGATCGGGGATGTTGTGCAAATTAAAGAATGCCGTCCATTGTCCAAAACAAAATCCTGGGAGCTGGTGAAAGTTGTCGATTAAGCCCATTGGTTTAATAATTGATGTGAACTAAACAGACAAATATAGATACCATCCGAGAGACTGGCCCAAGAGACTAGATACTGAAATGATTCAAATGCAAACCGTTTTACACGCTGCGGATAATAGCGGAGCTAAAAAAGTTCAATGTATTAAAGTGTTGGGTGGTTCACGTCGTCGTTACGCGGGTATTGGTGACATCATCAAAGTCAGTGTAAAAGACGCTATTCCCCGTGGTAAAGTTAAAAAGGGTGAAGTGTATAACGCCGTGGTCGTGCGTACCCGCAAAGGTATTCGTCGGGGTGATGGTTCTGCAATTCGTTTTGACTCAAATGCGGCCGTTATTCTCAATGCTAAACTTGAGCCGATTGGCACACGTATTTTTGGCCCAGTAACACGTGAGCTGCGTAGTGAACGGTTTATGAAAATTATTTCATTGGCACCTGAAGTGCTATGAGTCTCGAAGTATTGTGAGCTGAGAATAGAATCATGCGAAAAATAAAGAAAGGTGATGATGTCGTCATCATCTGTGGTAAAGATAAAGGACGTCGTGGCACAGTACAAAAGGCTTTGGCTAATGGCCGTTTGATCATAGATAACATCAATATGGTTAAAAAGCATACAAAGGCGAATCCTAACGCAGGTATCGCCGGTGGTATTATTGAAAAAGAAGCATCGATTCACGCTTCTAACGTGATGCTCTTCAACCCAGCAAAAGAAGCGGGTAGTCGAGTGGGTTTTAGGGTGCTTGAAGATGGCAAAAAAGTGCGTTTCTTCAAGTCGAATGGCGAAGTAGTGGACGCTTGAGGCTGAGAAATGGCACGTTTACAAGAATTTTATAGAGAGACCGTTGTTCCACAGTTGAGTGAGCAATTTGGTTATGCTAGCGTTATGCAGGTACCGGCGATTACCAAGGTTTCGTTAAACATGGGCCTCGGTGAAGCCTTGACAGATAAAAAAGTCATCGACCATGCCGTTGGTGATATGTCAAAAATTGCGGGTCAAAAGCCTGTTGTCACCTTAGCCAGAAAATCGATTGCGGGTTTTAAGGTACGTGACGGTTGGCCTGTCGGTTGCAAAGTCACCTTACGTCGTCAACGCATGTATGAATTTCTTGACCGCCTAGTCAGTATCGCCATACCGCGAATTCGTGATTTTCGTGGTTTTACACCAAAAGCCTTTGATGGTCGTGGCAATTACAGTTTAGGTGTTAAAGAGCAAATTATTTTTCCGGAAATCGATTACGATAAGATTGATGCAGTACGTGGTATGGATATAACTATCACCACCTCGGCAAAGACTGATGAGGAGGCGCTGGCTTTATTGCGTTACTTCAATTTTCCGTTCAAGCGAAGCTGACTGGTTACATTTATGGCTAAGAACTCAATGGTTGCACGCGAAGAAAAACGTGCAAAACTAGTAAAAAAATACGCTGCCAGACGCGATGCGTTACGTGCAATAGTGAAATCTGCCTCTGCTTCATTTGAGGAGCGTATGGATGCCAGTGCAAAGCTACAGGCTTTGCCACGAGATTCCAGCCCTTCGCGGCAGCGTAATCGTTGCCGTGTTAGTGGACGGCCACACGGTTTTTACCGGAAATTTGGTTTGTCCAGAAATAAATTGCGTGAAGCCGCTATGCGCGGTGACGTGCCCGGTTTGGCTAAAGCCAGCTGGTAACTCGTTGGCAGTCAACTGCCCGAAAGTAGAGACAGGTAACTAACATGAGTATGTCCGATCCGATTGCCGATATGCTAACGCGCATTCGCAATGCACAACAAGTGAACAAAACCTCGGCTTCGCTGCCTTCTTCAAAGCAAAAAGTAGCCATAGCCAAGGTACTTGAAGAAGAGGGCTACATTAACGGGTTTGAAGTCAGTGATGCTGATGTCGGTAAAATCTTACGCGTTGATTTAAAGTATTTTCAAGGCAAGCCAGTTATCGAAATGATTAAAAGGGTTAGTCGCCCGGGTTTGCGGATTTTTAAAAATAAAGATGAACTGCCAAAGGTACTCGGTGGCTTGGGTGTCTCTATTATTTCAACATCCAGTGGTGTAATGAGTGATCGCCGCGCACGTGCGAACGGACAGGGTGGTGAAGTACTCTGTTACGTAGCCTGATAGTCGCTGTAGGTAGATATAAGTATGTCGAGAATTGCAAAAAAACCGATTTCAGTGCCGGTGGGCACAGAAATCAATATCGACGGTCAAAGCGTAACAGCTAAAGGTGCTTTAGGCACTAAAGAGCTCATATTGCACAGTGCCGTGAGTGTGAATCAGGACGGCGGTGTGTTGCAGGTAATACCCAACTCTGATGCCAAGGGTGATTTTGCTATGGCGGGTACTATGCGTGCTTTGCTGAATAACCTGGTCAATGGTGTTACCAGTGGTTTTGAGAAGAAACTCACCTTGATTGGGGTTGGTTATCGTGCACAAATGCAGGGTTCCACGCTCAATCTTACACTGGGTTTTTCGCATCCAGTTGAATATTCAGTGCCTGAAGGTATTCAGATCGAAACCCCAAGCCAAACAGAAATTGTGGTCAAGGGTAGCGATAAACAGGTAGTAGGCCAGGTTGCTGCTGATATTCGCGCTTACCGTCCCCCTGAACCTTATAAGGGTAAGGGTGTTCGTTATACCGATGAGTATGTCATCAAAAAACAAGCCAAGAAAAAGTAGGCAGATAGTTATATGGACAAGAAATTAAATCGATTACGCCGTGCAAGAAAAACACGTGCGAAAATAAGACAACTGGGTGTTTGCCGGTTGACGGTTCACCGTACACCGCGTCACATCTACGCACAGGTGGTTTCTGCCGATGGTGTTTCGGTGCTCGCTGCTGCATCAACGCTTCAGGCGGGTGTTCGCAGTGAAATTAAAAATACCGGTAATGTTGATGCCGCTGCTGTCGTAGGTAAAGCTGTCGCCGATAAGGCAAAGGCAGTGGGTGTGGAAAAAGTTGCCTTTGATCGATCAGGCTTCCAATATCACGGTCGTGTAAAAGCGTTGGCAGACGCTGCGCGCGAAGCCGGTTTGCAATTTTAGTTTGGCGCTTTAAAGGGTACTCGCAATGGCAAATGTCGAAGCACAAGCAAATAGTGATGGTTTTATTGAAAAGCTGGTGACTATTAACCGTGTCGCCAAGGTAGTAAAAGGTGGTCGTCAATTTGGTTTTACCGCGCTAACCGTTGTTGGTGATGGTGCGGGTAAGGTTGGATTTGGTTATGGTAAGGCTCGGGAAGTCCCGCAGGCTATTCAAAAAGCAATGGAAAAAGCACGTGGCAATATGATTGAAGTCGCGCTTAACGAAGGGACTTTGCAGTACTCCTTAACGGGTAAACACGGTGCCGCTCAGGTATACATGCAACCGGCATCTGAAGGTACAGGTATTATCGCCGGTGGTGCTATGCGCGCTGTGTTTGAGGCCGTTGGTGTACGTGATGTATTGGCGAAGATTATGGGTACCAATAACCCTATTAACGTTGTCCGTGCGACAGTTGAGGGTTTATCTGGCATGCATTCCCCCGAGCTGATTGCTGCGAAACGCGGTAAATCAGTTGAAGAGATAACGAGTTAAAATAATGGCTAAATCGGCAAATAAAACGGTCAGACTCACGCAGGTGCGTAGCAAAAATGGTCGACTCAAAAACCACAAAGCCTGTCTTTTGGGTTTGGGATTGCGCCGTATGCACCAAACTGTGGAAGTGATCGATACCCCTGAAAACCGTGGGATGATCAATAAAGTAGCTTACCTGTTAAAAGTCGAGGAAGTGTGAAATGCGCTTAAATGAAATAAAACCGGCGGCGGGCAGTAAAAGTACAGGCAAACGCGTTGGACGCGGTATTGGCTCTGGATTAGGTAAAACCTGTGGTCGTGGCCATAAAGGGCAACACTCGCGTTCAGGTGGTTATCATAAGGTAGGCTTTGAAGGCGGACAAATGCCACTTAAACAACGGTTGCCAAAATTTGGTTTTACTTCACGCATGGCACGCTACAGCGCTGAAGTACGTTTGCACGAGTTGGCCGGGTTAGATGCCGATGTGATCACCTTGCAGACTTTAATTGAGGCCAATGTGGTACCACTGGAAACCAAAAAGGCAAAAGTGATTAAATCGGGTGAGTTGAATAAAGCGGTTAGCCTGCAGGGAATTGCTGTCACTGCAGGAGCAAAGACAATAATTGAAGCGGCTGGCGGCAAGGTCGAAGCATAAATTATGGCGACTTCAGCGACAGCAATGGGTGGATTGGGTGGACTGGGCAAATCTGCCGAGCTGCGTTCGCGTTTGTTTTTTGTATTGTTTGCACTGGTTATCTTTAGAATTGGTTCGCATATTACTATTCCAGGTGTTGACCCACAGGCAATGGCTGCCATCTTTGATCAACAGCGTGGTGGTATTCTGGATATGTTTAATATGTTTGGCGGCGGGGCTCTGGCACGTATGTCGATTTTTGCGTTGGGGGTTATGCCCTATATCTCTGCATCAATCATTATGCAGTTGATGAGCCATGTTATTCCTACGCTTGAACAATTGCGTAAAGAAGGTGAGACTGGTCGGAAAAAAATTACCCAATACACACGCTATGGCACGTTGATATTGGCTACAGTACAGGCTATTGGCATGTGTACTTTATTGAAAGGGCAGTCTTTTGGTGCAGTACCAGTAGTCTATATTGGTGGAATAAGCTTTGTGGTAACCGCGACGGTGACATTGGTGACTGGTACGATGTTTTTGATGTGGTTGGGTGAGCAGATTACTGAACGCGGTGTAGGGAATGGAATTTCCATTATTATCTTTGCAGGTATTATTTCAGGTTTACCGTCAGCAATAGGGGGCACTTTGGAGCTGGCGCGCACAGGTGAGTTGTCATCTTTTGTTGTTATTATTTTGTTCTTTATGGCAATTGCAGTGACTGCGTTTGTGATTTTTGTTGAGCGTGGGCAACGCCGGATAACGGTTAATTATGCCAAGCGCCAACAGGGACGTAAGATGTATGCGGCACAAAGTAGTCATTTACCGCTTAAACTGAACATGGCGGGTGTTATTCCACCGATCTTTGCTTCGAGTATTATTCTGTTTCCGGCGACGATGGGTGACTTCGTTAGCAATGCCGAAGGGCTTGGTTGGTTGCAGAATGTTGTTGCAACCTTGCAGCCGGGGCAGCCTTTGTATGTTGCCTTTTATGCAACGGCTATTATGTTTTTTTGTTTTTTCTATACCGCATTGATTTTTAATGCGCGTGAAACAGCCGATAATTTGAAAAAATCAGGTGCGTTTATTCCTGGTATTCGCCCTGGCGAGCAAACGGCAAAATATATTGATGGTGTATTGACACGGCTTACACTTGTCGGTGCTTTGTACATTACGGCTGTTTGTTTGTTGCCAGAGTTTTTGATTCTATTCTGGCGGGTGCCATTCTACTTTGGTGGTACTTCACTGCTGATTATCGTTGTTGTGGTGATGGATTTTGTCGCTCAGGTTCAATCACACATGATGAGCCATCAGTACGACAGTCTGATGAAAAAAGCTAATTTAAAAGGTTATGGTTCGCGAGGTCTCCGCTAGGAGGCTGTACGTGGGAGAAATAAGATGAAAGTAGGGGCTTCAGTTAAAAAAATTTGCCGCAATTGCAAGGTAGTGAAACGCAATCGTGTCATTCGCGTGATATGTAAAGATCCTAGACATAAGCAGCGTCAAGGCTAATCACGTTAGAAGGCGTGCGTGAAGCATTATTCTTCACTCCGCTGAAATAAACAGTTGTTTTGTATTTGAGTGAAATGGATCACTTGCGTATAATTCCGCGCTTTTCGCTTTATTGAAGCAGGCGAAACAAACAGTCAAAAATCGGGAGTCATTTACTGATGGCACGTATTGCCGGTATCAATATACCGATGAACAAACATATATGGGTTGCACTGACGTCAATTTACGGTATTGGTCGAACCAGTGCGTATAAAATTTGTGGTAGTGCATCAATCAATCCAGACATAAAAGTACGGGATTTATCTGAGAGTGAAGTGGAAATTTTGCGTGGCGCTGTGGCTTCCTACACGGTTGAAGGTGATTTGCGTCGTGATGTAGCGATGAATATCAAACGCCTAATGGATCTCGGTAGCTATCGTGGTATTCGCCACCGCCGTGGTTTGCCAATGCGTGGCCAGCGGACCCGTACCAATGCGCGCACTCGTAAGGGTCCTCGCAGACCGATTAAGAAGTAGTAGCACTTACGGATTTATTGAGCACAAATTATGGCCACCAGCAGCTCCAGTAGTAAAAAAACGAAACGAAGTGTTTCAGATGGCATTGCCCATGTACACGCATCGTTTAACAACACGATTATCATGATCACTGACCGCCAGGGTAATGCACTTTCCTGGGCAACAGCCGGTGGTTCTGGTTTTCGTGGTTCACGAAAAAGTACACCGTTCGCCGCTCAGGTTGCCGCTGAACGCGCCGGAGAGGCCGCTAAGGTCTATGGGTTGAAAAACCTTGATGTTAAGGTGAAAGGCCCCGGTCCTGGTCGCGATTCAGCCGTACGTGCCTTGAATAATGTTGGCTATAAAATCGGATCGATTACGGATGTTACACCGATTCCTCACAATGGATGCCGTCCACCTAAACGTCGTCGGGTATAAACCTTGCGTTTTTGCAAAAATTATTGGGAGTTAAACCTTGGCTAGATATATCGGCCCCAAGTGTAAGCTGAGTCGTCGTGAAGGTACTGATTTGTACTTGAAATCGGGGATACGGCCACTCGAATCTAAATGCAAGCTTGAAAGCCCTCCAGGCGTTCAGGGTGCGAAGCGTGGACGGCCTTCTGATTACGCAATTCAGTTGCGTGAGAAGCAAAAGCTGCGTCGTTTGTACGGTGTACTGGAAAAACAGTTCAGAAATTATTATAAGAAGGCTGCACAAAGAAAAGGTTCTACCGGTGAAAACCTGTTGAGCTTATTGGAGTGTCGGCTCGATAATGTTGTTTATCGTATGGGGTTTGGCTCTACGCGTGCTGAAGCCCGTCAATTGATCAGTCATAAATCTATTTTGGTCGATGGCAGTATTGTTAATGTGCCCTCTTATCAAATAGCGTCTGATCAGGTGATAGCTGTTCGCGAAAAATCAAAAAAGCAGGCGCGTATTGCTGAGTCCATTGAGTTGGGGCAGCAACGCGGTGTGCCAGATTGGATGGATGTCGATGTGAAGAAAATGGAGGGGATTTTTAAGTCTGTGCCTGATCGCAGTGATTTGCCAGCAGAAATCAACGAATCACTGGTTGTGGAACTTTACTCCAAGTAGGGGAGAGAAAACTCGATGTCTGGTGATGTAAACGAATTTTTAAAACCACGGATTGTTGATGTAAATACCTATAGTTCCAGTCACGCCAAGGTGACTCTGGAGCCTTTAGAGCGTGGCTTTGGGCATACCTTAGGGAATGCGTTGCGGCGAATTTTGTTGTCCTCTATGCCGGGTGCGGCGATTGTTGAGGCAGAAATTGATGGTGTATTGCATGAATACACTACGGTTGAAGGTGTTCAGGAAGATGTCATGGACATTTTATTGAACCTGAAAGGCATTGCACTGGTAATGCATGGTAAAAATGAGGCTAAGCTTGAGTTAAACAAGAAAGGTCCTGGAATTGTTACGGCTGCTGATATCACGCTTGACCACGATGTGGAAATTATCAACCCTGATCATGTTATTGCTAATCTGACCAAAAAGGGTGGCGTTAATATGTTGCTCACTGTACGTCAAGGGCGTGGATATGAGCCATCGACTCAACGTGTACTTGCAGAGGGTGAGACCCGCCCAGTGGGTAGCCTACAGATTGATGCCTCTTTTAGTCCGGTTCGTCGGGTGGCTTATTCTGTTGAATCGGCGCGTGTTGAGCAGCGTACTGACCTCGATAAATTGATTATCGATATTGAAACGAATGGCACTATTGATCCAGAAGAAGCGATTCGCAAGTCGGCGTCGATTCTACAGGGGCAATTGTCAGTATTCGTTGATCTCACGGCTGATGAGCAGATGCCACAGGAAGAGCAGACTTCTTATATTGATCCAATTCTGCTTCGCCCGGTCGATGATCTTGAGTTGACAGTACGTTCGGCGAATTGTTTGAAGGCGGAAAATATTTACTATATTGGTGATTTGATTCAACGTACGGAGGTTGAATTGCTTAAAACACCGAACCTGGGTAAAAAATCACTCACTGAAATCAAAGATGTCTTGGCGCAACAAGCGCTTTCATTAGGTATGCGCCTGGAAAACTGGCCACCACCTGAGTTGGTTGGAAGAAAGGTCGGGCTTTGATCCGAATTGTATTGAACACTATCAAGGTTAATTAATATCATGCGTCATCGTAATAGTGGCAGACAACTAAACCGTAATAGCAGTCATCGCAGTGCTATGTTTAAAAACATGGCAGTGTCTTTGTTGCAGCACGAAATCATTAAAACAACGTTGCCTAAAGCCAAAGAGTTGCGTGGTGTTGTTGAGCCATTGATTACTTTGGCTAAGCATGACAGTGTTGCCAATCGTCGGCTTGCATTCGCGCGTTTGCGTGATAAGGCGATGGTGGGTAAATTGTTTACTGAGCTTGGTCCACATTTTCAAGAACGCCCTGGTGGTTATACGCGTATTCTGAAATGTGGGTTTCGCCAAGGTGATAAAGCGCCTATGGCGTATATTGAGTTGGTGGATCGTCGTACTGATGAGGAAGAAGACGCTGCTTAGTTTTTATCCTACTTTTTGAAAAAAGGCCCTATTTAAGGGCCTTTTTTATGTCAATTAATTCAAAGTTGGGGCAGTACATTATGCCTAACCTTTTTTGGTACGTGACTTCAGGGGACTGCTGTTTTTCAATACCCGTTTTAAATAATGCCCTGTATAAGAATCTTTGTTGTTACTAATATCTTCTGGTGTTCCCGTTGCAATGACTTTACCACCACCTGACCCACCTTCAGGTCCAAGGTCGATAACCCAATCACTGGTTTTTATCACGTCGAGGTTGTGTTCAATGACCACGACGGTATTGCCGTGGTCACGTAAGCGGTGCAGTACGCGAAGCAATTGTTCTACATCGTAAAAGTGTAACCCCGTTGTTGGTTCGTCCAGTATGTAGAGTGTCTTTCCCGTATCGCGTTTGGACAGTTCACGTGATAGTTTTACCCGTTGTGCTTCTCCCCCTGATAAGGTGGTCGCATTCTGCCCCAGGGTAATGTAGGAGAGGCCTACGTCCATTAAGGTTTGCAGTTTACGGCTGACAACAGGTATGGCTGAAAAGAAATCGAGACCTGCTTCAACGGTCATTTCCAGTACCTGATGAATGTTCTTTCCCTTGTAGTGAATATCCAGTGTTTCCCGGTTGTAGCGTTTGCCTTTACAGGTGTCACAGGTGACGTATACATCGGGAAGGAAGTGCATTTCGACTTTAATTAAACCATCACCCTGGCAGGCTTCACAGCGCCCCCCTTTGACATTGAAACTAAAACGCCCCGGCTGGTAACCACGGGAACGTGCTTCTTGTGTGCCAGCGAACAGTTCTCGAATGGGGGTAAATAAGCCAGTGTAAGTTGCCGGGTTTGAACGCGGTGTCCGGCCTATCGGGCTTTGGTCTATATCAACAACTTTATCGATGTGTTCTATACCTTTAATCGATTTAACTTTTGCCGGTGGCTGGTTGGCGTTGTTGAGTTGTTGTGCCACGTAACGGTAAAAAGTATCGTTAATCAATGTCGATTTTCCCGAACCGGACACGCCTGTTATGCAGGTTAGCAACCCTATAGGAATATCTGCACTCACGGATCGAAGATTATTGCCCGAAGCACCTTTAATACTGAGAAGGTGCTTTCCTTTTGGTGTGCGTTTTGTGGGGATGGGAATTTGCCGTTTTCCAGAGAGGTATTTACCTGTCAATGATGTGCGGTTTTTCTGGATTTTATCGGGTGTTCCTTTGGCAACGATCCGTCCGCCGTGAACACCAGCGCCAGGGCCAATATCTACCACATAGTCGGCGGAGCGGATAGCGTCTTCGTCATGCTCGACAACGATGACAGTGTTGCCTAAATCACGCAAATAGGTGAGTGTATTGAGCAGCCGCTCATTGTCGCGTTGGTGCAAACCGATGGATGGTTCGTCGAGCACGTACATAACGCCCATCAGTCCTGCCCCGATCTGGCTGGCGAGGCGGATTCGCTGGGCCTCGCCACCGGAGAGGGTTTCAGCACTACGCTCCAATGTCAGGTAATCGAGGCCGACGTTGACTAAAAATTGCAATCTTTGCAATACTTCTTTGAGTATCTTTGCGCCAATTGCTGCGCGCTGACCTTCCAGTACCAGGGTTTTGAAATAGTGATGTGCTTCACCGATGGGCAGTGCAGTAATTCTCGGCAAGTTTTTATCACCGATGAATACGTGTCGGGCGTTAATATTGAGCCGTGTACCTGTACAGTCCGGGCATGCCTGTGTCGATAAGAGTTTGGCGAGTTCTTCACGTACAGCGGTGGATTCGGTATCTCGATAGCGGCGTTCCAGGTTGGGAATGATACCTTCAAAGGCCTGCACACGGGTGCGGGCATCACCACGGTCATTGAGGTAGCGAAATTCAATTTTTTCTTTGCCGCTGCCCAATAGAACAATGTGCTGTATTTTTTTATTGAGTGACTGAAAAGGGGCTTCCACATCGAATGCATAATGCGCGCCGAGTGACTGAACCATTTGAAAATAGTAGGCGTTACGTCGATCCCAGCCACGAATAGCACCACCGGCCAAGCTGAGGGAGGGATTGGAAATCACCCGTTGTGCATCGAAAAACTGCTTGGCGCCAAGGCCATCACACCCACTGCATGCACCGTGTGGGCTGTTAAATGAAAATAGGCGCGGCTCCAGTTCAGGTAGGGCATAGCCACATTTATTACAGGCAAATTTTGATGAAAAAGTAATTTCTGCGGTACTGTCGTCATTCATTGGCGCAGCGATAGCGACACCTTCTGCGAGCTGTAAGGTGGTTTCCAGTGATTCGGCTAAACGCAAACCGAGATCATCGCGAATTTTGATGCGATCAACTACCACCTCGATAGTGTGTTTCTGTTTTGGGTTAAATTGAATGTCGGTATCCAGTTCGAGTACGTGTCCGTCGATACGTGCACGAATGAATCCTTGGGCGCGCAACTCGTCGAGCAGTTTTTTATGTTCGCCTTTTCGGTTGCTGACGATAGGGGCGAGCAGCATCCATTTGCTGCCTGTAGGAAGCCCGAGTAATTGGTCGACCATTTGGCTAATAGTCTGTGCATCCAGTGTAATATCGTGAGTAGGGCAGCGCGGTGTGCCTACGCGGGCAAATAGCAGCCGCAGGTAGTCATAAATTTCGGTTATCGTGCCAACGGTTGACCGAGGGTTGTGCGAGGTGGATTTTTGTTCGATGGATATCGCGGGAGACAAGCCCTCGATATGGTCTATATCGGGTTTCTCCATCATCGATAGAAACTGCCGCGCATAGGCGGACAACGATTCGACATAGCGCCGCTGCCCCTCGGCAAAAATGGTATCGAATGCCAGCGAAGACTTGCCTGATCCAGATAGACCGGTAACGACAATGAGTTTGTCGCGTGGCAGGTCGAGATCTATGTTTTTAAGGTTGTGGGTGCGTGCGCCGCGTATTCGGATAGTTTCCATATAACTCGCTGGGTGTTAGTCAATTATGTGTTTCATTTTGCCGAGGCGAAACTGTTAATATACGCCGATTGGCAGGTACTCGCCCGCTTATTTTACCCGTGTTTTTATGGGCTGTTTTTTTGAACAGATAGGCTGCAAGTAGCCAGTGGTATTTGTATAATGTGCTGTTTGGCGCGGTGTGGAATTGTGGGTGAGGCTTGGGGTTCTATAGGCGCAACAATATGAGGGTAAGTATATGGCACGCGGTGTTAACAAAGCGATTTTGATTGGTAATCTGGGCGCCGACCCGGAAATGCGGTATATGCCCAGCGGCGGTGCTGTCGCTAATGTTAGTCTGGCTACCGCTGAGTCGTGGAAAGATAAGAATACAGGTGTGCAGCAGGATCGTACCGAATGGCACCGTGTTGTATTTTTTAACCGGCTTGCGGAGATAGTGGGGGAGTATTTGAAAAAAGGTTCACAAGTCTACGTCGAGGGGCGTATCCAAACCCGTAAATGGCAGGATAAGCAGGGAATAGACCGCTACAGCACCGAAATCGTCGCAAGCGATATGCAAATGCTCAGTAGTCGTGGTAGTGAGGGCGGCAGCTCTGCCGGTTTTGGTGGTGGTTATTCACAGCCACCGCAGCAGCAACCCTCACAGAGCGTGCCTGCTAACCGGTCGCCAGAGCCTGAGTTTGACGACGATGTGCCGTTTTAATTAAATCACCAAAAATACCAACTACCTATCGCTTTTGAGGAGCGCGGAGCACTATGAGCAACGATTTTATTTTTACGTCTGAGTCTGTGTCTGAAGGTCACCCGGATAAAATGGCCGATCAAATCTCAGATGCCGTGCTGGATGCTATTCTGGAACAGGATAAGCGTGCACGGGTTGCTTGTGAAACCCTGGTCAAGACCGGTTTGGTGATGATTGCCGGTGAAGTGACCACCTCTGCCTGGGTCGATTTGGAAGCAGTGGTGCGGGAGAAGGTATTGGATATTGGTTATAACGGCTCGGACGTCGGTTTTGATGGGGCTACCTGTGCCGTGGTGAATGGCCTTGGTAAACAGTCGCAGGATATAGCAATGGGCGTTGACCGTGAACGCGATGAAGAGCAGGGTGCAGGTGACCAGGGTTTGATGTTTGGTTATGCTTCAAACGAAACTGACGTATTGATGCCTGCGCCGATTACCTACGCGCATCGACTGGTTGAGCAGCAGTCGAAGGTGCGTAAGCGTGGTGAGTTGAAATGGTTGCGCCCGGATGCAAAAAGCCAGATAACATTGCGCTATAGCAACGGTAAACCCGTGGGGATGGAAGCGGTGGTGCTGTCGACACAGCACGATCCCGATATATCACTGGCCAACCTGCAGGAAGCGGTGATGGAACATATCATCAAACCAATATTACCCAGCGAATGGATTGCTGGTTGCCCAGGTGAAAATATCCATATTAACCCAACGGGCAATTTTGTTATTGGTGGGCCAGTGGGTGACTGCGGTTTAACCGGGCGCAAGATTATCGTCGACACCTATGGGGGGATGGCACGCCACGGTGGCGGTGCGTTTTCTGGGAAAGATCCGTCAAAGGTTGATCGCTCGGCCGCTTATGCGGGGCGCTATGTGGCGAAAAATATCGTTGCTGCAGGGCTGGCAGACCGGTGCGAGATTCAAATCTCTTACGCAATTGGTGTGGCCAAACCGACATCGATTAGTATCGAAACGTTTGGTACCGGTAAGATTGATGATCGAAAGATTGAAGCCTTGGTTGCTGGGCATTTTGATTTGCGCCCTTACGGTATTCTGAAAATGCTCGATTTGATTCGCCCCATTTATGCGGCAACGGCCCGCTATGGCCATTTTGGTCGCGAAGATGACGCATTTACGTGGGAGCGGATCGATAAATCTGACGTCCTGCGCAATGCTGCTGGACTATAATTCACGCTTCACCGGGTTTAATTTCACCGGGTGAATAATGCTTTACCTGCCGAGGGGCGTTGCGACAGAGAGGGTTGTATTTTTATTAACCTAGCTCTGCCAGGCTCGGTGTGGTCAAGTTTCTGTAAACGACGCTCGCTGATGACGGAGGTGCACAATGAGTGCAGCTGTACAACAAATCAGCGACTTCACCGATTACAAAGTCGCCGATATGTCTCTGGCCGAATGGGGCCATAAAGAAGTATCTATTGCCGAAACTGAAATGCCGGGTCTGATGGCTTTGCGTGAGGAGTACGGGGGTCAGCAACCACTGAAAGGTGCCCGAATTGCCGGTTGTCTGCATATGACTATTCAGACTGCCGTATTGATTGAGACGTTGATTGATCTTGGTGCGGAGATTCGCTGGTCATCGTGCAATATCTTTTCCACACAGGATCATGCAGCGGCGGCGATAGCCGACAACGGTACACCGGTGTTTGCCTGGAAGGGCGAAACCGAAGAGGAGTTTGATTGGTGTATTGAGCAGACCATCCTTGGTCCCAATGGCTGGCGTCCAAATTTAATTCTCGATGATGGGGGCGACCTCACGCTGATGATGCACGAGAAGTTTCCTGAATTGCTGGAGGGTGTTAATGGCCTTTCTGAAGAGACTACTACAGGGGTGCACCGGCTTTACGAGATGATGAAAGCGGGTACGCTGAAAGTGCCTGCTATCAATGTTAACGATTCAGTTACCAAATCAAAATTTGATAATCTTTACGGTTGCCGTGAGTCATTACTCGACGGCATCAAACGGGCGACCGATGTAATGGTCGCTGGCAAGATTGCTATTGTGCTCGGCTATGGTGATGTTGGTAAAGGGTGTGCTCAGGCGTTTCGTGGTATGGGTGCTACTGTCTGGGTTACTGAAATCGACCCAATTTGTGCCCTGCAGGCATCGATGGAAGGTTACCGCGTAGTGAGAATGGACGATGTTGCCTCACAGGGTGATATTTTTGTGACCACGACGGGTAATATTGACGTGATTACTCATGCGCATATGGTGCAAATGAAAAATGAATCGATCGTTTGTAATATTGGTCATTTCGATTCTGAAATTGCTGTTGCCAGCCTCAGGCAATATACGTGGGAAAATATCAAACCGCAGGTGGATCACATTGTATTTCCCGATGGCAAGCGCATTATTCTACTCGCTGAAGGCCGCCTGGTGAATCTCGGTTGTGCCACAGGTCACCCCAGTTTTGTGATGTCGGCATCGTTTACCAACCAGGTACTGGCCCAGATAGAGCTTTGGCAGCGCCCGGAACAGTATGCGGTGGATGTTCACGTCTTGCCAAAGTCGCTCGATGAAAAAGTGGCGCGTTTGCACCTTGGCAAAATTGGTGCAAATCTGACTGTGCTGACACAGGAACAAGCTGATTATATTGATATATCGGCCAATGGACCGTTTAAAGCGGATCATTATCGTTACTGATGATGCCTGTGGGGCGCACTGTGCAATGCAGTGCGCCTTTAAATAGGTGCATGTGAATAAATCTCAACAGTCAGTTTAATTTGCTATAAACACTTAATGCACTGAAGATAAAACACATTTCCCCCTTTTTGTTTTATTTTGTTTATGTGTATATTTTCAAGTGATTTTCGGCAAAAAAAAATGTATGGTTACCCGCCCTTCGCTGATCGCCCTGAGTAGATGGCACGCAAAGTCTATATAAAAACGCATGGATGTCAGATGAATGAGTATGATTCGGCAAAAATGCTGGATGTGCTCAGTGACGAGTGTGCAGTTGAACCGACTCAAGATCCTGAGCAGGCCGATATTCTGCTATTAAACACCTGCTCTATCCGTGAAAAAGCGCAGGAGAAGGTTTTCTCTGAGTTGGGTCGTTGGCAAAAACTCAAAGCGGCCAGGCCAGATTTGGTCATCGGCGTTGCAGGTTGTGTTGCCAGTCAGGAAGGCGAGGCGATTCAACGGCGTGCGCCGCAGGTTGATATTGTCTTTGGCCCGCAGACGCTGCATCGGTTGCCCACTATGCTGAAAACAGTTGATCAGCAAAGGGTGCCGGTAGTGGATATCTCTTTTCCAGAGATTGAAAAATTTGATAACCTGCCGACCCCACGTGCTGATGGCCCATCTGCCTTCGTTTCTATTATGGAAGGCTGCAGTAAATACTGTACGTTTTGTGTTGTTCCCTATACGCGTGGCGAAGAGGTCAGCCGCCCTTTTGATGATGTGATTGCCGAGTGCGTCTCGCTGGCTGAGCAAGGCGTGCGTGAAGTCAATTTGCTGGGGCAGAATGTCAATGCCTATCGTGGCGCAATGCACGATGGGGAAATTGCTGACCTGGCGTTATTAATTCGTTACGTGGCGGCTATTGAAGGCATTGAGCGCATTCGTTACACCACGTCACACCCGGTTGAATTCAGTGAAAGCCTGATTGATGTTTATGCTGATGTGCCGGAACTAGTTAGTTTTTTACACCTGCCTGTGCAGAGTGGTTCGGATCGCATTTTGGCGGCGATGAAACGTGGGCATACCGCTATAGAGTATAAATCCAAGATTCGTCGTTTGCGTAAGGTGCGCCCTGAGATTACCCTGTCCTCTGATTTTATTGTGGGTTTTCCCGGTGAAACCTTACGTGATTTTGACGATACCATGCAGCTTATTCGAACAGTTGGTTTCGATCACTCATACAGTTTTATTTACAGTGCGCGGCCAGGTACGCCGGCGGCCTCATTTAATGATGATACTGATATTGCGACAAAAAAATCACGGCTCGCGGAATTGCAGGCACTGATTGTGGAGCAAGCGGCTGCCATCAGCCAGGCAATGGTTGGCAGTGTGCAACGCATCCTCGTTGAAAGGCCAGCGCGGCGTGGTGAAGCTGAATTCGCAGGTCGAACCGAGAATAATCGTGTGGTTAACTTTAAGGGTGATGAATCGATGGTTGGATGCTTTGTCGATGTCATGATTACTGCTGCCATGCCCAATTCTTTGCGCGGTGAATTTATCGCAATTAGTGACCGGAATATGGTTTCCACACAGTGTGTTGGTATTACTGCATGATGCCGGGCAACCCACCTCGCCGGGATGGCGACATCTTTGAAAATGAATTTAGTTTACAACCTCTGGATAACCAGCGGTTGGCCAATTTGTGTGGGCAGCTTGATGAGCATTTGAAGCAGATAGAGTCGCGTTTAAGGGTGGAGGTGCAGCACCGTGGCGGGAAGTTTCGGGTGCTGGGTGACGAGCATGCGGTATGTGCTGCAAGCAATGTACTGCATGCACTTTACCGCACAACACAAGATGAACCACTATCACCTGAACAGGTACACTTGTTTTTGCAGGATGCAGGTATTGAGGGTCTGATGGCTGAACCTGTGACAAGTGATGCCGCTGAGCGTGTCGATATTGTGTTGAAGCGCCAACGTATTATGTGTCGTGGCTTACACCAGATAAACTATGTGAAGAGCATTCGAAACCGTGACCTGACGTTTGGTATAGGTCCTGCAGGAACAGGGAAAACCTATTTGGCGGTGGCCTGTGCTGTCGAGGCACTTGAAGCGGAGTCTGTGCGGCGTCTGGTATTGGTACGCCCGGCAGTCGAGGCGGGTGAGCGGCTGGGTTTTTTACCGGGTGATCTGGCGCAAAAGGTCGATCCCTATTTACGCCCAATTTACGATGCGCTCTATGAGTTTATTGGCTTTGAGCGCGTGGCTAAATTGATTGAGCGCAATGTGATTGAAGTTGCACCGCTGGCGTATATGCGCGGGCGTACCTTGAACCACTCGGCGGTGATTATGGATGAAGCACAAAATACCACCGTTGAACAAATGAAAATGTTTTTGACCCGCATTGGTTTCGGTTCTCATGCGATTGTCACCGGCGATATTACACAGATTGATTTACCCCGGCACACGCTGTCTGGTTTGATTCATGTCAGCAAAGTGCTGAAGGGGGTTGACGATATTGGCTTTGCCCACTTTGATGCACGCGATGTGGTGCGCCACCCCCTGGTACAACGTATTGTCAGTGCTTATCAGGCGGCAGAGCGAAAAGACCAGCGTAAATCGGTTGCATCAAAAAACTAAATGGTAGCGGTAGAAGTGCAATTTGCCGTCGATAGTGCGGCGTTACCGGATGCAGGGCAAATCTGTACATGGGCCAGCGCGGCACTCGATAAGCAATTGAGCGGCGAGCTGACCATCAGAGTTGTTGATGTTGATGAATCCAGACAACTCAATGCGACTTATCGGCATATCGATAAAGCGACCAATGTACTGTCATTTCCTGCAGATTGGGAACAGGAAAATGGCCTAAAATACTATGGTGATATTGCAATTTGTGCTGAAATTGTATGCGAAGAAGCGGCGTGCCAATGTAAACCACTGCACGCACATTGGGCGCATATGGTCATTCATGGTGTGTTGCATTTGCTTGGTTATGATCATTTGCGCAAACACGATGCCGTACAGATGGAGACACGAGAAACAATGTTATTAGCACTATTTGATTTCTGTAATCCCTATCAACAAGCACAGCAGATAAGCAGGTAATTGACAAGAATGAGTGACGAACCCGGAGAGAGTAGCCAGCGATCTTTAATGGATCGCATTGTTCAAGCGTTGGGTGGTGAACCCCGTGACAGGGATGAGCTGCTGGGTATATTACGCGATGCCAGTCGGCGTGATTTAGTTGATAGTGATGCACTTTCGATGCTTGAAGGTGTTTTTCAGGTCGCTGATATGAAAGTGCGGGACATTATGATTCCACGTGCACAGATGGTAGTGGTGGAAGTCGATGATACGATTGAAGAGACACTCACTACGATCATTGAATCCGGTCACTCACGTTTCCCTGTTATTGGTGAAAGCAAAGATGAAGTGGTCGGTGTTTTATTGGCCAAGGACTTATTGCGGTTCTCCACGGCAGGCAGTAGTGAAATTCCTGATGTTAACGAACTGGTGCGTTCAGCGGTATTTACTCCTGAAAGTAAGCGCCTCAATGTGTTATTGAAAGAGTTTCGTGCTAACCGTAACCACATGGCGATTGTGGTGGATGAATATGGTGGTGTTGCAGGCCTGGTGACTATTGAAGATGTATTGGAACAGATCGTTGGTGAGATAGATGATGAGCACGACACAGAGGAAGATGCCAATATCCGCCGCAATGGCGATGGTATATACACAGTGCGGGCACTAACTCCCATAGAGGAGTTCAACGACTTTTTCAAAGTGTCTTTCAGTGATGAAGAGTACGATACGATTGGTGGCTTGGTGATGCACCAGGCGGGTCATATGCCCAGACCCGGCGAGCGTATCACTGTCGATGGGCGGGAATTTAAGGTACTGTCCGGTGATTCCCGCCGCATTCATTTTTTACAGGTTTCCGATGCTATCACTCCAGTGACAAGCTTGGCGAGTTAGTGTGTGGTCATCAGCTTCGCGTAGGCATTATATGAGCAATGATTAGCCGGTTATCATTTCTTAGTGGCTATCCTCGATACTTGCCTGGTTATTTACATATACTGGCGCTGTTAGCAGGAGGCGCACTGCCCTTTGCATTTGCCCCATTTGAATGGCGATGGCTTGCGTTTGTATCGTTGGCAATGCTCTTTTTCTTGTGGTCTCAAGGAAGTGTGCGAGTGGTTGTATTACGCAGCTTTCTATTCGGTATAGGCATGTTTGCTGTAGGCGTTTATTGGGTGTACTACAGTCTTCATCTGTTTGGTGATGCAATTGCACCATTGGCATTGATCATTACCGTTGGTTTTATTGGCTTATTTGCACTGTTTATTGCGTTGTCCGGTTGGTTGGTGGCGCGTTTTTTCCCATCGCCGACGTCAACCCGTGGGCGTGTCGTATGGTTTGTGACTGTCGCACCTGCAGTGTGGGCTTTGTGCGAGATCTTTCGTGGATGGTTTCTAACAGGATTTCCCTGGCTTTCAGTAGGTTATTCTCAAATCGATACTCCACTTGTAGGATATGCACCTATACTAGGTGTATATGGTGTCAGCTGGTTGGCGGCAATTTGTGCTGGTCTAACGTATTTATCCATCGCTGAAAGATACAAAGTGAAACTATTAGCCCTGTGTGTAGTTGTACTCATAGGTTTTGGTGGTTTTCTTCTTGGTAAAGTAGAATGGTCTGAGCCCCATGGTGACCCGATAAAAATCAGGTTGGTGCAAGGTAACATTGAGCAACATCATAAATTTATGGCTGATTTGCTTACCCCTTCGATTGAAATGTACAAACGGTTGAGTGAAACGTCTGAAGATATTGACCTAATTGTTTGGCCCGAATCGGCTATACCGACGTTTTTTTTTCGTATTGATAAATCGCTACGTGATTTTACTGTGCAAAAAAGTGCTGAAGGGACACAAGTGCTGACGGGTGGGTTTGTCTTTGACCGGGAAAAAGAGGTTTACTATAACAGCCTGCGTATGCTTGATGATCCAGATGCTTACTACCACAAAAAACACCTGGTGCCATTCGGTGAATTTATACCGTTTCGATCAGCATTGGCCTTCTTGTCAAAATATATTGCTATTCCGATGTCAGACCTATCACCAGGTACTGATGGTGGGAAAGGACTTGTTGTCAATGGGCAGGTTATTGGTGCCTCTATTTGCTATGAAGATGCCTTCGGCGAAGAGATTATCCGGCAGTTGCCTGAAGCCAATCTATTACTTAATGTCAGTAACGATAGTTGGTTTGGTGATTCCTCTGCCCCTTATCAACATCTGGAGATTGCTAAAATGCGAGCGGTGGAAACGGCCCGTCCAATGGTGCGCGTAACAAATACAGGCGTATCGGCAGTTATTGATTATCGTGGTAGAATTCACAGTTTGCTTGGGGTCTCTCAGTCAATCGCAGTTAATGTATCTATTCAACCACGAATGGGTGCTACTTTGTACGTTAAAAATGGGAATCTTAATGTGCTGATTTTGGTGTTTTTTGTGCTTATTATTGGATGTTGGTTTTGTCGAACAAACATAAGGGCTAATTTATGGCTTTAACTGCAGAAATATATTTAGCAGTTCTTCTTGCAGGTTTGGGGAGCTTTGTTGCTATTCAATTGCTTAGGCCTCTCGCGAATAAAGTTGGTTTGGTGGACTTGCCCGGTGACAGAAAATCTCATGTGGGGCAGGTGCCTCTCGTTGGAGGTGTTGCTGTATATGCTAGTTTAGTGCTGTCATTGGTGGTGTTTTCTGAACTTGATACGAAACTATTTTTTTTGTTTTCTACTGGGATCATTATACTTTTCACAGGTATGGTTGATGATTATCGAGAGCTAGGTGCAAAGCTCCGAATCTGTATACAAATCGCAGTTACTTTCATAATGATCGAAGGTTCTGGTGTTTATCTGCACTCGCTTGGCGATTTGCTCGGCTTTGGTGATATTGTTTTGGATACTATTTGGGGAAAGTGTTTTACTGTCTTTGCTGTTGTAGGGGTTGTCAATGCATTTAATATGATGGATGGAGTGGATGGCTTGGCGGGTTGTTTGGCATTAGTTGTCGTATTGGGTGTAGTTATTAGTGAATATTTGTCCGGGCAGTATTTTTATTCTGGTCTTTTAGCTATTTTTTCGGCTGCAATGATTCCCTATTTAATGATTAACCTATCGGTTTTATCGAAACAAAAAGTCTTTTTAGGTGATGCGGGGAGTTGTTTTATTGGTTATTTGTTAGCCTGGGTGTTGATTGATATATCGCAGGGAGAAAATTCCGTTATTAATCCAGCCAATGCATTATGGCTAGTGGCTGTTCCTTTGTTGGATATCACTGCAGTAATGATTAGACGTATAGGTCGAAAACAGTCTCCCTTTCAAGCAGATCGTAGCCACCTACACCATTTATTACAAGATAAGGAGGTATCTTCGTCTAAAATTCTGGGTATAATTTTAATGTTCGCCCTAATAGCTATTCTACCGGGGATATTGATACCTGTTTCAAGCATTGCTTTCGGGCTGTTTAGTGTATTTATGATTGCGTATACCGTTTCGGTTTTTCGATTATCGGATACAAGCTAAATATATAATTACTTAAAGTGGTGGAGATTGAAATCTTAGCTGAAACCAAGGTGAGTGTATTATCTATGAAAGGATGGTTTTTACTTCAAACAAAACCGAGGCAGGAACAGCGTGCCATTGCAAATCTCGAGCGGCAAGGTGTTTGTACTCTATGCCCATATATAGGCGTAGAGAAACTGTATCGAGGTCGGCGAGTTATAGCTAGAGAGGTTTTGTTTCCTGGGTATTTGTTTATTAATCTTGAATATACTTCCTCGTCAATAACTGCAATTCGCTCGACCAGGGGGGTTACTCGATTTGTGGCGTTTTCTGGTGTTCCTGTCGAAGTGCCAATTCATCTAATTGAACAATTGCAGCAAACTGAAAGAAATCCAGTGTGCAACGTGATTCACTCTACATTGCCTCAGCCTGGTGATGTGTTAAAAGTATTGAAAGGTCCTTTTCAAGGCCTCAACGTTATATTTTTCCAACCTGATGGTGAGCAACGCGCTATTGTGCTTATCAATATTTTGGGCCAACAGAGTAAAGCTTCTTTTTCCTATACTAATTTGTGCAAGTCTGATTGAGTTTTATGGTTCTTTCCCGGTTGTGGGAGGCATAATATTTTATACCCTTTGCTATTTTGAGAGAACCCGGTGTTATCAAGCATTGAAGAACATCACAGTCAGCTCCTGGGTCTGATAGATGGCGGGTCAGTAACCTCAGTTGATTTAGACCCATCAGGGTTAAAAGTATATGCATTTCGTTGGTGTTTAGCGGTGATCAGAGTCCTTGCTCGCACGCATTCCTCGGGTAAGCTGCCCAGCACATGGTGTTAAAAGCATGGTATTACCCTGGGCAAGCAAGAGCAGTCGTTTTACATTGTTATTTGAACTATTTTCCATCAGGGTGTTGCGAGTCTCAGGTAGTGTCGAAGAGGCGCGTAAGTTACTGGGGCTTAGCTGGAACGCGGTGGAAGCCATCAAAGTCCGAGCTGTCGAACGGGTTCTTTCGCGTCGGGAATTGATTACAATAGAGCACCTTGGTACTGATGAGAAGCCTCACCGTAAAGGGTATGACTATGTGACGCTCATCAATGATATTGACGCAGGGCGAGTATTGGATGGGGTGAGAGATCGCACGCAGGCAGCCTGTGAGGAGGCGTTAGAGGTTGCGCTGACGGATAGCTAGCGAGAACAGGTGAAAGCTGTCGCGATTGATATGTGGCCTGTGTTCATTAATGCTGTTGAGGTAAAACTCGCCGACAGTGCGTGCGATTGTTCACGACCGTTTTCACATTAGGTAACACCTCAATAAGGCGGTTGATCAGGTGCGTTGTGTTGAACATAGAGCGCTTCTGTCAAAGGGTGATACCCGGTTGAAAAAGAGTCGTTATCACTGGCTAAAAAACGAAGAGAATTTATCTGATAAAGCAGCCAGGCATTTTGAATCACTGAAGAATGATCAGTTATTGACAGCGCGAGCCTGGGCGATAAAAGAACTGTTTCGTGATGTTTGGATGTATAAGACGGCGGGTTGGACAGTATCAAGAAAGTGGCAAAGATGATAAAAGCTTATTTGCCGAACATATTGACCTGGTTTAAGCACACAATAAGCAATGCTGTATAGAGGGACTGAATTCAAAAATTCAGGCGGTCAAATCGAATGCAAGAGGGTTTCGTTCGTTTGAAAATTACCGGCGGAGTATTTTATTTTACTATGGAAAGCTGGATATGGAACCCGTGGCTTCACAATAATCGGGAAGAACCAGTTTTATGGTGGATTAAATGTTGCAACAAAGTTTGTTTATTAATACAATGTTCATATCGTGAACAATGTGGTATTTAGCGATCTTCTGTGAATTCTTGATGAAAGAGTTCTGCGGTAGCCTGCCTGAAATAAATGTAAAAGACTATGGATGTTTCGGATTTAGAGTATAAAGTTTTAAAAATTCTTGAGCATAACCCTCGTTTGACACAGCGTGATGTTGCCAAAGCATTGGGTCTTAGTTTGGGGAAAACACATTACTTGATACGTGCCCTGATTGATAAAGGCTGGGTGAAGTTTAATAATTTTAGGTGCTCGACAAATAAAATAGGATACTCTTATCTGTTAACGCCGAAAGGAATGGTGGAAAAAACACGTTTGGCATGGAAGTTTTTAGCTCGAAAGCAGGAAGAGTACAATCAGTTGAAAATAGAAATTGAAGTGCTGCAAGGTGAACTTAAAAAATAGTTTAACTTACCGTACATGTTTTTCTAGTATTTGTAAAAATAAATTCCATTTATGTCGGTATTTATGTGATAAATATTAATTGAAATAGTATTTTGATGGCTTAACTGAAATTTTTTCAGTTTCTATAAATAAGTATGGTGCAGTATGTTTTTCGCTATAGATTAAGTACTTTATATAAATCGAATTTGAAATTTTGATAACTAAAAACCTGATTTGTTTTTTTGCTGTTTTTGAGATTTGGCTGGTTTTAAATTGAACATATGTTCTGTGATATTGGCGGGTGGTTATGGTACGCGATTATGGCCACTTTCACGTGCTATGCGCCCCAAACAGTTTTTACCGTTAGTTGGTAGCGGCACCATGCTGCAAGCGACAATCAAGCGAACGTCAGCATTAGATATTCAATCGACCCTCATTGTTTGCAATGAAGAGCATCGTTTTCTTGTGGCCGAACAGCTCTGTGGAATTGCTCAACCTGGATTTATTGGTTCTTCCCCGGTTTGTGTGAGGTTATAGTATTTCATCCCCCCTTTGCTATTGAGAGACTCCGGTGCTATCGAGCCTTGAAGAACACTACAGCCAGCTCCTGGGTCTGACAGATGACTGGTCAGTGGTGTCAGTTGATTTAGACCCTTCAGGGTTAAAAGTATCCATTTCGTTGGCGTTTAGCGGCAACCACGGCCCTTGCTCGCACTGTGGAGGGGCTTAGCTGGAACGCAGTGGAAGCCATCAAAGCCCGCGCTGTCGAACGGGGACTTTCGCGTCGGGAATTGGTGACAATTGAGTACCTGGGTATTGATGAGAAGTCCCACCGTAAAGGGCATGACTATGTGACGCTCATCAATGATATCGATGGAGGGCGAGTATTGGATGGAGTGAAAGATCGCACCCAGGCAGCCTGCGAGGAGGCGTTGGAGGTTGCGCTGACGGATAACCAGCGAGAACAGGTGAAAGCTGTCGCGATTGATAGGTGGCCTGCGTTCATTAATGCCGTTGAGGTAAAACTGTCAGACAGTGCGATTGTTCACGACCGTTTTCCTATTAGCCAACACCTGAATAAGGCGGTGGATCAGGTCCGTCGTGACGAACATAGAGACCTTTTGTCACAGGGCGATATCCGGTTGAAAAAGAGTTGTTATCACTGGTTAAAAAACGAAGAAAATTTGTCTAACAAAGCAGCCGAGCGCTTTGAGTCACTCAAGCATGATCAGTTATTGACAGCCCGAGCTTGGGCGATAAAAGAACTGTTTCGTGATTTTTGGACGTATAAGACAGCGGGTTGGGCAAAGCGTTTCTTTGACGAGTGGTATTCATGGGCAATTCGGTGCCGATTGGACAGCATAAAGAAAGTGGCCAAGATGATAAAAACGCACATGCCGAACATATTGACATGGTTTAAGCACACAATAAGTAATGCCGTGTCAGAGGGTTTGAATTCAAAAATTCAAACAGTCAAATCGAATGCAAGAGGGTTTCGTTCGTTTGAAAGTTACCGGTGGAGTATTTTGTTTTACTGCGGAAAGCTTGATAGGGAACCGGTGGCTTCACAATAACCGGGGAAGAACCTTTTTGTTCAAGGGTTTATGGTGAATTCATTGTAACAAAATAATCGAATATTCAGGCCTCTTTATTTCTTCTTAACCGGGCAGCAGTGAGATGAAAGAAAAATTTTTGTTGGGAATAATCAAATTTATATTACGAAAAAAATTCGATATCTATACACTTCTTTGAATGAAATTTGAACTAGTGCAAAATCTCATTGTGAATGTTAAGTATTTTTACCGTAACCAATTTGGTCGTACAGTTGTAGCCAACTACGTGGCTGCAGTAACAGGGATTCTTGCACCCCTTATAGCTTTGCCTTGGTATCTCTCTACTTTGGGTAGCGTGCAATGGGGATTAGTCAGTTTTATAGCAGTTTTACAGGCAATGTTAAGCCTATTGGATGCTGGTTTATCTCAAGCTTTAGTTAAAAAATTTTCAGAATACCGAACAGAAATTAAAAAAAATAAGAAGTTTTTAAATTTATTTTTTTCAATGGAAAGGCTAAGTTGGATTTTTTCTGGAGCTTTAGCTGTAATTGTGATTGTATTTTCTTCTGCTATATCTGAACTCTGGTTGCAAACACATGATGAAATTGTACCAAATGGGCAATTAACTATAATCGGTGCTGCGCTAATTTTTTTCTGGGTGAATGGCGGTTCTATATACCGCTCTGTATTGATAGCTTCAGACTCGCAAATTGCGTTGAGTGTGCTGTCTTCTATAAGCATAATAGTAAGGCATGCAGCTACTGTAGTGGTTTTGCAATTTCATCCATTTTTAATTGCTTATATTGCTACTCAAATTCTATTTTTAGCAGTAGAGGTAATGGTTCGAAAATTTATATCTTTTATATGTATTGGTAAAGATAAAGGGCAATGGGATTTTGAATTAATTAAAGAACTTGGAACATATTTTGCTGGAATGATAGGAGCCACGCTTGTCGGGGTTTTAACTGTACAACTAGATAAGTTGATGGTAAGTAAATTTCTTTCTGTTGAAAAGCTAGGATATTATTCTATAGCATCTGTAATTGGTTTAGGAGTTTTACAATTAGTTTACCCCATGATGTACGCAAATTTACCAAAATTATCTGTTTGTAAGAAAAAAAGCAAAGTTCGATCTCTTATTAATTTAAAAACATTTGTTTTTTTTATTGTAGTAATTTTTTTTTCATGGTTTTTATACATAAAATTTGGCAAACATATTTTAATATTTTGGATAGGTAACATTGGTACTGTAGATATTATCTATCCAGTTGTAACTGTTTTATTAATCGGCAGTACTATTAATGCATTTTGGTGTATAGGGCAAATTAATCTTATCGCAGATGGGGACTATCCCCAAATCGCTAGAATAAATTTTCTAATTCTTGGGGTTGTCTGTGTTGTGATGCCTATTACTATTAATAGTTTTGGAATGATTGGTGCTGCATACTCATGGGTACTTTTAAATTTAATAGGGTTTTTTATTACTTGCTCTTGGGTTGTTAATCTGATTGAAATATTTTTTCTGAAATTCTATAAAAATAGTTTTTTAACAAGAAATTAAAAAAATTATGAAAAATATTTTCGATAAAGCTAAGGCCTGTTGACGTTTGGCTATAAATTTTTGAAACAAAAGGCAAACTCGTATCATTAGATGTGAGAAAAACAACAAATACGAGTTTGCCATGCCCCGATTATTGCTCAACGATGAGTATTGGTCGAAGCTACGGAGTATCATGCTTAAAGAAGGCATTTATGACAAGCCGAAGTTAAGGTTAGTCGTTGAAGGAATTCGTTATCGATTGCGTGTGGGGTGTCCGTGGCGAGATTTACCGGTGTCATTTGGTGACTGGAATAGCGTTTATAAACGCGTCAATGACTGGTCATCGAAAGACAAGTTAATGAACATTTTCCATGCGCTTGTCGAAGAACCCGATCAAGAATGGGCGTTTATTGATGGAAGTATTGTGGTTCCTCCCCGGTTTGTGTGAGGTTATAGTATTTCCTCCCCCTTTGCTATTGAGAGACTCCGGTGCTATCGAGCCTTGAAGAACACTACAGCCAGCTCCTGGGCCTGACAGATGACTGGTCAGTGACATCAGTTGATTTAGACCCTTCAGGGTTAAAAGTATCCATTTCGTTGGCGTTTAGCGGCAACCACGACCCTTGCTCGCACTGTGGCGAAGTGAGTCCGTTCTATGATCACCGTTCACAAGAGCGATCCTGGAGACACCTGGATACTATGCAGTTTGAAACGTGCCTACACAGTCGCATTCCCCAGGGTGTTGCAAGCCTCACGTAGCGTCGAAGAGGCGCGTAAGTTACTGAGGCTTAGCTGGAACGCAGTGGAAGCCATCAAAGCCCGCGCTGTCGAGCGGGGACTTTCGCGTCGGGAATCGGTGACAATTGAGTACCTGGGTATTGATGAGAAGTCCCACCGTAAAGGGCATGACTATGTGACGCTCATCAATGATATCGATGGAGGGCGAGTATTGGATGGAGTGAAAGATCGTACCCAGGCAGCTTGTGAGGAGGCGTTGGAGGTTGTGCTGACGGATAACCAGCGAGAACAGGTGAAAGCTGTCGCGATTGATAGGTGGCCTGCGTTCATTAATGCCGTTGAGGTAAAACTGTCAGACAGTGCGATTGTTCACGACCGTTTTCCTATTAGCCAACACCTGAATAAGGCGGTGGATCAGGTCCGTCGTGATGAACATAGAGACCTTTTGTCACAGGGCGATACCCGGTTGAAAAAGAGTCGTTATCACTGGTTAAAAAACGAAGAAAATTTGTCTGACAAAGCAGCCGAGCACTTTGAATCACTCAAGCATGATCAGTTATTGACAGCCCGAGCCTGGGCGATAAAAGAACTGTTTCGTGATTTCTGGATGTATAAGACAGCGGGTTGGGCAAAGCGTTTCTTTAGCGCATGGTATGCGTGGGCAATTCGGTGCCGATTGGACAGCATAAAAAAAGTGGCCAAGATGATAAAAACGCACATGCCGAACATATTGACATGGTTTAAGCATACAATAAGTAATGCCGTATCAGAGGGTTTGAATTCAAAAATTCAGACAGTCAAATCGAATGCAAGAGGGTTTCGTTCGTTTGAAAGTTACCGGCGGAGTATTTTGTTTTACTGCGGAAAGCTGGATAGGGAACCGGTGGCTTCACAATAATCGGGGAAAAACCTTTTTTTATAAGGTGCTAGTGAGAATTGAAGAAGTAATCGCCTGAAAAAGTTGTATTTTATACGCTGTAAGTTTTTATGTTAAGTGCGCCTATTTTTTTACCTTTTTTTATCTGCATATGATTGTGGATGTTTTTAGTCGAAAGATTGTTGGCTGGGCGGTGCATGATCGGGCGTGTGGTGAACGGGCTTCGGCGTTGGTGCGCCGTACCGTTATGGCAGAGAGAGATATAGGCGGCTCGCAGATACTTCATGCAGATAATGGGGCACTTCAGCGCTCTTCAACCTTGCGTGTGACACGGGAACGATTAGGTATAGAGTCGAACTATAGCCGTCCACGAGTGAGTTATGATAACGCGTATTCTGAGTTGTTGTTCCAAACGACAAAGTACTGACCTGGTTACCCGGTTGACGGGTTTGCAGGTCTCGAACAGGCCTGGTACTGGGTATTGAGTTTTGTCCGCTGGTACAACACAGTGCGTCGTCATAGTGGAATTGAGTTTGTAACACCAGTGGAGCGGCATACGGGTGCTGATAATGAAATTTTAACGCGACGAAAGGCCGTTTATGAGAGAGCTAAAGCTCAACACCCAACCTGTTGGAATGGCAAAACCCGCGACTGGTCGAGACCCACTGTCGTTAAGTTAAACCCTGATAAACCGGTTCATAGTGGACTCTCTAAATTAGAGGTCGCTGCTGAGTAAAAACGCGCAACTACCTTGACGAATATTGCCGTGGCTTCATAATAGTCGGCGAATAATCGAAAATTATAATATGTTAATATCAATTTACGCAATAGTTTTTTTAGCATTGGGCTTAATTTCCATATTTCTATTTCATAGTAGTATGTATGTGCCGATATTAATTTCTATTTTTGTATCCTTGATAATTTCGGTTTTTTTGTTTAGGCAATTTAAACTTAAAAAAACTGGCACTTTAATGTTATTGCTGTGGCTAGTTTATGTGTTGCCATTTATTCATATAGTGCCCTACTTATGGTTCGATTTTTATAAAGATGATCCATGGCTTTTGTGGGGATTGAAAGTTAATCCGTATATGGTTGATGAAAATATTATCATGTTAACAGCTATGATTGGGGCAGTAGGAGGACTTGGGTTTGCATTAGGTGTATCACTTACTAATAGTAAAATTGTAAATGATCAACGTTTTGAATTAGGAATGAAACCGACAAGAATTGAAACGTTATCAACTCCTATTTGGATTTTTTGGGTCATAGTCGGGGTTACTCTTTCCTGGTTGGCCGCACCGCAGGAAACGGTTTTTACATCTGCATATACTGAATCTGTGTCGATTCTTCAGGATGTTAATTTTAGTAGCGCGTGGATGTTTTCTTATGTGTTGTTAATTTTCTCTCTATGTGATGCTATAATTGATAGCAATCCTGTTCGAAGAACTTTTAAAAGATATTTTATTTTTGGGGTAATAGTATTCGTTGTGGTTTTCCTACAACTTTTAAGAGGTGATCGAGAATCTTTGCCTTTTGTTTTTAGTATTATATTGATTTATTTTTATTGGGCTGCCCCTATTACTCAAAAACACCGAGTAAGAATGCCTTGGGCAATATTAGTGTCCGGTGGGTTAGGTTTGCTGGTAGTTGCTTTAATGGTTGGAGTGCTGCGTTCTGCGCTTGTAAATATTTCTGATTTTAATGCTGTTTTGCTTTTACTTGCGGAGATGGGAGAGTCTGGTGTTATTCGTTTGGAAAACTTATTTTATGGAACATGGTCTGCAGTACTATTAACACCGCTTTCTGTTGCTGGTGATCATATCAATGGACTGCTTCCTTTGAAGTATGGGGAAACCTACCTGGATTTTATTTTGTCGATCCCACCAGGATTTATTGCCGATTGGATTGGGTACACACGACCTATCAATGCTTTT
Organism: Gammaproteobacteria bacterium; assembly: GCA_965277715.1. Classification (GTDB taxonomy): domain Bacteria; phylum Pseudomonadota; class Gammaproteobacteria; order JBCCGL01; family JBCCGL01; genus JBCCGL01. Next base: position 3,576,112 of record OZ255836.1, read on the forward strand.
GCTGGACCCGCTTGGGACATGCGTTACGGTCTTGGAGGAACTCATGCCAGTGTTGTACCATTCATGAACTTTCAAATAATAGGTGTATTTTTAATTCCTGCTTTGTGGGCTTATATTATCGCACGATATGAAAAAAAAGCATTGAGTAGAGTAAGTGTTATTAATCTTTCATTGCTAGGAGTATTAGCTATGGCTTCCCCTCATTGGTTATGGTACGGTGAAAAAAGCGTTATTAATGCAATTATTATTTGGATGGTGTTGGTTTTTGCGTATCGGGTTAGCTTATCTCTACCGAGGGTTTTTTCAGTGCAGCGTTTTTCAATGCCTACCTGAGTCGGTAGTTTGAGAGCAGTCATAACTGTTACTATGATTTTGTTTGTGAAAATATTATTATTTGACTCTGCATGTAAACAATATATGGTGATGAATACCATTTTTTAAATTTTTATATCTCAATTTTGTTGAGTTATATTCGTAGTTGATTGTACGCTTTTTGAAAAACTTTGCCAAAGTGGTGTGTTGTGAGAATTTTAATAGTAGGTGATTGGCATTCAGAGCTACATGAAGAAGTCGTATTTAGTGCTTTGGACACGTTAGGACATGAACTATTAAAATTTGCTTGGCATAGTTATTTTGAATCAACTAACAAAATTAGTAACTTTAATAAAAAACTTCAAAATAAATTTATAACTGGACCAATTATTCGCAAAATAAATCAAGATTTATTAGGGATAGTTTTAAGTTTTTCTCCAGATATGGTGTTTGTATATCGTGGAACACATATCATTTCATGCACTTTAAAAAAAATTAAACAAAAGTCACCAAAAACTATCCTAATAGGATATAACAACGATGATCCATTTGCCAAGGGACATCCGTATTCGTTGTGGAAGCATTTTTTTTCCGCAGTTCCTATGTATGATTTAATGCTCGCATATCGTCAAAAGAACATTGATGAACTCTATGGCGTTGGTGCGAAACGTGTAGAGTTATTGCGTTCTTGGTATTACTCGGAACGAAATTTTCCGGTTACTCTCTCTTTTGAGGATGAAAATAAGTATGGATGTGATGTTGTATTTGTTGGCCACTATGAAGCAGATGGTCGAAAGCACTATTTAGAAATCTTGAGGAAAAATGGTATTAAACTGAATTTATTTGGGCCTGGATATGACTGGGATCCAGTAATTGAAAAGTCACCTGAGCTGAAACCTCTGATGCCTATAAATTTGGTTTGGGGCGAGGAATATAATAAGGCACTTTGTGGTGCAAAAATAGCATTATGCTTTCTTTCTAAACTAAATTCCGATACTTATACTCGTCGTTGTTTTGAAATTCCTGCTACTCGTACAATGATGTTTTCTGAATATACTGATGATCTTGCAAGTTTATTTGAAGAGGGAAAAGAAGTTGAGTTTTTTCGCAATAAAAAAGAATTTTTAGAAAAAATTAAATTTTATCTGGCGAATGACACGCAGCGTGAAGCTGTAGCAAAAGCTGGTTATAATAAAGTGTGTGAGGAAGGGCATGATGTTATTTCTCGCATGTCTCAGGTATTGATTTGGGTTGATGAGATAAAAGAGAAGCAGATATGAAATTGTTACGCAAAACTATCGATGTAGTATCTTTATTATTGGGTAAAATTAAGTATAAGCAAAGTATTTCAATACCTAATGATTCTATCGTTAAGGTAAATTTGGGCTGTGGTTTGGCAGTAGCTCCAGGCTGGATTAATATTGACGGCAGTCTTAATGCATTAGTAGCTACACTGCCAGCTTGGATTCATAAAATTGCTTACCGTCTAACGGGAGCAAAAAACTACTACAGTGAGAAAGAGTATCTTTGTTTGCTTCGAAATAATCGATTTGTTCATCACGATTTATCTTATGGTTTGCCTATCTCGGATAGTTCTGTAGATATTTTATATTCATCTCATTTTATTGAACATCTTTTTCGAAATGATGCGATAAATCTTTTAAAAGAAAGTTTTCGCGTCCTTAAACCAAAAGGCATACTTAGAGTATCAGTACCTGATCTTGAGTATGCAATATCATTATATTCAAATGGTGAAAAAGAAAAAATGTTATCTGCTTATTTTTTTGTAGATGATGATGATAGTTATTACGCTCGTCACAAGTACATGTATGATTATAGCATGATTTCGGGTATTTTAAAAAATGTTGGATTTAAAGATGTTTATCGCTGTGATTATCAACAAGGACAAGCACTTGATTTAAATTTTCTTGATAATAGGCCTGATGAATCTCTATTTGTTGAAGCTGTACGTTAGTGTGCCCTAATATTTTTGTTCTTCCGTGTGCCGTAGAGCAAAGAGTGTAGTAAGGCAAGAAGCTTTGCGACACTCAGAGCGTAAGCTCATAAGAAGATGGTGGTAGGCCCACCAGAGTCTGTTGTCGGTAACCGGCTTCAAACCACCCCAAGCTGCGTGCGTTAAGAGCGTAGGTGGTGAGCGTTGGGGAAAAGTCAATGCAAGAACATTGGCAGGTAAGATAGATGAGAGACGAGTAAACCCGAATACGTGTTGACGTGTCGAAACCAAATTGATAAGACATCAGAACCAGGGACGGGAGTTACAACTGGGATAAGTCTGTGCGTGAATGCTGAATGCGGCGGAGGTGGTGTCTGGCATACAGTGTACGTGACTGTGTATCAGGCTTTTTATGGGAACTGTGGGAACCAGTCGTTGTGATGCAAAGAGAGAAATACAAATCGCAAAAACGGTAAATATGAGAGTATCGAAGCACAGCACTGGGGCGGAGCTGTTCGTAGTAGTGATGAAGTGTTTGTAATGAACGTGGAGCGAAGGGGCAGCGTCAGATGGTTCTTTAAAGTGTTTACAACTGTCTTAGGCAGGAGGATATTCACGGAACAGAACAAAGACGTTAGGGCCTGTTGACGTTTCACATGGGTAACCAAAGAAAGGAGCATGCTAAGGCGAGCATGCTCCGATAATTCCGCTTCAACTTATCATATCGGGTGGCAATCGCTCGAAAATGCTTCAATCGAGCAAACACATTTTCAACCAGGTGTCGGTATTTGTATAAACACCAGTCGATATCCTCATTGCCTATTTTTGAGTTGCTTCGCCGTGGAATAACCGGAACTGATTTTTTCTGTCTGATCTGATGGCGTAACGCCTCGCTGTCATACCCTTTGTCAGCCACCACATACTCACTTTTTGGCAAGGCATCAATCACTTCAGGAGCCGCTGTGGAGTCATTAACCTGCCCAGCAGTGATGTCAAATAATACGGGCAACCCAAACCCATCTACAATCATGTGTATTTTCGTTGTTTTCCCGCCTCGACTGTTGCCAATGGCTTGATTTTCATGCCCTCTAGCCCCTGCACTATGTTGGTGTGCCTTCACAATACTTCCATCAATAAATGCCCATTCTTGATCGGGTTCTTCGACAAGCGCATGGAAAATGTTGATTAACTTGCCTTTCGGTGACCAGTCATTGAAGCGTTTATAAACGCTATTCCAGTCACCAAATGATGCCGGTAAATCTCGCTACGGACACCCCACACGCAATCGATAAAGAATTCCTTCGTAAGCGCCAAAGAATAGACGTCTAGCAATTACTCGGGTTGGTCCTCACACTGCACCACAGCAACCCAATACCCGCATAGGTGTAGTATGAGCAATAAAGAACGTGCGTCGTACTGGCGCAATCAAATTGAACAATGGCAAGCATCCGGTTTGAGTGGTGCGCAGTTTTGCCAGGATAACGGCATCAACTTGAAGCAGTTTTACTATTGGCACCGAAAATGTTCCCGTAAAACTATTCAAGCAGTGCAGAGTAACATGCCTGTAGCAGGCTTTACCCAAGTGATGGTGGCTGATAGGCAAAGGGCTGATCCGGGTTTGTGTTTTACGCTGGCCAATGGCTGTGCCATTTCTGGCATTACCGCCGCTAACGTGACGTTAGTTGGCGCGTTACTGGCGCAGTTATGATGGCCCGTTATTTACGGCCATCGCTCGATATTCCAAAGGTGTTTTTATACCGAGAGGCGGTGGACTTTCGTAAGCAAAGCAATGGCCTTGCGGCCATTGTTGAGCGAGAGCTGGGTCACAACCTGTTTGATGGTGGCTTATACGTGTTTACCAATCGCCGCCGCAACAAAATCAAGTGTCTGATGTGGGAGGACAACGGTTTTGTACTGTATTACAAAGCCTTGGCCGAAGAGCAATTTAAGTGGCCTGACCTCGATGAGGAAGTCATATCACTGACCGGCACACAAATAAATTGGTTGCTTGATGGCTATGATTTAGCCGCAATGAAAGGCCACAAAGTATTGCATTACGAATCTGTTTTTTAGCCTGCTAAAGGGTGAAAAAGTGTTTAATTTTAATGATCTTTAGACAGCTATTTGGTATTATTACGCGATGGTTTTGGCATCGGAAATTCAACAAAAACAACGCAATTACACCGGCTTAACGGCGGCTTAACGGCGGCTGAATTAGTGGCCGTGCTGGCAGAAAAAGAAGCCGAATTAGCGCACCATAACCAAATTATTCAACGTCACAAAAACACCATTAAAAACCGCGATCACTACATTCGTTTGCTGGAAGAACGGTTGCGTCTTTCCAAGGTTCAGAGGTTCGGCGCTAACAGCGAAAAGCTTGCCTTCCAGATTGACTTGTTTGATGAAGCGGAACTCGAACAAGCCATTGTCGACATTGATAACCAACTACCGGATGAGTTGCTACCTCAGCCTACGACCACGAACAAGAAAAAACGTCAACGCGGCTTCTCCAACCGTTTACCCCGTGTGCGCGTTGAGCTAGCCTTAAGCGATGAGGAAAAAGCAGGCGCTACACGTACTTTCTTTGTGAAAGTCAAAGAAGAACTCCAATACATTCCCGCACAACTCAACGTTTTAGAGTACTGGCAAGAAAAGGCCGTCTTCAGCTACGCAGGTGATGACCACATCATCGCCGCGCAACGCCCCATACACCCTTTGGGTAAGTGCTTTGCCAGCACGGCTCTGCTCGCCAACATCATGGTGTCCAAATACGCCGATGGGTTGCCCTTGTATCGCCAGGAAAGCATTTTAAAGCGTTATGGACATGCCGTGAGCCGCACCAACATGGCCAACTGGATGATTCGCCTGGAAGATGTCTTAAAACCCCTGATGACCTTGCTGCGGGAAAGTCAAAATGCCGGTGATTATGTGCAAATGGACGAAACGCGTATCCAGGTACTCAAAGAAAATGGCAAAACCGCCCAATCCGATAAATGGATGTGGCTAACGCGCGGTGGCCCTCCAGCCCAGCCCAGTGTGTTGTTTGAATACGACCCCTCTCGTTCGGGCGAAGTGCCGCAACGCTTACTGGAAGGTTTTCAAGGCACTCTGCAAGTCGATGGCTATTCAGGGTATAACGGGGTGTGCGAACAACAAAATCTGACACGTATTGGTTGCTGGGATCATGTGCGCCGAAAATTCATTGATACCATTAAAGCCGCCGATAAAGCAAACACGAAAAAACCCCGTGCCTCGAAAGCCGATGTCGCCATCGGTAAAATCCGCAAGCTCTATCTCATTGAGAAAAAGATACACGCGCTTGAACCCGCAGAAAAACAAAGGTTTCGCCAAACACTTAGCCAACCGATATTAGAAGACTTCAAACAATGGCTGGATAAGCATATTACCCAGGTGGCTAAAAAGTCCCTTACGCGTAACGCCATGGACTATGCACTGAATCAATGGCATACCCTCACAGGCTACTGTGATGATGGACGGTTACACATCAGCAACGTGCTGGCTGAAAATGCCATTAGGCCTTTTGCCGTGGGTAGAAAAGCCTGGTTGTTTGCCGATTCAACCCGTGGCGCCCATGCCAGTGCCACATGTTACTCATTGATCGAAACGGCCAAAGCTAATGGGCTTGAACCCTATGCGTACATACTGCACGCCCTTAATCATATCGGCAGTACGGATACTCTTGAAAAGATAGAGGTCTTGCTGCCTTGGCATGTCGTTTTGGACATTACCTTGGAATAGAGGCTGATTTAAGGGCGCTTACATTCCTTCAACGACTAACCTTAACTTCGGCTTGTCATAAATGCCTTCTTTAAGCAAGCTACTCCGTAGCTTCGACCAATACTCATCGTTGAGCAATAATCGGGGCATGGCAAACTCGTATTTGTTGTTTTTCTCACATCCAATGATACGAGTTTGCCTTTTGTTTCAAAAGCTTAAAAGCTTATAGCCAAACGTCAACAGGTCCTAGGCTATTTGTAGCAAAAGTGGACTGTAGACTGGTTCAGGAAGATACGTTTGTGGTTACATGATTTGTTTACCCATAGACGGGCAGGAACAGGCGAGGGTTTGTCTGATGGGAGCGGTATGAATCGAGAGGTTCACGTACCGTTCTGCGAGGGGTTGCGGGGGAGGTTCCCGCTGCCTACTCACCTGGTTTGTGTGAGGCTATAGTATTTCATGCTCCTTTGCTATTTTGAGAGAACCCGATGTTATCGAGCCTTAAAGAACACTACAGTCAGCTCCTTGATCTGACAGATGAGTGGTCAGTGACATTAGTTGATTTAGAGACCCTTCAGGGTTTAAAAGTATCTATTTCGTTGGCGTTTAGCGATGACCAGGGTCCTTGTTCGCACTGTGGCGAAGTGAGCCCATTCTATGGCCACTGTTCACAAGAGTGATCCTGGAGGCACTTAGATACCATGCAATTTGAAACATGTTTGCACAGCCGCATTCCTAGGGTAAACTGTCCGGAACATGGTGTTAAAAGTATAGCGTTACCGTGGGCAAGCAATAGCAGTCGTTTTACGTTGTTGTTTGAATTATTTTTCATCAGGGTGTTGCCAGCCTCACGTAGCGTCGAAGAGGCGCGTAAGTTACTGGGGCTTAACTGAAACGCGGTGGAAGGAATCAAAGCCCGAGCTGTCGGGCGGGGTCTTTCGCGCCGGGAGTTGGTCACAATAAAGAATTGTTATCACTGGTTAAAAAACGAAAAAAATTTACCTGACAAAGCAGCTGTACACTTTGGAATTACTGAAGCATGATCAGTTATTGACAGCACGGACCTGGACGATAAAAGAACTGTTTCGTGATTTTTTGGGGGGATAAGGTGGCGGGTTAGGCAAAGCATTTCTTTGACAAGTGGTCTTTGTGGATAAGTCGGCGCCGACTGGACAGTATAAAGAAAATGGCAAAGATAATAAAAGCTCATTTGACGAAATATTGACATGGTTGAAGCGCACAATAAGTAATGCCGTATCAAAGAGCTTAAATTCAAAAAATCAGACGCTTAAATCAAGCGCAAGAGGATTTTATGCGTTTGAAAGTTACCGGCAGAGTATTTTGTTTTACTGCGGAAAGCTGGATATGGAGTCAGTAACTTCACAATAATCGGGAAAGCACCATTTAATTCAATGTGTATGCTGTAATTAAGATAATTTGATATGGAGTGAAAAAGAAGTGGTGTGCAATAGTTTTAATGCGAAGTTTTCAAATTTTCTAGGCATATCCAATATGTCAGTTAGCAACAATAGGTAATAATTTTCTCGATGAAAACTCTTTCAATATGCATCCCAAGCTATAATCGACCTGCTCAGTTATTCAAGCTACTCACGTCTATCGATTGTAGGCCGGAAGATATAGAAATTGTCATATGTGAAGACAAATCTCCAAAGCAAGAGGAGATACGTTCTTTAGTTGAAGAGTACAAAACTCAATCTCTTTATAAAATAAGCTATTATCAGAATGAAAAAAACTTAGGGTTTGATGGTAATTTACGCCGATTAGTGAGTTTAGCAGCAGGCCGTTTTATTATGTTTATGGGTGATGATGATTTTTTTGTACCTGGTGGGTTAGATCGGTTTCTCTTGTTTTTGTCTGATAATAGTGACAAAAAATATATTTTACGCTCATATATAACTACTCACGCAAATGGAAATGTTGAAACATTTCGTTATCTTGCTAATACTAAAGTGCTTCCTCCAGGTGAAGAAACGGTTGCTTGGCTTTTTAAACGTAGCGTTAGTATTTGTGGTTTTACTATATCAAGGGTTGATGCGCAAGCAATTGCAACTGCTGACCTGGATGGTACATTGCTATATCAAATATATCTCATGTCCGAAATCTGTCTTGTTAATGAATCGATTTATTGTGATTTTCCCGTTGCCGAAGCGGTTCAGTCATTTCGAGATGATAAACCTATGTTTGGTTCCTCTGAGGCGGAGAGAAGTAGGTACACACCTGGAACCGTCTCTCAAGACAATTCAATTAATTTTACCAAATCTTATTTTGAACTCACAGAATACCTGGATAAATTACATGGGACACAACTTACTGTAAAAGTTAAAATTGACTTATCTAAGTATTCTTACCCGTTTCTTTCTATTCAACGAAAACATGGAATTATTGTTTTTTTAAAATATGCTAAAAGACTTGAATCAGAAATTGGTCTTGGGCGAACTCCTTACTATTTTATTTATAAATGGAGTTTGGTTTTTTTAGGTGAAAAGTTGTGTGACAAAATTATTATGCGTATTAAATGTATGTATGGACACACACCTAATTTTTAATTTTTTATTTCAACTTGTTTAATAAAGTGTTTGAATTATGACTCCACAACTCCTTATTTATAAACCATTACGTGCAGTACTTTCATCTATGCCTTTTGGTGTAATTATGTTTTATACACGTGTTATGGGAGTTTTGCAATTGGTGTTTGGTCTTGGCTGGCTGTTGGATAGATTGGGTTTGTGTGTACAAAGTAATTTGCCGAAAATAGCAGGTGAATCTTTATGGGCGCGTACAAAGTGGCAATTTGCCGGTGCCACTCTTAATACTTTTGATAAGTATGGGGCACACCACTATCAGCATCTTAAGTCGGATGAGGAAATTCGTGCTTTAACCCATTCGCTACAACCCGATGCTTCAAAGATTTTAAATATGGACAAATATTTTCTTCGCCCGGCACCAATTGGTTGTGCATTACGAATTTTTAGGTAAGTTATATTTTTATGTGCGGCGTTATCGGTATTGCTTCTAACCTGTCCTTTACTAATAGGAATTGGCTTGTTGCTGGACGTGACTCCATGTTGCACCGTGGGCCTGATGATGCAGGTGAGTGGTGGTCTACTGATGGTTGCGTTGGTTTGGGGCATCGCCGTCTTGCTATTATAGATCTATCTCCTGCTGGGCATCAGCCTATGCTGGATGTGACGGGTGAGTTAGCTATTACTTTCAATGGTGAAATATATAATTTTGTCGATTTACGCCAAGAATTATTAGCAAAAGGGTATGTTTTTCAAACTCATAGTGACACGGAAGTGATACTAGTGGCCTATCGAGAATGGGGGACAGATTGTCTTTCGCATTTGAATGGCATGTTTGTTTTTGCGCTTTACGATGCACGACAACGAAAACTGTTTATGGCTCGGGATCGAGCCGGTGAAAAACCATTTTTCTATACTATGTCAAATGGGGTTTTACGTTTTTCATCTGAACTTAAGGGTTTGATGGCCGATCCTACTATGCCAAGGCGTATAGATCCAGATGCCTTGGATTGTTATCTGGCCATGGGGTTTTCACCTGGCGAACGTTGTATGTTACGAGGGGTGAGTAAACTTCCTCCTGCACATGCACTGGAGTTTAATTTAGATAGGGGGCAATTAAATCTTTGGCGATACTGGCAACCACCTTCTGAAGATAACTTGATTCAATCGAACGAAGGTATTTTGTTAGATGAACTGGAAAACTTATTGGAAGATGCTGTTCGGCGCCAATTGATGGCCGATGTACCGGTGGGTGTTTTACTTAGTGGTGGTGTCGATTCAAGCCTGGTAACGGCAATGGCAGTGAGATCTGTGGCTAAAGTCAAAACGTTTACTATCAGTTTTCCTGGTTATGCCAAGTACGATGAAACAGAACATTCCAGGTTGATTGCTCGGCATTTTGGGACCGAGCATATCGAGCTGGAGGCCGCCGAATCTACGGTAGATTTGCTTCCTAAGCTAGCAAAACAGTTTGATGATCCTATGTCGGATTCTTCGATGGTGCCTACGTATCTAGTGAGTCGATTAATTCGAGAGCATTGCACTGTAGCCTTAGGTGGTGATGGCGGCGATGAATTATTTGGTGGGTATAGTCATTATAATCGATTACTGTGGTTGCAAAAGAAACTCAGATGGGTTCCGCTTATGGCAAGATCACCTATCGCTAGTGTAGCAGAGAATCTATTGCCGATTGGTTTTAAAGGCCGGAATTGGTTGCAGGGACTGGGTGTGAATCTGAATCACGGATTACCACTTATCGCCTCATTATTTGACCGCTCGACGCGAGCTGCGCTGCTTCAAGAAAACAGTGATTGGGTGTTGGTAGCAGAAGCTATACGTGCAGAACGTATACCCGTAGCAAACGACCTCTTACAGCGCGCTACGCGAATGGATTTTGGCAATTACTTACCTGACGATATACTGGTTAAAGTAGATCGTGCCAGTATGTTAAATTCGCTAGAGGTGAGGGCTCCGTTACTTGATTATCGACTTATTGAGTTTGCGTTTGGTAAAGTGCCATCGTACCTTAAGGCAACGCCATCCAGTCGTAAAATATTACTTAAAAAACTTTGCCAGCGTGTATTACCGCCTGAGTTTGATCAACAGCGTAAACAAGGCTTTTCCATCCCTTTAGCCGATTGGTTGAAAGCAGGAGCGTTCCGTGATTTTTTTTACGATGTATTGCATGATCGACAATGTATTTTTAGCCGACCAGTGGTTGATAAACTTTTGCAGGGGCAAGAACGAGGGTATAGTAATAGTGAACGGTTGTTTGCTCTTGTCCAGTTTGAATTATGGCGGAGGGAGTATGGGGCCACGCTTTAACAATATACTGAAAAACTATGAAACCTGAATTGCTTGCTTTGTTACGCTGTCCCAGTAGTGGTCAAGGCCTTGTATTTGAGGAGTCTTCTGTTCCAGGGCAGGACGGCTGGGTGGTTTCTGAAGATAGTCAGAAACGCTATCCAGTTCGAGATGGCATACCTCGCTTTGTTCCAGAATCCAATTATGCTGATAATTTTGGTATGCAATGGAATCATTTTCGCCAAACACAACTTGACAGTTATTCAGGCCACTCTATTTCTACAGATCGTTTTTGGGCTGCCACAGGCTGGAATCCAAAGGATTTGAAAGGAAAGTGGGTATTGGATGCGGGCTGTGGTGCTGGTCGATTTGCTGAGGTCGCATTAATCGCTGGAGCACACGTTGTCGCTATGGACTACTCCAGCGCAGTGGATGCTTGTTATGCTAATCTTAAGCAACATTCAAACCTGCATATAGTGCAAGGAGATATTTATGCACTGCCTTTTGCCTCTGAGATGTTTTCCTTTGTTTATTCGTTAGGTGTTTTGCAACATACGCCAGATGTAGCTGCGGCTTTTGCAGCATTGCCTTCTATGGTACGTCCAGGCGGGGCTTTGTGCACAGACTATTATTGGAAACGATTCCGTACACTTATGCATGCCAAATATCTTTTTCGCCCATTCACCAAGTCCATGCCGCAAGATAAGCTTTTCACACTGTTACAACATCATGTGCCTAATATGTTGTTTATCAGCCAAATGCTAGGGCGTACACCTTTGCTAGGTAAGGTGTTAAAGCGGCTGATTCCCGTAGCAGATTATACAGGTGTTTTTCCATTATCAGACCAGCAATTGAAAGAATGGGCCTTGCTCGATACTTTCGATATTCTGGCACCTTCCTATGACAACCCACAAACTGCTGCAAAGGTGTCAGAATGGTTTGAAATAGAAGGTTTTGATGATATAGAGGTGTTACATGCTTCTCATTTAGTAGCACGAGGGCGTAAGCCTATAGGAATTGCTTAATCAATGGGTAACAATATTTGGAAAATTAACACGTGATCTTGGGTATCGACGCGTTTAATCTTAGTAGTGGTGGTGGTATTACCCATTTGGTTGAACTGCTGCGAGCAGCAGTTCCCATTCGATATGGGTTTAAAACAATTATTCTCTGGGGATCGAAGTCGACACTGGCAAAAGTAGAGGATTGTGACTGGTTGCAGAAAGTGCATGAACCTCTGTTGGATAGGCATTTGCTGTATCGGGTATTTTGGCATCTTTTTGTACAAAAACGGCGCGCAGCTCAGTCTGGTTGCGATATAGTGTTCTTACCTGGTGGTACAGATTTTAGTGGCTTTTCACCTTCTGTTACCATGAGTCGCAATATGTTGCCATTTGAGTGGCGTGAATTGCGACGATACGGTTGGGCGCTGGCGACATTGAAATTATTACTTTTACGCTGGACACAGAAACGTTCGTTTCAAAATACCAGCGGCCTGATTTTCCTTACGCAATATGCGCAGCATGTTGTAATGCAATTAGTGGAGAGTAAAACATTGCAGCATGTGATTATTCCACATGGTATCAATGCGCGATTTTTCCACGCGCCCCGTTACCATCATCACGGCTTTACTGCTGATCGGCCATGCCGGGTTTTGTATGTTTCAATTATCAGTCCATATAAACACCAATGGGTTGTAGTTGAAGCGGCGGCCAAATTACGAGCTGAAGGTGTTCCGATTACACTGGAACTGATTGGACCACCCGCAGAAGGATTAGATTTACTAAATAATGCAATTAAACATGCTGATCCTAAGCAAGAGTTTATCACTTATCAAGGAGGGGTAGCTCACGAGCTGTTGGAAAAATATTATACTGATGCTGATATAGGTTTATTTGCCTCCAGTTGCGAAAACATGCCGAATATTTTACTCGAAGGTATGGCTGCCGGCTTGCCGATGGCCAGCTCACGTATGGGGCCTATGCCAGAAATTTTGGGGGATGCAGGGGAGTATTTTGACCCTCTAGACAGTGATGATATTGCCAAAGCATTGCGCAAGCTGATTAGCTGCGCAGGTTTACGTACCCAGTTGGCGGAGATGGCGTTTGCCAAAGCGAAACAATTTTCCTGGGATCGAAGTGCCAACTACACGTTTGAATTTTTGGCACAGATTGCGCAAAAATATAAAACCCCCTCTTAATATGTTCACTGACAACACTTTATTGATTACAGGTGGCACCGGTTCTTTCGGTAATGCCGTTCTACAGCGACTCTTAAATTCTGGCTTGGCTGAAATCCGTATTTTTAGCCGTGATGAAAAGAAACAGGATGATATGCGTAAACGCTATAACCATGCCAAACTGAAATTTTATATTGGTGATGTGCGTGATTATCAGTCAGTTTTAAATGCTGTCCGAGGGGTAGATTTTATTTTTCATGCGGCAGCGCTTAAGCAAGTACCCTCTTGTGAGTTTCACCCCCTTGAGGCAGTCAAGACGAATGTTTTGGGTACTGAAAACGTTCTCGAAGCAGCCATTAATAGTGGCGTAAAGCGTGTTGTTTGTTTGAGTACAGATAAAGCAGTTTACCCAATTAATGCAATGGGTATTTCCAAGGCGATGATGGAAAAAGTGATTGTTGCGAAGTCGCGCGTAATTGAATCAACCGTTATCTGTATCACACGTTATGGTAACGTCATGGCCTCACGTGGTTCGGTGATTCCGTTATTTGTTAATCAGATTCGGTCGGGCAAGCCCATCAGCATTACTGATCCGAATATGACACGCTTTATGATGACGCTTAATGATGCGGTCGATTTGGTTTTGTATGCGTTTAGTAATGCTAGTCCTGGTGACATTTTTGTACAAAAAGCGCCAGCTGCCACGATCGAAACATTAGTCAAAGCGTTGACAACCTTATTGGAGGTGCCTAAGCATGAGGTGAACGTTATCGGTACTCGCCATGGAGAAAAGCTGTTCGAGGCGTTACTAAGTAGGGAGGAGATGGTAGCTGCTCAAGATTTGGGCAATTATTATCGCATTCCCCCTGATCTGCGCGACTTGAATTATGGAAAATTCGTTGAGCAAGGTGAGATTAAAATATCTGAAGCACTGGAATATAACTCACACAACACCACTCGCTTGGGTGTCAAGGAAATGGAAGCGCTGTTGATGAAATTAGCTTTCATGCAGGCGATTACTCGTGATGAGCATCCCCTGACGGAGGGGTGAAGTGCGTATTCTAGTTACCGGATCACAGGGATTTGTGGGTAAAAACTTAGTAGTTCGTTTAAATGAGGAACCTAATTTCCAAGTGTTGCGCTTTGATCGGGGCGATGCACTTGAATCCCTCTCCAGGTTGGTTACAAAGGCGGATGCAATTGTTCATCTAGCGGGCGAAAATCGCCCCAAAGAATTAGTAGATTTTACTCGGGTGAACACCGATTTGACCAAAGTACTTTGTGCAGAGGTAATCGCAGCAGGGCGTAATATCCCGTTGATTTTTGCTTCGTCAACTCAGGCTGAACTTGATAACCCTTATGGTCAAAGCAAGCGGGCTGCAGAAGTAGTGATTGAACATTTGGTTGGCAAAACAGATAACCCATCGATAATCTACAGACTGCCAGGCGTATTTGGTAAATGGTGTAAACCAAATTACAACTCCGTAGTTGCGACCTTTTGCTATAACATCGCTAACGATTTACCTATTCAGGTCAATGATGCTACTACAAAGTTGCGTTTAGTTTATATCGATGATGTGGTGACCGAATTTATTCGTGTGTTAAAGAGCATGAAACATGGGCTTGGCTGGGGTGAGGTAACACCGATATACACAGTTACTCTGGGCGCTTTGGCCGCACAAATTCAAGCCTTCAAAAACTCTCGAAATACGTTGATTTCTGAGCGCGTGGGAATGGGGCTAACGCGTGCCTTGTATTCAAGTTATGTCAGTTACCTACCCCCTGCCAAGTTTGCTTATGAGGTGCCGCATTATGGTGATCAGCGAGGAGTCTTTGTGGAAATGCTCAAAACACCCGATTGCGGACAATTTTCTTTCTTTACCGCTTATCCAGGGGTGACTAGAGGGGGGCACTATCACCATAGCAAGACAGAGAAGTTTTTAGTCATCAAGGGTGCTGCCCGTTTTGGTTTTCGTCACATCGTGAGGGGTGAAACTTATGAGATCTTTACTTCTGGCGATACACCACAAATTGTAGAGACTGTGCCTGGTTGGACGCATGACATCACCAATGTTGGGCTAGATGAAATGGTAGTAATGTTGTGGGCTAATGAGATTTTTGACCGAGCACGCCCCGATACCATTAGTGATGAAGTGTAATATGAAAAAGCTTAAGGTTATGACAGTAGTAGGGACACGGCCTGAAATCATTCGTCTGTCACGTGTATTGGCAAAATTGGATACATACTGTGAGCATGTACTGGTGCATACTGGGCAAAATTATGACTACGAACTGAATCAAATATTTTTTGAAGATTTGGGTATTCGAAAACCAGACCATTTTTTAAATGCAGCAGGTGCTAACAGTGCCGAGACTATTGGTAACGTTATTATTGGTGTTGACAAAGTAATAGCAGAAGTGGCGCCCGACAGTATGTTAGTGTTGGGGGATACCAATAGTTGCATGGCTGTATTGTCGGCAAAGCGCAGAAAAATACCCGTGTTTCATATGGAAGCGGGAAACCGCTGTTTTGATCAACGGGTGCCAGAAGAAATTAATCGCCGAATTGTCGACCATACCGCAGATATAAATCTTACCTATAGTACTATTGCCCGCGAATACCTTTTGCGGGAAGGCTTGCCAGCAGATAGGGTGATCAAAACCGGAAGCCCGATGAACGAAGTATTGTCATATTACCGTTCTGGTATTCATGCATCCGATATATTGTCTCGCCTTGATTTGTGTGAAGGGCAGTTTTTTATTGTCAGTGCTCACCGCGAAGAGAACATTGACGTAGACAAGAGTTTTGGCAAGCTAGTTCATATATTGAATAGCCTTGGCGAGCATTACTGTCTACCGGTTGTGGTATCTACCCATCCTCGTACACAAAATCGGATCGATACAGCTGGCATAAAATTCAACTCGTATGTGCGACTGTTAAAACCATTAGGATTTAAAGACTATAATAAATTACAGATTAGTGCTAAAACAGTATTGTCAGATAGCGGTACGATTAATGAAGAGGCATCAATTTTGAACTTTCCCGCCTTGAACATTCGTGAGTCACACGAACGCCCTGAGGGAATGGAAGAAGCAGCTGTGATGATGGTCGGTTTAGAAACTGATCGGGTAATGCAAGCTTTGGCTATACTGGATAACCAAACCCGTGGTAAAGAGCGACTATTGCGACCGGTCAGTGACTACAGTATGCCCAATGTTGCAGAAAAAGTGGTACGTATACTTCATAGTTATACTGATTATGTGAATCGTGTGGTCTGGAAAAAATATTGAATGGTAGTTAATGTATGCGCATTGCTTTAATTGCGGATGCCTTTCCTCCCATGCGCATTTCTAGTGCCATTCAGTTGAGAGATCTGTGTTTTACCTTGGTTGAACAGGGGCACGAGCCGACTGTATTGACGCCTGTCTCTGAGCAGAAAGAGCCTTGGCAAATGGAAATGTGGAATGGTGTTCGTATTGTTCGTTTAAAATCCCCTAAAACCAAAGATGTTGGTTATGCCCGGCGTACTGTCGGCGAATGTTTGATGCCTTATGCAATGCGTTACAATCTGCGTAAAAGCCCGTTGGCTAACGAACGTTGGGATGGCATTGTATGGTATTCACCTTCAATTTTCTTTGCGCCTATAGTGAAGCTTTTGAAGCAACGTAGCGCTTGTCGAAGCTATTTGATCATTCGGGATATTTTTCCCGAATGGGTTGTGGATATGGGTCTTATAAGGCGAGGGCTTCCCTATCACTTTTTTAAAATGATTGAACACTTTCAGTATTCCATAGCAGATGTGGTAGGCGTACAGACACCTGCCAGTCTCGCGTATTTTGATGTGTGGAAAAAACACCCCGATCGGCAGCTTGAGGTGCTTCAAAACTGGTTGAGACAGGCACCGAACATAGGCTGTAGTATTTCTATTGCCAAAACGGCTTTGGTGGGCCGAAAAATTTTTGTTTACGCAGGTAATATGGGTGTTGCTCAAGGAATTACTGTTTTACTCAATCTTGCTGAAAGGCTTAAGAGTCGAAAAGACATTGGCTTTTTGTTTGTCGGTAGGGGGAGCCATGTACAACCATTGCGAATCGAAGCCTCAGCGCGTGGTTTAGATAATGTGGTATTTTTTGATGAGATTGATCCTGAAGAGATTCCAGGTTTGTATGCACAATGCCATATAGGTTTAGTTATGCTGGATTCGCGCCACAAAACGCACAATATTCCCGGTAAATTTATTTCGTACATGCAAAATGGTTTACCTGTTTTAGCCAACATAAACCCGGGTAATGATCTAGTTGATTTAATCACCCAAAAACGCGTAGGCAAGGTGTGTACGGAACCCTCGGTCGATACATTGCAACGTTTGGCCGAAAGCCTTTTAGACGAGCTCGCAGATGATGATAAAGTACAATCACGATGTCAATTATTGGCTGCTCAATTGTTTTCTGCAGAGGTGGCAGCGCAACAAATTATTCGGGCGTTATCAGTGTGAGGCAGCACAGTTTTCTGCATATCAAATATGGCTATTATACGTTTTTCTCCACACTACTTAGATACACTTATTCAGGAAGCGCGATGTTCTCTCCGATGTAGGCAACACCGCAATATACACCAGAGCTACCAGGATCCGTGTCAACGTCTTTTGAATGCTATCGGCATGGACAGTTATATACGACCCCATCGCCATGTAGCGGACCCGAAGGTGGAGTGTTTAATTGCAGTGCGTGGTCGGATGGCGTTAGTATTGTTTGGTGATACAGGTGTAGTGGAAGACCTAATATCTTTTGGCACAGAAAAATACGCTGACACTGAATCACTGGCTGTTGGGGTTGAGCTATCACAGGGTGTTTGGCATACCGTTATTGCTTTAGTGCCGGGATCAATTCTGTTTGAGGCAAAAGCTGGGCCATTTGACGCTAAGTTTGCCAAAGAGTTTGCACCGTGGGCTCCCGAGGAAGGAACAACTGATGGCGCGAACTTCCTTTCATCATTACGTATAAGGGCTATGGATAGTGTTGAATGATCTGAAGATCGTTTATCAGTAAAAAAATAGCCCATGCTTGCTAATAATAGAAAATAGGATAAGAATTTTATGATTCTTGTTACGGGTGGGAGTGGTTTTATTGGCTCTAATTTTATACTAGACTGGTTAGCGTCAACTGAAACAGGCGGTGAGTCCATTATTAATCTGGATAAGCTTACCTATGCGGGTAACCTTGAAAACCTGGCTGAGGTGGAAGAGGATAAACGGTACATTTTTATTCAGGGAGATATTAGCGACAGAGTCCTGATAGATCGATTGTTAGTGGAATACTGCCCTCGTGCAGTGTTAAATTTTGCGGCAGAAAGCCATGTTGATCGCTCTATCAATGGCCCTGGTGATTTTATTCAAACCAATATTGTCGGTACATTTTGTTTGCTTGAAGCGGTACGCTGTTACTGGCAAAATCTGTCGAGTGAGCATAAAAACGCTTTTCGGTTTTTACAGGTTTCTACTGATGAGGTTTATGGTAGTTTGGATTGCGCAGCACCTGCCTTTACAGAGTACCATCAATACCAACCCAATAGCCCTTACTCAGCCAGTAAAGCGGCAAGTGATCACTTGGTACGGGCGTGGAATCATACTTATAATTTGCCTGTGTTGACTACTCACTGTAGTAATAATTATGGTCCATATCAATTTCCAGAAAAACTTATTCCTCTGGTGATTAAAAATGCTTTGGCGGGCGATGTTTTACCTATTTATGGCGATGGTTTGCAGGTTCGCGATTGGCTCTATGTCCAAGATCACTGTCGCGCTATTCAATGGGTATTGCGGGAAGGAAGGCTGGGTAATACTTATAACATAGGCGGCTGTAATGAGAAAACTAACGTCGAAATTGTACATGCCATTTGTGAACTACTCGATGAGTTTCACCCCAAGCCTGGTGAAACAAGTTATGCTCAACAAATACGCTTTGTTAAGGATCGTCCAGGACATGATCGGCGTTATGCTATCGATGCGCGAAAAATTGAAAAAGAAATAGGCTGGAAGCCTATTGAAACGTTCGAGAGTGGTATAAGAAAGACTGTGCGATGGTATTTGAAAAACCAGGAGTGGATTGTCCATATAGAGAATGGTGAATATCGTAGTAAGCCGAAGCTATCAAATGACAGATAAGGCGATCTTATTGTTTGGCGTAAATGGGCAACTTGGTTTTGATCTCCAGAAGGTTTTGACTTCAGTGGGCAATGTGATTGGGGTTGATCGCAAGCAGATTGACCTTTCCCAGCCGGAATCTATACGCAGCATTGTTCGCTCTTATCGACCAGCAGTTATCGTCAATGCTGCAGCTTATACTGCTGTGGATAAAGCAGAGAGCGATGTGGATATGGCCTATGCTGTAAATGCTTTAGCGCCCGAAGTGTTGGCTGAAGAGGCGCAAGCTTGTGGTGCGATTATGCTGCATTACTCCACTGACTATGTATTTGATGGGCAGAAGGCTGGTTATTACACTGAATCTGATACACCAAACCCCCAATCTATCTATGGTCGTAGCAAGCTACTCGGTGAACAGGCAGTAGGGCGTGTTTGTGAACGCCATTTTATATTCAGAACAAGCTGGGTTGTTGGGCAACAGGGTGGCAATTTTCTCAAGACGATACTACGTCTAGCTACTGAACGTGAAAAACTACGTATAGTGGCAGATCAACTAGGTGTTCCGACTACATCAGAGTTGATTGCCGAGGTGAGTGCTCAGGTACTGTGCGTCATGCGTAATATTGCACCGGATGATAAACGTTGGGGGCTTTATCATTTAGTCGCTGGGGGTGAAACAAATTGGCATGCTTATGCTCAATATATCATCACACTACTACAAAGATATGGACACACACTGAAAATTACCCCCGAGGATGTTGAGCCTATTACTACGGCTGAATATCCGCTACCGGCTGTGCGGCCTGCTAATTCGCGCTTGGATACTATTAAATTGCGTTCAGTTTTTTCTTGTGAGTTGCCTGACTGGAAAGTAGGCGTGAATAATGTGTTGTTGCAGCTCATTAGCCAACAACAAGCAGCAGTAGGTTAATAATGATTAAGCAAAAATCCACTATGCTTTCCCGCAAAGGGATTATTCTTGCTGGTGGCTCAGGTACTCGACTTTATCCTGTTACACAGGTGCTTTCTAAGCAGTTGATGCCTGTGTACGATAAACCTATGATTTATTACCCATTAAGTACTTTGATGTTAGCGGGTATTCGTGATGTTTTAGTTATCTCGACACCACAGGATACACCTCATTTTACTGCGTTGTTAGGTGATGGTAGTCAGTGGGGTATGAGTATTCAGTATGCTGTGCAGCCCACACCAGAGGGTTTGGCTCAAGCTTTTATCATTGGCAGGGAGTTTGTAGGCAAGCATCCCAGCGCGTTGGTATTGGGTGACAATATTTTTTACGGGCATGATCTTGTGAGGCAATTAAACAATGCAGGCGCTCGCTCACATGGCGCTAGTATCTTTGCTTACCATGTACAAGATCCTGAGCGCTATGGCGTAGTCACATTTGATGTCGATCAACGGGCGATTAGCATTGAAGAGAAACCTGAACGACCGCAAAGTAATTATGCGGCAACAGGGCTTTATTTCTATGACGAGCAGGTTTGTGATATTGCTGCGGATGTTAAGCCTTCTAAGCGTGGTGAATTGGAAATTACTGATGTTAATAAATATTACCTGGAGGAACACCTGCTTAACGTAGAAATTATGGGGCGAGGTTACGCCTGGCTGGATACGGGAACCCATGACAGCTTACTTGAAGCCGCCAGTTTTATTTCGACTTTGCAAAAGCGGCAGGGCTTGAGAGTGGCATGCCCTGAAGAAATTGCTTTTTCCCAAAACTGGATAGATGCAGATAAAATGCAAGAGCTGGCAGTACCTCTTGCCAAAAATAGCTATGGTCAGTATTTACTCGGTCTGCTGAAGGGAGTGAAATAAAATGCCTTATAATGTAACAGCGACTGCATTGCGTGAAGTATTAATTCTTGAGCCAAAAGTTTTTGGTGATGAACGAGGGTTTTTCTTTGAAAGCTTCAATCAGTGTGATTTTGAACAGGCAGTTGGTCTGGATATAACATTCGTGCAGGATAATCATAGTCGTTCCACATATGGAGTGTTACGTGGTTTGCACTACCAGATTCAACATCCTCAAGGCAAATTAGTGCGTGTTACTCAAGGCGAAGTCTTTGATGTGGTTGTCGATTTACGAAAATCCTCGCCAGACTTTGGTCGGTGGACTGGTGTTGTAATATCGGCTGATAATAAAAGACAACTGTGGGTGCCGGCAGGGTTTGCACATGGTTTTATTGTCACTAGCGATACAGCAGAATTTCTCTATAAAACTACAGACTATTGGTATCCCGAGTACGAACGGAGTTTGCTCTGGAATGATCCGGATGTTGGCGTGCAGTGGCCGGTTGATGGTGAGCCTACGCTTGCTACTAAGGATGCTGCGGGTAAATATCTAGCTGAGGCTGATACATTTGGGTAACTTGCACCGCAGAGGGCATTCAACCTTTTAGCGTGTTACATATTGATTTTGCTATAAAAGGTTCGCCAGATTTTTTGTCAATCCACTGAGTGGAAATGTTAAGAGATAGATTGGTAGTAAACATTCTGTGGATGATCCGCTTCAATGAAAAAATACCATCGCTCGACCAGTAGCCCTACATACTGGACGATATAAACTATCATAAAAAGCCAGAAAAATGATTGCTTAAGAGAAAGTACCAATAATATTACTGGAAAAACAAATACAGTAATTAAAAAAAACCGGCGTGCCAGTTTAATAATAGTGGTTGAATAAGTGTGAATAAATGTACGGGTATTGAAACTTCCCCCCATTGCACCCTGGGCCATTTGGCGAATGGTGGGGTGATGGATGCCGGTTGCCGATTGTAGGGTAGTTGTGTGGCGTAGATTCTTATTGCGGATGAGTGTCGCCCACCGGGAAATGCCAGCCAGCAGTGTAAAGAGGATAGCAGATCCTGTATAAAACCCAGTGTATTGACTAGAGAGAAATGCAGCGACAACGCAGGCCAATGTACAGCCAGAGGCGCTGCCCAGCAAAAAGAAATTACACACCGTTAATGGGCTATGCCACTGGCGCAGGAATTTCAGACAGGCGTAGATCATTGAGGTGCACACGAATAATCCAATGATTGCGATAGCGGTAAATCCACCAATGAGTGTGTGCAGCGGAACATCAACACCATTGCTGAGTGTTATTGCAACGGCTTTTGGGTCGGCATAGATTACTGCTGTGTAAATGAGTATTGATCCCATCACAATGGGGAGGGCGATCACCTCGCGTGATAGCCAGGAGGTGCGCCACATGGCGGCGGCCCGCCAGGCGCGCTCAGGATGCCCGAGGTGGAAGAATGAGGCCATTAATCCAGCCGCTAATAATGAAAAGCTGAGCACACCGCCCGTCGTAAACTCGGCGGTGTTATCTGTCGTGGGTAGCAGGGTGAGCAGTGCGAGTACATGGGCGCTGAATTGTGCCAGAAAAAGGCCCTGGCCAGCACCAATCAAGGTGGTGAGAAGGATAACGGAGAGTGCAGGTTTCATAGCCTTACCAACTGGTGGAATCGTCGAGTGTGGTCTTTTTACTCGGGTTGCGTTTGAGCTTATCTTCTTTTTTTAGTGGGTTGTTGGATCGCACCAACTCGTCTTCGTGGATATGCATATGGGTTTTACGGCGCGGTAGGTAGTGGTTGGCTGGAGTTGTGCCCCACTCTGGCATAAGTGGGTAACCACCGGCCTCACTGATCGCCTGTGATGCCTCGGAGTTAGGGTCGTGGATATCGCCATAAATACGCGCACTGGTAGGGCAGGACAACACACACACTGGCTTGCGCTCGCTTTCTGGCAGTGTTTCGTCATATAGCCGATCGACACATAACGTACATTTCATCATGACTTTTTGTTTTTCGTCGAGTTCGCGTGCACCGTAAGGGCAGGCCCAGGAACAGTACTCGCAACCGATGCATTTGTCATAATCGACCAGTACGATGCCGTCTTCCGGGCGTTTGTAGCTGGCGCCGGTTGGGCATACGGGTACACACGGTGGGTCTTCGCAGTGCAAGCAGGATTTAGGAAAGTGAACTGTCTGGGTATCGGGAAATGTGCCCACTTCAAAGGTTTGCACGCGGTTGAAAAATGTGCCGCTCGGTTCGGCTGTGTAGGCATTTTTGTCAAACATTGGCCCCGCTTCACCCGAGGTGTTCCACTCTTTACAGCTGGTGACACAGGCGTGGCAGCCAACACAGGTATTTAAATCGATAACAAGTGCGAGTTGAGTCATGAGTTAATCAGCCCTTTCGCGAATGCCTGCCATTTTGGATACCGGGGTTGCATACCGGGCACCGTTGGCATGTGGTTGAATTGAGGGAATGTCTGTTTTGGTTCATCGGCTGCCGCTTTATAAACGCGCACGCGCACATCGTACCAGGCCGCCTGTCCGGTGATAGGGTCAGAGTTGGAGATGGTGCTTTCACTTGAGCCAGAAGGGAGTTCTTCACTGATTAAGTGATTGAGCAGAAAGCCTTTGTTTGATTCATTGGCGCTTTTGTCCAGTGCCCAGCTACCCGAGGCTTTGCCAATGGCGTTCCAGGTCCAGACTGTGCCCGGTTCTACGGCCTCTGAGAAACGGCACATGCAGCGTACTTTGCCGTGTGCCGATTCGACCCATATCCAATCACCGTCGGCAAAACCCTGGGCTGCGCCAACTCTGGGGTTGACGAACAAATAGTTGTGCGCGTGGATTTGCCGCAGCCAGGCATTTTGTGAATCCCAGGAGTGGTACATTGCCATCGGTCGCTGGGTGATCGCGTTGAGTGGGTATTTTTCTGTATCGATACACTGTGTCTCCAGTGGTTGTGAATAAAACGGCAGTGGATCGAAGTGCGTACTGACGCGTTCACGAAGGTGGTCTGGCGGTTGTCGGCCAGCCCGTTTACCCTGAGCGGCGAGGCGAAATTTTTGCAATACTTCAGAATAGATATGCAGGTTGACCGGGTCGGTATAGCGGATCAAACCATGGTCCTGTGCCCAGTGCAGGTAGCCACGGTTCCAGTTGCGCATGTATTGAAATGATTTCGGCAGGGTGTACTGGTATACGCAGTTGTTTTTTGCGTACATTTCCCATTGTTGTGGGTTGGGTTCGCCGCGCATAAATTTTTCACCGCCTTTGCCACGCCACCCCGCCAGAAAACCGATGCCAGAACCTGGCTCGGTCTCATAGTTAATCACTAAATCTTTGTAGTCTTTGAATTTTCGCGAGCCGTCCCCGTTCAGAAAACGGGGCAGCTTCAGGCGAGTGGCCAGCTCTACAACAACATCCTGAAAGGGTCGGCAATCGCCTTTCGGTGGCACCACCGGCACTCGCACCGAATCGGCGGGGCCTTCAAACTCAGAGATTGGACGATCCAGCATCGACATGGCGTCATAACGCTCCAGGTAACTGGTATCGGGCAATACAATATCGGCAAAGGCGATTGTTTCCGAGTGGTAGGCATCGCATACGATTAGAAACGGGATCTTGTACTCGCCGTCGTCGTTTTTATCCACCAGCATTTCGCGCACACGCGTCGTGTTCATCGATGAGTTCCATGCCATGTTGGCCATAAACAGCATCAGTGTATCGATTGGGTAGGGATCACCCCGCCAGGCATTGGTGATGACATTGTGCATTAAGCCGTGTACGGCCAGTGGATACTCCCACGAGAAGGCCTTGTCGAGACGCACAGGGCCGCCTCGATCATCGACAAACAAATGCTCTGGATTTGCGGGAAACCCCAGTGGCATACCATCGAGCGGTGCGCCGGGCTGTACTGCGTCGGGTGAGTTTGGTGGCTTGGCGCAGGGCGGGATAGGCCGTGGAAAAGGGGCTTTGTGGCGAAAGCCGCCAGGGCGGTCGATGGTGCCCAACAGTGACATCAGGATACCCAGTGCACGGATTGTCTGGAAGCCATTCGAGTGTGCCGCCAGACCGCGCATGGCGTGAAATGAAACCGGGTTACCCGTAACGGTATCGTGATCCACTCCCCAGGCATCGGTCCACTGGATCGGCAATTCGATTTTTTCGTCGCGTGCTGTAATGCCCATTTCATGGGCGAGGCGTCTGATAGTACTGGCGGCAATGCCGGTAATACCTTCGGCCCATTCAGGAGTGTATTGTTCGACGCGCTCCTTGAGTAGTTGCAGTGACGTTTTTACCGGCTTGCCGTCAACTTCGTATTCGCCCAGCAGACGGGGGTCGGCACCTTTGCTGTGCGTGTGCACCGGTGAATCTGAATTTCTGTCCCAGCAAATTTTGTTTTCCGGTTCGACGCAGGTTTTTTCCGTGGGTAAATGGTGGCGTAAAAACAGGCCATAATCGTCACTGTCCGGGTCGAGGTTGACTAAATCCGGTGCGTTGCTGTAATTGATTAAAAACTCCCGGTCGAACAATCCCTGCGCGATGATTTCCCGGATAATCGCCAGTAGTAACGCACCGTCAGTACCGGGTTTTATGGGTACCCATTCATCGGCGATGGCGGCGTAGCCGGTGCGTACCGGGTTGATTGCGATAAAGCGCCCACCGTTGCGTTTGAACTTTGCCAAAGCAATTTTCATCGGATTGGAGTGGTGGTCTTCAGCCGTGCCCAGCATGATAAATAAACGGGATCGTTCCAGATCGGGGCCACCAAATTCCCAAAAAGAACCACCGATGGTGTAAATCATGCCCGCCGCCATATTCACCGAGCAGAAGCCACCGTGTGCTGCGTAATTGGGTGTGCCAAACTGTTTGGCAAACAAGCCGGTCAATGCCTGCATCTGATCGCGGCCCGTGAAAAAGGCAAATTTCTTTGGATCGGTTTCCCGGATAGTATGCAGACGGTCGGCAATTGTGCTGAGCGCCTCTTCCCAGGATATTTCCTCAAATTCAGATTGGCCTCGATCACAACCTGGCTTTCGGCGTAATGGTTTGGTCAGCCGGGCGGGTGAGTACTGTTTCATGATGCCAGATGCCCCTTTGGCGCATAACACACCTTTATTAATTGGGTGGGCCGGGTTACCCTGAATAAACCGTATTTCACCGTCTTCCACCGTGACATTGATGCCACAGCGACAGGCACACATATAGCACGTGGTCGATTTGACTTCGCGCTTTATAGCGGGTGTAGGGTTTGGCTTGTTCATTCAGTTTTAACTCATGCAGCTTTGGGAGAGCAGGCAGATAAATTCTGGGGTAGTGTACTTATAGAATCAAAACAGTGTTTTTGATCTATCTATAAATAAAATAAATAGCTAATAATTTTTGTTTATGAATGGTGGATGATCTCAAAGGGTTTTTGCGGGATTATCGTGAAAGAGTCTTTACATGCATCGGGGCGCCAAATTTATATGGCGCCTGTTTCTGTAATCTCTATATTGTGTATATATGCACATGGCGCAGATGTCATGTATGCGCTACACAGAGCTTGTAGCCAAAAAATAATAATTTTCATTTCACTATAATGGCCAAAGAGGATGAAATATGTCTGCTAACGATGCACTCGGTACCCCCGAGCAATTGAGAGATCCGAACTACACGCCGCCCCTGGGGTCGGCCATCCCGCTGGGTATTCAGCATGTGCTGGCGATGTTTGTCAGCAACGTGACACCCGCGATCATCATTGCCGGTGCGGCCGGCTTTGGTTTTGGTTCTGGTTCACCGGACTTCCCGAATCTGATCTACATGATCCAGATGTCAATGTTTTTTGCCGGGGTTGCCACCTTGTTTCAGACTATAGGTTTCGGCCCGGTGGGTTCTCGCTTGCCTATCGTTCAAGGTACTAGCTTTGCCTTTATCCCGATCATAATTCCGCTGGTTGCCGGTAAAGGTGTCGATGCGATGGGAATTGTGATGTGCGGTGTGCTGGTTGGGGGCATTTTTCACACTTGTCTGGCACCTTTCGTCGGGAAAATCCGTTTCGCTTTGCCGCCATTGGTTACAGGGCTGGTGGTTACGATGATTGGTTTATCGTTAGTCAAGGTGGGCATCCAGTATGCGGCTGGAGGCGTTCCGGCAATTGGCACGCCTGAGTATGGTAGCCTTCAGAACTGGTCGGTTGCATTGATCGTTATCGTTACCACGCTGGGATTGAAGTTCTTCACACGCGGACTGCTTTCGTTGGCTGCGGTATTACTCGGTCTGGTGGTGGGTTACATCGTTGCTTTTTTCATGGGCATGGTGAGCTTTGCGAGTATCGGTAAGGCAGCGATCATCGAATTTCCGAATCCACTCAACTTTGGTTTGGAGTTCAGCTTTGCTGCGGTGCTCGGATTTTGCCTGATGGCGTTTATTTCGGCGATTGAAACCATCGGCGATGTATCTGGAATTACCAAAGGTGGTGCGGGTCGAGAAGCCACCGATACTGAAATTAAAGGGGCTACATTTGCTGATGGAATAGGCACAGCTATTTCAGGTCTATTTGGTGCACTGCCGAATACGTCGTTCTCACAAAATGTTGGGTTGATTGCAATGACTGGCGTGATGAGTCGTCACGTTGTTACGATCGGCGCTATCTTTCTCATTGTGGCGGGCCTGATACCTAAAGTTGGAGCTAGTATCTCGACGATTCCCATCGAAGTGCTCGGTGGTGGTGTGATCGTGATGTTTGGTATGGTTGCGTCGGCGGGTGTGTCAATGTTGTCTGATGTCAACTGGACTCGCCGAAACATGGTGATTTTTGCGGTATCTTTGTCGATAGGACTGGGTTTGCAGCTCGAACCCGGTGCACTTCAATACGTGCCTTCCACACTCAATGTCCTGTTGACATCAGGGCTGTTACCTGCGGCCTTTATTGCCATTGCTTTGAACCTTGTTTTACCTGATGAGGTAGAACGTGTTAGCTAATGCATTATGTCTAGGGTAGTGTACTTATAGAGCTGAAACAGTATTTTTGATCTGTGTATAAATGAACTAAATGATAGGTAAAATCTATTAATTTATACTTCATGGGCTGGCAAGGCTGTATGCTATCTGTATGTTACATAGCCGCTTAGTAATCCTGATCGACAAAAGTTACAAGCTGTGAATTATCTACAAATACTCCGCGCCTGCGGTAGTTAACAACTTAATAAAAAGGAAACATAATAAAATATACTTTTTTATTCTTATCGCACTGCTCACGGGTTGCATGACAAACGCTGGGGAATCTGAGTGGACTAAGATTGAAGATCGCGAGAGCTCACACTTAAACCTGGCAGGTACAACACTGACAAAGACCAGTGTTCGTCGCTCGGATGATAGATCCACGCGTGCAGAGACGGCTCGTTGGGAATCGGGAGATGGTATCAGTGCGTTTCTCTATTACAGCTATATTGTTAGTGGATATGTTTATGTAAAACAGTCACAGCAAAATCTTGAAGAAATCATACGGGATTGGTTTGGTGGTGCTGCGGTGGTACTTGGCTACGGTGGGCAATTGATGCCAGAGTTGCCATTGCTTGAGTACCAGACGTTTGCACATAGAAAAACTCCTTGTGCATTATTTCGACAATTCTGGGGAGGTGACCGGGGTGTTGACATAGTGCGAATTGGCGCTCAGCAGGTGCTTGTGATTAATGCGGGAGTACTGGGTGATAATCAATTGATTGGCTACACCTGTGATATCCATAAACAGGATTATTCGCGTGAGGACGTACAGGCATTTACCATCAATAAACCAAATTCGGCATTGTTGGCCGATTCTGGTACAGCAATGCGAATGCGGTGCCCAGAACCAGGGGCCAGTAGCATTTTTTCGCCTCGCATATTTTCCATATGAGCCAATGTAAACTGTTGATTGCCTTCTGGTAGCATCAACTCTACCTGGTCACCGACGCGAATTTTATTTTTGACTTCAATGGTTAACAAACTATCATCGTTATTTTCCTGTGAATCGATTTCACCGGCAAATCGTTGGGTGCCCATTTGTGTGCCGCCCTGATTATAGTTTTGCAGTTCTTTGGGGACATGTCGTCGGTAAAACCCTTCGGTGTAACCACGGCTGGCCATGCCATCAAGGTCGTGTAATAGAGCCATATTAAATTCCCTGCCAGCGTGCCAGTCATCAATGGCGCGCCGGTAGAGCTGGGCGGTACGGGCGGTATAAAAATGGGATTTGGTCCGGCCTTCGATTTTTAGTGAGCTGATACCCACGTCCGCTAATTTAGCGACGTGTTGAATTGCACGCAGATCTTTAGAATTGAGAATATACGTGCCGTTTTCGTCTTCCTCTATCGGCATAAACTCGCCCGGTCGGGATTTTTCTTCCAGTAGGTAAACGGGTTGTTCATCTACTTTTGTCTCTGGCTTATTGGTTTCAGTCGCGTCTGTTTCAGGGCTAAATTTACCAAAGGCGGAGGTGGTGGGTGTGGTATCGCCCTTGTCATCAACGGCACCTTCGCTAACACCATATTGCCAGCGACAGGCATTGGTACAGGCTCCCTGGTTTGGATCGCGGTGGTTGAAATACCCAGAGAGTAAGCAACGACCCGAATAGGCGATACACAAGGAACCGTGAACAAACACTTCGAGCTCCATTTCTGGGCACTGTTGCTTGATTTCTTCGATTTCCTCCAGACCTAACTCGCGAGACAGGATAACCCGCTTCAACCCGACCGACTGCCAAAACCTGACCGATGCGGCATTCATGGTATTGGCCTGAACTGAGAGGTGAATCACTTGCTCGGGCCACTTTTCACGCACCAGCATAATTAACCCAGGGTCTGCCATGATCAGCGCATCTGGCTTCATTTCAAGGATTGGCTGCATGTCGCGCAGGTAGGTTTTCACCTTATTGTTGTGTGGTAGTACATTACTGGCAACAAAGAAGCGTTTACCCCGCTGATGCGCGTAATCAATGCCACTGCGCAGGTTCTCCATGGAAAAATCGTTATTGCGGGCGCGTAGGCTGTAGCGTGGCTGACCGGCGTAAACCGCATCCGCACCATAGGCGAATGCATAGGTCATATTTTTAAACGTGCCAGCGGGCGAAAGCAGTTCGGGGGCTTGCATAATGTAAATCAACTCGTGCTGATGGTGCCTATAGCGTTTACAACGACTGAATAGGGTATCGTAAAACTACGGTGCTTGCCGTCGGTTCAACTGATTAACTCAGGCTAAGCCTGGACGCTTGGGCTTGGGCGTTTTGGCCGCCGATGCCTCGGTTTGCCGCTGCGACCATCTTTACTGTTACGTGACCTGTCACCGCCTTTTTTAGATGGGTGGTCACGTCTTCGTTCGGTGAAGATGGGTTTGTCAAGCGCGACCAATAGCTCGTCAGTGATATCGCTAACAGTGATAGTGTGGCCAATATAAGTTTCGATTTCCGGTAGTGAAAAAGCGTATTCTTCGCAGGCAAAGCTGATTGCATCACCACTTTTACCGGCACGTGCCGTGCGCCCGATGCGGTGTACATAATCCTCTGCTTGTTGAGGCAGGTCATAATTAAATACATGGCTGACTTCTGGTACATGCAGGCCGCGTGCCGCGACATCGGTGGCAATCAGTACGGGTAATCCGCCGCTTTGAAATTCTTCCAGTAGTTTTTGGCGTTTGCGTTGGGGTACGTCACCAGACAGGGT
This sequence comes from Gammaproteobacteria bacterium, assembly GCA_965277715.1. Classification (GTDB taxonomy): domain Bacteria; phylum Pseudomonadota; class Gammaproteobacteria; order JBCCGL01; family JBCCGL01; genus JBCCGL01. The sequence continues at coordinate 3,606,781 of OZ255836.1, forward strand.
GGCGGCTTTAAATCCATTGCCGCGCAGGTAGGCAGTAATCTTCTCTGCACTGCGCTTTGTATTGACAAATATCATCGAGCGCGGTGCCTGCAAGGCGCGCATCAAACCGACTAATAAGGGGATTTTTTCCTCACTGGCGGGGTGGTACAGGTACTGACGGACATTGTCAGCCGTAATATTGTCGGTTTCAACCACCAGCCGTTGTGGGTTGTTCATGTGTTCGTAGGCCAACTCCAACACGCGATGTGACAGCGTGGCCGAAAACAACATACTGAGTCGCTGGTTGGGCGGTGGCATGTGACGAAACAGGTAGCGGATATCGGCAATAAAACCGAGATCGAACATACGGTCAGCCTCATCCAGAATGGCTACTTGTAGTGCCTTGAGGTCAAACAACCTCTGTTTAAAATAATCGATCAGTCGACCCGGTGTACCGATTAATACATCGACGCCGGATTCGAGCATGGTGCGTTGTTGTTCGTAACCTGTACCACCGTAGACCAGCCCGATTTTTAGATTAGTGTGTCTACCCAATTGCCCGGCGTCTTTATGAATTTGGATTGCCAGCTCACGGGTAGGCGCTACAACCAGAGCGCGTGGTTGTTTGGCTAAACGGTGCTCACTGGCGGGGTGTTTATGCAGATGGGCAAAGGTTGCCAACAAAAATGCGGCTGTTTTGCCTGTGCCGGTCTGTGCCTGCCCCGCTACATCACTACCCTGTAGCGCAACAGGTAAGGCCAGCGCCTGGATTTCTGTGCAAAATGTGAAGCCACAATCGTCCAGTGCGTGCAGCAGGGGTGCGTGCAAGTCCAGCGAAGCAAAAGAGGTAGAACTAAGGTGCGTGTCGCTCATGGGCGGCAAGGATACAGTATTTCTATTGCCTCGTTTTATAAAATAGCGTGCTGGAAAAAACTGGAGGGGGGAGTTACGCGGAATGCGGAATTCGTGGCATAATTGCCATTTTGAAAGATTTGATGCTATAAGCAGCTGTTGTCAGCTTGCTTTCCCGATGCATTAAAGCCGATTTACGACGATTAATCACCTGAGGAAAATCATAGTGAGTGACCCTATAGTCGCTGTATCCGACGATAGTTTTGAGTCTGAAGTACTACAGTCTGATAAGCCTGTACTGGTAGATTACTGGGCCGAGTGGTGCGGCCCTTGCAAAATGATAGCGCCGATTCTGGCAGAAATCGCACCGAACTACGCCGATAAGATCAAAATTGCCAAGCTTAATATTGATGATAACCCCAATACGCCACCAAAATATGGTATCCGTGGCATCCCGACACTCATGCTGTTTAAAGGCGGGGCAGTGGATGCAACCAAGGTGGGCGCTTTATCGAAATCGCAATTGATGGCGTTTATTGACGAAAATATTTAGCATCTCCAGAAGGCCCAACGGTCTTCTGGTTGCAATTGGCAGCACAGATGTTATCTGAGTCGTTGAGGCCCAGTGTGTGGTTTTTAAATAAAATGCCAAATAAAATGTGACAAGACTGGACGAACGGCAAATGCCGTGCTAAATTCAACGCAATCTCCAAACAAGTAGTTCTTTCCCGCACGCTCGGGATTCCCAAACGATTAAGACACCCAGTATTCCTGAGCTATCTCACAGCTCTTACTGTTTCTTTGGTTTCACTCAGCACACTAACCTCAAAACATGAATCTAACAGACCTGAAAAAGCAATCTGCGGCAGACCTTATCGGTGTTGCCCAATCTGTCGGCATTGAAAACGTCGCTCGATCACGCAAGCAAGATATTATCTTTTCTATCCTTAAGGCACAGGCCAAAAAAGGCGAGGATATTTTTGGTGGAGGGGTATTGGAAATTCTCCAGGACGGCTTTGGTTTTCTCCGTTCGGCAGACAGTTCCTACTTGGCCGGGCCGGATGATATCTATGTATCGCCCAGCCAGATTCGTCGCTTTAACTTGCGCACAGGCGATACGATTACAGGCAAAATTCGCCCCCCAAAAGACACCGAGCGTTATTTTGCGCTGCTCAAGGTGGATGAAATTAACTTCAGCCCACCAGAAAATACGCGCAACAAAGTGTTATTTGAGAATTTAACACCGCTACATGCCAATAGGCGCTTAAAAATGGAACGTGGCAATGGCAGTACGGAAGATATAACGGCGCGTATTATCGATATTGCGGCACCCATTGGTAAAGGGCAACGCGGGTTGATTGTTTCGCCGCCCAAAGCGGGTAAGACGCTGATGTTGCAGAATATCGCGCAAAGCATTTCGGCTAATCACCCCGAGTGTTACCTGATTGTTTTACTGATCGATGAACGACCGGAAGAGGTCACCGAAATGGAGCGTATGGTACAGGGAGAGGTTGTGTCGAGTACCTTTGATGAACCTGCCAGCCGCCATGTGCAGGTTGCTGAAATGGTTATCGAAAAAGCCAAGCGATTGGTCGAGCACAAGACGGATGTAATCATTCTGTTGGATTCGATTACGCGTTTGGCACGTGCTTATAATACGGTGGTGCCATCTTCAGGCAAGGTCCTGACCGGCGGGGTTGACGCCAATGCATTGCACCGACCCAAACGTTTTTTTGGGGCGGCACGCAATATTGAGGAAGGTGGTAGCCTGACAATTCTCGCTACAGCGTTGATTGATACAGGCTCTAAAATGGATGAAGTCATTTACGAGGAATTTAAAGGTACGGGTAATATGGAGCTGCACCTGGATCGGCGTATCGCCGAAAAACGCGTTTTCCCTGCCATCAATGTCAATCGTTCTGGCACCCGCCGTGAAGAGTTGATTATGGATCAGGAAGAGTTGCAAAAGGTGTGGATTTTACGTAAGTTTCTACACCCGATGGATGAAATTGAGGCGGTGGAATTTTTGCTGGGTCGCTTGCAACAAACCAAAACCAATGACAATTTTTTTGAGGCGATGAAACGTTAAATGAAAATCGCACTCTCCACAGGGTAAACAACAGGATTAAGTATATAACGCCATTGAGCAAGCAATGTTTAAGTCAGCCCTTCTTTTTGTACTTTCACTCTTTCTGGCCAGCCAGGCCATTGCTGTTGGTCGTGTTCTTGCACCGGCGGTTGATCCTGAATCGACAGGCATCAGCAGTGTTGCCGATATAGAGGCCGATGTACTACTCGACCTCAAACCGGATGAAGTCGATGAGTTCCTCGCACCGCTCTCAGACCAGCAATCGCGGCAACTGTTGATCCATTACCTCAGGCAGGTAACAGACAAGGCGCAAATTGAAAAAGTCGAGGTGACCGAGAGCAGCGTCGCCGGGTTTTTACAGGCGATACAAAACCGTGCTGTAGAAATTGCCAGTGCTACAGATGCCCATCGCCAGGCACTGAACGAACTCGGTGATTCTCTTATCTATATTTTTCGCAATCTCACTGATTTGCGCGGTGCACCGGCGATGTGGGAAGGGTTGCTGGCGTTTGCGGTTATGTTGTTGGTTGGGGGCGTCGCTGTGGTGGTGTTTGCCCGGATCAGTGTAAAAATCCAGCAGCGACTGACGCTGGATGCCGACGCCGACATAGTATTGCGTTTGTTATGTGTTGTATTTCACCTGCTTATTGATTTCGTGAAAGTAGTGCTGTTTACCGCCTGTGCCTACGGCATTTCGTTTGTGTTTTTTGAACGTTTTGACCCTATGCGCTATTTTGCCATCACCTATTTATCGGTGATTGTTGTGGTTTGGATGACCTGGATCGTGTCACGGTTTTTGTTCTCCCCCAACAATAGCAACACCCGACTGATCGGAATGCCTGACACCGATGCCAAGTCCACACACCGCTGGATTGTGTTGCTCACGGCTGTGTCCAGTACCGTATTTCTTACCAGCGGTTTATTAACTATTCTCGGTTTTAAGGCCGAGCTACTACGACTGTATATTATTGCTGGTGGTGCGATTGTCATTGTCCTGTTATTGGTCTGGGGTTGGCGGAAACACCTGCGCGTTAGTGAGGCGATGATAGCTAGAATGAACCCGCATTCAGCGGGCTACCGCCTGCGCCTTTCCATCGCGCAGAGTTGGCATATTATTGCCACGGTTTATCTGGTGGGCCTGTGGTGGGTATGGGCGAGCAATGTATTACTCCAGTGGCAGCAGCAGGCGCAGGCGGCTGTGTACAGCTTATTGGTATTATTTGTATTGCCATTTGCCGATTATTTTTTTGCGGCGTTGATGCGGTTGCTGCTGAACAACAAATCACGCGAACCAGAGGCACAGGCACGCATGAGTGATTTTGTGCAGATTTTACAGCGCTCGCTGCGGCTGGTGTTGATTGTCCTCGCTTTGGTGATATTGTCCAGTGCGTGGAGCAGTGACCTGTATGCGATGGCGCAAACGGAAACGGGCAGTATATTGTTAAATTCAGGGTTGAATATTGGGGTCACCTTGTTACTGGCGTTTATCGCCTGGGAAGCGGTAAAGATCTTTATCGATCCCCACCTTCCAGAAAAACCCAGTGAAGGGGTGCTGGATCTCGAAGGGGACGGCGGTGGTGTTGGTGGTACGCGATCAGAGACACTCCTACCACTGTTTCGTACATTTATTTGTATTGTGTTGGTAGTTTCAGTGGTGATGATTGTCTTGTCCTCTCTGGGAGCTGATATTGCCCCATTGTTGGCAGGTGCCGGTGTGATTGGTCTTGCGATTGGTTTTGGTGCACAAAAGTTGGTGCAGGATATTATTTCCGGCATCTTCTTTTTGGTCGACGATGCGTTCCGCATTGGAGAGTATGTTGAGGCGGGTACGTTGCGTGGTACGGTCGAGTTTATTTCGCTGCGTTCGATGAAACTGCGTCATCACCTCGGTATGGTACAGACAATCCCATTTGGTGAGATTACAGCCATTGTCAACCACAGCCGCGACTGGATTATTATGAAGCTGGAATTTCGTATGGCTTACGACACCAATATCGAAAAGGTGCGCAAGCTTATCAAAAAAGTAGGGCAGGATATGCAAAAAGACCCACTTTTCAGCGAGCATATGTTGCAACCGTTGAAATCACAAGGCGTGCTGCGTATCGAAGAGTCAACCTTGATTATGCGCATGAAATTTACATCCGTTCCAGGCCAGCAGTGGGTGATGCGGCGTGAGGCATATCGCCGTGTTCAAGAAGCTTTTCGCGAAAACAATATTGAATTTGCACACCGCAAAGTATTGGTAGAGGCAGCGCCGGGAACTACCATTTCCCATGATGAGTTGATGCGTGCAGGTGCGGCCATTGCGGAACAGGATGAGTCATCGTCCAAACCAAAATCGAGTGATGATCGATAAATCAATAGATGCCGTGCCACTATCTATAGTGGAATGGTGCCCTCCTTACTCCCGGGCAATTGCCCGGTAGCCAATATCACGCCGGTAATACGCGCCTTCCCATTCGATTTTTTCGACGTTTTGGTGTGCCGTTTGCTGCGCTTCCTGAACTGAGTTGCCAAGGGCTGCCACACACAATACACGCCCGCCCGCAGTGATTATGTCACCCATGGGATTTATCGCTGTACCGGCATGAAAAACCTTTACATCGTGGTTATCGATACCTGACAACCCTGAGATATGGTGGCCTTTTGCATATTCTTCCGGGTAGCCGTCGGCGGCCATGACGACACCCAGCGCGCTGCGGTTATCCCAATCGGCATCGACCTGATCCAGCTTTTGGTTACATGCGGCAAGGCACATTGCCACCAAATCACCTTTTAACCGCAACATTATCGCTTGCGTTTCCGGGTCACCAAAGCGCACATTAAATTCGAGCACGCGAGCCGTTCCCTCTTTACTTATCATTACCCCTGCATATAAAAAGCCGGTAAATGGTGTACCGTCTGCCGCCATACCATCGACTGTTGGGTGAATAATTTTCTGCATAATCTGCTGATGCAGGGAAGCATCGATAATAGGTGCGGGCGAATAGGCGCCCATGCCGCCCGTATTGGGTCCCTTGTCGCCTTCATCGCGTGCCTTGTGATCCTGAGAGGTCGCCATTGGCAGAATATTTTTGCCATCGACCATACAAATAAAGCTCGCTTCCTCACCGTCGAGAAAAGCCTCAATTACCACTCTGTGGCCCGCCTCTCCAAAGGCATTACCTGCCAACATATTATTGATGGCTGCCGCTGCCTGTGTGTGTGTATTGGCGATAACCACACCTTTCCCGGCGGCCAGGCCATCGGCTTTGACAACGATGGGTGTATCCATGTGTTGAGCGTATTCAATGGCAGCTTGCGCCTGGGTAAACGACTGGTAGGTTGCCGTGGGGATAGTGTGGCGAATTAAAAATTCCTTGCTGAAGGTTTTACTGCCTTCAAGCTGGGCCGCCGCCGCTGTGGGGCCAAAAATTGTCAGGCCTGCTGCCTGAAACGTATCGACGATGCCCGCAACCAGTGGCACTTCAGGGCCAACTATTGTCAACGCGATGGTTTTTTCCAGTGCAAAGTGCAGCAGTGATTCAATGTCTTCAGCTTGAATGGGCACATTATGAATGTGGGGTTCTTCAGCAGTGCCGGCATTGCCGGGGGCGACGTATACGCATTCAACACCAGCGCCTTGAACCGCTTTCCAGGCTAACGCGTGCTCCCGTCCACCGCCACCAACAATCAGCACTCTCATAACACTCTCCAAAAAAAGTTGTAATTTTACGTGTAGAGTGGATTGTATTGCATATAAAAGAGGCGGACCTGACTGTCTGCCAATGATGGAGGATTTGTTCAAAGTGTTTGTGACATCCTTGTCACAAGCCTCCTTAGTGGCTAAATCTCCTTGTGTCTTTCGTAGACATGTTTATACCTTTACACCGATCCTTGTGTAGTACGTCCCAGTGGTTTGAAATATATAGCAGTGTTATGACTAACTCTGTGAGAGTTTACGTATTTATTTGGGTATTATTACCATTTTGAATTTCACACTGCAGTGTGGTTGTGTTCCGATAAAATACAGTTGGGCGAAAAAATACCTTAAGTATCTGATATAGTTGGTAAAAAACTGAAATTAATGACAGCTAAAAAGAAGCAAAAAAGCACCAAAAATGTAGGAAAAACTGTTTCGGTCGATTGAGTTGGTGATTAAATTTTTTTAAATCTATCGCCTTGTTTGTTTTTGTCAGGCAACAGCATTTTCCTGAACGACTGGGTAGTGTGTAGCGTTAGTTGGTCGATTGGGGTGTAATGCGGGTTGAGCAAGTGCGACATCCTTGTCGCGGCCTCCTCTAGTGGCTCTAATCCATCTTGGAGCTCTTCCCTGCGGGCTGCAGTTCCGGGGTGCGGCCCGTATCCATTAGCTGTTAGATTAGGTGTATATCTTTTAACGCTCAGTGAACTAATACACAAATTACCTGTGAAAAAATACCAAAATGGATAATTATTATAATTTAGTAGCTTATGAGGGAATCGGGCAATGTCTTTTCAATGCAAATTGTTTTTTTACCGACAGAAATATATTTTTTGTGGCCGAGTTCCCGTAGAATTTTGCTTACTGCTTCTCTGGATGAACCCACTCGATCAGCAATTACCTGATGGGTTAGGCGTTTGGTATACCACTTGTTCTTCTCTTCATAGGCATCTTTCATCAATACACGCCGTACCCTGCCGTAAACGTTGAGCAGTGCAAAGCTGCTGACTTCATCACTAAGTGACACTACGCGTTCAATCAATAACTTGATGATATGCTGGGATATTTGCGGGTAGCGCGACATGCAATTGAGAAAATCGTTTTTTGAAATAACCGAGAAGCAACTGTTTTCCAGCGTAATGACACTGGCTGAACGACGCTGATTACTCAACAGTGCAAGCTCACCAAATGAGTCACCGGGGTATAGCGTGTTTAAGGTCACTTCGCGACCCTCCTCATCGCTTATGTAGACGCGCACTGAACCACGGGTAATAACGTATAAGGAGTCCGTCTCATCACCCTGGGTGACTACAACTGAGTGTTTTTTGTAGCTACGGATGGTAGCTACGGCTTCCAGCATATTTAGATCTTCTGATCCAAGATCACTCAACAACGCAATATTTTTCAAACCATAAGAAGGCGACATCGACTCTCCTAAGCAGTAAACCCCAATGCACGCGACTGAGTAACACAGAACTACCATCAGCTTCAAGTTAGCAGCGCATTAGGATGAATATTTCCCCTAAAGGTGTGATTGACCTGATTAATCTATTGTATCGATTCTTTCTATATACCGGGGTAGATTTTATTGGAGCGATACCTTACCTCAATTGAGGGCGAGAAAAAATAACTAATCTTTTCCAATACGGGGTGACACCTTATGAAAAAATTCGCTTTTTGCACAGCCCAGGCCAATACTTGGTGCCGGGTATTACACTGAAACAATTGGATGCATTTACGCATCAAATAACAGACAATGAAACCGCTGATCAATTGAATTCAGCAAAAGATAAGCGCTCTCAAAAACAGTTTGATCGCAGAATCAAACCCACTATCTTTCAGGTTCCTTTCTGAATTGGACAAAACGGGTACTTAAATGCAAAAGACCTATCTCAGTGCACAGGGATTACTTGAAGACTCATTTCGCCTCGGCGCGCAGGTTTACAAAAGTGGTTTTCGCCCCAGCGTAATTATTGCCATCTGGCGGGGTGGCACACCTATTGGTATTGCAGTGCAGGAGCTATTTGCCTATATGGGCACTGAAACTGATCATATAGCCATTCGCACGTCATCGTATGGCAGTGGAATCGATGAGCGCTCTACATCGATCCGTATCCACGGGATGAATTATCTGTTTAAAAATATCAACTACGATGATCGCCTGTTAATCGTCGATGATGTATTCGATACCGGGCACACTATCAACGCCGTGATCGCCTATATGCACGAGAAAGCACGCTTAAACACACCAAAAGATATTCGTGTGGCGGTGCCGTATTACAAGCCCGATCGCAATGAGACTGATCGTGTGCCCGATTACTACCTGCATGAAACCAGCGAGTGGTTGAAATTTCCGCATTCGCTGGAAGGCTTGAGCGAAGCGGAAATTGTTGAACACCGCCCTGAAATACACGCTATCGTAAGCGTTGGTTACCGCAGTGCAGGGAACACTGATTGAAAAACCTGTCACCCCACGCGAAAGGTGTCATTGTTACCGGCCTTGGCGTATTAGTTGTATCCCCTGATGGTCTGCTTGCGCGGCTAATTCAGACCGATTTATGGACGATGATTTTCTGGCGGGCGCTGTTTCTGGGTATTGGTCTGGCGGTTGTTGTTGCGGTTTTGTTTCGCGGTGAATTTCTGGCCCGTTACCGGGCGATTGGCTGGCCGGGTCTGTGGATGGCGTTATCACATGTTATTGGCATGACGGCATTTATGACGGCAGTGACAACCACCTCGGTTGCCAACACCCTATTAATATTGGCTACTACGCCACTATTTGCCGCATTGATTAGCTGGGTGGCGATGCGCGAAGCCATGCCACTGCGCACCTGGCTGGCGATTGGTTTGGTTGCTATTGGCATTGCTGTTATCAGCTCCGGTGGCGATGTCAATAATGCATCGTTAACGGGTGACCTGGCGGCATTGTTGGGCGCTTTTATGCTGGGGCTTGGCTTTACGATAACCCGTCGTTACCGTGATCGCTCAATGATACCGGCGCTATCCCTGGGTGGATTTTTTTCAGCACTCATCATTTTTCCTCTGGCAACTCCCGTTGCCGTGTCGGTAGTGGATGTGGGTTATCTACTGTTGATGGGGTTGTTTATGCTGCCTTTGGGCATGACTATGATGTATTTTGGTCCGCGCTATGTTCCCGCCGCTGAAGTGGGGTTGATGATGTTATTGGAATCTGTCGTTGGCCCATTTTGGGTGTGGTGGGCGTTGGGTGAGAACCCAGGGGTGCGCACCTTTATTGGGGGAGGGATTATTTTGTCTGCACTGGTGGTTAATTTGTTGTGGGCGTTAAATGTGCAGCGTCGGCTCTCAGTCGGATGACGTGTCGACCAGGCGCTTGATATTATCGGCAACGCGCAGCGATTTGGAGCGAAATTCCCGACGGTATAACACCCATAACACCATGCAGGTAGCGATAACAAAAAACCAGGCGTTAATCGACCAGCCGAGAATGGCCAGGGCGAAAAAATTGGCGCGCAAACCCTGGTTGAAATGCTGGGCAAACAGGGCGGTTATTTTACCCAACTCAACGGCGTACGCTTCACTGATGTCATCGTGCTCAAAGGGCGCTGCATTGAATAATACCGAGCTGTAGTTAGCCAGGCGCACCGCCCAGATAAATTTGACGAAGGCATAAATAAAAACGCAGATAAGTGACACCACTTTTAACTCCCACAAACCTTGCGTCGGTACGTTGACAAAGGGCAGCGAGCTAATGGCATTCAATGCTTTTTCAGAACCGCCCAGCCCCGCTACCAGCCCACCGATGACTAATATGGCAGTAGAGGCGAAAAACACCGCGCTGTGGACAAAATTGCCCATGACCAGCGCATCTGGCATACGCAGTTCGCGTTTGAGCAGTTCGCGCATCCAGCGGCGACGGTGAAAATCCATTACCTTTGGCAAGCTGTTCACCGACCACCGACTAAAATCGGCAAACCAGGTGTAGGCAGCCCACAGGGTGACAAACAGTATCAGGGCAATCCAGTCCAGCAGGGGAATATTGTGTAACATCATGCCTGTGTTTTCCTTGTGCGTTTGCGCACAATAATAAACAACCCGCTGGCGGCAATGGTTAAGGCGCCGAGCCAAGTGGTTGTCACGGGGACTTCACCCCATATCAGGTAGCCGATTACGGCGGCAAATATCAGTATTAAGTACTCAAAGGGTGCCAGCAGGCTGGCCTCAGCGTAGCGGTGCGCGTGGGTAAGTGACCACTGTTGCAGACCGGCGATAATGCCAAAGGCAAGTAGCAGCCCGATATCGCTCCCTTGTGGTGTCACCCAACCAATGGCGAGTGCCCAGCCGGTGTAAAACAGGGTGCCGGTCGCGTTATAGTAAAAGCCAATGGTCATGGTTTTTTCGGTTTTGCTGAGCCGCCGCAGGCTGATAGATACCAGCGCACCGGTAATCCCTGCACCGATGCCCGCCAGCGTGCCCAGGCTCATGCCCGCACCACCGGGCTGAGCGATCAGGAGCACGCCAATAAAGCCAACAATGACAGCACTCCAGCGCCGCAGGCCAATCTTCTCGCCCAATAATGGAATCGAAAACACCACGATAAATAGCGGGGCGGAATAGGCCAGTGCTGTGGCATCGGCCATTGGAATGGTCGCCAACGCCAGATACAGCAAGCCCAAGCTGGTAATTCCCGAGGCGGTACGCGCTGCATGTTCCAGAGGGCGATGGGTGATTAACCCGGCCAGGCCACCCACCGAGGGCAGTGTGATGCTAAAAGCCAGCGCGGCGGCGATGAAACGAAAAGAGAGTATTTCAGGGAGTGGATAAGTGTCTGACAGTGATTTAACCATTGCGCCGAGTATCGACATCAGTGCAAGGTTAGTGATGAATAAACCGGTGCCAAACCAGGGGCGGTCATGCCATTGGGCACTGTGGGCAGTAAAAGATGACATGGGGGGGTTAAGGGTGCCAGGGGTTAGTCAATAAACGGGTGCTAGTGTCGCATAAAACCAACGGTTAATCGTGAGAAATACCGCATTTTCCAGGATAATAGGGTGTGCCTTCTGTCTCCGTCATTATTCCTACTTATAACCGCTGCGCGCTGTTGGCGCGTGCGCTGGATTCTGTGCTGGCGCAAACCCGTTGTGCGGATGAGGTGATTGTGGTGGATGATGGCTCGCAGGATGGCACGGCGGATTTTGTGCGCCACGCGTACCCACAGGTCCACCTGCTTGTGCAGCGCAATGCCGGTGTCAGTGCTGCACGCAATCGCGGTATTACCTGTGCCACAGGTGAATGGATTGCATTGCTCGATTCAGATGATGTGTGGCTGCCGACAAAACTGGCGATGCAATTACAGGCACTTACTCAGCAGCCTGGTTTTCGTCTGGTGCATTGTGATGAGGTCTGGATCCGTAAGGGTGTGCGGGTTAATCCAATGAAGAAACACAAAAAACGGGGTGGGTTTATTTTTCAGTACTGTTTGCCATTGTGTTGTGTTTCGCCTTCGTCGGTATTAATTGAGCGTAGTGTGTTTGAGACACTCGGTAATTTTGATGAGTCGCTGCCCGCTTGTGAGGATTATGACTTATGGTTGCGGATATGTGCGCGGGAGCCAGTGTTATATCTCGATCAACCTCTGCTGCAAAAGTATGGAGGGCATTCTGATCAACTTTCCCAACAGTATTGGGGGATGGATCGTTTTCGGATACAGGCTTTGCAGAAAATACTGGCTATGGGTGTTTTGTCTGAACAGGATCGTGTGGCGGCAAAAGCTATGCTGGTGAAAAAGGCAGCTATTTTTGCTCGGGGGGCGGAGAAGCATGGGCGGGAGGAGCTTGCCCGCTACTATTGGGATCTTTCAATTGGGTGATTTTTAGGGAGTGTTTTGAGGTTTCACTCGCGATGTTTTGGTGTGTTTCTTTGCTCTTTACAGGCGAAGCTACCGCTCCCCGGCAGCAGCTCCTGCGCTGCTAAACACGGTAGTGCGCCAACTGTTTCTGTGAAAAGCAGATTGACGCTGATTGCTTATGCATGAAATTGTGCATTTGATGCATTGCCTTCTTACCCAATACACCGTCGATTTTTAGTTAATAGGCAATAAACTAACTTCGATTCAAAGTTAGGGGAATATTAGGTTTACGGGTTAATTTGGATTTAACCCAATAGTATTCATAAATCCACTGAACAGGGTAGGGGGGGCTGTGCTGGTCGGCAGTGCGAGCACTTGCTCGCACAGTGTTTGGGATGCCGCTTTACTTAAGCCGCCATACTGCATCAGGTGGGTGGCTTTGTCACACATTTCGGTATTACTCAAGGCCAGTTCAGGGTCACCTTTGCAGTCTTTTCGGATGGTCGAAAAGGTTTCCCCTGTGTGTGTGGTGACGCTGACACCACCCCCCCATGACAATGGGTAGCGCGATGCAAATGGATCGGTGATATGCAGTGTCGTCGCGTTGCGCAGTTCATGGGTGCGTTCGCGTGCCGACTGGTTAAAGGAATCCAGGGTCACTTCGCCTTCCTGAAGCGCGATAGCGACGCAGTGATAAAGGGAGAACTTTGCCTGGTATTCGTTTTCTGGTTCGCGTCGGTCGCATACATCCAGTGCTGCCTGGTAGGTGTCGATAGCCACTGTTTTAATGCGCATTTCCTTTAATTGGTTGTGTAAGGCCAATGCACAGTCGATGCTTGGGTGAGTGTGACGACACGATGGCCAGGGTTTGATTGAGGTGAGGGGCAGTTGCCAGGGGTCTTCCGGTGCCATTAATACGGCAGCGGGAATAGGGTCTGGGCACATGCCGACAAACAGGCCCTTTTCACCTTCGAGTATTTCGGGTGAGCCGGTGAAGCCGTGAGCTGCGAGCTCTGCTGCCAATAGGCCGGATTCGCAGGCACGCCCGGCGTGCAGGTGCTTGCTCATTGCACCGGTTTGCATAAATTGCCAAAACCCGGATGACTGGGTGCCCGCATTGCCGAGGGCGTCGACAGTCTGTTGTGGATCGAGATCCAGGAGTGTCGCCGCCGCCATCGCCGAGCCAAACGGGCCACTGGTAGCGGTGTTGTGCCATATCTTATAGTGGCTGGGACCGAGCGCGGCGCCGATACGGCACATTGCCTCAAAACCATGCAGAATAGCGCGCAATACTTTGGTGGCGTCTGCGCCGGTTTTTTCACCGAGCGACAATGCGGCGGGTATGACGACACAGCCAGGATGAGTGACTGAGGCGCGGTGTAAATCGTCGGTTTCGGTGATATGGGTAAGCGCGCCCATGAGCAGTGCTCGGCGTTTGGTGTCGGTATCACCTGCACCAGCCCAGTCGATGAGTGTTTTTCCTGTCGGGGTTGCGCTGCCCGCGTAGGCCGTGGCAACGGCATCCAGGGTAAACAGTGCCGCTGCGTTGAGGTCGGCGGCGTCGATGGGTTTATTGCGAATCAGTTCGATTAGTTTTTTTGTCAGGCTCATGCGAGCTGTTTCCTGAATAACGACAAGCCCTCCGTAAATAGAGGGCTTGTGCCTGTCACAACACTACCGGTTCTTATTGGCTTTGCAGGTAGCTTTCAAGTGAATCGTCCAGCGCATCCTTCCACGGTGTGTGGTGTGCGGGTGCCATTGTGCCCGTCATCGGTGAAACATAACCGTTGTCACGGAATGTCATGATGTTTTGTTTTTTGTGTTTCTTCCATTGAAAAAAGGCGGCATTGGCAGCGTTTATATCAAAGCTGGGGTAGTCGGTTTGCTCTATTAGATGGCGTGTGTAGTTACCCTGGTATTCAATAGCGCCGTAATCGTCCGCTATATTGTCTTCCTGTTCGCGCCAGCGGTCGATATCGGCGAGCATTTGATCTTTACTGGGTACACTGAGGCGGCCCATGATGAGGTCGCGTACATACCAGGCTTGTGCATCAAACATATTGAAGGTGTACCACTGATCCTGCATGCCGAGGTACATTAGTTTCGGGTTATCCGCCCAGGCCACGCCGTTGTAGAGGTCTACCGGGTATAAACGATTATTGGTTTTGAGCCTGAGGCTGTCTGGCATAAACGGAAAGTGGTGCAAATAACCGGTGCACAGGAGAATAGCATCGACATCTTTTTGAGTGCCATCAATAAAGGTTGCGGTATTCTTTTCAATCTTTTGTAACAGTGGTACTTCTTGCCAGTTATCTGGCCAGTCGTAGCCCATAGGTGCGGTGCGGTGTGAAACAGTGACGGATTTGCAGCCGTATTTCCAGCACTGTGAACCGATATCTTCCGCCGAATAAGATGTGCCGATAATCAGGATATTTTTGTCTTTGAACTCCATCGCATCACGGAAATCGTGTGCATGCAAAACGCGGCCATTAAAATGCTCAAAACCTTCAAAATAGGGCACATTAGGCGTTGAGAAGTGGCCGGTGGCGACCACTACATTGTCAAATTGTTCGGTGTAGCAGGTATCCTGTTGGTGATCTTTCACCGTAACCGAGAATTGACCGTTAGTCTCGTCGTAAATCACCTGTCGTATTGCCGAGTTGAAGCGGATCATCGAACGCACCCCTGCCTTTTCGACCCGGCCTTTGATGTAATCGAACAACACAGCACGCGGAGGATAAGAGGCGATAGGTCGGCCAAAGTGTTCTTCAAATGTGTAATCGGCAAACTCCAACCCTTCTTTTGGCCCGTTTGACCACAGATAACGGTACATGCTGCCATGTACCGGCTCGCCGTATTGGTCTAACCCGGTGCGCCAGGTGTAGTTCCATAAACCGCCCCAATCACTCTGTTTTTCAAAGCAGACAACTTCCGGTATGTCAGCCCCTTTGTCACGGGCTGACTGGAATGCTCTGAGTTGTGCCAGGCCACTGGGACCAGCACCGATGATTGCAACACGTTTTGACATTTGGCTAACTCCTGAGAGGTATTTATTGGTTGGAATTGTGTATCTATTCTGACGTTACGGATTGCTTGGTGGCGTGTCAAGTAGTAGTGATATGATGTGATAACGGTATAGGTGCTGTGTTTGGTTGGCCTGGTTATTACGATAGGGGTGAAAAATCATGAGAAAACAAACTGCGGTTACTGCTCGCTGTGCGCTTAGCTCGAAATACGGACTCAGTGATGAGGAGACCTATCTAATGGTGATGCTACACAAATACAAACGTATGAGCTGTCAGCAATTAGCTAAGCGGTTTGCTATCACCTCCGGGCAGGCTGCCGACATTATTGCCCGCCGGGCAATAGGGGGGTGTTGTGGTTAAGTTTAAGGAAGCGTTTCAGGCGCTGTGCGTCGGTCTATATATTGGGCAATAAAGAGGGTCGGGAAAAAGGTTGGGGTGTATTAATGCGCTTTTTTCATTGGGTCGCCTTTTGTCATATCGCGGTCGCCAAAACCACTTGGAAATGATATGGCCCGTTCCAGTGCGGCTATAGCATCGATATTGAAATCTTCTGTTGGTCGCGGTTCCAGCTCAAAACTCTCACCCCGGTACTCGCCTCGAACCAACATCGCAGAATCTTTTGCCGATTTACAAAACGTCCCGGCAGATATGTACCGCATGACAAAACCAATACGGTCATGGTCAGATGGGTTAGGGCCACCGCCGTGTAGAAGCTCGATATGGTGGATGGAAAATTCACCCGGTTGTAACTCGACATCTTTTGCCAGTGATTCATCCACCGCTTTGTCCATTATATGGTCGTAGAAAAATAAATTACCTTCAGATGATTTGCGCTCCCCCACGGCGATACCCTTATGGGGATCACCTTCATAATTAAGCCTCCCGAGTGCGCCGGATCGGTGTGTGCCGGGTATTACCCGCATCGCTCCGTTGGCGACAGTTGCCGGGGTGATGGCAAACCACACACTGACGACGTTGGTGGTGGAGAGATTCCAGTAGGGTGTGTCCTGGTGCCACGGAATCCACGTGCCCATACCTGCACCCTTGACGGCAAAATCACTCGACCAAAGCAGAATGTCCGGGCCAATCACCGCCTCGACAGCATTGAGGATAACAGGGTTGTGCACAATGCTGTCCAGCCAGGTGGATACCAGGTGGGGTTTTAAATGACACTCCCGCCCTCTCGCTTTGGAAACTGCTGTCTGAAAGTGTCGGTAGCGTTTTTCCAGGTGTAATGCGTCTGGCTGTGCGAGCGCGGCAATGGGCCAGTCGATGCCGTCACGGTTAAATAGGTCGATATCTATTGTTGAGGGAGTGGTTGTCATGGCATGAGACGCTTAGTGCTTAACCGATTGTTCCACCGGCATTTGATAGGTCACCCAATGGGTTTTTTCTGCGAGTTTATCGTATACCGCCCGGCCCCGGTAATTATTGTCTGCCGTTATCCAACGGATAAGCGGCCAACCGTTATCGCGACCAACCTGCTGCAAACTTTCATACAAGGCCTCTACAACGCCTTGTCCTCTCGCGCTGGGCAATACGAATAAATCATCGAGAAACCCGACCAGCGCACCGCGCAGTGGCGATGGCATTTGTCGGCAATGCATCAAACCGAGGGCCTGACCATTTTCATCCTTCGCCAGTAGCCCGTAAAAAGGGTTGCCATCGTCTTGAATCCATGCCCAGACTGTTTGCAGAATGTCATCATTCATGGGCACTTTATAAAACTGTGCATAGCCGTGATAAAGCGTTTCCCAGTCAGCCCGATCCGCTTCTGTCGGTGTTGATACAGTAATCATCGTATTAAGCCTCATTAATTAGTGTGGAATCTTATTTTGGTTTTCAAAAAAAACCTAACTAATTTTTAGGTAAAAAGACACAATGCGCTAAATATGTTTTTTTCTCTGCGCAGAGTACATGATGTCAGGTAATGGGATTTGATGATGAATATAGCCATTCTTACTTCTGAAGGGCTTAACGAGCTCGATTCGTTTACCGCGTTGGGCATATTGAACCGTATGAAAAGCGCAGGCTGGAAGGTGCAAATAACCTGCCCCAGTGACATCAAGGTGAGCTAACGTCTACTCTTTTTCTATGTGGGCAGCGTAGGGTGTGATGGAGCGTACACAAAATAATGTCCACTTTTACAATGTTATTTAAATAATGCGCTATGTGTTAATAACATACTCAGCCAATTCAGCCATAAGGTAAATCGATACATTTGCAAACCCTGGAAGTTATTTCGTGCACGTTCCTTACCTGAGCAGAGTCATTTCGCCCGTGAACAGTGATTGAGAATACCCCCTGAATCGACAGGCTCCTCTTCTAACCTGCCTGTTTGATTCGTCGGCGTTGCAGCCAAATAATAAGTCCCAACAATAACATGGCCGGAAGGTAAAATATTTCTTTGGCGATGCGTTCATTGGGTTTGCGAATATCGGCTACACGCACGGGCTCGTCGCTATAGTAATCAAACGACTTGCCAATGCTTTCAAAAAATGGGGTGCCTGGAAAGGGTTCTTCGATAATTGCAGAACCATTTTCGATAGTCACGTTGATACCCGCTTTTTTGAGCCGTTCAATGGCCTCTACCGGTTGCCCCAGTGGTACGAGTATGGTCGTCGATTCAATCTCACCGGAGTCAAAATCCGGGCCACTGATCACCATGGTCAAAGTGCCATCGGGGGTCGCCTCTCCCACTACTTCGTAAACTTTACTGGGCTCGATACTTTGATAGGGTGGTGAAACCTGATCCAGCCAGTAACCGGGGCGGAACAGGGTAAACGCGATCAGCAGTAGAACGCCGGATTCCCACAGTTTGTTGCGGGTGAGTAGGTAGCGTTGTGTCGCAGAGGCGAATAGCATCATGGCGATAACCGCGACAAAAAAGACAAAGAAAGCTTTGGCCAGTGATACGTTGATTAGCAGTAACTCGGTGTTAAAGATAAACAAAAAAGGCAGGAGTGCTGTGCGGATATCGTAGGCAAACCCCTGGATGCCGGTTTTGATCGGGTCACCCTTGGAGATTGCCGCCGCTGCAAATGCCGCCAGGCCAACAGGGGGTGTGTCGTCAGCGAGGATACCGAAATAAAAGACAAACAAGTGCACGGCGATCAACGGCACCAGTAAACCGCTCTTTGCCCCCAGGGCAATAATTACAGGCGCCATCAACGATGATACAACGATGTAGTTGGCGGTGGTCGGCAGGCCCATGCCCAGGATTAAGCTCATTATCGCGACCAGAATCAGCATGACAATTAAATGGCCGCCGGAGAGAAATTCAACCAGTTCGCCAACCACCTGGTGCGCGCCCGTCAGAGAAATTGTACCGACGATAATGCCCGCAGCACCGGTTGCCACGGCGATACCAATCATATTGCGCGATCCTGCAATCATGCCCTCAAAGCAGTTGCCCGCGCCTTTTTTAAAGGCGGCCCGGTAATCACCGGCGCCCCGAAAAAAAGCTTTGATAGGGTGTTGTGTCAAGGCCACGATAAGCATCGCAATTGTTGCCCAGAAGGCCGATAGGGCCGGTGAAAGCCGCTCAATGATGATGCACCAGATAAGAATGACAATTGGCAGGATATAGTACAGGCCAGTGATTGCCGTGGCGCCGGCCTTGGGCAGTTCAGTTATAGGATCATTAGGGTCATCGACGTGCAAATCGGGGTGTTTGGCAGCGAGCTTGAGCAAATATAAATAGAGCAGTGAACAGCCCACCGCTACCACCCAAAAGGCGGCATCCGGGGCGACGATCTTGATCCACCCCAGCCCGTAATAGACGGCGATACCGAGCAGGGAAAGGCCGATAAAACCACTTAGCACACCGAGTAATTTATTTGCCAGAGTGAGCGATGAGGGAGGCTTTGGTAAGCCTTTCAGGTCGAGCTTCATTGCTTCGAGGTGAACGATATACACTAGCGCGATATAGGAAACCAGTGCGGGCACCAATGCGTGTTTGATGATGTCGGTGTAACTGATACCCGTGAATTCGGCAATCAGGAAGGCGGCCGCGCCCATTACCGGCGGGGTCAGTTGCCCGTTGGTGGAGGAGGCCACTTCAATCGCACCGGCTTTTTCTGCCGAGAAGCCGGTGCGCTTCATTAAGGGAATGGTAAACGTACCGGTCGTCACAGTATTGGCAATCGATGAACCGGAGTAGAGGCCACTCAATGCCGAGGCGACCACCGCCGCTTTTGCTGGCCCACCACGGAAGTGCCCCAGCAGGGCAAAGGCAATTTTGATGAAGTAGTTGCCGGCACCGGCTTTTTCCAGGATGGCGCCGAACAGTACAAATAAAAATATCAGCGAGGCAGAGACGCTAAGCGCCACACCAAACACCCCTTCGCTGTATGTCCAGAAGTGAGACACAGCTTTGCCAAATGAAGCACCTTTCCATTGAATAGCCTCTGGCAGCCATTCGCCGTGACCAAAGAATACGTAGGCGATAAATACACTGGCGACAATCACCAGTGGTAACCCCAGGGCGCGGTAAACGGCGATCAATAGCACAACCATACCTGTCGAACCGATGATGGTGTCCTGGAGTGTCCAGCTACCAGCGCGGTCGGCTAGCTCAAACCGATAGATATTCATGTATAGACAGCAGACAATACCCGCGATAATCAGTAGCCAGTCGTACCACGGAATAGTATTTTTAGGGCTGGATTTGAATAGGGGGAAGGCAATCGCAGCGAGCACCAGCCCAGTGCCCAGGTGGATTCTGCGCGCTCCCATATTGGTAACGATCAAGTCGATGCCGGTGACCTCGGTCAACCAGAAAGGCAGGTTTGAGGCGGTATAGAGTTGAAAGAGCGCCCAGGTAAAGGTGACAGCGACGATAAGCTTATTTTGCCAGCCAAACAGATGGCGGTTGCCCGTGTCGACTTGTGCGACAAAATCATCTAGATCCTTCTGTGCTATAGGTTGCTTTGCCATGACCGGTTCCTGTTAAGAAATATGATTGTTTTTTTTGTTTTTGGAAACAATACCCACTATGCAGGTGCATTCGTGTGGGCAGGCCACAAAAGGGCCTGCCCGAATGGCGGGGCTTAGGTTACAACCAGCCGCGCTCTTTGTAGTACTTAACCGCACCTGGGTGTAACGGTGCAGACAGCGAATCAGAAATCATTTGCTTTTCGTTCAGATTGGCGAACGCCGGGTGCAGTTTCTTGAAATCGTCGAAGTTGTCGAATACCGCTTTGACCACAACGTAAACGGCGTCTTCAGGCACATCGGCACTGGTCACGAAGGTTGCGCCGACACCGAAAGTCTGAATGTCCTTATCGTTGTTGTACATGCCCGCTGGAATGGTGGCGGTACGGTAAAACGGGTTGTCGGCAATCAGCTTGTCGATGGCCGGGCCTTGTACATCAACCAGGTGTGCATCACAGGTGGCGAGTGACTCTTGCGTTAAAGCTGAAGGATGGCCCACCAACCAGAAATATGCATCGATCTTGCCATCGCATACTGCCTGACCGGTCTCTGCCGATTTCATTTCAGCGGCCAGTTTCAGGTCTCCGCGTTTCCAGCCGAGTGCCGCTTCGATAACCTCCCAGGTGCCGCGTGTCCCCGATCCTGGGTTGCCGATGTTCATCCGCTTGCCTTTAACATCATTGAGTTGCTTAATGCCTGAACCATCGCTGGCGATGACGGTGACAGGTTCCGGGTGAACAGAAAATACGGCACGGAGTTTGTCGAATTTGCCTTTTTCGGCAAATTTGGACGTGCCGTTATAGGCGTGGTACTGCCAGTCTGATTGGGCCACACCGAATTCCAGTTCACCGGCGCGAATGGTGTTGATGTTGTAAATGGAACCGCCGGTCGACTCTGCCGAGCAACGAATGCCGTGCTCTTTGCGGTTTTTGTTTACCAGTCGGCAGATAGCACCGCCGGTTGGGTAGTAAACACCGGTGACGCCACCGGTGCCGATAGAGATAAATTTCTGCGCTGCAAAGCTGGGTGCAGCACAAACGAGTGTCGTTGCCATTGCTGCAACAATGGTTAATGGTTTTAACGCCATGAAAATTCCTCCGCACAAAGATTGTGAATGAATGTTAGTGACTGGTTATTGTGCACTGGCAGTCACATGGTTTTATCGTACAGTATATTGTGATGTACTGAAACTCGGGCAGTGCCTGCCGGTGATTATTTCCTGTGATTATTCTGGCGTTGACCCGAACCCAGCCAGTGTTTTCGTGTCTACAAATACCCCCTTATTTAGCGCGTGTTGCGAGGCAGTTATGGTCAGAGCGTTAGTTTTACTTGTCGCACTCTTTTCGAATGTCGTATTTTCAAGTGCTGTATCCGCAGCGCCTGTCACCACTGATTTCCCCTGGAATGAATGGGACAGTGCTGTGTTTGAACGCGCTGAGCGCGAAAATAAATTTGTATTACTCAGTCTACAAGCCTGGTGGTGCCACCCCTGCCACCAGATGAATACGATTACCTACGAGGATGCAGGGGTGCGTGCGTTGATCGACAGACATTTTATTCCGGTTTATGTCGACCAGGACAGTCGACCCGATATATCCCAGCGCTATGAGCGTTGGGGCTGGCCGGCAACGGTATTGTTTGCGGCGGACGGTACCGAAATAGTCAAATTGCGTGGGTTTTACTCACCTAAATTTTTCACCCCGATTCTACAGGCGACAATTGACGATCCCAGCCCGGTCGATTATGGCCAGCGTGGTGGCGATGAGCGCGCTGCCTCGCGTGTAATGCGCTTGAGTGCAGCGCAACGCAAAGTGATTGTCGATTTTATGGAAAAAACCTACGACAAAAACCACGGTGGCTGGGGATTGCGGTCAAAATTTGTCGATGGCCCCACGCTGATCTATGCGCTTGAGCAATCTCAACAGGATCCATTAATGGCACAACGCGCCCATGAAACGGTAACACGCTTGATTGCAATGATCGATAAAGACCACGGTGGATTGTCGCAAATTTCGCTGGCAAAAGACTGGAGCAGGCCGTTGGATGAATACCCCATGTTTGCCCAGGAGGCGGGGTTGAATGCCTTTTCCTTAGCTTATGCGCGCTGGGGGGAGCAGGCATTTCGCCAGGCGGCAGATCGCGTTTACGGCTTTCTCGCCAACACACTGAGTGCACCTGATGGGGGTTTTTATACCAGTTTTGGTGCCGATAAGTTTAATCCCGGTATAGATAAACGCCGTTACGCACGCGAAAACGGCCAGGCAATTTCGGCACTGGCTACTTATTACGATGCAACGGGTAACCGCGATGCACTGTCACTGGCGGTACGCAATGCACAGTGGGTGCTGGATCATCGCGGTTTGCCAGGCGGCGGTTTTCGCCACAGTGCGAATGATAAGGGCGGCCCTTATTTGGTCGATACGCTGACGATGGCGCAGGCGATGCTAAAACTGTACCGCTCCACAGGTGACCGGGACTGGCTGCTCCGTGCGCAGTCGGCGGGGGCGTTTATTCAACAGCATTTTATCGATGCGAAGACCGGCGGTTTTATCTCAGCGAAGATACCCGCGCAGGATTTTATGCAGCAGTCGATTAAGCAAAAAGATGAAAACGTGCGGGCGACACGCTTTTTTAACCAACTATGGTATTACACCGGTGTGGCGTCATTCCGTGTTATCGCTGAAGCGGGGATGGGGTATTTGGCCTCAGATCGTATACTGGAGGGGTATTATTTCCTGCCGGGTGTTTTGCAGGCCGAGTATGAGCTTGGCAATGAGCCGGTGCATGTGACAGTAGTGGGGGCAAAAGATGACCCGGATGCCGCCGCGTTATATCGTGCTGCCTTGGCTTACCCCTCGGTGTACAAACGGGCCGAGTGGTGGGATAAGCGCGAGGGGAAATTGCTGCGTGACGATGTTGTCTACCCACAGCTCAAGCAGGCAGCGGCGTTTGCGTGCAGTAACAGCGTATGTTCTACGCCGGTAACTGATCCGCTACGGTTGAGCGAAGCAGTGGACCGCTTACTGGGGCATCCGGGTTGAAGTGTGTTTCTATAATGTGATATATTGAAACGTCATCATATATTTTTCTGACACCCACCTAAAACCGGATGGAATCTTACTATGCGTACGATCATTGATTTACCTGACGATCAAATTACCGCTCTGGCGCGACAATCTGCCAAATATAATACTTCAAGAGCAGCGATGGTGCGTGACGCCGTGGCTGAGTATTTAGTGAATCGGCGTGACCCCATCGATGATCAGGCTTTTGGCCTGTTTCGGGAAAATCCCTTGGATATTTTAGGGGATATTTCAGGTGATGGCCCAGATGATGGCCTGGTACGGCAAAACAGCTTACGGGATGAGTGGAGGGTATGAGGGTTGTTTTTGATAGCAACCTGCTGATTGACTACTTAAACGGTATTGAGGCGGCTAAACGTGAAATAAACCACACCTATTCCAGAAAGGTGATCAGCCGGATCACCTGGATGGAAGTGATGGTAGGTGTGCCACCAGAACATCAGCAGGTGGTTATACAGTTTCTCAACCGGTTTGACGTGATTGACACCAGCCCGGCTATTGGCGCGTTAGCGGTCTCCATTCGGCAAGCCCAGCGAATACGTTTGCCAGATGCGATTATCTGGGCCACCGCCATTGATCAGGAAGCATTGCTGGTGACGAGAAACACCAGGGATTTTCCAGCCCAGGATCCTGGTATCCGCATTCCTTACACACTTTAACCTAAATTCCGCAGTTGATAGGTGCTCGCAGTAGATTCAACTGAGGAATTTAGGTTTAACTGCCCGCAACCCTCTGGCCAGTCCCTCTATGGTTCCCCATTGCCGATCTCAATTTTACGCCGTGCCACGTAATCATCTATCGCCTCCAGCCTGCCTGGGTCGATAGGGGGGGCTTCATACGCTTCTAAAACCTTTTGCCAAATCCCGGTGGCGCGCACCTCGGCGGTTTTGGCACCAGCCTGTTGCCAGTTCTCGTTATTTTGCCAATCGCTGAGCATCGGTTCATAGAAGGCGGTTTTGTAGCGTTCCATGGTGTGCTGAGTGCCGAAGAAATGCCCGCCGGGGCCGACATCTTCAATTGCCTCCAGGCCAAACTCCTCGTTATTAATCTTTATCGGTTCGAGAATGCGGGACATCGATTGCAATGACTCGATATCGATAATGAGTTTTTCAAATGAAGCGACCAGGCCACCCTCCAGCCACCCCGCTGCGTGGTAAATAATATTACCGTGGCCGAGTACCCCGCCCCACAGCGCACTTTGTGTCTCGTATACAGCTTGTGCGTCGGTGGTGTTACTGGCGTTGCAGGCGCTGGTGCGATAGGGCAGACCATACTTTCGGGCCAACTGGCCACCGGCGATGTTGGCCAGTGCATTTTCCGGTGTGCCAAACGCGGGCGCCCCTGAGCGCATATCGACATTAGACGTGAAACCGCCGTACAGGCAGGGTGAACCGGGGGCAGCCAGCTGTAGAATCGCCAGCGTCAGAATAGCTTCGGCGTTCTGCTGTGCCAGTGCACCGGCCATTGTTACCGGCGTCATTGCGCCCATCAGAGTAAAGGGTGTGGCGATCACCGCCTGGCCGTGCTCAGCCATATAAATGGCGGCATCAGCCATCGTATCATCGAGCTTGCGGGGTGAGTTGATATTGATGTTGACAATAGCACTGGGGCTTTTGGCTAACTCCTCCACGGTTAAACCACGTGCAAGCGCTATCATTTCCACTGCATCACGTACCCTGCCAACGCCGATAGGGATACCACTGACGATTTTATCGGTCAATACCAATGATTCGCGGTAGGTATCCAGGTGACGGTTATTGACCGACATCTCAATCGGTGACGTGGGCTGGTTGCCCATAAAGGAGAGCACGTTGAAGTATTGGTAAAACTTCATCAGCTTTTTGTAGTCTGCAAAGTTGCCGGGGCGGCGGCCATTGATATGATCGTGGATATTGGGTGTCCCGGAAACCAGGCCAAAGTTAATGTTGTTACCCCCAATTTCAATGGCGTTTTCAGGGTTTCGCGGTGTAAGCGTGAAGTGGCCTGGCGCTTTGGCGACGGCCTGCAAAAATACTTCGCGCTGACCTTTGACGATACCACTGGCCTCGTCGACCTCTGCGCCCGCCGCTCTCAACAAACTCCGTGCTTTGGCACTCATGACCTCAATACCCTGCTCTTCAAGCAGGCGCATAGAGGCGTTGTGGACTGATTCGAGCTGATCTTCAGATAGGGGAGTGAGTGGAGCGAACGGGCTTTTTAGTTGCTGACGGGGAAGCTGGCGAACCACCGCTGGCCTGGCCTCGACGTTTTCAGCTTCACTAATTTGGCGATTGCGGCGGCGTTTTCTCTCGGGTCTCGACATAATGATTTCTTGGTAAACAGAGTTACCCATCCTATCTAGCGATGAAGTGCCTGTATATGCATAGTCAGACCGCACTTGTCCGGCAGGCGACGCCCGCTACCGGAAATGCTTAATACCCATTTCCCATCAGCAAAAATCCCCCCACCGCGACTGCATCACGGCAATAGCCGCAACAGCGGCTGTTTCAGTCCTTAGCACACGTGGCCCAAGGGCTGCACGCTGTACATCCGCTTCCAACATTAACTGAATTTCGTGTGGGCTAAAGCCGCTTTCTGGGCCAATGATCAGTGTACACTGGCCACTTATTGGGTGGTTTATGAGCGAATTTGGTGCTGTTGGATCAAGAAGCACACAGTCCTGCGTTCCTCGCGCCTGTGCCAGCCACTGAGGTAGTGTTAACGGCACCGCCACGGGAGGGATAATACTGCGCTCGGATTGTTCACAGGCACTGATAACCACCGCCTGCCAGTGCTGCATTTTTTTATCCCGGCGCTGGGTATCGTCGAGTTTGACGCTGGATTTTTGGGTGATGAGTGGTTGAATGCCGGTAACACCCAGCTCTACAGATTTTTGCACCGTATAGTCCATGCGCTCACTGCGTGAAATGCCTTGTACCAACGTGATATGCAGGGGTGATTCGTTGGTACTTTCGGTTTTATCCCGAACGTGTAGCACAACGGATTTGCCGGTTTGCACGATGTCGGCACAGTAGTTAAAACCATCGCCATTGAAAAGCCGCAGTGATTCACCTACCTGCATTCGCAGCACCTTGGTGAGGTGCACACTGGGGGCTTTTTCCAGAGTTATCGTGTTGTCAACGACCAGTGCTTGTGGGGTAAAAATCCGCGTCATATCAAGGTTTAGCCTATGATTAATGTAAGGGTATTATCAACCATCGTGGACGAACCGATTGTAGCCTTTTTCTGCCTACCAGCAATTAGCGATTGTTTAGCCAGTCATTGAATTCGGCCGCGTTTTTATCACGTAAACCACTGGCAGCAATGGTATCCAACGCCAACCTCGCGTGCAGGGTTTGGGCTTCTGACAATCGATTCAGCCCACCTGCACCCGCTAGGCTGTAGTGCACTCTGCCGGGGGAGCCACCGCTATATTGGTGCCATACGACAATACCATTACTCAAAGTCTACTCGGTCACCCCTCTAGGCAGTACACGCGTACCAACAATACTACCCTCCACAGCAGGAGAAATAGACCAGTCTTCGCTCGCTTGTATGGGCACCTGCGCAGCGGAAAATCGGGTTTTATCGACATAAAGGTACTGGCAAAAATAGTAACAAGCGAGCTTAGTATTGCATCACGATTAAATACTAAAAAATATTAGAAAGGTAAGAAAATAACGAATGAAGATTTTGAAAATCTTCCTCTTTGAAACTACACAATAAGTCCATTTGAATAACTTAAACCGTCAAGTTATTTATTGACAATCTCTAAACTTAGTCGGTATAGGGAAGGGTAGCGCGAAGCTGTGCTTTCAATTCATCATCGATGACACCAGAGGCAGCGCGCTCACGCAAAACAGCCTGGGCGCGGCGTTGGTTGGCCCGCGTCAGTTGTTTTATGCTCTCCAAAAATAGCTGTCGGGGCCGCTCTTCGTCGGCTGCTTCCAGCCCTGGTATTTCACTACTGGCCAATTGGCACAAATACGGCCACTCACTCGCATCGCGAAAATGCTCCAGTAGTGCGGCAGTGCTGATGGTTGCATTACCAAGGATAATACCGATGAGCTTTTGCAGCGTAAAACCACCGCGTTGGTTTTCGTCAAAATCGTAGTGCTCCAGATCATCGTCGCTGACCACCCCCGGATGCTGTATGGCGAGTGTAATCGCAGTGCGTATGGGGCTGAGTTGCACCTGGTAGGCAGCCGGGCGGCGGGGTCGCGGCGGGCTGCTGGGCGGAGTCGCAACGGAGGTGCTGCTGAATGTGGTGCCGACATGCGCACTGAGTTGTTGATAGAGCAGTGTGCGGTATAACTCACCGGGAATGCTATCGATCAGTGGTCTGGCGGTTTCTGCCAGCCGGGCGCGCTCACCGACGGAATGGGCACCATCGCCATCGATGAGTTCACGAAACAGGAAATCGGCCACGGGGAGAGCCGTTTTTAGTAGTGCGGTAAAAGCGGGCTGGCCAATAGATTTGATCAGGCTGTCCGGGTCTTCGCCTTCGTCGAGAAACAGGAAACGTGCCTCGCGGCCATCTTGCAACGTAGGCAGGGTGGTTTTCAATGCGCGCCAGGCGGCCTGGCGACCGGCGCGGTCACCATCGAAACAAAACACCACGTCATTGACGGTGCGAAACAGGTACTCCATGTGCGTGGCGGTGGTGGCGGTGCCGAGTGTGGCGACGGCGTAGGTGATACCGTGCTGGGCGAGGCCAATAGTATCCATATAGCCCTCGACAACCAGCAGTGAATCGAGCGTGCGATGGGCCTGCCGCGCTTCAAACAGGCCGTAGAGTGCCTCGCCTTTGTGGAAGACCGGGGTTTCCGGTGAGTTGAGGTATTTGGGTTCACCGTCACCCATGACGCGGCCACCGAAGCCAATAGTGCGCCCGCGCCGGTCGCGAATGGGAAACATAATCCGGTCGCGGAAGCGGTCGTAAACGCGCCCGTTTTCGTTTTTTATCAGCATACCTGCAGTGAGCAGGTCGGTCTGTGAGCAATTGGGGAGGCTACTCTCCAGGGCGTCCCAGCGGTTGGGCGCGTAGCCGAGGCCGAAATGTCTGGCCGTTTCACCGCTGAGGCCGCGTTGCTTTAGGTAATCGATTGCTGCGGGGTGGCCTTTGAGTTGCTGTTGAAAGAAGTGCGCGCAGGCGTCGAGGGCTGTGTACAGCGGTGATTGGTTCTGAGTTTGACCTGAACCACCTGAACCTGAATCCTGGTAGGTTTCACGCGGGACATCCAGCCCGGCCAGGCTGGCCAGTTCTTCGATGGCCTCAGGAAAACTCAGGTGTTCGTAAGCCATTAAAAAAGAGATTGCCGAGCCATTGGCGCCGCAGCCACCAAAGCAATGGTAAAACTGTTTTACCGGGTTGACGATGAAAGAAGGGGTTTTTTCGTTGTGAAAGGGGCAGCAGGCTTTGTAGTTGACCCCGGCTTTTTTCAGATCGACGCGAGCGCCGATAACATCGGCAATCTCGGTGCGGTCGAGCAGGTTATCGATAAAGCTTTGTGGAATGCGCCCGGCCATTTACACGCACTTTATATGCCCGAATCGATAGGTGCTCGAATCAATACATGGCTGTGCCGATGGGCAGGGGCAAACCTTCGGGTTTGCCCCTGCTGTCAATGCTGGCAAGCCGCTAACGGTGGTGGTCATTCAGGCCGCTTTCTTCAGGGTTGATAACAGTGATTCCAGCTCCGCCGCTTTGGGTTTAACCAGCCAGAAGCGTGAAGACATGCCATAAAAATCGTCGAGGATTTCTTCACCCCAAGCGCTACCCGTCTCACTGACGTGCTCTTGCAGGGCGTCGTACAGGAAGCGTTTATAGGCTTCAAGTGGTTCTGAAAACAGGCGATGAATATCGATGAGTTCGTGGTTGTAGCGGTCGACAAAGACATTGTGCCTGTCCAGTACCAGTGCGAAGCCGCCGGTCATGCCCGCGCCGAAGTTGCCGCCGGTTTCGCCGAGTACGACCATAGAACCACCGGTCATGTACTCTGCCCCGTGGTCACCGACACCTTCCACCACCGCCTGTGCGCCGGAGTTGCGCACACCAAAGCGCTCGCCTGCCTGGCCCTCGGCAAAGAGTTTGCCGCCAGTCGCACCATACAGGCAGGTATTGCCCATGATGCTGCTGTCACGCGGTTTATAGCGAATGCCGGTGGGGGTGCGCAACACCAGTTTGCCACCGGCCATACCCTTGCCCACGTAGTCATTGGCGTCGCCGTGCAGGGTCATATGCAGGCCATCCGCGTTCCACACGCCAAAGCTCTGGCCAACGGTGCCTTGCAGGTTGAGGGTGATAGGGGTATCGGCCATACCTGTGTCGCCGTGTTGGCGGGCGATTTCACCCGATAATCGCGCCCCGACCGAACGGTCGGTATTGCGCACAGTAAAATCGAAATGACCGCCGGTCTTGTTGGCAATGGCATCACGGCAGGCAACCAGCATGGTTTCGGCCAGTTTGCCTTTGTCGAATGGTTGGTTGCGCGTAACGGTACAGTGGCGCGGTACATCGGCGGGGACGCCTGCGTCTGAAACGATAGGGGTGAGGTCCAGGCCGTGTTGCTTATCGGTTTCACCATCGAGTTGGGTGAGCAGGTCGGTGCGGCCGATCAGTGCGTCTATTGAGGGGACACCCAGCCGTGCCATGTGTTGGCGGGTGTCTTCAGCCACAAAACGAAAGTAGCGCATGACTTTTTCAACGCTGCCACTGAAGTGGCGCATACGCAGTACCTTGTGTTGGGTGGCGACGCCTGTGGCGCAGTTGTTGAGGTGGCAGATACGCAGGTATTTGCAGCCCATGGCAATCATTGGGCCTGTGCCGAAACCAAAACTCTCCGCACCGAGAATGGCCGCTTTGATGACATCCAGCCCGGTTTTCAGGCCGCCATCGGTCTGTACCCGCACTTTATCGCGCAGTTTGTTGGCGCGCAGCACCTGGTGGGTTTCAGAGAGGCCCAGCTCCCAGGGGCAACCGGCGTATTTGACCGAGCTGAGGGGGCTGGCACCGGTGCCGCCATCGTAGCCGGAGATGGTGATCAGATCGGCGTAGGCTTTGGCAACCCCGGCGGCGACGGTGCCAACGCCGGGCGCAGCAACCAGCTTTACCGAGATCAAGGCGTCGGGGTTGACTTGCTTCAGGTCGAAGATCAGTTGCGCGAGGTCTTCGATTGAGTAGATGTCGTGGTGTGGTGGCGGGGAGATCAAGGCGACACCGGGCAGTGAATGGCGCAACCGGGCGATGGTTTTGTCAACTTTGTGACCGGGTAGCTGGCCGCCCTCACCGGGCTTGGCGCCTTGGGCAATTTTGATTTGCAGCACTTCGGCGTTGACCAGGTAGTGTGGAGTGACGCCAAAACGACCGGAGGCGATCTGCTTGATCTTCGACATTTTGAAGTTGCCGTAGCGCGCTTTATCTTCGCCACCCTCGCCGGAGTTGGAACGCCCACCGAGGCGGTTCATGGCCTCGGCCAGGGTTTCATGGGCCTCGGGTGACAGGGCGCCGAGCGACATACCCGCTGAATCAAAACGCCGGTAGAGCGATTCGATGGGTTCGACGTCATCCAGCGGGATTGGTGTGGTGTCTTCGCGCAGTGCCAGTAGGTCACGGATTTGCGCAACCGGGCGCTGGTCAACCAAATCGGCGTAAGCTTTGTAGTCGTGCCAGTCGCCGTGGTTAACGGCCTGTTGCAGTGACTGCACCACATCGGGGTTGTAAGCGTGGTACTCGCCTTTGTGCATGTATTTCAGCAGGCCGCCCTGGCTGATCTGTTTGCGTGGGTTCCACGCCTGTTTATCGGCGTGTTGTAGTTCAGCTTCGATATCGCCAAACCCCGCGCCCTGGATGCGGCTGGTTGTGCCCTTGAAGCACAGATCGACAATTGTGCGGTTGAGGCCGACGATTTCGAACAATTGCGCGCCACGGTAGCTGGTGATAGAGGAGATACCCATTTTTGAGATGATTTTTAACAGGCTTTTGTTTAGGCCGGTGCGGTACATCTGCTCAAGTGCGGGTATATCATCACTTTCAAGCTCGCCGCGCCTGGACATGCCCTGTATGGATTCGTACGCCAGGTAGGGGTAGATGCAGGTGGCGCCGTAGCCAACCAATACGGCGATATGGTGGGGGTCGCGGGCGCTGCCGGTCTCGACCATGATATTGCTGCGGCAGCGTAAACCCTCGTCGATCAGCCGGTGGTGAATAGCGCCAGTGGCCATCAGGGCGGGTACCGGCAACATGCCCTGGCGCAGCTCGCGATCCGAGATAACAATGATTACCGCACCGTCTCGCACTGCACGCACGGCCTGGTTGGTGATGGCGATAACCGCTTTTTCCAGGCTGAGGGTTGTGGGGTCATAATTTAGTTCGATACGCTCGTGGGCGTAGTCCGGGTCTGAGTAGGCCAGCAGGGTGTCGAATTTTTCCCGCGATAGTACCGGAGAGCGCACCAATAACCGTTTGGCATATTCGGGCTGTTCGTCAAATAGATTGTGCTCGCGGCCAATGCAGGTCTCCAGCGACATCACCACTGCCTCGCGCAGGGGATCGATGGGGGGGTTGGTGACTTGGGCAAACTGCTGGCGGAAGTAGTCGAACAGCGAGCGTTGCTGGCGGGACAACACCGGGAACGGGCTGTCATCGCCCATCGAGCCGACAGCTTCCTGTCCCTGCTCGCAGAGGACGCGCAGTATCTGGTCACACTCTTCAAAGGTGACGCCGAACATTTTTTCAAAAACGGCCAGGGTGGCGTTGTCCATTGCCGGTTGGGTTTGTTCTATATCGCGCAACCGTGATCGCAGGTGTACTGAGTAGCGCGACATCCACTTGGCGTAGGGCTGGCGGGTTTTGAGGATATTGTTAATCTCACGTGGCAGAATCAGCGCACCCGTGGCGGTGTCGACGGCCAGCATTTCACCGGGGCGCAAGCGCCCTTTGGACACTACCTCATCGGAGGTGTAATCGTGTACACCGACTTCGGATGCCAGGGTGATATGCCGGTCGCGGGTGATCACGTAGCGCGCCGGGCGCAGGCCGTTGCGGTCCAGCGCGCAGCAGGCGTAGCGGCCATCGGTAAACACCAGTCCGGCGGGACCGTCCCAGGGTTCCATGTGCATAGAGTTGTATTCGAGAAATGCCCGCAGTTCGTAGTCCATTTGGTCGACGTGTTGCCAGGCGGGCGGCACCAGCAGCTTGCTGGCGCGAAACAGTTCCATGCCACCAGACAGTAAGACTTCGAGCATATTGTCGAGCGAGCTGGAGTCAGAGCCCTGCATCGAAACAATGGGGTGCAGGGTGTTAAGCTCAGGTAGAACCGCTGAGTGGAAGCGGTGCGCCCGCGCTCGCGCCCAGTTGCGATTGCCCTGGATGGTGTTGATTTCTCCGTTGTGAGCGAGGTAGCGAAACGGTTGTGCCAGTTTCCACTGGGGCAGCGTGTTGGTGGAAAAACGCTGATGAAACACGGCGATAGAGGAAGCCATATCCGGGTCGTTGAGGTCGGGGAAGAACACCGGCAGTTGCGCGGGCATGATAAGCCCTTTGTACAGAATCACTTCGCAGGCGAGTGTGCAGATGTAGAAATCACTATCATCCGGGGCGCTTGCGTCGAGCATCAACTCTGCTTTGCGACGCGCTACAAACAGGTGGCGGTTAAATTCGGCGCGTTTCATGGTGCTGGGTGCGTTGACAAAAATCTGTTCAATAAGCGGTAGGGATTCCAGTGCCTCTGCGCCACAGGCTTGTGGGTTAACCGGTACTGTGCGCCAGCCGACAACCTGCAGACCACGGGCTTCGATTTGTGCATTCAGTGTGGTGCGTGCATGTTCGGCTTTGTCTGAGTCACGATTTAAAAAAATATTGCCGACAGCGAATTGCTCCGCTAAGGGGAAATTGCAGGCACGCGCTACTTTTTGCAGAAAGGCTTTGGGTTTACGCAGTAGCAGGCCGCAACCGTCGCCGGTTTTTCCGTCTGCCGCTACGGCACCACGATGGGTTAGGCGCACCAGTGATTTGATAGCGGTTTGGACCAACTGGTGGCTGTGCTCGCCGTCAATGTGGGCAATCAGGCCAAAACCGCAGTTGTCGTGTTCGAATGAAGGTTGGTAAAGTCCGTACGCGGCAGCGCGTTCGAGTCGGTTCATGCTAAGTCTCTATTGGAATCGGTTCGAACCCGCCGAAGGCGGCCAGGTATTATAGCGTTTTGCGTTGGGTAGTGCTATTGAGCTGTTGAATGGAATGGCTGTCGGTATTTATGGCAGGTGTTTTACAATCTCCTGCTGAACCGATTCTATCGAGCGAACCCACGGTGTATTGTGCCGCAGCTCGTTGGGCAATTTTGCAATGGCGGCTCGGGCAGCCCCAGCGCTGGTGTAGATACCATAGGTCAATACATGCCAGCGCCGTGTGTTTCGGCTGGTTTCAAACAGGGCCGTTTGTGATTCGATGCTGTTGTTGCGGATGTGTTCTGATAAATCATTGCCGTCGTAGGAGGCCATTAACTGGATTGTGTAGTTCGCCGGTTTTTGCTTGAGTAGCCATTGCGCTGACTGGCTAGGCTGGCGTTGTGCCGGGCGTTTTTTTACCGGTGGTGTGCTCTGTGTGCTGGGTTGTGTGTCTTCTATGGTATGTTCTTTTACCTGCTTTGGAGGGAGTAGTATTATTTTCTGTACTGGGGCGGGGGGTGTCACCTCATGCAAGCTGGTGAAGGTGTTGGCAGTTGATGTGTCGGTCTCGCTACGTTGCGTTACTGCCGGTGTTTCGGTCGATGCTTGGCTATCCGGCAAGGGTGCATTAATGGCATCGGTGTCTGTTTGGGTTGTTGTTACCGGGGTAGGCATTGCCTGCCCGGACTGAGCAGTTTCACCCCCTTCATCAGGTTCCTCAACCACGACAAACAGTAATAGGGCTATGGCAATAATACTGGTGGCTGCAGTGGCTATCAGACGTAACGGTAATGCCTGCAAAAAGGCGCCAATAGAGTGTGGCTTTGTCTGTTGGTTGAGCATGCTGGCCGCCACTGTGTCCAGTTGCTGGGGAATGCCGTCGGTATTGTCGTACAAATTGCGCAGTTGTTTATCATTAAAAGGCAGGTCGCCGATAAAACCGGCCTGTTGTAGGCGGTATTCAAGGTATTCGCGGGTGCGCTGGCGATCCAGGGCGCGCACGCTGGAGATAAACACTTTACCTGCGCGCAACTGGGCCGATGTGAGCTTGGGCAGTATAGATTCGATCACAGGGTCTGCTACCAGCAGTATACGTAATTCACCATCAAGCACTTCGTTGATGTGGTCGGTGTACGCCAGTAGTTGGTTGAGTGTGCCCACTGAGATAGCGTGGGCATTCTCAACAATCAATACACTGGAGCAGTTTTTTTCCAGGCGTATTTTTAGATGATCAATAAGTAATTCAAGACAGGTTTGCGTTGCATCGGGAATCGGGAGCTGGAATATTTTTAACATGCCGAGGAGAATTTGTGGTGCTGTCAGCGTCGCTTTACCCCGGACGATAAAAATCTGCAGCTCATCATTTGCCCTGCTCAGCATCTGGATAACCAGTGCGGTTTTGCCGCTGCCAGCATCTCCCTTGAGTATTTGCAGCATATCGCTGAATCTCAGGTTGTGTTGCAGCATATTAAGCTGCATTTTCATCACTGCATCACTGAAGTACTCCTGTCCATCTGGCTGCTCACAAAACGGTTGTGTGTGCAGGCCCAAGGCCTGCATTGCCCGCTCGCTGAGTACCGACTGATTATCCAGGTGTGGATTCATTACTTAGCTATAGTATGCCGACAGGGTTTTTTGAAGGTCTTCACGGGAATAATCGCTGGTGACAATGGCCTGGCCAATGCCTTTTAACAGTACCAGATTGAGCACGCCGTTCCGCACTTTCTTATCGACCGACATTAAATCGATGAATTGCTGTGGGTTCATATCGGCTGGTGGGTCGACGGGTAATTTCACTGCGACCAATAACTGGCGCAGGCGTTGTGTCTGTTGCGCTTCGATCCAGCCGAGGTTTTGGGATAGCTGCGCGGCCATGCACATGCCGGTAGCAACCGCTTCGCCGTGGAGCCAGTTACCGTAACCGCTGGCGGTTTCGATGGCGTGACCAAAAGTGTGGCCGAGGTTTAGCAGTGCCCGCTTGCCCTGCTCGCGCTCGTCCTCCGCTACAATGCGCGCTTTGTGGGTGCAGGACTGTTCGATAGCATGGGTGAGCGCACCGGGTTCGCGTGCCAATAACGCAGCGGTATTGGCTTCGATCCAGGTAAAAAAGCCGGGGCTGTCGATGACCCCGTATTTGATCACTTCTGCCAGTCCGGCGCTTAGCTGGTTGTTGTTGAGTGTTGAGAGTGTATCGGTGTCGGCAATGACACAGCGCGGTTGATGAAATGCCCCGATCATATTTTTACCCAAGGCATGGTTGACACCGGTTTTTCCACCGACGGATGAATCCACTTGCGCCAGCAGGGTTGTCGGTATCTGAATAAAATCGACACCACGCTGATAGCTGGCGGCGGCAAAGCCAACCAAATCACCGATAACACCACCACCCAATGCGATCAGTGTGCAGTGCCTGTCAAAACGCTGTTGTAACAGGTGTTGGTAGATCTGGTTGAGGGTGTCCAGCGTTTTGTATTGCTCGCCATCAGGCAGGATCAGTGTATCGGTTTCAAACTGGGCGACTGATTGCAGGGCGTGCTTGAGATACAGCGGTGCAACCGTTTCATTGCTGATGACCATGACTTTTTGCCCGCGTATGTGCTGGCTGATCAACGCGGGGTCTTGTAGCAGTTTAGGGCCGATGTATATGGGGTAGCCACGGGTGCCGAGGTCTACCTGAAGTCGAGTGGTTGCGCTCATGGGGATTCGTCTTTGTATTTTTGTAAATAGCGGCAGATTTTTTCGATGACGTTTTTCATATTGCGATTATTTGAATTAATTTCAAGGTTCGCCAGTGAGCGGTAAATAGGCATACGTTCTTCGCGTAGTTTCTCCAGTATTGCGCGTGGATCTTGTGTTTGCAGCAGCGGGCGGGTTTTGTCCTGACGGGTTCTCGCCAGTTGTTCATCTACTGATATGTTGAGCAGAATGACGTGTCCGCGTGTTTGTAGATACTCTCTGTTTACCGGGGCGAGTACCCCACCACCGCCGGTGGCTAAGACGATATTATGTTTACGCGTGAGCGCGTCGATAATACTGGTTTCACGGGTGCGAAACCCCTGTTCTCCCTCGTATTCAAAAATGGTGCGGATATCCACCCCTGTACGGTGCTCAATTTCTTTGTCACTATCGAAAAATTCCCTTTGCAGTTTACGCGCCAACTGACGACCCACCGTCGTTTTTCCTGCACCCATCGGCCCAATTAGAAAGATATTGTTCATAGTTTAGGAGGTTTTTGCCATTAGCTGCACTTTACCCTAAATTAATAGGGTAGCGAATGGTATTGCGGTACATCTCGATACGCGATTCCCTGTCGATATCCTTCGAGCGCTTAAATCCGACAACTTCAGGCGGTAACTGCGCGATAGCTGTCGTATCCCCTAAACAGCCGTGAGCCGCTTAATAATCGATAGCGGGGTTCTCCTTAATAATTTGCGGGGTAATGAAAACCAGCAGCTCGGTTTTATTATCTGTGTTGGACTTGTTTTCAAACAACCGACCAACCAGAGGCAGGTCGGCAAAAAAGGGCACACGGGTGATTGTGCTGCTAATAGTTTGTTCGTAGATACCACCGAGCACCAGCGTTTCACCATTATCCACCAGTACTTGGGTCGTTACTTCACGTGTGTCAATGCTCGGCACCTGCACACCATTGCCAGGGCTGAATAGTTGACCAACAGTATCCCGGGTTACCACCAGATCCATAATGACCCGGGAGTCCGGTGTAATTTGTGGCGTCACCTCAAGTGACAGAACAGCGTTGCGAAAAGAAACCGTAGCAGCACCGCTGGATGACGCTTCCAAAAACGGGATTTCGACGCCCTGTTCAATCTTGGCGGTGCTTTGACTGGTGGTGATCAGGCGTGGGCTGGAGATAATTTCACCCCGGGTTTCCGCCTGCATTGCCGATAGCTCCAGTTCCAGTAGGGTGCCGAAGGGGAGCTTCGCCAGGGCCAGGGCAATCGAGGAGGAGCCTGTCGGTGCGGGGAGGTTGACATTAAACCGTTCCGTGCCAAGTGTCGTAGCGTTATTAAGGAGGTTAGTGATGCCTAGTTGACTCCCCGAGGTGATAATGCCTTCACTGTTATTGGTGGTGTCCCGACTAACGCCAAAACGTACACCAATGTCTTTGGTGAAGCCGTCGTTGGCAACGACGATGCGCGCCTCGATAAGTACCTGTTGCACGGGAATATCCAAGCGGTGAATCAGGCGGCGCGCCTCGGAGAGTTTACCGTCGATATCATGGATGAGTAAGGTGTTGGTGCGGTCATCTACGGATACGCTGCCTCGCTCAGATAAAACGCCGCCGCCCTCGGTTTGCAGAATAGCGGCCAGATTACTGGCTTTCGCATAGTTGATTTGCATAAATTCTGTGTTGAGTGGCGCCAGTTCCTCGACTTGTTGCTGGGCTTCCAGCTCAACGCGCTCGCGTG
This sequence comes from Gammaproteobacteria bacterium, assembly GCA_965277715.1. Lineage (GTDB taxonomy): Bacteria > Pseudomonadota > Gammaproteobacteria > JBCCGL01 > JBCCGL01 > JBCCGL01. Next base: position 3,644,827 of record OZ255836.1, read on the forward strand.
CGGCAATTTCTTCTGTGGGGGCAACCAGCAATACGTTGCCATTATCCCGTTTGCCCAGTGATTTGGTTTTCAGAATAATATCGAGTGCCTGATCCCACGGCACATTTTTTAAACGCAAGGTCAATTTGCCGGTAACGGTGTCACTGACGACGATATTCAAATTGGTGAAATCGGCCAATAACTGCAGCACGGAGCGCACTTCGATGTCCTGAAAATTGAGGGACAGGCGTTCACCGGTATAGCCAAACCGCTCTTTTATCTGCTCGTTCAGTTCCTCTTCCGCAATCGGTTTTAGTTCGACAGTGAAAATATTGTCTGATTGGTAGGCAAGCTGTTCAAAGTCACGTGATACAGGCTCAATAACGATGCGGATATTGCCATCATTTTTAAAGGTATCGACATAGCGGATGGGGGTGGCGAAGTCGAGCACATCGAGTCGGCGAACCAGCGCATCGGCAATATCTGCTGCGAGAAAATCGACGACAATATTATCACCTGATTGGCTAATATCGACGGGTATACCCATTTCAGATAATGCGAATATTACTCTGCCTTCACCGTTTGGCCCACGGCGAAAGTCGATATTGGTTACTGCCCGCCCCACTGGAGTGATCTCAGCGAGCGCCGGGTTTGATGAGAGCAGCCCTGGTGCACTTTCTGGTGCGGCTGAACCGGCGACTGGGTTTGGCGTTGTGGTTACCGCTTCGGTAGTACTCGTTCCGACGATGCTCGTCAATGCCACGTCTTGTGTGTCTAAAGTGATATATACCACGTTGCCATCGACCTGTGTTTCGTAGGGGACCAGATTGCTGAGGTTGATGACGACACGGGTACGGCCACCCGATTCCACGGTGTTGATTGTGCGGGCAATGCCCACGCCTACGGGCACTACCCGTTCGGCCAGATTATTGCGGGTGTTGGCCAAATCGAGTGCGATACGTGCAGGGTTTTCAATGGTGAAGCCACTCGGCTTTTCGGCGGGTTCGGACAACTGCAGGGTAATTTGTAGGCGATTGCCGGGGAGTGTGCTGTAGTTGATCGCATCCAGGCTATTTGCGGCAATACTTGAAAACGGCAGTAGTAGGCCAAGTGTAAGGCACCATACCATAACAGAGTGTTTCAGCTTGACAGGTGTCCTGGAAAGAGGAGGCCACTTGGTGGTCTGTTGGTATGCCGCTGCTAAAGCAGGGCGTTTTTTGTTATTCATTCTAGTATTTCGCCACATTACTGGTCTCCCAGAGAAATGGATACGGCCCGGTTTACCCAGTTTCCCTGACTATCAGGGATAAGTTCATTAATACTGATCTTTGTTTCGTTGACGTCGATAATTTTTCCATCGTTTTCACCGGCATAGCTACCCGCCTGCACGCGGTGAATAGTGCCGTTGGGGTCTTGTACTAATCCCCAGATAGTATTGTCTTGTTCCAGTGCGCCGACCATTTTCAATGAATCCAGCGAGAATGCTTCGAGCGGTTCGCGCCGACGTTGTTGATCGGGTAGTGGGCTTGCTGATGGCAGAGTTTCCTCAATAGCCTGCTCGGCGACGAAGGGGTCACTTACCAATGAGGCATCGTAGGTAAACGACTGATAGGACACAATTTCGGGTAGCGGTTCGACTTCACCCAAGTGTTTCTTCTTTATTTGTGCCACGTATTGTTCAAGGTCACTGATATCATTTGAGCAGCCGCTTAACCCTGTGATGGTAATTGCTACAATGATCGCCAGGGAGAGACTAAGGGCGCCTCTATCTTCAGCACTATTTTTAGCCGTATCCTTGAGTGGCGCCATTTTTTCGCCTTTGACATGTATAACCGACATTAACCGCCTCCCTCTTCCAGATAGCGATAGGTGGTTGCCGTCAAGCTCATTTGCAAACGGCCAGATGAATCGTCCAGGGGCGTTATCATAATGTCATGCAATGTGACGATACGCGGTAATGCCGCCAAGCCACTGACAAAATTGCCAAACTGATGGTAGTTGCCACTGACATTCAATGTGATGGGGTATTTCGCATAGAATTCTTCATGTATCTCATCTTCGGGTTTGAAAGACTGAACCTCCAGCCCTGCAGCGATACTGGTTTGTGACAGGTCAATCAGCAGGTTTTCGATATCAATTTTGTCGGGTAGCTGGCGCAACATCACGCCGAATGAACGCGTCATTTCGTTGAGTTGGTTACGGTAGGCGTCCAGGTTGGCGGCTTTTTTCTGTTCGTTGTTAAGTGTTGTGCGCAGTTGCGCCTCACGCTTTTCCAGGGCGGTTAGCTGGTTGTATGCGGGCAATGAAAATAACCACACACCCAGGCCCAATAACAGCAGCATCGATATTGTGATAAGCGCTATGCGTACACCCAGTGGTGCGCTGCCGACTCTGGCGAGGTCGTCGGTGTCCAGTGACTGTAAGTCTTCAAAGGCTTGTTGAATATCCATCGTTATTGTGCCTGCTTACTGATTTGTGGATTGGCTTGTTCTAATTGGAGTGTAAATGAGCTAACGCTTTTGTCTGCGTTGGCCTCGATAATATCCAGCCGGGGTTCGGTAAACCACTCGGAGTTGTGCAGGTTGCGCATAAATGCGGATACACGCGAATTGGATTCAGCTTTGCCCTGCAGCGTAATCGTGTCCTGCTGTTGCTCGATAGCGGTGAGTTTGACACCTTCTGGCAGGGCATTGGCGAGTTCATAGAATACATGCACAACTTGTGGTCGGCGCGTTTGTAGCTGCTGAATGATTTCGGTGCGCGCCAATAGCTGTTGTTTGGTATTTTCCAGCTCGCCGATCTCGATCAGTTCCGCTTTCAGCCGGTCGATCTCCACTTGCAGGTATTGATTGCGACGGTTTTGATAGTCAATCTGGCCGTCTATGAAAAACACGGTATAAAATACGATGGAGCCTACTAATACTGCACCTAAAAATAGCTGTTGGGTAAAGGCTTTCGTTTTGCGTTGGCGTTCCTCGTCACGCCACGGCAGCAGGTTGATTTTGGTTGACATCAGTCGAATCTCCGCAATGCCAATCCGGCGGCAAGCATCAGCGACGGTGCGTCGGTGTATAGTCGCTGGCGCTGGACATTAGATGCCAGTTGCATATTTGCAAATGGATTGACAATGCTGGTACGGGTGCCAATGTGTGCCTGAATAAATTCATCGATGCCGGGTATCATCGCATTGCCGCCAGCGAGCACAACGTGGTCAACATTGTCGTGACTGCCCGCAGAGAAGAAAAATTGTAAAAACCGACTGACCTGCTGCGCCATGGTTTGTTTAAAAGGTTCGAGTATTTCGATTTCATAGTTTTCCGGGAGACCGCCATTGCGTTTTGCCCTGCCGGCATCCTCGTAGGACAAACCATAGCGACGCATAATATCCTCGGTGAGCTGCCTGCCGCCAAATGGTTGTTCACGTGTGTAAATCAGGTTCCTGTCGTAGATAACATTGAGGCTTGTCATGGTGGCGCCCACATCGACAATCGCCACTGTTTTGCCAGCACCCTGGTTGTCGATCTGGTCGGCAAACAGCGAAAACGCGTGTTCGACGGTATAGGGTTCAATGTCCATGATTTTGGTTTTTAATCCACCGATATCAGCCGCTGCAGACCGGTCGTCGACATTTTCGCTTTTTGATGCTGCCAGCAGCACATCGACAGTTGATGTCGAGTCAAGCGTGGGGCCAAGTGTTTGAAAGTCGAGATTGATTTCCTCAAGTGGGTAGGGAATATATTGATCCGCCTCAAGCTGAATCTGGATTTCCATTTCATTGTCGCTCAATGTGCTGGGCATAGTGATTACTTTGGTTATCACCGCTGATCCGGGAACGGCAACGGCCGCCGTTTTTGCGCGTGTACCGGCAGTTTTCACCGCGTTGCGAACGGCTTCACCTACCGCCTCGATATCTTTCAGGCTTTTCTCCTGGATAGCGTCAACCGGTAATGGCGATACCGCATAACTTTCCACGCGATAACCATCACCCTTACGGCTTAGCTCCAGCAGCTTCACAGAAGTAGAGCTGATATCCAGGCCCACCATCGGTGGGCTTTTTTTACTTAGGGAGAACACAATGGGTTACTGGGCACCTGTTTTTAGGGTAAACATCCCGGCCAATTGGCTGTAGGGTTACTAATATAGTGTATAGGATAGATGTTAATATACTTTAAATAATAGCTGCAAGTTTCTAATAATACTCTAGATCACAATTTACTCATAGCGAACTGGTATACGTTTTATCATTGGTAAATGCTTTATAATCATATTTCTATTCACTGAGTATAATCCAACCACCCTTAAAAACATGCCCGTTTATGCCTAAGACAAAAAACACGACATTAATAAAACTGCTTAAATGGTTGTTTTCAATCGGTTTTTTAGGTGTGGTGCTGGCGCTGGGTGGTGTGTTTGGTCTGTATCTGTACCTGTCGCCGCAGCTTCCCCCAATCGATGTACTCAAGGATGTACGCTTGCAGGTGCCATTGCGGGTGTACACCAGCGAGGGTGATCTTATTGTTGAAATTGGCGAAAAACGCCGTGAGCCACTATCCATCGATAAAGTGCCTGAACAGTTGAAGGCGGCTTACCTGGCAGCGGAAGATGACCGTTTTTATAGTCATCCCGGTGTCGATTATCAGGGTTTGCTACGCGCTGTAGTCAATTTGATCAAGACCGGGAAAAAAGGCCAGGGCGGTAGCACTATCACTATGCAGGTGGCACGAAACTTTTTTCTCACCCCTGAGAAAAGCTACAAACGTAAAATTAACGAGATATTTCTGGCATTAAGAATTGAAAATGAATTGTCGAAGGGCAAAATCCTCGAACTCTATTTAAATAAAATATTCCTGGGTAATCGTGCCTATGGGGTTGGGGCTGCATCAAAAGTGTATTACGGCGTTGAGGTGCAGGATTTGACCCTGGCACAGATGGCCATGCTCGCAGCATTGCCCAAAGCACCCTCTGCAACCAACCCAGTGGCGAATCCAGAAGGGGCTCTGGGGCGTAGAAATTATGTGCTGGACCGCATGTTACACCTCAATATGATTGACGAGAAAGCCTGGCAGCAGGCACGCAATGCACCCATCAGCGCTAAAATCCATAGCGCCGCGCAGGAGGTGGATGCTGGCTATGTCGGAGAAATGGCGCGTGCCAAACTGGTCGAGTTGTTTGCGGATAACCCTTATACCGCTGGTTTAAAGGTCTATACCACGGTGAAAACTGCGCATCAGGAAGCCGCTAACCGCGCCTTGCGCAAGGCCTTGCTGGATTATGAACAGCGACGCGGATACCGTGGCGCAGTCGATACGCTTGACGCTGAGGTTTTGGCTGATGCTGAACGCATTGAATTGGCGTTAAAGGCTTACCCTACTCCAGGTGGGCTTCGTCCGGCAGTTGTTACTGTACTGGCGGAACAACAGGCCGATTTGTTTGTGCAGGGTAGGGAGAGTGCACAAATCCATTTTGAAGATCTGAAGTGGGCAGGTAAACGACAAAGGCGTGGTAAAGGGGCTGCGCCAAAGGTTATCGGTGATGTGTTGGCTGTTGGCGATGTTGTCTATCTGGCTGATGACCAGGGGCAGCTAAAGCTGGCGCAGATGCCTTTGGTCGAAGGGGCTTTTGTTTCCCTTGATCCGAGTGATGGGGCTATTCAGGCGCTGGTAGGTGGTTTCGATTTTTACCGCAGTAAATTTAACCGGGTGATGCAGGCGGAACGCCAACCCGGTTCCAATTTCAAACCCATTATTTACTCGGCTGCACTGGAAAAGGGGTATACCGCTGCCAGGACCATTAACGATGCGCCTGTCGTGCTTGATGACGTCTCGCTGGAAGGTGAATGGCGCCCGGAAAATTACAGTGGCAAGTTTTTTGGCCCCACACGGTTTCGCGAAGCGCTGGTTCGCTCGCGCAATCTGGTGTCCATCCGCCTATTAGATGATATGGGGCTGGATTATGTAATGGATTATGTCACCCGTTTTGGTATTGACCCAGGCAATTTGCCGCGTAATTTATCGCTGGCGCTGGGGAGCGGCGGATTAAAGCCGATACAGGTGGTGAGAGCCTACGCGACCTTTGCCAATCAGGGTTTCCTGGTAGAGCCCTATCTGATCGACCGGATTGAAGATGTCGATGGTACGGTTTTGTTTAAAGCCAATCCAGCCATAGTATGTGATGGTGATTGCCCCAAAAGTCACCAGCAGGCCGGGCAGAGCGAGACAACTGTGGATAAACCAGATGCGAGTGACCCTGTTGCTAGTGAACCTGATCCGGTAAAAACGGATGAGTCGGGCAATCTGCAAAAGGCTGGCGAGGCGGCGGTAGTTAACTATGCTGAGCGCGTACTCGACCCCCGCAATGCCTATATTATGCGTTCTATTATGCGTGATGTCGTGCGCCGTGGGACGGCACGCCGGGCGACAGTGCTGGGTAGGCGGGATATTGGCGGCAAAACCGGCACCACTAATGATCAGCACGATGCATGGTATTCCGGCTTTAACGATCAACTGGTTGCCACCGCGTGGGTGGGGTACGACCAACAAAAATCGCTTGGTGCACGCGAGACAGGTGGGCGTGCCGCGCTACCTATATGGATAGATTATATGCGCGAAGCCCTACAGGGATTGCCTGAAAATAAAATAATCGAACCCGATGGCATGACCTCAGTATTGATCGATCCGGTGACCGGTGACGTGGCTGACGGTGGTAATAGCGATGCTATTTTTGAAATGTTTCGTGTTGAGTATGCTCCCACGCCCAGTGTTTCTGGCAGTGGTGATAGCGCTGTAACTACACAGGAAATCAAGCAACAGGAAGAAACAACCGAAGGGTTGTTTTAACCTAAATTCCGCAGTTGAATCTACTGCGAGCACCTAATGCACAGAATCTAAAGCGCTTTAACCAGCATTTCAGCTTCACCTGTAGAATCACGACAGGATGGCTAAAATGCGGGTAAAAACACTTCATCTTCAGCACCTTAGACGCCCTCGCTACGATTCAACTGCGGAATTTAGGTTTGCCCGTCTTGTCCGTCATGGTACTGGGGGCTTAGCGTCTGTACGGCTTCCACCATCGCGGCGACGTGATCTGGGTTGATACGCGGGTGAATGCCGTGGCCTAAATTAAATATGTGTCCACTGCCCCGGCCATAGCTGGCGAGTACTTTGCCTACTTCACGGTGGATTGTCTGTGGGTCGGCATAGAGGACATTGGGGTCGAGATTGCCTTGTAATGCCACCCGGTCACCGGTGAGTTCACGCGCACGGGCGAGATCGGTGGTCCAGTCGACACCGAGTGCATCACAACCTGTGTCCGCCATTGCCTGTAACCATTGCCCGCCATTTTTAGTGAATAACACAACAGGCACCTGGCGACCCTCATTGTGCCGGTTGAGTTGTTCAATAATGCGTTGCATATAATTCAATGAAAAATCGCGGTAGTTCTGTGGCGACAGCACACCGCCCCAGGTATCAAAAATCATCACTGCCTGCGCCCCTGCGGATATTTGTGCGTTTAGGTAGGCAGCGACGGTGTCGCTCAATTTCTCCAGTAGCGTATGCAGACAGTCGGCCTGGTTAAACAACATGGATTTAATCTTTGCGAATTCACGGCTGGACTGGCCTTCCACCATATAGGTTGCCAATGTCCAGGGGCTGCCGGAAAAGCCAATTAGTGGCACGCTGCCGTTGAGTGCGGTCCGAATGGTGCGTATTGCCTCCATCACGTAAGCTAAATCGGCATTGGGGTCTATTTTAGGCAGCTTATCGATATCGCTGCGGTTGCTCAGCCGTGTCTTAAAGCGCGGCCCTTCGCCTTCAGAAAAGTATAGCCCCAGCCCCATTGCATCCGGGATGGTGAGAATATCTGAAAACAAAATTGCCGCATCCAGCGCAAAGCGTGCCAGTGGTTGTAAGGTGACTTTGCAGGCCAGTTCCGGGGATTTGCACAGTGTCATAAAATCGCCCGCGTCGGCCCGGGTGGCGCGGTACTCAGGCAGATAGCGGCCTGCCTGGCGCATAATCCATACGGGTGTACGGTCGACGGGCTGGCGCAGCATTGCACGCAGTAAACGGTCGTTTTTCAGGTCGTTTTTTACATTTTCCACTAAACGGCTCATATTAGGTTCGTTTGATTTCCTAGACTCATACATCTAGGGTCATACATCAAGATAGTCGAGAATCCCCATAGCAGCCTCGCGACCTTCGTAAACAGCCGTTACCACCAGGTCTGAGCCACGTACCATATCACCCCCAGCGAATATACCGGGGCTACTGGTCTGGTATTGATACTCACCATTTTGCGGTGCTACAACGCAGCCGTTATTGTTGAGCTCAACCCGGTGATCGGCAAGCCAGCCGGGTGGGTTAGGTCGAAACCCAAAAGCGATAATAACGGCATCGGCATTTATACACGTCTCACTGTCGGCGACAAGGTGCACCTGCTGCCTGCCGCGTTGACCGTTGGATACGGTTTCTGTACGTGCCAACCTGACGCTGCTGACACTGTCTTCGCCCTGGATACCCAACGGTTGACTATTCCACAAAAAGTGCACGCCTTCTTCTTTTGCGTTGTGTACCTCGCGACGGGAACCGGGCATATTGGTTTCGTCACGGCGGTAGGCGCAGGTAACGGACTGCGCACCCTGGCGCACAGCGGTACGCACGCAATCCATCGCCGTATCGCCACCACCCAGTACCACCACGCGCTTGTCGCGCATATCAATCGATGGCCCGGTTGCTAATCTGGCTGATGGCTTAGTGTCTTCACACCAGCCCTCGTGGTGGTTGATGTTACTGATCAGGTAGGGCAGTGCCTGGTAAACGCCGGGCAGTGACTCACCTGGAAAATCACCGCGTAGGTAATCGTAGGTACCCATACCGAGAAATACGGCATCATATTCGTCATATATTGATGCGAAGCCGATGTCCCTGCCGATTTCTGTGTTGAGTACAAACTCGACGCCCATCTCCTGCATAATTGCGCGCCGCGTGCGCACCACCGATTTTTCCAGCTTGAAAGGGGGAATGCCAAAGGTCAGTAACCCGCCGATTTCATTGTACTTGTCATATACCACGGGCTTGACACCGTGACGGACTAAGATATCGGCACATCCCAGGCCGGCGGGGCCTGCACCAATAACGGCGACACGCTTGCCCGTTGCCACTACGTGGGACATATTGGGGCGCCACCCTTGTTTGAGCGCCTCATCGGTGATGTATTTTTCAATGGAGCCGATGGTCACTGCGCCAAAGCCTTCATTGAGTGTGCAGGCACCCTCGCAGAGTCGGTCTTGGGGGCATACGCGCCCACACATTTCCGGCAGGGAGTTGGTTTTATGTGATAATTCTGCCGCCTCAAACAAATTGCCTTGTTCAATGAGTTTTAGCCAGTTGGGTATATAATTATGTACCGGGCATTTCCATTCGCAGTAGGGATTTCCACAGCCGAGGCAGCGGGCTGCTTGCGTGCTAACCGCTTCAACTTCAAACGGCTTATATATTTCGTTGAATTCGAATATACGCGTTTCAACGGCCTTTTTTTCCGGGTTTTGCCGGGGAAATTCAAAAAAATGGAGAGGGTTGCCCATAGCTGAGTATCTGTTTATTACGCCTGGTTGCTGAGTTGAGCGACTGTTCCAAATTTGCAATGATATGCGGGTAATTAAATCTGGTGCTGGCTTAATGCTAAAACTGCACTATGCCGAGGTGGCCACACTGACTATGAAGTTAGGCGCGCCTTAATTTTTGCACTGACAGCAGCCATATCGGCACGGCCTTGAAGTTGCGGTTTAAGTTGTCCCATTACTTTGCCCATATCCTTTATCGTGCTGGCACTGCAGTTGTCGATAGCGTCATCGATTAGGCGATCAACGTCTGCATCACTCAAGGCTGTTGGCAGGTAATGCTGTAATACCTCAAGCTCGAAGATTTCCTGTTGCAATAAATCGTCGCGTGCTGCCTGCCGATACTGTTCCATTGATTCGCGGCGTTGCTTGGCCATTTTATCCAGCACCGTAATAACAGCGGTATCATCCAGCGCGATACGCTCATCCACTTCGCGTTGCTTGATAGCGGCGTTGACCAGGCGAATAACGCCCAACCGCCGTTTTTCGCCGCTTTTCATTGCGGCTTTCATGTCCGTATTGAGTTGTTGCTTGAGGTCGCTCATCAAAAACCGATGCCAAAAATACCGGGTTGCTGCGAACGTTTAGTACAAACGAACGCTACGAGCAGATTCTTTGGAGAGCTTTTTCTGGTGGCGTTTGACCGCAGCGGCCGCTTTGCGCTTGCGCTCGGTGGTGGGTTTTTCGTAAAACTCGCGACGGCGTGACTCGGTGACCACCCCGGCTTTTTCGCAGGCGCGCTTAAAGCGGCGCATGGCGATTTCAAACGGTTCATTTTCTCTGACGCGTACATCTGGCATTGCGGTTCTACCTGACCTTATAAAAGTGCATAATTTATGAGCATCTGCTCAGCGAATCGACCATTATATCGTCCGGGCGCTGTGTTGCAATAATTTGTTTGTTTTATCTTAAGTGTGTCCGGCATCTGTTTCCAGGATCATCCTGGGCAGGTTCACGGGTACGCAATGTTGAAGAGTTTTAATCTATGAAAGTCCTTGGTATTGAATCATCCTGTGATGAAACAGGTGTTGCTGTTTACGATTACCACGCCGGGTTGCTGGCCCATCAACTATACAGCCAGGTTGAAATGCACGCCGAATACGGAGGGGTCGTGCCTGAGCTGGCCTCGCGTGATCATGTGCGCAAGTTATTACCACTAATCCGTGAAACCTTAAGCGCTGCATCGTTGACACTCGACGACCTTGACGGCATAGCCTATACCAGTGGCCCAGGATTGGCCGGTGCGTTGCTGGTGGGTGCTGCCACAGGGCGGTCGTTGGCCTGGGCGTTGCGTTTGCCCGCCATAGGTGTTCACCATTTGGAGGGGCACCTACTGGCACCAATGTTGGATGCAGCGCCACAGTTTCCCTTTGTGTGTCTGTTGGTTTCAGGTGGTCATACACAGCTTATTCAGGTGGATCGGATTGGTGACTACCGGTTGCTGGGCAGTAGCCTGGATGATGCAGTCGGTGAAGCTTTCGATAAAACAGCGCAGCTTTTAGGTTTGGGTTATCCAGGTGGCCCGGCGCTGGCGAAGCTCGCCGAGTCGGGGCGGCCCGGTGTGTTCCGGTTTCCACGACCCATGACTGACCGGGCAGGGTTGGACATGAGTTTTAGTGGTTTAAAAACGTTTGCGATCACCACTTACCGGAAATCTGGCCCGGATGACGCCGCCAATATTGCCTGGGCGTTCCAGGATGCAGTTGTCGATACTCTGCTAATAAAAACGCGACGGGCGCTGGAGCAAACGGGCATTAAGCAACTGGTGGTTGCCGGAGGTGTCGGGGCCAATCAATGCCTGCGCGAGCGCTTTTCTCATGCGTTCAAAAAACAAAGTGTGCGGGTTAACTACCCGCGTATGGCATTTTGCACCGACAATGGTGCGATGATTGCACTGGCTGGCTGCATTCGCCTGCAAGCGGGTGAAACAGCGTCTTTGGAAGTGGGGATTAGACCGCGTTGGCCTATGCAGGAAGTTCAACCATTGCCAGCGTAATTTCCCTGGTTTTCGTGTGCTTACCACAAGACAGTACATACATTCACGCTAAGCATCCAATCAACCAGCTTTATGTGCGCCAATCCGGGGTTCTGTGCCTGCCATCAGGTTGCCAATATTACTGCGGTGGCGCCAAAACAGCAGCAGCGCAATACAGCAGAGTGTATAGATGATCACTGTCTTGCCACCGAGCAACCACAGATAAAGCGGCACCAGGCTAAATGTAGCCAGTGCAGCGACAGAGGAAATGCGAACACTCAGGCTTATAGCCAACCAGGTGGCGATGGCCAGCAGGCCACAAATCCACGATAGGCCCAGTAATGCACCGAGTGCGGTGGCGACTCCCTTACCTCCCTGGAAGCGGAAGAATAAGGGGTATAGGTGCCCTAAAAATGCCCCCAGCCCGGCAGCGGCCAATATACCGGCTTCGCTGTTGTCGTCTATATTGGCAAAGTGTACGGCGCAAACGGCCAGTAGGCCCTTGAGCATATCGCCTAATAGTGTGATGGCGGCGGCCTTTTTACCTGCGGAGCGAAGGACGTTAGTGGTGCCGGGGTTTTTTGAACCCGTGGTGCGCGGATCCGGCAGTCGCATTAGCTTACAGGTTATGATTGCGGCTGACAGTGAGCCGAGTAAGTAGGCAGCGACGAATGCAATGCCCGTGAAAACAGTCAATGTAACCATAAGGTATTTCTCAGCGACAATGCGTTATTGTAGCGAATTAGGGCTGATAGGCTCTAAATAATGTTTTAGTTAAGATTCTTTTTCTACGATGGCTGCGTAGAAAGTTGGGGGACTGGCGTGAATGAAGAAAGCTTTGCGCTGAGCAACCGTTCGGTGCGGCAGGTGTTTGACCGGGCGGCAGATACCTATGATGCGGCGGCGGTATTGCAGGCCGAGGTTGGCAGGCGATTACTGGAGCGCCTGGATTATCTGCGTATAAACCCGGCGTTGGTGGTCGACCTTGGTACGGGCACTGGTCTGGCACTCGATGCGTTGCGCGACCGCTATCCATCGGCTCATATCGTTGGTATCGATATTTCTGAGGGCATGTTGCGCCGGGCGCGCAAGCGTGGTCGGTGGTTGCGGCGGCCACAGGTGCTCGCCGCCGATGCGCGGGCATTGCCGTTGGCCGATCGCTCGGTCGATTTGTTGTACGCCAATTTATTGCTGCCCTGGTGTGTGCAAATAGACCAGGTGTGGGCAGAAATTTCGCGTGTTTTGCGCCCTGGAGGGGCGATGTTGTGTACCACACTTGGCCCGGATACATTGATGGAGTTGCGGGCTGCAACGCAGGCGTTAGACTCAGCCGCTGTTCATGTACACGCTTTTATCGATATGCACGATATTGGCGATGCCCTGATTCGCCACCGCATCGCTGAACCGGTTATGGATGCCGAGAAACTACAATTGAGCTACCCATCGGTAGAGGGCTTGATTCGCGATTTGCGTCAAACAGGTTCGGGTAATATCGCCGCTGGTCGGCGTCACGGCCTCAACCGGTATTTGACTGCCGGGTCGATTGCCCGGCACTACCCTGGTAGTGACTCGGCTGCGGGTATTTCAGCGACAATCGAAGTGGTTTACGGTCATGGTTGGGCGAGTGAAGAGAGCGGGCAAACAACCATGGGTGTAGAGACCTATGTACCTGTGGCGTCTTTGCAGCGGCGCAAGGTCGATGCATATTCCGTTAAAAAACCGCTATAAGTTAAGGCATCATCTACAATTTGGCGCTATAGGTTGTTGATTGCGATATTCTGGCAGAATCAGGTGTTGGCATGTGAACTGCAAGCCTCTGAGCCTCTAAATTGCTGTGCATTTCAACTGTTTGGGCTGTCGCTTGGGTGTAAAGTCGGCTTGAGCTGTATCATGGGGTGGGTTAGGATGCGCTCCCAGCGAGAATGGCCTGTTTATACGGCCTGGGAGCTTGCCGGGTTTAGGTGCTCGTAACGGGAAAAAACTGGCTTGAGTCATTTTTTGTGCACTATTGAGGAGCATAGTGGTTCTATTTGACGGGATAGTATGCAAAAAATGGGTGCGCAAAAAAGGGCCAAACCGGCTTTCCGCAGTAGAGCAGTTCTGAACCCGACAGGCTCCTAAGTACAAGATTTTAAATAGACCGAAAATGATACCGGTTTAATTGAGCACCGCCGGTTTTAAGCGGTTGACAGAATTTATTAAATTGAAAGTGGAGTAACTAAATATGGGCTCAATCTTTTTTAGGGCGATAGCATGTTTACTTGGGGTGTTGATCGCAATCCCGGCTGTAGTGCAGTCGGATGAGTACCCTGTACCCCTGAATTTGCCCGTTGGGGTCACTGAAATCAGCCAATCAGTTTATACCTTACATATGCTGATTTTCTGGATTTGTTGCGTTATAGCATTGCTTGTATTTGGTGTATTGTTCTACTCGGTGTATGCACACCGTAAATCCAAAGGTGCGGTTGCGGCAACTTTTCATGAAAGTACTACCGTCGAAATTTTCTGGACGATTATCCCATTTATCATTCTGGTCGCGATGGCTGTGCCTGCCGCCAAGGTGTTGATTGCCATGGAACAAACCGGGGATGCCGATATGACCATCAAAGTCACCGGTTACCAATGGAAATGGCACTATGACTATATAGGTGAGGATGTCGGTTTTTTCAGTTCAATCAACCCAGAGCACAACGCTGCCCGCCAGAAAAACTCAGGTATTGACGTTACCCAGTTTGAGCACTACCTGAAAGATGTCGACAACCCACTGGTCGTTCCCGTCGGTAAAAAGATTCGCTTTTTGCAAACCTCCAATGATGTTATCCACTCCTGGTGGGTGCCCGATCTGGCTGTGAAAAAAGACGCGATCCCCGGCTTTATCAATGAAAACTGGGCGCTGATCGAAAAGCCCGGTGTCTACCGGGGTAAGTGTGCTGAGCTGTGCGGTCGGGATCATGGGTTTATGCCTATTGTGGTCAAGGCTGTCAATGAAGAGGAGTACAACACCTGGTTGGCCGCGCAGAAAGCCGGGGTGACGGAAGATGCCCAGGCGGCTGGAAAAACCTGGTCAAAGGATGAACTGATTGCACGCGGTGAAGGTGTTTATAATTCAACCTGTGTCGCCTGTCATCAGGCGGGTGGTCAGGGTATCCCTGGTGTCTTTCCCGCCATTACGGGTAGCCCGGTGGCAATAGGTGATGCCACTGCGCATACACAACTGATACTTAATGGCGTTTCAGGTACTGCAATGGCGGCATTTGGCCAACAGTTGAATGATATTGATATCGCCTCGGTGATTACCTATCAACGCAATGCGTTGGGTAACAGTGTTGGCGATTTAGTACAGCCCGCCGAAGTGGCCGCGATGCGCAAATGATGACAATGCGCAAAACCACCCTAACCCTTTTTTCAAGATTTGACTTCAGGAGCACACCATGACTGCAACAGCTGCGGATCTGGCGCACCACGACGACCACCACGAAGAGCATGCGTATGGGTGGAAGCGTTGGTTATTTACCACTAATCATAAAGACATAGGCACACTCTACCTGTGGTTTAGCTTGTTGATGTTTTTCGTCGGCGGGGCGATGGCCCTGATTATCCGCGCCGAACTGTTTGAACCGGGTATGCAAATCGCCGATCCAGATTTTTTCAACCAGATGACCACTATGCATGCGCTGGTGATGATCTTTGGTGTGGTGATGCCTGCCACAGTAGGGCTTGCCAACTGGCTGATTCCAATGATGATCGGTGGGCCGGATATGGCGTTGCCACGCATGAACAATTGGTCGTTCTGGATTCTCCCCTTTGCTTTTACGCTGCTGCTCAGCACGCTGTTTATGGACAGCGGCGGCCCGGCGGGTGGCTGGACACTGTATCCACCCCTGGTGCTTCAGGGAGGGGATGGCTTTGCCTTCGCGATTTTCTCCATTCACTTTATGGGGCTCTCCTCGGTGATGGGGTCGATCAATATCATCGCCACTATCTTTAATATGCGCGCCCCCGGCATGACATTGATGAAAATGCCGTTATTTGTATGGACCTGGATGATCACCGCCTTCCTGCTAATTGCGACTATCCCGGTATTTGCCGGTGCGGTCACCATGTTGCTGACGGATCGTTTCTTCGATACCAGCTTTTTTAGCGCCGCTGGTGGTGGTGACCCGGTGATGTACCAACATATCTTCTGGTTTTTTGGACACCCTGAAGTCTATATTTTGATCCTGCCTGCCTTTGGTATTGTCTCGCAAATTATCCCCACCTTTGCGCGTAAACGACTGTTTGGTTACGACTCAATGGTCTATGCGACGGCATCGATTGCCTTCCTATCATTTATCGTCTGGGCGCACCATATGTTTACTGTGGGTATGCCACTGGCGGGCGAGCTGTTTTTTATGTTCAGTACCATGATGATCGCCGTTCCAACTGGTGTGAAAGTGTTCAACTGGATTGCCACCATGTGGCGCGGTTCCATGACATTTGAAACTCCTATGCTGTTCGCGGTCGGTTTTGTTGTTATGTTCACCTTTGGTGGGTTTTCAGGGTTGATGATGGCGATTACGCCGGTCGATATTCAATACCACGACACCTACTTTATTGTGGCCCATTTTCACTACGTACTCGTTCCTGGGGCTATCTTCGCCACCCTGGGTGCCGTGTACTACTGGATTCCAAAATGGACTGGCAATATGTACGATGAAACACTGGGTAAGTGGCATTTCTGGTTATCGACAATTTTTGTCAACCTGCTGTTCTTCCCTATGCACTTTGTTGGCTTGGCCGGTATGCCACGACGTATTCCCGACTACCATATGCAGTTTGCCGACATGAATGCGGTGGCTTCCATCGGCGCGTTTGGTTTTGGTTTTGCGCAATTGTTATTTGTTTGGGTTGTATTCAAATGCATTAAAGGCGGCGAAAAAGCCACCGATCAGGTCTGGGAAGGGGCTGAGGGCCTGGAGTGGACCTTGAGTTCGCCAGCGCCATACCATAGCTTTTCCACACCGCCTGAGGTCAAGTGAGCTAAATGCAGCATGACCGTAAGCGGCGGCCACTGCGATTGGCGATAACACTGGGTGTGCTCGCCGTATCGTTTTATGTCGGGACACTCGCTTACCACGTCCTGACCTGAGTGAAGTGTGTGAGTGTTTTCAAGGCTTGTGATCTCAGTTTTGCTGGCAACTGCACTGCCAGGGGGATAGCGGAAAAGTAATGAGTGAAGCACAAAAATCGACTGCGCAGATAGTGCGCAGGCTGGCGTTGGTAGTGGTTGCTATGTTTGGCTTCGGTTACCTGATGGTGCCGATTTATGATGTACTGTGTGACATCACTGGCCTCAATGGTAAGACCGGGGTTGTCGATGCCAGTGAAATTGATGCCAATCGGGTCGACCTCAGCCGTGAGATCACGGTAGAGTTTATTGCCAGCCTTAATCAAGGCGCGGGCTGGGAGTTTAAGCCGGATGTTGCGCGTATGAAAGTGCACCCCGGCAAAACGTATACGGCGACATACTATGCACGTAACAAAGTCAGCCGTGAGGTAATAGGTAAGGCGGTGCCCAGCGTAACACCACGCGAGGCATCAAAATACTTTAACAAGACAGAGTGCTTTTGTTTCAGCGAGCAACTATTTGCAGCAAACGAAGCCAGGCACATGCCGTTGACATTTATCATCGACGCGGACATACCGTCAACGGTGACGACGGTCACCCTGTCTTACACATTTTTTGATGCCGGAAAAACATCTGGGTCATAAGTGCTCGTCTGTTTTTGGACGCCCTTGATACATGAATATGAACGAACTTTTGATTTTAAGAGGATATAAACAATGAGTGCAGCTTCAACGTACTATGTGCCTCACGAAGCCCGTTGGCCAATTATCGGCTCGATAGGCTTGATGGCGTTTTTTACCGGCTTTGCCATGATGCTCAACGGCAATAGTACGGGGCCTGCGGTACTCGGTGTCGGTGTCGCCATCGTTATCTTTATGATGGTTGGCTGGTTTGGTCTGGTTGTTGGTGAAAGTGAAGCCGGTGCCTACGACAAGCAGGTCGGTGTCTCGTTCCGTATGGGCATGATGTGGTTTATTGTCTCTGAAGTCATGTTCTTTGCCGCCTTCTTTGGCGCTTTGTTTTATGCACGGATCCTCTCTGGCCCTTGGTTAGGGGGTATTGGTGAGGGTGGTGCTGGCACCACCAATGAGTTTCTATGGGCGGGCTGGGAATATGTCTGGCCGAATAATGGCCCGGCGTTAATTGGCGGTGCTTTCAAGTCGATGTCCGCCTGGGGGTTACCGGCGATCAACACCCTATTGCTGCTCAGTAGTGGGGTAACCTGTACTTTTGCGCACCACGCCATCAGGGCTAACCATCGTAAACCCTTTATCTGGTGGTTGCTGGCAACGGTTACGCTGGGCTTTGTGTTTGTTGGCCTGCAGGCGCTGGAGTATAGCCATGCGTATAGTGATTTAAACCTGACACTCGGTTCGGGTATTTACGGTTCGACTTTCTTTTTACTGACCGGCTTTCACGGTTTTCACGTAACGATGGGGGCAATTATTTTGACCATTGTGATGTTGCGCGGTATGAAGGGGCATTTCTCGGCGGATAACCATTTTGCCTTTGAAGCGGCAGCCTGGTATTGGCACTTTGTCGATGTCGTCTGGCTGGGATTATTCGTATTTGTTTATTGGATCTGATCAGTAAACGGCACAAAGAAATGTTGTAGCTATTCAGTTCACGCCTGCTTGATATGTCCAGTTTCGGCGTTAAGCGTGCTCATTTACACATGTAATAAAGTGTGCCCTCTTGGCTTGAACCCGAACAAATCAGGCGCAATCTGAACAGTTGCAAATACCTTAAATAGTGGCAAGGGGGTGCTGTTAATAGCCCCCTTTTTTTGAAGTGTCTGTTTGTTTTACTGGCCAACACCGTGCGGTGAAATTAAACCCGTTGCAGCGGCAATCATCAGCAGAATAAAAGCGAATACCGAAAGACCGACCCGAATGGATAACGCATTAACCGTTCGGTTGGTTTGCCCTTTGTCTTTCACCAGAAAGAATAAGCCGGAAAATAAACTGATAACAATTGCCAGCAGTAGGATAATGACCAGCAGCTTAACAAGCATAAAATGGTGCCCCAAATAGTCGATATTTACTCATATCCAGATAAGTATACCGGGAGTTGGTTTATCGATCGATTAAAACAGGTGTGCAGTGTTATTTATCAGCGGGAAATATAGCTTTAAGCCAGGCATCTGGAGCACGCTTGCGGTTGTGCTGTTAGTGCCATTATTTGCCGCACTAACGTATTGGCAGTTACAGCGCGCAGCGGAAAAACAATCGATTACTGCCCAGCGTGCCGAAGCTGAATTGCGGGCGCCTATCGCTATTTCAGGGAGGGAGACTGTGTCTGACCTGCACCTGAAAAAAGTACAGGTGAGCTGTAAGCTGGACGCACAAAGGCAATTATTATTAGATAACCGCATATACCGGCAACGCGCCGGTTACGAGGCTTTGACTGTGTGTACGCTGGAAAATAACACCGCTGTGTTGATTAATCGTGGATGGGTTGCGCCAGGCTATTCGCGCCAACAACTGCCGGATATTTCTATAGCGCATCAGTACACTAACGCCCATCAGGTTGTACTCAATGGGTATTTTGCGGTGCCCGGTAAAGGATTTAGCCTGGGTGAGGCACTGTCTGAGACGCCGGGTATAAGCGGTGTCGAGTGGCCGCGCCGTGTACAGTACTATGATTACCAGGCTATTGGTGAGTTGCTGTCGCTGACATTGATGCCGGGGGTGGTTTATATCGACCCCGAATCACCGCTAGTATTGATATACAACTGGCGGCCCATCGCCTTTGGCCCAGAAAAACATTATGGCTATGCTTTGCAGTGGTTTGCATTAATGATCACATTATTGGTGCTATACAGCGTTTTAAACAGTAAGCGGCGGGAAAATTTGTGAACGATAGCGTGAACCCCCAACAACCTGGTCCAAAGCAAGTGCGCAATGCACGGATTAAACTGGTTGCCTTATTGAGTGTATTTTTGCTGCCGTTTATCGCTGCGATCATTACACACAGTCTCTACCGTGACAGCGGTGAACTATCTACATCCAGCTACGGCGAATTAATTTTACCTGCCGTGCCACTGACGGCGTTTTCCCTGCGCGATTCGCGTACACAAACCCCCGTGGATCTGTCGTGGTTAAAGCGGCACTGGACGTTGGTGTATCTGGTCGATGATGATTGCGCTGAAGTGTGCCAGCAAAATATCTACCATATGCGGCAAATTCACGCTGCACTGGGCAAGGAGGCACACCGTGTGCAACGGCTTGCAGTCGTCCGTGATGTGCCCCCTGTCATAGCGTTTATTGGCACAGAATACCCCAATTTAAGTGTCAGTACGGGTGATGTAGATAGCCTGGCGGTGTTTTCCCGGCAGCTTGAGACGGCGGTAAGCGGTCTGCCTGTACAACAGAACAGCCTTTATTTGATCGACCCACTGGGCAATTTAATGATGCGCTTTCCTGCGGATATTAACCCCAAAGGGATTTTGAAAGACATCAAACGCGCTTTGCGCGCATCGAGAATAGGATAGATGAACAAGCGTTCCAACATTAACCGGCTTGCCGCTGCAGCGACAGTGTTGGCATTTTGCGTGGTGGTGCTGGGTGCGTTTGTGCGGCTTTCCGACGCGGGCCTGGGTTGCCCTGACTGGCCTGGGTGTTATGGTCAATTATTGGTGCCGCAAAGTGAGCAGGCGGTAAGCGCCGCAAATCAGGCCTACCCTGAGCGACCACTGGAGCACAGCAAAGCCTGGAAAGAAATGGTGCACCGCTACCTGGCATCCCTACTGGGCCTGGTGATTGTTGCGATTGCGGTATTGACCTGGCGTACGCGAAAACACGGCTTTTCTGGGCAGCTTGCCTATTGGCTGGTAGTGTTGGTGATATTTCAGGGATTACTGGGCATGTGGACGGTTACCTTACTGGTTAAGCCCGCAATTGTGCTGCTGCATTTGCTCGGTGGTTTTAGTACCTTGGCATTGTTATTTTGGCTGTGGTTATCGACCCGTGTGGTTGATGGTGAGGTGCTACCGAAAAAATTGGGCACGCTGGCAAAAGCAGGTTTGTTGGTTTTGACGCTACAGATAATGCTCGGTGGCTGGACGAGTACCAATTACGCGGCCCTTTCCTGCCCGGATTTTCCCACCTGCCAAACCCAGTGGTGGCCATCGATGGATTTTGCCGATGCCTTTACCTTGTGGCGGGGCACAGGGGTTGATTACGAGGGCGGCGTGCTCGCCAATGCCTCGCGTGTCACCATCCACGTAAGCCATCGTATAGGAGCCATATTCACCACCGTGATGCTATTGGTGGTGGGTATCTGTGCGTTAAAAAACCGGACCGTGTCACCGGCGGCGGGCAGGGTGGGGTATGTATTGTTGGGTTTGTTAACGTTACAGCTTACACTGGGGGTTGGCAATGTACTCTTGCACCTGCCCTTGTCTGTGGCGACAGCGCACAACGGAGGCGCGGCGCTTTTGGTGCTATCATTGATTTACATCATCTATAAAAGCCGACCCGCAGCGAATTATTCTCTGAGGGTGCCGGAGAATACTGTATGAATACCGAGGCTCAGCAAGTACCGGGCAATGTGTTCAGTCACTGGCGTGACTACCTTGAACTGTGTAAACCAAAGGTAGTGTTATTGCTGGTTTTTACCGCTATTGTCGGCATGTTGTTATCGACCCCCGGGTTTGTGCCAGTAGTGGAATTTGTTGTGGGTACCATCGGTATTGGCCTGGCCTCGGCCTCGGCGGCGGCGCTTAATCACATCATTGACCAGCGTGCCGATGCGATGATGGCGCGCACTAAAAACCGGCCCCTGCCCAAGGGACACCTGAGTACCCGGCAATGTTTAATGTTTGCATTGTCGATTGGTGTGCTGTCGATGGTGTTACTGGTGGTGTGGGTGAATACATTGACGGCCGTACTGACGTTTTTTGCGTTGATAGGGTATGCGGTAATTTACACGCTCTACTTAAAGCGGGCGACACCACAGAATATTGTGATTGGCGGTGCCGCTGGGGCAATGCCACCTGTACTGGGTTGGGCGGCCATTACCGGTGATGTGAGCGCTGAATCGTTATTGTTATTCTTGATTATCTTTACCTGGACACCGCCACATTTTTGGGCGCTGGCTATTCACCGCAAAGCTGATTATGCCAAAGTAGGCATTCCGATGTTGCCGGTGACCCACGGTGAAAAATTCACTCGTTTACAGGTGCTGTTGTATACCATCTTGATGGTGCTGGTCACTTTGCTGCCGTATCTTATCGGTATGAATGGCTGGTTGTACCTGCTGGGTGCGGTGGCCTTGGGAATAGGGTTCCTTGTGAGTGCGATTAAAATGCTGGATGAAACACGCAAACAACAACCGATGAAAACGTTTGTTTTTTCGATTAACTACCTAATGGCATTGTTTGCGATATTGATGTTGGATCATTATTTGATTGCTGTGTAGTGAGTCATTCTCGCACCTGCTAACAACTAACCGGTGACCAAGCCTCATACACCAACAAACTTACTTCGGATATTAATTTTTCAGCCATATTATCTGGGTCTTCTTCTTCATCTGGCATATCCCTGGTCATTATGCTGATCACCCATTCGGCGCCGTGCGCGACCACCAGCCCACTCTCGGTGGTACAGTCCATTAGGTAGCCGGTTTTGCTGGCCACCCATACCGGCTCGGGCATGTTCCATTCACGCGCCCATGGGCTTGCTGGCAGGTGTTTTCTCAGTGGCTCAATGTATTTTTGAATGCGCAAAATATCCCAAAATAATTCACTGGCGTTTGAGCTAAGTAGTTCACCTTTTCTCATGCGCAATAGAAAATGTGCAAACGCTTGTGGCGTGCTTTCCCCCAGGGTAAATGAATCCCTGTCAGAATCTTTGAAATTGCACCAGTTGCCAATACGGGTATGTTGCAGTGGAATATCCGCAATCGCCTCGTTGATACAGCCGAGGCCAAGGTAATCAATCAGCAGGTTGGTGGCGGTATTGTCACTGATCATCATCATCAATGTCGCCAGGTCTTTAAGTGTCGGCTTTAACCCGCAATCGAGATGATTCATCACGCCAGAGCCAGGGGTAGAAAATCGGGCGGTATATTCAACCCGTTCGTGCAATGAAATACGGTGTTTATCCACCTCACTGAGTAAAGTGTAAAGTACGAATACCTTAATACTGCTGGCGGTTGGGTAGGCTGCGTTGGCGTTGATACTAAGGCGTTTGTCGGCATCTACTGTCTCTGCATAAACGCCTACCTGGCCAGGCATGGATTCGATAAGCTTGCCGATGGCTGCTTCAAGTTTACTATTGCTCATAGTATCCTTTTTGGTTTATTTGTGTGGTGGCTCAGAGGCCAGTATATTCGCCGGTTTACCGGGTTAGTCAATCTAACCCTACGGCAATATATGAGTAAATTCTCATGGTTTGTATGAATAACTATCGTTTGTAGTGGCAGCCACCAACCCCTATTATTCTTCCATCGGCAACCGGCACCACTTAATCGGCGCCACCGGATTCAGACAGTGAACATTGTTTTGAATACGTTTTTTGCCATTGTAGTGAATCCTCCTTTGGTCTACACAGACCATTTTATGCCGCTCTTTTAGAGCGGCATTTTTTTTTGCCCAAAAGCGCCACCCCTGGTTGCCTTGGTGTTACGCTCAGGCAATAAAACCACCCGATTGTCGCCGCCATAATTCTGCATAGAGTCCCTCTGTATTTGCAAGTGCCTGGTGTGTACCCTGCTGGATGATTTTTCCCTGTTCGATGACGATCAGTCGATCGAGTGCAGAAATTGTCGATAGCCGGTGGGCAATGGCGATAACGGTCTTGCCTTGCATCAATTGCATTAAATTTTCCTGAATGGCGGCTTCGACCTCTGAATCCAGCGCGGAGGTGGCTTCATCCAGCACCAGGATCGGTGCATCTTTCAAAAACATGCGGGCAATGGCGATACGTTGACGCTGGCCACCGGATAATTTGACACCACGCTCGCCAACGTGGGCGTCATAACCTGCCCGACCACTCATATCGCCAAGGCCGGGAATAAAGGTGTGGGCATTGGCGCGCCTGGCGGCCTCGATAATTTGCTCACGTGTCGCCTGTTGTTTACCGTAGGCGATATTATCGGCGACTGAGCGGTGCAGCAGAGAGGTATCCTGGGTGACTACACCGATATTGGCACGCAATGAGTCCTGGCTGATATGTGCAATATCCTGCCCATCGATCAGTATTCTGCCGCCTTCAAGATCGAACAGGCGCAGCAGCACGTTCATTAATGTGGTTTTACCCGAGCCTGAACGCCCGACAATACCCACTTTTTCACCGGGCCTGATGTCGAGACTTAAATCATCGATAACCCCGCCCTGTTTGCCGTAATGGAAACGGATGTTTTCAAAGGTAATACGGCCCTGGGTTACTTTGAGGTCGCTGGCGTTATCAATATCGGTGACGGTTTGTACCTTGGCGAGGGTGCCCATGCCATCCCGGGCCATGCCGAGGTTTTCAAATAAGGCAGACATTTCCCACATAATCCAATGCGCCATACCCTGCAACCGCAGTACCAGACCAATGGCCACGGCAATACCCCCTATACTGGCCACGCCGTTTATCCATGAGGCTATCGCCGCGAAGCCAACGCCAAACAGGAGCAGTTGGTTGAGTATATCGACAGAGACGCCCAGCTGGGTCGACAGACGCATCATGCGGTGTACCGTGAGCATAAACCCCTCCATGCTGTCTTTTGCGTAGCGCTCTTCACGCCCGGCGTGGGCGAACAGCTTTACCGTCATAATATTGGTATAACTATCGACTACACGACCTGTCATGGTGGAGCGCGCTTCAGCTTGCTCGGCGGATACTTTGCCCAGGCGCGGCAGAAAATAACAGAGCAGCAGGCTGTACATTATCAGCCAGGCAAAAAAGGGCAATGTCATCCAGAAGTCGAAGGTGCCTACTAAGATCAACGCACCAATAAAATAAACACCGACGTAAACCAACACATCGATCACCTTCATAATTGCTTCGCGCACGCCGAGCGCGGTTTGCATCACTTTGGTCGCAACGCGCCCTGCGAATTCATCCTGGTAAAAGCCAAAGCTTTGACGCAATAGGTAGCGATGCGCCAGCCAGCGAATACGCATTGGGTAGTTGCCGATAACGGTTTGATGCATTATCAGCGAATGCAGTGCCGCCACCAGTGGTAATGCCAACAACACGACAGCGCTTATCCCGATTAATTTGTCACCTTCTTTTTCAAGGAAGGTGTTTCTATCGGCGTCACCTAACCAATCGACAAGGCTGCCGAGAAAACCAAATAGCGCCACTTCCAGCGCAGAAAAAGTGGCTACCAGAAATGCCATGGCAAATAACCACGGCCACACTCCCTGGGTGTAGTGTGAACAGAATGCGAAGAGTGTTGCCGGTGGGCGCGTTGGCGTTTGTGCTGGAAAGGGCGCCAGCAATTTTTCAAAGAAGGCGAACATGTTACAGATCCTTAAAGTTGCTATTGTTTTAAACGGTAGCCCGTTTTAAACATCCACCATACCAACATCAGGCAGGCGAGGAGAAACAGCGCAATCACTGTTAAGCTCAGGCCCACACTCACATCGGCTACACCAAAAAAGCTCCAGCGAAACCCACTGATAAGGTAAACCACCGGGTTGAATAAGGTCACCGTCTGCCACACAGGCGGCAACATACTGACGGAATAAAAACTACCGCCGAGAAATACCAGTGGTGTAATAATAAGCAGGGGAATCAGTTGTAACTTTTCAAAATTATCTGCCCATATGCCAATAATAAAACCAAACAGTGAAAATGAAATGCAGGTCAGTAGCAGAAACGCCAACATCCAGACCGGGTGGGCGATCTCCAGCGGTACAAACAAACCGGCGGTGGCCAGAATAATGGTACCAAGAATGAGCGATTTGGTCGCTGCCGCGCCGACATAACCCAGTACCACTTCAAGAAATGAAATCGGCGCGGACATTACTTCATAAATAGTGCCGGTAAACTTTGGGAAGAAAATGCCAAACGAGGCATTGGCGATACTCTGGGTTAACAGTGACAGCATCATCAACCCTGGCACTATAAACGAACCATAGGGGACACCATCCACCTGCTCAATGCGTGAACCAATCGCCGCGCCAAACACGACAAAATACAGCGATGTCGAAATAACCGGTGATGCGATACTCTGCATCAGCGTATTCCAGGTGCGCAGCATCTCGAATTTGTAGATAACCCGGACAGCTTGAAAATTCATTGTGTGATGGCATCCATTAGTGGGTGTTGACCAGATCGACAAAAATATCTTCCAGCGAACTTTGTGTGGTGTGCAGATCCTTTAATGTTAACCCCGCTGATCTTATTTGTTGTAACACCTCGGTAATGCCGGTGCGTTCGCTTTTTATATCGTAGGTATAAGTAAGGCAGTGGCCATTGGCTGATAAGACTAAATCACATCCGGTGAGGGATGCCGGTAATGCATTCAGTGAATCCCGCAGTTCAATGGTCAATTGCTTTTTGCCGAGTTTTTGTACCAGTGCCGCCTTGTCTTCCACCAGTAGTAACTCCCCTTTGCTCATAACACCGACCCGGTCGGCAATCGCCTCGGCCTCTTCAATATAGTGCGTGGTGAGAATGATGGTGACCCCGGATTCACGCAGGCGGCTAACGATTTCCCACATATCCTTGCGCAACTCAACATCGACCCCAGCGGTTGGCTCATCGAGAAACAATACACTTGGTTCGTGCGAGAGCGCCTTGGCAATCAGCACGCGGCGTTTCATGCCGCCGGAGAGTGCGCGTATTTCACTATTTTTTTTATCGTACAGTGATAAATCTTTAAGCAATTGGTCGATATATCCGGGGTTGGGTTTTTTGCCAAACAGGCCACGGCTAAAGCTCACAGTATTGTGCACTTTATCGAAGGTGCCGAGAGTCAGTTCCTGGGGGACTAAACCAATCCTGTCACGGGTAATTCGGTAATCGCTAATGATATCGTGACCACAGACACTCACCGATCCGGTGCTTGGGGAAACGATGCCGCAAATAATCGAAATCAATGTGGTTTTACCCGCGCCATTGGGGCCGAGCAACGCGAGAATTTCACCGGGGGCAATATCGAGATTGACCGTCTTGAGCGCCGGGTGACCGCTTGAATAAGTCTTGGACAGGTTTTTTATTGAGATTATTGGATCCATTAGGGAATTCTACTACAGCGTGGGGTGCCGCTTATATGTGTTTTCAGCGATAGCGCTACGCGTAGCGCGCAATAGTTGGGTAAAATCCCAGTACACCATCTACCTTATGATTGCGTAAAAACACCTTGCTCTGGCACGCTTGTGGGCTAACTGAACCCGACAATATAAAGTAGGCGGTGTACTGGCTTATAACGATTTATTATTTAATGGGGCGATGACTGTGCAACAACTTGACTGTCTGTCTGGTTTGGAAATTCTTCAGGGTATCGTCTGTGGTGATATTCCCCACCCCTCGATTGCAGCGACTATTCCAATGAAATTCGTCCTCGCCGAGCGGGGCAGGGTGGTGTTTGAAGCAATGGCGACAGCGCAGCACCTAAATCCTATGGGGGGGACACATGGCGGTTTTGCCTCGACAGTAATGGACTCAGTGACAGGTTGTGCAGTACACACGATGCTGGAAGCGGGGGTGCCCTATGGCACTATTGAACTCAATGTAAAAATGGTACGGCCCGTGCCACGGGATACCCTGCTTATCGCCGAAGGTAAAATAATCAATATTTCCAAATCGCTGGGGGTTTCTGAGGGCACATTGAAAGATTCGGCGGGCAAGCTTTATGCGCATGCAAGTTCAACGTGTATGATTATCAGGCGATAACCCTTTTCAACCTAGACTGGACATCATGTATTTACTTGTGTGCAAGTTAATACGTGGGGTCTGGACACACCGGATTA
This sequence comes from Gammaproteobacteria bacterium, assembly GCA_965277715.1. GTDB lineage: Bacteria > Pseudomonadota > Gammaproteobacteria > JBCCGL01 > JBCCGL01 > JBCCGL01. The sequence goes on from OZ255836.1 coordinate 3,672,419, forward strand.
AACGTGGATAACTCACCCACAAATTACAAGGTAAAAACCGGCTGCTTTTTGACGGTATTGCTGGTCGCTGTCGTGTTACTCGGTTTTACACAACAACTCGATCAGCGTGCAGGTAAACCCGTCGATGACGCTTTTGAGCGGGCGCTGGTCACCTTTGCCGTGGTGCGCAGTATTAATGCGGTTGTATCGGTTGTGCAGGGTACAGAGTTGGCTATTGAGCCAGCCGGGGTTGGTGTCATTCTGACACCAGGGCAGATATTTGATCCGGTTAATGACCTTATTGAGCGATTTTCCTGGATTATGCTGGCGGCGAGCACTTCATTGGGTGCGCAAAAAGTGTTGATAGCGATCGGTGCTGCGTCGGTTTTTCAGGCGGCGTTAATGGTGGCGGCGATGCTGTTGTTGGTATTGATTTGGCGTCCGGGCTGGTTAAGTGGCCGCTGGCGGGGCATTGCGTTACGGCTGGCGGTGTTGATTGTGTTTGTGCGTTTTGCCGTGCCGGTGATAGTGCTGGCTAACCAGGCGGTATACGATGCCTTTCTGGCGGATCGTTACCAGGTGTCTTATACGGCACTCGAAGTCACACGTGACGAGGCCGAAGCGCTTCAGCAGGCGGAAAAAGACCCGGCTACCAGTGCGCAGAATAAGGGGCTGCTGGGTCGACTTGGGCACTGGTATGACCGTACAGCATTGCGCTTTGATGTCGATGCGCGTATTGACCGTTACAAACAGCAGTTTGCCCAGGCCAGTGAGCATATTATCCATTTGATTGTGGTGTTTATGTTGCAAACTGTGGTGTTTCCATTGTTGTTTTTGTGGCTTGGGTTGCGTTTGTTGCGTAGTGTTGTGAGGGGTGGTGTTTGAAGCGAGTGTCTGTAAAGGTGGAAAAATAAAAATAGCGATTACAGCGGCCAGCGGCCAGTGGCCAATTAGGATCAGCAATATTCAAAGCCACCGCTGCTTTGCTATCAACTGAAAATGTTATCGGGTTGGCGAGAACACCCGATAAAGTAAAGCATCCAGGTGTTGAAATAAGCCCCGGAGATTACAGGGTATTCGAGAGGGAAAAGCGAATTATCCCAGTCATTTTTATACGGCAACAGGTAGGGAACATGAAAGTTGGCAAGCTTATTTTGAAAACATTAAATCAAGCGGGCAGTAGAGAAGTATATTTTTCGAGCGTCTGTGAGTTCAACGTAGAGCAGTCCTGAATTCGACAAACTCCTGCAACGTAGTGGATTCAACGGATTAATTTAGGTTTAATACGGAACCTGTCCAGTCGTTTTTCTTCTGAATAATCAGGAAACAATTATGCGCCCATCCCCCGTATCCGCCACTGTCGATTTTGAACGGGACGGTATCCAGCACGGCTTTCTAAAACTACCCTGCTCCAGAGACGAATCCGCCTGGGGCGCGATTATGACGCCGATCAGCGTTATCAAGCGGGGCGATGGCCCCACCGCAATTCTCACTGGCGCCAATCATGGGGATGAATACGAAGGCCCGGTGGCGTTGGTCAAGCTGGCCAATACCCTACAGCCTGAGGTGATCTGTGGTCGCGTTATTATCGTGCCATTTTTCAATTACCCCGCGTTTAAAGCGGGGAAGCGTACCTCGCCATTGGATGGCGGCAATATGAATCGGGTATTCCCCGGCAGGCCAGACGGTACGGCCACGGAAAAAATGGCGGATTATTTTACCCGGCACTTATTGCCGATAAGCGATTTTGTGCTGGATATCCACGCCGGGGGCAAAACGCTCGATTTTGTGCCGTTTGCCGCCGCGCATATCCTTGACGATAAGCAACAGCAGGCGCAGTGTGTCGCCGCAATGCAGGCTTTTGGTGCGCCCTATAGCATGATGCTGCTGGAGATCGATGCGGTGGGTATGTATGACACAGCCGCCGAGTCGCTGGGTAAAGTGTTCCTTTCCACTGAGTTGGGCGGGGGGGGTAGCTCCACTGCCAGTAGCAATGAGATTGCCGAAACCGGGGTGCATAACTTCTTGGTGCACGCGGGTATCAGGCAGGGTGAAATCCTGCCACGTGACAGTGTGTTGTTGGATATGCCTGGTGATCAGTGTTTTATTACCAGTGAGCATGATGGTTTGTTGGAGATGTGCTGTGCGCTGGGGGAGAGGGTGATGCAGGGCGATGTGGTTGCTCGCATTTACGATACAACGCGTACTGGAGTTGCGCCGGTAGAGTATTGCGCTGGGTTGGATGGTATATTGGCGCAGCGACATTTTCCGGGGTTAATTGCTTGCGGTGATGCGTTGGCAGTGGTTGCCGTGCCGGGGTAGTGCTCTGTCTCCTGTATCCCTACCGATGTGCTCAAGCCCCCTTGCCTAAGTTTTGTCGGCAGAAAATAACCAAAAATTCGCTTATGCTAATTAATTCAAAATTGTAGAGTGAAATCAATGGATAACACCGCGAATGATTTGGGTAGGTTAAGTGATGTAAAAGCACTGCGTACTATTTTTAACCCGCAGGGTTTGCGGCTGGTGGATGTCGGCTGTGGTGATGGCACGCTGGCGCGCAAGTTGGCGTATGTTGGGGCTACAGTTGTCGGTGTCGAGCCGGATGCGGTTCAGGCGCAAAAGAATGCTCAGGCAGTGCCAACCGCTAATGTCACTTTTTTTGAAGCCCGCGCCAAGCATATTCCCGTTGATGATGCTTCGGTTGACGGTGTTATTTTTAGCCTTTCGTTACATCATGTACCGCGTGAGGAAATGCAGGCATCGCTTGAAGATGCCCGGCGGGTGATCAGGCCCGGCGGTTTTCTGGCCGTTGTTGAGCCACTGCCTGAAGGCTCGTATAACGATGCAATTCAACTGTTTCACGATGAAACGGAAGTGCGCCAATACGCAGTTGAAGCGCTGACACACTACGCCCGCCCACTGTTTACCCACTGGCAACACTATTTCTACACCACTGAAACGCGTTATGGCAGCTTTGACGATTTTGCTGATCGCTATGCCTCGATCACCTACAGTGAATTTGATCCTGCTATTGTTAGATCAGATGCTGTGCGTGAGCGGTTTGAGGCGAGCAGCGATGGTGAGGGGTATTTGTTACTGCAACCTATGCGGGTCGATTTTTATACCGACCCTCACTAAAGCAAGGTAAGCGCATGGCATTTGAGCTTTGGCTGGCTTATGCCATCGCCGCGACAATTATTATTGTGATCCCCGGGCCGACCATTTTGCTCGTTATCACCCAATCGTTAATTCACGGTAAAGCGGCCACTCTGCCGTTGGTGTTGGGGGTGATGTTAGGTGATGCGCTGGCACTGCTTCTGTCGCTGTTTGGGTTGGGTGCGATACTCGCCACCTCGGCATTTTTCTTTACCATTATTAAATGGGTAGGGGCGGGGTATCTTGTTTACCTGGGCATCAGTCTTTGGCGTAGCCCCAGTGTAATTGTCACCAGCGACGAGACGGTTGAGTACAAAGGTGCCTTTTCCCTGTTTATGCGTGTTTTTATCGTGACAACGTTTAATCCAAAGGGGATTGTTTTCTTTATCGCCTTTTTGCCGCAGTTTGTCGATCCCGCGCTCGATGTTGTAGCGCAATTGGCGTTGCTCGGCGTCACCTTTGTCGTTATCGGTACGTTGAATGCGGCGATGTACGCTATTTTTTCAGGTGCCCTAAAACGCTTTCTGCAACGTGAAAAAGCCCGGCGGTGGTTTAATCGTTGCGGTGGAACGGCTCTGGTTGGTGCGGGTGTGTTTACTGCTGTGGCGCAGCGAGCTTAATTAAGGAACGTGCACGAAATAACTCATCAATTGAACGTTGATGGCGTATTGGTGTAATGCGCAGTGAAACGGTCATAATTGGCGCCAATTAATACCAGCACAATGCCCAAGAAATGCACCCAGGTGAATTGCTCCCCCAGAAATAAAACCGCCAATAACGAAGCGATGACCGGGATAAAGTTATAACAGATACCACCCATTGCAGGCCCGCCCAGGCGAATACCCTTGAGCCATAAAATCCCAGAAAAAATTGAGGGAAACACCGCCACATACGCCAACACACTGACGGTGTTTTGATTGAGCGGCCAACCGTTGCTGCCGGTATACACATCGTAGAGGTAGAACGGCACGATACCAACCCAGCCTATAACGATATTGACGAATAAAAAACCGCGAATAGAAAAGTGCCCCGGCAGGCGTTTTAAATACACAGAATAAAACGCAAATACAATAATCGACGTGAGAATCAAACCATCACCGGGAGTTAGCGAGGCCAGCACACCCACCCCAACCTTACCACCCGCGACAATCACCAGCGCCACACCACTCAATGAAACCAGCAGACCAGTCAATTTGTTTTTGCCAATTTTCTCCACGCCGATGATCCACGACAGCAAAAAAATAAACACGGGTAATGATGCGGAAATGATGCCCACCTTGGTCGCACTGATCCACTGCATCGACCAGTATTGAAAGGTGTTGTAGAGGGTGATGCTGAAAAATGCCAGCAGGCCGATCAACCGCCAGTGTTTGCGGTAAAACGCCCGTTCGCGCCACACAATCGGCAGTGCAAACGGTGCCAGCAATACCCCGGCCAGTGTCCACCGCCAGAACGACAGTGAAAATGGCGGTATAGTGCTGACAATCGACTTGCCAACCACCGTATTGCCCGCCCAAAACGACACGGCAATTAACAGGCAGAAAAACGCCAGCCGTGGATTTGTTGTATTCACGGTGTGAAAGAGGGGTGGGCGATTGGATAGTTTACTTTGCGGCGACTACGCCCACTTCAACCAGCAGGTCCGGTGTTGCCAGACGGGCTTCAATACAGGCGCGGGCGGGAGCGTGACCCTCGGGTACCCAGGCGTTCCAGACTTTGTTCATCTCGTCAAAATGCCCGATGTTTGCCAGCCAGATTTGCGCAGACAGCAAATGTGTTTTATCGCTACCGGCTTCTGCCAGGAGTGCATCGACTTTATCCAGCACCTGCTGGGTTTGTATACTCACATTGGCATTGGGGTCACTGGCAACCTGACCGGCGAGGTAAATCGTATCGCCGTGGATAACTATTTGGCTCATGCGTGCGTTGGTGTGGTGACGGGTGATGGTCATAAGGGGGACTCCAGGGGGGGCGGATTAGAAAACGCATAGACTACAGGGAGTGAGGCAATTTATCGATCCATTCATGTTACGACTAAACAGATAGCTCACAAGCCGCACCGACATATTTTCATGCCGGGTCAATAACAATGTTCACTTTACCGATTCACGCAATTATTATTATAATCGTTTAGTTTTTCACCAGTATCGTCAAATTAACTATGCTTCCTGGCCACATCAAAATCCCACCCCATGTATTACTCCAGGCTTTTGACGAAGAAACTGAAGCAGTTCTGCTTAATGTAGAGACCGAACATTACTATAGCTTGAATGAAGTAGCCTTACGGTGCTGGCGTTTGTTGGAGAACGACGGCAGCGTGGCGAACATAACCCAACAGCTACTGGCCGAATATGAAGTAGAAGAGTCATTATTGCGAGAGGATATCAAAAAAATTATCTCCCATTGGTTGGAAACCGGCCTGGTTGTCAACTGAATGTCTGGCGTTGATTTGATAAGGGCAAAGTGGCGTGATCTGCAAATTGCCTGTCAGATTCTGTTGGTGTTGCCGTTGGCGGTTTTGTTATTGAAGCTCAGAGGCTTTAAGTCGGCCTTTCACATCTTCGAGTGGTTGGCCGTCACATGCCCTGGTGGTGGCCATAATGATACGGTTTATATCGACCGCGCCAGCACAGGGATCCGTTGGTTCAAACGGCATTTCCCCTTGGGCAACTGTCTGTCACGTTCGTTAACGCTGTGGTTTCTGTTGCATCGGCGCAATATCTCCTCCGTAATCATTATCGGCACCAGAAGAATCAAGGGAGTATTCGCTGCCCATGCCTGGGTGGAATATCAGAACAAACCGTTGAACGCCCACAACAAAGTCAGGCAAAGATACGCCGCCTATGATTTTCCATTTTCGCCAGCAAACCTCGTCACTGCTACATGGAAGGAGGATAGATGATCTTTGGTCTGTTTCGTACCGACAAGCAGCCGGTAACAACGGTAGATCTGGCATCCATCCGGTTGGCAATGGCGTGTTTTCCCCATCACTGCGCGGAGGACTGGCGGCATGCATCCATCGGCTTTGGTCGTTTATTGCGTTACAACACCCCGGAATCGATTTATGAAAATCTGCCCTGTGTAAGTAATTCGGGGCGCTATGTACTGGTAGCCGATGCCCGGCTTGACAACCGGGATGAGCTTTTCGATTTGCTGTCTGTTCCCTTACCCGAACGTAAGTTCATGCCAGATAGTAGTTTAATACTTAAAGCCTATGAGCGATGGGAGGAAGAGTGTCCCCACCACCTGCTGGGCGACTGGTCATTCGCACTTTGGGATCACCACCTACAGCAACTGTTCATTGCGCGTGATCAGATCGGAGCAGGCGCGCTGTACTATTACCAAAACGCGCATTTTATCGTTTTTTCCAGCGCGCTCAAGGGTGTCATGGCTTTGCCTGGCGTGCCTTCACAGCTTAACGAGTTAGCGGTGGCACAACTTGCAGCGGGCCAACGGCGCGACGCCCAAACGTTTTATAAAGATGTTTACCAATTGCCCGCAGGCCAATGGATGGCGGTCAACGCCCAACGGACCGTTCGCCAATACCACTGGCGGCCCCAGGATATACAGCCGGTGACCTTCGCCAACGATCAGGATTATCTGGATGCTTTTCTCGAAATATACACCCAGGCCGTGTCTTGCCGTCTGCGCAGCCACGGTGAAGTGGCGGTAACCCTAAGTGGCGGGCTAGATTCCGGCTCGGTGGCGTCACTGGCGGCCAGGCAGAGGGCGCAATCCGGCGAACGGCTGAGAGCAATCTCCTGGCGGCCGGCCGACGGGGCTAATCTGGAAGGCGTGCCGACCAACCGCAGGGCGGATGAAACATCACTGATAGAAGCTACTAGCCGCCACGCAGGCAATATTGACGTGAGCTATATTCAACACGCCTATTTCACCCCACTGTCTGCCATTGATTATATGCTGGACACGCTACTCCAACCCCCCTTTACCTTTTCCGCCTGGTATTGGTTTATGTCCTTGCTGAAAATGGCTCAACAGCAAAATATCGCTACACTGCTTACCGGCCAGGCGGGCAACTTTACCGTGTCCTGGCAGGGCAACCGCGACAGTTACCTATTGGGCCTGTTACGCAGTGGTCGGTTTGGCACATTGGCGCACGAAGTCCGTTTATGGGCGCAACACCAACGAAGGCCACTTTGGTGTAGCATGGCCAGCCAGCTTATCCGCCCGTTGTTTGCACCGTTGCATCGCCCTCATGGGCGCGAAGGGCGGAGGTTCATTCGAGCAGAAGCCGCCGCGCCGGTGCTGCGGACGCAAGCGCCCTACGATGCCGAATTAATGGCCAGGCAAAAGCAGGCCGCCGAACCCCTGTGCAACCTGATAGCGATGTTCCAGTCGGGCAAGCTATCTTTGTCCCCAGAACTGGGGAGGTGCTTCGGCGTTGATGAACGCGCTCCAGTGCTGGATAAACGCCTGGTAGCGTTCTGTTTCGGCATTCCCCAGCGGCAATACACCAGAGACGGGCAGGAAAAATTGCTGCTTCGCCAATCCATGCACGGTATTATGCCCGATGAGGTATTGTATAACCGTCACCGTGGGTTAATAGCGGGTGATCTGGACAACTGGATGTGGACAAACCGAGCGGAAATAGTGGATATTCTCCAGCACCTGAAAAACTCCCCCACAGTACGGCACTGGCTGGATTTAGGGCTTTTAAATGATGCGCTCCAGCACTGTGAGATCAGAGGTGTTGAGCATTTACACCAGGGAGTTATCACGCTGCGGGGTATTCTAATCGGTCGTTTTCTTATGCAGTTTGACTAATGGAAAGAATACCATTAAATTTGCAACCGACAACGTTAACTCACTTAACAGGTAACTATGATGCAAGAAAAAACGCCAACACTAAACGCCACCCCTTCCGAAAAGAAAGCCTACCAAAGCCCGATAATGACGGATTTCGGTACGGTGAAGCAATATACTCAAGGTACAAACGGGGGTAATACAAATGCTGAGGGTAACGGCAATTCCTGAGTAAACACTTGACACCTTGGCGTGTAAGCCAAATAGTTGTTTTTCCACGGGTGTGGCGAAACGGGGGGTTGAACGTTTTTTTCTGGTAGTAGGTATGCACCGCAGCGGAACCAGTTGTCTTGCTGGATGCCTGGCGAGAAGCGGTATGTATTTAGGTCCAGCTCCAGGTTCCAACCAATTTAACGCACCAGGCTATGGTGAGCTTCGTTCAGTAAAATGGCTGCATGACCAGATATTGGCTTTAAACAGAGGTGGGTGGTATAAACCGCCTGCCAATGTGGTAGTGCATGACTATCATCAAGCCGCTATGCGCCATATAGTCAACCAGCTTGCACGGAGACGCCTCTGTGGCGTAAAAGACCCTCGAACGCTGCTCATGCTTGATGCTTGGGAAACGATTATTGGTTCTCGGTGCCACCTTATCGGCACTTTTCGCCATCCTCTCGCGGTGGCGGCTTCTCTTAACCAGCGTAACGGTATTCCAGTTGAACAAGGTCTCACGCTTTGGCGGCACTATAATCAGCGGTTGGTAGAGCGCCACCAAAAAACCTCTTTTCCGCTAGTGGAGTTCAACTTGCACGATGTCAATGCCTATTGTGGCGTAGTTACCGAAGTTGCCACGCAATCTGGGCTTAAACCCCACTTTATGCAATTGCGCCGTTTCGTTCGCCAACCCCTGGAGCACCATAAACTGAAAAAACAAGACCTGCCTGTGGATTGTGCTGAAACTTACGCCTATTTGATGGATAACCGTAAAGGTGGTTCGCCTGAGAGGGTTGCCGCACCTTCATTCCCTGGCGATAGACGTTGGCAGTCTGTTCAAGCGTATGGCAAAGAAGTAATTTTTAGAAACCGCGACTTTTTGACGGCTCTATCCGAGCGCCTGCGACCGAAATACACCAAGGGAACTGCCCATGTCACAACTTGAGGTGATCAAACGCGGCGAACGCTTTCTTTGCTCTGGCATCAAACCCAGAATCGCGACAGGTGAGTTGCGCAAGCAGTTCTCTGTGGCCGAACCATTCCCTCATTTAGTGCTGGACGACTTTCTTCCGACTGAGTTTATTCGTGCTATTGTCGATAATTTTCCTGCCAAAAGCGAAGCCAGCGTCTACCATACCGTCCCTCACCAGCAAGGCAAACGCGGTTACCGGCCACAGAATTTGGGTGACAACCCGTGCCGACATTATTTGCCACTCTTTAATTCACCACCCGTAGTAAAGTTTCTGGAAACGGTAACGGGGATAAAGCCCTTGCTTATCGACCCTTCTTTTCTGGGCGGAGGTCTGCATGAAATAGACCCCGGCGGTAAACTGGCCGTTCACTCAGACTTTAACCTGCATAAAGAGCTCAATCTGCAAAGACGCATTAATATGTTGATTTACCTCAACGAATCCTGGGAGGCGAACTACGCAGGCAATCTGGAGCTGTGGGACGGAGAATTGAGCCAGTGCGTAAAATCAATAGCACCCATTTTTAACCGTTGCGTAATCTTCGCCACAGACCTGAAGTCATTTCACGGGCATCCAGAAACCTTGTCCTGCCCTGAACATATGACGCGCCGGTCAATCGCGCTATATTACTATACGGCTATTGAACCGGGAGACAAACTCAATACCACCAGCGTCTGGAGACCGCGGCCTGGTAGCCACGATCTTGTGCCATCCGGCAGAAAATCGGTTGCCCGGCGGGTGTTTAACAAGCTTAAGCGTTGGAATTAAACTTGCCTGGATTAACGGCATTTCCAGGCCGTATCATATCGTACCTTCAAAGCTGGAGGCTGGCGTTTACCACTGACCTCAGCCGCCTGCAATACTATCTTATGCTCGTCGGCAACCCAAGCTCGGGAACTACGTTAACACGCACGTTACTGAATGCGCACCCAGAAATCGTAGTAAGTGTTGAATTGAATATCCTGAAAGAGATCGAAGCGAACAAAAGCTGGCGTTCGATAGTGGGGCGTATTTTGTATAACGCACAGCGCTTTGACAACAACCCTTTTTGGACCGGCATCAACTATCGGATAGCAAAACTCTCAGGGCGAGGTAAAAAGCCGTTGCGGGTTATTGGTGACAAACGCGCGGCAGATACGGCGGCATATCTGGCGCGAAATCCCGCGCTGTTATTCGCATTACACCAGTGGTCACCGGTACCGGTGCGGTTTATCCACTGCGTGCGTCATCCCTGTGACGTAATCGCCACCAGAATCCGCCGTGGCAAGCTGGACCGCTACGGTAGGTTGGACGCGACGTATAATCTGCACAAGTATGTCGAGCTGGAAAAAATCGCTGCGCAACTGTTTTCCGTATTGGGTGAACGCCGTTGTCTGCGGTTCTACCATGAAGAGCTAATTGAGGATCCTATACCGGTATTGCAACAGTTGACCACTTTTCTGGGCGTGCAGGCAGGACAGGCCTATTTTGACGCCTGCCGCTCCCTTATCTATAAAAAGCCCAATAAAAGCCGTTTACAGCGACAATGGACTACGCAGGAGAGGCAAATGATCGAACGTGAAACCGCAAGTATTCCTCACCTGGCGCGTTATTTTGACAATGGGCACCTATCCTTTGATGCATAAACCAACCAAGCGCGCCCCGCTATTTGAAACGCTACAATTCACTATCATCTACACCCCCGGTACAGTTTATTTTCTTACCTGGATGGTGACCAGTCTGCTTAAGCATTCGCCCTGTTCGTTCCGTCTAGTGTCTAACGGGTGCATGGTGCCAGAGCAACGCTACCTGGAACATTTTTGCCGCCGGGATCAACGCCTGAGTTTTCTGGCGCTCTCTACCGATCACTACCTACCCCACGGTGAGATACTGGATTATCTGCAAGCCATCCATACCGACGAATGGTTCTGCTTTTTGGACTCGGATATGTTTGCTACAGCGGACTTTCTGGCAGAGTTTACTGTCGATATCCCCCGCTACGCAGCCGTATTCTCTGGTGCGCCAGTCTGGGCGACCGCCTCAGATCAGATACTGCCGGAAAATTTCAAAATCATCAGCGGTCATCATACCGATAGTGACCGGCAACATTGCCTGGGCTGCACTTATTTTGCCGTATACAACAACGCCCTGCTGGGTGAACTGCGGTCCCGTACCGGGCTTAGCTTTAAAACTGCGTATTGGAACGACATCGCGGAACAACATCAGCAAAAATTAATTGCCCTCGGCCTGAAAAAGAAATTCTACGATACTGCACGGCTACTGAATCTGATGCTGGTCTACGAAGGGCACGCACTGTGCTATCAGGATTTACCTTCGCTGACCCATATAGGCGGGTTTAGTTATATCCCCGGCAGGGAATTCTCAAGTAGTTTGGCAGGTCGAATATACAGGGCTTTGTCGATAGTATTTCATCGTAACGTTTTGGTGAAAAAACTGGAAAAATGGCGTCGGCGTCGCAGTTACCGACACCTGCAACCTATCGATAACGAAGAATTGGAGGCGGTTATTGCGCAACGGATCGAGCAGCGCGACCCTGTGCGCAATTATTTTTACAGCTTGTTTAAAGCCTTGCCGACAAAATCACCTTTGCCACCATTACCCAGGGTAAAAAACCGGGAAGTTGACCAACGTCTACGCACAGCGGCGTCTGCGGTACAGCTTCTATACCAGGAATACGAGACCGAGGGTCAGAAGAAAACATGACAACACCAATTCACCGTTATACGGTTTACGGCATGCCCATTGAGGCCAATGCGCCAGTGCGGCATCTCAACACCAGCGATGAACCGGCTGTTGCGACAAACCATGACATATTGGCACAACCGTTACAAATTACCTACCAGGGTTTGACGACGCCTCAGCTAACACCACCGGATGGTGAAATTTTATATAGCTCACCGGCTCAAACCAAAGAGGGTCGCGGCTTTTTTGAAGTGTGGAAACACGCCGGGGGGTTGTGGTTGTGTCATCACAACCACAACACAGATGACAGTGGTGTACGCGCAGCTTATTTTGATGTCGACCCAAGTGGGCATACGCTGGATATAAGCTGGACTGCCGCGTTTAATGTCGACGATTTATCCGGGTATTTACTCGGCCCTGTACTCGGTTGCATTTTACGCACCCGGAGAGTAACACCACTACATGCTTCGGTATTAAATATCGGCGAAAAAGCGATCATCGTTACGGGTGCGAAAGGGGCTGGCAAATCAACCCTTGCGGCATTTTTCGCACGCAATGGCCACCGTGTTCTGGCGGACGATATTGCGTCACTGGTACGAAGAGAAAACAGCTATTGGGTGCATCCCGGCTACCCACACCTGCGTCTTTGGCGGGAAACGCTGGATGAATTGGGTTGTCGTGATGCACTACCGCCGGTATCAGTCGGCATTGACAAGCGATATCTGGCTTTGACCGGGTCAGCGGATCAAGCCACCGCAGGATTCCAGCGTAAAGCATTGCCGCTTGCCGGCATTTTCGTATTGGAAAATTTCAATGCAAGCTGTTCGGTTTCAATAACCCCTCTAGTACGTGCCGAAGGCCTTATAAATCTGGTCAGAAATACCTATGCTGATTACCTGTTGGATGCCACAGGGAGAGGCCGGGATTTTGATTTTCTGACTGGATTGCTGGCGGATACTGCCGTCTATAAAGTCTCCCGACCTCGGGATCTGGCCCTTCTGCCCGAGGTGATTGAGGCTATCGTCGGCATCTGCTAAATGAGGTGTTTTTTTGTGATAGAGGTCGTTCCACCCTATCAGCCCCTTCAACCTAGAAAACGCAGTTGAGTGCGAAAAAGCTGTGCAAGGCATTGGTGTGCATGGGACCGTTAAAAAATGCGTGGTCACCTTATTGGCGATGAGCAATTTTTACACTTTTCCAGGTGCGCCAAGGGCTTGTGCAGACTTTCGTGAGGCAACTGCGGAATTTAGGTTCAAATCTGGCTTTACTATAGAGACGCCAGTTTGCGATAGGCTTTTATCAGGGGCTGATAAAACCCTGTTGTTAACAGGTGTAGTTCATCGCCAGCCGACCACCGTCAATGTAAATAGTTTCACCGGATATATAGCTGGCTTTATCACTGGCCAGAAACGCCACCACATCACCGACTTCCCGGGGTTTACCAATACGTTTAAGGGGGGTGCGTGACATAACCATTTTCATTGCCTCGGCATCGGGATTGACGCTCGCCATCATTGCTGTATCGATAGATCCCGGCCCCACCGCGTTAACGCGAATGCCATGTGTTGCCAATGCGACAGCAGCGGCTTTGGTCAATTGCATTACGCCGCCTTTCGAGGCGCAGTAGGGGGCGATAGAGGGGATGGCGACGCGCTCGTTAATGGATGACATGTTGACAATCGCGCCCTGAATGTTATGCGTTACCATGGATTTCGCTGCGCGCTGTAATGCCAGGAATGTCCCGGTCAAATTGACATTGATGACTGCCTGAAAGGTTTCCAGCGTGGTCTCCAAAAAATCACAGGGATAGGAAATACCCGCGTTGTTGACCAAAATCGATACCGGGCCAAGTGTGCTTTCAATCTGATCGAACATTGCGTTGATTTGCACGGGGTCACCCATATCGCAGGTAATCGCCTGTGTTTTACTACCTAATCGATTCGCCGCCGCGTTAACATTTTCAGTATTGATATCCGCCAGGACAATGTGCGCGCCGTCTTCGGCAATGGCCTCGGCGCAAGCGTAGCCGATGCCCTGGGCGCCACCGGTAATTAAAGCGATAGGTTTATTCATATCTGTTGGTTTCCGCAGTGTGTGGTCAGAGAATTATCAGTATCAAGATCGTTTTATAAAATAGAGCCCGGTGCCGTCACTGTCCATAATCCAGCGGATCGCGGTTCCACGATTTATAGATTAAATACCGGGCGTTGGTTTTACCTATGGCGCCAAACCATTGGGCGCTATACGGCCCCATCCAAATAACATCATGTTTCTCTACGGGATACCAACGGTCATCCAGCCGGTAGATGCCACCACCAGCCAGCATAAGCAGCCCGTGCTCCATAAAATGCGTCTCTACATAGGGAAGTGATGCACCGGGTGAAAAATCCATCGTGTTTATCTGCAGGTCGTAGATGTCATCCTGCGGGATGAGTTTTTTAAGTTGGATGTCCTCGTCGCCATTCATTGCGACACTGTCAATACCCTGGGTGCTGCCGATGATAAAGGGGGGTGTATCAGTAAGGTTTGGCAGTGGGGTGTATTGGCGCTCAAGCACTGAAATGCGAGCGCTTGTGTTGGTTTTAATCGTGTGGGGTGTACCCGCAGGTATATAGGCATATCCTTCGTTACTGAGTACGCGGGGCTGATCTTCAATGGTCAGTGTTAGCTCCCCTTCAAGTATAAATATAAACCGTTCGATTGCCTTCACATAGGGCATATCTCCCACACTTTGTGTCGATAAGGTAGCAAAGTATTGCGTGAACCCCGCGCCCATTTGCGGGGCGATAACAACGATAATTTCTGTGTTGCGCCAGTGCGGCAGTGTTGTTCGTTCAAAACTGTCGGGCGATACCAGCGCGTGGTTTCTCTGGATTGAAGACCGCGTTTCTCCAAGGTGGCGTCTCATGGGTATTTTCCTCGATGGCTTTTTACGTTTTGGTGTGCGTTTCCACACACGGACACCCGATAAATCGTCACGATTTATCCACTAATGCCACTGCATCTGCAATAGCCGTCAAAAGTTGATCAATTTCTGCGATAGTCGTGTTCCAGGCGGTAACGAAGCGAGGTGGCGCTGTGCCGTCCAGCTCTCCCTCAGTCACGCTGAAACCACACGCATTGAGCCTCTCTATCACTGCTTGGGGGAGGTGTACAAAAACCTCATTCGACTGTGTTGGGTAGGCCGGTTTTACTCCAGGAATCGATGCCAGCCCGTTGCTCAGGCGGGTGGCCATTGCATTGGCATGGCGGGCATTGCGCAGCCAGACATCATCTTTTATATACGCTTCAAGCTGTGCTGAGATAAACCGCATTTTGGAAATCAGTTGCCCGGAGCGTTTATGCAGGAAAGGAAAAGACTGAATAAGCGCCGGTTTAAAAAAAACCACTGCTTCCGCCACAAGGCAGCCATTTTTTGTGCCACCAAAAGATAAAACATCGACACCGGCTTTCCAGGTCATCTCTGCCGGACTGGTGTTCAGGGTAACAAGCGCATTGGCGAACCGGGCGCCATCCATATGGACGTTTAACCCATGGCGATGGGCCGTTTCCCCGATGGCGGCTACTTCGCCCAGTGTGTACACAGTGCCCAGCTCGCACGATTGGGTAATGCTCACTGTTGTGGGTTGCGCTGAATGTACATTGCCGGTGCCACGGATAACATCGCCAAGGCTTTCGGAGGTGATTTTGCCGTTATCACTGGCGATGGGGATAAGCTTGGCACCACCGGTAAAAAACTCGGGCGCGGCGCACTCATCGGTATTGATGTGTGACATTTCGTGGCAGAACACCTTGCCGAATCGCGGCGTTAATGCAGACAGCGCCAAGGCGTTGGCTGCCGTGCCAGAGAGCACCGGAAAAACCTTCACCGCCGTTTCGAAGACATCAGAAAATATCGCGTCTAAATTAAGCGAGTGTGCATCGTCACCGTAGGACGAAGTGATGCCTGCATTTGCGGCGATAACAGCGTCCATTATTTCCGGGCAGGCGCACGAGGTGTTATCTGAAGCGAGGCTGTTTAACAGGGCATTTCCTGACATTATTGTTACCTATTGAGGTTGTTTTGATCGGTTAATTGGGGATAGTGATTAATTCGCGGGCGACATGGCTCAAGCGCTCGCCACCGTGTTGTGTCACGACAAAAGGCTCTGAAATCGCCGCGCCAAAGTCATCCAGCCACATGCCGGACTGGAAATGAAAACACATACCTTCCTGGAGTACGGTGGTGTCTCCTGGGCGTAGGCTTGCTGTGCGCTCGCCCCAATCGGGTGGGTAGTTGAGGCCGATGGAATACCCGACCCGGCTGTCTTTGCTGTAACCGTGGCGTTTGAGCACGCCTTGCCAGGTTGCCTCAACTGCTTCGCAGGTGACCCCCGGTTTGGCCATAGCGAGCGCTTTGTCTCCCCCTTCAATAATAACATCGGCTAGCCGGGCAATTTCGTCTGGTGGCGTGCCGATGTACATCGTGCGGGTCAGTGGTGCGTGGTAGTGCCGCCGGGCGGCGCCGATTTCCATCACCACCAGGCCACTCTTGGGCAGGGGTTCATCGGTCCAGGTTAAATGGGGTGTGCTGGTGCCTTCCCCTACCTGAATGAGTGGGCATAGGCTGGTGTAGTCACCAAACTTATTATCACAGCCGGTAACCTGTGCATGGTAGACATCGGCGATCACTTCAAACTGGCGAACCCCCGGCTGGATTCTGGCGATGGCCGTGTTCATGGTGTCGGTGATGATACGCCCCGCCTCGCGCATATAGACTAGCTCGGCGTCTGACTTTACCAGTCTGGCCCAGTTGACGATTTCATGGTTGTCGGCAATGTGGGCATTGGGTAGGCCTTTTGTCAGGTGTTGATGCGCCCGTGCGGTGTAGTAATGGGCATCGAGCTCGACACCAATTCGCGATGCCCCCCAGCCCCGTGCAATCAACAGCGCGCATAGCTCATCGAAAGGGTGTTGGCTTGGGTGGTGTACCAGCGACTCAGAAAACCCGATGATATTGTCGTCGGGTATGTCGGTGGTAATGCGGGCTGACTTTGCATCCTGTGCGCGACCAAACCAGATGGGTGATGCTTCCTCCAGGTGTAAAATAACGGCCTGAGGGGTGTAGAAAGACCAACCGTCAAACCCGGTCAGCCAGCCCATACTGGCGGGGTCCTGGCATACCAGCAGGTCGAACCCCGCCGCTACCATGCGCCTTTTTACTTTTTCGACACGTTGCGCGTATTCATATTTTTCAAAGGGTTTGTTGTAGTGCATGTTTCGCGTTCTCTTTCCGGTATTCTCTTCTTTGGCAATAAACGCCCCCTGGACATAATCCTAAATTCCGCAGTTGAATCTACTGCGAGCACCTAGTGCACAGAATCTAAAGCGCTTTTACCAGCATTTCAGCTTCACCTGTAGAATCACTACAGGGTTGCTAAAATGCTGGTAAAAACACTTCATCTTCAGCACCTTAGACGCCCTCGCTACGATTCAACTGCGGAATTTAGGATAATGCATGGGGTCCAGGCAAAGGGAGGCATTAGAAAATCAATTGATGGCCTGTAACCTATCTGAATATATTTTTCGCTTGGCAATATAAGCATCGGCTGCATCGCGCAGCAATTGGGCCGCTGCCGGGCCAACAGCACGTTTAATTCTTGCCGGTGACCCCAGCACCATACTGCCATCGGGTACTTGCATGCCCTCGGTAACCAGTGCATTGGCACCGATAAGGCAGTCTTTACCGATTATGGCGCCATTGAGCACGACCGCGTTGATGCCGATCAGCGTGCCATCGCCAATGCGACAACCGTGCAGCATGGCTTTGTGGCCGACGGTGACTCTTTTACCGATCACCATTGGCCAGCCGGGGTCGACGTGGAGTACGCACCCGTCCTGAATATTAGAACCGCGACCGATAATGATGCTGTCGTTATCGGCGCGCACCACCGCCTGAAACCAGATAGATACCTCTGGCGCCAGTGTTACATTGCCAACCAGCGTGGCTGTGGGGGCAATATAACAATCTTCGGCAATGTTGGGTGTGAGATTGTCCAGTTGATAGATCACGGTGGGGATTCCAGTCAGTGGTTGTTGGGTTGAGACTTGATCTGGCGATCGGTCGAATTGTAGCGGGAGTACATTAGACATTTGTAGTAGATTAGACGGATTATTAGGATAATACAGGTTAATTTCCAGAGACGAGAACAGGTGTAGCGATGGCAGGTGGTTGGGCGCGTGATGGGGCGGTACAGGATCAAATCGATGCCAGTGTTGCGGATGCGGTAAAACGCGCCCGCAGCCAGCTACCACTCGGGGAGGGGTTAAGTGACTGTGAGGAATGTGGTGTGGAAATTCCTGAAGCGCGCCGCAATGCCATTCCCGGTGTCCGTTTATGCGTTAACTGCCAGGCCGAAGTGGATGAGCAGCAAAAGGCGCACAGCGGTTATAACCGCCGTGGCAGTAAAGACAGCCAGTTACGGTAAATTCTGAGTGAGCTGTGAACGCTTAATACAAGTAATGGTGCTTGCAGCAGTTACTTAATAAGCATTATGGTATACCTGTATACCGTATAAAGATTACTGTAAATGAGTAAGCAGTACGTATTCCCGATAAAACTTACGCACGATTGTAGGCGCTGGCAGCACAAAGTGGTGCTTGTTGTACGCATTGGAAACCGATCAGGTATATACCAATAGCCCCCTTTTCGCTTTATTTCTGAGCTCCCTTGTAACTATGGGTACGTTTTAACCGACGCTTTGGCGAGCAGGTGCACCACTGTTTCAAAATGATGGGTGCCTGGGAACATATCCATCAGGATTACACTTTCGATTGTAAAATGCTCGGTAAGTTGTGCCAGGTCACGCGCCAGGGTGGCCGGGGCGCAGCTTACGTAAACCATTTGCCTGGGGGTGAAGGCCCGCGCCCATTCGTGCAGGTTTTTGAACCCTTTGCGCGGTGGGTCGAGCAATAACAGGTCAAAGGAATTGCGCTGATGGTCTCTACGAAATTTTGTCAGCGCATTCTCTTTAAAGAGGTCGATCTGGACAAAATCGGCGTGCCTGCTCGCGGCAACCGAATCGATCATGATCCTTTTGCAATCCTGAGCGGTAGTATATTCCGACGATAAATTTCCATCACCAGAAAACAAATCCAGCACCGACTTTGGTTTTGCGTCGTTGAGCAGTTTGTTCACATAAGTGCATAACAGCGCATTGATCTCTTCATGCACTTGGGTGAAACCACTGTGGGCATAGGGTTTATCCCATTCGATAGCGATCTCGCCCTGTTTAAAATAGAGCTCACAGTGGCCCTGGTCGTTGTGTGATTGTTGCCAATCGGGATGGGTATAGAGTGTGTCGAGCGCAGGGCGCAGTTCTTCGCGAATAATCTGGCAATGGGGGATTTCCACCAGCTTATCGTGCAGGCCATCGACTAAACCAATCTGGCCGTTTCGGTAGTGAAGCTGGATACGGTTTCGGTAGGCGCTACGCTGTGGTGCCGGGACTACGCTGAGAGTCGTGGTGTCGAATGGCAGCTTTTGAAGGGCGCGCACCAGGGCGGTTTTTTTGTAGCTTAGCTCGCTGGCGTAATCGGTGTGCAGGTAGTGGCAGCCAGGGCATTGGTCGAAGTGTTCACAGAGTGGCTCTATGCGGTTTTCGGCAGGAGTGTCGAGTGATGCGAGCTGCGCAAATCGCACACCTTTTTTTGATTTTCGCAAGGTGGCGGTGCCACGCTCGCCCGGCAGGGTTTTTTCGATAAAAGTAATCGAGTCAGCCTGTTTGCAAACACCCTGACCTAGAGGGTCCATGTGTTGGATGTCGAAGTCGATGGGGGTATCGAGAAGCTGGGTACGTTTGCGTGCAGGTTTGATGATGTGTGCTCCGTTGACGATTGATGCGATCAACTAAGTGTAGGTAGCCGCGAAGTGTAACATTTGTTTGCGGCTGTTTAGGGTTAACACACCAAATCGAGTAACCTGGCTGAGTTAAATGTGTCAGTGGTGACGGTGTGCACCATATGCTCAATGGCATCGGCACGCGCCTGGCCAAGCACCGGCACGGTAAACATCTGGTATTTATGGTGGATTTCCTCGTCGCTCAGTGGGTTATCCGGGTCACCTTTTGGGGTGCGTGGTGCCGATTGAATTTCCCGTCCGTCGTGTAAATACAGGGTGACATCGGCCCAGCGCGCTCCCTTGGATATGGCATTGTAATGCGCGGTTTCGACCAGTTCAGTGGCGTGGCTGAGGCGCAGGATCTCTTTATCTTGCAGTACTTCTTCACGCAATTCCTCTACGCCAATTTGTCCCCGCACGGCCATCATGGCCGCCGGGAAGGCGATGGCGTAGGTGAGTTCGTCGATATTTTTGGGTGCGTGCCCGGCCAGCCGGGTGGCTTCGTGGAATGTTTGAATGCGCATGCGCGCTATGTCGCTACTGGTTAGCTGGTGGGTTTTCATCAGGTCTTGAATTGCATCCAGTGATGAGTGCGCCCAGCGGCATACCGGATAGGCTTTGTAGTGGGTGCGCTCAATTTCCCAGTGTTGGCCGAGTGTCTTGGCGTGTTCGGCTTCGATGGTGATGGCCGGTGCGCCGGTAAACCCCAGTTGCGCCATATAGGCCGCGCTGACGCCTGTGGGGGCGCCCCAGCCGACGCCATCGCGCAGCATAGTAGGGTGGTCGATGCAGCGCATCATTTGGCTGCGCGGGCCGTGGTATTCGGCGATACCCATCGCGTGCAGGGTTTGGCTTGCGTCGAGTTTTAACAGGCGTGCAGCGGCGGCGGCAATGCCAACGGCGGTCCAGGCGCCGGAGGTGTGGTAGTCGGCAACGGTGGCGTGCTGAGTCACCCCAGAACGGTAGGCAATTTCGTAGGCGACGGCCAGTGTTGTCAGCAGTTCTGTGCCAGAGATTGTGTGTCCTTCAGTGTTTAGCGCGTCGATAATGGCCAGCACCGAGGGCAGCACGGCTGAACCGGCGTGTCCTTTGCAGTCTGAATTGCCATCGTGGGCATCGATTGAATCGATGGTGAATGCACCGGCCATACTGGCGCCCATTGGACTGACGATTCGACCATCAAACAATAGACGCGATTTAGGGCCTGTCGCCGATGCGGCCATATGGCTGTTGGCAAATTCACGCACAATCGATGAAATTTTGCTTTGGCTACCAATTGCAGCAACGCCAAGGGTGTCGAGTAAGCTGCGCTGCATAATATCCTTAACGGATTGTGGGAGTGCAGCGTAATCGAGCTGGTGGATAAAATGGATAAGGGTGTTTTGCATGGCGCGCTAATGAGGAGGCCTGTGATGGGGGCATCTAAACAGTTTCAGTTATCGCCGGGCTGCCTGGCTTCGTCGCGCCTTGTTCAACAGGCGGCAGGCATAGCCGCCTGTCTGTTTGGAGAAATGGTTTCGATAGAGCAAGGGCTGGCTCCCTCTCTTTTTATACAGAGAGGGAGCGGGGTGTTTACGCCGGGTAGTCGCGGTGTGTCGGGCCGGTATAAATTTGTTGTGGCCGACCGATACGGGCCTCTGGATCCGTTTGCATTTCCAACCAGTGGGAGATCCAGCCAACGGTGCGCGCCATGGCAAAGATCACTGTGAACATATTCAGTGGCAACCCCATTGCACGCAGAATCAACCCCGAGTAGAAATCCACATTAGGGTACAGTTTGCGTTCTTGAAAATAATCGTCTTCAAGGGTTTTTTGCTCCAGCTCGACGGCCATTTCAAACATGGGCTGGTCACCGCCCATTTCCGCCAGCAGTTCGTGGCACATTTCACGGATTATGGTGGCGCGGGGGTCAAAGTTTTTGTAAACGCGATGACCAAAACCCATCAACCGGAAGGGATCGTTCTTATCCTTGGCGCGGGCGATGGTGCTGTCGATGGTTTCACCGGAAGCGGAGATAGCGTTGAGCATATGAATAACTGCTTCGTTGGCGCCGCCGTGTGCCGGCCCCCAGAGTGTGGCGACCCCGGCGGCAATGCAGGCAAATGGGTTGGCGCCAGAGCTACCCGCCAGGCGCACCGTCGAGGTCGAGGCGTTTTGCTCATGGTCGGCGTGCAGAATGAGGATAAGTTCAAGCGCTTTTGTCATGGTAGCTGAGGGTTGGTAATCCTTATCTGGGCGCACGCCAAACATCATATGCAGAAAGTTGGCCGAATAGTCGAGGTCGTTACGCGGGTACATAAACGGCTGACCGAGGTAATGTTTGTAGCAGTAGGCAGCCAGTGTTGGCATTTTGGCGATGAGCCGGTGGGCGGCGATTTTGCGGTGTTCGGGGTTATTGATGTCGAGCGAATCGTGGTAGAAGGATGACATGGCCCCAACGACGCCGCATAACATCGACATTGGGTGGGCATCATAGTGAAAACCGTTGAAAAACTCTTTGATACCTTCGTGCACCATTGTGTGGTGGGTGATCGTATTGTCGAACCCTGACATTTGATCTTTATCCGGTAGCTCGCCGTAGAGCAACAGATAACACACTTCGAGGTAGGTGCTGTGTTTGGCGAGTTGTGCTATTGGGTAGCCACGGTATAACAGTTCCCCCTTATCACCATCGATGTAAGTGATGGCACTGCGACAACTGGCGGTTGATGCGTACCCCGGGTCGTAAGTAAAGTACCCCAGCCCGCTCTTGAGCTTGCGTACATCAATGGTAGGCGCCCCCAGAGAACCTTGTTCGACGGGTAATTCTACCTTCTTGTCGGCATTTTTATCGTGGATCGTTATCGATTGCTTCGTCATGGTTTTTACTCCGAACAGAGGGTCTTGATGTGTTGCAAACAAATCATACAAGGCAGTTGTTTATCTTTACATAGCCTGTGTAAACGATTGATCTGGATCGGGTTGTGGCATTTTCATTGTGTTGTGCAGTATTAACCGGGCTGACTCGAACTCCGCTTTCGCCACTTTCAGCGCATACTCGTAAGGCCCCCGGTTAGGGATGCTGCGGTGCTTATTTTTTCTGTACAACGAAAGTGAACGCTTGAGAATAGCGAGGCGTTCTTCGTAGTGTTTGCGAGCGGACTCAAGCTCAACGGAGTGAACGGCCATCGTCTAATACTTTCGCAATTGAGGGGCTGGTAATGACATAGGCAAAAAAGGCAACCAGTTTCCAGTTATTTTATCTTTAGGAATATATCAAAAAAACAATGCGTTGGCGATTGCTCCAGCAGTTGGTATGCGCGGTATTTTGATGGCAAATCCAGCTCTTAATATATTATATATAGACAAAAAACGCTCAAAATAATAGCTAAATTTCGGCATATTTCGGTTTGTGGCGGTGGACTCTAGCGTAAAATACTTACCCTCCTGATCCACGGAGTTACCTATGTCATCAATCAATAAAGTCGTGCTCGCCTATTCGGGTGGGCTGGATACGTCGATTATTCTCAAGTGGCTGCAAGATGAGTACCAGTGTGAGGTGGTTACTTTTACAGCGGATATTGGCCAGGGCGAAGAAGTAGAGCCCGCGCGCGCCAAAGCGACGGCGATGGGCGTTAGCGAGATTTATATCGATGATCTACGCGAGGAGTTTGTGCGTGATTTTGTGTTTCCGATGTTTCGCGCCAATACCCTGTACGAGGGCGAATACCTGCTGGGTACCTCGATTGCCAGACCATTGATTGCCAAGCGTCTTATTGACATTGCCAATCAGACAAATGCCGATGCCATTTCTCACGGCGCGACGGGTAAGGGTAACGACCAGGTGCGCTTTGAGCTGGGTGCCTACGCATTGCGGCCCGATATTCGCGTTATCGCCCCGTGGCGGGAGTGGGATATGAGCTCGCGTGAATCGCTAATGAGCTATGCCGAAAAACACCAGATTCCCATCGAAAAAAAGCAGGGCGGGAAGTCGCCGTATTCGATGGATGCCAATTTACTGCATATCTCTTACGAAGGCGGGGTGCTCGAAGACCCCTGGTGTGAAGGTGAGGAGGCCATGTGGCAGTGGACAGTCTCCCCGGAACTGGCCCCGGATACGCCGCGCTATATTGAGCTTGGCTATCTGAACGGTGATATTGTCACTATCGATGGCGAGGTGATGTCCCCTGCCACCGTATTGGAAACCCTTAATAAGGTCGGTGGGGAGCACGGTATTGGCCGTGCGGATATTGTCGAAAACCGCTATGTTGGCATGAAGTCACGCGGTTGTTACGAGACACCGGGGGGGACCATTATGCTTAAAGCACACCGCGCAATGGAGTCGATAACGCTGGATCGCGAAGTGGTGCACCTCAAGGATGAACTGATGCCACGTTACGCAAAGGTTATCTACAATGGCTATTGGTGGAGCCCGGAGCGGCGCATGTTGCAGGCGGCGATTGATCAATCGCAGGCGTATGTCAACG
The DNA here is from genome assembly GCA_965277715.1 of Gammaproteobacteria bacterium. Taxonomy (GTDB): domain Bacteria; phylum Pseudomonadota; class Gammaproteobacteria; order JBCCGL01; family JBCCGL01; genus JBCCGL01. The sequence goes on from OZ255836.1 coordinate 3,696,529, forward strand.
GTGTTGTGCGCTTGAAGTTGTACAAAGGCAGTGTGACCGTTGCCGGTCGTCATTCCGACGATTCACTGTTTGATCAGAACATTGCCTCGTTCGAGGAAGACGATGGCGCCTATAACCAGGCCGATGCCGAAGGCTTTATCAAACTTAATGCATTGCGTTTGCGTATTGCCGCACGTCGACGCAGTATGTAGGTTTACCCCCACCGATTTATATAGTAGAGATACCCATGACCGAATTCAATTTACATGCCCGTGGCGAAAAGGGTAACACCCCAACATTGAGTGAGTGGGGCGCCGACAGTGATTACGGTGTATTGCGCGATATTTTACTGGGGCCAGTGGCGCATTATCAGTGGCTGAAAACCAGTTCGGTGTCGAAAAAGAGCATTCGTCGTGGCTATCAGTTTGACAGTGACGTGGCCTGCGCCCAGCATGCCGAGATGGTGGATGCCTACCGGTCGGCGGGGGTCAATGTGCATTTTCTCGAAGCCGATCCGCAGTTGCCGTATCAGGTGTTTGCGCGGGATTCCTCGGTAATGACACCCTATGGTGCGTTTATTACCAACATGTCGCAGTGGTGGCGGCGAGGGGAAAATTTCCGCGCTATTGAGACGTACCAGAAATTAGGCATCCCCGTTTACGATTATGTGACCGCAGGTTGCTTTGAAGGGGGAGACTTCGACATTATCGAGCCGGGCTGTGTACTAATTGGTTGGGAAGGGGAAGAGGGGCGCTCGCAGGAATCAGCCGCGCTGCAAATCAAATCCTGGTTTGACCAGGAGGGTTGGGAGGTCAAGTTGATTGATATTGACCCCTTCTACGTGCATATCGATTTAATGGTAGTGATGGTTGCCCCCAAACTGGCAGCGGTTTGTCTGGAGTGCACCGACCCGGATGTGGTTCGTTGGTTGCGGGATAAAAATATCGAGATTATCCCCGTGCCGTTTCAGGATACGCTGGCCCTGGGGTGCAATGTTGTCGCGCTGGGGAATGACCGTGTGTTATTACCGGCCAAAAGCCAGTATTTGAAAGAGCAACTGCGCGCACGCGGTTTTGAAATCTACGACCCGGATGTCGAGATGATTACCTTTGGTGGCGGTGGTGTGCACTGTATGTGCCAGCCTTTGCGCCGGGACCCAGGGTAGAGGGTGAAGGGTGAAGGGTGAACTTTAATGTAACGAACTAATAGCAATCCTCACCAAAATCTGCAAAAAACTAAAAGAAAAACGCAAATAACAGCCCCCCACCAAATATCACCCTTCACCCCTCACCCTTCACCCTTTAAAATACCTACCCCAAAACAGAGTCACCGCAATGCGTGCCGCCACTGAAGTAACCAATAACGACGTATACCATTACATGCAGAGGCTTGGCGCACGCGCACGCGTGGCCAGCCGTGCTATCGCCAGTGCCAGCACGGCAGATAAGAACGCTGCGTTATTGGCCATCGCCGAGGCTATCGAAAGTAACCGCGCAGTATTGCGCCGAGAAAATGCGCGTGATCTCGACACCGGGCGCCGCAATCAACTTGCGGCTGCGTTGCTGGATCGTCTGGAGCTGAACGATGCGCGCATTGCGGGCATGGCCAATGGGTTGCGCCAGATTGCCCAGTTGCCTGATCCGGTGGGCCAAATCAGTGATATGAGCTACCGACCCTCGGGGTTGCAGGTGGGGCGTATGCGCGTACCGCTGGGCGTGATTGGTATTATTTATGAATCGCGGCCCAATGTTACCGCCGATGCGGCGGCGCTGTGTTTGAAATCGGGTAATGCGACGATTCTGCGAGGGGGGTCTGAGGCCATTCACTCCAACCGCGCTATTGCCGCCTGTATTGGCGAGGGTTTGCAAAATGCCGGTTTGCCTGCCGACAGTGTGCAGGTGGTGGAAACCACCGAGCGCGCCGCAGTTGGTGAGTTGATTTCGATGAACGATTACATCGATATTATTATCCCGCGTGGCGGTAAAGGTTTGATCGCACGGATTAGCCGCGAGGCCACCGTACCGGTGATCAAACACCTCGATGGTATCTGCCATGTTTATATCGATGCATATGCCGACCCGGAAAAAGCCGTGGCCGTCGCCGTTAACAGCAAAACCTATCGTTACGGCATTTGTGGTGCGATGGAGACGTTGCTGATCGATGGGGCCGTGGTCGAACAGGTATTGCCCGCCATCGCCGAACAATTGCACGCGCTGGGTGTCGAGCTGCGAGGGTGTCAGCGCTGCTGTGCACTTATCGACGGTATGGTAAAGGCCGATGCGCAGGACTGGTGCACCGAGTACCTTGCACCCGTACTCTCGGTGCGGGTGGTCGACGGTATTGAGGCGGCGATGCAGCATATCGCGCAGTATGGCTCTGGACACACCGATGCCATTATTACGGACAACCTCAACCAGGCGCAGCGGTTTATGCGGGAGGTGGATTCCAGTTCAGTGATGGTCAATGCCGCCACTTGCTTTGCCGATGGCTTCGAGTATGGTCTCGGTGCAGAAATAGGCATCAGTACCGATAAACTGCATGTGCGCGGCCCGGTAGGTGTCGAGGGTTTAACGACACAAAAATATATTGTGATTGGCCAGGGCACGGTTCGCCGTTAAACTAGGAATCCGACAGGCTCCTGGCAAGCAGTCAGTCGTTAATCTATTTACCTTACAGTTCAGGAGAGCTTTTATGAGTACACAACAAAAACGCACCGCGCAGCAACGGCGGGAAGTATTGAACAGCCCCCTGTTGCGCAAGTCTGGTGTCCATCAAAAATCCCGAAAGGTAGTGCGCCGGGACGATAAAATGGCATTGCGACGTCAGTACTGCCCGCAAAGCACATGGCAGTGTGCTTTGCGGGCAGTATTGGTTTTGTTGGTGGTTACCGCGAGCCAAGCCCGCTTTTAATATGCCACTGCAACGTATTGGTGTGCTGGGGGGCACGTTCGATCCGGTGCATTTTGGCCATTTGCGTTTTGCGGTCGAGTTTCGCGATAGGCTTTTTGCCGATGGAGGCGACAGTTGTATCCACTTAATTCCCTGCCATATTCCACCGCACCGCGATCAACCTATCGCAACCGCACAGCAACGCCTGGAAATGTTGCGGCAGGCGATTGGTGGGCGGCCCGGTTTTCGTGTTGATTCACGCGAGCTGGATTCACAGCGACCCTCTTTCTCAATCGACACGCTGTTGTCATTGCGCAATGAATTTCCCGCTGCGCAGCTAATATTGGCGATTGGTATGGATGCGTTTGCCGGTTTTCGCCGCTGGCACCGCTGGCAGGATATTTTGCAGGTGGCCTGTTTGTTGGTGAGTACCCGGCCCGGCGTGCATGGGACGCTGGAGAATAGTGTGATCCGGGAGAATGAATGGGCGCGGCAGCGCCTGGTCGCACCAGAGCAACTGCACAAAGCGGGGCAGATTGCTGTACTGGAGATGACACCGCTGGCCATTTCATCGAGCGCAATCCGGTCTGTTATTGCAGCGAACGGCTCGGTGGATTTTTTATTGCCGGCGTGTGTCGCCGCGTATATCACTGCACATAACCTTTATCGGTGTTGATACAATGCCGGGAATCGTTACATCAAGGGCTTTATGAACACAGAACAACTCACCTCACTCGCCAGGCAGGCGCTGGATGACCTCAAGGGGCTCGATATCAGTGTGCTGGATGTGCGCGAAAAAACCAGCGTTACGGACACGATGGTTATCTGTACAGGCAGCTCGGTACGCCATGTTAAATCGCTCGCCAACGAAGTGATCGTCAACTCCAAACAGGCCGGTTTTACCCCGCTGGGCAGTGAGGGCGAAGATCAGGGTGATTGGGTACTGGTCGATCTCGGCGATGTGGTGGTGCATGTGATGACAGAGAAAACGCGCAATTTCTACAGCCTGGAGAAACTGTGGAGTATCGGCGGCGACGATACTGATAACCAAAACGTATTGGAACCCAACCGCATACACCAGCAAAGATAACCCCTAATGGAGGATGCCTTAAAACCACTGCGCCCGGTGATGCGGCGTTGGGAATCGACAAAAAATGCGTATTTACTCCGTGTAAGCGGCGTTTTTTTGTCAATTTCCACCTCGCCTCACCTTCGCTCGTGACGTTTTAAGACACCCGCCATGCGTGTGCACCTGCTGGCAGTCGGCCAAAAGATGCCCCGTTGGGTCAGTGATGGCTACCTCGGGTACGCCCGTCGGCTGCGCGGTGAGTTACAACTTGAGCTTAAAGAAATTGCACCGGGAAAGCGTACCCGTACTACCAGCGGTAACATGGTGTCACGCCTCGTTGAACAAGAGGGTGAGCGGCTGCTCAATGCGATTCCACGCCGTGCGCAGGTGATCGCGCTCGATGTCACGGGGCGCCACTGGTCTACCGAACAGTTGTCGCTGGAGGTGGCGCGCTGGTTGTCGAGTGGCAATGATACTGCGCTACTTGTCGGCGGGGCGGATGGCCTGTCACCCGCCTGCCTGGCACGGGCAGATGCCCGTTGGTCCTTGTCGGCGATGACATTTCCCCACCCGCTGGTGCGTGTGATTGTGGCTGAGCAACTCTACCGTGCGGTCAGTTTGTTGCACAACCATCCTTATCACAGGGCGGGTCACCGGGTGGATTGATGGCACTGGTATTGGCTTCAGCGTCACCCCGACGACAGGCATTGTTGTCACAGCTTGGACTTAGCCATCGCGTATTGCCGGTCAATATTGACGAAACGGTCAACGACGGCGAAACCGCCGAGGTGTATACGCAGCGCCTGGCGCGTGAAAAGGCCCAGGCTGGTTTATCCCAGTTTAATTTATCCCGGGTTGATTTATCCCAGGTTGATTTATCCCGGGTTGATTTATCCCGGGCAGTTTCAGACAAGAACGATAATTGCGTGGTTATCGGTGCCGATACGGTGGTTTGCCTCGATGGTAATATTCTGGGTAAACCGGTGGATAAGGCGCACGCGTTAGCTATGCTGGGCGCACTTTCGGCCCGTAGACACTGTGTTATCACCGCGTTTACGGTCATTTCTGCGGTGCGTGAAATCAGCGGCTGTTGCAGTACAGATGTCTGGTTGGCAAATATAAGCCCTGCGCAACGCGAAGCGTATTGGTACAGTGGTGAACCTTGTGATAAAGCGGGTGCCTATGCGATACAGGGGCTTGGTGGCGTATTTGTCGAGCGTATTCAAGGTAGCTATTCAAATGTCGTGGGCTTACCACTCCACGCGCTATCGACGGCATTGCAGGCTTTTGGGGTTGATGCACTGCGATCGAAACAATAATTCTAATGGTTGAGTGATGAGCGAAGAACTACTGATCAATGTAACACCCCAGGAAACGCGTGTGGCGACCGTCGAGAACGGTGTATTGCAAGAGGTGTGGGTTGAGCGTGCCAGTAAACGCGGCCTGGTTGGCAATGTATATAAAGGGAAGGTGGTGCGTGTACTGCCGGGGATGGATGCCGCTTTTATTGAAGTGGGCCTGGCACGTGCGGCATTTTTGCATGTTGCCGATATTGCCGATAAAGACAAATTTGACGTGGGTGAGAACGGCGAGCGACGGCAGAAACTGATTGGGGAAATTCTACGCACAGACCAGGAAGTGCTGGTGCAGGTGGTAAAAGACCCTCTTGGCACCAAAGGCGCCCGTTTGACTACGCACTTGACCATACCCTCGCGCTATCTGGTGTATATGCCCTACGAAACGACACTGGGTGTCTCTGGCAAAATTGAAGGCAGCGTTGAGCGCGAACGCCTCAAGGCAATTTTGCACAGCGTGGTGGAAGCAGGCGAAGGGGGTTTTATTGTGCGTACTGCCGCAGAGGGGGTCGATGAGGCCGCGTTGAAACACGATATTACTTTTTTGCGCAAAATCTGGCGTTCACTGCAAAAAAGAGCCAACTGTACCTCGCCCGGAAAAGCGAAGACACCGGGGTATGTTGTGCATGAAGATCTGCCACTGGTGCTGCGCACCCTGCGCGATCTTGCGGGTGATGCCATTGAGCGCATTCGTATTGACTCGCGTGAAAACTACCAAAAAGCACTGGCATTTTGCCACGACTTTTTACCGGGCATGAGCAGCACCATCGAACACTACCCCGGTGAGCGACCAATTTTTGATATCTACGCTATCGAAGATGAAATTCAAAAGGCACTGGGTAACAAGGTACAACTCAAATCCGGTGGTTACCTGATTATCGATCAAACCGAATCAATGACCACTATTGATGTCAATACGGGTGCTTTTGTGGGCTATAGCACCCTGGAAGAAACCATTTTTAAAACCAACCTCGAAGCGGCGCAAGCCATTGCGAGGCAGCTACGGCTGCGCAATCTCGGCGGTATTATTATCCTCGATTTTATCGATATGATCGAAGAGGGGCATAAGCAACAGGTATTGCGGGCGCTGGAAAAAGCCCTGGAACGGGACCGTGCACGCTTTCAGATTAGCCCGGTGTCTTCGTTGGGTCTGGTGGAAATGACCCGCAAGCGCACGCGTGAAAGCCTTGAACATGTGCTGTGTGAGGTGTGCAATGTATGCAGCGGGCGCGGCACAGTAAAAACCGCCGAGACCGTTTGCTATGAAATTCAGCGTGAAATTATCCGCCAGGTGCGCCAGTTTGATGTGCGCTCGCTGACGGTTCTGGCCTCTCAGGAGGTTGTCGATATGTTGGTCGATGAACAGTCCACGGCGCTCGCTGAGCTGGAGGCGTTTATCGGAGTGCCGGTTCGCTTGCAGGGCGAGTATATGTATAACCAGGAACAGTACGACGTAGTGCTGGTCTGATAACGTTATCGATAACCCTCTCCCTTATGTTGCGTAAATTCCGACAGGTTCTATGGCTGACCGCCGCCGTGTTGCTGATCGTGTTTGCAGCGGCGTTGGCGCTGGTGCGCCTGGCCTCGCCGCTGGTCTCCAATTACACCGCGCAGCTCGAAATGCTGGTAGCGGAAAACCTTGGTACGCCTGTGCGTATTGGTGAGATGACGGTTCAATGGCGCGGTTGGGCGCCGCGCATGAAGTTGCGCAATGTGGTCTTAACCGGGCCAACCGGCGAGGGGGAACTGCTGCGTTTAAAGGAAGTATTTTTCACAGTGCAGCTAAGTCGGCTATTGTCTGGTGAGCGTATGCAAATCGCCGATATTCGCTTCGATGGCCTTCACGTTGTTGTGCGGCGTGACCCCAATGGCCGTATTGCGGTGAGTGGGATATACACAGACACGCAGGTGGGCACTATTGCTCAAACACCCACTCAGGATGATGGGCTTGCCGATGTATTGAGCGCTCTGTTATTGCTCGGCCGCATCGATTTCACCAACGGGTCGATTGTGTTTAATGATGCGGTGCGTGGCATCGATTACACTTTCCCCAAGACGAATATTCACCTGCAAAACACAGGTGACCAACACCAGGTTTACGCCCATATCGCGTTGCCCCCCGCGTTGGGCGAACAACTGGATATTCACCTGGATTTGATCGGTGGTGGCACCGATTTCAACCGTTGGCACGGTGCTGCGTATATCGCTGGGCGCGGGCTGCAATTGACCGAGTGGCTCGATGTTATCCCTGATAATCCGGTGGCGCTGCACAGCGGATCATTGGACTTCTCACTGTGGGGCGACTGGCGTGAAGGTCAATTACAGTCAGTCCTTGGACAGTGGGATAGCGGGCAAATTGCCCTGGCTGCGGGAGACAGCCAGATGGACAACAGCCAAACGGGTAATGAACAAGCTGATCACAACGATAGCCGTGTAGCGCCCTGGCGTATCGACCAACTGACGGCATCGGCACATTGGCAGCGCAAGGCGTGGGGCTGGGACCTCGCCGTCAGTGATATTGCCGTTCAGCGTGAACAGCAGATATGGCCCCGCAACGCCATGCGTGTGGTAGCCAGAGATAACGAAAAAGGCGAACAGGTGATAGAGGGCAACGGCCATTTTGTGCCTGTGGCTGATTCCGTTAGCCTGGTGTTGGCGACTGTGCTGAGTGATACCCCACCAGCTCAGCAACTAAAGGCTATGCAACCCCAGGGGATGCTGAATAACTGGCAGTTTGAATACAACACGGCGCTGCCGGTAAAAACGGGGATAAAAATAGCCAGTGATTTTACCGGTGTAGGCTACCGGGCAGACGGGGATATTCCCGGTGTCGAAGGTTTACACGGGGTGTTTCGCGGTGTAGGTGAAACGCTGGAGCTGGATGTCGATAGCCGCAATGTCGTGGTTGACGCCCGCCCCCTGTTTCGCCATGTCATGCAGCTTGACACGCTCGCAGGCCTTACCCAGGTACGCCTGCTGGAAAAGGGGGTGAGAGTAATCGCTGAACACCTGGTGGTTGAAAACGCCGACCTCAAATCGAGCGCCCGATTTGATATTGACTACCGCGAGGGCGCACCGTTGCTAATGGATATACAGGCCAATTTTCACGATGGTCAGGGCCACAATGGCTACAAATACCTGCCCGTTGGCATTATGGATGACGAACTGGTCGAATGGATTGATACGGCGGTGGTCGGTGGTATGGTGACGCAAGGTTCACTATTGTTGCGGGGTAGTGCAGAAGACTTCCCCTATGCCAATGGCGAAGGTGTATTTGAGGTTGAGAGTGATGTGCAGGACGTAACACTGAACTATGACCCCGATTGGCCGATAGCGTCGGGTGTCGATGCCAAACTGCATTTTTCCGGCCCCTCATTCAGTGCCCAGATACGTAAAGGCCAGGTGCAGGAATCGTCTATCGATAATGTGCTGGGGTACATTGAAGATATGGAAAACCCCGTGGTTGAGGTCAAGGGCACATTGAGTACACAGGTGCCCAAGCTAATCGATTTTGCGGTGACAGGCGCACTGTCAGACCACCTATACGCAACGTTTAACACCTTTAGTGGGAGTGGGCGCGCAGGTGTGGCGGTCGATATTAATTTGCCGATAGGGGAAGGCACACCCCCGGTCAGCGTTAAGGGTGGGGTTACCTTTGATGATGCACATTTTTATCTCACGGGTATTGATACGAAACTTTCCGCCGTGAACGGCACGGTTAAATTTACGCAGAAAGGGGTGAGTGCAGAAAACCTTCAAGTGGTCGCTCTCGATACGCCGCTATCGGTCGATGCCGCATCACAGCCCCAGGCAAATGGGCAGCACAATACCCTGATCAGTATTCGCGGTGATATACCCGTAAGCCGTGTGCTGGAGAGGCTGGACATTCCATTTGGCCATTATTTTAAGGGGCGATCGGCGTGGTTGGTGGAATTGAATATCGCCCCGCCGCGCTCGCGAACTGAAGCGGGTGAAATCGATTTGACGGTGCACAGTGACCTTGTTGGTACGCATATCGATTTACCGGCTCCGCTGTGGAAGCCGGTAAAACAAACCCGGCCATTTTCTTTGTCGGTGCGGGTTGCAGGGCCGCGTCGGCTTGAGCGCTGGCAGGCCCGTTACGCAGATATTCTCAGTGTTGCGGCGAAAACGCCCGCCGCACGGCCAACCCCCCAAAGTGTCATGCTTAACTTTGGTGGGGGTGAGGCCAAACTGCCCAAAACGGATGGCTATTATGCTAAGGGCAATGTCGATATAGTCGATTTTGACGCCTGGCGTGACATGTTGTTCAAACTGGCAGAGGATAAGACTATGCCAGAGCGCGTATTTGGCGCATTGATCAATACGCAACTACACATTAACCGCCTGCACGTTTTTAATTCACACATTAATGCTATCGATCTAACCATTGAGAGTGAAAGCAATGCCTGGCAGATCAATGCCAATAGCGATCTGTTGAGTGGTTACGCACGCCTGCCGCGCCCTTTCGATTCTGCCAATGCGTTCAAGGTTCACTTCTATAAGTTCGACTACGATGCACTGAAGGCCAATTATATTAATCCACTGGAAGAAGTGCCTTTACTCGATCCGCGTACAATACCGCCGTTCAGTATCACCATGGACGAGCTGTTATGGCAGTCTTACCTGCTCAAACAAGTCAATATTGTCGCTCAACCACGCAAGAATGGCCTGTTGCTGTCCCCAATCAGTGTCGATAACGAGTACATGCATATGAGTGGAACGGGCTTGTGGTCTTATCAGCCAAAAGCCGATGAGCACAATACGTTTTTGGGGTTGCGCTTCGGCAGCAAAAATATCGGCAAAGCGCTGGAAGAAATGGGTAAGGAATCAGTGATTGGTGAGGGGCATGGTTATATTAAGGTCGATCTTAACTGGCCAAATACGCTATACAGCCCAGATACGGAAAGCCTTATCGGATCACTGGATCTGCGCTTCAAAAAAGGCCGTGTTTTAACAGTCGACCCAGGGGCGGGCCGCCTGGTGGGTTTGCTGGCGCTCCAGGAACTGCCGCGCCGCCTTTTGTTCGACTTCAGTGATGCGACAGAAGAGGGTACTGAGTTTGATAACGTCGCTGGCGGTATGACAATCACTGCTGGCCAGGTGCGCACCGCGCTGGTGCGCATGCAAGGGCCTATTGGTGTAATTGATATGCGCGGCAGTTCCAACCTACTGGATAAAACCTATGATTACGATATTGCCGTTCTGCCGCAATTGGGATCTACCCTACCCGTGCTGGGAGCAATCGCAACGGGAGGGCTGGCGGCGGGTGTGACGGTATTCCTGACGGATAACCTGTTAAAAGGGCTGGGCATTAATATAGATGCGTTAATCAAGCGCGATTACACATTAACCGGGAGTTGGGATGCCCCTGTCTTTGAGAGAGTCGATTAGGGGGCGCTTTCGCCCGTATTTTTTGATGAAAAAGTCGATACAAAACCCCATTATTTGCCTGCTATTATCCGGTGTACTTTGCCCTTTAGTCACGGCAGCAGATAGCTATACGCTGAGTGCGGATGAATGGGCGCGGCCACGCAGAGGTGATGTGGTGGTACAGTTACCCGCCGTTCGGCAAATGGTTGAAAAATGGATGCAAAGCGAACAGGCAGTGATTGATATTCGCTATCCGGGCGGTGAGGCGGGCAGTTTGTGGGCGTCTGAACTGCACGACTGGCTGGTCGCGCTGGGTATACCGTCCAGTCTTATTACCTCGCAGGCGGGCAGCCCCAATGGTGATGAATTGATTATGCACATTGTGCAGAAGTGACTGTTCAGCGTGTTTGACTTATTTAGGGTTACACGATGGTAGTGAAACATAAGTATGAAAACGGTTCTTACAAGGTACACTGGCAGTCAAGTGATCGGTGATTTATTTTATAGGGTGGATATAACTAAATGGCAAATGTAGATGCAATGGCAGTGGCGAAGGCGCGTATCCTCGACCCGGCAGGGCTGGGTGAAGCTGAACTGAGCCGGGTGCTGGAGAGTATGCTGGCGTATAAGGTCGACGCAGGTGATATGTATTTCCAGCTTGGCCAGCATGAATCCTGGGTACTTGAAGACGGCATTGTCAAAGAGGGTACCCACAGCATTGAGCAAGGTGTCGGTGTGCGCGCTGTCAGTGGAGAGAAGACGGGCTTTGCCTACTCGGATGAAATTGTCCTGCCCGCTTTGCTGAGCGCTGCAGAGTCGGCGCGTGCCATCAGTCGGGCGGGCCAGCAGGGGCAGGTGTGTGCCTGGCGTGCCTCACCGACAACCGGCTTGTATCAGCCTGTTGACCCAATAGGTAGCCTCAGTGCCGATGAAAAGGTGGCATTATTGCGGCGGGCCGATGCTGAAGCGCGCAAGCAGGATGTTCGGGTTAAACAAGTTATCGCGAGTATCTCCGCGAGCCACGATGTGATTTGTGTGGCCGCCACCGATGGCACGCTGGCCGCTGACGTACGCCCCTTAGTGCGCATCAATGTAATGGTGGTGGTTGAGGATGGCAACCATCGTGAACAGGCCAGCGCTGGCGGCGGCGGGCGCTATAGCCTGTCGGCGTTTAATGCCGATGACACTGTTGAAACCTACGCACGTGAGGCCGTGCGCCAGGCATTGGTTAACCTCGATGCGGTAGCGACCCCGGCGGGCACCATGAATGTCGTGCTCGGCCCCGGCTGGCCGGGGGTATTACTGCACGAGGCAATTGGTCACGGTCTGGAAGGGGATTTTAATCGCAAGGGCACCTCGGCATTCTCGGGTCGCATCGGCGACAAGGTTGCCTCTGAGCAATGCACCATTGTCGACGATGGGACGCTGGCGGATCGGCGCGGCTCGCTGACAATCGACGATGAAGGGGTTCCCGCAGAAAACACCGTACTGATCGAAAACGGCAGGCTTAAAGGCTATATGCAGGACAAAATGAACGCACGTTTAATGGGGGGGCAATCGACTGGTAATGGTCGGCGCGAATCTTACGCCCACCTGCCGATGCCACGGATGACCAACACCTACATGCTCGCGGGCAAATACGACCCCGAAGAGATTATCGCCTCGGTTGATAAAGGCTTATACGCGGTTAATTTTGGCGGTGGCCAGGTCGACATTACGTCTGGAAAGTTCGTTTTTTCTACCTCTGAGGCGTATTTAATTGAAGGGGGTAAGATCACCCGGCCAGTTAAAGACGCCACGCTGGTGGGAAATGGCCCGGATGTACTGACCCGCGTATCGATGGTTGGCAATGACCTGGCCCTGGATACCGGTGTCGGTGTGTGCGGTAAGGAAGGGCAGAGTGTGCCGGTGGGTGTGGGCCAACCGACTTTGCGGGTGGATGGCTTGACGGTAGGTGGTACGGCGGCGTAATGATCCTCGTTGTCAGGGCTATGCGAGATATTTCACCCATTCATCGGGTGTGGCGCGCTCTGTGATAAGCGCGTTTTCAATCGCTGCGCCATCTGCATAGCCCACTGCCAGCCCACACACAACCACCTCCTCTTCACTGAGCGACAGCACCTGGCGAATTGGCCGGTGAAAATCGGCCCAGGCTGCCTGTGGGCACGTGTGCAGCCCCTGCTCGCGTGCCAGCAACATCATATTCTGTAAAAACATCCCGTAGTCGAGCCAACTGCCGGTGGCAAGTGCGCGGTGAATCGTAAAAATCACCCCTACCGGCGCATCGAAAAATTGAAAATTGCGGCGGTGCTGGGCGTGCATCTTATCCCGTTCCGCTTTGCCGATGCCGAGTAAGCCGTACAAATCCCAACCCACTTTCCTGCGCCGTGAGATATACGGCTCAAACCACTTTTCAGGGTAGTAACGCTGCTCGCCCTGGTGCTGCCCCCGCTCGTTATCAAAGGCGTGACATACCGCCTCGCACAGCCGTTGCCGGGTATCACCTTTCACCACATAGGCCTGCCAGGGTTGCATATTCGTGCCGCTGGGCGCTCTTGCGGCTTTTTCCAGGAGTGATGCCAGTTGCTCATCGCTGACGTCAGTCGGTAAAAATGCACGCAGTGAACGGCGTGTGATAACTGCCTCACTGACAGTTTCGGCGGCGGTGTAACTGATGGTGCCCGGTTGACTCATAGGTCTCTACTTTGCAGGAACTGGTGAACCGAAGAGTGCCAGAAGAATAACCATTCTGCCAATGGTTGTTGACAGCCCTGTCTATTGTCAACTGAAACTTGACAGCGTCGTCTGCCTCTAAGCCATTTTCAATGGCGGCTATAGTGATAAATACGATGTTAAAAAAACCTTTGCAATTATGCCTATTACTCACATTGCTACAGCCAGGTATCGCTGCTTTTGCGAGTGATGAGGAGGCTAAACGTGATTCCGCTCAGCAGTTTGTGCAGTTACTGTTTCTGCCGCAGAGCCTCTGGAACAATCGTTTTGCCGGTATATCAGACGACTGGCAGCCAGGCAATACACCCATGGCAATCGAAATGTTGTCATTGTCACATGATGATCTGGCTTACCACTTTGTTGATCTTTTACAGAAAAAAACGGGCCAGGAGCTGGGTTATGACGTTAACCAGTGGTTTACCTGGTGGTGGAAACAGGATGAAAGCCTGTTACAGAATTACCCACTGTTTAAATCAAAATTGTATGGATTAATTGATAAAACATTTGAGGGGTACTTCTCGGTTGAGCGCACAGCCCGCATCCGGCTCGATGAAGTGCGCTGGGGTGGGGTAAAGCAGGATGGCATTCCACCGTTGCGCCAGCCAAAGATGATTACTGCAAAGGAAGCCGACTACCTCGATGACGATAACATTGTGTTTGGTATTGAAATTAATGGTGACGCCCGCGCTTACCCCAAACGCATTCTCGCCTGGCACGAGATGTTTGTCGATCAAATCGGTGGTATCGATTTTGCCGGGGTTTACTGCACCTTGTGTGGCGCGGTTATTTTATACAAAACCCGGCATAACGGGGTGCACCACCACCTTGGTACGAGTGGTTTTTTATACCGCTCAAACAAATTGATGTACGACAAGAATACCCAATCACTCTGGAACACTACATGGGGTGAGCCGGTTATTGGGCCACTGGCGGATAAAAATATTCGCCTCGAACGGAGTTATCTGGTGACAACCACCTGGGGGGAATGGAAGCGCCGACACCCCGATACAACGGTGTTATCACTGGATACCGGCCATCGGCGCGATTACGGTGAGGGCATTGCCTACAAGCAGTATTTTTCAAGCGACGAACTTATGTTCAGTATCTCGACATCAGACGACCGATTGCAAAATAAAGACGAGGTACTGGCGCTGACGTTTCCACAGCACAGCGCAAAAACGATGGCTATTGCGGCAGATTTTTTGCGCAATAAACCGGTTTATAAACAAAAGCTGGGCGAATTGGCATTTGTTGTATTAACCGATGCCAGTGGTGCAAACCGGGTTTTTGAAACCGGCGGTGTCGAGTTTGTCTCTTACGATCAAAATGTGACGGTAACAGACAGCCTGGGCAAGCAGTGGCATATGTCAGAAGACAGGTTGTCAACCGGGGATAATGCGCTTGCCCGGCTGCCCGCGCATCGTGCATTTTGGTTTGGCTGGCACTCGGCGTTTCCGGATACAGTGCTGATCAAATAGCCAAAGAGGGAGTGGGGGTGTTTGGCAGCAAAGCCACAAAGCCAAACACCGCCGCTTTCCCCCGGTAGTTTTCCGGCACCTTTCAAATGGAAAGCTGTTATTCAATAATAATTACCTGGCCGGTAATCACCCCTTCCACACTTTTGCAGTAGGCGAGCCCGACCCTCTCTGAAGAAACAGGTTCGTGGCCGGGGAAAAAGCCATCGTAGCGATCAACAGAAGCCTGTAGTAGCCCAGGGCTGACAGCATTGATGCGAATACCTCTGGGCATATCGACCGCAGCACCGATGATAAATCCGTCGAGCGCGCCGTTGGCGGCCGCTGCGCAGGCACCGCCTTTAATCGGGTCGCGGTTTAACACGCCGCTGGTCAGTGTAAATGAACCGCCGTCATTCATATGCTGAATGCCTGCTAATACCAGGTTTACCTGTGGCAGTACTTTGTGGTCGATGCCTTTCATAAATTGTTCGCCGGTCATGGTGTCGACAGGGCCAAAATGCCCGTGCCCTACGGCGCTTACCACTGCGTCGACTTTGCCAACTTGTTGATACATGGTGCGAACGCTCTCAATATCTTCGATATCAATCTGGATATCGCCGCTGTTGCGGCCCACACGAATAATGTCGTGCCGGTCAGCCAGTGCGTTGATCGCTGTTTGGCCTACGGCACCACTTGCGCCTATAACAATAATTTTCATTTTATCTTTCTCAGTTTGTGAATGTCTTTATCGAAATGACTGTATATCACTACCTTCCTGGCGTGCACGAGTGAACAGTAAAGCATCCGTTATAAATAATATAGTAGCGGCTCAGGATATATTGCCTCGATAGCGTTTACTTATTTCACGTCTGCTACAATCACTCAATTTTTAGCAGGCAATAGGCAGCCACACTCTGATGAATCAACTCGAACAACTGCAACAGTTCACTACACTGGTCGCCGATACGGGTGATATAGAGGCAATCCGCCAATACACACCAGAGGATGCGACTACCAATCCCTCGCTGCTGTTAAAAGCCGTGAACCTGCCTCACTACGCAATACAATTGCAGCACGCTCAGCACTATGCGAAAACACAGGGGGGCGATACACAGACACAGTTGGCAAATGCCACCGATAAGCTGGCTGTGCTGATTGGTCAGGAGATTTTGCGCATTATACCTGGCCGCGTTTCCACCGAGGTGGATGCCCGTTTATCGTTTGATCGGCAGGCCAGTATTGATAAGGCACGAAAATTAATCGATTTGTACGAGCGCGATGGCGTTGAGCGCCAGCGCATCCTGATTAAAATTGCCGCCACCTGGGAAGGTATCCAGGCGGCTGCACAACTGGAAAAGGAAGGTATCAATTGCAACCTGACGTTATTGTTTAGCTTTGCGCAGGCACAGGCATGTGCCTGCGCGGGGGTCTTTTTAATTTCCCCCTTTGTGGGGCGTATTTACGATTGGTATAAAAAAGCCGAAGGTGTCGATGGCTATGCACCCACACAAGACCCGGGTGTGCTATCGGTACAGCGCATTTTCAGTTACTACAAAACCCACGGTTTTCATACAGTCGTCATGGGGGCGAGCTTTCGCAACACCGATCAAATCCGCCAGTTATCCGGTTGCGACCGGCTGACTATTAGCCCGGCGCTGATGCAGTCGCTGGCAGAAGCGGATGCACCTGTGCCTCGTGTGCTCAATGCGGCAAACGCATCATCTGTGGATAATCGCTGTGCGCTCGATGAAAATGCGTTTCGCTGGGGACACAATGATGATGCCATGGCCACTGAAAAACTGGCTGAGGGAATCCGTTTGTTTGCGGCGGATCAGGTGAAACTTGAGTCTGTACTGTCCTGAAAGGGCTTATCAATTGCCGAGTGTATACAGAGAGTCTGTATCGCCTGCCCTGCCGGAAAATGGCAATTTGCGTCGAATTAATAGTGAGTTAATGCCTTGTCTGGCGCAGGATACCCGGTAACCTATGGGTGTTCGTATTCCGACAGGATTGTCTGTCCACTGTTATTTAATCTCTGTTGATGGAGGGTGAATCAATGAAATTTCAACTCGTAATTAATATGGAGCGTTTCAGCCCCAGCGATGATATGCGCCAGTTAGAGCGCGATATCCTTGAAATGGTACAGCTCGCCGACACGGGTGGCTTTGAGGTGGTCTGGGCCGCTGAACACCATGCCTTGGAGTTGACTATTGCCCCCAACCCCTTTCAGCAGCTTACCTGGTGGGCGGCACACACTGATCGCGTCAAGCTGGGTACAGCGGTGGTGGTGGCGCCCTATTGGCATCCCATCAGATTGGCGGGTGAAGCGGCCTTGTGCGATTTATACAGCGGTGGTCGTTTGCAGCTAGGCATCGGCTCGGGGGCTTACCAGCGTGAGTTTGACCGTATGACCAGTGGCCTTTTGCAGAGCGAAGGCTATAAATATATGCACGAGATGCTGCCTGTGTTAAAAGCACTCTGGCAGGGCGATTATGCACACGATGGCGAGTACTGGCAGTTCCCAACCTCAACCTCTGTACCCAAGCCGGTTCAAGACCCCCATCCACCTATCTGGGTGGCTGCGCGTGCACCGATTACCTTCGACTGGGCAGTGGAGAATAGCTGCAATATTATGACCTGGGCATTAACCCGCCCCTTTGCAGAAGTGGAGACTTATCTGCAGCGTTTTGCCGATGCTCTGGCAAAAGCGCCAGACAAACCGCGCCCCGCTTTCTCGACCATGCGCTATACCTGTGTCGTCGAAAACGAGCGGGATGTGCAGATACCGCTGGATGCCACGCTGGCACAAACGGGCCGCTTTGAAAACCTGTTTAAAAATCTGGGTGATGTTAAGCAGGGGTTTGCCGAGGGAATTGACCTGGCGACACTAAAAAGCCGGGAGGAATTTGACTCTGAGGCGATACTGGAAAACCTGATTTTTGGTACACCTGAGCAGGTTATTGGCAAATTGTGTCGCTATCAGGACGCGGGCATTGATCAGTTTATCTATAACAGCAGTTACGGTTTGGGCATTGCCCACCAAAAGAAATCGTTGAAATTGTTTGTCGATGAAGTGATGCCTGCATTTGCCGGGTAACCGTTATCCAGACCCCATGTATTAACTTGCACACAAGCTAATACATGGGGGTTAGCCAATGGCAAGGGTTTAACGGCGCGGCTGGGTCTAGAGAGCAGATTTTTGCGCCTGCAAATCGTGCACTTCCACCTTCTATACCTCTCAATCTGTTAGCAAAACGATGAACCAATAGTAAAATCGTCTGAAGTGGTTTTGAATATCTGTGCTGGCCCGCAGAATGAACCTAGGGTCGAGGGCTTTTCGGCGTGAAAGGAAAGAAAGGGCTTATACCACAGTGTGAATCGACTGACGCGTATCTGGCATAATGCGCACTTTTGAGTGCGGCCAGCCGTGAAGACAAAAGACATCGTTTATATCGCTCTGTTTGCCGCATTAACCGCCGCGCTTGGCTTGTTTCCACCGATTACCGTACCGATTGCGGCGGGCGTGCCGATTACGGCGCAATCGATGGGGGTGATGCTGGCGGGCGGTATCCTCGGTGCGCGGCGCGGCGCGTTGGCCATGCTGCTATTTTTGGCGCTGCTTGCGATTGGTCTGCCGCTGCTCGCCGGTGGGCGGGGTGGTCTGGGTATCTTCGCCGGGCCGAGTGGGGGGTTTCTGTTCGGCTGGGTATTGGCGGCTGGGGTCGTCGGTTGGCTCACCGGGTGCTTTTGGGCAAAGCTCAACCTGGCTTATGCGTGTCTGTTTAACACCATCGGGGGTATTGGTGTGGTGTATGCCCTCGGTATTCCCTGGCTGCATTTTGCCACTGAAATGACACTGATTGATGCCGCTACCGCCGCCGCTGTCTTTATACCTGGTGATATAGTAAAGGCCCTGGTGGCGGCGATGGTGATTGTCACGGTGAAGCGCGCTTACCCTTTATTTAACTTAAAACCCGTATCGCCAAACTGATGTTGAAAACGCACGCTGATGGAGTAGCCGGTGAATAAACAACCGGTTATCGAGCTACGCGACGTCCAGTTTTTGGTTGACGATAAACCGCTCCTGCAAGACATTACCCTGAACCTGCACGAGCGGCGCATCGCCCTGATCGGTGCCAATGGCTCTGGTAAAAGCACCTTTGCCCGCCTGCTCAATGGTCTGTTAGTCCCCACTCAGGGAGACGTATTGGTCGATGGCCTGAACACCCGCCAGCACGGCAGGGCGGTGCGCCAAAAAGTCGGCTTTGTGTTTCAAAACCCGGATAACCAAATCGTCTTTCCCAGTGTTGAGGAAGACCTGGCGTTTGGTTTGAAAAACCTCAACCTGGAAAAAGCTGATATCGAACAGCGCATCGACGCGATACTGGCGCGCTGTGGCCTAAGCGGTTTTCGCCAGCGCCTGATTCACTCGTTAAGTGGCGGTGAAAAACAATTAATCGCCGTGGCCGGTGTGCTGGTGATGGCACCGCATACCATCGTGCTCGATGAACCGACCACCCTGCTCGATTTGCGCAATACCCGGCGCATTGCCGAAATGCTCGCCGCCCTTGAACAGCAGGTGATTCTGGTGACCCACGATCTGGATTTGATCGGTGAATTTGACCGCGTGCTGTGTTTTGCCGATGGCCGCATCGTGCGGGATGGCCCCCCCGGCAGCGTTATCGATGACTACCGCCGCCAATGAACAGTGGCTTTTACCACCCCGGTGTATCGCCGCTGCACCAGTGCTTCCCCGGCCTGAAAATACTGGCTTTACTCCTGGTGTGCTGCGCTGTGTTTATCGTCGATCACATCGTCGTTATTGCCTTGGTCGCAGTGCTCGTATGCGCCTTGTACTGCATGGCAAAAATACCCCTATCGGTTGCGCTCCGGCAAATACGCCCGGTATTGGTGTTTTTGGGTATTATTTTTATCTTGCAGGGCGTGTTGGTCGATTGGCCGGTCGCGATTAAGGTTGTGGTGCGTTTTGGTACGCTGATTTTTGCGGCAGCACTGCTTACCCTAACCACCCGCTCTGCGGATATGCTCGACGCCCTGGAGCTCGGTTTAAAACCACTGGCGTGGCTGGGGTTAAACACCGGTAAAATAAGCCTGGCGCTGTCACTGGCGATTCGCTTTATCCCAATCATTGCTGGAGTAACCCAGGAAGTGCGCGAGGCGCAACGGGTGCGGGGGCGTGAACGCAGCGTCTTCGCGGTGGCAGTGCCGACCCTGATACGCACCCTGAAAATGGCAGATGACATTGCCGATGCCATTGATGCGCGGGGCTATGACCCTGATCGCTCTAATAATCCCGTGGCCAGTAAGCCGCGTGGCGGGTAAATCCAGTGGCAGATAGATACGACAACCTGGCACTGGTATTCGAGTCACACAACATCACCCGGGATGAACTGGAAAAACAGCTCAACCGCCTGTCCGCCTGGTTGCGCATACGCGTCAATACAGGGGCACAAATCGCCCTATACCTGCCCAATTCACCCGCACTGGTGCTATTTTTTCTGGCGGGTGTGCGGGCCGGGTGTGAAATGCAGGTGTTTGACCACCAATGGCCAGCGGCCACGGTATCGGGCCTGTTGGCAAAGCTCTCCCCGGCGCTGTTAATCACCGATCAGGCAATCGGTGGCGATCAGGCAATCGTTGTGTGTGATGCGCCTTATCAGGGATTTAATGATATAGCTAATCAAGTGGGCGCTGCACAGCAGGCCACGCCGCAACCAGCCCCAGCACCCAATACCGTGTTTTATACCGGCTTCACCTCCGGTTCTACCGGCACGCCAAAAGGCTTCCGGCGCACCTACGCCTCCTGGCTGGCCAGCTTTAAACATGACCAGGCCGAATGCCCTCTGTACGCCGACGACCGCATCATCGCCCCCGGTGCGCTTTCGCATTCACTGTTTCTATACGCCCTGCTACGCGGCGTACATGCAGGCATCCCCGTTATCATCTGCCGACGGTTTTCAGCGCACAATGTCGCACGGGTCATCGCGCTTCACGGCGCTACGGTGTTATATAGCGTGCCCGCACAAATAGGCACATTGATCCAGTTGCCCGCCACCCATTACACCTCTGTACGACGGGTATTTTCCTCCGGGGCGAAGTGGCCCCCGCAGTGGCGGGCGGTATTCGATAAGGTTTTTTGTCACGCCGAATTGTGCGAGTTTTACGGTGCTTCAGAATTGAGCTTTGTGGCGATTGCCAAAGCCTCAGAATCTCCCCCGGCACAATCCGTTGGGCGGGCTTTTCGGGGCGTGACGATACGTATCAAAGATGCCCGTGGCAACGACTTGCCCGCAGGGGAAACCGGGCAGGTGTTTGTCGAGAGCGATATGGTATTTTTGGGGTATGCCGGTGAGCGCTGTGTTGATGGTGTACACACAGCGCTGACGGTGGGGGATAGGGGGTATCTGGATAACAGAGGTTTCCTGTTTTTACATGGGCGGGTGGACCGGATGATCGTCTCCTCGGGTAAGAATATATACCCGGAGGAGATCGAGCAGGTGTTGCTGGTGCATCCCGGTATCGATTGTGCGGCGGTGATTGGCGTTGACGATGACAAGCGAGGGCAGCGTTTGGTCGCCGTGGTCAAGGGCAAATCGGAAACCAGAATTTGCCGGGCAGATTTACTGACACATTGTCGTAATTCATTACCGCCTTATAAAGTGCCGAGGGTTTATGCTGTTTGTGAAACCTGGCCACTTACGCGGTCTGGGAAGACAGACAACCTGAAAATCACTGAGGCCTGGCATAACAATAAAACATCACTGTTGAAATTGATGGTATGAACAAAGCCTACATCGTTGCCGCCAAGCGCACCCCCGTCGCCTCGCGCAACGGCGCGCTCGCCCACTACCCGGTGATTGAACTGGGTGCACGGGTCATTGATGCCGCCATACAACAGGCGGGCTTATCCGCCGGGCAAGTGGATAGCGTGATCATGGGTAACGCCCTCTACGCGGGCGGCAATCCCGCCCGCCTGGCCGCGTTGTCGGCGGGTATTCCCGCGTGTGCCGCTGCGATGACCATCGACACCCAGTGCTGCTCTGGGCTGGATGCCATTAACACCGCCTGCCAGATGGTGCAATCCGGCGCGGCACACGTCGTCGTTGCCGGTGGTCTGGAGAGCTACAGCCGCGCCCCGATAAGGCAAACCCGCCCATTAAATAAACACGACACCCCTATTACTTACCAGCGCCCGCCTTTCACCCCCTGGCCAGCGCGTGATCCAGATATGCTCGACGCCGCTGCCGGGCTGGCCCGGCAGCGGCGTATCTCTCGCCAGGCGCAGGAGTGCTTTGCGGTGGATAGTCATGCAAAGGCGCGGCGGGTGGGTGCCCGAGAAGGTGAATTGGTGGCATTCGATGAACTGTCGGCAGACAGCTTTACCCGCAACCTGAATGAAAAAGTCTGCGCACGGGCGCCGGTGATCCGAGGTGATACATTGAGTGGGCTGACACCGACCACCGTAGCGGTGGAAGCCGATGCGGCGGCAGTGGTGGTAGTGGTGAGTGAATCGATGTTGCCACAGATTCGTGGTGTGGTTCGCCCGGTAAGCGCACTGCCTGGTTTTTCTGTCGGCGCTGACCCGGAAATGCCCTCACTTGCGCCGATTGCAGCAGTTGAAAAAGTGTTATTACAACAAATGGTTGCGCCAGATGAATTGGTTGCTGTGGAAGTAATGGAAGCTTTTGCCGTGCAGGCGATGGTGTGTATTGATGCGTGTGGGTTTGATCGGGCTGTGGTTAATCGTGGGGGTGGAGCCTTGGCGCGGGGGCATCCCGTCGGGGCTTCCGGGGCGGTTTTGGCAGTGCGGTTGTGGTGGGAATTACAGCGGGAAGCTGTTGGAGGGTATGGATTGGCGACTATTGCGGCGGCTGGGGGGCTGGGGTCGGCTTTGCTGTGGCGGGTGGTTTAATTGTAATTTAATGTAACAAATCCATAAACCTAACAGGCTGCCTGCGTGCGATCTTCTATCACATCCAATACACGCCTTGCATCGATATCATTGATGAGCGTCACATAGTCATAGTTTCTCACTTAAATTGCGTACAAGTTATTCAATAAGATGCCGGTCGAAGAGATTGACACTGTAATGTATGATTTTGACAAAATGTGTCATTTTTCTGTAGCATAGGATTGTTTTTTTCTCCTGAGATGAAAACCCTTATGGCATCAACAAAAAAGCGGCTTGTTTTAGAGCTTGACCCGAGCGAACACAATGCGATCAAAGCCCAGGCCTCCCTGGTGGGAGTGCCCATGCGGCAATATGTGTTGGATTGCATACGAATGAAAGATCGACGTTTTATGCCGGATAATCAGCATTCCGTTCCGCCAGTAAGCCGGAAGATTGACCGGGAAAAAGTGGATAGGTACTGCCAGGTTCTCCGCGAGTCTATGGAAAAAGAGGCGACCTCTACCGATCATGGGGATTTACTCTATGACGAGTTTGGACTTTCAAAATGATTGTCGATACCTCTGTGCTTTTGGCGGTGGTGCTCGGTGAAGAGGAAAAGGATGTATTTCTGCAGGCGTTTGAAAATAATGCACATACCAAAATGTCTGTGGCTTCATACTTAGAGGTGCACCTACGCATACTGCGTGATGATAGCCCTGTGCTCAAAGAAACACTCCAAAACCTTGTCTCCAGCCTCTCTATTGAGCTTGAACCGGTAACCATTGAGCAGATAAACATGGCTATCGATGCCTTTAATCGATATGGCAAGGGGCGCGGCCATCCGGCGCAGTTGAATTATGGCGATTGTTTTACCTATGCGCTTGCCAAGTCATACAGTAAACCGCTTTTGTTTAAAGGAAATGATTTTTCCCATACGGATTTATGGCTGCATGAAGCGTCGTCTCATCGACGATAAGCCCATCATTTTTCTACTTAGGCATCGACGAAGCGGTTCGATTGTTGAAAAATACACGTTCTGCCTTTACCAGCGAGGCGCTTGGCAACGCCATTTAGCAGTATCGCAAGGGGTATCAAAAAAGGCCGGTTACGGATAATGCGTTGTCACTCTGGGAAGAGGGTGCCTGAAAATATTTGAGTGTTGATCAGTTAACTGAAATTTTTAGAGTAACTAAGTGACGAATGAAAAACTCAGTGTCGCCTTAATTAAGGGCGATGGTATTGGCATCGATGTCAGTGATGCCACGGTCGCGGTTGTCGATGCCGCGTTGAGCGCCTGTGGTGCTGGTGCGCTGCACTACCGTGAAATACAGGCCGGCGCGGGCCTGTTCGATGAAACGGGGCGTGATATTGAACCCGGTGGTGAGCAAGCCGCAGGCGAGGCTGATGCGATCTTTTTGGGTGCGATAGGCCTGCCCAGCGTGCGTTATGCCGACGGCACGGAAATTTCACCGCACCTGCGTCTGCGTGAACGCTACCAGCTCTATGCGGGTGTGCGACCAGTGAGGGCTTACCCTAACGCACCGCAGCCGCTGGCTGATGCCCGGTCTGCCGATATTGATTTCGTTGTTTTGCGTGAATCGACCGAAGGGCTGTTTTATTCGGCGGCGGTGCATAAGCGCGATTTGATTGCCAACGATAAGGAAGTGCGCGATGAGTTGCGCATTACCCGCTCGACCACCGAGAAACTTCACCACTTTGGTTTTCGTCTGGCGGAAAAGCGCCAATCCCGAGGTGGCCCAGGTCGATTGACCTGTGTGGATAAGGCCAATGTGTTTCGCTCGATGGCGTTTTTTCGGCAGATATTTGATGAAGTTGCCCAGCAGTATCCGCAGATTGAAACACGCTATAACTACGTCGATGCACAGGCGCTGGATCTTATTCGCAAACCCTGGGAGTGCGATGTGCTGGTGATGGAAAATATGTTTGGCGATATCCTGTCTGACCTGGCGGGTGCTTTGGTAGGGGGTATGGGTATGGCGGCCTGTGCAGAAATTGGTGATGACACCGGCTTGTTCCAGCCCGCTCACGGCAGCGCGCCGGATATTATGGGGCAGGATAAAGCCAACCCGCTGGCCGCTATTTTGAGTGGTGCTTTGATGCTCGACTATTTGGCGGAGAAAACCGCTAAGCCTTTACTTGCCGAGGCCAGCACGTTGATCGATGATGCCGTGTACCGGGGCTTCTCCGAGGGGCGTATCAGGCCCATGGAGTTCGGCGGTGATATGGGGACATTGGCAGTGGCTGAGGCAGTGCGCAATCTGGTGCTCGACACCAATACCCGACGGGGGTGATGTATGTATGTTGTATTAGTTGAATTTTCGGTACACAAAGAAAAGCACCTGGATTTTCTTCAACGTGTGCGACAGCAGGCGCGGGATTCATTGGCGCTAGAGGCGGCCTGCCAGGTCTTTGATGTGTGCCACGATCCGCACGACGATAGCCGCGTGGTGCTCTACGAAGTGTACGACAATGAAGCGGCGTTTAAGCTGCACTTACAGAGTGACCACTTCAAGGCGTTTGACGCGGATGTGCGCGATTGGATCGTGAATAAAGTGGTGTCCTTGTTGCAGCGAGACTAGTGGGTTACACCCCTTGAGTAAGCGTGGCTGACATGCCTATTACCCTATCAACACCCCAACAACTCAGCTCACTCTGCGGGCGGGCAATCCCCACTGAGATGACCATTCCCATCACACAAACACTGATCGATGGTTTTTGTGCCATTAGCGGTGACCACCAGGCTATCCACAAAGCCACCGGTGAAGTCGGCTTATCTATCGCACCGGGCAATTTGCTGGTCACCTTGATTCCCCGCCTGGTGCAGAGTGCATTCACCGTGCAGACGTATGAAAAATGCCTTATCGCGAAGTACCGTTCGGTGCGTTTTTTGCGCCCGGTGTTTGTCGGTGAGTCGATTGGTATGCGCCTGTTTGTCGATAAAGTAAAAACCCTGAATGACAAGACCTGGGTGGAAATAACTTGTCATCTCAATAGCGATAACATTACAGTAGCGACCGCAACGCTAAGTGATATTTACTATCACACCCAACCCATCGGCACCAATCTGGAGTGACCACCTTGAAAACAATTATTACCGCACTGTTCCTATCATTCACTTTAGTGAGTATGACGCATGCAGGTGGTTTGAGTGATTTGTTAAACAGCGATGTATTAAGCAAAGGCAAAGAGCTGCTTAATAAGGTTGAGAGTGGCACGGGCGGTAGCCTCGGCGGTGACCTCGACCCGGCAACGGTGGCCAATGGCCTAAAAGAGGCATTGCAAAAAGGCGCTGAAAAAGCGGTGTCACTGGCCGGTATTCAGGACGGTTACTTTAAAAACCCCGAGATTAAAATCCCACTGCCGGAGAGTACGCAAAAGGTCACTAAAACTCTAAAAAAACTGGGCTTGGGTAAATATATTGACCGTTTTGACGAGTCGATCAACCGCGCCGCAGAAAAGGCGGCACCCGTGGCGATTGATTATTTTACGACGGCACTAAAGGGCATGAGTATCGAAGACGCCTACAAAATCCTGCGTGGCCCGGATAACGCCGCCACCCAGTACTTTAAAGACAAAACCATCAGCAAGCTGACCAGCGCATTTCGCCCGTCTATCGATGCGAGTCTGTCGAAAGTCGGTGCAGTCAAGGCGTATAAGAAAGTGCAGGAGCGTGCGGGTAAAGTTGGGCTGGGCAGCCAGGTGGATTTCGATATGTCTGATTACGTGACGGGCAAGGCGCTGGATGGTTTGTTTCAACTGGTCGCCAACGAGGAGAAAAACATCCGGGAAAACCCGGTGGCGCGCACCAGTGAGCTGTTGCAGCAGGTGTTTAAGTAGGTTATCCCCCCTCGCTACAAAACAGAGCGCCAAAATACCGGGCCGCTTTTTGTGGCCCCAATAACTTCAAGGTACTGGGGTCACCCCGCGCCGCTACCACTAAAGGCTTAATACCAGGGCGAACCAGTACCAGGCCCACCGTTTCTGGCCAGGTGGTGGGTAAGATTATCGTGTGTGACACCACGGCCTGGTCGCTTGCCTGGCTAATGGCAAGTGTGCCTGCAAAGGTTGTTTCCTGTACGGCATTAATCCCCGATCTACCCAAACACTGCAAGGTTCTGAATACCGCCTGGCCTAGCTGCTCTAGCGTGTCCGTCGTTTGCGCATCGGGCGCCGCCAGTTTGTTTTGCATGGAGGGTGGCAGGTAGGCAATGACTAGAGGGGTATTGTCATTGAAGCGGTCGGTTGCCAGCGCTACAGCGGAAAAACCGACCAGGCATAGGCAAAAAACCAACCACCTCATGTATCGGCTAACACCAGGTCAGCACCTTTTTCCCCAACCATAATCGAGGGTGCATTGGTATTGCCCGAGGTGATATTGGGGAATATCGAGGCGTCGATCACGCGCAGATTATCGACACCGTGCACTTTTAAAGTGCTGTCGACCACGTTGGTTTTGTTGTTTTCGCCCATCCGGCAGGTGCAGCTAGGGTGGAAGATGGTCGTGGCGCGCTGGCGAAAGTCCTCTAAAAAGTCATCGTCGCTGGCGGTCTGCACGCCGGGTTTGAATTCCTCAGTGATAATATCCGCAAATGCCGGAGAGGCGGCGATCTTGCGCATTAATTTTGCCCCGGCAATCGCCTCTTGCCGGTCGTGTTTGGTCGCCAGGTAATTGGGCCGGATAGCCGGGTGCTCAAACGGGTCGGCGCTGCGGATAGTGATCTCGCCACGGCTGCTGGGGCGGCAGGCGTTATAGCCGAGTAAAAACGCCTCAAACGGATCTAACTCAACCATGGGGCGGGTGCCCACTTTAGCCGTCGAATAACTGGCGGGCACATAATAGAGTTGCAGATTAGGCTGGGTTAAGTCAGGGGATGATTTGACGAACCCACCGCCCTGATTAACCCCCAATGACAATGGTCCACCGCGTGTTAACGCATAGCGCAACCCCGCCCACAGCTTGCCCCGCCACCCGGCGAATTCACCGTTTAGTGTACGCAGCCGGGTTTTGTAGTAGTGGCTGGTGCCGATATGGTCTTGTAGGTTTTGCCCCACAGCCGGGCTATCGACCACCACCTCAACCCCGTGTGCGCGCAACAGCGCCGCCGGGCCGACACCAGACAACTGCAACAACTGCGGCGAATTGACCGCACCGCCGGATAAAATCACCTCGCGCCCGGCGCGCACCTGATGGGTTTTACCGTTTTGTTGGTACTCAACCCCGCTTGCCTTATTCCCTTCAAACAACAAGCGGGTGACATGCGCCCGCGTTTCCAGGTGGAGATTGTGGCGTTTGAGCACCGGGTGTAAATAAGACCGCGCCGTCGAGGCGCGCCGCCCGTTTTTTGTCGTGATCTGATAGACACCAACGCCTTCAAACTGCGCGCCGTTGAAATCTTCCGTGTAACGCAACCCCGCCTGTTTGCAGGCTTCGATATAAGCCTGGCAGGTGGGGTGGTAGTAAGCGCTGACGTCAGCGGCGTGCTGTGGGCCGCCTGCGTTGTGGTATTCGCTGCCGCCCCAATCGTGGTCTTCCATTTTTTTGAAGTAGGGGAGCACATCATGCCAACCCCAGCCGGGGTTACCCGCTGCCTGCCAGTCGTCAAAATCGCGTTGTTGGCCACGGATATACACCATTGCGTTAATGCTGCTGGAACCGCCCAGGACTTTACCGCGTGGCCAGTAACTCACGCGGTTATGGGTGCCGGGGTCTGGTTCTGAGTGGTATTTCCAGTTGACGCTGGCATCGTAGAACGTTTTGGCGTAACCGATGGGGATTTGTACCCAGAAGCGTTTGTCTGATCCGCCTGCCTCCAGTAGCAATACCTGGAAACGGCCATTTTCACTGAGCCGGTTGGCGAGTACGCAACCGGCGGAACCGGCGCCGATGATGATGTAGTCGTAGCTTGGCATAAGAGGGTGATTATCTGGTAGTTTTATTTCGGGATTCTTGCAGATGATGAGGGTGGTGACAAATGGTGTTTGCATTGGGTGGTTGTGTAACCATTGGTTGTTTTATGTAACTAAAAGTTGTTTTGTTTTGGTATGGTCGATGAGGTGGTTGATCCGGTTTTTATTTTTATGCTGGGTGTGTGGGTGTTATGGGGTTTCACCTGCGGTGCTTTGGTGTTTTTCTCTGTCCTTTTACAGGCGGGTGAAACCCACCACCTAAATAAACCATTCCCCTATGCAAACCCCCGGTAAATTGGTAAAAAGACCACTACAAACACCAGGAATTTCCCCATGCCAGCCAGGAACCCCCCATCAAGAAAAAACCAAACCCCAAAAGAGGAACTAAAACAACGCTTGGAAAAACTGGCAGTGAAAGACCGGGAAGCCCTCGCGGTATTTGCCGGTCGCTGTGCTTTGCGGGTGATGCCCTGGTTGGCAACTGATAAAGGGTTGACGTATTGGGGGGATAATCAGGTAAAGCATTTGCTGGCAGTAGAAGCCGCCAGCATATCGGCTTTGTTATATAATCTTAATGCCGCCGCCTATGCCGCCTACGCCGCCGCCGCCGCCGCCGCCGCTGCCGCCAACGCCTACGCCGCCACCGCCGCCTACGCCGCCACCGACGCCGCCTACGCCGCCAACGCCGCCAACGCCGCCAACGCCGCCAACGCCGCCTACGCCGACGCCAACACCGTCGCCTACGCCGCTATAAAAAACGACCTCAACCTACTAGAAAAAGGCCAAACCCAAACCGTCAGAGAACACCCACTATGGCCCAACCATTCCCCACCTAAAAGCTTCCCAAAGCGACTCAAACAATTCGAAGAAACCCTCCAAAACCTAAACCAACACGACCTCCTAAACCGCTACCAAGCCCTACTAAAAGGCGGCACTGACCCCGCCGCAATCTATAAAGGCGTTTTAGAAAGCTGGCTCGAAACCAAAGACACTGACCCCGATAACACGGCTAAAACCACTCCACCCCAATACATAGCCACCACCCGCACAGCCGCCGAAAAACCCGGTCAACAAGATCACCTAAACCGCACTCACCTGGCCCAGGCGCTCAGCCG
Organism: Gammaproteobacteria bacterium; assembly: GCA_965277715.1. Lineage (GTDB taxonomy): Bacteria > Pseudomonadota > Gammaproteobacteria > JBCCGL01 > JBCCGL01 > JBCCGL01. The sequence goes on from OZ255836.1 coordinate 3,726,357, forward strand.
CTTCCTACTCGATAAAGACAACATCGAACACCAAACCATCGGCCTGCTGGGCGATTGGGGCGTAGGCAAAACCACGTTTATCAACCTGTTAAAAAAAGCACTGAGCGCCGATAAACAAGGCGTAAAATTTTTGTGCGGCGACTACAACGCCTGGGAGTTTGAGCACACCAGCAACCAACAGGCAGGTATGGCCCAAAAGGCGATTAAAGGCTTAACCGATGACCTGAACTGGTGGCGCAAGCGGTGCCTGGCGTTTCGCCTGAGCCGAAAGAACAAACCGGTATTGACCGTGCTGATACCGATGGTACTTATCGCCTTGGCGCTATTGTTTTCAGATTTAACACCCGTGCCAAATATGCTGCGCTGGGCGGTGGAGGCGTATCTTCCCGAGTCGGTTTTCACCAGTTTGTATAAAGCACACCCTATATTGATCAATGCTCTGCCGGTTTTTCTGGCGCTGTCTCTGCTGTCCTGGCAGTTTTTGTTTCGTATGCCGGACTTACTGCGTAGCCCCACCCACAAGTACTGGTCGACGTTTCTCAGCTTGCCGAATTTTGAAAAAGACCTCGGCACTATTCCGGTGATGCGTCGACAGATCGAAGACCTGGCCCAATTGCGGCTCAGTGAAAACCGGCCCGTCAAACAGCGGTTTTTATTTGTCGTCGATGATCTCGACCGCTGTGGTGATGAGGCGATTGTGCGGGTGCTGGAGGCGGTGCGGCTGGTGATGGATATTCAGGGTGTGGTGGTGCTGATCGCTATCGACCACCGGGTGGCGCTGGCGTCGCTGGCTCTGCGTTACCAGGAAATGGCGAAGTACCACGAAAACCGTGACGCCAATGCGATTGGCCGCGACTACCTGGCCAAGCTGATTCACCTGCCGATTCAGCTACAGCAGCCAGATAGTGGATCGGTGGAGGGTTATCTCGTCTCGCTGTGGGGAGACGCAGCCGATGATGACCCGGCGCCCTCGGCTTCACCCAACACCGATAAACCCGATACGGCCAAGCAAGCGGCAGCGGCTCGGGAACAACAGGCCGATACGCCGGATGCAGCGCCCGCGCCCCGGCGGCTGGAAACCGTGGCGTCGAAAACAGCCAACGCCCTGGATAAAGGTAAAGAAATGGGCATGAGCGCCGAACAAAAATCAGTGTTTATCCATTGGTGTCACTACTTTGATATCGCCAATCCCCGGCAGGTTAAGCGCCTGTACAATACTTACAATCTGTTGCGGCATTACTATGTTGAGGCGTCAATGGCGCCAGCGCAGGTGCAGGCAAGTTGGGAAAACTACCCGGTGTTGGCGGTGTTGTTTGTCTTGGAATATGCATTTCATCACCAGGTCAATATTGATGAACCGATTGATAATGCGGTTATTGCCGGGAAGTTGCGGGAAGTGAAGGTGCCGATGGATGCAGATTTTGATGAAGTGCGGGAGAAGATAGCGCCGTTTGTTTTACCTGCTTCTGGGCGGGTTATGTAGCGGGATGTGCGAGAATATCTGATAATCCGGCAACAGATCACCCAGATGGTGAATGCCTTTGTTGAGGCTGAGCAGCTAAAGGTGGTGGTGGGTTACTCCCGTGATCGGTGATACAGCATTGAAAATCGGTCAAAAATGTATATTTATTCTGTGTAAGCTGTGTTTTTTGGCCGGTTTCCGCTTTGCCTCGCCTTCGCTAGGGTATTTACAGCGCGGCTACCTGGCAAAAAAGTCCTTTTTTATCTTCATAATCAAGCCGGGGCAATTGCCCCGGCCCGTTAAACAATGATAGTAATTACTGCAATACTTTGGTCCACACCCGGTCGTACAATTTGATCGATTTTGAACTACAGGTCTGGCTGAAGTGCACTGGCACGCCTGGGTCGATGTTGATTTCAGGTGCTTTGCCCAGTGCCGGGTCGATGTACGCTGAAATGGCATCTGCATCCAGTGGTGATGCATAGCGGTTGAAGTTGGAGATGTCCGCGCCGTTTTTTGCATCCATCATAAAGTTGATGAATTTTTCAGCATTGGCTTTGTTCGGTGCGCCTTTTGGCACAACGAGGCTATCAAACCAACCGATGATGCCCTCTTTAGGGTGCACGAATTTAAGTTTGCCAACACCATTTTCGGTGCGGTTTTTCATTGAATAACCATCCCAGTGGCTGCTCACTAACACTTCACCGCTGGCGAGGTTGGCCACCATGGTTTCTGAATTGTAGGTTTTTACGTGCGGTTTTTGTTTGAGCAATAAAGCCTGGACTTCTTTCATGTCTTTTGGGTCTTCGTTGCATTGTTCGTGACCCAGGTACATGAGGGCCAGCGGGATGACTTCATCCGGGGTGCGAAAGACCTGTACTTTGCCAGAGACGGAATCGTTCGGCTCGAAGAATTCTTTTAGAGAGTCACCCGGGCCGTCGTAGCCGTCCATGTTGATCGAGAAGGAGGTTGATCCCATTTGCCAGGGGGCTGTGTAGTCCTGGGTGGGGTCCCACGGTGGGTTCTGCCAGCGGCTATCGACGTTGCTGTAGTTGGCCATGCCTTTTACATCGATTTTTTCCAGCATACCTTCTTCGATCATGATGGTGACGAAGTTTTGGCTGGGAATGGCTATGTCATAACCGGCGGCACCGGATTTGAGTTTGGCTAACAGGGTTTCGTTGGAGTCATATGTGTCGACGTTGACTTTGATGCCCGTTTCTTTTTCAAACTTGGCAATCAGCTCAGGCGGGGTGTAGTCGACCCAGTTGTACAGGTTTAGCTCACCGCTGGCGGCGGCTGTAGCGCTAAACAGGGATGCGGCGAGCAGAACACCCGCTCGCTTGCTGATATTAGTGACCATAACTTCTTTCCTCACTTTGCTTTGATATAAACCAGTATGTCGCGACAAGCACTAATGAAACCAGGAACAAGACGGTCGATACTGCATTGATTTCAGGTGAAACACCTAAACGGATCATGCCGTAAATGTATAACGGCAGGGTTGTGGCGCCAGCACCGGCCACCATTAATGAAATAATAAAATCGTCGATTGAAATAATAAACGCCAAAATACCCCCGGCAAAAATGCCGGGCTTGAGTTGCGGCAGGATGATGTACCACAGCACTTTGACATCGTTGGCGTAAAGGTCTTTGCCCGCTTCACGCAGGGTTTCATCCATGCCCGCCAGGCGGGCGCGAATCGGCATAAACGCAAACGGAATGCAGAAGGTGATGTGCGCGACGATAATCGAACTCAAACCCAGTGGGAACTCGATTGCGGCAAAGAAACTCAAGGTCGCGACGGCCGTGGCAATCTCCGGCACCAGCAGCGGCAGGCTGATAATGCCCAGGCTCAGCCCCTGGCCCTTAAACACCCCACGCGAGAGCACCAGGGCGGCCATGGTGGCAAACAATGTGGCGCACACGGTCGCGATGCTGGCGACGATTAAGCTGTTCCAGATGGCACTTTGGATGCTCTCATTGGAAAATGCCTTCACGTACCATTTGAGGCTAAATGATGTCCATACCTGGGCGATACGGTTATCGTTAAACGAGAAACCAATCAACACAGCAATCGGCGCGTACAAATACACAAAGAACACACACGCCCAACCCTTCAGCCACGCCGTTTGCCCCTTACCACTCGCCATCGACTTACCCGTATTACCCGCCACGCCGATGCCTCCGCCACACTTTACCCATCACCTTTCACCTCTCACCTCTCACTCTTTTCATCCACCTGCGCCCGTGAGACCCGAATATAAAAATACGAGCCCACCGCCACCATCATCAACAGCAGCATGGTCAGGGCGCCGCCAAATGGCCAGTTTCTGGCCGAGGAAAACTGAAACTGAATCAGATTGGAGAGCATCATTTTCTTGCCGCCACCGAGTACCGAGGGCGAGATAAAATCACCCAGGCTCAAGACAAATACCAGAATGCACCCGGCGATAATGCCCGGCAGGCACAGCGGGATAACAATTTGCCGGATGACTGTCCAGCGGTTGGCGTACAGGTCGTGCCCGGCTTCAACCAGGTTAAAGTCGAGTTTTTCCAGGCTGGCGTAAATCGGCAGGATCATCAGCGGGATGTAGCTGTACACCAGGCCAACGGCGATGGCCAGGTTGCCGTACATCAGTTGTAGCGACTCGTCGATCAGGCCCAGTGCCAGCAGCGGTTGCTCGATCATGCCGTCTTTGCCGAGGATGAGTATCCACGAATAGGCGCGCACCAGCAGGTTTGTCCAGAAGGGGATGGTGACTAGCAGCAGCAATATATCCCGCACCGCAGGCCGTTGCTGCACGATGTACCAGGCCACCGGAAAACCGATGATAAATGACAGGCTGGTGCCCAGGATGGCCAGTACCACCGAGCGCCAGATGATTTGCAGGTACACGGGTTCAAAAATCAACGAATCGTCGAGGTCGCGTTCAAAAAACAGTTGCAGCCAGGCCTCCATGCTGAAGCCCGGCTCCACGCCACCGTAGGAGTCTGCCGGTTTAAACGAATACACGCCCAGCAGGATGATGGGTATTGCCATAAAGACGATGATAATCAGCAGCGAGGGGGTCAGGCCCAGCCAGCGGCGGGCCAGTGGGTTTTGCGGTAAATTGATGTTCATTGGTGTGGCTCAGTCGACCAGTGCAGCGGCCGAACCCTCGGCGATGTGGATGCCAATCCGGTCGCCCACGGCAGGCATTTCTTCGCCTACAACCGTGTTTTGACAGCGCACTTCAAAGGTGTTTTGCGTGTCGATGCGCACGCTTAGCAGGGTGTCAGTGCCCATGTAGATAACGCTTTCCACATGGCCTGAGGCGCTGGCTTCATTGAGCGGCACCAGGGTGATTTTCTCTGGCCGGATCGCCAGGGTGATGTCTGCACCCACGCTGGTGCTGTGTACCTGGTGGAGGGTGAATTGCAGGTCACCGTGGCGGCAGATGATATGGCCTGGCTGGTGGGATTCGACGCGGGCATCCAGCAGGTTGCTGTCGCCGATAAAGTTGGCCACAAAGCGGTTGACCGGGCGCTCGTAAATCGCCTTGGGGGCGCCGAGCTGTTGTACCTTGCCCTGTGACATGACGGCGATGCGGTCACTCATGGCCATCGCCTCTTCCTGATCGTGGGTGACGAAGACGAAGGTAATACCGGTTTCACCCTGGATGCGTTTCAGCTCGCTACGCATGGCCTGGCGGAGCTTTAAATCGAGTGCGGAAAGCGGCTCATCGAGCAGTAGTACCTGGGGTTTTGGCGCCAGCGCACGGGCCAGGGCGATGCGTTGTTGTTGGCCACCGGAGAGTTGGTGTGGCTTGCGCCTGCCGTATTCTTCCATCTTGATCAGCGCCAGCATTTCCGCGACGACCCGGTCGATTTCCGCCTGGGGTTTCTTCAGCATTTTCAGCGAGAAACCGACGTTTTCCGCAATGGTCATATGCGGGAACAGGGAGTAGTGCTGGAATACGGTATTGACCGGGCGTTGATCGGGTGGCAGGTGGTCGATTTCCTCGCCGTGCAGCACGATACGCCCGTCGCTGACGTCTTCAAAACCGGCGATGCAGCGCAGCAGGGTGGTTTTGCCGCAGCCGGACGGCCCCAGTAAGGTAAAGAATTCATTGTCGCGAATATCCAGCGAAATGCTTTCCAGGGCGACGAAGCCGTTGTCGTAAACCTTGCGCACGGCGTCTATGTGCACCGCTACTGATGCCTTGTTGTTATCTGTCATTATTGGGTCATTATTGGGTCATTGTTGGGTCATTGTTGGCAATGTGTCTGGCTACAGCTCTGTAAAGGTTAACGTTAACCGATTGTGGGGGTACAGTGAAGTATTCATAATTAACCGCTGTGTGTCTATTGTTGCGAAAGCCCTCAGTTATTCTGGCTGAAAGCGCTTGTGGGCAATCGTTTGCAATGCGGTAAATACTGCGATACGGGTATCACTTTTGTCTTCGTCGCCCACGATCAGGAGGAGGCGCTAACCATGTCTGACCGGGTGGCGGTGATGAACTACGGCACGATTCTCCAGATACCGCGCTGGCCAAAGTGCGCGCCGGTGGCCACGGCTTTGATATAGCCGTGCCTTCACACAGCCACCTGCCGATCTGGGTATCTGAGGTGAATGATGCCAACAACCACGCAACGCCCACCCTGCCCAAGCCCCCAAACCAATCCCCCGTGAGTCCTGGGATCATGCCCCCTGGAACCGCTGGACGTTTCAGATGCGGAATTTAGGATGATTAACTCTACGGCTCTGGACCCCATTGACTTGTGTGCAAGTCAATGGGGTCCAGGTCATTCATCCACGAACGCCTAAGCCCGACAGGCGCCCAGAGGTTGTTTTCCCTGTACACGAAGATGAAAAATCGCGTAACAATAACCTCTGGGCCAAACCAGCGGGAATTACTGCTGATTAATCAGATTCAATATAACTATCCAACGGCGGACAGGAACAGATCAGGTTTTTATCTCCCCAGGCGTTGTCGACACGCCCTACCGGCGGCCAGTATTTGGCAATGTGTTGGTTGTCAGCGTAGGGGTAGGCGGCCATTCGACGGCTATAGGGTCTGTCCCAGTCATCGCTGAGCAGGTCTTCGGCGGTGTGGGGTGCGTTGCGCAAGGGGTTGTTTTCGGTGTCAAACTCGCCTTGTTCCACTTTGCTGAATTCGGCGTGGATGGACAGCATGGCTTCGCAGAAACGATCCAGTTCGTTTTGCGATTCGCTTTCTGTCGGTTCGATCATCAGGGTGCCAGGGACGGGAAAAGACATGGTGGGCGCGTGGAAGCCATAGTCCATCAAACGCTTGGCGATGTCGTCTACGGTGATGCCGGCACGGTCTTTGAGTGGCCGTGTATCGAGAATACATTCGTGTGCCACCAGGCCGTTTTCACCTGTGTAGAGAATGCTGTAGTGTTGGCTGAGCCGGTGGGCGATGTAGTTGGCACTGAGTATTGCCACTTGCGTGGCTCGCTTTAAGCCCGCACCACCCATCATGCGCAGGTACATCCAGGTGATGGGCAGGATGCCCGCGCTACCCCACGGGGCCGCGCTGACGGCACCGCCACTGCGGGCACCATTGAGCAGTTGATGCCCCGGCAGGAAGGGGGCGAGGTGTTTGCCGACACCAATTGGCCCGATACCGGGGCCACCCCCCCCGTGGGGGATGCTGAAGGTTTTGTGCAGGTTTAAATGCGAGACGTCGCCACCAAATTTACCGGGCGCTGTTACCCCCAGCATGGCGTTGAGGTTTGCCCCGTCGATATAGACCTGCCCACCTGTGGCGTGGACGCGTTCACAGGCGTCGACGATGCCCGATTCGAATACCCCGTGGGTTGAGGGGTAGGTGATCATTACGGCGGCGATGCGGTCAGGGTATTGGTCAATTTTTGCCTGTAGATCGTCGAGGTCGATGTTGCCGTGTTCATCGCAGGCGGTGACGATGACGTTCATGCCCGCCATTTGTGCACTGGCCGGGTTGGTGCCGTGCGCAGAGGCGGGGATAAGACAAATGTCGCGGCCATGTTCACCCCGGCTTTCGTGGTAGCGTTTGATCGCCAGCAGGCCAGCGTACTCACCCTGGCTACCGGCGTTGGGCTGTAGTGACATGGCGTCGTAACCCGTGCACGCACAGAGCATGGCTTCCAGTTCATCAGCCATTTGCTGGTAGCCACGGCGTTGGTCGGCGGGGGCAAAAGGGTGCATATCGGCGAATTCCGGCCAACCCACGGGGGCCATTTCTGCGGCGGCATTGAGTTTCATGGTGCATGAGCCCAGCGGGATCATGGCGCGGTCCAGTGCGATGTCTTTGTCTGCCAGGTTGCGCAGGTAGCGCATCATCTCGGTTTCTGAGTGGTAGGTATTAAATGCCGGCTGGGTGAGGAAGGTATCGTTGCGGGTGTGGCTTGCAGGCAGGTTGGCGGCGGCGAGGGCTGTGGCGGGTGATAGGTGGCCACCAAATTCAGGCACAATGATGGCGGCAAGGGTGTTGATGTCATCAAGTGTGCAGGTTTGATCGAGGGCAATACACACGCAGTGATCGCTATGGCGTTGTAGGTTGTAGCCCGCGCTGGCGGCGGCGCTTATCAGTGTATCGGTTTTGTCGTGGCTGTCGATGGCCACGGTGTCGAAATAGTGTGTGTGCCGCAGTGTGATGCCGTGCCCACTCAGCAGTTGGGCGAGGGTTGCCGCCAACTGGTGAGTTTGCCAGGCGATGGCCTGTAGGCCCTGGCGCCCGTGGTAGCAGGCAAATAAGGTCGCCAGTACCGCCAGTAATGCCTGGGCTGTGCAGATATTTGATGTCGCTTTTTCCCGGCGGATATGTTGCTCGCGGGTTTGCAGCGCAAGCCGGTAGGCGGGGCGGCCCGCGCTATCCACGGACTCGCCGATGAGACGGCCTGGCATATTGCGTTTGAATTTGTCCCGGGTGGCAAAAAATGCAGCGTGCGGACCACCAAACCCCAGTGGAACGCCAAAGCGCTGTGAGTTGCCGACGACGACATCGGCGCCCAGTTTGCCGGGTGGTGTCAGTACGGTGAGTGCGAGAATATCGGCGGCCATAATCACCATTGCGCCATTGGCGTGGGCGCTGTCAATCAGGGGCTGGAAGTCGGTGACTGCACCATCGCACCCTGGGTATTGCAGCAGCACGGCAAAGGTGTCACCCCATTCTATATCGGTGCCCGTACTGGCCATTGGGTTCAGGTTTTCTATGTCTATATCAATGGGTGCAGCGCGGGTATTTAAAATATCGCGTGTTTGTGGCAGGCAGTTTGCGTCGACCAGCAAGCGCCGCCGTTTGCCACGCAGGGCGCGGTGGCACAGGGCCATTGCCTCTGCCGCTGCTGTGCCCTCGTCGAGCATTGAGGCGTTGGCGATGTCCATCCCGGTCAGTTCGGTGATGAGTGTCTGGAAGTAAAACAGTACTTCCAGGCGGCCTTGCGAGATTTCCGGTTGGTAGGGGGTGTAGGCAGTATACCAGCCAGGGTTTTCGAGTACGTTGCGTTTGATTACCTGGGGCACGTAGCAGCCGCTATAGCCCTGGCCAATCAGTGGCTTTTTGAGGGTATTCTGTTCGGCGATGGCACGCAGTGCCGCCAGCGCAGCCTCTTCGGATAAGCCCGCCGGTAAATCGAGCGGTTCTGGCTGGGCAATGTTTTGTGGAACCACCGCATCGCTGAGGGCATCGAGCGAATCGTAGCCAAGCGTGGCGAGCATGGCATCGATTTGTTGTTGGTTGGGGCCGATATGACGGGCAACAAAAGGGGACAACACAGCTTCAGCGGACATTCAGTTCCTCCAGGGGTAACCCATAGTAGTGTTTGGGTTAGTTTTTTTAATGGGCAGTGGTTTGCGGGTATTCTCAAGCACACGCGTTATGCGTCAGTTGGTGATTGCATCAGATTAAATCCGGCAAGCTAAACCGGGAAAACACTGTTTTCCCGATTTATACCGGTGAGTAAAGGTCTCTCTAATTTTGGTGATGCACTATTCTTCTGAGGCGACAAAGTCCTCGTAGGCGTCGGCATCCATCAATGTTTCGACTTGGGTGCCATCGTCTGGTTCCATGCTGTAGATCCAACCGGTATCGTAGGGGTCTGTGTTGATCAGTTCTGGCTCATCGGTCAGCTCTCCGTTGGCATCGACGATTTTACCCCCCATCGGGGCGTAAATATCTGAGGCGGCTTTGACTGATTCGACAACACCCAGTGCCTCACCGGCGGCAAATGTTGCGTCGATTTCGGGGGTTTCGACAAATACCAGATCGCCAAGCTGCTCTTGCGCGTGCTCGGTAATGCCGATGGTGATGGTGCCGTCGTCGTTGGCGCGCACCCATTCGTGTGATTGTGTGTAACGTAAATCGGATGGATAAGACATTTTCTCTCCCAGTTATAGTGGACCCGTTATAAAATTCCGGGCTGTAAGGTCAGACGCATGCCCGACCATTTTTGACAAACGGATAATTGACCACGCGTGCCGCTATTGGTTTACCGCGAATATCCACTGCGCAGTGGTGTTCGACGGCTGTATCGACCCGCGCCAGGGCAATTGTGGCGCCCAGCGTGGGTGAAAAGGTGCCACTGGTGACCTCACCCGCCGGGGCGCCATTAAGCAGTACAGCCTGATGGCTGCGCAATACTCCCCGGCCTTCGAGCATCAAACCTACCAGCTTTTTGTCGATGCCTTGATCGAGCTGCGCCTGTAGTGCTGCCCGGCCAGTGAACAGGCGCGTTGCTGGTTGCATGGCGACTGTCCAGCTTAGCCCTGAGATCAGTGGTGAGGTTTGCTCGTCCAGGTCGTTGCCGTACAGTGCCATTCCGGCCTCCAGACGCAGGGTGTCACGGGCGCCGAGGCCAATAGGGGCCACTCCGAGCGCAGCGAGTTTTTGCCATATGTCGACTACTTCGGTTTCTGGTATCACCAGTTCATAGCCGTCTTCACCTGTGTAACCTGTGCGTGCGACAAACCAATTGCCCTGTGCTGCGGCTGAGAACCGGGTGAGTTGCTGTACTGGGTCAAGTAGCGCTTGCGGGATGAGCTTTTGTGTCAGTGCGCAGGCTTGAGGCCCTTGCACAGCAATCATGGCAACGCCGGTTTTCTGCTGGGCGTTGACGTCAAATGTGGCGGATTGTTGCGCGATCCAGGCGAGGTCTTTGGCGCGGGTGGCGGCGTTGACGATGAGGCGGTACTGGTTGTCGGCCATAAAATAGACGATCAGGTCATCGATAACACCACCGGTTTCATTGAGCATGCAGCTATACAGCGCCTTGCCAGGCACAGTGAGTTTGCCAATGTCATTGGCCAGCAGTTGGCGAAGGAAGTCGGCGGCCTGGGGGCCGTGTATATCGACCACGGTCATATGTGACACATCGAACATGCCGGCATGGCGGCGTACAGCATGGTGTTCTTCTATTTGGGAGCCGTAGTGAACGGGCATATCCCAGCCTGAAAAGTCCACCATCTTTGCCCCCATTTCCCGGTGGGCCTGGTTGAGTGGTGTTTGTTGGGTCATTGGTTTATCAGCTCCGCAATACAAAAGTTAGCCACCAACGAAAGCTGGCGGCGCCCCTCTGTCCGGTTACCTGAGAGATTGAGACAGGTAGCCTGTCTTTTCCCCGTTGGCGGACACTGTCGTGCCACTCTCCAGAGCCGACGATACTGTTGATGGTCCATTTGCCTGAGCGTTTCCGGGCGGGTTGCGCCTTCGGCGTTCTGATGTGCGCAATAAGCGTTTTTCAGAAACTCTCCCATCAAGTATCAATGTCGAGGCGTATAATATAATCTAGTCTTCGATAAATACCAAGCTTGACCGCCTGGTACAGGCATAGAAATATTATGATAAAACGAATACTTGCCACTTTAAATCTCATGGTGCTGGGTCTCGCCATTGCATTACAGCCTGCGCAGGCGTCAGGTTTACAATTTACCCTGCACAAACTGCAGTCGGGAAAGCCGGGGCCGACGCTATTGGTTATTGGTGGAATACAGGGTGATGAGCCGGGTGGGTTTACGGCGGCTTCTCTGTTGGTCACCGACTACCGCGCACAGTCCGGTGAAGTATGGGTTGTGCCCAATTTGAATTTTGAGAGCATTATTAAACGCTCACGGGGCGTGCATGGCGATATGAATAGGAAGTTCTCTTCCATTTCAGCCAAAGACCCGGAATACCAGACGATAGAAAAAATCAAATCGATTATTACTCACCCGCAGGTGGATTTGATATTGAATCTTCACGATGGTAGTGGTTTTTATAATCCCCGCTATATTGATAAACAGGAAAACGCCAGGCGGTGGGGTCAGTGCATTGTTATTGACCAGGAATCGATAAAGGCAGAAAAACACGGTGATATGGCGCAGCTCGCCCGGCGTGCAATGGCTAAGGTCAACCGACACACTAACGATTCAAAGATGCAGTTTGCTTTGAAAAATACCCACACCAGTGATGGCAATAAAGAAATGGAAAAGACGTTAACGTATTTTGCTATCAAAAATGGTAAACCGGCGATGGGTGTCGAGGCGAGCAAAAAATATCCAACACATCAACGTACACTGCAACATCTGCTCATTGTCGAGTCGATAATGGATGAGATCGGTATTGCGTATTCGAGAAATTTTCAGTTGAGCGGTAAGACGATTAAAGCCAAGTTGGGTAAGGATATACAGTTGGCGTTATATGATAAGAAAGTGTTATTTGATTTGGGTGTGCCGCGTAAAAAAATCCGTTTTGTGCCGATGAAAAAGCGTTCGCCGGTTGAGTTTACCGCTAACAATCCTCTGGTGGCTTTGGTGGGGGGAGGCTCGCGTTATAAAGTTCGGTACGGTAATCGCAGTGTGACTACGCTGGACCCAGAGTATTTTGATTATGACGATTCGCTGCAAAAGGTGACGTTTACTATCGATGGGGAGCAGCGGAGGGTGCCGCTTGGTACGGTGGTTGATGTGCATGAGAGTTTTTCCGTGGCGCCATTGCCCGGTCGGCGGGTGAATGTTATCGGGTATAAACACGCCACTCTGCGTAATGAGGTGGGGGTTACTATCCGCCAACATCAAATTAGTGCGCGGTTTTCGGTTGATAAGCAGGCCAGTCGTTATCGGGTTGAGTTTTATAAGGGTAAGCGGTATAGCGGTATGGTGTTGGTTAATTTTCCGAGTAAGCAGAATGTTTGATACGGTAGTACGCCAACTGTTTCTGTGGAATGCAGATTGACGCTAATTGCTGATGCACGTGGTTATATCTCTGATGGATTGCTTAAGGGGAGGGGGTTACAATTTTTCCACATACGGTGTCATTGCACGCCAGTTAAACAGGGGTGATGCCGCACGAATGACGGTGCTTTGCCGGGTGAATTTTTCGGCCAGGGCTCGCGGGGCAGTGTCGGGGCCACCGAATGCCGCAAACATTTCGTATTCAGAACCAGCGCTTTTTTCACCGCCAATAAATACGGAACCAGATGCCTCGCAGAGGGTGTGTAGTGTGCGTAAGAATTGGTCGCGCTGTTTGTGAATGTACTCGACAGTGCGCACGTAAAGTGCCTCATCGTCACAGGCAAATGTGATGCGGTTGTGGGGGTCGACCCCAACGGGGTTGAGGTGGCCGTATACTAAAATTTCACCGTGTAAACCGGCTGTTTCGGCAAAGAAGGCCTGTACTGAGTCGACATAGTGTTGGTTGGCTTTCCATAACGCTCTCATTGTGTTTTCGACACATTCAGGGTTTAAGCGAATGTTGGCATCGGTATGCCCTTTGTATACGTGCGCGCCCTGGGGCGCCTGGGTGCGCGCCGCAAATGGAACGCCCTCGCGCACGGCGCGCATTTGCCCGGGGTCGTTAAAAATTTCAGTGTGTTCGAGGTTGATGCCCGCGATGGTGTATTCCTCTGTGTCAGTATCGTCGACTAGGTTGAGTAAAAAGGCATCAGCGGGCAGGTCACTGTAGCCGTTGACGAAGATCAATCCGTCGGCCCCCGCCGCTTCGCAGTTGTGCAGTAGTTGTACAGCGTGCCGGGTCAATGCGTTGTCACCACTGCGCAGAAACGGCTGCATTGAAGCGATGGTGATGTGTTCCAATCCGAGGATTAGATCCCTGCCACCTGTGTGAGACAGCACGTCGCCATCTTGGCATTGCAGGTAGGCATAAGGCGAGAAGTGCTGTAACAGGCGCGCCAGGCTGGCGGGAGCGTTGTTTACCGGGATGGCAAAGGCAATTTCGACGGCGGGTAGCGCTATATATTCACACTTAACTGCCGACACTAACCCTGTCCAGCCGTAAGTGCCCGCGTAAGCGTCGAGTGATGCACCTTGGATGCGGGTCGTTTTTTCGCCGTCGTGTAGCGCGATTTCACGCACACTATCACTGAAATAACGCCTTTGCGGACCCATACCGCCTGTCATAAAGGTCGCGCCGACTTGCGCGTAGGTGTAACTGGTCAGGTCTGCGCCCAGTACTTTGAACTGTGCGCCGAGTGCGTTGGCGAGTGCCTGGTTAAGTTGGTCCAGTGTAATGGCGCTACCGGCGTAGATGTGTTTTTGCTGTTCATCGATAACAATTTCATCCAATGACAAGCAGGTAATATCGGGGGCGCTGGCATGTCGGATGCGCGGCTTGGGAGTGGCGCTGAGGTGTACGCCGACGATAGGGCTGTTTGCAGGGGCGTCTACCTGGAATACGCCCGCACCACCGGATGTTCCCGATAAAGGTAACAGGCGGGTATTGGGGCCGTGGAGGTGTTTTATGCCGGCAATTGTGTCGGCCAGTGCATCGCCCTTTAATGCATAGGCGCAATCGAGTGTGATGGGGTTGTTTTCGCCGTCGACGATGTGCGTGTTCAGGGGGTGTAGTTTTGCGGGCAAGGTGACTGTTCTCTCAGGGTCTGTTTGCACTAATGTTGATGGGTAAAAATAGTAAAGGTGTATTACTCTTCGCTTCGGCTTAACTGACTTCCACCAGGCTGGATATCCCTGTTTTTTGATGCGCCAGTATATGGCAGTGGAACATCCACTTTCCAGGGGTATCGGTGACCAGCCCTATCTCAATCACTTCTTCAGGTGAGGTGATAACGGTATCCTTATATTCACCGTAGGGGCTGGGCTTGCCATTGCGGCTGAGTACGTGAAAGTAGTGGCTGTGAAGGTGCATGGGGTGTCGAAACCGGCTGCGGTTGTGTAGGTGTAGAATATAAGATTGGTTTCTCTTCAACCGCAAAATGGGCGGCATTGCATGTGTATCACTCACCACGTCATTGATCGCCCACATTTTCCCTTGCTGAATAAGGTTGCGAATAGTGGTTTGCTAATATCGGTTGATTGGGGGTGGACGATGTATGCTGAATAGATTACTTAGGTCGAAATGAACAGAGATAACCCGGTAGATCCGGTATTAGAGAAAGGCTATAACGTGCGGTTGTTGCGCGACGATTTCCCCCAGATCGCCGAAGGCTGGGCAGCGCGTAGTGCGGCATTGCGGGCGCATGTCGATGCGCAGTTGGATTGTGTGTACGGCGCAGGCCCGTGTGACAAGCTCGATGTGTTTCGCTGTGGCGAAGTCGATGCACCGTTGTTTGTTTTTATTCATGGAGGATATTGGCAGCGTGGGGATAAGTCGATGTATAGCTTTATTGCCGAAGCATTTATCGATAGCGGCGTCGATGTGGCATTAATTGGTTATCCATTGTGTCCGGATATCAGTATGAGCTCGCTGGTAGAGAGGATACGTACAGCGATTAGCTGGTTGTATCGCAATGCGGTGCGGCTGGGCGTGTCTGCGCAGCGTATCAATGTGTCCGGCCATTCGGCAGGTGGGCATTTGACCGCCATGATGCTCGTCACTCAGTGGCGTGGTATTGCACAAGATTTACCGGGTGATTTGGTTAAATCGGGCATACCGATTAGTGGTTTATACCGGCTGGCACCGCTGTGCCAAACGACAATTAATGATGCGTTGGGGATGGATACCAGCGAGGCGCAGGCGATTAGTCCGCAGTTTTTACTCCCTGGGGGAAATGCGCCAGTACTGGCGGTGTTGGGGGGTGCCGAGACGTTGCAGTTTCACCAGCAGACGGATCAATTTGTCGATCAGTGGCGGGATTATATAATGCCGTTGGAAAAATATATTGAGCCGGGGGTCGATCACTTCGATGTGATTAATCGTCTGTCTTGTGTCGATAGTGATGTTTTTACAAAAGTACGTGAGTGGTTGTGTTAATGCCACGAGGAAATCTCTACTGCTCCATCAGCTTTTAACCTAAATTCCGCAGTAGATTCAACTAGGGTGAAAAAGGGTCGCTATCGGTTCGTTTACGGTGATTAAGAATACCTTTCCTGGAGCGCACTGAACTATCATTAAGTGCCGACTCCCTTGGTGGCATTTTCAGTATTGTTCACTGTTGTGTTATGCCTATTCAAATTGGGTATTACTAATACCATCGCCAGCGCTGAACAGATCAATACTAATGAGGCAAATTCCCGCCAACCCACTGCCTCTGATAGCAATAGGCTACTGGAATAAATGCCGATTACCGGCACCATTAATGTACCAATTGCGGCAATCGCTGCGGGAAAAAGGTGCACTACTTTTAGATAAGCCCACTGGCAGAATGTCATCGGGAAAATATAGACATAGGCGAGCGCAAGCCATACGGGGTCGCTGAAGGTGGAGATGGCGGGAAAGGGTTCCAGTAATACGGCGCCTATCGACAAAGGCACTGCACCGATAAGTAATTGCCAGCCAATATTGCTGGCAACCGGGATATCCCAGCTGCCGCGTTTGAATAATACTGTGCCCAGCGCCCAGCCCAATGCGGCAATTAACATGCACAGTGGCCCCAGAGGTGTTTGTTTTAATATGAGTAAATCAGGCCCAATCAGTACTGCCAGACCCAACAATCCCATTAATAACGCGCACACTTTGGTATAAGTAATCGATTCGTTGAGTAGCCAGGCGGAGAATAGTGTTGCCCATACTGGCATGGTAAAGGCGATGATTGAGGCGCGACCGGCGGGCATAAGTGAGACGCCGTAGGCGGAAAATATTTGCCAACAGCACACGTTAAATAAGGCGCAGACAACAATGGGCCATATTTCTTTTGTGTGCATACGCCAGCGGTTACCAGCGGTGGTCGATAACACCAGTAGTGCCACGCCACCAAAAACCAGGCAGGATGCGCGAAACCACCATACGGGGACTTCCGATACGATAATTTTCATACCGGGCCAGTTCAGTCCCCAAAAGAGTGAAATTGCCGCGAGTAGTAAAAAGCCGGTTTTTGGTAGGGTTGTCGATGCAGTGCTGATAAGGTAACTCCTCTGTGGTGATCGTATGGCAGGCATTAGTGCCCCGTCAACGTTGAATTGATGGGGTATTCGTTTTAATCAATTGGCTTTGGTGGCCTTGCAGGTAGTGTAGGGTTTTATGAGTTTCACTCGTGATGTTTCAGTGTATTTCTTTACCCTTTCACAGGCGGGTGAGTTACTTTTTTCTGGCGCAAAAAAAACAACCAAAAATGCGCTTAGGCTGAACTTTTAGCCAAGGTGTTTAAAACCCAGTGCGCTTTAAATCAATGTTCTTACCAACATTTTCTATGCGCACTGCAAGTGACACCTAATCAGGTTCATATATCGCCTTGACTACCCTGGGCTTCTTTAGGGCTGCAAATGAGTGCGGTACAGGCTACGAGAATGCCTTGCTAATTAATACAGGTATCGGCAACTGCTCCTGCGTTGCTCTATCTCCTGTATCCATACAGTCGTACGCCAACTGTTTCTGTGGAAAGCAGGCTGATGCTAATTGCTGATAACATGAGGCTGTGCTTCTGGTGTATTGCCTACTTATCTGGTAAATCTGATTTAATCAATCTAAATTTGGGAAGTACTCAGTGCTATTCTCAACCCCCGTGGATGGGCGATTGTAGTTCTTTTCTGTGCTGGCTGTGTTGCAATTTGTGTAATAGAACTACAATTACGCCTCATTTTTGCGCTACTCTATCGACCAATTTAATTGACCAACACCCTCTAAGAGAGAATACAGTGAAATTTATTTACCGCGTCCTGGCCGTTGTGGCATATGTGTGTGTTTCAAGTGCACAGTTATTGGCAGAAGAGTCTCTTATAGGGTACAAAACGGTGGATGCGGCCTATCAGGCATTGGAATCTGACGCCAGTGCAGCGGTTACTCACTATGAAGGTTGGGTGATTTTTAATCAAAAAGGCGATGGGCAATATGTATTGTGGTCGTTTACACCAGATGAGCATCCGGCCCACCCAGCGGTGATACGTAGGTTTATCGTTAAAAAGGACAATGAGTTGTTTATTCAGATGAGTGCATTATGCGAGGCGAATAAGTTTGATTGCGATAGCCTTGTCGAGGCATTTGAGAAGATCAATGAAACGATCCGCAATAAGGCGAAATAGTACGGCAGGCTATGTTAAACAGCCGCTTTTTCCACGATGCTAAAATCTTTGTCGTGGCTTAATGCAGGGATCATCTGACGTACCTGGTTGACTTTATCCAGATCGAGGTCGGCGTAGATGATGCCTGGTTGCGCACCGCCATCGGCCAGGATTTCACCCCAGGGATCAACAATCAGTGAGTGCCCGTAGGATTGTCGCTTGCCGAGGTGTGTACCGCATTGATTGGTGGCGATTACAAAGCTACCGGTTTCGATGGCGCGGGCGCGCACCAGTATATGCCAGTGCGCCTTGCCGGTTGTCTGGGTAAAGGCAGCGGGGATGGTGAGTATTTTTGCACCCTGCTGGGCGAGGGTGCGGTATAGCGCGGCAAAACGTAGGTCGTAACAAATCGATAAACCGATTTTGCCCCACTGGGTGTCAACCAATACCGCTTTATCGCCAGCACGCAAGGCGTCAGATTCTTTGTAATATTCGCCATTTTTTAGCTGCACATCGAACATGTGCAATTTGTCGTAACGGGCGGTGATCTCACCACTTTTGTCGATGTAGTAGGCGCGGTTAACATCTTTGCCGCTATCGGTTTTTATCATCAGCGAACCGATGGTGATGGGTACTGCGTATTTTTGTGCCGTTTCACGAAACATCGCGAGCCCTGGGTCGTCGGCTTCCTGGTAAGTGCTATTGGCAATGCGCGTGTTATCCGGTTCGATCAACGTGCAGGTTTCGGCGGTGGTAATAAGTACTGCGCCCGCGTTAGCGGCCTGCTCACAGTGTGTTTTAAGCCAGGCGATATTGGCGGCAATATCGCGGGTGGCGGTGTTTTGTAGGCAGGCAACTTTGAATGGTGATGGCATGGTGTTTTGTGTATATAGGTATTGTGTATCGAGTGTTCAGATAACTCTAACCCGGTAGTATTCAGCGCTGCAAATAATTTCTGGATTAATTGCTTAACCTAGACCCCATGTATTGACTTGTGTGCAAGTTAATACATGGGGTCTAGGTTAAGCAATTCTATTATCGATGGTGCTGCATCTCCCAATTCGAGCAGTAATACCGCCGGTATTGCTCGATTTTGGCGGTTGACCCCGGCTGCTTTTGGAAAGTGAATTTACACAGTTCACCCCTTACACTTTAGTCTTCATTAACCGATACTATCAACTTGTCAATCACTCACAACGGAGCAGTCAATGGAAAACCAACAAATGAGCTTTCAAGATATCAAAGATCTTTTTATTGAAACAGACAAGCGCCTGGACAGGCGCATCGCCGAGATAGAGGCGCGTGCGGCTGAACGCCGTGCAGAAGAAGATAGGCGCAGAGCTGAAGAGCGAGCTGAAGAGAATAAGCATAGGATCGAAGAGGATAGGCGCAGAGCTGAAGAGCGAGCCGAAGAGAATAAGCGCAGGACCGAAGAGGGTAAGCGCAGGACCGAAGAGGGTAAGCGCAGGGCCGAAGAGAAGGCTAAAGAAAGGGCGCAGGAGAAGGCCGAGATGAAACAGGAGCGCAAGGATTCGCGGCGGCGTATGCGTGAACTGGAAGATTTATTTGTCGGTCAGTGGGGAAAGCTAATGGAATCGCTGGTCGAAGGTGATTTAACCCATTTGCTGAATACGCGTGGTATCGCGGTAAACCATAATCAAACGCGCTGTAAAGGGTGTTATCAGGGGCAGAATTACGAATTCGATATTATCGCGGTTAATGGCAGTGAAGTTGTTGTGGTTGAGGTAAAGACTTCACTCAAGCCCGAGCACGTTAAACAGTTTATCAGTAACCTGAAACACATCAAACAGTGGATGACTGAGTATGCGGATAAACAAATTTATGGTGCGGTCGCCTGGTTGCGTGAAGATTCCCAGGCATCGATGATGGCGCAAAAACAAGGGCTGTTTTCGATTCGCGCAACAGGCAATTCCGCCAGTATTGTAAACACTGTCGATTTCAAACCGGTTGAGCACGCCATATAACTATTCAGAAAGCACTGTATTTGTAGTGTTTTCATACAGTGTCGTAGTGCGTTTGCTCTGATAGACACCCCAACATCGCATTCAATAAACCCGGCGCTGCATCCAGTTGATAAAACTGAAAACCGTCTATAGCCGCAGTGTGTCCCGGTTCACCACGAAAGGCAGGTGAGGGAAAAGTTTGACTGCCAAGACCCAGGCGGTAAACGCCTTGCGGGGTGATGGGTTGGGTGGTATCGACCTGGTGCCCGTCAATACGGACAGGTGGGTCGTCGGCACTAAAACCGGTGCATTGAAAGATGACGGCCGCATCGTCGAGCGGTGCTTTTATCGATTCGATGGATTTGATTAACTGCAGGCGGGCACGTGTTTCTATGCCATCACGGATACGCAGGTACAGGTGTTTTGCATCCTTGCGCAAGCCACCGTTGCGGTGGAGTAGGTTTGTCGTTGTGCAGAGGTCACGCACCGGGTCGTAGGGGTAATCGACGGCTTTGGCATTGTCTGTCGTCAGGCGTAGTTTGATGGCGTCTCGCCGGTGGTAAACCGTGATGGGTGTGTGGGGTAGATACGCGCTCAATTGTGGGTGTTGAAGGAGTAATCCAAGCACTGAAAATGCGCTGTGTGAGGCGCCAATAATCGCCACGGGGTGTTTGCTTTTGAGTAATTTCACAACCCGTTCAAGCGCCGATAGTCGGATTAATGCCTCGGAAAAAACCGTTTTCTGCTGCCAGTTTTGCAGCTCAGGCAGTAAGTGTTCGCGGGCGCCCGTACAAATCAACACCGTGCGACTGCGGGCAATGGCAAGGTTGTTTTTGTCAAAGCTGGTGAATATACCGTGTTCCCCCTCAATACGTGTGACTGCTGTATTCAGCTTGAGCCGTTCTGCCAATTGCCGGGTAATAACACCGGCTATTGGTTGCAGCAGATCGTTTGCCACGCGCTGTAGCGGAATAAGAGTATTACCTGGCGGGCAGGCGCTATTAAAGCGTTTGGCAATATCGGCAAAGGCGCCACGGGGTGATATACCACTGGTTAAGTCCAGCCAGTGGGTATTGGCGTTTATGGCGTAATGTGCGAGCGAACCACCGAGCTGCTTGTCCCGTTCGATCATAACGGTGTTGCGGGCTAGATGTGAGGCGGTTTTACCCGGCTCTACCAAAGAGTGTAGTGCAGCATCTAACGACACAAAGAAACTGAGCGCCGCTGCGCCACCACCGATAATCTGACAGTCGTAAATAGTATCGGTGAACCCACTATTGCTTTTATTGTCCACTGAAAATACCCGATTTGATGCCTGTAGATTGTTTATTAACCGCTACTTTGTTCGATACAAAATACCCATCACGCTGTTATCGATGTTGTTGTCGTTCCCGGCGTGTGCTGATGACCAGCTTACCCGTATCGATATTGCCGATCCAGTGCGTTACTGGGAGGATAACGGGTTTGTCGAGATGCATGCGCCGATCCGCCCTTCGGTTGTTGCGGGTAAAACAGCGCAAACAAAAATCTTTCTCTACGTGCCAGCAGATCAACTGATCCAAACACAGTACCATGAGCAAACCCAGCGCTATACGTTGAAATTCCCCCCTGGCTCTGTCGCTGACCGCGTATCTTTTCGTCTGTACAAGACCAACACAGATAATATTGGCCAGACAATAGATGACGTGCGCGGCACACGATGGGGGCGTACCGGGCGCGAGTATTTTCATGTTTACCGGCCCACTGGCGTGGCGCCCGATACGCCGTTACTCGGGTATGAATGGCCGCGTGATAACCCAGCAATGGTCGAGGCGGCGACGCATACCCTGACCGCGCAGGTGGCCAAAGCACCGCAACCGATTGTCGGCGGCTTACCGAGTAAAAGCAATGTGCGTCGGTTTCGCTCGTTGAATAATTGTGCTGCTTGCCATATCGCTAACAAACCGGTTGCGGTGACGGGCAATGCACGCCTGCCGCCCTGGCCTACCGATGCCAGTGGTTTATACGTGCCCTCGATGGTATTACTCGACCGTGCGCCACTCTCCAATACGGGCAGCTTTCACGACCCCAATGTCAATGATGCATATATCTCGGCCAGTTGTGGTGATAGCGCAGCGCGCATACGTTCGGCCTACTATGCCGATTGGTTTCACTGCACAAACAACGCGATGCCGATAGGGGTTCGCGATATGCGTGGTGGTTTGCGCGGCGATGATCGTTACACGCGGGCAGTGTGTGATTCGCGGCGCTATTTATATGCACGGCTCGACCAGACAGGTCGGCAGGTATTTGCCGAATCATTCAGAGTGTGCGGTATTGTTTAGCTGCTTGATATTTCCCGAATTTTGAGTTGATTAGCATATAAGCGGTACAACCCGATGCATCAGCAATTGGCATCAGCCTACTTTCCACCTGTAAAGCGTAAAGAAAACCCCCAAAACATTGCGAGTGAAACCGCATAACACCCTACACTCCCCCTGCACCAATAGCCTGCAAAATAGTATTTTGATAAGCAAACACACCAGGCGTGCCCCCACTGTGCAAAAACACAATCGTCTTGTCAGCACCTTGTGTACGCGCCCGTTCGATAAACCCAGCCATCACTTTACCGGTATAGGTAGGGTCAAGCACCAGCCCTTCCTTGCGAGCCGCCATCAAAATCGCCTGCATAGTCTGGTCGTTGACCTGGCCATATCCGGGGGCGAGAAAAGCGTCATCGACCAACACATCCTCCTCACTGACAGGGTTGTCCAGGTGCAACAACTCAGCAATTTCCTGGCAGCGTTTGAAAATGCGAGCGTGTTGCGCCTGCGCATCGCGACGCACACAAACACCCTGCACGCCAATCGTTG
The DNA here is from genome assembly GCA_965277715.1 of Gammaproteobacteria bacterium. Lineage (GTDB taxonomy): Bacteria > Pseudomonadota > Gammaproteobacteria > JBCCGL01 > JBCCGL01 > JBCCGL01. The sequence continues at coordinate 3,749,010 of OZ255836.1, forward strand.
AACCCAACGCACGCAAACCAAAGAGAATGCCACCGTGAGTATTGCCACTACCCGAACCGACAACAACCTCATCGACCTGTAAATTCTGCTGCGCGAATTGCTGCAATAATTCCTGTGCGGCGACGACATAACCGAGCGCACCCAACGGCCTGTGATTAGGTGCCAGAGGAATGATGTAAGTTTTCTTTCCCTGTGATTTTTCCAGTTGTGCGGCTATCTCGCGCAGTTTTCGATCTGCGCCAAACTCATCTTCGCCCTCATCGTAGGTGTAGAGCGTTGCACCAAACAATTTATCCAGCAGAACATTGCCAGATTCATGGTACAGAGGGTCTGTTTTGTCGACGCGTTCTTCGAGCTGGATATGACATGCCATACCCAGTTTGGCGGCAGCGGCGGCGGCCAGCCGGACAAAGTTGGATTGTACGGCACCGGTAATCAGCACCGTGTTGGCGCCTTCGGCGATGGCCTCGCCAAAATAAAATTCCAATTGGCGGACTTTATTGCCGCCAAAAGCGAGCACAGTGCAATCGTCACGCTTGACGAACAGTTGGCCCGCGTTACAAATTTTAGCTATATTACGCATGGGTTCCAGTGGCGTATTGCCAGGAAAAAGTGGAACGCGGGGAATTGTGGGCAAGCAACCAAATTGGTCGGGGTATTCAAAATGTGGGTGCATAGGGAGTCCTGGCAAAATATAGAGAACACGGGTATCCCGCGCCAGTGTATTCTACGCATACAAAACCGTTGCGTTATGGGAATATTGGCCCATTTCTGGCTTAAATAAGCAGTGAACGGTTTGCCCATTGTGGGCACTGGGCCACCTATGCATGTTACTAGAGGGTGTTTTGCCACAGGCAGAGGGTTTTAATTTTTAAATTAAAGCGTGTGTGTTTTCCTATAGTTAGATTTTGTTATGCACAGTGATACTTTATCAATAGAGACGAATATATCCAGAATGAATATTGTCAATGTGATGCTAAAAATCGTCCTGTCACTGACTTTAGTTTCTGCACTGATTTCGCCAGTACAGGCGCAGCAGGCAGGTGATGCTGAAAATTTAATTAAGAAAAGAATCACTGATTTGCAGGGCTATTGGCAGGCATCTGATCTGGCAGGTGTGCTTTCACTGTATCAGCCGAGACAGTCACCGGTGGCGGCACTGAGTTATTCTGAATGGAAAGCAGACATTAAAGCACAACTAGACGCACGCACCCGGCTGGCATTTATTTTCTATGACTTCTTTCCTTATGATTGCACCGTGGATGGCCATCATTGTATGCGGGCGAGGGTACAGCGCCTGGTTAACAACAAGGTGGTGGGTGTTGGTTATAAAGCCTACGAATGGCAGCAGCTTGGGGGTGATTGGTACATTGTTCGTGAATCTGGTGAAGTTAGGGGTGAGGTGCAACCCAAACCAAAACAGGTTAGTGTTGATAACGCTGAGCCGAAAGCGGTGCAGCCGCCCTCACCAGAACAGAAACAACCCCAGCAGGCGGTAACTGAAGTGGTCAAAGTGCCTGTAGCAGAGGTGGTGATTGTGCCCCCAGTCACCGGTGAGGTTACTGGCGGGACCACCACTGACCCGGTTGCCGGTCAGGCGTGTGACCTTCTGGGTGATGGTGTCGATTATGTATACGGTGTTCAGCTAGGTGTTTTCGGTGCATTGGCATCGGCGATTAAAGTGGCGGCCGCAGCGGGTGGTGGCAGTAAGATTTACCAGCGGGCTTCCGGTAACTATGTTGTCTTCTCGGGTGGTTTTGCAGGCAGTAATGAGGCCAAAGTCTGGCTGCAAACGCTTCGTAGAAACTACGATATTGACGTTGGTTCTTTTGTGGCCAAGATTCAACGCACCGATATTCAGCGACCGATTTGTAACTAACGGATAGCTTAACTGGACAGTTTATACCGCGTTAATCGCTATCAATAATCGGGCGGTTGTTACTGCACCCAGTAATATCTGATGTGTCAATACTTTATCGGGCACATGTTTAAGCGACCTTTATTAGATAGTTCATAATCTACGGGTGACAAATAGCCATTAGCGGAATGTAACCGCTGGCGGTTGTAAAAAACTTCAATATATTCAAAAGTTGTTGCAATTGTTTGATCCTTTTTCAAGGCTAACTTAACCGCTGATGCTCGAAATTCTACGGTATAGGGCTTTTTCCCGTTCATTTTCGGTTCCTCTGGTAAGCTCGGTTTACTTTAAGTGAGGTGCCCAGATTAGTGTGGCCACGTCAAGATCCAGCAGAGGAGAAAAAAGGGTGAGTGGTTAGCAATAGATTTTACGCTATAGTACCGCCCGGTACAGCCACCTCAACGCCATTGTCTATCTACCACCACACCCATGCCAAACAAACGCCTGCTCATCGTCGCCCATGTGCCCTCGACCAACACTCACGCTATGGCGCAATCCGCTTTGCGCGGCGCGCAACACCCGGATACAGGCAATGTCGAGGTCATCCACATACCCCCCCTTGAGGCAGTGGCTACTGATGTATTGCAATGCGATGCTATCCTACTCGGCACGACCGAGAATTTTGGTTACATGAGCGGGGCGATGAAAGATTTTTTCGACCGCATTTACTACCCCTGCCTGGAACACACCGAGGCCCTGCCATTTGCGCTGTATATCCGTGCCGGGCTGGATGGCACCGGCACACAAACCGCGGTTACCAAAATCACCAGCGGGTTAAAATGGAAATCGGTACAGGCAACACTGTTGTGCCGTGGTGAATTCCAACCGGCCTTTCTCGACCAGGCGGAAACACTCGGCATGTCGATGGCGGCCGGTCTGGATGCAGGTATTTTTTAACCTATAATTAACTTAGGTTTCACCCGCTCCCATGCTCAATAAAATCATCCTGCGCAACGCCGACGAAGACAACTGGCTGTGTTTTTCCAGGCCTGTTGACGTGTTTGATATACATACGCTGGGCGCTGTGCTGCCAACACTTGAGCGCATCGAGCAGCGGGTTAATGATGACGCTTTGTACGCCGCTGGGTTTATCAGCTACGAAGCTGCACCCGCTTTCGACCCCGCCTGTACGGTGAAGCACGACGCCGGATTCCCACTCCTACGCTTTGGTTTATTCGACTCAGTAGAGGTAATTACCCAGCTTGATGATGCCGCCCCCTTAAACCCACTCAGTTGGCAGATGGATAGCGCGCCAGCCTACTACCGCAAGAAAATCGACCAGATTAAAACGCACATCCACGCGGGCGATACCTATCAGGTTAACTACACCGTCCGCCAATACGCTGAGGCGGTCAACTCGGCCTGGTCGCTATTCTGCCAGTTAGGTACAGACAGCCCCTACGCCGCGTATATCGATTGTGACGACTGGGCAATTTGCAGCGCTTCACCGGAACTGTTTTTTCAACTGGATGGCAACGCACTTCACTCACGACCGATGAAAGGCACCGCTGCACGTGGCGCCAGCCTGCGCGAAGATGAGGAGCAAAAAAGCTGGCTGCGCAACTCGCAAAAAAACCGTGCCGAAAATGTCATGATCGTCGATATGATCCGCAACGACATTGGCCGTGTCGCGGTACCGGGCAGCGTTACCGCAGCGCATTTGTTCCGCGTTGAAACCTACCCCACAGTGTTACAAATGACATCCACGGTGAGCGCGCAAACCCATAGCAGTGTTACGCAGATTATGCAGGCGCTGTTTCCCTGCGCCTCGATCACCGGCGCGCCCAAGGTAAACACCATGCGGTTAATCACCGCGCTGGAGGATTCACCACGGCGTATCTACACCGGCGCTATCGGCTATATCGGCCCACAACGAAAAGCGCGGTTCAGCGTTGCGATCCGCACGGCGCTGGTCAACCGGCGCACTGGGCAGGCCTGTTATGGCAGCGGTGGTGGTATTGTCTGGGATTCCAATGCCAGTGAAGAGCTGGCAGAAATTGCCACGAAATCCCATATATTGGGCAGGCCGGGGCAGCGGGATTATTTTCGCCTTATCGAATCCCTGTTATGGACGGGCAGTGGCTACTTTTTACTGGAGCGGCATATTACACGTATGCTCAATTCGGCGATGCATTTCGCCTTTACCGGGCGTGAAGCTGCCATCCGCCAGAAACTCGACGCGTTGCAGGCAAAGCTGCCCAACTGCCACTGCAAAGTGCGCCTATTGCTTGCTGAAGATGGCGCGCTAAGCGCTGAATACGCCGTCATCGACAAAACCGACACAGCCATAAAAACCGCCAGACTATCGCCTTTTTCAGTCGATGAAAACAGTATCTGGCTGAGGCATAAAACCACCATAAGAACACTCTATGACGAGGCGCTTGCCGCTTGCGAAGGGGCCGACCAGGTATTACTGTACGACAGGCAGGGTTTGCTAACAGAATCGGCAACCGCCAATATCGCCATCAAGGTAGCGGGGCGTTGGCTGACGCCATCACCAGGCGGCTTATTACCCGGTACGTTTCGCGCTGAAATGATCGCCAGAGGCGAATTGACCGAGACCGACATCCCCCAGCTATCGTTGGTCGATGCCGATGAAATCCGCCTGCTAAATTCGGTGCGTGAATGGATACCCGTTAAATTGCTAAGAGCTGTCAAACCATAATGAATAGGTGAGCTGTATGAATGATGATCATCAAATATCCACGTCTAATAGTGATCAGGCCACTGTTGAATACGTTGGTTTTTGGTTGCGTGTCTTAGCCAGCCTGTTCGATACCCTGTTAATCATCATCATGCTGGTGCCTATTATCATCGGCGTGTCCAGTCTGCTCGGCTTGTCCTATGTAGCGTTTGTGTACGAGACAAGCACCCTATCGATTATTGTGCAGTATGTACTGCCTGCTATCGTGGTGATTCTGTTTTGGGTGGTGAAATCGGCGACGCCGGGAAAGTCGCTGATCGGCGCTAAAATTGTCGATGCAGACAGCGGCACCCAGCCCTCTACCGGGCAGTTCGTCGGTCGTTATCTGGGGTACTATATTGCAACAATACCGTTGTTTCTGGGGCTGTTGTGGGTCGGCTGGGATAGAAGAAAACAAGGTTGGCACGATAAACTCGCGGGCACGGTTGTCGTGCGTGGCAAATAACATTGTATTAAAACGGAAACGGGTATAACTGAGCCGAGTGTGATGACTAAATTAAGTGTCAATCTGAATAAAATTGCCTTGCTGCGCAATTCGCGTGGTCGCGACTTTCCTAATGTCGTGGCGTTTGCCAAAAAATTTATCGGCCTGGGAGTGCACGGCATCACCATCCACCCACGCCCGGACGAACGCCATATCCACCGCCGTGATGCCTACGATCTGGCCGACTGTTTAATCAATTACCCCGGTGTTGAACTCAATATAGAAGGCTACCCCACAGAAGATTTTCTGCGCCTTATTGAAGACACCCAACCAGACCAATGCACCCTGGTGCCCGATGCTGAAAATCAACTCACCTCCGATCACGGCTGGGATCTGCTTACCCACGGTGACGGTTTGCGCGATACCCTGTCACGCATTAAAGAAGCAGGTGTGCGCTGCGCCACTTTTCTCGACCCGGATTGCGCCCAGGTTGAGTGTGCCGCCGCTATCGGTGTCGACCGTATCGAGCTATACACCGAAGCTTACGCCAGCGCTTTTGAGCAAGACCCGACAAATAGCGGCCACTACAAAACCCTGTTACAGGGCTATGCCAACGCCAGCGCGTTAGCGCGTCAGTTGGGTGTCGGTGTCAACGCGGGCCATGATCTCGATCTACACAACCTGCCAGCCTTCCTCAGTATTGGCGGCGTTCTCGAAGTTTCGATAGGCCATGTATTGACGGTGGAGTGCATCGAACAGGGCATGGCCAATGTGGTGCGGCAATATTTACACATTTGTGCCGAGTCGTCAGATACGTCAGCCCTGTAAATGAACGGTACAATAATGTCCTGCATAAAAATATATACATAAGTAATAAGCTGATTCACCATGCCCTTTTTTCTGACCGCCAAACATTGGCAGCTTTTTCTGTTACTCGCTATTCCGCTGGTGACGTTTCGATTTTTTGGCGCTGGTTTTTCAGTGTTGCAACAGGGCCTAATGTTATTTTTATTTGTCGCCGTCATGGCGGGTTGGTTGTACTCGGTGGGAATGGCGGCCAATAATAAACTGGTGTCGGCGCTGAAGATGAACACCGTGTTGTTTAAACTGAGCTTGGCACTGCCCGTGTTGTATATGTCGATAGTATTTTTTGTCGTGCTGGTGCCGCTGAGTCAGCATGGGCAAAGCTTTCGGCCACCCCAGTGGACAGTGCCGGTGCATTTTTTGGCATTGGCTGGGTTTGCCTATGCATTGTGGTTTTGCGCCCGCCAATTTGTCAGCCTGCAAAAAGACCGAAGAGCGGCGTATATTGAATTTGCCTTTCCGTTGCTGGGGTTTTGGTTTGGTTTGCTTGGTGTATGGTTTTTGCAACCTAAGATCAACCAGTTGTTAGGCGGCTCACCCAGTGCACAGCCACCCTCTGATTCATAATTAAATGCGGGGGCATATTTTATTTTTTACGTTTACTTTTTTAAATGTTTAATCAAGGAGTGGCACAGTGGTAAATCAAATACTGACCGGCAAAAACGGCGATAGTGGGGTAGGCATTCGCCGGGATGAAGAACGAATCAACGCAATCCACTTGCAGCACACATTTTATCGGGCTAGGCTAATGTGTGGTGTCGTAACATTTCGGTTGGATTATGTTTGCAAGTGCCAATCAATCAGGTACGCCGCTTAATATCTCAAATACTTGATTTACTCATAGCTCCGTTTACAGAGGAATAATACAGATGAAATTTTCGCGCACCATCAAAGTGATATTGTTGCGTTTAGGGCTGGGGCTTTGCTGCCTGATAACCGCCCCGGCGCACACCGCCGAATTCGCCATTGGCGCCAATCTTAGTACCTTGGGGGCTGGTGTTTCGGCCACCCTCGGGTTGAATGATGAACTCAACGCACGTGTGGCCTACAACCGCTTTACCGAGAGCGACGAGACCACCTCGAATGGGATTGCCTACAATGTTGATCTGGAGCTAGAGGGTACGTCACTGCTGCTGGATTGGTATGCATTCGGCGGTACTTTTCGCTTTACTGGCGGCATTGTCGCCCATACCAGCGATATTGTAGGGGTGGCGAGGACAACTGGCTCGGTGAATATTGGCGGTACAACTTTCACATCAGCACAGGTCGGCACGCTGCGTGGAGTGGTCGATTTCCCCAGCGCTGCCCCCTACCTTGGCATCGGTTGGGGCAACCCAGTGTCGGGTGAGGCCGGGTTGAGTTTTGCCGCCGATATTGGCGTCTTCTACATCGGTTCGGCAGATTTCGATTTGAATTCCAGCTCTGGACTGGTGCCGGAAGCTAATATCGTCGCCGAGGAAAGAGAGGTAGAAAACGATCTGGATGATCTTAATTTCTACCCTGTGCTGAGAGTTGGATTGGCCTACCATTTTTAACCCTTAGTCGGCTTCCCTTCGGGTGTATTTTCTATACCCCGTGTATTTACTCGTATGCAAGTTGATACACGGGGTCCGGGTTTAAACTAAACAAATGACGAAAATACGCCAGGCCAGGGCCGAAGATACCCCACAGATTGTGCAGTTACTGCAAATCAATGAGTTGCCAATCAGTGATATAGCCGCACCTGAAATTGATTTTCAGGTGCTGGCATTAGCGGGTGCAGTAGTGGCCTGCGGGGCTTTGGAACGGCTCGATAACGCCTGCCTGTTGCGCTCGCTGGCAGTCGATCAGGCGCACCGCAAAAAAGGCTACGCCAGCCAACTCTGTGGACACTTGATACAGCGCGCCACAACCCAGGGTTATGGGGATATATTTCTGTTAACCACTGACGCTGCCGGGTATTTCACCCGACACGGCTTCGCCCGTACCGACCGGCACAGGGCGCCACAGGTTATCCAGCAATCCCGCCAGTTTAGCCAGTTATGTCCAGGCTCGGCGGTAGTGATGAAGTGCTGTCAGGGTATCGATAAATATACCGCTTCCCCGGTTTAGTGCACTTCTTCGCCTCCCTGGCTTTTCATTCTGTTCAGCAGTTTAATGACTTCGACCAGATTGGCCTGTAATTTTTCGTAGCCAACAACATCGCCCACCGTCATCAGGTCCAGCAGGCTATTGTTGGTGCGGCTCTGTACCGATTGCTCCAGAAAGCTTATGGCGTCCTTGACAGCGGTGGGCGGGTTTTCGATTTTTTGTAGCATTCTCAGTGCTTGTAGTACTTCATTCAACATGGAGAGAGTCTCTTGGGTCGGTTTTGTCATAGTGTTTGTTAAAGAAAAATTGTTTATGTGAATCTATCATTATCGTATTACCTGTACGGTGTAACTGGATATTACTTCCTGCCAGGCACTATAATATTAGCTGCCTTGCCCCACTATTTATAAAATAAATAAATTTTCATTTTAAATCAACTACTTAAAAAATATTCTGAAACTATAATTCACGTGTTTTCACTCTTCTATCCGCAGGTAGATGCAGACTTTACCTGGCATGGCGCCTCTGTAAATACGGTATATACCCCCACTCAGCCTGTTTATCGTCTATGGTTACCACACCCCCTTCACGCATTGTTTGATCCAGTCATTTATCTGGGGAGTGATCTGTAATGAAAATCATTGTACTTGGCGCCGGGCAGGTAGGTTCCAGCGTCGCGCAAAGCCTGCTGCGGGAAAACAACGATGTCACCGTCGTCGATACCGATACGGATGTGCTGCAAGACCTACAGGACAGGCTGGATCTACGCACCGTTGTCGGTGTGGCATCCCACCCTGGTGTGTTGCGTAGCGCCGGGGTGGAAGACGCCGATATGATTATCGCCGCGACCAATAGCGATGAAGTCAATATGGTCGCCTGCCAAATTGCCTATACACTGTTTCACACACCCACCAAAATTGCCCGCCTGCGCGCTCAGGAATACATGCAGGAGCAAGACCTTTTTTGTAACCAGGCAACCCCTATCGACGTTGTTATCAGCCCGGAACGGCTGGTGACCAACCATATTCAGCGCATCATCGAAAACCCTGGCGCCCTACAAGTGCTCGACTTTGCCGATGGCAAGGTGCGCCTGGTTGCGGTGCAGGCTTATTACGGAGGCCCGCTGGTAGGCCACCAGATCCGCGAATTGCGCGAGCACATTCCCAACGTCGATACCCGTGTGGCGGCCATCTATCGCGAGGGCCAGGCCATCACCCCCACCGGTGACACCACCGTGCAGGCTGACGATGAAGTTTTCTTCGTCGCCTCGCGTAAACACACGGCAGTAGTGATGAGCGAGATGCGCCGTCGCGACAAACCCATCAAGCGCATCATGATCGCCGGGGGGGGCAATATCGGCAAGTCACTGGCTGAAGCATTGGAAGACGACTACAAAGTCAAACTGATCGAGACCAACCCCAGGCGCGCCGAACAACTGGCCGAGTCACTGGACAACACGCTGGTATTGCACGGCGATGCCGCCGATCAGGAGCTGCTGATCGAGGAAAACATCGACGATATGGATTTCTTCTGCGCGCTCACCAATGATGATGAGGCCAACATCCTCTCGGCAATGCTGGCCAAGCGCATGGGTGCCAATAAAGTCATGTCCCTGATTAACCGGCCCGCCTACGTCGACCTGGTTGAGAGCAACATCATCGATATCGCCATCTCCCCCCAGCAAATTACCATCGGCGCCCTGCTCACCCATGTGCGGCGTGGCGATGTGGTCGCGGTGCACGCTTTACGGCGTGGTGCTGCCGAGGCACTGGAGGCCATTGCCCACGGTGACAGCAGTACCTCCGCCATCGTCGGTAAACGCATCGACCAGATTGAGCTGCCGGACAACGCATCTATCGGCGCACTTGTGCGCAATGGCGAGGTCTTCATCGCCCACGACGACCTGATTATTGAAGCTGAAGACCATATGATTCTGTTTCTGGGCGACAAAAGCCAGATACCCGATGTGGAAAAATTATTCCAGGTCGGCATCACCTTTATATAAACCACACAGCCCCTATGCAATTCACTGTTATCCAGCGCGTTCTCGGCATCTTGCTGACCTTGTTCAGCACCGCGTTGCTCCCGCCACTGTTGATGTCGATATACTTTAATGACGGTGCTGCCGGGGCTTTTCTAAACGCCTTTTTATTAATTCTGTTCTGCGGGCTGCTGCTTACCTGGCCGGTATACAAAGTGAGAAAACCCCTGCGCCTGCGGGACGGTTTTGTCGTGGTGGTGATGTTCTGGACAGTGCTGGGCGTGGCCGGTGGCCTGCCACTCTACTTCAGTGAATCCCTGACACTGAGTCTAATGCAGGCGATATTTGAGTCTTTATCCGGACTCACCACTACAGGCGCCACCGTCATCACCGGGCTGGAAGCCCTGCCTGCCTCGCTGCTATTTTACCGCCAGGAACTGCAATGGCTCGGCGGTATGGGCATCATCGTATTGGCGGTGGCCATCCTGCCTATGCTCGGTATTGGCGGTATGCAACTCTACCGCGCCGAGGCTTCCGGCCCACAAAAAGACAGCAAAATGACCCCGCGCATCGCCGAGACCGCCAAGGCACTGTGGTATATCTACCTGGCGCTGACGGTCGCCTGCGCACTCGCTTACTACCTGGCGGGTATGAATCTGTTCGATGCCATCGCCCACGCCTTTTCAACCGTTGCCATCGGTGGTTTCTCAACCCACGATGCCAGCATCGGTTACTTCAACAGTACCGCCATCGAAATGGTCGCGGTGGTTTTTATGCTGCTCTCCGGAGTCAACTTTGCCCTGCACTTTGCCGCCGTGCGCAAGCGCAGCCTGCACCCCTACCACCAAGACACCGAATTCTCTGCCTACCTGTTATTCCTCGGTTGCATCGCACTGGTTTCGCTGGGTTACCTCTACCTGTCAAACATCTACAGCTTTAGCGATTCAGTCACACGCGGCCTGTTTCAAGCGGTATCGATTGGCACCACCACCGGCTTTACTACCGCCGAGTACTTCAATTGGCCGGGGTTCCTCCCCGTATTATTGTTGTTCGCCAGCTTTGTCGGCGGCTGTGCCGGGTCGACCGGTGGTGGCATGAAGGTGATTCGCGTGCTACTGCTGTTCAAACAGGGGCAGCGCGAGCTAACCCGCCTGGTACACCCCAACGCACACATCCTCGTTAAAATCGGTAAAAAACGCGTGAGTAAACGCACTATCGACGTCGTTTGGGGCTTCTTCGCCGCTTATGTGGCACTGTTCAGCTTCATGTTACTACTGCTGATGGCCTCTGGCCTCGATCAAATCACCGCCTTCTCAGCCGTTGCTGCCTGCCTTAACAACCTTGGCCCGGGCCTGGGCCAGGTCGGTGCCAACTACGCCACGCTGGACGCCTTTCCACTCCTTATACTGAACATTGCCATGCTGCTTGGTCGGCTGGAAATATTCACCCTATTAGTACTGTTTACCCCTGCGTTTTGGGATAAATAAGCGGTGTTTCCCCCGTATCCATGAAAGACACATCGAGGAACAGCGTACCCAGTGCACAGCAAAAAACGCCCTTTCGCGCCACCCTGCTACACCCCCGTTACTGGAAAAAGTGGAGTGTCATCGCCGTATTAAGCCTGCTCAACTTACTGCCCTTCAGCGTGCTCGATGCGCTCGGTACGGCCATCGGTTCACTGTGCTACCGTTACTACCACAAACACCGCCGGGTGGTGCGGCTCAACATCGACCGCTGTTTTCCTGCGTTGAGTGATGACGAAAAAAACCACCTGATAAAAACCCACTTCACCGCTTACACACAATCATTGCTGATGCTACCGCTTTTGTGGTGGGGGCGTGGTGATACGCTCGCCCACCGGGTGACACTTGATAACCGCTCGGTGCTGGATGCCGCACTCGCCAGGGGGCCGGTTATCATCCTCTCTTGCCACAGCGTTATGCTCAACTACGGTGGCTCTGCCATCGCCTGGCAATACTCGGCAGTCTCCATGTACCGCCGTTTCAAAAACCCCCTGGACGAATGGCTGATCCTGCGCGCCCGCAGCCGCTTCAACAACCACCTGGTTGCACGGGGCAGCTCCCTGCGTACCCTTATCCGCCTTACCCGCAGCGGCACCCCCTGCTACCATATGCCAGACCAGGACCTGGGTGCAGAAGGCGCCGTATTTGCCCCCTTCTTCGGCCAGCCCAAAGCCACCCTCACCGCCATGGCCAAACTGACACGGGCCACACAGGCCAGTGTTGTGCCCTGTTACCCCTACTACCTTGGCAAAGGCCGTTTTAAAGTGCAGTTTCTGCCCGCTATAAACAACTATCCGGGGGATGATGAAGTGCACAATGCACACATAATCAACCAAACCTTAGAGACCTTAATCCGTCTCCAGCCCGCTCAGTATTTGTGGAAATTACACCTGTTTAAAACAGGCGAAGATGCTCGGGCAAACCCCTACGACCCCCCTATAGATAAACACATCACATGACCACCACCAGCAAACTGACGTTGGCACCGGAGGCGAAAAGATTGCGCTGGCTGTTGCTGCTGGCCGCTGGCTTTTTTCTGTTTGGCATCGCCACCCCGATGATCACCGTTTCCACCTTCATCATCGTTGAAAATGCCTTCTCGGTACTTTCCGGCGTATTTGAGCTGCTGAAAAACGGGCAAATACTACTGTTTATCATCGTCACTGCCTTTAGCCTTGTCTTGCCGGTTATAAAAATCTGGCTGCTGTATAACATCCTCTCCAGCCGCCATCCCACCAGCGCAAAAATCCAGCGTTACCTGCACTTAATGCATGAATACGGGCGCTGGGCCATGCTGGATGTGATGGTGGTGGCGGTATTGATCACGACTGTTAAGCTCGGCGTCATCGCCAGTGTCGAAGTGCACGTTGGCCTTTTCCTGTTTGCGACAGCCGTGTTGCTGATTTCATTTATCACCCACAGAGTCGTGCGATTGACCCGTGTACCTGCACCTATCGAAACGTGATTTTTTGGTTGCGTTAACTTTGCGTGTCGATTTGGTTTGGCAGGCAAACTGTACGCTATCATTATTACTACTTCAAAACTCACGAAACAAATAACAAAACAACAATCCCAGCCGCCACCAGGCCTGTTCCCACTGCCTCCATAAAACGCACTTTTTCTTTAAAAAATAATGTGGTTGCCACAAACGTAAAAATCAATTCAACCTGCCCTAATGCACGCACATAACCCGCATTTTGCAGGGTAAATGCGCTAAACCAGGCAATAGATGCCAACGCCCCGCTCAAACCAACCGCCCCGGCCCAGCGCCAATTGCGGATTACCCGCGCTATTTCTCCAGGCTCTTTAAAAACAATATACACCCCCATCAAAACACACTGTAAAACTAAACTGACAAATAACGTATAAGCGGCTGCCATAACAAACTGATCAGAATCCAGTGATAGCGACGCCCCCCGAAAAAAGACCACCGATCCCCCCAGCCACATAGCACACAATAAACCAATGGCAGTTGATCGGTGTTTTAACCCACTGATTAATGAAGTGAATGCTAATTTTTCCCGGCCAATACTCAATGCAATTAAACCCGAGGCGCTAATGGCGATGGCGAGCACAGCCAGGCCACTTAAATGATCACCCAGTAAAATGGCGCCAAACAATGCGACCATCACCACTTCCAGCTTTGAATAAGTAGTGCCGACGGCAAAACTTTTAAACGAAAACATCCACAACAAAAACACCGTAAATAAAATCTGGCACAGACCGCCGAGTGCGCAAAACAGTAAAAAACGCCTATTGGGTTGCGGGTATTCATACGCACCCCACGTATGCAACAACCACATGTAAATACCGGCAATGGGCACAGCATAGATAAACCGTGCATAGGCTGCACCGTTGGTTGAAAGCCGCCCTTTGAGGTGTTTTTGTAATGCCGAGCGCAGGTTTTGAAAAAACGCAGCGGCAATGGTGATGGGAATCCAGAGCTCAAACATTTGTAGTCGATTCAACGAATTAATTCAGATTAAACCCCTGCTTGCGGATATAGGCACCAAAATCAGTGCGCATGGGCAAGGCGTATTGCCGGGCATGGTCTTCTGACCAGCCGTAATCCTCACTTATGCCGAAGTGGTCGGTGAGTCTTTGTGCTGCATCCGGTGTCTTGTCCTGTTGCCCGCGTTGCCTGTCGTAGCGCTTTACGGTGTCCAGTAGCTGGCTGTCGTCGTAGTGGTTTTTATGTACGGTGACCTGATTTGGCAGGCGCATACTGACGGGGGTTGTTTGCGCTGGCCAGCCAAGGCATAAAGCCGCGACGGGAAACACATACGAGGGCAGTTTTAATTGTTCAGAAAGCGTGTGGATACTGTCTCTCACCTGGCTGATTGGGCAGCAACCGAGACCGTGTGATTCGGCGGCGAGAATAAACGTTTGCATGGCGATGGCGGCATCGACAGTGGTGTTCATAAAGGTATCTAGGTGGTCATTGCGAAACGGGTGTTGGCGCAATTCACTGACTCGGCGCATACGCCGGTTATCACCACACCACACCATAAACACAGGTGCTTCGGCAATCCAGTGGGTGGCGCTGTTATTCGTGGCGATTTGTCGTTGCAGGCTCCGGTCTTCGATATGGATAACGCTGACCTGCTGAAGGTCTGATTTTGATGGAGCGGAAAAAGCCACCGCAAACAGCGCCTCCAGCGTGGCATCAGATACCTTGCGGCCACTGAACTGCCGACACGAGGCACGCGCCAGAATAGTGCGCATCGTATCGTTCAGCAGAGCGCTTGCAGCGTCAGACAGTGGCTGTGCATAGCGGTGGGCTGCGGTAGTGTTGTTCATTCAATTGTGCGCCGTTATTAATAAATTGCGAAAAACCGCATTTTTAAGCTGCTTTACTATAGCGCCTTAAACACTCCCGCTACGATTCAACTGGATTGTTAGGGCTATCATCCTGGGTTAAAGGGTCTGGGTTAAAGGGTGCATCAATCGCACCGCTTGGTTGGGTAAACCAGCGAGGCCCCTGCCCGGTGATATAAGCATGATCTTCCAGGCGCACACCAAACTCCCCGTAACTGCATATCATCGGCTCGATGGAAAAACACATGCCCGGTGTCAGTGGCAGTGTGTTACCTCTGACAATATAGGGGTGTTCGTGCACGTCCAGGCCGACGCCGTGACCTGTGCGGTGTGGCAGGCCGGGCACCTGGTAGCCTGGCCCATAACCGGCGGCGGTGATCACCTGGCGCGCTGCATCGTCAGGGGCAGAGCAGGGCGCGCCGACTTGTGCCGCTTCAAAAGCGGCCACCTGGGCGGCTTTTTCCAATGCCCAGATCTCCCGCTGCCGGTCAGTGGCTTCACCAAAAACATAGCTGCGGGTAATGTCTGAGTTATAGCCGTGCAGGGTGGCACCGGTATCGATCAGTACCATGTCCCCCTCGTTGAGGGTTTGTGGGTAGGGCACGCCGTGCGGGTAGGCGGTGGCTTCGCCAAACAAGACGATCTTGAAGGTTGAGCGGCCATCCATCCCACAGGCGATATGTGCCTCGTCGAGAAACGCCTGTACTTCGCGGGTGTCGATGCCGGGATAGAGCATGGCCGCCGCCGCCTGTTGCACGTTGAGGGTGATAGCCTTGGCCTGGGTGAGCAGTGCCAGCTCGGCGGGGGACTTGATTCTGCGGCATTCGGCAATCAATGACTCTGCGCTGATAATGGTGAGGGCAGGGTTGGCTGTTTGCAGGCGGCTTGCGCTGAAAAAAGGGGTTTGATCGTCGATTGCCAGGGTGGCGCGTGCGCCGTTTGCACATTTCAATACGGCGTTTGCAACGGCGTCTGTTGGGCTTTCGTGTTCTTCCCAAAGGATAAAATCGCCTTCAATAACAAGGCCAGCGCGGGTTTTTTGTTCTTCAAATGCAGGGCAAATGTAGAGTAATTCCCCACTAATCGAAATGATTGCGCCGTGCAGCCGTTCACTGGAGTGGCACTGCAGGCCGGTGAAGTAGCGCAGGCTGCTGGTGGCATCGAGATACAGTGCGTCGATGCCTGCACTTTTCATTAACTCGCGCACTTTATGCAGGCGCACGCCGTATTCATCGACACTGATCGGGGTGGCCTGATCGCGTGTTGAGGTGAATCGGGCGCGCTCTTTTTCGCTGTTTGAACTACCTATGCCAAGTGTCATTTTTATCTCGCAGGGAATGCCCGTTGTATACCTATTGTCTGGGCTTATTATCCGGGTTTATTGCCTGGATTTATTGTCCGGGCCGGACTATACATGAAATGTTATATTTTTTTAAAAGTCTGTATAGTTATCCCAGGCTAACCGTAATATTCATCAGATTCTGATGAAACTGATAAGCAACGGAAGGTCGGCTGTACAATTTCATTCGCTATAGACATTCACCAATACCCAGAATTATTTACGCTGTGGAGGCATCATAATGAAAACCAGATTGATTGCGGCAACTGCTGCGGCTCTGCTCGCGGGCACCGCGCAGGCAAAAACGCTCGTTTTTTGCTCGGAGGGCTCACCCGAAGGGTTTACACCCGCACTGTATACAGCAGGTACAACGTTTGACGCCTCTTCGCGTCAGATCTTTAACAAACTGGTCGAGTTCGACAACGGCACCACCAATATCATCCCCGGCCTGGCCGAGAGCTGGCAGGTTTCAGACGACGGCCTGGAATATACGTTTACCCTACGCAAAGGGGTTAAATGGCACACGACCAAAGACTTTACCCCCAGCCGGGATTTTAATGCCGACGACGTATTGTTTTCGTTTAACCGGCAGTTTTTGAAAGATAACCCGTTTCACAGTGTATCAGGGGGGACCTATGAGTACTTCAACGGCATGTCGATGCCCGATCTGTTGAAAAAAGTGGAAAAAGTTGACGAACATACCGTTAAGTTTGTTTTAAACCGGCCTGAAGCACCGATGATCGCCAACCTGGCGATGGATTTTGCCTCAATTCATTCGGCGGAGTACGCGGACAATATGGCCGCCGCCGGTACACTGGATAAATTTGACCAGAACCCGGTTGGCACCGGCCCTTTTCAAATGGTTGCCTATCAAAAAGACGCCTTTATCCGCTACAAGGCACACCCGGACTACTGGCGCGGTAAAGCGGCTATCGATGACCTGGTGTTTGCCATTACCCCGGATGCCTCGGTGCGCTACCAGAAGCTAAAAGCGGGTGAATGCCATGTAATGCCTTATCCCAACCCCGCTGATATCAGTGCAATGCGCGAAGATGCGGCGGTTAACTTACTCAGCCAGGAAGGGCTGAATGTGGGCTACCTGGCCTATAACAGCAAAGTGGCACCGTTCGATAACCCGAAAGTCCGCAAAGCGCTGAACCAGGCGATCAATAAAAACGCGATTATCGATGCCGTCTTTCAGGGCGCTGGAAAAGTGGCCAAAAACCCGATTCCGCCGACTATCTGGTCGTATAACGAAGCCACCGTTGACGATAGCTACGACCCGGTCGCCGCCAAAGCGGCACTGACCGCAGAGGGCGTCAGCGACCTGAAAATGAAAGTGTGGGCAATGCCGGTACAGCGCCCTTACAACCCCAATGCACGGCGTATGGCCGAGCTGATCCAGGCGGACTTTGGCAAAGTGGGTGTCGATGTGGAAATCATCTCCTATGAATGGGGTGAGTACCTCAAACGCTCCAAAGACCTCGATCGCGATGGCGCGGTACTACTAGGCTGGACGGGTGATAACGGTGACCCGGATAACTTCCTGGCGGTACTGCTCGGTTGTGATGGCGTGGGTGGTTCAAACCGTGCGCAATGGTGTCATCAACCGTTTGAAGACCTGATCCAGAAGGCCAAAGTGGTTTCAGACCCGGCTGAGCGCACCGCGCTTTACGAACAGGCGCAAACGGTCTTCAAAGAGCAGGCGCCGTGGGCGACGATTGCACACTCGGTGGTATTTAAGCCGATTCGCAAAGAAGTCACCGGGTTTAAAATTGATCCGTTTGGTGGGCACGTTTTCTACGGTGTCGATCTAAAATAACTGTCTTTCTGTTACGCCCCTTGCGCACTGCGCAAGGGGCTTTATTGGCGCACAACCTGCCTGCCTGAATGTTCAAATTCTTACTTAATAAACTGGCGTTGATAATACCGACGTTTATCGGCGTTACCATCGCCGCTTTTGCCTTTATCCGCCTGCTACCGGGCGATCCTATTTTATTGTTGGCCGGTGAACGTGGCGTCAGTGCTGAGCGCCGTGCAGAGCTTGAATCTGTATTTGGATTTGACCGGCCATTGTGGGAGCAGTACTTTCGTTTTCTCGGTGATTTATTGCACGGTGATCTCGGCGTTTCCATCGTCACCAAAACCCCCGTGCTCGAAGAGTTTCTGGCGCGCTTTCCCGCCACGGTCGAACTGTCGGTGATCGCGATGATTTTTGCCACGCTGATCGGTTTGCCTGCGGGCATTATCGCCGCAGTACGGCGTGGCTCAATGTTTGATCACACCGTGATGGGTATTTCACTCACCGGTTACTCCATGCCGATTTTCTGGTGGGGCCTGCTACTGATTATTTTTTTCTCCGGCACGTTGGGCTGGACACCCGTTTCCGGGCGTATGTCATTTCTATTCTTTTTTGAACCGGTCACCGGGTTTATGTTGATCGACTCATTGCTCGCCGATCAGGCGGGTGCGTTTAAATCGGCGGTGTCGCATTTAATCCTGCCTTCAGTGGTGCTCGGCACCATTCCCCTGGCGGTAATCGCCCGGCAAACCCGCTCTTCCATGCTGGAAGTCTTGAACGAAGACTATGTGCGTACAGCGCGGGCCAAAGGCTTATCACCGTTTCGCGTGGTCGCTGTGCACGCATTGCGCAATGCCCTGATAACGGTGATCACGGTAATTGGTTTACAGGTGGGGGTGTTGATGGCCGGGGCGATACTGACCGAAACTATTTTTGCCTGGCCCGGTATCGGTAAATGGATGATTGATTCTATTTTTCGCCGCGACTACCCGGCTGTGCAGGGTGGTTTATTACTGATTGCCTCGATTGTGATGGTGGTCAATTTACTCGTCGATCTGACCTATGGCCTGGTCAATCCACGCATTCGGCGGGAATCCTGATGGCAGCCTCGACAGCAGATACCCTGGCGGTGGGCACTTTTGGTCACAGTGTGCGCGAGTTTTGGCGTTATTTCCGGGAAAACCCGGGGGCTGTGGCGGGCCTGTATTTTCTATTGATCGTATTCTTCCTGGCCTTGTTTGCCGATGTGATTGCACCCTACGACCCCACCGAGCAAAACCGTGATGCTTTATTGCAAGCGCCTGTCTGGCAGGAGGGGGGGAGTTGGGATTATATCCTCGGCTCTGATGCGGTGGGCCGGGATCTGTTGTCGCGCATAATTTATGGGGCGCGCTTTTCGCTGTTTATCGGCGCGGTAGTGGTCACCCTGTCGATGGGTGCCGGGATTATGCTGGGGCTGCTCGCCGGTTATTTTCGTGGCCGTATGGAAACGGTGATTATGCGGGTGATGGATGTGATTCTGGCGTTTCCCAGTTTACTGTTGGCGCTGGGTCTGGTGGCTATTTTAGGCCCGGCGATGATCAATGCGATGATTGCCATTGCCATCGTGTTATTGCCGCATTTTGTGCGCCTGACACGCGCCAACGTGATTATCGAAAAAGACAAGGAATACGTTATCGCCAGCCGCCTCGCCGGGGCAGGTCACAGCCGCCTGATGATTAACACCATTTTGCCAAACTGCATGGCACCACTGATTGTGCAGGCGACATTATCATTCTCAACCGCGATTCTGGACGCCGCCGCGCTCGGTTTTCTCGGTATGGGCGCGCAGCCCCCCACCCCGGAATGGGGCGCGATGCTCGCCGAAGCACGCGAGTTCATCCTGCGCGCTTGGTGGGTGGTGACGTTTCCCGGTTTGGCTATTCTGCTCACCGTATTATCGATCAACCTAATGGGGGATGGGTTGCGTGATGCCCTCGACCCAAAAATGAAGCGTTCCTGAAACATGGCACTGTTATCGATAAAAAACCTCAGCGTGCGCTTTAAAACCGCCAGTGGTTTATTCAGTGCGGTAGAGAATGTATCGCTCGATGTGGAAAGCGGTGAAGTAGTGGCGATTGTGGGCGAATCGGGCTCAGGCAAATCGGTGGCGATGTTGGCACTGATGGGGCTATTGCCGTGGACAGCCCAGGTTACCGCTGATGCCATGTTGTTCGATGGTGTAGCGTTAAACACACTACCGGCAAAAGCCCGCCGCGCTTTAAACGGTGGGGCAATGTCGATGATATTTCAGGAGCCGATGACCAGCCTGAACCCGTGTTTTACGGTTGGCGCTCAAATTGATGAAATGATCCGTATCCATCAGGGTGGTAATCGCAAACAGCGTAAACAACATACCCTCGACTTACTGGCGCAAGTGGGCATTCCCGATCCTAAAAAACGTTACGGTGACTACCCGCACCAAATGTCTGGTGGTATGAGTCAACGGGTGATGATCGCGATGGCGATAGCCTGCTCGCCGCGTTTGTTAATTGCCGATGAGCCGACCACTGCGCTCGATGTCACCATCCAGGCGCAAATCCTCGACCTGTTATTGTCATTGCAAACCAGCCACGATATGGCGTTGATTCTGATCACCCACGATATGGGCGTGGTCGCCGAGACAGCCCACCGTGTTGCCGTGCAGTACGCAGGCCAGCAGGTGGAGATGCAGCCGGTGGTAGACTTATTCGATCGGCCACGCCACCCCTATACCGCCGCGTTATTATCCGCATTGCCGGAGCGGGCGGGGAGTGACGCCCGCCTGCCGACGATTCCGGGAGTAGTACCGGGGCAGTTTGATCGCCCCCAGGGGTGTTTATTTAATCCGCGATGCGCCTTTGCCGATGTGCAGTGTCGGGATACCCACCCGCAGGTGGCTGAGGGCGATACAACCCTGGCACTGTGCCACTACCCATTGGTTGATGGCGTACTGAGTCGTGGCGCATCAGGTGATAGCGTATTGGAGCAGGCGGTAAAGGAGGCACAATGCGCGGCGAAGTGATCTTGCGGGCGCACCAGCTAACCCGTTATTACACCATCAAAAGAGGCATATTTAGTGGCAGTGCAACGGTTAAAGCACTGAACGGCGCTACTTTTTCAGTGCGTGCAGGTGAAACACTCGCGGTTGTTGGCGAGAGCGGTTGTGGAAAATCGACGCTGGCGCGTGTGCTTACCATGATAGAACCGCCCAGCAGCGGTTCATTGGAAATTGAAGGTCAACTGATAACCCTGGTCGATGGCAAGCCGCCCAGCGCCTTGCGTGAACGCGTGCAAATTGTTTTTCAAAACCCCTACGGCTCGTTAAACCCACGCAAAACGGTTGCGGCCATGCTTGAAGAGCCACTTAAACTAAACACCACCCTCGATACCACACAACGACGCACAGCGGCGCAGGATATGCTGGCCAAAGTGGGTTTGCGGCCAGAGCATATAGACCGTTATCCGCATATGTTTTCTGGTGGCCAGCGCCAGCGCATTGCGATTGCACGCGCTTTGATGCTGCGCCCGAAGCTACTGATCCTCGATGAGCCGGTCTCTGCGCTCGATCTCTCCATTCAGGCACAGATACTGAACTTATTGAGTGATTTGCAGGATGAATTTGGCCTTGCGTATATCTTTATTTCGCACGACCTGTCCGTGGTGCGCCGCATCGCCGACGATATCATCGTCATGTATTTTGGTAAGCCGGTTGAGTCCGGGTCGGCTCAAGCTATCTTTACCCATCCCAAACACCCTTACACACAAGCCCTGTTTTCCGCGACGCCGATTGCTGACCCCAAACAGCGCAAGCAGCGAATCCAACTGACCGGGGAGCCGCCATCACCCCTGGCACCGCCGCCGGGGTGCGCTTTTGCACCGCGCTGCCCGCGTGGCCAGGATAACTGTCGGCAATCAGAACCCACGCTGGAACCAATAGGTGATGCAACGGTTGCCTGCTGGTATCCGGTTAAAGTGTCCTGAAGCTCTCTGTCTATGTCGTACCACTTGGCACAGCTCAATATTGCAAAGATGAAATACGCGATTGAGTCAGCGGAAATGGCAGACTTTGTCGCCAACCTGGATAGAATAAATACACTTGCGGAATCATCGCCGGGTTTTGTCTGGCGTTTGCAGACAGCGGCGGGTGATGCAACCGGCATCCGTGTTTTTGGTGACGATATCCTGGTTAACATGAGCGTGTGGGTGGATGTTGAATCACTGCACAACTATACCTACCGCACGGCGCATACCGAGATAATGCGCCAGCGGAAAGCGTGGTTTCAACGCATGGATGAGGCTTATAGCGTGTTGTGGTGGGTGCCCTGTGGGCAGATGCCCACACTTGATGAAGCGAAGCAAAGATTGGAACAGTTGAACAGTGACGGGCCAACTGCACGGGCGTTTACATTTAAAAAGGTTTTTTCAGTTTAAACCAAGGTTCACCCGGTACAGTAGGTAGTAGAAAAAGGACATTATTTAGATGCCAACGACAGCGGAGGTATCTCCTAAAAGCGCTTTAGATTCAGTGCATTAGGTGGTCGCAGTAGATTCAACTGAGGAATTTAGGATAATAGCGCCGTTCAATAGATGTCTCTGTCTTTAATGTTCTTTCGGACTCTACCATCGCTATACCTGTCAAACCGGCCCACTCGCTCAACATAGGCAGCTTGTTAACAGACCTGGTAAACCAGCAGCGCCTTATTTCTTTGCGATTCCTTTTCTTTATTGGTATCTGAAAGCTGAGGCTTGTGGTCTAAAGATGTGCCGATAAACTGCAATGAGCTGGAGATAAACTGTAGGGTATCAATGGGGTTGTCTTCGAGTACAGCTAGAATGGAGTGTTTGATTTCGTGTTGGTTTGGTTGGGTGATAGTGGGCATAACGACTTCCTCTTGATGATGGTATTTACACCGCCACTAAAGGTTGTGATCCCCAGTGGTGGTAGATTGGATCGGGTCACAACAACCGCTCAAGAGACAACGGCCCATCCAAAGGTTTCCCAAAGGATAGCCCAATCCAACCTACCATAGAGGCAGGTAGAACTTGACCAGAAGTGCAATGCACTTTTAGTCATTCTCTGATAAGCGGGGTTGTGAGGCCCGGCGTCGGATTTTGCTAACGCCGATACAGAATAACGCGGTATATAGCGTTGTCAACAGACCGTATTGATCGAATGTAATTTAACTATGCTTTGGTCTGGTTCACTGGATTAAGCGACAAGTACAAATGGCTTACTGGCGGCAGTGGCGCAAGCCACTTACGATCTTGGTAGGTATGGAGTTAGGCGGGCTATACTATCAAATCCCGGCTTTCACCCTGTTTCATAATGTCGTACACCAGACTAAAAAATGCCGATATATTCTGTGGGTCTTTTGGCCGTGGATATGGTCTGAATGGAGCAGTGAACCTGAGTTTTTTTAAAGAAACGGTTTGTCAGGCAATGACTCAATGCCCTATACTACGAGCAAGTGGATTGGGAGTACCCGATCGGCGTCTAGGCTCTGATGTAACCATCGGAGCCTTTCGCTTTTCTGGGGTTTGTATTGATTGTATCGAGATCAAGGGAAGCATTTCAGTCCATATCCATCGTAACTACTCGCTGAATTCTCACTGCCGTTTTTACGGTAAAGTTTCCTCTCCAGAATTTCAAATGCTCTATTCTTTTGTTCAGGCCGAATGACGTGTAAACCAATGGGTCTGGCCACCAAATCCGCCAACTGTAAACCGCAAGAATTGGTTTTCTTATCAGCGAAAATCAATTCAAAAAACCAGCGTTGATTTCGGCGGTTATGATCGTCACAAACATGGCGAAATTCCAGTTCCAGCTCGTCGTCTTCTTTTTTACCACGGTTCTCTACCACAATATGAGTCAGTA
This sequence comes from Gammaproteobacteria bacterium, assembly GCA_965277715.1. Lineage (GTDB taxonomy): Bacteria > Pseudomonadota > Gammaproteobacteria > JBCCGL01 > JBCCGL01 > JBCCGL01. Next base: position 3,772,848 of record OZ255836.1, read on the forward strand.
AGCGGTGCTGGTTTTTTTCCTGTAGTAAAGAATACAAATTCTCCAGGCAAAATTGAAGCGCAATGTGGTAGGGGTTTTGAGGGCTTTGGTATGTACCCGCCAAACGCCGCTTATCAATCGCCACACTGATAATGGCAAAGTTATGCCGCTCTATAATATTGCCTAGTTCCTCCATAAAGGCTTTCTTGATCTCGCGGTTAAGAAAATTGAAACCGTTTTTCTCTTTGCGAATATCGTGCTCGTGCAGCACCAACATATCGTGACCAAAATGGCGAAATTTGAATTGTGTTAAAGCTGTGCTGATAGACTCGGCATAGTGTTGTTTATGAAAAACACAAAAGGCCAGCACAAATACCGGGTATTCCAGATTAATACTCGACAGACTATGGTCGCCGCTCTCGTCAACATAGACAATGTAGTTACTCCATTGATGGTCAGTGCTCATACAGCCATTTTCTTATAGTTTCTAACATCGATTTTGCCGGTGACCGCACTGATTAGGGCAGTTTGGTGTTAATGGTTTACGTAATTGGATCAAACATTACTATCCTGAGTGAAGTACCTATCCCTGTGCAAACCCTCATGTAGGGTGTTGTTGGGGTAGGAAGCTAGATATCACCAGTTACTCGATTAGGTCATTATTAATTTAGGTGTATCTTTTTGATCTTCTGGAACACTATGCGGATACGTTTTCTCAATTGAGGTTCCCAATATTTCATGCACAGCCTTTTGCACATTCTCAATAGCTTGAGGTGCCACAGCTAGACCTCCTAAGATTGTCGATACGATCACCAAACCACCAACAATTTTTTTCCATTTAGGAGTTTTTTCGGCTAGCTCCAGTCTAATATCTTCTAGATACTCAATAACTTTGGCTCTTGTCTCTGGGCCAACATCAGGTGAGGATGAAACAATGTTCAATGTGTTTTCGATATAAAGGTTGATTGACTCAATGTCTATATTAGCTGGTTTAAACACCTCATCATCGCTAAGTTGTTTGGCCTCATACATATCCTTAACCTCTTTCGCTAGAGGAATAAGTCGGTTTAAACCAACTAATATCTGAGATAACGATACATCAAAATCTTTGGACGTGACGCTCGACAGCGGGTAAGGTGTGGCGTCAGTAGGAAGTTGCCCGTCGTGTCGCCTGTTTACGACCAACATAGGCATGGACTAATAGGAGGAAGTGCCTCCCAAGTGCCGGAGTTCATTATAATCTCAAAAACGGGAATAACACCGAGCTATTTTCGTCTACGCTGTTGGCCGTAAGCTGTCACCCGCTATGTTATTGATTAAAGCGTATTCCGCAACCCGCACGGGCCGTTCAATGGCAAAATGCTTTCGGTGAAGTTTAATCCGTTCTATTTCGTGCAAGGTATCCGCTGTTAAATAACTCTCTCCACATTGCGTACAGTTGACTACGGGCACATTTTCAATGACGAGAAGTTGATCGTCCTTACCATAGCTTCGGGATGTTTTTCGAACGGTTGCACCTTCTTCCCCACAAAGATCACAAACAATCATCAATTCTTTATTCATCTTCAAATACCGTAATAATAATAGCTTTACCCGTAGGGCCAAATTTGGTTATTACTACCACTTGTCTACCATCGATAGCATTTCCCCTTACCACGTATTTCCATTCCCCGGATTTTTTGTCCTTTTGTCTTTCTACAATATCTCCATTAAGTACTGCTCTTTCCAGGTCGAAGATCGATAAATCGTCTTCTTCCAACTCTTCAACCGCGTGTACAGAAACCACATACTGGTTATGCCGGATACAATCCAGTAGCTTCTTTAAAATACGTAGATACACGTTCGTTGCTTCATTCTATACCATGAGTTTAGCACCTGAAACATATTTACCAGACGCTTCATATTCACCCGTTACGTTCTGCGCATTATACCAACACCTTGTTCAAGTGAAAATTTTCTATCGTCGATGACCGATAAATGGATAATCTATAGTACTCCCAGCGGTAACTAAGTTCTGCATAAATGATGTCGAAGAGGCTGGAAACCCAGCCTCTTCGCGTTCAGTGAGTAGTTTCTGCAAATCCCATCTTCCCGTAAAGATTAAGCACATCATTCCAGTCCCAGCTCTTTATGTTGGCCGTCATGGCCAAAGGTGGCAACAACACCTTCACCGTTATACCGTTTTCCTCAGCGCGGGTTTTTAGCACACCCGCTGCATTCAGTCCGGCATCGTTATGATCCAAATCTGCCCAAATAGGTGTCGGCTTTAACGTAATCCCTCGACTTCGTAAATACTGCCGAGCTGGTTGGCACTTTGTGTGATATAGCGGTAGCGTTTCGCGCCAGGTACGATTCAAACGCCGTATCAACGCCCGGTCATCTACCGGTGATGACACTTTGAAGCGTACTGACTACCCCGGTCAGTATGCCATAGCAACCTGGTTTTGGGTTTGCGTTGCCAAATAGCCATCATTAATGCTTCATTCACCAGGCTGGCTCTCATGTGTGATTTGATCGACCAGCCCACGATTTGGCGAGAGAACAGATCAATGACCACCGCCAGGTAAAGCCATCCTTGTGATGTCCAAAGATACGTGATATCACCGACATAACAACGATCAGGCTGTCCGGTGGTAAACGTTCTATTTAGAAGGTTAGGGGCAATGGGATTGGAATGTTTTGAGTCTGTCGTCGCTTTGAACTTGCGTTTGGTAAGGCAGCAAAGCCCTGCCTGTACCAGTAAACGCCCTATTCGGCGACGACTGATACGAAGGCCTTCATTGGCAAATAAGCGTTGTAAACGTCGCGTACCCTAAGTACCTCGTCCCTGTTCAAAAAAACGCTTAGACGCTCTGTCAGACGCTGGTTTTCCTGACTACGTACCGTGACACCTTGTTTTAACCAGGAGTAATAACCCCTACTGGAAACGTCCATAAAGCGACAAAGAGGTCGAACACCGTAGGTTGACTGATGTTGTGGTCTCCAGGCGTACTTCACTTTGTTCTCTGGCAAAGTACGCGGCCGCTTTTTTTAATAAATCCCGTTCCTCCTTCAAACGAATAGTTTCTTTTTTCAACCGTTTGGGTTCATCATACAAGTGTTCATTGGTTCGTCCATGACCACCCGTACCGGGTCGGTTCTATTTGCTAATCCAGGTAGGCAAAGTATTCTCATTCACGCCCAGTTCACGTGCTGTTGTTGCAATAGTCGTGTAAAACTGCATTTTATACCGACGAGTTCGTCATGGTTAAATTTGGTTGAACGTTTTTTTGGCACGAAAAAATATTCTTTTTCATAGCGATGTTTAGGACACTACAATATAAATCCTGAAAGAAAAATAAGCAGGTTTGCTTGATTTTTATATAAATCCCTACTAAAGAATCATGATAACTAAACTAATAGGGGGATTAAAAATGGTGAAACAAAACCACCAGGACAAGATAAATACAGGCCGTCGGGATTTCCTGGCTACCGCAGGTAGCATGGCACTTATGGCTGCCTTTCCACTCGTTCCTAGAGCAGCCATATCGGCCACGCACGGGGAACAAGCGCCTGCCGGGGCTAAGGTTCACCGCGTTGGGGTTTATCCTGCCATTGGTATCAGCCGTGTAGGCGGTAGCGATGATTATTTTCTTGCCCCTGAAGTGCCTGGTTTGCCACCCAAACCAGAAGGTGGCTTTAAAGACGGCACCGAAAAAATCAAGAAACAGGCGCAGCGATTCAGGGTCTACGCATTCGACGACCAGGACCGTATTATTGGTGAGATAACCGATAAACATAAAAAAACAAAAATTGAATGGCGTGTGCATTTAGCCAATACCAAAGCGGCATGGTATGGATTCAATAATCCACTGGATAATGGTCCAGCCGCCCCAGGGCTTCCTGGACAAAAAAGAAACCAATACTTTGTCTCTGATGAAGAGCGAGAGAAAATGCTCGTAATTAATGGTGGTGAGAAGACTATTTCAGGTCGTCACACCAATAAGCATGGCGAAGACGAGAATTACGCATTTTCCGGGACGTTTTGGGATAAGCAAACTGTCAAACTGGGGAAATTGATTACCGACCGAAAGGGGCGGTTAATTGTTGTTCCGCCAAATGGCATCTCCGAGAGCCCAAATAATACCGCGATTACCAGTTTTTCTGATAACGACGGCTGGCACGATGATTGGTGTGATGGCCCCGTTCAGGCAAGTGTTACATTTGAGGATGGTACAAAGATGGAAGCCGACACTGCCTGGATAGCGTGTATCGGGCCAAATTTTGCACCGGAAATTCCGCCTGTCACAACCTTATACGATGTTATTTCTGATATGAATGTAACCGAAGGCTGGACGCCGGAAGTGGCGCCGCCTATCTCTTTTCGCAAGCATATTTATCCCATATTTCACCGCCTTGCGCTAATGAAATGGGTAAGCTCAGCCGCCAATTTGCGCCAGGGTTGGTTAGATGTCGGTGATTTTTCTGATCCGGCCTATCTGAAAAAAATCGCCGATCCAAGTAAGAAAAACCTTCCCTTTAGGGAGGCTCTGTTTAAGAAATTTCGCAACCCCTACAATCACAGTCCTACTGCCTATCTGGATGAAAGATTAAAAATGCCGATGATGTTGGGCGATGGCATTAATTATGATGGCAGCCCGTTACAGTGGTTTCAATTCCCCAAGCAACAATATCAATTCTTACGCTATTGGGCTGAAGGGCGATTTACTGATGATATGGATGATGATAAAGCCAACAACATTAACGGGATTGACGATATTGATATAACGCTACAGCCAAATGCACTGACCGAAGCGGCGCTAGAACCCTGCTCGGGAGGCGCTTTCCATCCAGGTGTGGAACTAACCTATTATTTGAAAATTCCACAGATGTACGCACGCGCTTATAACAAAAAGTCTGAAGCGTTTCGATTGGCCCACCACAAACGTGGCAAACTGGTGCAGAGTGTTGGTCGATTACTCACACTTGATAAGGCTCTTGAAGGCAATCCGGCCTTGGGTGTTACCCCGCCTCTAGGCCCTCAATGGGCAGGTGACCTGACTCGCTGGATGGGGCTTCCCTGGCAATGTGATGCCTTCAGCTGTCAACAGGTTCTGGTACAGGCAGATTTTCCAACGGCGGTGTGGTGGCCTGCACTCCTGCCCATCGATGTACTGCCAGAAGAAAATTATAATCAATTAATGAGCGATAAACTCAAGGCGCCAGAGCGCGTAAAGTTCTACGAAAATCGCGTCGACTGGAAGCGCGGTGTCGCAGGTATCGGCTACCACGCCAACGCCAGTTATTGGGACGGCATCACCAATATGATTGCGCTATGGGAAAGAATGGGCTTTGTGGTTAAACGCGAAGGGCCTGAATCTGCAGGCAAAGGCAAAATGGCCGCTGTACCAAAAGAAATGTATGTTGAAGTAGGCCGTGGAAATGTCGAGTACCGGTTCAAGTGGAAACCGTCCATGGGAGATCTACCAAACTGAACAGCAACATCCACGAGGTGGTTGTTATTGGAGGGGGTATCGCCGCCACTTGTGCGGTGGTATCACTTGCACAGGCCGGGATTAAAAGTCTTTGGTTAAGCCCCGCTTTCGTTGATCAGCAACACCGGGTAGGCGAATCACTTGCGCCAGCGGCCAATACTCTGTTGGCCGGGTTAGGCTTGTCGGGGTTACTGGATAAGCCCGCACACCGCCATTCCAACTCGCTGTTTTCAGCCTGGGGACAGGCACTTTTGGTTGAGCGCAATGCGGCTATTCACCTGGAAGGTGCGGGGCATGTCATCGACCGCAATCAATTTGAAAAAGATTTGTATCAACGCGCCAGCGAGGTATGCGCACAATTTATTGAGGGAAATGTAAAAAGCTATTCAGTTGAGTCAGGTGTCTGGCATTTACTCACCGAACAATCGGTAAAAATTCGCAGCCGTTTTTTAATCGATGCAACCGGGCGTGCGCAAAAGATTGGTAAATCTTTTTCGACATCCCATACACAGGATCACCTGATCGCTGCGTACTGCTTTCTTAAGCAAAGAAAAAATAGCCAGGTACACGTTACACCTGCCACCCTTATTGAAACTGTCGAAACCGGGTGGTGGTATGCTTCACTGCTCTCCAGTGGAGAGCTCACGCTTAATTACTACACTGATCCCGATTTAATACCGAAAAAAATTACGACCAGCCTTGAAAATTGGTTGGCACTAATTGCTCAAACACAGCATATAGCCTATTGGCTGGATGATGCAGAGTTTACCGTTGATTCACCAGCAAAAATAAGCAGTGCCGCCAGCCGCTGGTTAACACCTGCCGCTGGTATAGAGCAGAAAGCCGCCTGGGCGGCTATCGGCGATGCGGCAGCTTCCTTTGATCCACTGTCTGCGCATGGTATGACAACAGCATTATGGGCGGCAACGCGTATGCCAGAATTAGTGAAAAAAGCGCACGTACAGGACTATCAGCCTTTGCACGATTATGCCGATGCTGTCGATAAAGGCGTTCGAGCGTTTCTCGACCAACGAAAAACCATGTACCAGCAGGAAACCCGATATGCGCAAGCCCCTTTCTGGGTGCGGCGTCAATAGTGTTTTTGTGATTGTATGAGGGCGGTTGGTTTTTAGCAAAAAAGTGACGCGTTGCTCTTGCCGGGTTAAATCAATTTTCTTCTGTTCCAATAGTTGCTGGATCAGTGTTCTTATCAGAAAAAATGCGTATGAATTTTTCTAAAACGGCAAATCAGTTCGCGCATTTTATGGGTTGAACTGCACTCGCCCTATTCGCCACGGCTTTATGTGATTAGTGCTATACGTAATAATAACGTCCCTGGTAGAATGTCTTGTTAACCATCAGCTTAGGAGTTGGAAGTATGAAAATAGAAGCAATGATTGTTTTGGCAGTAACCGTATTATTGCCCGTGCACGCTAATACAAAAGAGAGCAATCACGACGCATATGAAGCGGTCCCTGATAAAGTTATATCTGAACAAAGAGCCAAGCTCGCAGCCGCGACAAAAGGCAAAGGGTTTGGCCCTCAATCCCCTCGGGATATTGATGCAGTGGCAGGCAGTAACACACGATTGTTTAGCGCTGCACCGTCATCTACAGAAATGAATCTTTGCAATATCCATTTTCACAAAAGTGCTGAGCATAAAGGCGGCGAGTTTACAAAATATGCAGGTAATGGCGATGGACACGGGTTCCAAAGTGGCTATGAGTATTCAGGTAAATTGAGTGCTTCAGAGCTTAAGCCAGTAGAGCAGGGTATTTGCCCAGGCAAGCACGGTGCTTTAAATGCGGGGGATACTATCGAAGCTCACTATGTCTACTCAACCGCTCAGGTTAAACCAGGCCCTACACTGGGTTCGTGCCTAAGCGATGCGATCAATAACCCTCAGTTGCGCGTAGAAGCACAAGTGTATGTTTTAGTGAATGATAAAAAAGCCCTTAATTTCGGCGACTTAGCCCAATACGGAAAAAAGAATGGTTTATATCAGGCAGTGAATATACCAGGCAATACAGGTACACCTATCCAGTATGCCGGGTCTACTACAGGCCCGGGTTACAATGAAAAAGGTTCTCCATTTCAAGTGACGTGGCGTGTGCGGCCTAATGTAGCCAAAGTGAATCTTGAAAGTGTTGGCAAATGGTGTGAAGGCAATGTATTTGATGAAGATCACGCGCATGGTGTAAGAAATCTTGTTATCAACCTTGATCTTCTTTCAAAAATTGACCATTAAGTGATAGCCAATATGCTCTTACATACATAGGCACTAACGAGGGAAATTTATTCGGGCCACCCAAGGTTTCACCAGATTTGGGTGGCCTGGTAAACTAAAAAGGATAAGCACTATAAAAAGCAGCACAAGCGCAATCTGACAATGGAAAATAATATTCAGAGTCGCTGAGTTTTGTTTTAGTGAAAATTATTTTTTCAGGAAAAGCAAAAATAACCTACTGTGACTAGTGCAATCAGGCACCTCGGGCCTGTTGGCGATACCAGCGCGAATGGGGTTGGGATCGACATAGATCATATTGACCAATCACGATTCTTCAGAGTGCAGTGCTTGTGATTTAAACCGTTGCCACACAAACCACCACACAGTGATACACTGCGCGCCGACAAACCAGGCCCGTTCGATACGCGAATCCACTTGAGCAATAACACACACAATCCCCCTAAAGGCGGCCTGGTACGCTCTGGCATGGTTGTCAGTGCAATGACTTTTCTCTCGCGGATTCTCGGTTTTGTCCGCGATCAGGTGTTTGCCATTGTGTTCGGTGCCGGGCCGCTGACGGATGCGTTTGTGGTCGCTTTTAAAATCCCCAACTTTTTCCGGCGCCTGTTTGGCGAGGGGGCGTTTGCCCAGGCGTTTGTGCCGGTTTTCACTGAATACAAAGAAAAGCGCGATGCCGCTGCACTGCGCGATTTGGCCGCGCATATCTCCGGCACGCTGGGCGGTGTGTTGCTCTTGATTACCACCGTTGGTGTCGCTGCCGCGCCGCTGTTGATTATGTTATTCGCCCCTGGGTTTGTCGATGATGCTGCGCGTTATGATCTGGCTGTCGATATGCTGCGCTTGACCTTTCCCTATTTACTGTTTATTTCACTGGTCGCCTATGCCGGTGGGATTTTGAACAGCCACGGGAAATTTGCGATACCTGCGGTTACACCGGTGTTGCTGAATGTCTGCCTGATTACTGCCACTGTATCGTTTGCCGACCGCACCGAGCCGCCGATTATGGCGGTGGCATTTGGGGTGTTTGTCGCCGGGTTGGTGCAGCTACTGTTTCAACTGCCGTTTTTAATGCAGTTAAAACTGTTGCCACGGCCACGCTGGCAGTGGCAACACAGTGGTGTGCAGAGGATTTTCAAGCTGATGTTGCCCGCTATCTTTGGCTCTTCCGTGGCACAAATCAGTGTGTTGCTGGATACGGTGCTGGCCTCGTTTTTAATCACAGGCAGCGTTTCCTGGCTGTATTTCTCTGATCGTTTGGTGGAGTTCCCACTGGGTATATTTGGTGTGGCGCTGGCCACAGTGATATTGCCGAGGCTGTCACAACAACACACACAATCAGCGACGGCGGCATTCAATCACACGCTGGATAATGCCCTGCGGTTGGGGCTGTTGATCAGCCTGCCCTCGGCGCTTGGGCTGCTGGTGCTCGCTGTACCGATGCTGACTACGCTGTTTCAATACGGCGCTTTTTCCGCACACGATACGTTAATGTCCTCGCTTAGCTTAATGGCGTACTCACTGGCACTGCCGGCCTTTGTGTTAATTAAAATTTTTGCGCCCGGGTTTTTTGCCCGCCAGGATACCGCCACGCCGGTGAGGATTGGCGTGAAAGCACTGTTGATAAAAATGCTGTTGAGTGTGGCGATTGTTGTGCCGATGGTTGTGTACAACTACGCGGCACCCCATGTTGGCCTGGCGCTGTCGACCACACTGTTTGCCTGGATTCACGCCGCTATGCTGTACAAAGGGCTGTGCGCTCACGCGGTGTATGCACCGGGTGCTGGCTGGGGGCGTTTCTCGGTACAGATTGGCGTGGCGCTGCTGTCGATGGGATTGGTGTTGTACAGTGTGTTGCCTGACCCGGATTATTGGTCGGCCGCCGTTTATTGGCAGCGTGCGCTCAGTCTTATAGGGATTATCGGCGCTGCCGGGTGTCTATACGCGGCTGTTCTGTATTTGATGGGCTTGCGTCCACGCCACTTCACACACTAATCTCTACCCCTATGGAACTGATTCGCGGAACCCACAACCTACGCGCCCACCACCGTGGCTGTGTGGTAACTATTGGCAATTTCGACGGGGTGCACCACGGTCACTGTGCCGTGCTCGACGGCCTGAAAAAACGGGCCAACGCACTGTGTGTACCCACCTGTGTGATGACTTTTGAGCCACTGCCGCTGGAATATTTTGCACGTGACAAAGCCCCTGTGCGCTTAATGGGGTTTCGCAGCAAATACCAGCGTTTGCAGGCACTAGGTATTGACCGTTTGTTCGTATTAGCATTTAACCACCGTTTGGCCAACAGCTCGGCGGAGGATTTTATTAACGAGATATTGGTCGATGGGCTGGGCGTCCAGCATATTGTTATCGGTGACGATTTTCGCTTTGGCCATCAACGGCGTGGCGATTTCGCTATGCTGCAAGCACACGGTGATGTCCATCACTTCAGTGTCGAGCCAACCGGTACTTACCGTCAGGATGCGCAGCGCATTAGCAGCACGCGCATTCGCGAGGTATTGTCGCAGGGTGACCTGGCATTGGCGACCCGGCTACTCGGTGAGCCGTTTAGTATTGAAGGCCGGGTGATTCACGGTGACAAACGGGGCCGCACGATAGGTTACCCCACGGCGAATGTTCACCTGCACCGCCAGCATATGCCGTTGCAGGGGGTTTTTGTGGTCGAGGCGGTCTGTGCTGATGGCCGGCGTTATAAGGGCATGGCCAATCTTGGCACCCGCCCCACTATCGACGATAGCGAACGGGTTTCTCTGGAAGTGAATCTATTCGATTTTGCCGGGGATATTTATGGCCAGCGGCTGCGGGTCATTTTTTACCACTACATTCGGGGCATCCTAAAATACGATTCGCTCGAAGCCCTGACCGGAGCCATCGCTGAGGATGAACGTATATCGCGGCGTTTTTTTGCTGAACAAGCCCATTAGATACGTCGCAGCCAACGCAAAACGCGTCGCTGATACGGGCTTGTCTGTACACTGTTCTCACTTACACTTTTAGCTTCACGCGATGGTTCTGGCGGGTTTTAAACCTGTCAGGTAAATGGGAATCTGCACAGTGTGCCAATACTGAAGCAGAGCTGCCCCCGCAACTGTAAACGGCGAGTTGTTAGCGAATAGCCACTGGTGTTCTGTACACCGGGAAGGGCGTTAGCGATAAAGACCCGCAGCCAGGAAACCAGCCATCGGCTTTCAATCCACATTAAGGGTGCCGAAAACGTTGCGCGTGCAGGTGTTTTCCAACCCTTCTATTGTACGACCGGGGTGTGTCGTCGAGGTAAGCTTATGACTGCGTTTAAACTGTATCGAAATCTGTTTATGCACCCAAACTGTGATGCCCAAAAAATTATCTATTACGCGCTGACCAGTGACGACTTGCACCAGCATGCGCCACGGCAGATTTTAATGTCGTGGATTATGGATTTACCCCAAAATCTCGACCCGGCGGCGGCGGCCAAAACACTGATCGAAACCTATACGCAGCACCCCGGTTTGGTGCAGGGCGAAGCGCAAAAGGAATTGTTGACGCTGCTGTATGAGGTCAGTGTTTCAGACCCCAAAAAACAGAAACGCGGGCATGCTTCGGGGCGCAGGCGGCGAAGCTGGCGCAGTTAAATGTTAACCATCGCCGACCTGGATCAGCACCTCAGTAACCACGGTAATTTTTGTTTAATCGATTGGTTGCTGCTCGACGGTATTTTGGCGTACAGCGACTATGAAGCCTGGCGCTACGTCCAACGCGATCACCTCGATACCTGCCTGGCATTGAAAAAAGGCCAACTGAATACCTTGTTTATCGATGCGAGCACACACTGCCAGTCTCTGGGTTTAGTTGCAGAAACACAGACGCTTTACCCCTGGGACAAGCAACGGGAAACACCGCTTAGCGCCAGTAGTAGCCGTACAAAGCATCGGCAGTTGACACAGAAATGGCTACCGGGAAAAGCGGCACCACAGTTAGATTTGTTTATCGATAATGCTGCCGCTATCGCAGAAAACCATTTGCGTGAAGCATTAATAAACCGGCAGTGGGAGAGTACCGAGCACTATCTGAATAAAATGGCCGCCCTGAACCCGATGCAGTCGACGCTGGGGGCTTATCAGGGGTTGGTCAGTTATGCTCAACACATGGCGGCGTGCCCTGATGTGGCCGCAGAGGCTGTGCAAACGGAGTTGTCCGGTCTGGAAAATGAAGTGGAACCGTTGGCGCGTGAGGTGCTCGGTCAGCAGGCGAGGGATTTTCTCAGCGTTGCCTGGCGCCGCCTTGCACGGGGCATGAGCGCATCACCTGCCGACCCGGACATAGCGCATAAACACCCGAGTTACGCGCTAATGAAAATCCCCGACTGGCAGGCGCTGCAACACTGCCTGCTCGCCGATACGGCGCTTTACCGCCATCCGGTATTGCTCGCACGCCTGGCAACCAGCTATAGCGCCACCCGACAAGACCGCAAAGCCCTGCTGCTTTGGTGCCTGGTAGCGGATGGCTTTCCAGAGCAACTGCCCGAACTGCTCGAACAGCACACGCAACAGGCCATTTATACGCTGTGGGAAGACTTTCAGGCACTGTTTGAGTACCGGGAGGGGGGCGAGGTGTTGTTTGCCGCGTATGTGGTATTAAAACGCCCCGCGCTGCTTGCTGTGGGTCACTCGTTTCAGTCGTTGCAACACAATGCCTCTCAGGCGGCTATTGATCTGGCCTTGTGTCGGCAGCAAAACAAGGACGAGATAGCCGCGAGAGAGGCATTGAAAGCCGCCAGCCCGGTGTTGTTGTCGTCCTATCTAAAAGATCACGGGTCGCCTGCCCATTAGCCCGACGGTTAAGTTAAGGGTTTTACTATAACGGTAGATAAGCTATGCCCCATCTCACACTCGAATACACCAATAACCTCGATTTACCGGCTGACACTAACGCGGTGTTGCTTGCGCTACACCAAGTACTGCAAGACGTTGGGGGAATTAATATTGCCAACTGTAAAAGCCGTCTCTATCCGCTGGCGCACTTTTTCATTGCCGATAATCAGCGCGATGAGGGGTTTGTTCATCTCGATATTGTCTTTGTGCGTGGCCGCAGTGATGCGGTAAAAGCGCAGATCAGCCAGCAGTGCCTGGACATTCTCAAGGCGGCATTTTTACCGATGGCGCAAATACCGGTGCAAATTACGGTTAATGTGGGTGATATACCGCTGGAAATGTATAGCAAATACCCGGAGGGGACGTTGACTGTGCAGTGATTCTACAGGGTAAAAATGCGACTCTTTATTTAGGTTGAATAACTGACTTAGGAGCGTGCACGAAATAAATTAAGGTAGATCGACACATTTGCAAACCCCGGAAGTTATTTCGTACACGTTTCTTAGTAGTTGTACGGATAAACACTAAAAACACCGACTAAAAGTACATGCTATGGTTTTTTGTGGGCAATTTTCATCAGGTTTTTTCGTCATAAAATGTCGGACAATAAGTCAACAACCAGTGTTTAAATTGACTCAATGCCGGGTGGTTTAGGCGCCTCTGTAGTAAGCGAATGACTCTTGGCAGGTGTTGTAAGTAATGGTTTTTCCCGTCGCGTTGGCTCAACCGCACAAACAGACCCGCGACTCGGGTGTGCCGCTGTGCGGCGAGAATAGCGCAGTCTGTTGTAAAGTCATTCAGGTTGCCGGTGGCTTGGCTGTTTGCCTGGTAGCGCTGTATACATTCCGCAAAAATACCGGATGGAATATCACGCCGGGCATCCTCTAAAACGGACATTAAATCATAGGCCGCAGGGCCAATGGTGGCGTCCTGAAAGTCCAGCAGACCACAGCGTTGTACACCACTGCGGTTTTCTAACAGCATGGCATTGTCGATGTGAAAGTCGCGCAGTACCAATACGTCGGTACTGGCGCTAAGCTGCTGTAGGGCAAATTGCCACGCGGTTATGTAATCGTCCCGTGCCGTTTTTTTATCGGTTTTCTGTATTAAAGGGTAATACCATTCGTAGAAAACCAGCGTTTCCTCAAGTAAGGTAGTTTCCCGTCGGGGTAGGTCGATGTGCTTTGCATTGTCAGGGTGGTTGTGCAGGGCCAGTAGGCAGTCAGTGGCCAGTAGGTAGAGTGTGCGTTCGTCATATTGTCTGGCCAGTAGGCGGGTAAAGGTTTGGTCGCCAAAGTCTTCGAGGATGATAAATCCTTTTTTAGGTTCGATATGGTAAATACGGGGTGCGCTTAAGCCCAGCTTTAGTAAGTGTTCGGCAATATTTGCAAAGGATGTGACCGATTCTTTATCCGGTGGTGCGTCCATTAGTAATGCGGGTTTTGGCCCGCCCTGTAAGCGGAAATACTGACGGTGGGAGGCATCCTGGGCAAATGCGCGCAGTGCGGTGTTTGCCCAGGGGGTGGTGTTTAGGAATTGTGTGCGTTGTTGTTTGCGTGAGGGGAGGTGGGTTGTCATGGTGTGCCCAGTGCGGAATTTAGGTTTAACAGTAGTAGAAAGTATTACTACTAGGTCGTCAATTTTGAATTGATGATTTTGTGGGTAGCGTTAGGGTGTTATGGGGTTTCGCTCACGCCCCTTACCCACGCCCTGTGGGCAAGAAGTAACCAAAAATGTGCTTGGGCTACACTTTATAGTAGAGATAATAGAGGTGTTTAAACCCAGTGCGCTAAAGACCCGCGTTTTTATTGGCATTTTCTAGGCGCACTGCAAGTGACATTTAACCAGGTTCAAATATCACCTCTATCTATCAGGTAAGCTTAAAGTTATGAGTAGAAACGATGATAAATACCGTTTTTCCGCCAGTGAAAAACCTTCATTACCCTTGGTCCCGGTGCCGCTGATTGAAGCGCGTGATGATACGGTGAAGGCGTATGGCTGTCTGGTCGACGATCCTTCTGCATTCTCTATCGAGATTGTTCGGTGGCCCGCACAGGGTTGGCGCCCGGTCGACGATGGTACAGGGGATGAAGGGGGTTTTGTCGAAGGTGTGTTCCACGGTGAGTGGCAGGGGGATGTGTTGATGGGGCACAATGAGGCTGTGGATGGCCATTATGTGCTGGGCTGGAGTTGTGACCCACAGCGAGCGCAAGCCGACCATGCGTCGGTGGCGCGTGAGCAGGTATTGCTCTGGCATTTAAATTACCATCCAGATGGCGGGCAGTTATTTTTCCCACTGGATAAGCAGCCGTTTGTGGTGCCGGTGGCGTTGCCTGGTGATGATCTCAAGCCGGAGCAGGTTGTGGCGTTTTGGTGCGATGGCAGCCGGGGGTTGTATATCCACCCGAATATCTGGCACGAAGGAATTTTTCCTGTGGGGGATAAGCAGCGGTTTCTCGACCGGCAGGGTAAGGTGCACGCACGGGTAAGCTGTGACCTTGCAGAGGAGTTTGGGGTTTATTTATCTGTGCCGTTGATGCTGTGACGTAGAGGATCAGACGACTATGGTGATACTGCCAGTGAGTAGCCCCGCAGCCGCTGGGAGAATTCCTGGAGTGCCTGGATACCGCTTTCCTCGGCACGTAGGCACCAGTCCTGTAAATCCTGGTGCAGTTTTTCCTGGCTGGCACCGGCGCGCTCCCATATCGCCTGCAAACTATGGCGGAACTCATATACCGTTTTTAATGGGTCGCTGGCATTGAGTGCTGTGCTTAACCGGCGGCGCTGCACGCCGTCCATCAAACCATCAAAGCAAATCAGTGCACGGCGGGCGCTTTTCAGTTTGCGCCCGAGCCGCTTGTCTGCCTGAGCCACTTCCGCCCGGTGGACGGGTTTTATCACCCGGTTGGCGTAGTGCGCCATCAGGTGCATACGGCTGCGAAAAACCGCTTTGACAGTGTCCATGTCGATGGCCGATTTGTTACCGTCAATAATGGGTTTTGGGGCGATGCGCCGGACAGCCGCCAGTTTGCAGGCGCGCAGTAAACAAATATAAAACCAACCCAAATCAAATTCCCAACGGCGCGAAGACAGGCGCGCAGAGCTGGGGTAGGCGTGGTGGTTGTTGTGCAGCTCCTCGCCACAGATCAGTATCGCCCAGGGCACTACATTGGTGGAGGCGTCGTCGGTTTCGTAGTTTCTATAACCCCAGAAATGGCCAATGCCATTGATAACACCGGCCGCGAGCAGCGGAATGCAGAGCATTTGTACAGCAAATACGGTCAGCCCAATCGGGCCAAACAGGGCGATGTCGATCAATGCCATGATGACAATACCGCCGTATTTTCGTGGGGCGTAGAGGTGCTTTTCTATCCAGTCATTGGGTGTATCATGGCCATATTTTTCCAGCGTATGTTTGTTGCGGGCCTCGTTTCGATACAGCTCAACGCCCTCCAATAATACCTGGCGCAGGCCATATACCACGGGGCTGTGTGGGTCGTCTTCCACTTCGCAGCAGGCGTGGTGTTTGCGGTGTACAGCAACCCATTCGATGGTGCGCATTGAGGTGGTTAGCCACAGCCAAAACCGGAAGAAGTGGCTTACTATCGGGTGGAGGGCCAGGGCTCTATGTGCCTGGCAGCGGTGTAGGTAAATAGTGACTGAGGCAAGGGTAATGTGGCACATCACGAGGGTAATGAGGGCGACTGACCATAGGGACAAATCCAGTAAACCAGTGAGCATTACGATAATGCCTCTCTATCAAAAACCATAAATAATTAAGTGTCCCGGCGTAGCTAAGGCGAGGTACTATAGGTCATCGGCCTGATAGCGTCCATACTTGATAGCAGGTTTTGGTACGGCTACACTCGCTGCCGGTAACGGTCATTTGGTTTATCTTGAATTATTCATCATCGCAGACAATACCGCTGTTAGCGGCGCGGGGTATCAGTCGTCGCTTTGCCAATACGGTTGCCGTACATGAGGTTGACATTCATCTGGCGTGTGGTGATGTTGTCGGTTTTCTGGGGCTGAATGGCGCGGGCAAAACCACCACTTTGCGCATGTTGTGCGGTACATTGGCGGCGGACAGCGGCGAGATTTTTATCGATGGCTTTGATGTGCGCCGCGAACCTCAGGCAGCGCGTGCACGGCTGGGTTTTTTACCCGATACCCCGCCACTTTACCCAGAGCTCAGTGTCGATGAGTTTCTACGCTATTGCGCCAGGTTACGTCGGCTGCCCAAAGCGCATATCACCGATAGTGTTGAACGCGTCAAACAGCAAACCGGGCTTGAATCACGGGGCCGACAACGCATTGCCGGGTTGTCACGGGGGTATCAGCAACGGCTCGGTATCGCCCAGGCCATTATCCACCAGCCCACCGTGGTGGTACTGGATGAACCCACCAACGGCCTGGATCCGCGCCAGATTGAAGAGATTCGCACCCTGATTGCGGCGTTGAGCGGGCACGCTGCTGTATTGCTTTCCACGCACCTGCTGGCGGAGGTCTATGCGGTGTGTAATCGTGTGCTGATTATCCACAAGGGTGTTATTGCGTATCAATCTACGCTGGATGCGTTATCCGGGCCGGATGCGCTGGCGCAGACGTTCTTCCGTATTACCGGGGAGACGGCCGGGGTAGAGACAGCCGGGGTAGAGGCGACCAAGCCAGAGGCAAGCAGGTAATGATTCTCACGATTACCCAAAAAGAATGGAAAACCCTGTTTCGATCACCGTTGAGCTGGGTGGCGCTGGCGGTGATACAAATTGTATTTGCCTGGTTATACCTGTTGGCATTGGAGGGGTGGTTGCAAATACAGGCACAACGCGCCCTGCAGGGTGGCAGCCAGGGGCTTACCGACTGGCTTATCGATCAATGCTTTGCCCCGGCCAGCACGGTATTGATGGCGGTGGCCCCCCTGTTGACGATGCGGCTGCTGGCTGATGAGCGGCGCACCAGTGGTATCGAGCTATTGTTGTCTTCACCTGTGGCGCCGGGGCATATTGTTTTGGGAAAGTTCCTGGCGGCGCTGGGTATCTACGCCGTGTTGTTGTTACAGCTTGCTGCCTTACAACTGGTATTGCTGCCATTTATTGCGATTGATCTGGGTGCACTCGGTACAGCGTTACTAGGCTTGCTGTTATTTTGCGCCGCCTGCTGTGCTATTGGGGTGTATTTTTCGTGCCTTACCCGGCAGTCATCGGTTGCTGCGCTGGGCAGTTTTGGGGTGTTGTTTTTGCTGTGGGTGGCCGGTATTTCGGCGGGCGCGCCCGTGTCTAATAGTGTGTTCACCTATTTATCGATTGCGGGGCATCTCGATGCTTTTTTAAACGGATTGCTCGATTCTGCCGATGTCTTCTATTACCTGTTGGTGTGCGCTGTATTTTTGAGTATGGCAGTCCGCCACGTCGATAATCTGCGGATGCAGCCGTAATGGCGCCCACGGTGATACGGTTAAAAAGTGTCTTGTTTGTCGGTGCTTTGTTGTTGCTTGCGGCATTGTTGGCCTGGTTAAGCGTGAATCACTCTGTACAGATCGATACGACCGCGCAGGCCAGGCACTCGCTGTCGGTGGCTTCAGTGCGTGTTGTGCAATCGCTGGATGGCGCGCTGCGTATCGATGCCTGGCTGGAACCGAATGCACAGGCAAAACGCCAGATTGTGCGTATGATCGATCGCTATCAGCAACACAAAGCAGATATTGCGCTGCATTTTATCAATCCGGTGACTTCACCTGCGCAGGCACGCGAAAAAGGTATTTATGCGGGGGGGGAGTTGATTCTACACTGGCGGGGGCGCGAGCAGCGGTTGCGGTCAATCAGCGAAAAAACCATTACTTATGCGCTGATGCGTTTGTTGCGTGAAAGTCAACCGATAGTCCGTTTTGTCAGTGGGCACCTGGAACGGCAGCCGGATTCAGCCGCCCGCCAGGGCTATCAGCAATTTACCCGGCACTTGCGCACGCTTGGTTTTCGCGTGGAAACACTGAGCCTGATCAACACCCCGGTGGTGCCAGCCGATACCGATGTGCTGGTGATTGCGGCAGCGGCGGGAGGGTATTTTCCCGGCGAGTCGGCCAGTGTTGTTAACTACCTGGAGAGTGGTGGCAATCTGTTGTGGTTGCTGGAGCCGGGCTTGCCCAATGCCCCTGTCGAGCTTGCCGCAACGCTGGGGCTATCGGTATTGCCAGGGGTGATTGTCGATGTGGCCAGCCAACAGTTGGCGGTCGATACACCTGATTTTGCGGTTATTGACCACTACCCGGTGCACCCGGCGTTACCCGAACGCCTGCCAACCACCTTATTTCCACAGGCGGTGGGCTTGTCTTTTCCGGCGGTATTTGGCTGGCAGTTGCAGCCACTGCTGGTGACCAGTGAAAAGAGTTGGAACGAGACTGGCCAGATTGCCGGAAAGATCAGCTACAACCCGGATAGCGAAGAGCGGGCGGGGCCATTGCTACTCGGCGCGACACTGCAACGCCAGCGCGGGGTGCGTGAGCAGCGTGTGGCGGTCATCGGGGATGCCGATTTTTTGGCCAATAGCTGGCTGGGTAATGGTGGTAATTTGTACCTTGGCCAACAGTTATACAACTGGCTGGGTGGGCATCAGCCGTTGCCGGTGATTGCGCCTGTACAGGCGGCCGATGCGCAACTGATCCTGCCGGGGTTCGCGATCGGTGCATTGGGTTTTGGGTTTCTTGTTATTTTACCGGGCGTTTATCTATTGTTGGCATTTCTGTGTTGGCGCAGAGGTCTGCTGTGTGGTTAAGCGCTGGCAAACCGTCAATATAAGGTAGACGACGCGCTAGGCTAAAGTTTCCAGCACCATAGACGTTAACGTATACAAGGCATTTGTTTAATAACAGGCACTATTTGAACCTATGCAATTACATGTGACTCTTAAATTTTTTGTAAAAATATAAATAGACAGCTATAGCATAACCACTCCCACCCGTTTACAGGTTGAAGCATAACGTGATGACTAATACCGCTGAGGGTACGCAGCCTGAGCCAATTAACCATGAACCGATTACTCAGGCAATCAATGCGCTGGGTAGTTACCACCGCTACTTTACTGAAACCGATCAGGCGAATCAGTTGGTTGAGTGGGTGTATCGCGAAACGGGGTTCAGCAAAGGCATAGTGCGGGCTGCTGTCAAGCGCATTGCACTGTTTGTACTGGCTGGGCAAATAAAAGAGAGCGAACAGCAGGCTGAAGCGGCGGCGGGTCTGTTCGCGAAGCTACCGCATTACCATGCATACCTCTGGTTTGCTCACGCGTTGCTGGATGTGCTCAATGCTAAAGCGGATACCAACACAGCGCTGGATAAGGTGCTACAAGTACCTACCGTGCAAGACTTGGCGGCACTTGATGAAACGCAAACGCACTGGGGGCGGTTAAGTCCTGAAACACAGGGCCTGGCACAATTACTGATGGTGCAAAGCCGCGAAGTAGCAAGCCAGCAGCAATTGCAACAACAATTTATTGAGGTGATGAAACACCTGCATGCTATCCCGGAGCTGGAAACAACCGAGCACCGCAGAGCACGTTGTGCAGGGGTTGTACCGGGTAGTATGTTGTGGCTTAACCATGCCGGTCAGCAAACCCAATGCCTTGGCCGCAGTGATTTTATTCAACAGTTAGCCACTTTTTTCTATAAACAGCCCACCTTTAGCTGGTGGGTTATCACTGGGGCTGGCGGCGTCGGCAAACGGCGGGTTGTTTTTGAAACATTGCAACAGCTACCTTTTGTGTGGTGTAGCGGTTTCCTGCTTAAACAGCAATTTAATGCCGACACTGACTGGTCACAGTGGCGGCCTGGCAACCCGACTGTGATTGTTATTGAGGGTGCGGAGGAACACCCACAGGCTATTGCCAATATGATTGATCAATTGCACAGCAATCAGGGTGTGTATAACTTTCCGGTACGGTTATTGTTATTGGCACGCCAGGCCGAGGGGCAGTCGTGGTGGAAAAGTTTGGTGGGGACAATCCCCGGTAGTCAATTGCGTAAACAGTGCCTTTATAAGGGCACCTCTCATACTATATTGCCGCTCAATCAATTTGGGCAAAAGCAGTTATTGAAAAACCTGCTTCAGGTGCTTGGCAGTAATAGCGAGCTGCCCGCCAGTGACCACCCGTTTTGGTCGCACCTGAATGTCATCAGTGTGGGCAAGCCATTGTTGGTTGGCATGGTAGCGATTGCTATTGAACAACAGGGGTTTGATGTGGTTGGCGATTATTCCCAGGAGGATTTATTGCAGTATTTACTGGAAAATGAAAAACGTCGCTGGGCACCCCAATTAGGCGAGGTGGCCAACAGTGATCAGGCAATGCAAAAGTTTTATCATTTTATAATGATTAACCATATCGCCAGAGAGGTGTTTACCGACCCTACCAAGATTGAACGCCAGAGTGCTTTATTACTTGCCACTCAAATCGGCAGTAGCGATAAGGTGCTGGGTTATTACTGGAAAAAGGCGGCTGAAATACGCTTTAACGAGATAGAGGCAGATATTTTTACTGAGTTTTTCGCCTGTGTGCAATGGCGGCAAACCACTGATTCCGGCGCATTAACCATAAAACACTACCGCACAGCTGCGTATCTATTGCACCCAGTGAATACCCGTGCATTTATTGTGCAGATGGCGGTGGATTTTCCTGCCGATACCGGTGCTCTTCACTGGGTTGATGAACTGCTGGCATTCGTTGCAGACAATACTATGCGCAGCGAAATGGCGCATATTCATCAGGCTGTTTTTGATGTGGTGGGGCAATTATATTTGCACGGTGAATACAATGTGGCGCTGGATTGGCTGAAACGGGTTACCACAGTGGAAGATCAACATCTGCGTGCACGTGCACTGAACCAGTGTGGCATGCAAAATCAGCATTTGGGTAATACTGATACCGCATTAGCGGTTTATCAGCAATCTCTGGCACTGTACCGGGAGAGCAGTGACAAATTAAGCGAGGTGCAGGTATTAAGCAATATTGCACACTTGTTTGAATCGTGTAAAGACTACGCCAATGCGATGGATTACCGGCAGCAGTTATACGCCCTCCACCAGGAAATAGGTGATAAGACGGGTGAGGCAACCGCATTGGATATGATGGCAGGCATAGCGCATATCTGCGGTGACTATGATACTGCGCTGAATCACCTTGAACACGCATTGAACCTTAAACAGGCAGTGGGGGATAAGCGCAGTATAGATAATACCACCAAAGGCATTCTGCGACTCCTGCGGGCACAAGGCGGCCACGATGCGGTGTTGAAATACCTGAACCAACAACTTGAGAGTAAGCGGGCGAGTGGTGATAAGGCGGGTGAAAGCGATGTGCTCACTTATTTATCGCACGCCCATAAAGCGCACAGCAATAACGGCACAGCGCTGGATTATATGAAGCAGGTGCTGAGTATTAAACAGGCCATTGGCGATAAAGTCGGCGAGGGTATTGTATTGAATGAAATCGCCACGGCGGAACATGCGCTTGGCAGCCATCACCGTGCGTTGGATTACTTGCGACAGGCATGGGTTATAAAGCGTGAAACAGGCGATAAGGCAGGTGAAGGCACTGTACTGAACAATCTCTCTCAAATTCACGATGCACTTGGTGATCGTGCGACAGCGCTGAAGTATTTGCAACAATCGCTGAAGCTCCAGGGACAGGTCGGTGATTGGAGCGGTATGTGCCCAACGCTGTTTAATATTGGCCTTAATTATTGGCAGGATAATGAACAACAAAAAGCGATGGCAAACTGGTTGGAGATGTATGGCATTGCAACAAATATTCATCAAACGCAGGCAATCCAGACACTGGAAAAACTGAGCAATCAACTGGGTTTGAAAGGGGGCTTAGCTAAGTGGGAGGAACTCTGGAAGGCCAAGGTAGAGAATATTATGGATAAACCGCCTGAATAAACTGACTGAATAAACCAACTGAATAAACCAACTGAATAAATCATTTGGGTGAGCGTTTGAGAGCAGTTCCCGGTATTCACCCTTCACCCCGGTACTCGGCGGCTTCGATCCATCCCATGTGGCCAAAACCGGCAATATAGCGCACCTGTTCAACATGGAGCCTGAAGAAATGAAAATCACCCAATGACAAATACTGGGCGGCATTTGGGTGCCGCTCAAGATAAATGTGCTGGATAGTGGTGTCACTGTCTGTCTGTATTGCTCTCCCCAGTAGTGTAACGCGTGGTTGGCTGAGCACTTCGCGGGTGTGTAGGCTGGGCGCAATGAGCACTGAGGCGCGTGCGTTGCGTTGCAGGTAGCTACGGTGTTCGGCCAGTTGGCTTAGCAGCATAATAATATCGCCATTGTCTGCGGCAGCAATTTCAACAACCGACCCATAAGGTGTGCCGTCGTCACTGAGCGATGACAACACAGCACTGCTGGCCTGCCCGGCGAGTGCGCGTGCCATGTTGGCGAGTGTTGTCATGTTAAATTCAACTCATTGATTTTTCGGCTTAAGGTATTCCTGCCCCAGCCAATTAATTTAGCGGCGTTTTGCCGGTTGTTGTGGGTTTTTTGCAAAGCGCACTCGATCAGTGTTTTTTCAAAGATCGGTAGTGCTTCGGCGAGCAGGGGCGTGTCATCTCTGGCAATCGCTCGTTTTAACCAACACTGCAGTGGGTATTGCCAGCTTTCATCATCGGTATTGCCCACTGCCTGGTGAAGCTCTTCTGGTAGGTCGCTAATGTTAATGCTATCCCCCAGTGCCATTGCCGTCAGCCATCGACACAGGTTTTCCAGTTGCCGGACGTTCCCTGGCCACGGCAGTGTCTGCAGGTGAGAGACCATTTCACTGTTTGCCTGCTTGGGTTCGGTATTTAACTCACTGGCAGCCTGTGTGAGAAAAAAATTCAACAGGGCGGGAATATCTTCGCGGCGTTCGCGCAGTGGCGGTACGTTGATACGGATAACATTGAGCCGGTGGTATAAATCCTCACGAAACTGCTGCCGGGAAACGCGTGCTTCCAGGTCGCGATGTGTGGCGGCGATAATACGCACATCCACGGTTACCGGGGTGTGCCCACCCACACGGTAAAATTGACCCTCGGCGAGTACCCGCAGCAATCGGGTTTGTAGGTTCTCGGACATATCACCGATTTCATCGAGAAACAACGTGCCGCCGTTGGCTTGCTCAAAACGTCCGTGGCGCATTGCGTGCGCGCCGGTAAACGCCCCTTTTTCGTGGCCAAATAATTCGGATTCGATTAAATCGTGGGGGATAGCGGCGACATTCAGTGCGATAAAGGACTGTTGCGCACGCGGGCTATGGCGGTGTAGTGCACGCGCAATAAGTTCTTTACCGACACCGGATTCGCCATTGATCAACACGGTCATCGTGGTGCGTGTAAGCCGCCCGATAGCGCGGAAAACCTGCTGCATGGCCGGTGCCTCACCAATCAGTTCGGGGGGGTTGGTGTGTGTTGCGCCTGAATTTTTCGCCAAGAGGGTTTTTGCTGTACCCGGTGGTGTGGATTGGGCTGTGTGCCACTCGCAGGCTCTGGCGCTGACACTGAGCACGGCATCGATATCAAACGGTTTTGGTAAATACTCGAAAGCACCACCCTGGTAGGCCGAGACAGCACTGTCGAGATCGGCGTGTGCGGTGATAATAATTACTGGAATATCCGGGTAGCGCTGGCGAAATGCATCCAGAAACACCAACCCGGATTCACCGGGCATACGAATATCGCTGATGATCGCCTGTGGTGGTGGCGATTCTGCCATTGCCAGCCGTGCGCTGTGGGTGTCGGCAAAGCAGCGCACCTGGTATTGTGCCTTTTGCAGCGCCCGTTGCAACACCCAGCGGATAGAATCGTCGTCGTCGATAACCCAAATTAAATAATGGGGCATTATGGCACCTGGTCACTATCTGACAGTGGTAGATAAACGGTAAAAACAGTGCGGCCCGGTTCGTTTACCGCTTCTATCAAACCGTTTAACTGGCCAGCCAGGCGCTGTGCAATAGAGAGTCCCAGGCCGTTACCGCCATTGCGTGCGCTGACCATCGGGTAAAACAATGTGGCATAAACGGATGCGGGAATGCCTGGGCCATCGTCGATAATATGTACAGCGGCCACGAGTTTGTGCATTACCGAGCGGATGGTAAAGGCCCGCTGTATACGGGTTTTAAAGGTGATGGTACCCTCCTCACCGATCGCCTGTACGGCGTTGCGTGTAATATTTAAAAAGAGTTGCACCAGCCAGTCCCGCTCTGCCCATAGATGCGGGATACTGGGGTCGTAATCGGCCTGAAATATAATGCTGTTATCGGTTTCTGCGCAGACCAGTGTTTTAACATATTCAAGTGTTTCATGGATATTGACTTCACTGCGTTGCGCCCACGTGCCAGGCCCTAATAGCCGGTCGAGCAATGCCTGTAAGCGATCAGCTTCGCCGACGATAATACGTGTGTACTCCAGTAGTGCTTTGTCTGGCAGCTCACTTTCCAGTAGCTGTGCGGCGCCGCGCAAGCCACCCAGTGGGTTTCTAATCTCGTGAGCCAGTTCGTGTAATAGTGTGTCAGATGCCTGTTGTTGAACCAACAGCGCCTGCTCACGGCTCAGGCGGGCGTGGTGCCCGCTATCCGTCAGTTCAAACAGTGCCCATTGGCGGTTATTACCTGTGTAATCATCCGGGTAATTATCTGGATTTATGGCATTACCTGGGCCATAGGTCACTGAACAATCGATCAATAACTCCCGCCGGTCATGCGGTAGTGTTACACGAACCTCGCGTTCAACATAGCACTGTGATGTGCCCATGTGGTGCATCAATCGGGTTTCAAATGCCGTGGGAAAACGCAGATAGTCGAATAGCGGCACACCCCGTAATTTATTGTCACTGGCTGAAACCAATTGTTCGGCTGCACTATTGGCGAACGTAATACGCAACTGCCCGTCAGCCAGGAATACCGCCGTATTCATGTTGTTAAGTAGCTGATCAGTGGGAAACGGTATGTGTGCACTAACTTGGGGCATGGCGGCATTATGCACTAATAGTGTGCATAGTTTGGCTCAATATGTGCGAACTGTTAATTAA
Organism: Gammaproteobacteria bacterium; assembly: GCA_965277715.1. Classification (GTDB taxonomy): domain Bacteria; phylum Pseudomonadota; class Gammaproteobacteria; order JBCCGL01; family JBCCGL01; genus JBCCGL01. The sequence goes on from OZ255836.1 coordinate 3,798,481, forward strand.
ATTGATTTAATGGTATTGAACCTAAACCTGATTAATTGAATCTACTGGGTCAATCAGGTTAAAAGATCGAACAAGTGAGTAGCGTTGCGTATATTTCACACTCGATGAACTATCTCTACTGTACAATCAGTTGCATACACAGAGTACGTTTAATCCAATTTATTTGTACCAAGGGAAACAAATCATATGAGTGACGGGCAGGGGCGAAAACGGATAATAACCACACTGATGTTTGCCGACATCTGTGCCAGTACACGCTTGTATGAAACACTGGGTGATGATCAGGCGCAGCGCAAGATCAGCGAGGCCATACAGGTTATCCGACGGGTGATCGAGGCCTATCAGGGGCAGGTCATAAAAGAAATTGGCGATGAGGTAATGGCCACTTTTCCCGGCGCGATAGATGCGCTGAATTGTGCAACCCAGTTCTCAGAGCCACTGGCCAGTATGGGCTTACAGCTAAAAATTGGCATACACAGTGGCGAGATGATCGAGCAGAATAACGATATGTTCGGTGATGTAGTCAACACAGCCGCACGCATTGTTTCGTTAGCCTCCCCTAAACAGATTTTACTCTCCAGCAATACGGCTATCGAATTACCTGCCGAGGTTTTATCTTCATTGAGAAACCTGCCGCCCTTATCAGTCAAAGGAAAGTCCTCGCTCATCGAGCTTTATGAGCACATTGCGGGTGATGAAACTGACCTGACCATGGCCATTATGGGTGAGGAGTATGATGACCTGGTGAGCCATAACGTGGATAGTTTAACGCTGCGTTGGCCACATGGCAGTATGGTACTGAATCGTGAAACGACAGAATTAGTTATTGGCCGGGATCCCGCCCATTCCATTTGTCTGCTATCGCCAGTGGTATCGCGTAGCCATGCATGTATTGAGCGCCAGGGTGATGATTGGTATATCAGTGATCAGAGTACCAACGGTACACTGGTGACGGAAGATGGCTATCAGCCACACCTGCTCAGGCGCGAGCGCCATCAGTTAAGAAAAGGCGGTACGCTGAACCTGACCCCGACTGACCCCGATAACAATGTCACCACGATTCACTACCAGTTAGGCGCAGAAACAGAGTAGCCCCCAACGACTCGTTCCTGGCGCCTTCTTCAGGGCGAGCCTGCATTATTAACCCGCAATAAATGAAATTGTACGCTGTCTGCCTCGGCCAGCTTATGTCCGTCTGCGTTTTCAATATGGGCTGCCAGTGTGTGTGTGCCGCGCGGTATATTGTTCAGTGGAATATGTGTGTTAACACCGCGTGCGATCTCCCGGCCATCCAGTGTAACGACTAGCAAGGTGTTTTTACCGTCAATTGCGGGTGCAAGCGATAAGGTGATGGTGAGGTTGCCCGCGTTATTGCGAATTGCCTGGTCGTGTTGTGGGTAGCTGAATGCCAGGGTATAAAGCGGCTCACTGGGCGGTGTTTTATTAACGGGGGCTTGCGTGTTGGCTGGGGGTGTGAATGCCGGTAGGGTGTTGATGGGGGGAAGTGCGATTTCCTCGTCATCTTTATCCAGAGGGGCATCAGAAAATACGGTGTTACCGTCGGCATCCAGTGACTTGTAAATAGCCGAAGTGGCCGGTAATGATGTGATTGCCAAAGCCAATAAAAGGGTGGCGAGTGTTTTTCGTAATGGCATATAAAACCGCATATGAAAATAATAGCGTGTTGCGATTGATTGGCCAATTGTAATATCGAGGTTGGGGTGCGTTACTTCACCCCAACCGTATTAAAGCCGACTACAAGCTGTAGTACATATCAAACTCGGCCGGATGGGTTGCCATGCGTATGCGGGTGACATCATGCATTTTCAGTGCGATATAGGCATCGATCATGTCGTCGGTAAATACGCTGCCCGCCTTCAGGAAGCCACGGTCTGCATCCAGTGCTTCCAGTGCCTGATCCAGTGAATAGCACACCTGTGGGATTTGTGCCTCTTCTTCAGGGGGGAGGTCGTACAAATCCTTATCCATCGCATCGCCTGGGTGAATTTGGTTTTGAATGCCATCAAGCCCGGCCATCATCAATGAGGCAAAGGTAAAATAAGGGTTGCCGGTTGGGTCGGGGAAACGCACTTCGATGCGCCGCGCTTTAGGGCTTGCAACCCAGGGAATACGAATCGACGCCGAGCGGTTGCACGCTGAATAAGCCAGCATCACAGGTGCTTCAAAGCCAGGCACCAGGCGCTTGTAACTATTGGTCGAGGCATTCGTAAACGCGTTGATTGCATGTGCATGTTTAATAATACCACCGATATAAAATAAAGCGGTTTCAGAGAGACCGCCATACAAATCACCCGAGAATAGGTTTTCGCCGTTCTTTACCAGTGATTGGTGTACATGCATACCGCTGCCGTTGTCACCGACGATAGGTTTTGGCATAAAAGTGGCGGTTTTACCGTAAGCGTGCGCAACATTCTGGATCACGTATTTCATGATTTGGTTCTTATCGGCACGGCGTACCAGTGTATCGAATTTAGTGCCGATTTCGCATTGACCGGCGGTGCCCACTTCGTGGTGGTGGACCTCGACCTCGACACCCATTTCTTCCATCGTCAGGCACATTGCAGCGCGCAGATCGTGGAGTGAATCGACCGGTGGTACAGGAAAATACCCGCCTTTTACACCGGGTCGGTGGCCGGTATTGCCCTCATCGTACCGCTTGCCGGTATTCCAGGCTGCTTCGCTGGAGTCGATGCTATAACCCGCGCCGCTGATGTCGTTGTTAAAACGCACATCATCAAATACAAAAAACTCAGGCTCCGGGCCAAAATAAGCTGCATCGGCAATACCCGTGGACTGCAAATACGCCTCGGCGCGCTTTGCCACAGTGCGGGGGGCGCGTTCGTAGCCCTGCATGGTGCCAGGCTCGATAATGTCACAGCTAATGTTGAGCGTGGCCTCATCGGTAAACGGGTCGAGTACGGCGGTGTCGGTATCAGGCATCAGAATCATATCGGAGGCGTTAATCCCCTTCCAACCAGCGATTGACGAGCCATCGAACATTTTGCCGTCTTCAAATGTTGCATTGTCAACGGTACTGGCCGGAATCGATACGTGCTGTTCCTTACCAAGGGTGTCGGTAAAGCGGAAATCGACGAATTTAACATCGTGTTCCTGAAGGGTTTTAAGGACATCGTTGACGGACATAAGGTGGTTAGCTCCTGTTGTTTGATTGTTTGCCGTGTGGTCTTAGGGTTTTCGCCTAGTTGTTTAGCATCTACCGTGCCAATATATAAATTCATATAAATCAGATAGATAGGGTGTGAGAGGTAATTGTTTGCACATTTTTTGTGCATTCCTGATAAGGGGTGCACTATTATGGGGCGTGGTACTTTTAGGTTTCACTCGCTACGAGTACCTAAACCCGTCAATAGAAGGTAGACGGTGTACTTGATGTGGCTACACTAATTCGGACCTCTCACTTGAAGTAAACTGAGTTTACGCGAGGAAACGAAAATGAAAGAGAAGCAATCCTATACGGCTGATTTTAGAGAGTCAGCGGTTAAATTAGTCCTGAAAAACGACCAGCCTATAGCCGCGACCGCACGCGAACTGGAAGTAAACGAGAATACTTTGCATACCTGGATCAGCAAGTATAGCCAACCGAAAGCGGATGGCAGTGGCCACAGCGATGAGCACTTATATGATGAACTCAAACGGTTGAAAAAAGAAAACGCGCGTTTGAAAGAGGAACGCGACCTGTTAAAAAAGGCGGCCGCGTACTTTGCCAAGGAACAGGCGTGAAGTACGCCTGGATACAGCAACATCAATCTGGCTATGGTGTTCGACCTCTTTGTCGCTTTATGGCGGTTTCCAGTAGCGGCTATTATGCGTGGTCAAAACAATGCACCACAGCACGCAATGGCACTAAGTTAAGCCGCTTTAGCTTGCCAATATTCAGTTTTTAAAACGTTCCGTGGTCGAGTCATTAATGCCTGTGGTTTAGGTCGCCTTTTTACCACTCTTGGTTCAAATCTAAAAGGTCGATGAAGCACACGATCATCCGCAATCGCTGCATATAAATAATCAAGATATTGCCGTCTTTTTTGTGCTGGACTCTGCCCACTACCAAGTGATGAAGTGCTTTGTCGGAGTGTTTGCAAAACACCTTTAAGACTTAGCCGATCAACCGGTGTGTCATGTCGGCATGAAGCGACACACATGATGTGCCTGATCGTGTTGTAAACAATCATGTGCATGATGATTTCCTTACGAACCATATCAGGTGTTTTACAGCGTAATATATCCATACCCATGGTGGTTTTAATATTGCGAAAATACAGTTCCACATTCCAGCGCTGTGCATAGAGGTCGATAATTTCTATAGCGGGATATTGCTGAGCATCAAGTAGTGTCGTGATGATATAAAAATGGTTCGTCCTAAATCCTTTTCGTACAATACTGACGTGTATTTGTCGTAAAGTTAAGGTCTTTGGAAGGTCGCTATGCTGCTCTTTTGTGTAACGGGTCGCTTTTGTGTGTTTAGGTTTTTGCCATTCGATATGAAGGTCATTATCGGCTATCTTCTTTTTGGCCTGGGAGGCAGTGCTGGGCGTTCTCCGCGCCAATGTAACGACACTGTCAACCGTTCGTCGAGAGAGGCAGTCAATATCGTAGAAGCTGCAAAAACCTTTATCACCTAAGAAAATGTCACCTTCATTGAAGGTATCCCATTGTTCTTCTAAAAGTCTTAGCTCATGACTTTTTTTATTTCCTAGTGCATAGCTCAGAATTAAACCGCTATAAAGATTAAAACAAGCTAAAAGCCGTGCTTGAGGAAATCCGCATCCCTGTTTTTGTGATTTCGGTTGTGGGTAAGTTTGTTGATTCGCGGGCGTATCGGGCATGGATAGGCCTGTCCCATCGGCAACGATAACCGGTCGACCTTGGAGCGCTTTGGGTTGAGGTGGCGATAATCGACACGTCCCTGAAAATACGTTTTTAAGATCGTCCATGGGTAGTTTTTTAGGTTCTTCCCCGATTATTGTGAAGCCACTGGTTCCCTATCCAGCTTTCCGCAGTAAAACAAAATACTCCGCCGGTAACTTTCAAACGAACGAAACCCTCTTGCATTCGATTTGACTGTCTGAATTTTTGAATTCAAACCCTCTGATACGGCATTACTTATTGTGTGCTTAAACCATGTCAATATGTTCGGCATGTGCGTTTTTATCATCTTGGCCACTTTCTTTATGCTGTCCAATCGGCACCGAATTGCCCACGCATACCATGCGCTAAAGAAACGCTTTGCCCAACCCGCTGTCTTATACGTCCAAAAATCACGAAACAGTTCTTTTATCGCCCAGGCTCGGGCTGTCAATAACTGATCATGCTTGAGTGACTCAAAGTGCTCGGCTGCTTTGTTAGACAAATTTTCTTCATTTTTTAACCAGTGATAACGACTCTTTTTCAATCGAGTATCACCCTGTGACAAAAGGTCTCTATGTTCGTCACGACGGACCTGATCCACCGCCTTATTCAGGTGTTGGCTAATAGGAAAACGGTCGTGAACAATCGCACTGTCTGACAGTTTTACCTCAACGGCATTAATGAACGCAGGCCACCTATCAATAGCGACAGCTTTCACCTGTTCTCGCTGGTTATCCGTCAGCGCAACCTCCAACGCCTCCTCACAAGCTGCCTGGGTGCGATCTTTCACTCCATCCAATACTCGCCCTCCATCGATATCATTGATGAGCGTCACATAGTCATGCCCTTTACGGTGGGACTTCTCATCAATACCCAGGTACTCAATTGTCACCAATTCCCGACGCGAAAGTCCCCGTTCGACAGCGCGGGCTTTGATGGCTTCCACTGCGTTCCAGCTAAGTCCCAGTAACTTACGCGCCTCTTCGACGCTACGTGAGGCTTGCAACACCCTGATGGAAAATAATTCAAACAACAACGTAAAACGACTGCGCTTGCTTGCCCAGGGTAACATCATACTTTTAACACCATGCTCCAGACAATTTACTCGGGGAATGCGACTGTGTAGGCGCGTTTCAAACTGCATAATATCCAGGTGTCTCCAGGATCGCTCTTGTGAACGGTGATCATAGAACGGACTCACTTCGCCACAGTGCGAGCAAGGGCCGTGGTTGCCGCTAAACGCCAACGAAATGGATACTTTTAACCCTGAAGGGTCTAAATCAACTGATGTCACTGACCAGTCATCTGTCAGGCATAGGAGCTGGCTGTAGTGTTCTTCAAGGCTCGATAGCACCGGAGTCTCTCAATAGCAAAGGAGGATGAAATACTATAACCTCACACAAACCGGGGAAGAACCGTTTTTTACGTGCTTGGCAATAGGCGGAGGTGGATGATGAAGGTATGGGAATGCCTTGGTTGTGGGCGACATTTTGCAGTTGTCTAACGACTTCTTTACAGCCACCATCGGCGTTCATTATTTGTGAAAAAAACAACCAGAAAGTATTTTCTTTACTGAAAATACGTCGACGACTATTCACACCAAAATCATTCGGTTTAAGAATATTCGTGGGTATAATATCGCCAAGAAAAACAGGTAGTTCACTCAGTGATTTGTGACGTATTTTTGCTATCTTATCGTGCAAGATTTGAATGGCTGAACGGGGTGTTTTGCGGAGTGTTTGGATGTTGAATCCGGGTAGAAATAAGGTTGTATTTTTCATACAAAATTATAACATTTCAGCCTTTTTTATTGGGTTTATTACAGTTATTTTTTCGTTTATTTTACCCGCTAAAACCGCTTAACTTAGTGCCATTGGTCTATCACCCTTTTTGTCATAAAAAGAGGTTCCTCCCCGGTTTGTGTGAGGTTATAGTATTTCATCCCCCCTTTGCTATTGAGAGCATGGGTGTACCACTAGAATCCTACCAGGAAGCTAATAACGCAATGAATAACACCTGAAAAGAGCCGCCATAAGCTACAAATAGTATTTTTTATAAAATTTGTACTGTTTTTTTTATAAACCGATAACACGCTTTATAATTCATAAAATAAATAAAATTATCCAAAAAAACACTTGCATTCACCAGCAGAATTTTTTTTAAAATACCCATTTAATATCTGATTAAATGGGCAAATTGAATATGAACGAAATGATGACCGTTGAAGAATATATCACCGAACACTGTAAAATAAGTATGGAAAAAGCAATTGCTGCTGAACGCTTCCCTTTATGGAAAAGATCATGCGATTCCATTGATGACGTAGCTTTTTCTCGACATGGGTTACTTCACTGTATAAGTCTTGTACATAGTGGTCGTCACTATCTACAGGTTACGGATGAAATATACGACGAGACAATTTGTCATTCAAGCTATTTTAACGCATTGAAGTCGACAAGACGGATGAAGATGATGCAAGCCATGGAAAAGCAAAGCTATCAACTGCAAAGTGAGAAATTATCTTCTTTGGACATTGATTATTTAAAACAATTTCCTGAACTTGAAGAATATCGAGTAGAAGCAGCTGATGGTCATTTTATACAGCATGCTTGTCACACAGAGAAAAATCGTCAGGGCAACGTCTTCGCAGCAGGCTTTATTCATGCCTTGAACCTCAGAAATGGACTTCTAAGACCACTTTGTGTCGTGACTAACGGTACTGAACGGCACCAGGAAATACCCGCGTTACGTTCTTATATTGAACAACGTTGTGGCGAAAAAGAGACTTGGCAAAAGCATCTCTATATATACGATAAGGCGGTGACTGATTATGCATGGTGGGAAAAGCAAAAACAGCATCAGAATTTTATGATTTCAGTACTCAAAGAAAATGCGGTTGCAACTTTTGTCAACTCTATACCCTATGACCAGGGTAGTGAAATTAATACAGGGGTTGAAGGCTATAGTGTATATAAAAATAAAAAGGTCCAATTTCATATTGTTAAATACCGCGACCCAGAAACAGGTCAATTACATCAATTTATTTCAACGCTACCAGAGTCAATTAACCCAGGCACTATTGCTATGCTCTATTACAAGCGTTGGACGATAGAAAAATCATTCAACAATAGCAAAAGTGATTTCACCGAAAGAAAAGCCTGGTCTTCAAACCTGAATGCGCTGAACAGTCAAATGCGTTTTACTGCCATGGCCTATAATATCATGCGTATTTTTGAAGAAATATCAAAAACAAAGAACCTGGAATGTATTCATCCATCTGATAAAAAATACACTAAAATGCTTGATAAGAGACAACAAATTGCCCAGAAAAAAGGCAGCTTTGTTAATCCATTGTTTTTTTACGCTAGAATTACCCGTATATGCTCATTCACCATCCGCTCTCTGCAAAATGCAATAATGACAAGAAAGTCCCTTAGAACTATTATGCATAGCTTAGTGAGGCATTTAAAACCTCGACAGCCAGGAATTTTGAAACACTGATGTAACTTAGTGCCATTGGGTGATAGCCACACCGTTAGTATTAACTAGGTTGGCGGTAATCGTTGTACTGGCCCCAGCTGCCAAACTGGTTTGGGTTGCTGCCAGCGCGCCTGCAGTAAAGTCGGCACCTGAGCCATTACCGATTCGTAATGTGGTTGTCCCTGAGGTAGGTGTCCCTGCTACTAGGGTAGTTGATCCTGTGTTGTTATCACTGAATCCACCCGTGCCACCGCCGCCACCACAAGCAGTTAGGCATAACATCAAAAAAAACAGTGCGGTGTAACGCAAAGCAGCAGTGGTATCGGTCAATACGGTCTTCAGATTGACCTTGATTGGGTAGGTTATCATAGATTTATATGCCTCTATAGCGAGCGCGTTCCTGAGTTTCCGTGCAGTGTGCCAGTTTTAATAATTAAAATGAAGTACTATTTATAGTCTATTGGTATTTATAGGTTTTTTTATATTTTTTCTAGGGCCTGTTGACGTTTCACATGGGTAACCAAAGAAAGGAGCATGCCAAGGCGAGCATGCTCCGATAGTTCCGCTTCAACTTATCATATCGGGTGGCAATCGCTCGAAAATGCTTCAATCGAGCAAACACATTTTTCAACCAGGCGTCGGTATTTGTATAAACACCAGTCGATATCCTCATCGCCTATTTTTGAGTTGCTTCGCCGTGGAATAACCGGAACTGACTTTTTCTGTCTAATCTGATGGCGTAACGCTTCGCTGTCATACCCTTTGTCAGCCACCACATACTCGCTTTTTGGCAAGGCATCAATCACTTCAGGAGCTGCTGTGGAGTCATTAACCTGCCCAGCAGTGATGTCAAATAATACGGGCAACCCAAACCCATCTACAATCATGTGTATTTTCGTTGTTTTCCCGCCTCGTTGCCAATGGCTTGATTTTCACGCCCTCTAGCCCTGCGCTATGTTGGTGTGCCTTCACAATACTTCCATCAATAAATGCCCATTCTTGATCGGGTTCTTCGACAAGCGCATGGAAAATGTTCATTTTTATTGTTTTTCGTACATCCAATGATACGAATTTGCCTTTTGTTTCAAAAGCTTATAGCCAAACGTCAACAGGCCCTAGCCATAGAGGGGTCTATTTTTTGGCTAATAAGCTTTTTGGCTGTGTCGCGCTTTTCCCGTGCGACTAAAAGCGATACGGCAGGGTAAACACCTAATGACAGTGTTTTTTGTTTTCCGCCAAATCGATACCCCATTCGCCAGTATCGACTGCCATTTGGATGTACCAGCAAATACATACCACCACCATCTGATAATTTGTATTGCTTGCTTTTAGGTTTGGCATTTTTTACCTGAGTATTATTGAATCTCATTTGTTGGTATAAATTCTGGTGAGGTGGTTTGTACCAACAAATGTACCAGCAAGTTTTGCGGATGTAAACAAACCAAGGCGAACGTTAAAGAACCTTATGTCTATTTAAGTTGTTGTTTTTAAAATTAAAAAATACCTTAATGAACTATATAGGTTTTTTAAATGGTGCCGGAGAGAGGAATCGAACCCCCGACCTTTTCATTACGAGTGAACTGCTCTACCGACTGAGCTACTCCGGCACACCAAAGGCGGCAGGATTATAGTACAAGTGTTGTCTTGCTGTATAACCCATATTTGACACTTTTATCTCAATTTAAGCCGAATTTCACCTGATTTGAGCACGCCAATATAACTAACCTATTAATTTAACTGAGTATTGTTTTTCCGACATGTAAAGTAGTGCCATAATTGTACTTCCAACCATTGACACTGCCACAATTCCCTCCTATCGTCTTGCAATGTCCATCCGTCGCACCACCATCAAAAGCCGTCAATCCGGTGAACCTTACTATACCTATCGGCTGGTCTAGTCTGTTCGTTGCGAGGGTAAAGTGCGGCAACGAACGCGACTTAATTTAGGTCGCCATTTCCAGGTGCCCCGTGAGCAATGGGCACATTTGGTTCAGCGTATTGAACATATTCTCCAGGGTCAAAACGAACGCTTTCCTATTGAACTTGAGTCACAGTGGGAAGAGGTAGCGCAAAGCATTGCTGCTTTGCTGGTTAACGCCAATGCACGCCAAAAAGAAACAAAGCAAACCCCACAGGACTACCAGTGCGTAGATATTGATAGCTTGGAGCTATTAAGAACCCCGTAGTGTGGGCGTTGAGCATGTGGCTTTACATGCGGTGCAACAGCTTGGGCTGGATCTTAAATTGGAAGCACTGGGGTTTAATGGTCCTCAATGTCAGGCAGCATTAGGTAACCTGATAGCTCGTATGGTTGAATCGGTCAGTGAATTGGCGACCCACCACTGGCTGCAACAACGCAGCGGTTTGGGTGAATTGTTGGAGGTAGACTATGGCAAGCTGGGACTGGAGCAACTTTATCGTGCCTCAGACAAGCTCTATGCCAATAAAACTGCATTGGAATCGCATTGTTATCAACAGGCACGGGAACTCTTTGCCTTTGATGAGGTGATCACACTTTATGACCTTACCAACACGTATTTTGAAGACAGCGGTAAAAAAATACGAATGCCGCCTTCGGTTGTTCCAAAGAGAAACGTTCGGACTGTCCATTAGTGACCTTGGCACTGGGTAAGCGCCCTTAAATCAGCCTCTATTCCAAGGTAATGTCCAAACCGACATGCCAAGGTAGCAAGGCCTCTCTCTTTTCAAGAGTATCCGCACTGCCGATATGATTAAGGACGTGCAGTATGTACGCATAGGGTTCAAGCCCATTAGCTTTGGCCGTTTCGATCAATGAGTAACATGTGGCACTGGCATGGGCGCCACGGGTTGAATCGGCAAACAACCAGGCTTTTCTACCCACGGCAAAAGGCCTAATGGCATTTTCAGCCAGCACGTTGCTGATGTGTAACCGTCCATCATCACAGTAGCCTGTGAGGGTATGCCATTGATTCAGTGCATAGTCCATGGCGTTACGCGTAAGGGACTTTTTAGCCACCTTAGTAATATGCTTATCCAGCCATTGTTTGAATTCTTCCAACACCGGTTGGCTAAGTTTTTGGCGAAACCTTTGTTTTTCTGCGGGTTCAAGCGCTTGTATCTTTTTCTCAATGAGATAGAGCTTGCGGATTTTACCGATGGCGGCATCGGCTTTCGAGGCACGGGGGTTTTTCGTGTTTGCTTTATCGGCAGCTTTAATGGCATCAATGAATTTTCGGCGCACATGATCCCAGCAACCGATACGTGTCAGATTTTGCTGCTCGCACACCCCGTTATACCCTGAATAGCCATCGACTTGCAGAGTGCCTTGAAAACCTTCCAGTAAGCGTTGTGGCACTTCGCCCGAACGAGAGGGGTCGTATTCAAACAACACACTGGGCTGGGCTGGAGGGCCACCGCGCGTTAGCCACATCCATTTATCGGATTGGGCGGTTTTGCCATTTTCTTTGAGTACCTGGATACGCGTTTCGTCCATTTGCACATAATCACCGTCATTTTGACTTTCCCGCAGCAAGGTCATCAGGGGTTTAAAAACCGCTTCCAGGCGAATCATCCAGTTGGCCATGTTGGTGCGGCTCACGGCATGTCCATAACGCTTTAAAATGCTTTCCTGGCGATACAAGGGCAACCCATCGGCGTATTTGGACACCATGATGTTGGCGAGCAGAGCCGTGCTGGCAAAGCACTTACCCAAAGGGTGTATGGGGCGTTGCGCGGCGATGATGTGGTCATCACCTGCGTAGCTGAAGACGGCCTTTTCTTGCCAGTACTCTAAAACGTTGAGTTGTGCGGGAATGTATTGGAGTTCTTCTTTGACTTTCACAAAGAAAGTACGTGTAGCGCCTGCTTTTTCCTCATCGCTTAAGGCTAGCTCAACGCGCACACGGGGTAAACGGTTGGAGAAGCCGCGTTGACGTTTTTTCTTGTTCGTGGTCGTAGGCTGAGGTAGCAACTCATCCGGTAGCTGGCTATCAATGTCGACAATGGCTTGTTCGAGTTCCGCTTCATCAAACAAGTCAATCTGGAAGGCAAGCTTTTCGCTGTTAGCGCCGAACCTCTGAACCTTGGAAAGACGCAACCGTTCTTCAAGCAAACGAATGTAGTGATCGCGGTTTTTAATGGTGTTTTTGTGACGTTGAATAATTTGGTTATGGTGCGTTAATTCGGCTTCTTTTTCAGCAAGCACGATCACTAATTCAGCCGCCGTTAAGCCGATGTAATTGCGTTGTTTTTGTTGAATTTCCGATGCCAAAACCATCGCGTAATAATACCCAATAACCGTCTAAAAATCATTAAAATAAAATGTTTTTACACCCTTTAGCGGGCTAAAAAACAGACTCGTAATGCAATACTTTGTGGCCTTTCATTGCGGCTAAATCATAGCCATCAAGCAACCCGTTTATTTGCGTTCCGGTGAGTGATATGACTTCCTCATCGAGGTCAGGCCACTTAAATTGCTCTTCGGCCAAGGCTTTGTAATACAGTACAAAACCGTTGTCCTCCCACATCAGACATTTGATTTTGTTGCAGTGCCTGTTGGTGAACACATATAGGCCACCATCAAACAGGTTGTGGCCAAGCTCTCGCTCAACAATGGCCGCAAGGCCATTGCTTTGCTTACGAAAGTCCACCGCCTCTCGGTATAAAAACACCTTTGGAATATCGAGCGATGGCCGTAAATAACGGGCCTTCATAACTGTGCCAGTAACGCGCCAACTAACGTCACGTTAGCGGCGGTAATGCCAGAAATGGCACAGCCATTGGCCAGCGTAAAACACAAACCCGGATCAGCCCTTTGCCTATCAGCCACCATCACTTGGGTAAAGCCTGCTACAGGCATGTTACTCTGCACTGCTTGAATAGTTTTACGGGAACATTTACGGCTCCAATAGTAAAACTGCTTCAAGTGGATGCCGTTATCCTGGCAAAACTGCGCACCACTCAAACCGGATGCTTGCCATTGTTCAATTTGATTGCGCCAGTACGACGCACGTTCTTTATTACTCATACTACACCTAGCGGGTATTGGGTTGCTGTGATGCAGTGTGAAGGGCGATCAGAGTAATTGGTAGACGCCTATTCTTTGGCGCTTACAGTCGATATCCTCATTGCCTATTTTTGAGCTGCTTCGCCGTGGAATAACCGGAACTGACTTTTTCTGTCTAATCTGATGGCGTAACGCTTCGCTGTCATACCCTTTGTCAGCCACCACATACTCGCTTTTTGGCAAGGCATCAATCACTTCAGGAACCGCTGTGGAGTCATTAACCTGCCCAGCAGTTATGTCAAATAATACGGGCAACCCAAACCCATCTACAATCATGTGTATTTTCGTTGTTTTCCCGCCTCGACTGTTGCCAATGGCTTGATTTTCACGCCCTCTAGTCCCTGTGCTATGTTGGTGTGCCTTCACAATACTTCCATCAATAAATGCCCATTCTTGATCGGGTTCTTCGACAAGCACATGGAAAATGTTCATTAACTTGCCTTTCGATGACCAGTCATTGAAGCGTTTATAAACACTATTCCAGTCACCAAATGACGCCGGTAAATCTCGCCACGGACACCCCACACGCAATCGATAAAGAATTCCTTCAACGACTAACCTTAACTTCGGCTTGTCATAAATGCCTTCTTTAAGCATGATACTCCGTAGCTTCGACCAATACTCATCGTTGAGCAATAATCGGGGCATGGCAAACTCGTATTTGTTGTTTTTCGTATATCCAATGATACGAATTTGCCTTTTGTTTCAAAAGCTTATAGCTAAACGTCAACAGGCCCTAGACTTTGGTAACGATAAACCAATAATCATCCCCGTCTATACGCTGCTCATCGAGTGAGTGAGCATGTACCCGACACCAGGCTGGAATATCGCTTTGTGTGCCGGGGTCAGTGCAGACAATGGCCACAGATTCTCCACTCACTGCCTGACCAATGGCGGTTTGTAGGCGGATAACAGGCATTGGGCATAGCAACCGGCGGGCATCAACGGTGTAGTTGGCCATGCGCTTATACGTACCACTCGGTGGGTATATCCACCTCGGGTATGGGGGTTACCTCTATTTCATGCCCGGCGCCACTCAGCGGTACAATTTTTATCGTTACCGATTCGGCGTTGCGCCCTTTGCCGTAACGCGCCAGTACACGCGCTGCAAGATTGGCGTCCTGTGCAGAAAATTCGGTACCCTCTACCAATGCAAATGCCCCCGGATGGCTGGTTGCATAGAGATGTATAAACTGTTTTCTATACCCTTCAAGAAAGCGGTTTTCGCCATCTTCTCTGGCAATAATAAGCTTGAAATGTGGGCGCGGGCGTAAATGCCGCCCTACTTTCAACAGCATAATATCGTCCAGCTCGTAGCGTTTCTCACCGCGATGCGTCCACATATCCGCCAGTTTTGATGCGTATGTGGCATCGGTTAAAAAACAACAGCCGCCCGCTGGTTGTGCGTACTCTTCAATATTGAGTTGATCCGCCAGGGCCATTTGCGGTTTGCGTGAACGACCACTGAAATCAAACAACTGCTCGCGATCAACCCAGCCTTCACGCTCTGGCAGTGTTATGGGAAGGTATTTGGCACACAGTGGGCGTAATAAACGTTCATCGGCTCCTGATTCTGCAGCAATAATCGGCATGGTTTTACGCCGTTGTGATTTTGGGCGCTGGCCAATCACCTCGCCGGTAATGATGAAATCAAAACCGTTTTCCTGCATCCACTCTTTGGCTTTACCCACCATAAAAACCTTGCAGTCCAGGCACGGATTGAGGTGGGCGCCATAGCCGTGCTTGGGGTTGATCACAACATCCTTATATTCCTCAACAATATCAATAATATGTAGCTTTATGCTCAGTTGCTCCGCCACCCACAAGGCGTTATTGCGCTTTTGTTTCTTTTGATCCTGTTTGCGGATGGCGTGGGTATGCCCCTCTACACAGAAGCCGGTAAAGAAGTTAATCCCTTCAACGTGTACGCCTTGTTGCTGAATAACTTTGGTTGCGAGCATCGAGTCGAGGCCGCCGGAGATAAGGGAAACCGCTTTCCTTTGAGGAGGTGATTGCATGTGGTGTGGGCTAAGCGTGATTAACAGGGCGCTATATTACCTGTTTGCCGGGCGGCAATCGACAGTAATGCCGTTTACATATACGCATCCAGCCTGTATTTTCAGTACATTAAGCATTTGTAGTGGATTCAACTGAGTGTTAGAAAGGTGACCGGCTTGAACAGGTGTGTGTGTGTCTTGTTGTCAGGTTCTAAACACATGCAGGAATTTTTTAACACAGTTGGCCCGCAAATGGCGGATATCAACTACACGGTTTATCCCTATAAACAAGCAAGCGAAGCACTGGTTAAGTTACGACAAACTCATCTGGATCAACTGACCGATAAGCTCAGCGAGCGGCGTATTCACCGGGTCATCAGCGCTATCCTCGCCTTTAACGCCAGTGATACAGCAATGCTCTAGGGAAAAAAATTTACCATCGTCCCAGAGGGGAAACATGCTCTATTGATGTTCGGGGTGCTTGAAGCGTTGGTTTGTAGCGGCCTAAACGGAGGCATAGAGATTTTTTAGTACAACACTTAAATTTCTATAAAATCAATAGTTTAAATTTATATTTTGCCAAAGATGTTAAGAGATCATCTACTTTTGATAGGGCGGCTGTATATAGTATCTGTTTACCGGATGGCAAGTGTTCAGGGTGAGTAACTTGGCATGTTGTATCAATTATTTGGTGAAAAATTTTATAAATTTCTAATATTATTGTTTTTATTGGTATATTCTTAGTAGTGTTTTCGGTGATTATATTATTGGTATATATACAATGATTCAAGATAAAAGCAAAGTTTCTTCGAGCAGTGCCACTTCAGGTGAGCATATTCGCGAAAAAAATAATACAGTGAGCACGGGTGATGTAGAAAATCGCTTCAAGCATTTTGCTAATATTGCCGTGGATCTATTTTGGGAGACAGATGCCGAATTGCGTTTCACTTACCTTTCTGACGGTTATGAAGCGGCTACTGGTATCGCGCCAGAATTAGTTATTGGCACCAGTAGAAAAGATTTGATCAGAGATATGGTCGATGAAAAAACATGCGAGGAACATTTTAGGTTACTCGATCAACATTTACCGTATGATAACCTTATATATCAATGGAAAGGTCACGATGGGCGGTTGATCACTATAAAGAGCAGGGGACAACCTTATTTTGATGAACAAAAGGTATTTTGTGGTTATCGGGGTGTCGCCAGTGATATTACTGAAAGTTGTAAGGCGCAGTTAGCACTCAAGGCGAGTGAAGAGCGGTTTCAGGCATTTGCGGAAATTGCTGCAGATTTATTTTGGGAAACCGATGATAAGTTGCGATTTACCTATCTCTCTGATCGATATAAAGAAATCACGGGAGTTTCGCCAGAGAAAGTGCTTGGCATGGAACGTAAAGAACTTGTGTTGGAAATGCTCAACCCCAAGCAGCGGGAACAGCACCGAAAGGATCTCGAAGAAAAGCTCCCCTATGATGATCTGGAATATGAATGGTGTGTACCAGGTGGTCACCGGTTAATTCTTAGAAGTAGTGCCCGCCCATTTTACGATGATCAGGGAAAATTTCGTGGTTACCGTGGGGTCGCACGCGATATTACAGCGACATACCAAGCGCAAAAGATGATCTACCATGCCACTCACGACTATTTAACTGGATTGGTCAACCGTCGTGCATTTCAGGAGCGCTTGGAAAAAGCAGTGATAAGTGCCCAAGATCGGCCTACAACGCATGTGCTGTGCTACCTGGATCTTGATCAGTTCAAGGTTGTTAATGATACCACTGGTCATGAAAGTGGCGATAACTTACTCAGAGAAATCAGCGATCTTATTAAACGACATATAAGACAGCGGGATACGCTGGCTCGCCTTGGTGGCGATGAGTTTGGGTTACTAATGGATAACTGTACCACCGAGCAAGGTAAGAAAGTTGCTGAAAAGCTTGTAGCGGCAATCGATGCATATCAATTTAAATGGAAGGGGCGTAGCTTTAAGGTTGGTGTCAGTATTGGTCTGGTTTCTATTGATAGCTCAGCAAGCAGTGCCCAGCAGTTACTTAGCCAGGCAGATGTCGCCTGTTACACAGCCAAAGACATGGGGCGAAACTGTGCTTATACCTATCAGCCGGAGAGCGATGGCCTGGATCGTCGGCACAGTGAAATTATCCGGGCAGCGGAGTTAAAGGATGCACTTAGCGATGATCGTTTCAACCTTGTTGCGCAACAAATTGTACCATTGCGTCCACAGCATAGTAGCTGTAAACAGTATGAAATATTACTGCGCATGCAAGGAGCAGATAAGAATGAGTTGTCACCCGATGAGTTTATTCCTGCTGCAGAACGTTATGGCCTTATGCCTATGATTGATCAGTATGTATTCGATCAAGCATTGGAAGTACTGGGTACTGCATTGAAATCCAATAAGATAACCCGTATCAACATTAATGTATCTGGGAAGTCAATGGTTGACAATACGCTATTTGAGTATGCTGCCCAAGCTGTGCGCAATAAGAAAATACCGCCCGAAAGTATCTGCTTCGAAATTACTGAAACATCACTAATTAATAATCTATCCAGTGTGGCAGAGTTGATCGATGCTATGAAAGCAGAGGGTTTCCAATTTGCACTTGACGACTTTGGTAGTGGCTTTTCATCATTTACTTACATGAAACAATTGCCAGTGAATTACCTGAAGATTGATGGAACATTTGTTCACAATATTGCCACTGATAATAAAAATCGTGCAATTGTTAAAGCAATTACCGAAATGGGCCACTCTATGGGTATGCAGACGATTGCGGAATATGCTGAATCCCAGGCAGTAGTTGATACATTGACTGAACTGGGTGTTGACTGGGCTCAGGGTTTTGCATTGGGCAGAGTGGTGCCAGTTACTGAGATAATCTAAATGCTTATTGTTTTTGCAGTAAACAATAAATTCCATTTGGGTTGTCGCTGGCGATGTATAAATCTACTTTGGACTCCAGTATCTTTACAGTATTGCTTTCAGCAAGCGATCTAATATGCTCATCAAACCCCATATCAGACCAAGCCTCGGTATGCACAGTAAAGGCGAAGTAGCCGCCTGGCCGAAGCAGGCGCAAAATTTCATCAATAGGCTTCGGGCCAACGTGACCGTACGTAAAAGTGCCAGAACTTACTGCTGCATCGTAATATTTATCAGGTAAATCAATTGGTTGGTTTAAGTCCTTGTTATAGAGTACTCTATACAAACCCCTCTTGTGGGCTATGTCCAGCATCTCACTGGAAAAATCTATACCATCAAAAACATAATCATCGACTTTTTTTAGGTGGTAAGCCGTGAGCCCAGTCCCACAGCCTACATCTAAGATAGTGGTTGATGGTGTTAAGTAAGGTGTGATTTGCCTGGCAAGTACACCAGGAGCGACCCAATTAAGATTTTGTTCAACATGGGCATCGTAGTTTTCCGCCCAGTTTTTGTAGAACGATAAAGTATCTCCTCTATCGCACAGGAAGTAAGCTTCTGCCAGAAAAGGATCTCCATGTGGATCAGCTTTCACGGGGTATCTCCCGAATATATGGGTATGTTGCAGAGTAACATGGGCTAAAGAATAGTAACACCGGACTATAATAAATAGGACTAACTAGCCATCAACTCATCAGCCAATGCCAATATTTTAATCGTTTGATATTATTTATAGCAGAAACAATGCCTGATAGTGATTATATGTTCAACAAAAGTTGTTAGCTACCAAGGAGATTAGGCTAGCTGGAGGGGACGTTATTGTTAGCTATCAATGAAACCGGCACAACCCACGCTGATCAAACGGGACACTCGCGCTTTGCCCAAAATACGCCTGCAGTGCTGCCAATGCCTTTACATCCTTGTTGTCACGCCAGCACTCTGCCTGTTGCAGTAGTGATGGCCTGGGGTGTTCGATACAGGCAATCATCGTCTGTAGTACGGTGATCAGGTGGCAATAGTGCGTGGCGAGACCGGCATAGAGCGTAGACGGTATATTAGTATTGCGCCGGGCCAGTTGTCGGTAAGCGTGTTGGCCCAATTGTGCACAGGCATTGCCTGGTAGATCACAATACCCTACCCACTGTGGGCACAAACCACATAACAACAGGCATTCGTCACCGAGTATTCGCAAATCGCGTTGACTCACTGTATCGAGCATTTCGATGGCGGTGCTCTGCACTGATGCCGATGGTGCCTGATCGGCATAACGTACCATCAAATGTGTCAGGTAGCTCTGCTGTAGCTCATCGATTGTAAATGGCTGGTGTGAACAGGCTTCGCTGATCCGTTGGTGTAATGGGTTAAATGAAGGGTGCACAGGTTTAATTTGGCCAGATTCTCTCGTCAACCTGACAGTTAGCTGCCGCAAAGCGAAATTCTTTAATTGTTATGCGTTTCGTGCGTGCTTCCCTTAGGTGTTTTCCGGGCCATTCTCAAAGGTTTCTCTGATTACCTCTACCGTTTCAAGTGGTAAGTTGGTCGCGGTAGCAATCTGTTCATTTGACAGCCCCATAGGTATCAGCTTTTTAGCCGTTTTACGGGCGGCTATGCCTTTCCCTTTCTCCATGCCTTTCTCCATGCCTTTCTCAAGCCCTGTGCGTTCTGCCAACTGTTTTGTATATTCCATTGCATCATATTCATCCATGCGCTTTTTGTTTACGTAGTCATAAACCAACATCTCCTGCTTGCTCCAGGCGTGCTGTTGCGCCATTTCAAAGGCCGTTTTGAACACAGGATCCTGTTGGAATAAAGCGGGAACCTCATCCAGGGCGACGGTGTTTTTAATAAAATAAATCCATTTATCCACGACGTTATCCAGCTCATCCAGGGTTTTGTGAAATTTAGGCAGTTCAATAAAACAAAAGGCAAAGTCATCCAAATGGTTTTTATGGGTATCGAGTATCAGGTGGTTAGACAGGTAGCGTTTACTGTCGGTACTGAAATCAAAATCCAGGATACCGATAAAGTGTACTTTTTTTAGCTTTTGGTACTGTGCACCTTTATCAAGCTGATTAACATAGGATTTGGCCGTGTAATACAGGCTGCGTCGGGCAAAATGCGGGCTGGGCTGCACCTGCATTTCAATAATAAAAGTACGCTGTTGCTGGTCAGTTGCCGTGACATCCAGCACGGTTTCTTTGAGGTCTTCAATTTTGGGTGGCTGGTAGGGATTGTCAAAGGACACGTCCACCACTTTAGCTCCCTCTGGGAAATCCAGCGCGGCATTGACGAAGTGGATTAACACCTCTTTATGGTTTTTGTTGCCAAAAATGCGCTTAAAGGCAACGTCATTGCGCGGGTCAGCAAATTTCATAGGGTATTGTAGCATGTGATACACAAGTGATCATGGAAGCTGAGCGCATGGGGTTGAAAGAGTCACTGAGTCTATTTTGTACGGGCTAATGCCGCCACCTGCCGCTATAATTGAACGCTTTGTCTCTCACCGTCATTAAAGATTCGCCCAGTGCAGAAGTTAAATAAAAACGCCTCCGTGCAGACTTTTCAAGGCATGATCGCCGCCCTGCAAGATTATTGGGCTGGGCACGGCTGTGTTATCCATCAACCCTACGATATGGAGGTGGGGGCAGGTACTTTTCACCCGTCCACTTTTATCCGTGCGATTGGCCCGGAACCCTGGCGCGCTGCACACGTACAGGGCTCGCGTCGGCCAGGCGATGGCCGCTATGGTGAAAATCCCAATCGCCTACAGCACTATTATCAGTTTCAGGTGATGCTGAAACCCTCACCGGATGATATCCAGGACTTATACCTCGGTTCTTTGCAGATGTTGGGTTTTGACCCGTTGGAACACGATATTCGCTTTGTCGAGGATAATTGGGAATCACCAACGCTGGGGGCCTGGGGGCTTGGCTGGGAGGTGTGGCTGAACGGTATGGAGGTGACGCAGTTCACCTATTTTCAACAGGTTGGTGGGTTGGAGTGTCGCCCGGTAACCGGCGAGATCGCCTACGGTATTGAGCGTTTGGCGATGTACCTGCAAGGTGTTGACAGTATTTACGATTTGGTCTGGGCGCAGGGGTACAGCGGGCCGGTAAGCTATGCGGATGTTTTTCACCAAAACGAGGTGGAACAGTCGGCTTATAACTTTGAACATGCGGATGTCCCCGGATTATTTGAGCAGTTTCGAATGTGTGAGCAGGCGAGTACGCGGCTGTGCGGGCTGGCATTACCATTGCCCGCTTATGAACAGGTATTGCGTGCCTCACATACATTTAACTTACTCGATGCGCGCCGGGCCATTTCGGTGACTGAGCGCCAGGGGTATATATTGCGGATTCGCACATTGGCACGACAAGTTGCCGAGGCCTATTACGCATCACGCGAAAAATGCGGCTTTCCCTTATGCGTTGACCCCCGCCATACAGAGCAGGGTGTACAGACCAGGGAGGCAGGCGAATGATTGAAACGCGTGATTTGCTGATCGAGATCGGCACCGAAGAGCTACCGCCCAAATCCTTATTGACACTGGCCGCTGCCTTTGCCGAGGGCATCGTTGCCGGGCTTGTAGCGGTGGGCTTATCACCCGCCGCGCACTGTGTTTATGCAACACCACGCCGTTTGGCTGTGGTGGTTGATAGCGTACCTGTGCTACAGGCGGGCAGTGAAACAGAGCGGCTCGGCCCCGCACTTGCCGCTGCCTTTGACAGCGCGGGCGCCCCCACCAAAGCGGCTGAAGGCTTTGCGCGTTCCTGCGGTGTTGCGGTAGGTGATTTGCAACAGCGCGAGACGGATAAAGGTACCTGGTTGGTTTACACCGTTAAGCAGCCGGGCCGTCCGGTGAGTGTGTTGTTGGAAGGTATCATTGCGCAGTCGTTAGCGAAGTTGCCGATTCCAAAGCGCATGCGCTGGGGGGCGGGTGATGTTGAATTTGTGCGCCCGGTTCACTGGGTGTGTGTGGTGTTGGGTGAGGCAACAGTCGATTGCCAGGTGCTTGGTTTGTCCGCCAGTAATACCACACGCGGCCATCGTTTCCACGCCAATCATGCCATTACAGTGGATTGCGCCGGGAACTACCCTGAAATATTGCTTGCTCAAGGTAAAGTTATTGCCGATTTTGCGCGTCGTCGCACTGTCATCAGCGAGCAGATTGAGGTTTGTGCCCATGCACTAAATGGCCAGGCAATGGTGGCGCCAGGTTTGCTGGAAGAGGTCACTGCTCTGGTTGAGTGGCCAGTGGCAATCGGCGGTGGCTTTGAGGATAAATACCTCAGCGTGCCTGAAGAGGTATTAATAACCACCTTACAGGACAACCAAAAATACTTCCCACTGCGCGATACCGATGGCAAGTTGCTGCCTGCATTTATTACGGTGAGCAATATCGACAGCGACAACCCCGCATCGGTGCGCGAGGGCAATCAGCGCGTGGTACGCCCCCGGTTGGCCGATGCGATGTTTTTCTGGGAGCAGGATCGCAAACAATCCCTGGCGGCACGTAGTGCAGCGCTGGCATCTGTGTTATTTCAGAAACAGCTCGGTTCACTGGCCGATAAGGTTGCACGGGTTACCGCTTTGGCCGAGTGGATCACGACTGCAATAGGGGGGGATTTATCGATCACCCGCCGTGCCGCTGTGCTCTCCCGCTGCGATTTACTCACCGATATGGTAGGTGAGTTTCCCAGCCTTCAGGGCGTGATGGGCGAGTATTACGCCCGCCATGATGGTGAACCTGCCGCCGTGGCGGTGGCATTGCGTGAGCAATACCTGCCAAAGTTTGCCAGCGATGTGTTGGCCAGCAGTGATGCAGGCAGGGCACTGGCAATTGCCGAGCGCATCGATACACTGGTGGGTATTTTTGCTATTGGCCAGCGGCCAAGTGGCGTTAAAGATCCCTTTGCGCTGCGCCGTGCTGCGCTGGGGGTATTGCGTACGTGTATCGAGTGTGAATTGGGCATCGACCTTCGCGCACTGCTTGCGCAGGCGGCGGCACAATTTTCCGGGCAAACTAACAGTGATGATGCAGCATCGGCTGTATTCGATTTTATGATGGAGCGCTTAAAAGCGTATTACGCCAACAAAGCGGTGGCACCACAGGTTTTTGATGCGGTGATCGCCAGGCAGCCCGGTATCCCGCTCGATTTTGACCGGCGCATTCATGCCGTGCGCAGCTTTTCAGCGCTGCCGCAGGCGGCCAGCCTGTCAGCGGCGAATAAACGCATCCGCAATATTCTTAAAAAAGCACACATCGGCACAAGTGACGGTGATGCAGATGCCCATGATTTGGGTAGCGATAGCATGGTCGTCGACCCATCACTGCTACAGGTATCACAAGAGCGCGATTTATATGCCGCCATCAGCGGGTACAGTACACAGTTGGCACCACTACTGGCAGCAGCCGATTACACCGCTGCATTAACGGTGCTCTCCGCGCTACGCGAGCCGGTCGATGCGTTTTTTGATGCCGTAATGGTCATGGCCGAAGACCCGATGATCCGCGCCAATCGCCTGGCCCTGTTGCGTGATCTCGCTGAGTTATTGGGTCCTGTGGCGGATATTTCACGGCTCGATGGTTTATGAGGATTGTCTGATGAAAGTTGCCTTATGAAACTGGTGGTACTCGATCGCGATGGCGTAATTAACGAAAACGCGGATGACTACATCAAGTCGGCGGATGAATGGATACCGATTCCCGGTAGCCTGGAGGCCATCGCCCGGCTCAACCGGGCGGGTTATCACACGGCGGTAGCGACCAATCAGTCTGGCATTGCCCGTGGTTTATTTGGAATTGAAACGCTGCACAGCATACATAAAAAAATGGATTATCTTCTGGCGCAGCACGGTGGTCATATCGAAACGGTATTGTTCTGCCCTCACGGTCCTGATGAGGGTTGTCCGTGCCGTAAACCAAGCCCCGGTTTGTTACTGCAACTGGCTGACAGGCTGGGTATTGATTTGCGGGGCATTCCCTTTGTGGGCGATTCACTCAGTGATATTCAGGCGGCCACCCAGGCCGGTGCAACCCCTTTGTTGGTGCGCACGGGTAATGGCGAGCGCACCCTCCAAAACCGTGAGGCACTGCCTGAATCGGTGCAAGTCTTTGATGATTTATCCGATTGTGTTAGCCAGCTATTAGCGTGAACCGAAACCAATGACAACATGCCTGCTATCGCGCCCGGTACTTTACCTGCGCTCGCTCTTGTTTCTGCTGCTTTTTGGGTTGAATACAATCGTCTATGCGCTACCGATGGTGCTCGCATTTTTACTGCCACTGATGTGGCGCTATCGCCTGCTAAAAGTGTATCCACTGGTGAGTCTGTGGTTGTTGAAGGTTTGCTGTGGCTTGCGTTACCGGGTTGAGGGCAGGGAAAACCTGCCAGAGACCCCCTCGATTGTATTTGCCAAACACCAATCCACCTGGGAAGCCCTGGGCCTTATTTTGTGCCTGCCTGCCGCCGCCTATGTCGCCAAACGCGAGTTATTGTGGATTCCTTTTTTCGGCTGGGGAATGGCCTCTTTGCGCTATATCACTATCGACCGCAGCGCGGGCCGCAAGGCAATTGTTCATATTATCCGACAAGCCCGGGACCGGCTTGCCAGAGGCCTGTGGATTATTATTTTCCCCGAGGGTACACGCCGACCGGTGGGCGCATCCCTACAGTACAAAATGGGGGGGGCGATAATGGCTGTGAAAACGGGGGCAGCGGTTGTGCCCATTGCACTTAACTCGGGTGAATTCTGGCCACGCAGTGGGTTTATTAAATGGCCGGGTGAAATCACTCTGAGCATTGGGCCAGCGATCGAGACCCGTGACAAACAGGCCGAACAGGTGCGCGATGAAGCTCAGCAATGGATCGAAACAAAAATGGCAGAAATAGTCATTCCAGATCGTTTTCCCTACTAACAGGCTACGAAAGCATGTGTAATTTCAGCCGATACAATACCCGTTTCCAGTAGGATTACCGAATGGATGTCTCTTCAATTCTCGACTCACTCAACCCGGCACAGCGCGAAGCGGTTGCCGCTCCCCCCGGCCCCATTCTGGTACAGGCGGGGGCCGGTAGCGGTAAAACCCGCGTATTAACCCACCGTATTGCCTGGCTTAATAGCGTCGAGGGGGTTTCACCCTTTTCCGTGCTGGCGGTCACCTTTACCAACAAGGCGGCCAGCGAAATGCGCGCCCGCGTCGAGGCGATGCTGGGTATGCCACTTGGGCCGATGTGGATTGGTACGTTTCACGGCCTGGCGCACCGCTTACTGCGCCAGCACTGGCGGGAAGCCAGATTACAGCAGGGCTTTCAAATTCTCGATGCCGATGACCAGTTGCGCGTGGTCAAGCGGGTACTGCGTGGCCTGGCGCTCGATGAAACCCGCTGGCCTCCCAAACAGGCTGTGTGGTGGATCAACGCACGCAAAGACGAAGGATTGCGCGCCAAGCACCTGGAAGATCATAACGACCCCATTCGCCGCCAATACATCCGCATTTATTCGGCCTATGAAACCAGTTGTGAACAGAGTAGCGCCGTCGACTTTGCCGAGCTGTTGTTGCGGGCGCTCGAACTGCTGCGCGATAACACCGGGCTGCTCGATCACTACCGAAAACGCTTTCAGCATATTCTGGTTGACGAATTTCAGGATACCAACGCAATTCAATATGCCTGGCTGCGCCTATTGGCGGGTGGTGCGGGCAACTTGTTTGCCGTGGGCGATGACGACCAGTCGATCTACAGTTGGCGTGGTGCCAAAGTGGAGAATATCCTCAATTTTGAAAAAGACTTTCCCGGCGCGCAGCTTATCCAGCTCGAACAAAACTACCGCTCGACCCACAATATCCTCTCAGCGGCCAATACCTTGATTGCCAACAATATGGAACGCATCGGTAAGAACCTGTGGACAGAAGACACCAGTGGTGACCCAATAACGCGCTATACCGCCTATAACGAAATGGATGAGGCGCGCTTTGTGGTCGAGCGCATTGCGCAATGGGTGGAGAGTGGGGGGCGGCGTGATGAGTGCGCTATCCTGTACCGTTCGAATGCCCAGTCAAGAGTACTGGAAGGCATGTTGCTGGATGCCGGAATGCCCTACCGTGTGTATGGCGGGTTGCGCTTTTTTGAACGGGCGGAAATCAAAGATGCTCTGGCCTATTTGCGCCTGCTGGGCAATGAAAATGACGATGTATCGTTTGAGCGTGTGGTCAACCACCCACCGCGTGGTATCGGTGAAAAAACCGTTAGCCAGATTCGCGAAGCGGCGCGTACCGGGCAGGTATCGATGTGGATTGCAGCACAGCAATTGATCTCGACTAATGCACTGTCTGCACGTGCGGCAAATGCAATCAACACATTTTTGGCATTAATACCCAGCTTGCGTGATACCTGCCACGAACTGCCACTGGCTGAAGTGATTGTCCACTGTGTTGAACACAGCGGTCTGCGCGGCTACTTCTCGCGGGATAAATCTGAAAAAGGCCAGTCACGCATCGAAAACCTGGACGAACTCGCCAGCGCCATCAATACCCGCACCAGCGCCTTAGACCACCAGCAGGATCTACCCGAGGAAATGTCTGAGCTGGATCAGTTCCTCGCCAACGCTGCACTGGACGCCGGTGACGCCCAGGGGCAGGCCTGGGAGGACTGCGTGCAGCTAATGACCCTGCATTCAGCCAAAGGGCTGGAGTTTGCCGTGGTGTTTTTAACCGGCATGGAAGAGGGCTTGTTTCCCGGCCAGCGATCAATCGAAGAAGAGGGGCGTATGCAGGAAGAGCGACGCCTGTGCTATGTCGGTATCACCCGCGCACGAAAAACGCTGTACCTGACCCTGGCAGAACAGCGCCGTCTGTATGGCCAGGAACATTACAGCATGGCCTCGCGCTTTCTGGGGGAAATCCCCGCAGAACTTATTCAGGATGTTCGCCCGCGTGCCTTCGTCACCCGGCCAACGTACCAGCGCGCCCACGCCGAGGCATTTATTGCCGGGCCTGCCCCGGAGGGGGTCAGTGTCGGCCAGCGGGTTAATCACGCCAAATTTGGCGAGGGTATGGTCACCGGGTTTGAAGGGCAGGGTAGCCATGCCCGCGTGCAGGTACATTTTGCCAATGCCGGTAGCAAGTGGCTGGTATTGGCTTATGCGAAGTTGGAAATACTTTAGCCTAAACGTCTCAGTTGAATCATATAACAGTCTCCGCCAATGAAAATAAACAGCAAACTGCCCCAGGTCGGCACCACCATTTTTACCGTTATGTCCGCGTTGGCG
Source organism: Gammaproteobacteria bacterium (assembly GCA_965277715.1). Classification (GTDB taxonomy): domain Bacteria; phylum Pseudomonadota; class Gammaproteobacteria; order JBCCGL01; family JBCCGL01; genus JBCCGL01. The sequence continues at coordinate 3,826,106 of OZ255836.1, forward strand.
GCGAAACACAATGCGATCAACCTGTCGCAGGGGTTCCCCGACTATAGCCCACCTGAGGCGTTGGTTGAGGCCATGTGCCAAGCCTTGCGCAGCGGTGCGCATCAGTATGCACCCATGATTGGTTTGCCCGCACTGCGCGAACAACTGGCACTGAAAATCCAGCAACGCTACGCCCGTACCGTTAACCCGGACACCGGGATAACCATCGGTCCCGGTGCCACCGAAGCCCTGTACTGTGCGATTACGGCCCTAATCGGCAAAGGCGATGAAGTCATCGTGTTTGACCCGGCATATGACAGTTATGCACCCGCCATTACACTAGCCGGTGGCCGCAGTGTGCACCTGCCGCTAACGATGGGTGATTTTCGCATCGACTGGCAACGCGTGCACGATGCCATCAACCCACGCACACGGATGATCATCATCAACACACCGCATAACCCGACGGGCACAATATTGGCGCGTGAGGATCTTGATCAATTGGCCGAACTCACGCGTGATACCGATATTGTGGTGCTTTCTGATGAGGTATATGAATACCTGGTCTTTGATGGCCACCAACACGCCAGCGTAATGTCTCACAGCGAGCTGTTTGCCCGTAGCGTCGCTGTGTTTTCATTTGGCAAGACGTTTCACGCCACCGGCTGGAAAACCGGTTACTGTGTGGCACCGCCAGCATTAATGGCAGAAATACGCAAAGTGCACCAGTTTGTCACCTTTGTTGCCAATACGGCAGTACAGCATGCACTGGCCACGTTTTACGTTGAAGATACCCAGCACCTCAGTGGCCTGGCTGATTTTTACCAACAAAAACGGGATGTGTTTTGTGCTGGACTAGCGCACACAAAATTTACCTTTACACCGTCTACCGGCACTTTTTTTCAGTTGGTCGATTACAGCGCGCTAAGCGATAAAACAGACACCGATTTCTGTAATGCGATTACCGCACTGGGGGTTGCTGCCATTCCACTCTCACCATTCTACAACGACCCACCGCAACATCGTTTGGCGCGTTTTTGTTTTGCTAAAAATGACGAAACACTGCGACAGGCGCTGGCATTGCTGGCTGAGTTTGATCAAGTAGCGTGAATATACAGTTGGCGTATACCTGTATTGGTTAGCAAGGTATTCTCACCGCCTGTATCGCACTCACTTGCCGCCCTAAACCCGACAGGCGCCTAGTTTTTCCTCAACACTCGCAATTTTGTCCTGGATAGACTGCTCGCGGTCAGTGCGGGTGCCTACGCGCAGTGTTGAACCACAACGCGCCACACCCATTGCATGCATTTTTTCATGGCAGGCTTTAACTGCCGCCATCACTTCATCCCACTCGCCCTCGACATTGGTGCCATAACCGTGCATATGGTGCGTGAGGCCCGCTCCATCAAAAATCTTTTGGCACTCGGCCACGTATTTTGATACAGACAAACCGACGTTTGCCGGGCTGACACAGATATCAATCATCACTTTCATTTTATTGGCCTTATCGATACGATTATTTGTTACGCTAATGCGTTCTTAAAAATACACACTTGACTATTATGTTACCACCATCAACCCCTGTCGTCCTGGTGCTGGATGAAACCCCGGAAAGTTATCTGGATGGTTTGCGCGCACGCTTTCCGGCGCTACGCATAGAAGCCTGCCGCGACGGTGAACAGGCACAATCACACGTAGCGCGATTACAGGCACAAATTATCCTTAGCTGTAAAAGTGATCGCATCCCCGGTGCCGACAAACGCGATGCCATTATGCAGCCCAGTGTTAAGTGGGTACACGTATGCGGTGCCGGGTTTGACCATATCGATCCTATCAGTGACTTTGCTGCCATCGTCACCAATTCTGCTGGCGTGCTTAGCGCCTACCTCGGCGAGACCATTATCGGCATGATGATGGCGATGAGCTTCGGTTTTCCCGCTTATTTTCACCACCAACGCGCCCACCGCTGGCAACCCGAGCCGCGCCGTTCGTTAATAGGTAAGACAGCACTGATTATCGGGCTTGGCAATGTGGGGCGCGAAGTGGCGTACCGCTGTAAACAGGCGGGTATGCACGTGCTTGGTATTCGCAACACCCCCGTGCCGACAAAAAATGTCGACGAAGTCGCCGGGATGGATGATTTGATGGCGTTGCTGCCACGGGCAGACTATGTATGCCTGCACACGCCACTCACCGACCTCACCCGCGACTTATTGGGTGCAGCACAGTTTGCCGCAATGCCACCCGGTAGTTATTTTCTCAACGCGGCACGCGGCGGTATTGTCGATGAGGCAGCCCTGCATCAGGCACTCATCAGTGGCCATTTATGCGCTGCCTACTCAGACGTATTTGCCCAGGAACCACTGCCAGCCGACAGCCCGCTCTGGGATCTGGATAACCTGATTATCAGCCCTCACTACGCCGACTCAATTGACAACTGGAAACAATATTACGTGGACTTATTTGCAGACAACCTACAATGCTGGATTGAAGGTAAACCATTGCGGAATATCGTCGACCCGCAAAAAGGTTATTAATATGCCCGGTATCCTGCAACGTCAGCATTGGGTGTTTGATATGGATGGCACACTCACTGTTGCTGTGCACGACTTTGAAGCGATGCGCAAGGCACTGAACATCGCGCCTAAAGTGCCGATTCTCGAAGCCCTGGCGGCGATGCCCACAGACCAGGCGGTGGAAAAACGCGCACTCCTGGATGAGATGGAACGGGAAACCGCCAGCCGTTCCACCCCCATGCCGGGTGCCGCTGCATTACTTGCGGCGCTACAGCAGCGCGGTGTGCGCATGGGCATCCTGACCCGCAATAACCACGCCAGCGCTATTACCACGTTAAGTGCGTGTGGCTTCGATCAGTACTTCGATGCTCAGGATATCCTGCACCGCGATTCCTGCACCCCTAAACCCGCCCCGGACGGTATTAACCAGTTACTGCATCAATGGCGTGCCCCCGCACACGATGCTGTGATGGTAGGGGACTACCTGTTCGACTTACAGGCGGGAAAATGCGCCCACACAGCCACCATTTACATCGATACCCAGGCGTGTTTTGAGTGGGCTGAATATGCCGATATTAGTATTGCCAGCTTGGCCGAGCTGCTACCGCTGCCCTCTCCCAGGAGTCTGCCGGGCTGAGGCGCCCGTAGCGGGGAAAAGACCGATTTGAGTCATTTTTTGCGCACTACGGCGCTTCGCGTAAAAATGCCATAACAGACCTATATCCGGTATAATGCCCAAATTTGCTCTTTGCCACGGCATATCATACAGTCAAGAGGCGTGCATGATAGTGGTTGGTCAAGAGTTGGCACTGATTACTGTGTTGTTTGTTGGCGTGGCTATTACGGTGTATTCGACTTTAACCTACTAAAGTTTACTATGGGCTTAAAAGTAAAATTTAACTTGATAATGCTGATTGCATTGTTGATCACCCTCTGTGCTACAGCGTTTATCGGGCAGCGCGTGCTGTCTGCAAATACACAGCAGGAAGTGCTGAATAACGCCAAGTTGTTAATGACAGCCGCCGAATCGATCCGTACCCATACCAACTTAAAACTGATGCCGTTAATTTTTGGCAGAAAAGACGAAAAATTTGTTCCAGATCTGCTGCCTTCAGTCAATACCAGCCGTATTCTCGATGAAATTAATGAGACATTTGAAAACTACCATTATAGCCAGGTAGCGATTAATCCCACTAATCTAAACAATAAAGCATCTGACTGGCAGGCAGACATCATTAATTACTTTCGGCAGAACCCTGATTCAGATAGCTATGTGCTGATGCGTAAACCGACCAGTCAGAGTGAGTCACTGGTGTTAGCCAAACCGATAAAGGTCGAAGATACCCGTTGCCTTATTTGCCACAGCAATCCAGAATTTGCCCCGCAATCAATGCTCGATATCTACGGTAAAGAAAACGGTTTTGGCTGGGAAATCGATGAAATTGTTGGCATTGCCATGGTAAACATCCCAACCAATATCCCCCGCAGTAAGGCCAATAGTGCATTTTATACTTTTATGCTTATTAGCCTGTTATTGGTGCTGAGTATCTGGATTTTGCTTAATATACTGCTACATTTTGTCGTAATAAAGCCGGTTAAGTTGATGGCTGAGTCGGCGGATAAAATCAGTACGGGTGATTTCAGTGCACCTGAATTTTCGTCCAATAGCAAAGATGAAATATCATCGTTGGGGAAATCGTTCAACCGTATGTACCGCAGCCTGAAAAGTGCAATACGTTTACTTGATAAACAGCCGTGACAGAACCGTATGAAAAAATTGGTAAATACCTTATCAAGCGCACCATTGGTGAGGGCGCGATGGGTGTGGTACTGGAAGGGTTTGATCCGCACATAGAGCGCCGTGTCGCCATCAAACGCCTGCACTCCCATTTGATTGTCGGCGATACCAAAGAGGAATTTCTACAACGCTTCAAGCAAGAGGCCCGCATCGCGGCGCGTTGCTCGCACCCCAATATTGTCATGGTGCTTGAGTACGGTGAACACCAGGATACACCTTATATCGTGATGGAGTATGTGGACGGTGTCAGCCTGCAGGACCTTATGCAAAAAAAGCGCGTCCGGCTCCTGAAAAGCGCTATTTCCTATATGGCACAGACCCTTAAAGCGCTTAGTGTTGCGCATGCACAAGGCGTTATTCACCGTGATATTAAACCCGCCAACATTATTGTTATGCAAAATGGTTCAATCAAGCTAAGCGATTTTGGTATCGCACGGGTGCCGGTAGACAATAACTTAACCCAGACAGGTGTTGTGGTCGGTACACCGCGCTATATGTCACCTGAACAGGCAATGGCCCGCTCAGCCGATCAACGGAGTGATTTGTATTCATTGACCATGGTGTTTGCCCAGATACTAGTCGGGCTGAGCTTGCCGCCTTCGATTCCCGTGAAGGTGCTGCCAAAAATCAAGGGGCTTGCCAAAACGCATTACATCAACAACGAAGTACCCATACCGAAAGTATTGATTCCCATTATTATTAAAGGTCTGGCCTTTGATCCTGATGAGCGTATTCAAACGGCAAAAGAATACCTTACTCGGCTTAAATCAGCGGTGAATGCACTGAAACCTGAAAACAACACAACTGAAAATAACACAAGCAGTTCACTGCCTATCGATACAGATATGGCGACTGCTATGCGAAAAGCCCAGATGAATATGTCGTCTATTGGTTCAAATGAGCTTGAAACGATGCGCACTATGCTGTCCAACTACATTGGTTCTGTTGCAGAAAATATCATACAGAGTGAGGCCACTCAGCACCGTGAAGCGACCGCCCTCGCCCATGCAGTTGCGGCAGAAATTCCCGATAAGTCAGATCGAAAGGCATTTATTACACAGTGGGAGGCACAGTCGGGGCAACAGACTTCCACCACTGGTAAGGCTGGCGATACAGCGCGCATGATAGTGAGTGATCGCACCTCTGTGGCCAATTATCTGGCGGGTGTCGATAGTGAAAAACTGGAAAAAACCTTTGCTCTGTACGTCGGCCCGATGGCAGGTCGGTTGATAAAGTTATACAAGGGTAAATGCCGCACTTTTTCTGAGCTGATTGATATGTTGACCGAAGAGATTCCTGACGAAACAGACAAACAGGCTTTTCTCGTCGAATGGCATGATGCCCTGACCTGATACAATACTCTGCATCCACTCCCCCAACAAAATGCGGCTAATAATCGGGCGACTGATCCTGTCGTAGGCATTACTGCCATGCTGGTTAGCATGTTGCTGTTTTCCGTAATGGACGCGCTGGTGAAATGGCTGAGTGCTACTTACCCCACCCATCAGATTATTTTTTTTCGCTGTACAGTCGCATTAGTACCGGTGTTGACCTTGCTCTATTTGCGCGGTGGCGTCAAAATTCTTCACAGCAAAAGGCCGTGGCTGCATGTTGCGCGTTCACTGCTTGGGCTCAGTGCAATGGGGTGTGCATTCTATGGCTTTTCATTGATGCGGCTGGCCGATGCAATTTCGATTCTGCACACCACCCCCTTGTTTATGACAGTGTTGTCTGTCGTGATACTGGGTGAAAAAGTAGGTGTTCGCCGCTGGTCTGCGGTGACTATTGGGTTTATTGGTATGTTGATTGTTGTGCGCCCAGGTGAGGGGATATTCGACAGCGGTAGCGCTTATATGCTGATTGCAGCCCTTTGTATCGCCACGACCACTATCATCGTTCGCCAACTGAGTGTCAGTGATGACCCCGCATCGATTACCTTTTACTTTACCCTGTCTGGCAGCATTGTCGGTATCCTGGCGTGTATCTGGCTGGGTTGGCAACCCCCTCCGTTGATTGACTGGTTGTTACTGCTTGCGGTGGGTTTGCTGGGTGGTTGTGCGCAATATGCAATGACACTCAGTTACCGAAATGCCGAGGTCGGTATCGTCGCACCATTAAAGTACCTGTCTATCGCTATAGGCGGTACTATTGGTTATTTAATCTGGTCAGAAATACCGGATAGTCAGAGTGCCATTGGCATTAGTATTATTGTTGCCACAGGCTTATACACGCTGCACCGGGAAATTCGATTGGCCAATCAAAAATGAATGTGAGTATGTTATGCCTGTATTGAAAAAAACATCGATAACAGGGTGTGTCGAGGCCGTGTTAATTAACCGCGATGCCACTACCGGTCTAAGCAGTGAGCGGGTGGATAAAGTCAATGCAGATTATGGCGGTTTTCAGGGTGATGCCCACTACGGGGTAACCCGCGCTTCCTGTGTGCGCGTCCGGCAACAATACGCTGAGGGCACTGAGATCCGCAATACCCGGCAAGTGTCGATTTTATCGGTAGAGGAAATGCAACAAATCGCCGGGGCAATGAATATTCCCGCATTGCTGCCCGAGTGGGTGGGCGCCAATATGAGCCTTAGCGGCATTCCACAACTGAGCCAGCTTCCTCCCTCGTCACGTTTAATTTTTGCAGAGGGGGCATCGCTGGTAGTGGATATGGAAAATGGCCCATGCAAATACCCCGGTGATGTGATCGAACAATACCACCCAGGACACGGTGTGCGTTTTGCCAGCGCTGCCATAAACCGTCGCGGGGTCACGGCGTGGGTTGAACGCGAGGGTGTTATCAAACAAGGGGAGCGCGTGGTACTGCATATTCCACCGCAGCGGATCTACTCGCTCTAATCCAGCATTTAACCCGGCAATGCAATTCCCCGTCGACAAATTGCTGAAAAAGAATGCGGCGCTCACTCATTCCGAAATGATGAAAGTCACTTCACACGTACAGCGCGAGAGTGACGACTGGATTATCAATACCGTGATGGTGGAAAATGTTGATATTCCGTTTAAATACAAGCGTAAAAAACGCTACAAAAACCTCACGGGTGCCCGCGTTAACATGACCTACTACCCCCACAGTGAAACCGTCGCCGGGTTGGTGTTTGAAACGATGAAAGTAGTACGGATCCGCATCGCCTGACACGTTGACCTATGGCACCACATGCCCATCAGACAGGGTTTGCAGAAAAGCGACAATATCCTGCACCTGTGCATTGGTTAAACTCAAATTACCGATACCACCGGCCAGGTTAGCGTTGACCTCTGCATTACTCGCGTTGTGGCTGTTGTAGAGCTCGACCACCTCCGTCAGTGTTGAAAAACACCGTTGTGCCTATAAGGGGTTGTCAGTGCAATATTGCGTAAAGTCGGCACCCGGAATTTGCCGTTTTCGGCAGTGTTATTCACCGCTGAACCCAAGCCGAGGTCAACAAACGTTGGGTTTTGCACTAAAAATGGATTGTTTGGGTTTGGCGGTACACCAATATTTTCAATGGGTGCTCCTGAAACGAACTGTTTATACCTAAAATTATAGGTATCTATTAGGCAGATAATGTGCAAAAAACGAGGATCATCAGTATTGACAAGGGTGCGCGCAACTACCAGCATTGCACACTGTTTAGATCAACGACTTACTTTAACCTAATAATCACGATGGAATTTGTTTCAATAAACCAGCAGGCACGCGAGTGCTTTCAGCGACAGGGGGCAATCTGTCTGCGTGGACAGTTTACCGACTGGCTCGATGTGTTGCGAGCCGGTGTGCAACGCAACTATGACGCCCCCGGTCCCTACTTTTCACAAAACAATACGGCCACAGATACCGGCAGTTTTTGGGACGACTACTGCAACTGGCAGCGCATTGCTGAATACGAACAATTTGTCCGCGAATCGAGCATGGCCCGGTACGCTGCTGAGGTTATGAATTCAACGACCGCACAATTGTTTCACGACCATGTGCTGGTTAAAGAACCCGGTTCGAATAAACCTACGCCGTGGCACCAGGATGCCCCTTATTATTTTGTCGACGGCACCCAGACCGTCAGCTTTTGGGTTGCGCTTGACGATGTGGCTATAGAGCACACACTGAAACTTATCGCCGGATCAAACCACTGGCCCAAACTGGTAAAACCTGTCAAATGGATTGACGACAGCAGCTTTTATATCAACCAACAGGACGCCTACATGGCACTCCCGGATATCGATGCCAACCCACAAGACTACACAGTACTGCGCTGGGCGATGCAGCCCGGCGATGCGGTGCTGTTCGACTACCGCTGCGTACATGGCGCCAATGGCAATCACAGCGAAAAACGCCGCCGCGCCTTTTCAGTGCGTTGGGTGGGTGATGATGCGCGCTACATTGAAAGGCCAGGGCGCACATCCCCGCCATTTCCAGGTCACAATATGGTCACCGGGCAACGCCTGCGGGAAGACTGGTTTCCTGTTATCTGGCCAGCAACGACTGACTAAAACGGCCTGATGCCTTCCACCCTTAACAAGTAAGTGATAGCCATGCCTAAAAACACACTGGGACAAGCCATTGGCTTTCCACTAGTCAATTTCCAAACACCTGAACGACCGCCCATTACGCCGATGCACGGGCGTTATTGCCGTATTGAACACCTGGATATTGCCCGTCACGCGGCGGCATTGCACGACGCTAATAATAAAGATACAGAACATCGCAACTGGACCTATCTGCCCTACGGGCCATTCACCACGCTCGACGATTACACGCGCTGGATGGAAGAGGCCTGTTTCAACGGTGATCCGCTATTTCATAGCATCATCGATAACACCAGCGGTGAGGCGGTTGGGCTGGCCAGCTATCTGCGTATCGACCCACGCAACGCCTCTATCGAAGTGGGGCATATCAATTTTTCACCGCTATTACAGCGTACTGTCGCGGCGACAGAATCTATGTTCCTGTTAATGCAGCGTGCTTTTGCACTGGGCTACCGCCGCTATGAATGGAAGTGTGATGCCCTCAATAAACCCTCACAGCAGGCGGCACAGCGATTGGGGTTTCGCTATGAGGGCACTTTTCGCCAGGCCACCCACTACAAAAACCGCAACCGCGATACCGCGTGGTACAGCATCATCGACACCGAATGGCCCACATTGCAAACGGCTTTCCAGCATTGGCTGGCGGTGGATAATTTTGACCCCAATGGCAGGCAACGCCTATCCCTATCCGCTTTGACTTCAGCCGCCCGCGATACACTTTAACGTCGAGAACACCATGCAAATATTTCAGAAAGGTATAGCTGACCCGGTGCCCGCAGCAGGTCGTTATTTATACTTTGACCTACGTTTTGCCGCCGATGTGCGCACAGGCCTAAAAAACTTACAGACCATTGCCGATGGCGAGCATATTATCGTGGGTATCGGTCACTCACTGCTGTCGGCACTCGACCGGGAACTCACCGCCATGCCAGTGTTTCCCGCTTTGTCGCAACACGGGCTGGATATTCCCTCGACACCTGCCGCGCTCTGGTGCTGGCTGCGCGGCGATGATCGCGGTGAACTGTTGCACCTATCACGCAAAGTCATTGCGGCGGTGTCAGGTTCTTTTCAACTGCTTACCTGCATCGACGCCTTCCGCTACGGTATTGGCCGCGACCTGACCGGCTACGAAGACGGCACCGAAAACCCACAAGACGAAGAGGCCATCGAAGCGGCTTTTGTGCACGATGACAGCGCGTTGCACGGCTCCAGCTTTGTCGCGGTGCAAAAGTGGCAACACAATCTGGAGGCATTCGATGCCATGCCGCAAGCACAGCGCGATAACACCATTGGTCGGCGCCTGAGTGACAACGAAGAGCTGGAAGACGCACCAGAATCGGCACATGTCAAACGTACTGCACAGGAGAGCTTTTCCCCCGAGGCATTTATGTTGCGGCGCTCTATGCCCTGGGCTGATGCCTGTGTGCAAGGCCTGGTGTTCGTGGCATTTGCCAACAGCGTATACCCGTTTGCCGCACAGATGCAGCGCATGATTGGGGCAGAGGATGGCATTCGCGATGCCCTGTTCCAGTTCACCCGGCCCGTTTCCGGCAACTACTTCTGGTGCCCACCGATGCAGGGAGGCAAGCTGGATCTCCAGTTTCTCGGCGTATAACTGTTGATTAGTCTGTTGATTAACCGAGGGTAGCATCCCGCTGCCCAGTACCTGGAACTATCGCCTTGCAACCTGTGGATACATCCCAGCTACTGGTCATCGCCGCGTTCACATTTCTTTTGGCGGGCACCGTAAAAGGCGTGGTTGGCCTGGGATTGCCGACGATAGCCGTGTCGATTTTATCCAACATCCTGCCCTTGCCCGTCGCCATAGGACTTATCGTCGTGCCAGCGGTTGTCACCAACATCTGGCAGGCTGTCGATGGTGGGCAGTTGTGGGTACTGTTGAAACGGTTGTGGTTATTCCTATTAATGAATGCCCTTTTCGCCTGGTTGGCCTACCGCTTTGTGCTGTCGCGCTACCCAACTGAAATGACTGTATTGCTCGGTGTCTTACTGTGCATCTACGCCCTCAATGGCTTTGGTTTGCGTTTGCCAAAAATCAGCACACGCAATGCAACCCTCTCGGCCACCGTGTGTGGTGCCATCAACGGTTTTTTTGCCGGCACCACGGGTAACACCTCCATGCCTTCGGTGGCCTTTCTCGATGCGTTGGGGCTGGATAGAAACACCCTGGTGCAGGCGATGGGCCTGGCATTTGGTACGCCCATGCTGGCGATTGGGCTATCCACAATCGACAGCAATATCGTGCCGGATTCGTTGTTGTGGGTATCGTTTCTATCGCTTATTCCGGCGTTGCTGGGAATGTGGTTAGGGCGGGAAATTCGCCACCGGATAAGTGAAACCGTTTTTAAAAAACTGTTGTTTTCAGGTTTATTGTTAATTGGTGTGCGTTTGTTGTGGGTGAATAGTTTCTAAATGGGCACACGGCATACCTGAACTATTCGCCATCAACCAGCGGGATCAGACAGGCATTACCGCTATAACGTTACTCAAATAATGCGCTATGTGTTAATGACACACTCAGCCAGCTCAGCTATAAGGTAAATCGATACACTTGCAAACCCCGGAAGTTATTTCGTGCACGTTCCTGATATGTATTAACTTGCAACCAATTGTTCCAGAACGCTTTTTTCTGGAACAATTATTGGCTAATACATCAGACATCATGTATTGACTTGTGTGCAAGTTAATACATGGGGTCTAAGGGGTTTTCCTCGTGTGAAACCCGGCGTGCTATTGGCCGCGTGACAAATAACGCCCGCGCACAATCAAACCTATCACCAGCAAGGCATAAATCAACGCCAGATACACCGGTAACCCGTGCGGGCCAAATAAATTCATCGACCACCCCCCGGAGACCGAGCCGAGCAAGGCACCGCTGCCCCACATCACCGCAAAGGCCGCCGAACCGTTAACCAACTCCTGACCCTGAAAGCGATCACCCAACGAAATCAGGGAGACGGTATACACGCCATACCCCGTCGCCCCGACCACGACCAGTACCGGCCACATCCATAACGTCGCCATCACCGATGGCAGCACCAGCAAGCCGATTACCGTGACCATTGCACAGCCCGCCAGCACCAACCGATGCGGAAACCTATCCGCCAGCCAGCCAATTGGAAACTGCAAAACAATATTGCCGATAATCAACGCGGTTAGCGCGGTGGCAGCGATACTCAGTGAAAGCCCGTTTTGGATACCGTAAACCGGTAGCAGCGCCAGCGTGCCGGCATCGAAAATGGCGAAAGCACCCACTGCGATTAACAACATGGGTGCTTTGGGGGCGAACTGGAAAATACCGTCAGTTTTGGTTTCTTCGGGTTGCTCGGTGTGCGCTTCGCGTACAAAACTCAGCGGGATAACCCCAATCAGAATGACCACCGCACCGAGCACAAAAGGTGTCCAGCCCTCGATACCAAGCCAACCGACAATCGCCGGTCCGGCGCCAAAGCTGGCGGAGAGCACGCTGGCGTAAATTGCCACCACCTTGCCACGGTGCTCGCTACCAGCGAAACCGACAATCCACGCCTCGCTGAGCACAAACAGCGTCGATATCGACATTCCCTGTAGCAAACGAATCACAAACCACGCCTCTAACGTATCAAACAGCTTGTAAGAGAGAATAAACCCGGCAGTCGCCACGGCAGCGACGATGGCCAGATTGCGCGAGCCAAAGCGCTTTGACAATACGGGGATAATCGATGAAAACAGCAGAATACCAATTGGCATCATCGCCGAGTTCACCCCGATCATATTGGTCGACACACCGCGTGATTCGAGAATCAGTGACAGCAGCGGGTAGGTCATACCAAATGCCAGGCCAAATACCGTAATCGCCGAGCAGGCGGCGATCAGGTTGCGGATATTAGAGAGAGTATTGTTTTTTTGCATGATAATGGCCCTTCGCGCACATTGAGAGAATGTCGGAAAACTATTCGGTTCGCAATGTTTTCTGATGTTCTTTTGAATCAGAGTAGACAGCGTCAGCAGCGCGATGCCCAACTATCGGCAAAAATTAATTCACTGAAAATGCCTTCTACCTTCCCCTCGTCAATAGCATTAAATATCTGTCGTGAAAGTGGCTCAAACTCAATATTTTTCTCAAAGGCATAAACAAAAATATTAGTGTCAGGATAACAAAACCAGCCCAGATCCCATGTATTGACTAATACATGGGATCTGGTAGAAATTTATGTTTTGTAGTATTCAGCCCAATGCCTTTTTCATTAAGGTTGGGCAAATCAATCAGCTTGAACTGAATAGTCACTATGTTTTATATGCAGGTTCACGTGTATCCAGCATACGTATCAGCGACGCCCATGAGCGGGTGACATAATCGCCCGGAGCGTCTTTGGGTGGCTTTCCATAGTCCGCCAGTTGTTTGATTACTGGTGGTTCAGGGGTGACAATTTTAGCCCCGGAGCCCATCACATCCACCTGTACCTTGCAGGCATTCTCAAGTGTATAAAGGTAGTAAAAAGCCTCGGCGACGGTTCTGCCCGCCGCTAATAAGCCGTGGTTGTGCATAACCATCAACCACTTGTCTGTGTCGTTAATATCTTCACCAATACGACGACACTCTTCCTCGTTGTCGGTGGCGATGGCGTAATCGTGGTAACTCACTAAATCGCGCACTTCATTGGCTTGCTGGGTAATCGGTAGCACACCGCAATCCATGCACGCCACCGCCATACCGGCACGCGTATGGCTGTGCAGCACGGTGTTGACATCGGGCCGCGCCTTGAGTACAGCGGTGTGGATAGCGTGTCCGGCATCGTTAACCGGGTAGTCACCGGCGATCACATTGCCCTCGAAATCCACCTTGATCAGGCTTGAGGCGGTGATTTCGTGAAACAGCATGCCGTAGGGGTTGATTAGGTAGTGATCGTCGTGCCCCGGCACCCGTGCACTGAGGTGGGTGAAGATCAAGTCGGTCCAACCGTAGTGCACAAACAGGCGATAACAGGCGGCGAGGTCGACGCGGGTTTGCCATTCGGTCGCGCTGATGGAGGGGGGTGCCAGATTGGGGGCCGGGTTGGAGACCAGGCTGGAGACAGGCGTTGCCATAAACGCACCTCTGATGTTTGAATGGTATTAGGGCTCTCGCCGTTGAAGATCCTATCGGCGGATACGTTGAATGGCAAGATGAATTGCGCTATTTCCCCAATAGGCAGGTAAAAGGTCAAATGAAATTTGACATTCAGCAGGGCTTGGTTAAGTATCATCCGGGCTGAAATTCAGGCACTGATGTGCTGACGTGGCTTTTATCCATGTGTTTTACGTGGGTAAATTATTAAAACGACTATGTAATCCATGAGGAACAAAAGAATGTCAGATTATGAAATTGAAAAATTACAGAAACGTGTGACCAACGGCGGCATGAATCGCCGCGAATTTTTACAGGCTGCTACGGCAATGGGTTTTGCCGCCGCTGCCCCTGCACTTTACACCCAGGCCGCCTACGCCACACCCAAGCGCGGTGGCACTTTGCGCCTCGGTCTGGGCGGCGCCAATACAGCCGATTCGCTGGATCCGGAAAACAACGGCGACACCTTTATGATCAATATGAACCAGGGCGCTGTGCGCAATGCCCTGGTTGAAGTCAACGCCGACGGCCAAGCGATTCCCGAGTTGGCCGAAAGCCTGGAGCCTTCTGCCGATGCCAAGACCTGGGTGGTCAAGCTGCGCAAAGGTGTCGAATTTCACAGCGGTAAAACCCTGAACGCCGATGATGTGATCGCATCGATCGAGCACCATCGCGGTGAGGCATCAACCTCTGCGGCCAAGTCGGTTGCCGAGTCGATGGGTAAGATGCGCAAAGATGGCGCCGATACTGTTGTATTCGAGCTTGATGGGGGTAATGCTGACTTCCCTTACCTGCTCAGTGACTACCATATCCTGATTGGCCCTGTTGATAAATCGGGCAAGGTCGACTGGCTGTCAGGTGATGCCACCGGCCCTTATAGCGTTAAGGAATTTGAGCCGGCGGTACGTGCGCACCTGGTGCGCAACCCCAACTACTGGAAAGAGGGTGAAGGTCATTTCGACGAAGTTAAAATGACTGCGATCAACGATACCGCCGCCCGTATGAACGCAATGGCGACCGGCCAGGTTGATGCCATTGCCCGCTGTGACCTGAAAACTGCCAGCCTGCTGGAAAAGAAACCCGGTATCAGTGTATTGCAAACGGCGGGTACCAAACACTTCACCTACCCAATGGATATGCGCAACGCGCCGTTTAATGACAACAATATCCGCATGGCGCTGAAACACGGTATTGACCGTGAAATATTCGTCAACACCGTGCTGCGCGGTTATGGCTCGCTGGGTAACGACCACCCGATTGGTGCTTCACAAAATTATCACGCCGGTGATTTGCCGCAGCGCGGATACGACCCTGAAAAAGCTAAGTGGTATCTCAAACAGGCGGGCCTCAGCGCATTGGATGTGGAAATTGCTGCCTCTGATGCCGCGTTTAGTGGCGCCGTTGATGCAACGCAACTGTACGCCGAATCGCTGCGTCCCGCCGGTGTCAATCTGACCGTTAAACGTGCCTCGCCCGATGGTTATTGGGACAATGTGTGGATGAAAGTGCCGTGGAGCGCCTGTTACTGGTCTGGTCGCCCAACGGCTGACTGGATGTTTACCATTGGCTATAAAGCCGGTGGTAACTGGACAGACACCTACTGGAATCACCCCCGCTTTGAACAACTGCTGTTAGCTGGTCGCGCCGAGCTGGACGATGCCAAGCGCAATGAGATTTATGTGGAAATGCAAACCATCGTACACAACGAAGGCGGTGTTGTCGTACCGTGCTTTGCCAACAATGTCGATGCGGCTTCCGATAAACTCGGTCGCCCGGCGAAGATGGCCGGCAACTGGGAACTGGACGGCGCTCGCGCCTGCGCCCGCTGGTGGTTTGTATAACACGCGTGTATAGCGTACTTTAGTGCGTTAGAGGGTGTCGGAAAACATTACAAGCGCAGTGGTTTTCCGATACCCTTGTTACTTACAGGTGGCCGGGGCGGCAATTACCCCGGCTGCTTTTTTGTTATAAAGAGCGGTAAATACCTGTCTATATCACCATGAATAATATACTGACCATAATGATTCTAAAGCGCCTGGGGCTGGGTTTGTTTACCTTGTTCGGCGTGTCTGTACTGATCACCTTGGGTGTCGAGGCCTTATCTGGCGATATATGCACAGCCGTGCTGGGGCAGATGGCAGACGAATCCACTATCGCCGCCTGCCATATTCAGTTAAACCTGGACAGGCCCATACACACACGCTATATCGAATGGCTATTTAATTTTATGCAGGGGGATATGGGTATATCTCTCGGCAATTTGCGCCCGGTCGCTGACCTGGTGGGCAGCCGTATGGGCAATACCCTCTACCTGGCTGGGCTGACCTCGCTGATAGCCGTGCCGCTGGGGGTTATGCTCGGTGTCATCGCCGCGCTGTACCGCAACACACCCATCGACCACACCATATCCACCAGCACGCTGACCACCATCTCTTCACCTGAGTTCTTTGTCGGTTACATTCTGATGGCGATTTTTGCGGTGAGCAATAACTGGCTACCCGCCATTTCCAATGTGGAAAGCTCCATGAGCCTGCTCGAACGGCTCAAGGTGTCGGCGCTGCCCGTGATGACACTGACGCTGGTCTCGGTGGCACACATGATGCGCATGACACGCGCTTCCATCGTCAACCTGTTGGCCAGCCCCTATATCGAGATGGCGAAACTCAAAGGCATTAAGCCGAGCCGGATTATTGTCAAACACGCACTACCCAATGCCTGGTCACCGATTATTCAGGTGATTGTTTTAAATCTGGCTTATCTGATTGTCGGCGTCGTGGTCATTGAAGTGGTGTTTGTCTACCCCGGTCTGGGTTCGCTAATTGTCGATGCCGTCCTGTTGCGTGATATGCCTATCGTACAGGGCACGGCAATGATCTTTGCCGCAGCCTACGTATTACTATTTTTGCTCGCCGATATATTATCGATGCTGGCCAATCCCCGTCTACGGCATAGGAGGTAATTCGGTATGTCCTTTACTGCATTTTGGCATGACCTCAACTGGAGTGCCCGCATCGGCTTGTTTATCGTCTTGTTTTTTGCCTTTTGTGCCTTGTTTGCCCAGTGGCTGGCCCCGTATGGGGAGAGCCAGATTGTCGGTGATGTATGGGAGCCAATTGGCGGTGAATTTATTTTCGGCACCGACCAAATAGGCCGCGATTTACTGTCCCGCTTGATTTACGGGGCGCGCAACACCATTGCACTGGCGTTGTTATCCACCACTGTCTCCTTTCTTACCGGCACGGTATTAGGTTTTATTGCCGCGACAATGGGCGGTAATGCCGATCAGATATTAAGCCGCCTGGTGGATATTTGTATTTCCATTCCCACACTGATCTGCGCGCTGATCGTTTTATTTGCACTCGGCACGGATACACTGACGCTGATACTGGTGATTGGTTTTATCTACGCTATGCCCGTCTTTCGTATCGCCCGCGCTGTCGCCATGGATGTGGAGGTGATGGACTACGTCGAAGTGGCACGCCTGCGCGGTGAAGGGCTGTGGTGGATTATGCGCCGGGAAATCCTGCCCAATGCATTAACACCACTGGCCGCTGAATTTGGTCTGCGCTTCTGCTTTGTATTTTTGTTGATTTCCAGCTTGAGCTTTCTCGGCCTCGGTCTACAACCGCCACTGGCAGACTGGGGTGCAATGGTGCGCGGCAACGCCGATGGCATTGCCTGGGGGTTCTACCACCCACTGATCCCCGCCGGGTGTATCGCCGCGCTGACGATTGGTATCAATCTGTTGATCGACCGTTGGGTACACAAAGCCAGTGGGCTGAGAGACGACCAGTAGGTTATAGGCCAATAGGCACAAGGCATAATATGAGCGAAAAATTACTTGAAATAAAAGACCTGCTGATCGAAGCGGATATCGATGGCGACTGGAAACCGATTGTCAACAGCCTGTCGATGACGCTGGAGCGCGGTGAGATTATCGGTTTAATCGGTGAATCGGGAGCGGGTAAATCCACCTTCGGTCTGACTGCATTGGGTTATACCAAGCCGGGGTGTCGAATCGTTTCCGGTTCCATCCTGCTCGATGGCGTTGAGCTGGTAGGCAAACCCAACGCCGAGCTGCGCACTGTCCGGGGTAACAAAGTCGCCTATGTGGCGCAGAGTGCCGCCGCTTCGTTTAACCCTGCCCACACACTGTTTGAGCAGTTCGCCGAATCCCCCGTACAACACGGCAAAATGAAAATGGCGGATGCGCGTAAGCGCAGCATCGAGCTGTTTCGCCAGCTCGACCTGCCGGATGCCGAACACATTGGCGATCGCTACCCACACCAGGTGTCCGGTGGGCAGTTACAGCGTGCGATGACCGCGATGGCGCTGGGCTCAAACCCGGATATCATTATCTTCGACGAGCCGACCACGGCGCTTGATGTCACCACTCAAATCGAAGTGCTGGGCGCTATCAAAGAGGCCGTCAAGGCGCGCAATGTGGCGGCAATCTACATCACCCACGACCTCGCCGTCGTCGCACAAATGGCCGACCGCATTATGGTACTGCGCTACGGTGATCTGGTCGAAGAGGGTAACGCACGGGATATGCTCGCCAACCCAAAACAGGACTACACCCGTAAGTTACTTAACGTGCGCTCGCAGCGCGATGCGAGAACCGACCACGATGAAGCCGATATCCAACTCTCGGTCGAAAACATCACCGCCCGCTATCCGGGCACCGGCAGTGACGTATTGAGCGATATCAATATCAACCTGGTCAAGGGCAAGACGGTTGCCGTAGTCGGTGAGTCAGGCAGTGGTAAAAGCACCCTGGCGCGTGTTATTACCGGCCTGTTACCGCCCAGCCAGGGTGTGGTGAAATTCCACGGGCGCACCTTAACCCCCTCCCTGAAAACCCGGCCAAAGCAGGATTTACAGTCGATCCAAATGATCTACCAAATGGCCGATGTGGCGATGAACCCCCGGCATAAAATCAAAGAGATCATTGGTCGTCCGCTGGAGTTTTACCTCGGTATCACCGGTAGGGAACGCGATCAGCGCGTGCTCGAACTGCTGCACCAGATCGAGATTCCCGAAGACTACGCCGAGCGTTACCCATCGCAATTGTCTGGCGGAGAAAAACAACGCATCTGTATTGCCCGGGCACTGGCGGCAGAGCCGGAGCTGATTATCTGTGATGAAGTGACCTCGGCGCTGGATCAATTGGTCGCTGAAGGTATTCTCGATTTGCTGCTCAACCTGCAAAAAGAACTCAACGTCTCCTACCTTTTTATCACCCACGACCTGGCCACCGTTAAGGCCATTGCCGATGAAATTGTGGTGATGTACCAGGGAGGCGTCGTCGAACAGGGCAATAAGACTGACATACTGGCGCCGCCCTGGGCGCCTTACACTGAGCTGTTGTTGTCCTCAGTGCCGGAAATGGATCCCGATTGGTTGGATGATCTGGTTGACCGGCGCAAGCGGGGCGAGGCACCGACGGCAGAGAGTATGGCTACTGCGTATAACCGGTAGACTGCCGACCCTTTACAGAGGCGCCTGTTCATTTTGGAATAACATCTGGAAACCCCTCCGCCCGCAGTTCGGTGCCGGTGGTCTCCTCCATCATCCTGATAACATGCGGTGTCCATGCATCGCCGCCGTATTTGGCGCGTGACTCGATAAACAATTGCTCTACCAGGCCGGTGAGCTTTAGGGGAACATCGAGGTTTTTTCCAAGTGCGGTAACAAACCCTAAATCCTTTAAACCCAGCTCGGTGGTAAACCCGGTGTTTAATGTCCCGTTTAAAATCACAGGCGCCCAGTCTTCAAATTCCCGGCTACTGCCAGAGCTGGCGGTAATCGCCTGATAGCACTTGCCCAAATCCAGCCCTCCCCGTTTGGCCAGCATCAAGGCCTCACCCATCGCCACCAGGTCGACCAGGCAGAGCAAATTGCTAATCACCTTGATCAGCGAGGCGTCGCCAATTTTTCCCATATACACAATATGCCCGCTCATTTTTTCTAGTAGTGGGCGATGACTATCAAACACCGCTTGTGCGCCGCCAACCAATAGCGTCATTTCACCGCGTGCTGCGCGGTGCACACCCCCGGTGGCGGGGCACTCCAGGGTTTCAATACCCAACTCACTGGCGAGTGCAGCGAGACGTTTGATCTCCTCTACTTCGGTGGTG
This sequence comes from Gammaproteobacteria bacterium, assembly GCA_965277715.1. Taxonomy (GTDB): domain Bacteria; phylum Pseudomonadota; class Gammaproteobacteria; order JBCCGL01; family JBCCGL01; genus JBCCGL01. Next base: position 3,846,167 of record OZ255836.1, read on the forward strand.
CTCATTTCAATCCAGGTGGCACCGGGTTTTAACGATGCCAAGGCACCATTATTGTCGTCATTATGACCTGTCATTACGGCGGCAGAGGCAGCGGGCGACGGCAGGCAGGTGATTAATACATCGACCTGGCTGGCGGTGTCCTGCACGGAAGTGGCCGCTTTGGCACCGGCATTGACGACGTGTTGCATCGCCATTTCGTTTAAATCGTAAACCGTCAGGTCGATAGCGGCGTCGAGTAAATTTTTGGCCAGCCTGGCGCCGAGAACACCCAGCCCAATAAAACCGTATTTCATATTCATTACCGTGTCAGGGAGTACAGTGAGGGATCAATATAAGGCAAACCGCGTGCGTGTGTCAGCATAGCAATGCGCAAAACCAAAAATCCCATTACACTATCGACTGGATCGTTCGTGGTTTTCCCGTTGAAAAAATTATTCATTATTGCCCGCTTTGAGCTGGTGAGGCTTTTTTTTACCACACGTGGGTGTATATCGCTGCTGGCCTTCGCCCTGCTGTGGTCAGTATTGCTGCGCTATTTGATTTATAACGCGTCCTATTATTTGTTGGACAGGGACACCAGCAACTTGATCGGTGCGTTAATCGGTAATACGGATGTGCAAAACCCACTTGCCTGGCCGGTGGCGGAAATGACCGTTTTTTGGAGCGTGGCCCTGTACCTGTTTCCGTTTTTTTGTATTGTGTTAACCGCCGATCAAACAGCGTCTGATCGCAGCCGTGGCACATTGCGCTTGATTAACTTGCGCGCCAACCGGGACACCATTTACTTTGGCCGTTTTCTCGGCCAAATGATTATCCAGGGGTTATTAATCATTGCTACTGTGGGCAGTGTGCTGGTGTTGGCAGTGTCACGGGACACCAGCCTGCTGGGGGCTGGGTTGTCACTGGCGGTGTTGATTACGGTTAACCTTGTTATTGTCCTGCTGCCTTATACCGCACTCATGGCGCTGGTATCGGTTATCGCCAAATCAGCCCGTCAGGCGACTGTCTACGCCATAATCCTGTGGTTGATATTGCTTATTCTTATCGCCTGGCTGGCGCCCTATTTTCCCGATGTTGGTTTTTTTCAATGGATACTGCCGGGTTCGCAATTTTCTGCACTGTTAGAAAAAGAAGGCTGGGATATGTTGTCATTGGCACACATACCGCTGATACAGACGGTAGTGTTGTTAGGTGTGGGGCGTTGGCTGATGCAACGGAGTGATTTATGAGTGTGATCAGTTGCACCGACCTGGGCAAACGCTATGGCAGTAACGTGGCTCTGGACAGTGTCAATCTCGATTTGCAGGCAGGCGACCCTATCGCCCTGATTGGCCCAAACGGTGCGGGTAAAACCACCTTAATGAGTTTGTTGTGTGGGTACATTCGCCCTGATAGTGGCCAGGCAACTGTGTTGGGGTTGGCGCCGGGCAGTGCCGGGTTGAGTGGTCGGCTCAGCGCACTGCCACAGGATGCACAGCTCGACCCACGCTTTTCAGTGGCTCGGCAGTTGCATTTATTTGCCATATTGCAGGGGCTAAGTGGAGGGGCGGCCAGGCGTGATGTGGATCGGGTGCTCGATTATGTGGGGCTGGCTGATGCTAAACAGCAGAAACCCGCTGAATTGAGCCACGGCATGCGTAAGCGCGTTGCTATTGCCCAGGCGCTATTGGGCGCCCCGGAAGTGGTATTGCTGGATGAACCGACTGCCGGGCTCGACCCCGCCAATGTCAAAATCATCCGCGATTTAATCGTCTCCTGTTCACAGCGTATGACCTTTATCGTCAGCTCGCACAACCTGGATGAACTGGAAAAGTTGTGCAGTACCGTGGTACATCTCGACCAGGGTTGCCTGAAAAATCAGGTCGATATTGGCAGTACAGGTAATGAAGGGTATTTAACCATCAAACTGGGGCAGTCTGATACACAGGATGCGGCGAAACTACTGTCGACACTCACCGGTGTTATTGATGTACTTCCCAAACAACAGGGGGATATTGTTCTGCAATACGATATTGCCTCGTATCCGACGATGGACCAGCAGCTACTCAGGTTTTTGGCGGATAATAATCTGGCGTACAAGCACCTGATTAAGGGGCGTACGCTGGAGGATAGATTGTTTTGATCTATTTATCAGAGTAGTACATTGAGATGTATAAACAGCGCTTCCATTAAAGATAATTGGTCAGCCCGGTAATATTTATAGAGTGCATTGGCTGTTTCTACATTAAATAAACTTGGCACAATGATCTTGCTGGCTTGATCCAACAGTGTCAGCTAGTGGCCATGCTCCGTTGGAGAAAGGCTGATGCGGAGTGCTGCAGAGGCATCTAATACATAACAATTCACCGTTGCTCCCTGCTTTCCCGTACTATCGCTTCGGGCGTTGATGAAAAGTCAAAATGGCGCCCACTCGCTTTTATAGGTGACCAGATTGGCGGAACGCTACCCTGGGCTGACGTTTGAATATCTGTCGAGTTTGATGCGGGAAAATCGACTCCAGGAACTGGAAAAGCCCGTACCTAGAGAAGCAACATTTAAAGCTGTTTCATTGAAAATAAAAGGGAAGCGATTCAATCGTGAAGAAGCCAATGCCCGATAGTGCTTTTGTCGGTAGAAAATCAAAGATAGCTTAACTCCAGTGGGTACTCAGCCAGTACCTCGGCCCCGCTGCTTTTAATCCAAACAGGCTGCTCAAGCTTAACCCCTTCATGGCCACCCATTTCGCCCACATAGCACTCCACACACACCACCATATTCTCTTCAAAAACGCCGTCATAAGCGCCCCATTCCTCATCTTCACGATACCAGATGAGCGGGTACTCGACACCCAGGCCACAACCGTGGGCGACATCGGCATAGCGGTTGGGTAGGCAATTGTCCGGGAGTTGAAATGATTTGTCTGAGTATTCCAAAAACCCCAAACCGGGTTTTAGCAAGTCGATGTTATGTTGCATTTGTTGGTAGGCGGTGTTGTATAGCTGGCGTTGCTTATCACGCGGTTTTTTATCACCGACAACCCAACTGCGCGAGAGGTCGTTGTAAAACCCCATCGGCCCGATAAGGTCGGTATCGAAGGCCAGCATATCGCCATTTTGTATAATGCGGTCTGAGGTTTCCTGAAACCAGGGGTTGGTGCGTGGGCCGCTACTGAGTAAACGCGTTTCCGGGTACTCGCCTCCCTGCTCAATACTGGCGGCAATCATAATGGCCAGTGCGTCTGACTCGCGCATACCGGGGTGCAGTTTTTCACGCATGACAGCAATACTGGCTTCACAGGTTTGCAGTGACTGTTTTAACGCCGCGATTTCGTCCAATGATTTGATCGACCGGGCGCGCTCCATCAGCGGCTTTGCATCGATCAGTTGCAAAGCCTGTTGTTGGCAGGCAGTGACCAGCGTCAGATCGGCGCGGTCAATCGCCAGCTTTTTCCCGCCTATCCCTTTTTCTGTTAGTAGCGCGTGCATTTGCATCGCCCAGCGCTGTGCCATTTCAAACCCACGTTCACCGACGATCATATAATCACTGGAAAGCGCCGGGCGAATATCCTCAAGCATCGGCTCTGCCAGGTGTGAGGCACTGGGCATATCAAACAATACACAGTCACCACTGGCAAATACCACGGCGTAGCGCACATAGTTGTGCATTGTCCACACCTGCATATTGCGGGTGCCCGTGGCGTAGCGAATATTAACCGGGTCGAACAATACGACGGCGGGGCAGTCGTACTCGCCTAGCCATTTTTTGATCTGCTCACTACGGTGGGTTTGAATAGAAGAGCGTGTATCGATATTGCTCAGCATTAAACATTCTCATTGCGATTCAGCCGGAGACGTTAGCGCCGGATGAACCCGGTTGTCAAACGGGTTATGCTACTGAATCTAACAAATTCGACATCTCTCTTTTCTTATCCGGGTATCAAGCGTAACTCAAACTCCCGGTATATTTTTCGTGTAACGCACTGCATTGGGATATAAATTGAAACGCAAAGATAAAATCGATGCCTTTGGTGCTTCGATACTTGTGGCGACCTCAGCCACTTATGGTCTTAACCATGTGTTAATAAAAATTGTTAATGATGGTTTACAGCCTGTATTCCAGGCGGGGTTGCGCTCGCTGTGCGCTATTTTGCCCATTATGTTATTTGCCTGGTTAACGCATAAAAAACTGACGGTGCGTGATGGTAGTTTCTGGCCTGGACTGTTGGCGGGGGTGTTCTTTTCCATTGAGTTTGTGTTGCTATACCAAGCACTGGACTACACCAGCGTGGCGCGTGCCGCGATCTTTTTTTACACCATGCCGTTTTGGGCGGCGATTGGTGCGCATTTTCTTATTCCTGGTGAACGGCTGACGATGGTGCGTACTGGCGGCTTATTACTCGCATTTGCCGGTGTCTTTGTGGCGTTATCCAATAACGCCGCACCGGCCACTGATAAGGCATTAATGGGTGATATCTTTTGCATCGTCGGTGCGGCATTGTGGGCCTGCGTTTTACTGCTGGCGCGTACCAGCAAACTATCACGCGCCTGCCCGGAAATGCAGTTGCTCTATCAGTTATCAGTGTCTGCATTGGTGCTATTGGCGGTTACGCCATTGTTTGGTGAACCGGTGCGTGAATTTACCCCGCTGATTGCCGGAATATTTTTTGTGCAGGTATTTGGCGTGGTGTGCGTTGGGTTTCTCACCTGGTTCTGGATCCTATCGATTTACCCGGCGTCGGATATGGCATCGTTTGGGTTTCTTGCGCCGGTATTTGGAGTGTTGTTTGGTTGGTTGATTTTGGGTGAGGAGATCACTTATACCATTGTTACTGCACTGGTGATGGTGGGTGTGGGGATTGTGTTGGTTAATCGCAAGCTCCGAGTATAGCGTTATGGCCTTCTATAAGTTTATCCTCCTCTTTGTTCGTCCCGTAGGTAATTTGAATTATTTTACTGAGATAAAAGTGCATCTTTTATAGCAGATAATTTCCACTCGATTATCTGTGGTGGTTTGTTCTGATAAAGAAATATTTTTATAGAGAGAACAACAATTTAATATTCTCTCTATTGCAGTCGCGTAAATTTAAAAAGTGTCTTAATTTTTAGAAGCGCCTTAAGGTGTGTGTGTTATAGGGCGGGTCGCTTGGGTGGCGGCGTTACCAGCGGCATCCGCTACGTCGGCGGTTACCGTCGTGGCAGCAGGCAGAGCTTGAACGTTCAGTGCAGGTACAGTAACACTCCAGGCGCCATTGTTTACCGGGCCTGTGTAGTTAACGCCATTCAAACCGACAGTTACTGTCTGTCCATTTTCTGCAGTGGAAAGACCAGAAATAACAATATCATTATCATCTTCGGTGGCATTGATGTCATCATTACCTGCAATAACAGCAATTGAAATGGTCGGGGGTGTTGTGTCGGGAAGTATATGTGTTAAAAAGCGAACTGCCTGGGTGGCGGCGTTACCAGAAACATCTGTCACATCGGCTGTTACCGTCGTGGCAGCAGGCAAAGCCTGGGCGTCGAGTGCAGGTACAGTAACGCTCCAGGCGCCATTGTTTACCGTGCCTGTGTAGTTAACGCCATTTAACCCGACAGTTACCATTCGTCCGTTTTCTGCATTGGAAGTACCAGCAATGATAATATCATTATCATCTTCGGTGGTATCAATTTCATTATTACCTGCAATAACAGCAATTGAAATGGTCGGGGGTGTTGTATCGGGAGGAGTGCCGGTAAATAGCCATGTGATAGTTTCGGTAGTGTTGTTGGGAAAGGTAACCAACAACTCTAATCTTACATTGGTTGACGTCACATTACCGAGCGTTAGGTTAAATCCGCCAGTTGGGCCATCTGCACACAAGTTATTGGTGTTTAATGTGATAGCTGTTAGGCTATTAGTTATATCAGCACCGGTTGAACTAAAAGCCAACGTCGTTCCAAAGGGTAAGGGATTGCCCATGTAAGCTGTGCCCACTGTAGTGGTGCAAGTATCTGTTGAAGATGGCGACGACAGTATATTGTTAGAGTTAACGCCTAAGTTACCATCAGAGAGGAACAACCCACTAAAGGTTGTTCCAGTACCAATAGCGGTGATAGGACCTGAAGGATTAGGGAAAGTACCAAGTACAGCAGTAGTCACTCGATTGAGGGGCATGGCAATAATGATTTGTCTTCCGACAAAAATCGTTTCCGGTACACCAACCATATTAGAGCTGCATACTGCATTGGGATATCCTTCTTGCAAGCAAGGGCCATTCCAGAAATCATCTCCATTAGCGTCATAGGTTGAATTGTTATTAATATCCCTAAACGGTTCTCCTGAGTCATACGTTCTGTTTTCATTTTCATCGGCGTACAGCTCGGGTAAATCATCAAAGACTATAGGTCTATCATCAGTTGGGTTTGTTGCATTGTCAGCGCCAGAATCTTCAAGTACACCATTACCATTGCGATCAATAAAACGCTCGATACCGGGTGTGAACGCCAATAAAGTAACCCGATTATCCGGTGGTCTGGTACCTGAACTTCGCCATGTCGTTGAACACTGTCCATTGGTAGTAGTACAGAACGAGGGGCTAATCAGCCCGATTTCGCCCGTGATAAAGCTGATTAATGTGCCATCTGGCACCTGGTTACCAAACTGATCGGTTGCAATAACACCTAATGTGACCGCTATTCCATCGGTGTTAAATGCTTGTGCAGGGCGGTTAGACCCTATTGATATAGAAAAATTATCAGATACAACCCGTCCTGTTGAAACGGCAATACCGATCGATGAACCCTGTAACTGAGAGGTTGGGTGGGTCGCGATAACTTGCAGTGAAGTGGCCAGGGTACCACTTTGTACAACCGTGCTGACATCGCCACTGGCATTAGATAAACCGCTCTCTCTATTGATGGCTATGCGGGCGCCGCCGGTATTGGGAGAGGTGGAGGTGAGGGTGAAATTAACCATCTGATTAATGACAGGAAGGCCGGAACTGTTTAATACCCTAAAAGTGACTGTAGAGGTTTGTGATCCATTGCCCAGTCCAGATATGCTTAACTGTGTAGGGGTTGCAGAAATAAACCTCACTTCGCCAATAGCGGAAGCCGTATGGTTTATAGTAACAGTGGCCGTTGCACCGCTTTCTCCAACTCTGGCAGTAATAATATCATTCCCTACGCAACCATTTGCAGCGTAGTTAACCGAGGCTGTACCACTGGTTGTCGTGATGAGATTACTGTTGAGTGTTGCTGTTCCGTCAGTTAAGCACTGCGAGGAAAATGAAACTGTCTGTGATGAAGTAATTAGGCTGTTGCTATTATTAGCATCGACCAGACTCAATGAGATAACGCTACTGCTGGTGGGTGGGTTTAAATTGGGGTTCAGGGTGGTCAGGCTGGCGGCAAGCTGACCCGACACAAAATTATTGCCTGTGCCATTGCCAATTACTGCGACAGTTGCTGCTGCAGAGACAGTGAGGGTGACAGTCGCTGTGAGTGTTGTGCCACCAGAGACTACACTGGCTGTCACGATATCGTTACCGACACAGCCAGCGGCGGTGTAGACGACCGAGGCGACACCTGTGGTTGTGGTAACGCTGGGGTTATCTAAATTTGCTGTATTGCTGGTAATACAAGGAGAACTAAAAGTAACAATTTGTGATGGTGAGGTGATAGCCACACCGTTATTATTAACTAGGTTGGCGGTAATCGTTGTACTGGCCCCAGCTGCCAAACTGGTTTGGGTTGCTGCCAGCGCGCCTGCAGTAAAGCCGGCACCTGAGCCATTACCGATTCGCAATGTGGTTGTCCCTGAGGTGGGTGTCCCTGCTACTGGGGTAGTTGATCCTGTGTTGTTATCACTGAATCCACTCGTGCCACCGCCACCACCACCACCGCCACAAGCAGTTAGGCATAACATCAAAAAAAACAGTGCGGTGTAACGCAAAGCAGCAGTGGTATCGGTCAATACGGTCTTCAGATTGACCTTGATTGGGTAGGTTATCATAGATTTATATGCCTCTATAGCGAGCGCGTTCCTGAGTTTCCGTGCAGTGTGCCAGTTTTAATAATTAAAATGAAGTACTATTTATAGTCTATTGGTATTTATAGGTTTTTTTATATTTTTTCTAGAGTCGATGCTGGTATTTACCTATAGACCCACATGATCAGCGTTCAGTATTACATTATTAACCAAGATTACAGTGACGCATATTTATAATTCAGCCATCTACCCCATAATTTTAGCATCTCGTCAAAAAGTATTTTTTGTACGGCGTTATTTGATTAATCAACCACCAGGCGTAGAATCATTAATCAGGTGACAGTTTAGGTGATAACGCGTCGCCCAATAACTTTTTGCCTGCCAAAACAGTGTGAGCGCTAATGCTTGACTGCCAAGTGCGCTTACGGATTGTTCTTTGTTAACCAAATCAGTAAAACCGTTATCAAGGGTTGAGTTCGTTACCTTGATGGCGTTTATGACTTCATTTGTCGCACTATCCATCGACGCTATGCTGCCAGCATTGGCGGTAATTGGCGATGACCTCGGCGCACAGCAGGAGAATGACCGTCAATTGGTGCTTGGTGTATTGTTTCTGGGGATGGCGTTTGGGCAGTTTATCTGTGGGCCGATCTCCGATAGCGCTGGCCGCAAGCCGGTTGTTCTGGTGGGTGTGAGTGTCTTCGCTGTCGGTTGCTTAGTCAGTGCTTTTGCTGAGAGTTTTCCGGTTATGCTGATTGGGCGCTTTCTACAGGGTGTGGGAGCGGCGGCGCCGCGCAATGTTACGGTGGCGATGATCCGCGATTGCTACCAGGGCAATGCGATGGCACAAATCATGTCATTGATTATGGCGGTGTTTATTTTTGTCCCTATGGTGGCTCCTGCGCTCGGGCAGGGCATTTTGTGGCTGGCGGATTGGCGGGCCATCTTTTGGGTGTTACTGCTGTTGGCCGTTGGGGTACAGCTCTGGTTTTCATTGCGCCAACCGGAAACATTGTTGCCTGAAAAGCGCAGCACATTTTCTCTACAGCAGTTGTGGTGGGCGTTTCGTCAGGTGTGCTGCAACCGTACAGCGATTGCTTATACGCTGGCGGCAAGCCTGGTGTTTGCGGCGTTTCTGGGCTATTTGATCTCGGCGCAGCAAATTTTGCAGGAGCAGTATCAGCTCGGTGATCAGTTTGCGCTTTATTTTGCATTAATTGCAGCATCACTTGGGTTGGCTTCATACGTTAACTCAAGGTGGGTGATGCGTTACGGGATGCAGTACTTAACCGTGCAGGCGTTAAAACTGCTCAGCGCGGTATCGTTGGTGTTTCTGTTTGTCGCCTATGGGTTTGATGGCCACCCCCCGTTTTGGTCACTGATTGTGTATTTTCTGATCGGCTTTTTCCCTATCGGCATTTTATTTGGCAATTTGAACGCACTGGCGATGGAACCGCTTGGCCATATCGCCGGTATGGCGGCGGCTGTTATCGGCTCGATTTCTACTTTTTTATCACTGCTGTTGGGCACACCGATAGGGCAGGCTTACAATGGTACGGTGATACCGATGGTGGCTGGCTTCGCGGTGTTGTGCTCATTGGCGATGGGGGTTTGTTTGTGGGTACAAAAAGCGCCTGATTGAGAACACCCCTCTAGGTTTTTGGGAGTATTTATGAGTAATAACGATAGTTACGATTACCAAAAAAACCAGGATGCGTTTATGAACGCCCTGTATTGGTATGGTATTCCCACTTTATTTCGCGCCCCACACAATCCTGACCCGCGTGAATGTGATATTGCTTTGGTGGGGGTTCCGCACAGCACTGGCAATGGCACTACCGAGCGCGATCAACACCTGGGGCCGCGTGCGGTGCGCGATGTCTCGGCAAATGGTCGGCGCGTGCATATGAAATTCGAGCTGGACCCGTGGAACACCTGTCGTATTAATGATTTGGGCGATGTGCCGCTGACCCATGCCAACGACAATGAAAAATCCATCGAGCATATTACCGAGTACTACCGGCATATCGATGCGGCGGGCGCCAGGCCGGTGTCTGTCGGTGGTGATCACTCGGTGACTGGCGGTATTTTGCAGGCGCTCGGCGGGCCGACGTCGACCCTTACCCAGGGTGAAAAAGCCTGTATTTTGCATTTCGATGCACACACTGATTGCTTTAGTAATATGAAGCATTTTCTCGGTGCGAAAAAATCTGCCGCCCACTGGGCCTCGTATCTGGTGCGTGATGGCCATGTCGATGCGCACCACAGTGTACAAATCGGTATTCGCGGCAATGCGCGCACGTTGGACTGGTTAAAGCCCAGCTATGAGCATGGTTACGAAGTGATTACGATGGATCGCTACAATGAAATTGGCGCGCAAAAAAGTATCGATATTATTCAAAACCGCATCGGTGGCCGGCCTTTATATATCACCTTCGATCTGGATTGCCTCGACCCATCAGTGGCGCCGGGGGTGTCTAATATTGAGGCCGGTTGTAATGGTTTTATGGTCGATCAGGTGATGCAGTTGTTGCAGTGCGTGCGCGGTTGTAATGTTATTGGTGGGGATGTGGTGTGTTTGATTCCGACTAAAGACAGTCCGAATAAAATTACTTCAATGGTGGCGATGGCGGTTATGTTTGAAATTATCAGTTTGATTGCTGATGGGAAAAGTCGGTAGTTTGCTGTGCTGTCAAATCTGCGTTTGCTTAGGCGTGGTGTTTGACAGCGAAGCCATAAAACCAAGTGTGACTGCTTTTTCTCATAAAGAGGGAGTTATATGGTTTCACTCGCGGTGTTTTGGTGTTTTTCTTTCATCGACCGGCCAATGCGCAGTACACTCGCCACCAAGCCTTCTATATGTTCGGCCCGCGTGGCGTGGTTAATAATGCAAACCCGCAAAACCGGCCTGCCATTTACCTGTGTGGCGGACATTAAGTAATCGCCCTCTAGCTGGATTTGGTCACGAATGCCGGTATTGATGGCGTCGATGCGTGCGTCACTCAAGCCTGGCGTAGTAAAGCGATAACACAGAATTGATAGCTGCGGTGCGGTGATCAGTTCAAGGTTATCTTCCCGCCGGATAAGATCCGCCAAGTAGTCAGCGCATTGCACGTTGTGCAGGGCGTTGCGCCCCAGGCGCTCAATGCCGTAATGCCGTAATGCCAGGTAAAAAGGCAGGGCGCGAAAACGCCGGGATAATTCCGGACTGATATGGAAAAACATGTATTGCTCAGGAGAAGTGTCGCCACCCGCCTGTAGATAGTCCGGGTTGTCATAAAACAGTGTGCGTGCGGCGTTGGCATCGCGGTATAGCAGTACACTGCCATCCAGCGATTGAAAAAACCACTTGTGCAAATCCATCACCACCGAATCGGCGTGCTCGATGCCCTTATAACGTGATCGTAGCGTCTGGGATAACAACCCCCCGCCACCGTAAGCGGCGTCTACATGCAGCCATACGCCGTGTTCTTTGCACAGTGTGGCGATGCTGTCGAGTGGATCGATAGCACCGGTATTGGTCGTGCCCGCACTGGCGACAACGCAAACCACATTCGCGTGCTGTGCCAAGGCTTCAGCCAGTTTATCGGGCTGCATACAAAACTGCGCATCGGTCGCCACGGCAATCACGTTATCTGTACCGATACCCAGCATCGCCGCTGCACGTCGAATCGAAAAGTGGGCCGCCTGTGAGCAGATCACCACCGGTGAAGACGGCTGGCTAAATGCCTGCAAGCCTTTTTGACGATAAGCAACGCCAAACTTTTTTGCCAGGGCGCTGGCGATGCCTGTGGTATTCCCCAGCGAACCACCACTGAGTAAAACCCCTTCCGCCTCTGCGGGAAAACCGGCTAAATCGGCCAGCCAGCCAATCACCGTTCGCTCAATCGTCGTGCCAACCGGGGATGACCAATAACCGCCCACATTTTCGTTGAGCGCCGCAACCATCGCGTGGGCCAGCGGGTCGGTGGGCATGCCTGAGGGTGCCACCCAGCCGAAAAAACCGGGGTGAGTATTACGGCGCGGGCATTGATTGTTGGCATGTGTAATCTGCGCCACGAGGTCATCGAGTGTATCGCCACCCTGTGGGTAGCGGGTATCCACCAGCGCCGCGACATCAACGGCGCGGGAAGGGCGGAGAATCGGCGACAGTGCACGTTGTGCCAACAGCGGCGACAACGCGGTATTGAGGTCGATATCGGCGGTGTGGGTCAAATCGTCGGCGGGGTCGAGGTGGGGGCGGGGTGGGCTTGTCATTGGCGTTATCTTCTGGTTTTCTATGGGCGTGGTTTGAGTGCATCATTGTAATCGATCAATTTCATTGAAAACAGCTTCACTGAAGGTTGGCATTGGCCACGCCGCTCTCCATTCACCTCTTATTCGGGATAGAAAACTGATGATAAAAAACCCTGTGCCCTGGCCAAACAATGCCAAATGTGCGGTTGCCTTCACCTTCGATATGGATGCCGATAGCCTGATTCATTTGGAACACCCAAAAACGGCGCACCGGAGAGTCTCGGCTATTTCCATGTTGCGCTATGGCCCGGAAGTGGCGATTGCCCGCATCCTCGAAACCTACCGTGAATACAATATGCAGCAAACTTTTTACGTACCCGCCTGGTGTATTGAACAGTACACCGATGCGGTAAAAGCAATGGTCGATGGCGGGCACGAAGTCGCCCACCACGGCTATATCCACGAAAACCCCAATGTCCTGCCGCCGGATGAAGAAAGGCACTGGTTACAGCGTGGCATCAGCGTTATCGAAAATGTGACGGGTCAGCGCCCGCGTGGGTGGCGGGCGCCGCTCTACAATTTTTCAGATGCCTCCGTCGATTTACTGATCGACGAAGGATTTCGTTACGACGCCTCCCTAATGGGTGATGACGTACCGTATATATTGAAAACCGATAAAGGTCAGTTAATCGAACTACCTTCCTACTGGGGTATGGATGACTGGCCACAGTTTGTGCATTCGATCGATTTAAATTACACGATGCCGCTTCAGTCCCCATCGCGGGGGATGGATGTATTCCGCGAAGAATTCGATTCCATGTACAAACACGGTGGGTTGTGGGTCACCGTTTGGCATCCGTTTGCCTCCGGGCGATTGGCGCGCTGGGAAAAAGTCATCGAACTGATTGACTATATGAACAGCAAAGGTGATGTGTGGTTTGCGCGTATGGAAGACATTGCCGCGCATGTTCAAGCATGCATTGATGACGGCAGCTATGTGCCGCGTGTCGACGCCCTGCTGTATTATTCAGGGCCAGTGGAAATATAAGTATTTTTAATTCAACTTTAACTTATACAGGCTTGCCTTAATCGATTTAGGGTCTACAATTTAAAGTAACAGGCCGTTGAAGCCTGATTATCATTTTAAAAAAAGGCAAATAAATGGAACAACTGACGGATTTAAAGGCGATACTGCACTCCAAGCGAGCGAATATCTATTACCTGGAAAAATGCCGTGTAATGCAAAAAGACGGCAGGGTGCTTTACCTCACCGAGGCGAAAAATGAAAACCAGTATTGGAATATCCCTATTGCCAATACCACGGTAATCTTATTAGGCACGGGTACATCAATCACGCAAGCGGCGGTAAGAATGCTGGCGTCGGCGGGGGTGTTGATCGGTTTTAGTGGTAGCGGTGCGACACCGCTGTTGGCCGCCAGTGAGGTTGAATGGCTATCGCCCCAAAGTGAATACCGCCCCACTGAGTATATTCAGGGTTGGATGTCATTTTGGTTTGATGGTGAAAAACGCCTGCAAGCCGCCAAGCAGCTTCAACAGGCGCGTATTCAGTTCTTAGCGGGTGTCTGGTCAAAAGATAAAGACCTGAAAGCAGAGGGTTTTTACCTCGATGATAAGGATATTACCCATGCCTTCAAAGACATCACCACTAAGATTGATGCCGCCCCTAAAGTCAGTGACTTATTGAATACCGAAGCCCTGCTAACCAAACAACTGTACAAAATTGCAGCAAACCGCACGCAGTACGGTGATTTTGTACGCGAGCGGGAGGCAGAAGACACCGCCAATGCCTTTCTCAATCACGGCAACTACCTGGCGTATGGGTTGGCTGCCAGCACTTTATGGGTGCTTGGCATCCCTCACGGTTTTGCGGTTATGCACGGTAAAACCCGGCGAGGTGCATTGGTATTCGATGTCGCGGACTTGATTAAAGATGCACTGGTGTTGCCCTGGGCGTTTATCTGTGCCAGAGAAAAAGCGACGGAGCAGGAATTTCGACAGCAGTGCCTGCAAGCGTTTACCCAGCACAAGGCGTTGGATTTTATGTTTGAAGCGGTGAAAAACATCGCCTTAAAAGCCGCTTGGGAAGGTGACACCCCATGATGGTTACCCTTGTTTCTCAGTGTGAGAAAAAAGCATTGCGTAAAACCCGCAGAGTGCTGGATGCCTTTGCCAATCGCATTGGGGACAATACCTGGCAGACGGTGATTACCCAAGAGGGTTTGCTGGCAGTTAAAAAATTGCTGCGCAAGACCGCCAGCAAAAATACAGCGGTGAGCTGCCACTGGATTCGTAGCCGCGCCCGCAGTGACTTGGTGTGGGTGGTGGGGGATAAAAGCAAGTTTAGTGTAAACGGAATTGTACCTGTAAATTTCACGGCAAAAGAGGTGCCAATGGATATAGTAACTGACAAACCGCGTAAAGGTGTTGATTATGCAAATACACACTTACAACGCTTAGATTATCATCTGTATGCGGTAGGGTTTATTGCACAGTATTTGTATTTAAGTTTTTATCCTGATAAAAAACAAAACGCTAAAGCTGCTTTTTTTGCAGGTTGTTTACATGATATTGGCAAGCTTGATCCAAGCTTTCAGAATTGGGTTACTAAGTTAAAAAATAGGGCTTACTTTGCTGAAGATGGGCAGCATATAGACGAAGCAAAATTCAGTTTTGATAAACACCCTAGGCACAACGAAATTTCAGTGCTTGTTTATGAACTGTTAGATGATGTTTCGCTGAAAACAATAGATTCACAAAATAAGAAATCGATTAGACATGCTATTTATTGGCATCATGCTAAGCCCTTCAGGCAAAAGGGAGGGTTTGAGACCTATGCCGATATTTATAAGAAATTGGATAAAGCTCTTAAAGGTGAAGCATGGTCTCAGGTGATTGAGAAGTCCTTAGAAGTATTAGCCCGTATTGGAAAGATAGATTGTAGATATCGTGGTATTGAGTCCAGCCACTTAGAGAAGATTTACCCAAAGAAAATAGATGCCGATAAGTTGAATTATATTGAATCCAAATTGTTGCCAAAATACAAGATGTATGGCCTTTCTGAAGAAATAGCAGATTACAAAGAAGAATCAAAATTTAATGCTACTAACAATGAAATTCGATCTTTTTTAATTACAGCAGATCGGTGGGTATCCAGCATGTCAGCGCAAGAGTTGGTAAGCGCTATTGATGAGAAGACATTGGCAGAGTTCGCTGATAATCAACTCGAAAGCGAAGTAATCATAGAAAGTAATTTAGAAAGCGAAATAGTCGCATGTATAAGTAAATTCTCCAACAGTGAACGAAGCGAAAAACAAACGCTAGTCGCCAATGCACTAGTTGAAAATAGCAATCATGTTAGTGTATTAGCAGGTGCTGCAGGTTGTGGAAAAACAAAAATAGCACTGGACTGGGCGAGGCTAGGTAAATCACAACAAATACTTTGGATTTGTCCTCGCGTACAAATATGTCAAGGGTTATTTGCCGAATTGGCAAGTGATGTCTACCTTCCTACTACTAACATTGAGCTCTATACAGGTGAATTTAAGTGTACAAATACCTATCAAAACATAACTCCTGAATTAGATTATTTTACTGGTGATATTGTTATCACCACGATTGATCAGGTTCTCAGTATGGTTATAAGCCATACCAAAGCGGACAGGTTGCTTAATTATTTAACCGCGCATGTGGTGTTTGATGAATACCATGAATATATTAATATGCCAGCATTTAATTTGTTATTCGCAGAGCTCGTGGCTTCAAAGCAGAGTTTAGGTGGTAGTACAAAAACTCTGTTGGTTTCAGCTACACCACACTATGCCTATCTCGAAAATATACTGGATTTAGATGCTGAATATGATGTAGAAGAAATGCCATCGTTTAATCAAAGTCGATATAAATTTGAGTTCTGTGTTTTTTGTGAAAAGGATCATAATGATAAAAATCCCTTGTATCATAAGCAAAAAATTAACAGTTTTGTTATTAGTAATACTGCTACAACTGCTCAGAAAAGTTTTATTCTTAACCAACATAATGAAAATGCAATTTTACTTCATTCAAAGTATAAAAAAAGCGATAAAAAGAAATTATTTGAACGCGTATTTGAGTCATTTAGGCGTGATGGAAATAAGCAATATAAAATATTAAGGAGTGGTCCTATAGTGCAGGCGTCCTTGAATATTAGTTGTGATTATATGGTATCTGAAATAACCACTGCAGAAAACAATTTACAACGTTTAGGGCGCTTAGATCGTTTTGGGGAAAACGAACACACCAACCAATATGTGATTGCTGTTCCTGACTCATTTCATAATGGTAAGAATAGCGGGGCTACTGCCAGGTTTCTTAATTCAACCAGTAGTCTTGCAGCGACTAGAGCGTGGTATAACTATTTACAGGAGGTAAGTGATTTAGGAGAAAAGATTTTTTTACTGGCTGATATTTATCATATTTACAAAGATTTTTATAGTTTGGGTTCGCCTGCCTATAAAGAGATAGTCAGCGACTTACTCAAAGCAATGAAAGAGAGCGTTAATCTAATAACAGCTAAGGTATCAGAACCTCAAGTCATTGCGAGATCGAAAAAAAGCGCTGCACAAAGAAAAAAAATTAGTAAGAATTCATTGCGTGGTGATAATCGTTTTATACAGATGGCGATATGTGATGTATCGTTGGTTTATAGTCCTCAAGTTCTTGATCAGTATGCTTACGATATTCCTACATCAGAATCAGTTGATGTTGATAATATAACCGGTTCTTTAAGAAGGCTTATTTCGGATGGATTACTCAGTTATGCTGCGCAAAAACATGGTCGCATAGATGAAACCAGTATAATTAAGGATATACCAGCAAATAGAATGAAAGTTAGAGAAACCTTGTTAGAGGGATATGCAAGAGATCCTGAGTACCCTATTTTTGTAAGTTATACGCCTAGTGAGTTAGATCAGAAGCTTGGAGAACACACTGCGCATGATGAAGCAATTTACTATGGAGTGTGTGAGAAGCAACCCATAGGCAGTATTTCAATGAAACAGTTACTTAACCCTGAGGAGTAAAGAATGAAAAAAGTAACAGGCATTAAAAGTGTTGATTTCAGAGTTACAGCTAGAGGTCATGGCGTTGTAAACTGGAATGGCCCCACGACTCTTAGTAACAGCGAAGGTAAAATGATGAATAATCATACGCTGCCAAAGCTGCGGGGTTATACCAATCTAACCGGTAAAATTAAAGATGAAACGGGTTTCAAATATAAAAAAGAGGCTACCGATATAAACTTTAAGGAGAACCCTCTTTATATCAGTCAAAATTGTATACGGCATCATTTGTTTAGAGATCACGCGTTTGACCTTCATTATGCAGGTGAGAAAAATTTAACGCCTGTACTCGCATCTATTACTGGTTTGATTCGAGGGTATGTTGTCCCAGTTAGCCAGTGTAAACGCACTAGCCCATTATTGATGGAGGATTTTGTAGACCAATTGGGAAATGGTAATTTTGAACAGTTTGGTCAAGCGGGTGAGCGAGATGATTCTTCATTTTTTTCAAAAACCACTTTTGGTGATACCGAGTATCTATCTTATGGTTCGATTAGCATTGAACAGTTGCAATTTATCTCACTCGACAAAAAATTTGATCGGGCCGCAATGTTGATAAAAGACGGTGAAGGTGAAAAAGTTGCTGAAGCTGTTCAGGCATTTATTCAATCTTTGGACGAAGAACTAAACCCTCAAGCGACCTTTCATAAAAACTACGTGAGAAAAGGAACTATTTTTGAAGAAGGTGAAGTTGGAGTTCTCCTTAATCAGGATGCTATGCAGGCGCTCGTCAGTTATACCATCAAAGCTATATCTGAGCTTTCAATACGCCAAGCAAAATCTTATATGTATGTAGACACGGTTGAAGTCGACTATAACAATAGTCCAAAAATGATGAGGATTAAACGCTCAGATGGACAGGTATCTCCAGATCCTGAATCGCCTTTCGCTATTTATTTTGAAGAAAAATCGGTGTAAGTATAATGAGGATAAAAATTGAATATGAGTCGTCGTGGCGAAATTCTTTTTTAGATGGAAGCAATAATGAATCTTTGCCAAAAAAAGGTAGGAATTTTGTTGGTTCGATGACAGCATTGAAAAAAGAGGAAAATTATTTGTCTCGTGAAATTACTTTGTCGACAGTGATGGGCATTTTGAACCGATTGATCGGTGACCAGCGAAAACTATACCAATCAAGGAGTTCTCCCGATTATTATTTTTATGAAATAGAAAAATTAGTTGAGTTTGAGGATAAACCATATTTTATTAACAATGAGGTGATTTATATTAGAAATATGAAAGGTAGTACCGATCAAAATGCTTTCACCGGTATGATAAAAGTAAATGATCCCATTTTTATTTCTGGCTATTCAAGTCAGTTCTGGGGCACCTTGCAATTAGATTTTGAGGAATTATGTCAGTTTATTATTAACGATAATTTTTTGATTGAGAGATTGAAAAAAACTGACCCAATTTTGATGATTAGTCGCCTGGAGTCTCTGGACAAAGAAAAAGCAGTTGAGCTAACCGGCCATGTAAAGTTAGCCCATGAAAAGCTAAACTTGATGTTTCCAGAACAAAATTACTTAAACCCTAAGGGCTTGATAAAGCCAATAATGTTTTATTGCTCTGCGTTGTATCTTCAACTTGCTAGACTTGAAAAACGTTTCGATATGAGAAGTGCCAAAACAAAATCTGGTGGTATTGGTGGTATATCCAAACGAGGTTTTACTAAAAAAGATTTTATGAATTGTTATACCACGGGAGGTAAAAAAATTATTTGGGGTAACCCATATATGAAAAAAGAAAGATTGAAAGGAGAAGGAGAGGTAACATCATTGCTGACTAAAGCAAGTGGGCTATTAACCATCAGAATTGATGTTGATAAAAGCTGGGCGAGAAACTTTAAAGACCTAATTGAGACTGCTGGGGTATCCAGTTTCTACCTGGGTAAAAAAGGACTTGCTTATGTTAGCGATATTAGAATTTAGAGAGAATCGAATATGAACTATTATTTTGATATAAAACTTAATCCAGATTCTGAAATGCCACTTAATCAATTATTAAATGTGGTGTATACCAAATTTCATAAGGCATTGTATGATCTGTCATCACAAAGTATTGGTGTAAGCTTTCCTCGATATAATATTATTTTGGGAAATGTGGTTCGAGTACATGGTGATGCTAAAGCGCTTGAAAATTTGCGAGAAATAAATTGGTTAGGTGGTATAAGTGGTTACTGTGATGTTATCACTATCAAACAAGTACCTCACAACGTACAGTATCGCACTATTAGCCGTGTACAGCCTAATATGAGTCTATCCGATTTACGGCGTCTTACAAAACGACACTCAATCTCTGAGGGTGTTGTTAAAGAGTATAAAGCCAAGATGTTCAGCAAAGGACTAGATAATCCATTTGTTGAGTTGGATAGTGGTTCAAGTGGAAATAAATACCGGCGTTATTTCCAGTTTGGAGTGTTACTTGACGAACCTATACAGGGAATATTTGACCAGTTTGGCCTTAGTAAAACAGCTACAGTACCTTGGTTCCCAGCAGGTTGATGCCAGCATCCAGTTCCATAAACTAGGTGTAGTATTCTTAATCTGATTACGGATTACCTCATTTTTCTGTCAGTGTACGTCTGCACAGTTGGCAAGGTAAGTCGATTGAATTTATGTGGCAAAGGCGTTTAACTTTTCCATATGCCTATGTAAAAAGCTTATCCACTGGGAATATGATAAGGATATATTGATCACGGTGTATTGTGTGATACACCGCAAGAAGGTGTATTCTCCAGCTATGGCCTAAGCAAGACAGCAACGATACCCTGGTTTTAACCTTCTTTTTTTATGTTCTTTAAAAATTTAATAAGATTAATAAGTTATAGAATCACTAAATTTCATAGGTATTTTTGTTATTTGAGGTTAAGTGTTTATTGTGGCTAATTTTTTTTGCTTTATATTCGTGGGTGCACTGCCGTACAGGTAGCACTAATCAACGGGTACAACTAAATACGTACTTAGCCGACTAAAACTTCTATAGTAATACGCTATAAAGCAATCTGAAGCACTGAAAAAATACCTATGCAGACCCCATCTACCAGCACGCCTAAAAAAATCCCAGTAGGTATCAGCGCCTGTCTACTCGGTGATCCGGTGCGTTATAACGGTGGCCACAAACGCTCAACCTTATGCCAGGAAGTGTTTACCGAGTACTTTGATTACGTTACCTTTTGCCCGGAAGTCAGTGCCGGGTTTGGGGTGCCAAGGCCCACCATGCGCCTGGTCGGTGACCCCAGCGCGCCGGTTTTAACCTATGTAAAAAACAGCGATGAAGACCTTAGTGAGCAGTTGCGCGCCGGGTTTACCGCGCAGCTCGAACGCTGTGTCGATCTCGATGGTTATATTCTGATGAAGAATTCACCGAGCTGCGGTATGGCGCGCATCAAGGTTTATCAAGCCTCTGGGGCGCCGCATCAAACCAAATCCCGTGGTTTGTTTGCCGATGCCTTGATAAAACGTTACCCACAGATGCCGATTGAGGAAGAAGGTCGGTTGAACGATACGCACCTTCGGGAGAATTTTGTTATGCGGGTGTACGCACACCATCGCTTTCGCCACGATGTGCTGGCGGTGCGCCGCTATAAGGCGTTGCTGGATTATCACAGTGGCTATAAATACCTGTTGATGGCGCATAGCCAAACCGCCTATCGGGCGTTAGGGAAAATGCTGGCATCGTCCAGCGCCTTGCCCATTGATACCGTGTTGCACGATTATTTTGTCGATTTTATGGCGGCGATTGCGACACCCGCCAGCCGGGCCGGGCATTGTAATGTCTTGCAGCATATCCTGGGCTACCTGAAAAAATCGGTATCCGGGCAAGCGCGGCAGGATATCGATCAGGTGATTGCCCGTTATCGGCGTGGTGAGGTTAGCCTGGCCACGCCACTGGCGTTACTTAACCACTATATTAAGCAGTCGGGTAGTGATTATATTCGTGCGCAACGCTACTTGGCACCGCACCCGCCGTCGCTAGAGGCTTGTCGGTTTTAAGCGCGTTATTTATTTTTAAGGCAGTCGACGATATTCTCATATTGAACGCTATCGCACACCGCTCCTGAATAACACGATTTAATCGTGTCGCGCTAACATCATATCCGCCGCTTTCTCGGCAATCATAATCGTCGGTGCATTGGTATTGCCAGAGGTGATATTCGGCATAATCGAGGCATCGGCGATACGCAGCCCCTGAATGCCGTGCACGCGCAGTTGGGCATCGACTACCGCGCTGTTATCGCCGCCCATTTTGCAGGTGCTGGTGGGGTGGTAGATGGTCTCGGCGATGTTTTTTGCGCCTTCGAGAATCTCTGCATCGCTTTGCTTATCCATCCCCGGTCGGAACTCTTCGGCAACATAGTGTTGCATGGTGGGGGAGTGGGCAATCGCCCGGGATTTTTTAATGCAGGCAATCGCCGTATTGCGGTCTAGTTCAGTGGATAGGTAGTTGGGCTGAATGCTTGGGTATTCACGCGGGTTGGCCGAGACCAGGTTGATGCTGCCACGGCTCTCGGGGCGCAATTGGCAAATCGAGGCGGTAAAAGCAGAGAACGGGTGCAAACCCTCTCCGGGGGAGTCGGCGCTGAGGGGTTGCATATGGAATTGAATATCCGGGCGCATCACCTCGGGTGTCGAGTTGCAAAAAACGTATACCTGGCTGGCCGCCATGCTCAGCGGGCCGGTGCGGGTGAGGATGTATTGCACCCCTACACGCATTTTTTGCAATACATTACTCAGTTCGTCATTGAGGGTCGGCGTGTGGGTTTTGTACACCGCACGAAATTGCAGGTGATCCTGCAGGTTTTGCCCTACCCCCGGTAACGCCTTAACCACCTCGATACCCTGGCCACGCAACAACTCCGCGTCACCAACCCCAGATAGTTGTAGCAGGTGAGGGGAGTTGATGGCGCCCGCCGATAACACCACTTCACGGGTGCAATCGAAGCGGTGTTTGCCACCATCCCGGATAACCTCAACACCGCAGGCACGCGTGCCGTCAAAAAGGATTCTATCGACTTGTGTGTTGGTTAATACACGCAGGTTGCTGCGTTTTTTCGCTGGGTTTAAATACCCTTTGGCGGTGCTCCAGCGGCGCCCTTTATGGGCGGTTAGTTGGTAGTAGCCGACGCCTTCCTGGGTGGCGCCGTTACAGTCGTTATTTCTGGGAATACCCACCTCTACTGCGCCTTCGATAAAGGCATCACAGATGGGCCGGGTAAAACCGATATTGGAGACTTTGAGCGGGCCGCCGACACCGTGGAATTCACTCGCGCCACGCGCCTGGTCTTCGGCTTTTTTGAAGTAGGGCAGTACATCATCAAACCCCCAGCCGGGGTTACCTGCGTCACGCCAGTCGTCGTAGTCCTGCACTTGTCCGCGTATATAGAGCAGGCCATTGATCGAGCTGGATCCGCCGAGCACTTTGCCGCGTGGCCACTTTAATGAACGGTTGTTAATGCCGGGGTCTGGCTGGGTTTTGTAACACCAGTCCATACCGGGGTTGTGGATGGTCTTGAAGTAGCCAACGGGCATATGAATCCACGGGCTGGTGTCTTTGCCACCGGCTTCAATCAGCAGCACGCGGTTAGTTGAGCTTGCCGACAGGCGGTTGGCCAACACGCAACCGGCAGAACCTGCACCGACGATAATGAAATCGTATTGTTCGTTGTGGTTACTCATTCATATGTTCCTGATCGACCTGGTTCAATATGGGGACGACAACCGGGTATCGATCACCGCAAGCTGGGAGCCTGTCTGATTCAGGACTGCTCTACTGCGGAAAAGCCGACCTGGCCCTTTTTTGCGCCCCCATTTTTTGCGTACTATTTCGTCAAATAGAACCACTATGTTTCTCAACAGTGCACAAAAAATGACTCAAATCGGTCTTTCCCTCGTTACGAGCGCCTAAACCCGACAGGCTCCTGGAGCGGATTATGCCCGAGTGTTCAGGAATGTCTAATAGTGAGAGTACTATTCTTATTAATGGGATTACTGCAGGGCGCAATAGCACTGTATCTGGTGAGTTTCTATACGCCGGTTTGTGCGCTAAGCTGCGGTTATTTCGCGTCGTGATTTGAGGTAATAGCGTGGCAGTTCAAATAACCCCCAACCCGGTACTCGACCAAATACTCGACCAGGCCAGGCAGTTGCCGTGCTGGCATGGCCCGGTTAATCCACAGCCCCTTTCCGGTGGTTTGAGTAACCACAACTACACGGTTGAAGACGGTGGCCGAAAATATGTTGTGCGTATTGGTGGCGATGCCCCTATGCACAATGTTATGCGCTTTAACGAGCACGCCTGCGGGCGGGCGGCTGAGGCTATTGGCATTACCCCCGGGCAGGTGTACACGGGGGCAGATGTGTTGGTGATGGATTTTATCGATGGCAAGACATTCGATGCGGGTGATGTGCAGGCAAATCTGGTGCGCATTGTGTCGACGGTAAAAACCTTGCACACGGCAGGTATGCGGGCGCTGCGCGGGCCGGTGCTGGGGTTTTCGGTGTTTCATGTGCTGCGCCACTACGCAAAACTGCTCGACGGGTCGGCCTGCCGCAGCGCGGCCCAATTGCCCCGCCTACTGAAAATTGCCGATGCGCTGGAGGCGGTTGTCGGTCCCAGTGAGGTGGCGCTCTGCCATAACGACTTGCTGGCTGCAAATTTTATCGACGACGGCGAAAAAATCTGGCTGATCGATTGGGAGCACGCCGGTCTGGGTATGCCATTGTTTGATCTTGCCAGCATCGCCTCAAATAACGCGCTGGATGAAACCCTCGAACGCAGCCTGCTCGAATGCTATTACGGCACACCGCCGGATGCGTTGTTGTGGCGTCGTTTCAAAGCGCTGCGGGTGGCCTCTCACCAGCGCGAGACGATGTGGAGCATGGTGTCAGAAATTCACTCCGGGTTAGACGAGGACTACGCCGCCTACACCGACAAAAATCTGGAGGATTTCAACGAAGCTTACGCAGGCTTTAAAATACTATGAGTAACGCAACACTGCCCGCCGAGGCGCGCATCGTCATTATCGGCGGCGGCATTATTGGCTGCTCGACGGCCTACCACCTGGCCAAAATGGGCTGCAACGACGTACTGGTATTGGAGAAAGGCCAGCTCACCTCTGGCTCGACATTCCACGCCGCTGGCTTGGTGGGTCAGTTGCGCAGCAACGCCAATATCACCCAACTGCTCGGTTATTCGGTCGAGCTGTATCGCTCGCTGGAACAGGAAACCGGGCTGGCCACAGGCTGGAAGATGAACGGCGGCCTGCGCCTGGCGTGTAACCAACAGCGCTGGACCGAAGTCAAACGCCAGGCGACCACCGCCCACTCCTTTGGCCTGGATATGCACCTGCTCAGCCCCGCCGAGGCACTCGAACTGTGGCCGATCATGGACACCAGCGACCTGGTGGGGGCGGCTTTCCTGCCCAGTGATGGCCAGGCCAACCCCTCAGATATTACCCGCTCACTGGCCAGCGGCGCCCGCCGGGCCGGTGTGCAGTTCCACGAGGAGACCAAGGTACAAGGCTTTGCCTTTGAGGGTGAACGTCTGTGTGGCGTGTGCACCAATCGGGGTGATGTACGGTGCGAGCGCGTGGTTATTTGCGCCGGGCAGTGGTCCCGGCAGCTCGGTCTACTCGCCGGGGTCAACGTACCGCTGGTATCGATACAACACCAATATCTGATAACCGAGCGCATACCCTCGGTGCCCGCTAACCTCCCCACCCTACGCGACCCGGATCGACTCACCTACTTCAAGGAAGACGTGGGCGGATTAGTGATGGGCGGCTACGAGCCGAACCCTATCCCGTGGGCGCAACGCGGTATTCCCGAGGGCTTTAACTTCACTCTGTTGGACAACGACTGGGCACACTTCGAACCACTGATGGCGCAGGCCATCGCCCGCGTACCGGCACTGGCAGACGCGGGCGTTAAGCAAATGATCAACGGCCCGGAGAGCTTCACGCCAGACGGCAACTTTATTCTCGGCGAAGCGCCCGAGCGCAAAAACGTCTTTGTCGGCGCGGGCTTTAACGCCTTTGGTATCGCCTCTGGCGGTGGCGCGGGTATGGCCCTGGCCGAGTGGGTATTAAAAGGTGCGCCACCGTTTGACTTATGGCCGGTGGATATCCGCCGTTTTGGCCAGCCTCACCGCGATGTCGAATGGGTGCGCGAACGCACGCTGGAGGCCTACGCCAAGCACTACACCCTGGCCTGGCCGCACGAAGAACACAGCAGCGGCCGCCCCTGTCGTCGCTCGCCTTTATACGACAGCCTAAAAGCACAGGGTGCTTGTTTTGGTGAAAAGCTCGGCTGGGAGCGCCCCAACTGGTTTGCCACAGAGGGTCAGGCAGCGGTCGACCACTACAGCTATGGGCGGCAAAACTGGTTTGACACCGTGGGGGGCGAACACCGCGCCGTGCGTGAGCGGGTGGCAGTATTCGATCAAACCTCCTTTACCAAATACCGGGTGCACGGGCCGGATGCAGCGCGGGCGCTGTCATGGCTGTGCGCCAACGACATCGAACGCCCACCGGGTGCGGTAATCTACACTCAAATGCTCAACGCACGCGGTGGCATAGAGTGTGACCTGACCGTGACCCGCATCGCCGAAAATGACTTTTACCTGATCACCGGCACCGGCTTCGCCACCCACGATTTTCACTGGATCCGGCGCAATCTACCCGCCGATAGCGACGTGCAGATTGACGATGTGACCTCCGCCTGGGCCGTGCTGTCGCTGATGGGGCCGCGTTCACGCGAGGTATTGCAATCCCTCACCCCGGTCGACCTGTCGGATGCGGCGTTTCCCTTTGCCACTTTGCAAACCCTGTTTATCAAAGGCGCGGCAGTGCGTGCGCTGCGTGTCAGCTACGTAGGCGAGCTGGGCTGGGAACTGCACCTGCCGGTCGAACACGCCGCCAGCGTATACACCGCCTTGTTTGCGGCAGGGCGTGCTCAGGGCATCGTCAACGCCGGGTATCGCGCCATCGAATCCCTGCGCCTGGAAAAACGCTACCGCGCCTGGGGCGCTGATATAGGCCCGGATCACACACCGTTGGAAGCGGGCCTGGGCTGGGCGGTCAAACTGCACAGCGGGCAAGCCTTTATAGGGCGCGAAGCGTTGCTCAAACAACAGCAACAAGGGGTGAATAAAATGCTGGCGTGCTTTGTACTGGATAATGCGCATACCGTACTGCTGGGGCGGGAGACCCTCTACCGCAATGGCGAACGCGTCGGCTGGTTGTCCAGCGCGGGCTGGGGGTATACACGCAACGCCAACCTGGGTATGGGTTATGTACGCTGTGCCGACGGTGTGGATCACGACTACCTGCGCGTCGGTAACTACCAACTGGATGTGGCTGGTGAGCGGTTGGCATGTGTGTTATATGAATAACTTCTCTATGTGCTGAACAACTATTGGTTATTGTAATACAACCAATAGTTTCATATTGTGTGTTATGAAGAAATACCACCTAAAATAAATACATAAAATGATACATATATAGGGCAGTGTTATGCCTATCGATAAAAAAAATACCGCGAAAGAAGCTTACAATGTCCTTGTGGCGGGTGGGCTATGCCTGATGCCCAGCGATGCGGGCTATGTGCTTTTGGGGCACTCGACACCCGCAATAAAAAAAATATATACCCTGAAAGATCGCCCCCTGACTATTCCCTGCATGGTCATGGCCAATCTGGAAATGCTTGAAGACCTCACCGAAGCGGTCGATAAAAACCTCCTACAATGGCTGAGCTTAATTACCCGCTTCACCCCGCTGACGGTTGTCTTTCCCATTCGCAAAACGTCACATATTCTGCGTAGCTTGTCCACTTGGGTTTATCATCAAGCTACTGAGAATGACACTGTTGCCGTCTTCTTAAACAGCGGTGCGGTAGTCGATGAAATGGCAAAGCTGGCATACCGCGACAGTTTTGCGCTTATCGTCTCATCAGGTAACACCTCCAACGCGGGCAATAACTTTCGCTTACAGGACATACCTAAAAAAATCCGTGACAAAGTCGACTACACAGCGGAGTCCGGCACAATGAAATACGTCAATCTGGATAAGTGTGCAACGACCATCATCAACCTGGTAAATTTCACGGTAACCAGAGAAGGCATAAACAACGAAATCATAACCAGCGAGTACAACCGTTTTGCCGCCGAGCATGGGTTAATCAAACTAAGCTAAACACCACACAAAAATATTTTTCACCCTTCACCCTTTATTAACCGATATTATCAACTTATCAATAACTCAAAACAGAGCAGTAAATGTAAAATCAATAACTGCGTTTTCTAGGATAAAGGATGATCGGTCTTGAGTTTGTTTACACTTCGAATGGCGGCGCTAATTACCTTAATTCTGGTGTGTGGTTGAAGTACTCTCTTGTGAAGTAGCTATCGCTAAACAAAAATGAGTATACAACGCGAAACTTAAAATTGACCATATGGTAGTTATGATATGGCTGCACTTCATTTTTTATCACTCTGTTAACACGTGTCTACTGATAGATAATCCTTTTGACTCAGAAATGAGTAAATCATTGGGTTTTACCTTTTTTAAGAGGTTTGTACAATAATTTTTTATCTTTGCTAATTTTTTACATTAAGTGTGCGTTATTTTTACAATAAATATATTTTTTCTATGCGTAGGGTAGGCAGCGTCAGATAAATAAATTTATCAACAAAACTTAGGAGTATTTATTTTTATTTATTGGCATTTTTTGCGGTTTGAAGTGCTCGGAGATCTTTTGTGAAAGAAATGCGCCCAGAGGTAGAAAAACAAATTGATGGTCTTGAAGACCTGTGGATGCATACGCACGGTGATAATTTAGTGCGCGTTGCTGTGCTGGATGGCCCTGTGGATTTAAAGCATACCAGTTTTAAGCGATCAAATCTTATTGCTTTAGATCGGTTTAAACAACCCGGAAAAATCCATTCATTTCACGGCACTTTTGTTACTAGTCTGATTTTCGCCCAGCACGGTGATCATTTAAAAGGCGTCGCCCCTGGTTGTACAGGCTTGTTAACCACAATTTACGGCGAGAAGCCCAACGGCGAGCTGACGGCTTGTACGCAGGAAGATATCGCCGAGGGTATATTGCTGGCATTGTCTAATAACGCACATATTATAAATATCAGTGGCGGAGAAATCAGTACTGACGACACTGACTTAAAACCCGTTTTACAACATGCACTGGAAAACTGTGAAAGCCAAGGTGTGTTGGTTGTCGCTGCAGCCGGCAATAATGGTAGTGATGTGATGCATGTGCCCGCACGTTACCCCAACGTTTTGGCTGTAGGGTCATTTCGAGTGGGTGGTGCCCCTTTGTCGTTCAGTAATTGGTCCGCAGACAAAGCACACGGTATTGCCATACCAGGTGAGTATTTTTACGGTGCGATGCCGACAAGCCGCGATAAGGGAATAACGATGCTATCCGGTACAAGCTTTTCGACGGCTGTGATGAGTGGTATTGCTGCGTTGCTGGCATCGTTACAGACCTCGAATGGTGAGCCCGTCGATATGCTGATGATTCGGCGTGCTTTACTTGATACGGCTGTTCCCTGCCATGCCGATGACGGCGTTGATTGTCGGCGTTTATTGGCGGGAAAGCTCGATTTAAAAGCGGCAATGGGCCGTGTACTACACGGACAAAAGCCTCTCAGTATATCCAAGGCTAATCCATTGCATCACGTTCAGTGTGCCGCTTCCAATTTTTTTCCATCCACCCAAGAGGACTATACAATGATAAGTTCAGAAGATGTACCCGCAGTCAACACCGTGGCGCCAGCCACTGTGGCTGAAGTAGCTGTCGATAATCACAGTGACGTTGGCAGTGCTGTTAATTCAGCCGGTTTGTCGGCCGCTGAAACCGGTGTGGTTTCAGAAGTACCTGCCTTAAATGTGGCACCGCAGCCAGTGTGTGCCTGTGCACCCACGGCGAATGTTGTGGCGTCCAGTCGTCTAAGTAATATACCTTTCCCCACACCAAACGAGGGGGAACAAGCATTGTTCAGTAATTGTCAGTTGGTTTTTTCCATCGGTGAACTATCGTACAACTTTGGCAATGAATCGAATAGTGACACATTTAAAGCCAGTATTCGCAGCTGGTATAAACATCTAGATCCAAAATTGAAAGGTCTGCTCAGCGACTCGCCATACAGCCACCAGACAATGGCCGCCTTTTTATTATGGAATAACGGTGAGTATGGCATGATGGCTTCGCGATTAATTTGGACACTGACAATCGATGCAGCGCCGCTTTATAGTTTTAATATCGACAATAACCCTTTTTCCAGTGAGTTTTATAGATTATTGCCACTGTATCTTGCTTACTCTTTAGGCTTT
Source organism: Gammaproteobacteria bacterium (assembly GCA_965277715.1). Classification (GTDB taxonomy): domain Bacteria; phylum Pseudomonadota; class Gammaproteobacteria; order JBCCGL01; family JBCCGL01; genus JBCCGL01. Next base: position 3,875,816 of record OZ255836.1, read on the forward strand.
ACTTCAGTGGATGTTAAGTGGATCGAAAGTCTAGGTTCGAAGAAGCCGTTAGAACCTACTAATGTTTCAGACCCACTGGGTCGTGATGATATGTTGGCACGCATTTCTATGGGGGGCTGGGTGTGCGGTAACTCTACATTATCTAACCATCAGGTTATTTATTCGGTGAGAGCCACCGCAGATATGTTTAATCTGTGGACGATAGATGATCTTTGTACCGGGAAAAATGCAAATAAACATCCGCACTCATCGAAGAGCGAAAAAAGTGCAAATAAACATCCGCACTCATCGAAGAGTGAAAAGAGTGCAAATGAACATCCGCACTCATCGAAGAGTGAAAAGAGTGCAAATGAACATCTGCACCAATTGTTGCGTCGACTTTATCTAGCGACACGTAATAGCGGTTTGACGGCTGACGAACGTGCGCTTAATTACGCAGTGTATAACATCGTTTTTCTAGAAGAAATTCTTAACGAACAACAATCACAAAATGGGCAGTTTTATTCGCACACAATAACACCCTCTTCATTCCTACGCCGTAACTCACTGATGCGCGATGTACGTATGACCTTCTTTAACCCTAGCGATACGAATCAGGCGGCGACTACCTACAGCATGACCATCGACCTGACGGATACTATGCCAGTCTTCGTTGGCAATATCGAAAAGTTCAGCAATCCGGTCAGTGTCGTTACCCCTTGAGTTTGTGCAATCACCCATTTGGGTGATAAGCAAACGGCCGTACCAGGGGTCGTGAGTGGAAATTTGGTTCCATCTGGTTTTATATTAATCTTATTTGAGGAATACTCTTATGAAAACATTGATTCACGAAGTATCTAAAACCCATTCACACATGAAAGTACGTAAACCGATGCAACTTGCGGCCGTCGAGCGCACACCTTATGAGGCAAATGCCGTTACCGTTGGTGCGAATGCCTCTTTCGGTTGGGGTGAATTAGGGCGCATTGGTCTAGGTGCACTGGCAGGTGGCTTAGCTGCGTTGTAATCGCGTCAGGTAGTGTGGGTGTCGTATGCTAATACGGCACCCACTGCCTTACCATAGAACCACTATGACGTGCCAGTGCGCCTTGTTCAGCGTCAACAGTACACCGTCTACCTTGTATTGGCGGGTTAATATATGGGATCTAGGCGCCTTATACCAACCTCCAGCAAACGCTGCGATGACGACAACAAAGCCTTACCTGTCGCTTTCTGGTATATCGGTATTTTTAGCCTTGCAATAGGCTTGCTGATCGGTGGGAGGCTGTGAAATATCCGCTTTTCCCGATTCTGATTCCGATCTCCTCTCCACTGATTAGGGGTGCATAACCATGGCGACCGATAGCGATCAAAAACAGCAGATTATCCATTTTTTACGCGGCTTTACCGCCGAGACGACTCCCGGTTCAGCGCTCAAGGTCGCCGATTTTCGGGCGCATCTGCAAGCGGGTACAGTGGTCTATATCACGTTCCTGCCCGGTTCTGACTTTGCCGATACGATTGCCGTTGCCCGTCGCCTGAAAGACGAAGGGTTTAAGCCGGTGCCGCATTTTGCTGCGCGCAGTATTCCCAACCGGCAATTTCTTGAAGACAACCTGAAAAGACTGGTCGAAGAAGTGGGTATAGACCAGGTACTGGCGATTGCCGGTGCGGTGGATAAGCCCGTGGGCGAGTACAGCGACTCGACACAATTGCTCGACACCGGCTTATTCGATAAATACGGCATCAAAAAAATCGGCCTTGCAGGTCACCCGGAAGGCAGCCCGGATATGTCAGACGAGGCGATCATGGCCGCGTTAAAATGGAAAAACAGCTTCGCTGAAAAAACCGATGCCGCGATGTACCTGGTCACACAATTCTGCTTTGAAGCCGCGCCCATTATCGCCTGGGATAAAATGTTACAGGCCGAGGGCAACAAACTGCCCATCTATATCGGCTTGCCGGGGCTGGCGACACTAAAATCACTGCTCGCCCACGCCAGGGCCTGCGGTGTGGGTGCCTCAATGAAAATACTGACCAAACAGGCAAAAAACATTACCAAGCTATTGGTGGTGCAGGCCCCGGATAAGCAACTTATCGACCTCGCCGCCTACCACGCTAACGATCCGGCCTGCGGTATTGCCGGTGTGCATATGTACCCGCTGGGTGGTTTGCGGCGCAGCGCACAGTGGAGTTATGCGGTGACCGATGGCCAGTTTACAATAAACGCCAAAGGGAATGGGTTTACACTCAATGTAGCGATTGACTGAGGTATCACCAACGGTTCACCTCGGCTTTTCTGATGCGTGACCTGGCTAAACTCATTACTTCCATGCCCATTGACTGATAACCACATGAACGATGATCAACAATGCCTGCAATTTATTCTGTGCGGTGCCCAGGGGCACGGTAAATCGACACTGTTGAGCAGCCTGGCAGATCATTGTCAGGTCATCGATGCACCACCTGCTTTTTTATCCGATACGCTTTCAACCGACTACTGCTGTTTTACCAGTGATAAACGTGCGTTTATCGGCGTCGATATACCGGGGGCGCAGCTACACACGCTGGCAACTGCCGCCTTGTCTGCCCAGCTTGCCATTGTCGTTGTCGATGCCCATGACGGTATACAGGCTCAATCGCGGCTGCACACCTATACAGCGGCGTTGCTGGGTGTGCGCCAGTGGTTGTTAGTGGTCAACGGCATGGACCGTGTGGAATTTGATCTGAATATAGTTGACACCATTGCCGCAGACTACCGTGCCTTTGCGCAGCGCGTGGGGATTGACACTGTAGAGGTAATCCCGGTTTCAGCCTTGACGGGGGCGCACATTGTGCAGCGTGACGGTGCCGTCAGTGATTACACCGGCCCGGCACTGCTGACCTGGCTGGAAAATACTGCCGTGAACACTGATACCCCGGTGCCTGCTGATAACCCAGGCGATGAAGCCGATCAGTTTGCCGCCCATATCGTCTGGACAGATAAACAACCCCTGTTACCAGAGCGACCCTATGCAGCGCAGTTCGGTAGGTTAACAACCACGGCGCAAATCACCGATCTGGTGCACCGCGTCGACGTTGAGACACGCGGTAAATCGGCGATAAAGACTCTGGGTGAAAACCAGATAGGTTATTGCAAATTAGCGCTCGACAGGGCTGTTGCGTTCGATACGGACAATGCGTTTACCCTCAGCGACAAATACACCCATGCTACCTTGGGCGTCGGCGTTATCGACTTCGCCCTGCGCCGTGCCAGCAATATCGAGTGGCACGACATGAAAGTCGATAAGGCAGCGCGGGCGCGGGCCAACCGGCAAACGCCCTGTGTGCTGTGGTTTACCGGCCTTTCCGGTTCGGGAAAATCCACCATCGCCGACCGTTTGGAGCAACAGCTCCACGCACTGGGTAAACGTACTTACCTGATGGACGGCGACAACGTGCGCCATGGGTTGAACAAAGACCTGGGCTTTACCGACCAGGATCGGGTGGAAAATATCCGCCGCATCGCCGAAGTCGCCAAGCTCATGGTCGACGCCGGGCTGATCGTATTGACCTCGTTTATTTCTCCGTTTCGGGCGGAGCGGCAAATGGCGCGTGATTTGATGGGGGAGGGTGAGTTTATTGAAGTGTTTGTCGATACACCGTTGGCGGTGTGCGAACAGCGTGACCCCAAGGGCCTGTATAAAAAAGCGCGCAGTGGTGCCCTGAAAAACTTTACCGGTATCGATTCGGATTACCAGGCACCGGACAATGCAGAGATCGTCTTGAAAAGTGGCGAGGTCGATGCGGAGGTGTTGGCGGGGCAAGTTGTGGCGTATTTGCAGTTGGGTGAGCCGTAGATGTCTATATCTGTGCAAAACAATACACAACCTTTATTACAAGATCCTGGCTTTAATCACCACCAGCCAGAAAGCGACTTATGCTGTGCCTAGAATAAAGGGGGTAAAAAATTGACCTATAATAGTGCCGCCATTATAGTAGCTCTATTGATTGAAGTAGTAGAATTAGAATTAGTATAAAACCAAATGTCGAGCGCGTTTCCTCAAAGTTTAATCTGCCTGTTAATGTAGTCAATTGGCTTGCCGAAACAGTGCCAACAGGCAAACGCTTGCCCTTTTTGGGGTTATCGCCGCCAGGGGTGGGGTGCGCGTCATTTGAGTCACATACTTACGTGGTTCACCTATCGGATAAGTAGTGCCGTACCACAAGGATGGAATTCAAAAATACAGACAGTGAAATCCAACGCACGGGGGTTTCGTTCATTTGAGCGCTATCGTCGGCGTATTCTATTTTATCGTGGAAAACCGGATGTGACTCCAAATTGACTGAACTGGGCCTCACAATAACTTACCAAGAGCCTGTTTATAATGGCGGTTTTATAGCATACATTTTTGATAATTGACTAAACCCCGGATACCTTTATATATGTGTAGCATTGCTTTTCTCTCCAATAGCGAAATAAACCCAACATGTGATTATTTCAGGACAGAGCCGAATGGCACTTCCTTAAGGCGTAAGCAACTGATAGTAAAGAGTTTATTTATTCTTTCTAAGAAAAAAAATGATATTTTGAAAGTTGCCGCCAATGATAACCGGGATAGTTTTACAAATATTGCTTTCAAGAACCATATGCCAAGTTATCTGAACCAAGCACGTAATACCAATACTTTCAAATACTTACAGCTTAAGGAAGTGCCATTCAGGACAGAGCCCTTTATTGTTAGCGTCGTCGCAGCATTTTTTGCTACAGCGAATGAATGCTATATTACTGTCGTAGGTGCTTTGTAATGGAAGCTACAAGGCCGCAGGACAACGATGAAATCAATTTGATTGAGTTCATCGAAACAGTTTGGGATGGTAAGTGGAAAATCGTATTTATTGTTGCGTTATCAGTACTTGGTATGCTTGTTTTTCAACTCGTAGCTCCCTCGCCAAGTTTTATCGCGACAACTGAAATAAAACCAATTACATCTGTTGAAGCCGGGCGTTATCGTGCCTCTAACACATTTGGTTTTTTTGGAGTTGATCAAGACCTGCTTCAGGATCTTTACATTGAACAACTCGATGAACGTACGTTGTTTAAAGAGGCTATCCGAAAGCATGAGCTGTTAGATAGAACGACTTTCGAAACGGATTCGGAGTACAGCGAAGCACTAGTCAAACTTGCAGCATCGATAGTTATTCAGCCTCCTGTTGATTTTGATGGAATAAAGAAGAGTGAAAATCGTCAGTTTTGGAGGGTTAAGTTTGAGTATAACGATGAAGTTAAGTGGAAGAATGTATTACTTACAGTGAATAGCAATGCTAACAAGGCAGTGAGCACCATCTTACAAAAGCGTTTTTTGTCACTTATATCAATTGCTAAGCAAAAGAGAGATTTTAAATTTGAGGATGTAAAAACTCAAATTCAAAACGCGATGCAAGACTTTAATAAACAAATGGAAGAAGTTCAGCTAAAGCAAGGATTTGAACTTGAGGATCTGTTGACTCAAATAGAGAACGCAAAAAAAGATTTTCGCATAGAAATGGAAAAGTTTGAACTTCAGCAACAGTTTGAGCTTGAAGACATAGGCACGCAAATCGACAATACTTTAAAAGATTACGACAGAAAAACGACTGACAGGCTGGCTTTTTTGCGTGAGCAAGCCGCCATTGCCCGTAAGTTGGGTGTCTCTAAAAATACGATCGAAGCGCAAACGTTTAATGTTAAAAGTGGCATTGTTGCTAATGTCAAAATTGATACGCCTTTTTACTTACGTGGCTACGAGGCAATTGAAAAGGAAATCGAACTTATCGAATCGCGTGAAGATAAAGAAGCGTTCATAGACGGTTTGTTTGAGTTGGAACAAAAGAAGCGTGCCTTGGAACAAGATAAAACCCTTCAAAGGGCTGAAAAGAGAAGGGTGTTTTCAGATACCCTTATGGCGTTAGACCGTAAGCAAAGAGCGTTGCAACAAGACAAGACACTTGAGCGGGCAGAGCGCAGGAAAGAATTTTTAGCTACCTTGTTAACATTGAAAAGAGAGAAAAGAGCGTTGCAAGAAGACAAGACACTTGAGCGGGCGGAGCGTTTGTTCTCTGCAACACCAGTGGTAGTCAATGAGGATTTCTCTGCTGTATCGATAACAATTGCAGCGACAGAGTTTGAATACGGGATTAAACGAATACATATGTTGATTTTGGTTGTTATGATTGGCGGAATGGTTGGGCTGGTTTATGTGCTCATCGCTAATGCTGTGCGTAAGCGTAAACAGCAGGCACTAGTGGCATAAGGAACGTGCACGAAACAAATTCCGGGATTCGTCAATGCATCGATTCACCTTTTATTAATCTTTGTATTTATTCGTGGTGCTATAGGGGTTTCGTTCGCGAGGCGTAAGTGTCTTTCTCCACTGTATACAGTGCAAATGCCGACGACTGTAGATACCATCATTGCGGCCACGGAATAGTGCCAGAGCGCGGTGGGAGGGGATTTTTTTATACGCTTCAGTGTAGTCAAAGTAATCGCGGAATTTACTGCCCTCGGTCAGTTTGTCACTGAACACGCTGGATTTCACCACACCCTCTGATTTGATGCGTGCGCGCAGCTCGCCGAGTAGCCCGGCATCTTCGCTAAACCGCTCCATCAGTATGTAACGTGCGCCTTCCAGTGCGGCGGTGGTATCTGCAACGCCTCTCTCGTCATCCAGATATTTTTTATCCTCCGTTTCTGGGGTGAGTGCGGGGTTATCAAACAGACTGTCCGCCAGTGGTTCGAGGCCTGCTTCGCGGGCGATTTGCCCTTTTGTGCGGCGTTTGGGTTTGTAGGGTAGGTAGAGATCTTCCAGTGTGGTTTTCGTATCGGCGGCAAGAATCGCCTTGTGCAGTGTGTCGGTGAGCTTGCCTTGTTCTTCAATGTTTTTCAAGATCGTCTGGCGGCGATCCTGAAGTTCACGCAAGTAAGTGAGGCGTTGTTCCAGTGTTCTAAGTTGGGTGTCGTCGAGACCGCCGGTCGCCTCTTTTCGATAGCGGGAGATAAACGGAACGGTAGCGCCTTCATCAAGTAACGCGATAGCGGCCACCGTTTGGCTTGGCTGAGCGCCGAGCTCTGCGGCAATCAGTGCAAGGATATTTATCATAGAGTACTTTTTGATACAGCAAGGGTAAAAAGGGGGCGGATTATAGGGGGTTATTTCTCTGCTGACAGCATTGGAGTGGAGGGTATTGTGCAGATTCACTCACGACATATTAAAGCGTGTTTTTTCCTTGCCTACATTGATACCTGTTGTCAATAGCACTGTTTACAGTGAGTATTTTGCTGTTATGCCGTTTATCGCAAGAAAGGGAGCAACAACCCTATAGCCAAGGTATTTCGGGGATTTTTATTTCAGGATCGAAAGTGAGTCGACAAAGCCATTAGAGAAGCATAGAGATGCTCGTAGGGTGATTGTGTTATGCGTAGATGAGCTTTGCCATACTGCTGCCTCAGTCGAGTGGTAGGTATTACCAACGAATGCGGGCGCCAAAAATAAAATTGTCCGATTCAAACCCACGGGTATCATCCTTTTGATTGTTATAACCGAACGAAATGGCAAATTGTTTGGTAATAAACCACTCAGTAGAAATTCCCCACGCTACCAGGTCGGTGTCACTGGCATCAGACTGGGAATAGTTAAACCCAACGCTGAAATAATCTTGAGGGTAGAAAGTAACGGTGATGCCCAGCGAGTCGACATCATCATTGAGGTCACGGTTTTCCAGATCGTAAACAATACTCCATGCGATTGCCTGTTTCTCACTCAACGAACGAACATCAAAGGTCGAAACTTCATAGGTTTCACTATCTTCATTGCTACCCTCTACATCATCACGAGTGTAATCGAGTGTGAGAGTGGTGTTCTTGGCGATATACTTACCTGCGCCAACAGACCAGGACTGTGTATCAATGTTTAGACCTCCTGTTTCGCTGGTGGAATAGCGTAAATTCAGCAACCACCCGGATTCTTCATCGATTAGAATTGTACCCACCTGGTAATTGCTGCTATTAAATCCATTGTTAGCAGTTTCGCTTTCGGTGCGGCCAGCAATAGCGTAAACATTGGATGCGCGATCCAGAAAACTGGCGAGAGCGAAAGACCCCTTGCTAGTGTCAACCGAGTCAAAGTAATAGGTGCCTAGAAAAGAGAAAAAATCCACACTACTACTTGATACTGGATTACGCACCTCGATTTTCCCGTTTAAATATACTCCTTGCAATTCTAGCTGGTAATCGGCGCAAAGGGTATAAGTAAGGCAATACTGCCTACTATGGTAGCTACTCTTTGCACTCTGGTGTCTCCTATCGTCCGATATTTTGTTAATGTCGATTTTCGCAATCCTATTGCATAATGTTATCCGCTGCTGTGCCTGGCAAGTCCCTACCGGAAGCACAATTCTTCCTGGTTTCTGAATTGTTCAGCTAATTCCCTCAGTTTTTTACTAAGCTCGCGTTTCGTATTTTACAAAGGAGATTCTCAATGGCCTATGAAAAACTCAAATTCCCTGATAGCCAGCCTGGTAGTTGCTCAACAAAAGAACTGGTTTAGCTCCTTATTATTTACACATTTTTTCATAAGTATAGAATTACAATTTTCCCTGAAAAGTGTGTAATAAAGGGGCCAAACCAGGCTTTTTCTCGCCACGAGTACCTCTAAGCCCGACAGGTTCTAGTCGATAATTATTGTCGATGGTCCACTACCTTAAACACCGATAGCACTAGGAGGGCTGGGTTAAGCTATTTTAGCGAGTTAACTACAAATCCCCCAATACAGCCTTTTTCCAAGGCTTTTTCAACCAAATAGCAATGTCTTTTCCAACTGCTTTTGCTATCCGTCCGAGTACAGAACATGAACCTTTGAACCCGGCAAAAGCGCCACCAACTGAATATCTACCTGCACGAAATGAGGCGATTTTTTCGCCATGGTTATAAAGTATACCTTCAAATTCGGCGTACTTCCTGTGACCCAAAAAGGCATTACCTTGACTTATAGCGTCTGTTATCTCCATAACAAGAACAGCCCCACTATCATCCTTGCTCACACTATCGCGAATTTGTACATCTACACCAAACTGATCCCCATATTCATTAACAAAAAATGGTAGTTGACTTTCGATGGTGCATTCTTCAATGATACTGGATTGAATTCTGTGGTTTTCTTTAAAAGGTATGGGGCTACCGATAGTCACTGATTTGGGGGCTACAGCATATTCTTTTGCTACCTGCACGGACTTCACTTTCTTAGACCCACAGCCCATAATAGTCATGCTTACCAAGACTATAACAATTACGTATTTCATTTGTACTCCTATTCCTCGTTTTAGTTGAATTTATATTGCTTGCTGGCAGCAACGTTTACCACATGTGAACGTAGTTTTTAGTGCTTGCAAACAAGGTGTTTAAGATATCTGAAAGAAAATGTCCAGGTATTGGCTTTTTTAGTTATTGGTTTTATGAGTACTTCCTTTATGAAGCTACTATGATTACACAAACTCTTGATTATATTCACATATGTGTCCAATTATTTCACAGTGGCACAAGGTTAACCCGAAACCTTGAATGATGCAATTGCGTTAAGTGGGAACTACCGTAGAAAATCACGATGGTGCCTGCGAATCGACATTGTAAAGATTACGATTTTCTACTCTTCATCCAACGAAAAAGATTGACCGGCCCACGCGCTTTCTCCATTGAAAGTGGGGTAAAAGTATCCCGTAGCAACCCCGAGAGTTGCCTCCGAGTTTGCATAATACTCATAGTAGGGCGACTGCTCGAAACGCTGTGCACCGATGCACGCGGTTTACAGTGGGTTGGCAGGGTTAGGGTTATTCATTGTTTCTGATTTTCCCGTTGTTTTATTCCAGCGCTGTAAGGTTTGATCACTTGCTGTTTACATCAGTCGATTCCGCTGTTTTTGTATAGCCAAATAATACTTCGATGAGCCCGGCAAATAAGATAGCGATTGCCCCCACCCATTGCAGTAACATCATCGTTTCCTCAGGCACCAGGATTGCAGCACTGACAATAGCCACAACTACCTCCGACATGGTTAAGATGCCAACCCGCCCTGGAAACAGTAGCTGGGATATTCTGAAAATAATACAAAAACAAGGTAGCAATATCGCGATAGACCAGAAGGCAGCGGTGGGCAAAGCGGCTGTTAACATCGCCAAAGTTGGAACAGGGTCAACATAGAGAACCCCAGCGAATAAGGCTGAAATAACGGTTGTCGAAACAAATATAAATGTGGCCAATGGCAAAATGGGGATATTTGACCAGCGGTTCAGCGTGGCCACGCCGATTGCCCAGAAAACGCCGGATAGAAGACTGTAGAGATCACCAATATTGAGCGGATAGTTTGAGGAGCCACCGTTTGATAACAATAAAACCAACCCGACAAATGCCACGCCAATAGCGATTACCCGTGCCTTGGTCAAGCGTTCAGATAACCAGAGTACGCCGAGCAATGTGGACCAGACAGGCGTCAGGTAATAGAGCAAGGTCGCTCTGATGATGGTGGTTTCTACCAATCCGTTGGCGTAAAGCGTAAAAGCCAGGCCTATCATCAGCGCGGCCAGAAGCGTAGGGCCGAGCACACCGATTAGTTGCCTGAAATTGAATACCAGCCACGGGCATAACACGAGCAGAGGGCATGCGTTAAAAAAGACAACACTCCAGGCGCCGGTTAATCCCGCACTTTCAATGGCCCTTAACGGAAACCAGTAAAAACCCCAGGCGGCAGCACTTAAGGAAAGTGCAAGGCTTAATGTTTTGTCGGAATAGACTTTTGAAAACATAAAGGGGGTTTAGTTGGCACCCGCGTCTGGCGGGTATGTATCATTTTAGTGAGTAGCTCGGTAACAAAGACTATTTTTATAGGTGATTTTCAAACGACTGGCTGAATAGTGCTGTTCCGGGCGTGTCTTGGTGTGGCGCAGGATACAGTACTTCTCGGCCAAAAAAACACTCTACAGCATCAAATAGCATATTAAGTGTTCCAATGATGTACCGTTTGCGGGTATTCTTTGGCTTGGACTCTGCACTTTGAGCGCTCAAATTAGCTATTCGGTTACCGTTTTTTTCGGTGTAATACGTAGTTGACGGTTTAAGTCTATCCTGTTATTTCTGCATTTTTGCACGAATTTTAAAAAAAAATACAGCGGCGCGGTTTGAATTGAAGGCTGTGCTATGTAAACAACCCAGGGGGAAAAGATGAATTTAAAATCTCTAGCGGTCGCAGGCAGTCTGCTTGTTGCCAGTACCATTCCGGCCATGTCTCAAGCGGCGGATGCGATCAAAATTCCGGTTAATGAGTGGACCGGGCAGCACATTTCTGCACACATTACGGGCTCGCTGATGCAGAAGGCCGGGTACACGGTGGAATATGTCACCGCTGGCGCCGTGCCACAATTTGCTGCAATCGCGCAGGGCGATCTTCACATTCAACCCGAAACCTGGACGAATAATGTCGGTGATATTTACCCCAAAGCAGTGGCGAGTGGCGATATCGTGGTCGTGGGTTCACTCGGTTTAAAACCACAGGAAGGCTGGATATATCCACCCTATATGAAAGAAAAATGCCCAGGGTTATCGAGCTATCAAGCGCTGTACGATTGCGCACAGGCGTTCGCTGCAGCTGATACCTTCCCGAATGGCCGCTTGATTACCTATCCGGCTGACTGGGGCACACGCTCGAAAGATGTGGTTGCGCAAATCGGCATTCCATTTCAGCCCGTTGCCGGTGGTTCTGAAGGCGCGATGATTGCAGAAGTAAAAAGTGCCTATGCAAGCAAACAACCCATTCTTATGATGTTCTGGCAGCCGCATTGGCTTTTCGCCGAGTATGAGTTTGATTGGATTGAATGGGATAAGGTCGGTGACGAGTGCGTAGAAGAGTCTGGGCAGTCTAAAGGCAATGCCTGTGGTTTCCAGCAGGCCTCGATCGATAAGATTGCCAACAAGGACTTTGCGTCTAAATGGCCAGGTGCCGCTAGGTTGTATGCCGCAATGTCTATCGATAACACCACCCAAAACGCGCTGATGCTCGAAATCGATAACAAGGGCCGCAAGCTTGAAGAGGTGGTCGCTGAATGGATTGTCGCAAATGAAGCGACCTGGGCGCCGTGGGTTAAAGCCGCTCAGTAATTCGCTGAAACCAACCAAACGACGGTTAAGGGCTGGCTATTCAACCAGCCCTTAACCGTTGGTTACTGCACTACAACCCACTCCCTAATAATTCGTGAGCACGAGATGAACGCGACCTCAGAGGACACGATACTTTCCTGTCGCCATATATGGAAAGTGTACGAAGAAGCAGCCTCTCCCTATTTCAAACACGAAGTGCCTGATGCCGATGCGGCAGCGCTGTCGACACGTATGCGTACCGATGGCGCTATACCTGCGGCGGTTGATGTCAGCTTTGACGTTCATGCAGGCGAGATTTTCGTCATTATGGGGCTTTCGGGGTCCGGTAAATCGACCGTGGTGCGCTGTCTTTCACGGCTGGTCGAGCCGACTTACGGTGAGATCCTGCTGGATGGCGAAGACCTGTTGAAAAAATCGGATAGGGAGTTGATCGATATTCGCCGGCACAAGATGGGAATGGTGTTCCAGAATTTTGGCCTGATGCCACACCTCAGTGTTTTCGACAATATCGCCTTCCCACTGTCGCTGCAGGGCGTGCCGATGGCGCAAAGAGTCGAGAAAGTGCGTCGCGTCATTGAGTTGGTTGGCCTGGAAGGGCGTGAAACCGCCTATCCTCAACAGCTCTCGGGTGGGCAGCAGCAACGCGTTGGTATCGCCCGGTCCTTGGCTGTAGAGCCTGAGCTATGGTTGCTCGATGAGCCATTTTCAGCGCTCGATCCGCTTATCCGGCGGCAAATGCAGGATGAGTTCCTGCGCATCCAAACAACACTGAAAAAGTCGATTGTATTTATCACGCACGATTTTCTCGAAGCACTTAAAATCGCCGACCGCATGATGATTATGCGCGATGGTATGGTCGTGCAGGTGGGAACTCCGGCGGAGTTGATCGTCAACCCCGCAGACGACTATGTGGCGGAATTCACTGAGGATGTGCCTATGGTGCGGGTATTGACTGCCATGGATGTACTCGACCCCGAACAATCGCCCACAGACGGAATGCCCCGGCAGGATGCCAGCAGCAGTGTCGAAGACTTGCTACCGCTGCTGGCTACGCATAAGGAGGGAATAGTCGCCGTGCGCGATGGTGTAGCGGCCGGTGTTGTCACCGCCACGAGTGTGATCGCCGCCCTGGCGCACCAGAACCAGAATGGCGTCGCAGATACCAATCTCAACGAAGAAGCCGCGTGTTGAACCGTCCACGCACTATTGACTGGGCCTGGTTCGGTCTTATCGCTATAACGCTGGCGTTTCTCGCATTTCGGGAATCGGCTGCCTGGCTGATCGTTTTTCCCATTGAATGGGTGGTGCCCATCACGGATTGGCTGAACGTATTTATGGGGTGGTGTGTTGCGCATTTCGGGCCGACCTTTCGCGCTTTTTCAGCGGCCCTGGATATCCCGATGACGGCGGTTCGCGAGGTGCTCAACTGGCTTCCCTGGTCGGTAACGCTGGCTCTGTTTACCTTTGCGGGTTATGCGGTCTCTGGGTGGCGGCTGGCGGTTTTTACCTTCTTCGCGATTCTCTATATGGTTGTGATCGGTTACTGGACGGAATCGATGAACTCCCTGGCGTTGGTGGTAATCTCGGTGCCGATGGCAGTTGGCATCGGTTTTGCCCTTGGCGCGCTGGCTTTTTTCTCGAAACGCGCCGAGCGTGTGATCACCCCGATAATGGATCTGTTACAAACTGTACCTGCCTTCGCCTACTTATTGCCTATCCTGCTCCTGTTCGGTTTTGGGCCGGTAGTGGGCCTGATTGCGAGTATTCTCTATGCGTTCCCCCCAACGGTTCGCAATACAATGTTAGGGCTTGCCCGCGTATCCGATGAAGTGATTGAAGCGGGGTTGATGGCCGGCGCTACCCCGCGCCAGTTGTTTTGGCGCGTGCGCACGCCCAGCGCAATGCAGCAGATTCTGCTGGGTGTGAACCAAACGACGATGGCGGCATTCTCCATGGTGATTATCGCCTCGATCATTGGGGGCACCGCCGATATTGGTTGGGAAGTGCTGTCAACCATGCGCAAGGCCCTGTTCGGTGAAAGCCTGTTGGCGGGGATTGTCATTGCGCTGATGGCGATGGTTATGGATCGGCTCACAGCGGCAGCGGCGACTGCTGGGCCAGGTCAGCCCAAAATCGGCCAAAACGTCTTTGCCCGTCACCGCAGCGTGTTTATTGCCGTTGCGCTGGGCCTGGGTATTGCTCTGCTGGCACAGCTCCTCCCCTTTCTGCAAGCTTATCCCGAGGTGTGGGAGGTTTATCCGGCGCACTATTTGAACGATGCCTTGACTTACCTTGTCGTCGAATATGCCGGTGTAATTACATTAATCAAGACCTGGGCATTTTTCTTCGCGATGCTCCCCGTCAAAGTCGGGCTTGAGCAAACAATCTCGCCTTTCAGTTGGGGGTTTGAGTTCACCAATACGCTGAAAATGTTTTATGCCGTGATATCCGTTGCACTGACGATTTGGGTTGGGCGCAAGCATCGTCTGAGTACCGTAGCCTTCGTCGCGTTTTGTGCAATCCTGTTGTTCTTTGGTTTAACACGGCTTCCCTGGTCAGCGCTGCTGGCGATGGCAACGCTGTTTAGCTGGCAGCTCGGTGGGGCGCGGCTGGCGCTGGGTACGTTTGTCGGGCTTGGTTTTTTGCTGTTTGCCGGTGTTTGGCCACAAACCTTGCTCTCAGTTTATCTCTGTGGTCTCGCGGTGCTGTTATCCTTCTCTATCGGCGCAGCGTTGGGGGTGTTGGCGTCGGAGTTTGACCGCGTTTCCTCTTTTCTGCGGCCCATCAATGACACCCTGCAGACGATGCCACTCTTTGTCATTTTGATTCCCTTTGTGATGATCTTTAAGATTGGTGAATTCACCGCGCTGCTCGCCATCATGGCCTACGCAATTGTGCCTGCTATTCGCTATTCGGAGCATGGGTTACGCAGTGTGCCGGACAGTGTGATCGAGGCGGCAACGGCCATTGGTTGTACGCGTCGGCAGTTACTCTGGCGGGTCAAACTACCGCTCGCGCTGCCGGTTATGATGCTGGGGCTGAATCAAACCATTATGTTCGGTATCGCCATGCTGGTGATCGCCGCATTGGTCGGCACCAATGGGCTGGGCCAGCGGGTTTATATCGGGCTCGGTGATGGTGATTTCGGCGTGGGCATGGTTGCCGGTATAGGCATGGCGGTGATTGCCATGATCGCCGACCGCCTCACCCAGGCCTGGAGTAAAAAACGCCAGGCAGCGTTGGGTCTCACTTCGGAACACGCGCTATAAATATCCAGGAAGATATCGATATCGTACGGCCTCGCCGCAGTTTTATTTTTACCCCAGGGCTGAAGCCCGCGATATTTCCGAAGGCGTTCGGTACAAAAAACTAACGCATAACAAACGGATTCGCCATCGGCTCTGTCGATGTATTAATCCACACCGTCTTTATCGCGGTGTATTCATCGATGGCATCAATACCCGCCTCACGGCCAAGCCCGCTTTGTTTGAAGCCACCAAATGGCGCGATAGGTGAAATGGCGCGATAGGTGTTTACCCATACAATGCCTGAATGAATGGCGTCGGAGACGCGCAATGCCCGCGAGAGGTTTTCAGTAAACACACCAGCCCCAAGGCCAAAGCGTGAATCGTTGGCCATCGCTATCGCCTCTGCCTCGGTGTCGAAACTTAACGCCGAGAGAATGGGGCCAAACATTTCCTCGCGCACCGTGCGCACTTGTTGGTGTGGGCAGTCGAGGATGGTGGGGGTGTAGTACCAGCCATCGGCAAAGCCTTCCGGCGGTTTGCCACCGTGGAGTAGTTTCGCCCCTTCGCTAATAGCGATCTTTACCGATTCGCTAACATGATCGAATTGTGCCTTGGTGGCCAGTGGGCCAACTTGTGTCTCTTCACCCAATGGGTCGCCAATGCGGATCTGACGGGCGCGCTCGACCAGTTTCTCCAGAAAGGCCTCGCGAATGCTGGATTGGATAAAGACGCGTGAACCCGCCACACAGCTTTGCCCGGTAGCGCCAAAATTGCCCGCAATGACGCCGTTGACAGCCCCTTCAATATCGGCATCCTCAAACACGACGATAGGCGATTTCCCGCCTAATTCCAGGGAGACAATGGCAAAGTTTTCCGCTGTATTTCGCACGACGTGGCGCGCTGTTTCCGGGCCGCCGGTAAAGGCGACACGGGCGACTTCCGGGTGGCTGGTCAACAGCCGACCACACGGTTCGCCATAGCCGGTGATGATGTTGATGACGCCGGGGGGAAACCCCGCCGCTTCGATAATTTTGGCAAATTCGAACATGGGGGCAGGGGCATTTTCTGACGCTTTCAGTACCACGGCATTGCCCGCCGCTAATGCCGGGCCGAGCTTGGT
The DNA here is from genome assembly GCA_965277715.1 of Gammaproteobacteria bacterium. Taxonomy (GTDB): domain Bacteria; phylum Pseudomonadota; class Gammaproteobacteria; order JBCCGL01; family JBCCGL01; genus JBCCGL01. The sequence goes on from OZ255836.1 coordinate 3,892,323, forward strand.
GGCGGTGAGGAACATTTGTGCATTCCACGGCACGATAGCGGCCACTACGCCAATCGGTACGCGCTTGGTGTAGACGTGCATATTGGGTTTGTCGATGGGCAGAGTGGCGCCCTGTACTTTGTCGGCAAGGCCGGCATAGTAATAGTAGTAGTCGGAGACATAGCCGGTTTGGGCGCTGGTTTCCTTGCCGAGTTTGCCGCTGTCGATGGTTTCGATTTTGGCCAGGTGTTGGGATTTTTCAGCGACTAAGTCACCGAGTTTGCGCAACATTTTGCCGCGCTGGGTGGCGTTCATCTCCGCCCAGGGGCCTTGTTGCATGGCCCTGGCTGCAGCGGCAACGGCACGGTTGACCTCGGGTTCTCCCGCTACGGCACAGGTGGCCCACACTTCCCCTGTGGCCGGATTGATCGACTCCAGCGTGGCGCCATCTTCGGCATCGCACCATTCTCCGTCGATATACAGTTGATAGTGTTGCATAGCCTATACCTCGTTTAATTACTCAACCACGCACGCAGGTGGTAAAGCGTTTCATCGACCGCTTCTACTACGCCCATATGCCGCAGGTTTTTTAATATCACCAGCGTGGAACCGGGTATATCGTCGGCAATCGCCTGTGACATGGCCGGTGTGGAACCGCTGTCGTATTCACCTGTCATCACCAATGTGGGCACTTTTTCGGCATCGACGACACCCTGCATGGCAATATCAGTACTGGCAAACAGTTTATAGGCGAGCAGAAAATGCGCCGGATTATTATTCGTCAGCCGCTGTCGAATTTCCGCTTCGATAGCTGGGTTCTCCCTGAGAAATGCACTGGAGAACCAACGTGCCAACGCTGCATTTATCAATGACTGGGTGCCCTCACACTCGGCTTGCCTGATGCGTTGATTAATCGCTGACAGTGCTGCTTCACTGCGTTTATACACTGAGTACAACAGCGCCATACGGGCAATGCGTTGTGGGTAGCGTGTGATAAATGCCTGTGTGACCAGTGCGCCCAGGGAAAAACCGGCGATGGCGGCACAGGCAACACCTAGGTCGTCAAGCAGGTGCAGTAACTGTTCGGCAAAGTCGTCGATTGTCGCCTCGTGAGCGGCGGGGTCGCTATTGCCGTGCCCTGGCATATCGTAACAAACCACACAGTAATCACGGCTCAGATCGGCGGCATGTTGCGCCCACAGTGTCCGGTCCAGCCCAACCCCGTGGATCAGTACCACTACTTTACCACTGCCCCTGATGCTACAGGCCGTGCCATTAATTGTGTGTTCACCGTTGCTGTCAATCCCCAGTGAACTCCAGTGCCTGTCCACACTCATGTGGGACTTTGGTCGGTGCCCATCTCCTCGATATCCTGGTAGCGGTCACCGATGCGGTGATCGGGTCGGCCACGCGTTGCCGCGCCTAGCGCAATAACGATTTCATCGGGGCCGGGGGCATCTTCAACGGTGAACTCAAGTGTGAGGTAGTGTGAACGCATACCGACATCCACCTTGTGCATCATCGGGATTGACATTTTGCTGCCCGCACCACAACGGGTGTTAGTGAAGGATAAGTAGGCAGTGCCGCCGACGGCATCGCGGTATTTGTTGCCAAAGCGCAGTGTGTGAATCATTCCAGAGGCGTGTTCGATTTCACCGTTTAAACCCACCATTGCCGCCTTGCCATAGGCTTCAACTTTATCGCCACCGCCGATAATAGCCAGCAGGCGCGGCACCATAATGTCGCCCAACTCGGGGGCAATGGCGAGAATGTCGGTGCGCAAATCATCGACAAAACCGCGCCCGGCCCACGGGTTTTGGATAACGGCAGCCACCGCGACCATTATCACCGGAGGGTCGGCAATACGCCCGCCCTCTTTGTGTGTCTCTTCAACGTAGTTGACTAATTTGCGTAATACTAGTGGCATGGGGAAGTGCTTCTCTTTTGCATAGCGCAGTGGTTCCTGGTGGAAGGGACACCAGGAACCACATTGCTTACTTATTGTTTTGCACGCATATCGTCGCGGATAAGTGCTTTAACTAATGCGATACCCATCAGAATCATCATCAACGAAAAGGGCACTGCGCCAATAATCATGGCGGCCTGGATTGCATTTAACCCACCTGCCAGTAACAGCGCACCAATCACCGCCGTGAGAATTAAACCCCACACAATGATATGGATTCGACCCGCTGAGCCATATTCACCACCTGCATTGATGGTATTGACGACTAACACAGCTGAGTCAGCCGATGTCACCAGATACGTCAGCAGTAACACCACGATCAATATGGACATTAATGTAGCAAGGCCGGATGACAGCATGATATTGATGACTTCGTAGAGCTGCGCGGTCAGGCTAGTGCCGTAAATGCTGCCTTGCGCAGTGCCGTTTAGCTCCAGGTCAATAGCGGTGCCGCCTAGCAAGCTGAACCACAAAAAACACATCAGTGAAGGGGCCAGAATCGCGCCCAGTACAAACTCGCGAATCGTACGGTTCTTGGAAATACGTGCCAGGAAGATGCCGACAAAAGGGGCAAACGCAATCCACCATGCCCAGTAGAAGATTGACCACCAACCCTGCCATTCACCGGGACTGCCCGCACCGTCAGCAGGGAAAACAGTAAAAGTCAATGCGGGCAAACTGATGATGTAGTTGAACAGGCCCTTACCCATAAGCTCAAGTGCAAACAGCGTGGCGCCAAATATCAAGAAGAAAGTCAGTAGACCAAAAGACAGCACCATATTCAGGTTACTCAGCCACTTAATGCCTCTGCCGACACCGGAAAGCGCCGATGCCGTAGAGCACAACATCACAATGGCCAGGGCCATGAGTAATGATGCGGTGGTGGGTTCACCGTCGGTCACCAGCCACTCGGCACCGGTAATATTGTATAAGCCGGAGGCAAAAGAGGTAAGGCCAAGGCCGATGGTTTGCGAAATACCGAGTATGGTGGCGACTACAGCGGTGATATCAACGATATGTCCCAGAGGGCCTTCCAGTTTTTTGCCAAAAAGCGGTGTCAGCGTTGAACGGATAGTTAGTGGCAACCCACGGGAATAGGCGAAAAACGCCAGTGCAATGCCCACCAGGGCGTAGCAGGCCCAGGCACCCAGCCCCCAGTGCAAAAAGACGTAGCGATAAACCCCGTCAAGCGCCGACTCGGTTTTGGGTATGGACAGGCCCTCGATGGCACTGATCGTACCCGCTGCCACCTGTGCATTATAAGTAGCCCAGATATCAGCGCCTTCGGCGAGCGCCACATTGGCCGCAGCCAGTGCCGCTTTTACCGCTTCAGCACTCATGCGTATTTCCGGGTTATCACTCATATGCCAAATGGGTTCGCCTGTCGCGTACCCCAACATGCCGATACCGATACCGGCGCCAAACATCATTGAGAACCAGGAGAAATTTGAAAATTCGGGCACGCCGTCTGCGCTGCCCAATTTGGTTTTACCCCAGCTTGGGTGCAGTGCAATTACCAGGCAGACCACAATGAAAAACATCACTGCCCAGGTATAGTAATAATTGAGGTTGTTGAAAGACCAGTTTTTCATTTCACCGAGTATCTTGCCGGCAGCTTCCGGGTCAATAACGGCCCATATCACAATTAAAGCAATCAGTATCTTCGATGCCAGGGCAACAATATTGTTGAATCCCTGGTAAAAACCCGATTCCGCTGTATTGATATCGAGTTCTGTCAGTGGAGGTTGTAATGCCATCGCTATATCCTCAGTTTTATTTTTGATGAGTGAATGTTTATGCTTTGAAAAAACGCCCGGAATTTTTTCCAGAGTTACAGCTTTGTTTTCCGCTTGAAATGCACACTGAATTAGATTACATGATTTTAATCATTATCGATATGTGCTGATGAGGCAAGAAAGGGCTTGATCCGCCGTGAAATATATTGAAAACGACCAATATGTAGCTATTTTTCTATAGCAGTTCAATAGATCTGGTGTACCTATGCTTTATTAAATGGGCAGATAGGTTCCATGATATTTATTTGTGTGCAAGTTAATACGTTATATCTAGGCATCTGGCCCACTCGATGAAACAGCGCTGGTACTAGGTGGTCGGTAAGGGGCGCACTACATTCCCGACCCGAAATTGGTGTTGTAGGCCAATTGTTTTATGCTGAGCGTGTGGGTGCAAAGTACGCCTGTAATCTGTTGTAAATATTAAGTCGAATGAGGTGTTGTCATGTTAGTCGGTATACCCCGGGAAATTAAAGATAACGAGTACCGTGTAGGTCTGGCGCCTGAGTCGGTGCGTGAAGTCATCTCCCACGGCCACAGTGTAATTGTCGAAACCAATGCTGGTGGCGGCATCAGTGCCAGTGACGAGGAATACCAGCGTGCGGGTGCCGAAATTGTCGATACTGCCAGTGAGGTATTTGCCCGGGCTGACATGGTGGTTAAAGTAAAAGAACCACAAGCCGTCGAGCGGGCGATGTTGCGTGAGGGTCAGATTTTATATACCTACCTGCACCTCGCGCCAGACCCGGAGCAAACCAAAGACCTGGTCAACTCGGGGGCAGTGTGTATCGCCTATGAAACAGTGACCTCCCCTCATGGTGGTTTACCGTTGTTGAGACCGATGTCAGAAGTAGCTGGCCGTATGTCGATTCAGGCCGCTGCGCACAGCCTGGAAAAACCACACGGTGGTGTCGGTATGTTGATGGGAGGTGTACCCGGTGTCGATCCGGCAAAAGTCGTGGTAATCGGCGGGGGTGTCGTCGGTACGCATGCAGCCCATATCGCGGTGGGTATGGGGGCTGATGTGTGGGTGCTGGATCGTTCAAATGAAACGCTGGGACGTCTATGGTCGCATTTTGGCCGCTCACTCAATACAGTGTACTCAACTCGTGATGCGATTGAACGCCATGTGCTGGAAGCCGATGTTGTTATTGGCGGTGTGTTAATTCCCGGTGCGGCAGCACCAAAACTGGTGACAGCGGAACACGTTAAGGCAATGAAGCCCGGCGCGGTAATGGTCGATGTGGCCATCGACCAGGGTGGCTGCTTTGCCACTTCGCACGCCACCACCCACAGCGACCCGACCTACGTCGTCGATGGCGTGGTTCACTACTGTGTCGCCAATATGCCAGGTGGTGTGCCGCGCACCTCGACCTTTGCCTTGAATAATGCCACGCTGGCGGGTGCGCTGGCACTGGCCGATAAAGGCTATAAGCAAGCGTTGAGTGATGACCCGCATCTGCGCAATGGCCTCAACGTACACTGTGGCGATATTACCTGCAAAGAAGTCGCTGACGACCTCGGTTACACTTACGTCGAAGCACTCGCATCGATGGCTAAGTAGTACGAGATTCGTTATAGTTCGCGTTTGGCCTCAACTCATCCATATGAGTTGGGGCTTTTGTTATTAAATCGATCAGAAACAGGAGAAGCCAATGGCTCGAATGACCCCCAGTGAAGCGTTTGTAGAAACCCTTGTCGCCAATGGCGTAACAAAAATTTTTGGCATCATGGGTTCCGCATTTATGGATGCGATGGACATCTTTGCCCCGGCGGGCATTGAATTGATTCCCGTGGTACACGAACAGGGCGCTGGGCATATGGCCGATGGCTACGCACGCGTATCCGGCAAACACGGCGTGGTTATCGGCCAGAACGGCCCCGGTATTTCCAATTGTGTCACCGCCATCGCCGCCGCTTATTGGGCGCATTCCCCTGTCGTGATGATCACCCCGGAAACCGGCACCATGGGCATGGGCCTCGGCGGTTTTCAGGAAGCCAATCAACTGCCAATGTTTCAGGAGTTCGTTAAATACCAGGGCCATGTCAACAACCCTAACCGTATGGCCGAGTACACCGCCCGCGCATTTGACCGCGCCATGTCAGAAATTGGCCCCACCCAGTTGAACATACCGCGTGACTATTTTTACGGTGATCTGGATATTGAGGTGCCACAGCCCATGCGCCTCGACCGTGGCCCCGGTGGTGAGCAAACCCTGTCTGAAGCGGCTGATATGCTGGCCAATGCGAAATTCCCCGTTATCCTCTCGGGTGGCGGTGTTGTTATGGCTAACGGCGTCGATGCCTGTGTTGCGCTTGCCGAACGTCTCGGCTGCCCGGTGGTTAATTCCTATCAACACAACGACTCCTTCCCCGCCAGCCACCCGCAGTGGTGTGGCCCGCTGGGCTATCAGGGTTCTAAAGCCGGTATGAAGCTGATTAACAAGGCTGATGTGGTACTGGCCCTCGGTTCACGCCTCGGCCCGTTTGGCACTCTGCCACAGCACGGCATGGACTACTGGCCAAAAGACGCCAAAATCATTCAGGTCGACGCCGACCACAAGATGCTTGGTCTGGTGAAAAAAATCAGTGTTGGCATCTGCGGTGACGCCAAAGCGGCCGCCCTATCACTGACCCAGCGACTGGCTGACCGCACCCTGGCCTGTGATGCCACCCGCGCCGAGCGCGGCAAGGAAATTGCCGCTGAAAAGGCCACTTGGGAAGAGGAACTCAGCAACTGGACGCACGAGCGTGACGACTACAGCCTGGACATGATCGAAGAGCAGGCCGGCGAAGAAGGCAACTGGTTACACCCACGCCAGGTACTGCGTGAACTGGAAAATGCCATGCCCGCAGACAAAATGGTCTCCACCGACATCGGTAACATCAACTCGGTGGCGCACAGCTACCTGCGTTTTGATCGTCCGCGCAGCTTTTTTGCGCCGATGAGTTTTGGCAACTGTGGCTACGCACTGCCCACCATGATCGGTGCCAAGGCGGCAGCGCCGGAACGCCCGGCAATTGCTTACGCGGGTGACGGTGCCTGGGCCATGAGCATGAGCGAGCTGCTGACCTGCGTGCGCCATGACATTCCGGTAACGGCGGTGGTCTTCCACAACCGTCAATGGGGTGCTGAAAAGAAAAACCAGGTCGACTTCTACGGCCGTCGTTTTGTAGCCGGTGAACTCAATCTGAAAGGGGATGAGTGTTTTGCCGATATGGCGCGTGCTATGGGAGCTGAAGGCAATACCGTCGATCAACTTGATGATGTGGGCGCGGCACTGAAAAAAGCCGTCGATGCACAGATGAATGATGGTAAAACCACGGTATTGGAAATTATGTGTACCCGTGAACTCGGTGACCCCTTCCGTCGTGATGCGCTGTCTAAGCCGGTTCGTCACCTCGATAAGTACAAGGATTTTGTGTAGAGGTATATCCTGTCAGGGTAGAACGAATATTCTAACCCCTCTCCCATCTCGGGAGAGGGGCTTTTAAGATGCCCTTCAGAATAGGGAAAACCATTAGGAAACAGTGAGCGTTATGCCAAAAGTGGATCGGATCAAAACGGAAGTTGGCTTTCACGAAAAGATGTTTTTCGGTGCGCTGGTGGCTATACTGACGCTGTCGGGTTGGATTGCAACGCACTACCAAACAACAGATATATTTGTTTTGGTACTGGCAATGCTCGCCTTCTTTGGTATTTGTGTATTTGGCATTGATCAATACAAGCGTATTAAACGGTTACTGGTGGATTTGGAAGAATGTTAAATACAATTATTATGTACATTGTTGCTTGTGTATTTGCCGGGTTTTGGTTGTACCTGGCGTGGGATGCGCATAAAGAGGTTAAGGAAAACCCATAAAACGATTTGTCTATTTCAAACCAAAAAGCCCGCATTAGCGGGTTTTTTAGTTTTAGTGCCTGGAGTCCAATAGGTCAGTATGCAAAACTTCAATGAACTCATCGAACGTGCCAAAGGCACGAAAACCACTATTGTCCTGCCGGAGTCCACAGACCCACGTGTGCTGTCGGCGGCGGAAAGGTTGTGTAAGCACGGTATAGCGCAAGTGATACTCCTGGGTGACGCTGCATTAATTATGCAGGCTGCCGAGCAGGCGGCGTGCGATATTAGTGGCGTGCAGTTACTTGATATCGCTGCGCATAGCGAAGCATACGCTGAAACCCTCTTTACCCTGCGTCAACACAAAGGTTTAACACGCGACCAGGCACGTGAGCAGATAGCCGATCCCCTGATCTTTGCCAATGTGATGGTGCGGCGTGGTGAGGCGGATGGTTGCGTGGCGGGTGCACAATATCCCACCGCTGATGTTGTGCGTAGCGCTATGCAAATTGTTGGCAAGCACCCGGATTATTCGCTGGTATCGAGTTTCTTTATCATGCTGTTTGATAAACCTTTTCATGCGTTTTCGGGTACTTGGTTGTTTGCCGATTGCGCCTTGGTGGTCGACCCTGATGCGGCGCAGCTCGCCGATATTGCATCGGCGACCGCTGATACGGCTAGCAGCCTATTGGGGCTTGAGCCGCGTGTGGCAATGCTGTCATTTTCAACCCAGGGCAGTGCGCAACATCCCCGTGTAGAAAAAGTCATGGAAGCGACGTATTTGGCCAAGCAACAACGACCTGCATACGATATTTTTGGCGATGTGCAGCTCGATGCCGCCATCATGCCGGAGATTCTTGCAAAGAAAGCCCCAGACCTTGTCAGTGATAAAGTCACTAATGTGTTGGTATTTCCAGATTTGGATGCAGGGAATATTGGTTATAAGCTGGTGCAACGGTTTGCTCAGGCTGAGGCTATTGGGCCGATTTTGCAGGGTTTGAATAAGCCGGTTAACGATTTGTCGCGGGGATGTAGTGCTGGGGATATTTATAATGTTGCGGTGATTACCGCTATTCAGGCGGCTTAATAGCGGGCGGATTTTTATATGCAAACAGAGAAACCCTATACCACCAGTGGTATCAAACGAGTAATCAATGCCTGTCGGTGGTCGATGCATGGGCTGCGGTCAGCGTTTTGCCACGAGGCAGCTTTTCGTCAGGAGGTGTACCTTTTTATGGTGCTTGCTCCGCTGGGCTTTTGGCTGGGCAATGGTGCGGTTGAGAAAGTGTTGTTGATTGGTAGTTTGCTGATTGTGTTAGTTGTTGAGCTGATCAATAGTGCGATTGAAAATGTGGTTGATCGCATCGGTGCTGATCGGCATGTGCTGGCAGGGCGTGCCAAGGATCAAGGGTCGGCGGCGGTGATGGTGGCTGTTGTGTTGGTGTTGCTTACTTGGGGTGTGGTTCTTTTTGGTTGATAAAAATTAGCGTGTGGGTGATAAGGTTATTTGCCCTATTTCTGCTCCTATGCAGGTAATATAGGGTGTTATAAGGTTTAACTCGTGATGCTTCAGTGTATTTCTCTATCCTTCCACGGGCGAAGCTACCGCTCCTGCTCAAGCCTCCTTACCTACATCCTTGTAGGCAAAAAGTAACCAAAAATTCGCTTGGGCTAAATTTTTAGTAGAGGTGTTTAAACCTAAATTCCGCAGTTGAATCGTAGCGAGGGCGTCTAAGGTGTTGAAGATGAGTGCGGTACAGGCGGTGAGAATGCCTTGCTAATCAAGACAGTCGTCGGCAACTGCTCCTGTGTTGCTCTATCTCCTGTGTCCCTACAGTCGTCGGCAACTGTTTCTGTGGAAAGCAGGCTGACGCTGATTTTTGGTAGTGTGAGGTAGTGTCTCTGGTGTACTGTCTGCTCAATGCAGGCGTTATTTTTTGAGAAAGATAGCTACTCAGTAGCAACGTTTGTGTTGCCCTGAGTCCTTGCCACTATGTGGTTGGCCGTTAGGCGTTAACCACACTCACAAATTTCCGGTTTTTAGGGCCACGGGTGTGGAATTTTACTACACCATCTGATTTGGCAAATAAGGTGTGGTCTTTGCCGCAACCTACGTTGTCACCGGGGTGAAAACGTGTGCCACGTTGGCGCACGATGATGTTGCCTGCGATGATCGCCTGACCACCAAACAATTTTACGCCAAGACGTTTGGATTCTGAATCGCGACCATTGCGTGTACTGCCGCCTGCTTTTTTATGTGCCATTGTTAATTCCTCATTCAGGTTGTGCCCAGCGCCTAGAAGTAGAATGCCTAAATACAGTGTTTAGGTCGGTAGGCGCGAGAACGGAATGTTATGTGTGTTGATTAAGCACTGATGCCGGTAATTTCAAGCTCAGTGTAGTTTTGACGGTGACCCGCCTGGCGACGGTAGTGTTTGCGACGGCGGAATTTTATGATCTCCACTTTTTTGCCCCGGCCATGTGATGTTACGCTGGCAGAGACGCTGGCGCCTTCGATCATGGGGGTGCCAACGGTGACCTTGTCGCCGTCTGAAATCATCAGCACTTCACCAAGTTCGATTGCATCGCCTTCGGCGGCACTCAGGGTTTCAACGCGCAATTTGTCGCCTTTTGCGACCCGGTACTGCTTGCCGCCAGTTTTGACTACCGCGTACATGATGACTCTCTCCACACTCAATTAATTCGGTGCCAGGTACGCTGTTTATCGCCCCAACAAAAAACGGCGAATTCTAACCGCTACAGTGATTGTCAGTCAATCACCGTTTCGCAAATACAGGGGTTCCTGCAGGGATAAATTTGCTCATTTCTATCAGCCCAGTACCACTGGTTCACTTTTAAACGCCACCATTTCTCCCAAAGTCTGTTGGAAAAAACGGTTGTACAAAAATGCCAGCGCATTCAGCGCCACCTGCTGCGTGCCAATAGTAACCGTGTGGTTGATGGCCAAGTGCGACAAAAAACGAACGACATCTCGCTCCCCATTTCCTGATGGTGCCGGTTGTGGTGGAAATGAATGTAGGAGCGAATTCAGGTGATAGTAAGCCGAGATTGTGCGCTTACTGTAGCTGCGCCAACATGAACTCGTAAATAAACTGCAAAAAAGGCGGTTTGTACACGTATAAATTCTTGTAAAGCGGAGAGTGCTATATGACAATCTAAAGCCGAAGATTTAGGGAGTCGTTCCAGCACTTTTTTGTCTGTTATTTGCGATTTTTGTAGGTTTTTGTCATGTTAATCAATATTTTAGTCTGTTTTTATGAACTCAGTCTCCCGAAATTATCGCGATTCCACATAATATTGTTATCGAGGATTCGTTCCTTGATAATAGGCTGTTAGGCAACACAAAGGAAAATATCTCATGAAATTAAAGCACCTCGCATCAATACTTTTCTTGATCCCAGCAATCACACTCGCGGGCAATCAGGAAGCAGAAATCCGACAAAGCCTAGAAATGTGGGAGCCGAAAAAAATTGAAGTGAAGAATAGTGTACTATCTATTATCACCAAAGAGCGAAGAGTTACCGACACTATTTACCAAGCAATTATAAGAGCTGGCGTATGTATGGGGACAATTTCGCGTAAAAAAAGCCTAGTAGATATATCTGAGATTCGGGTGCTAAATCAATTTGGTCATCAAGGTTACGTTTTCGAAGGTGGTATCTCAGAGTGCAACGAAATAGTTAAGATGACTGGAAGCAAAACCAAGATATACATTCTTGGTCGCACGCATATGCATACAAATCAATAATGCATGCCTAACAAAGCAAATCACAATCGCCCACAAAAAGCGTGGGCTGGACTCGCTAACGCTCGCCTGTGTTTGCGGCGTTAGATGCTTGTGAAAATTATTGAGATTATCGGATGGCGAGAAAATAGTATTGACTATACCGGGTGGGCCGAGCACAAGAACACAGAACTAAAAAAACGACTACGCAAATCAATGAATAGTTCACCTGGAGAAATAAAAGAAATAGTTCGAAAAATAAAAGCAAAAGACTGCTTTTTACTTCCTTCCGTTAGAGAAACAGAAATAGAAGGAGTAACTCAATTACTGCACGCGATGGGTGCAGATTTGAAAGTAAAAGAAAATGAATGAAGTAAGATTCAAGTACGCATCTAACAAGCGCATGCAGCCGGACTTCGGCAAACTGACGCTTGCCTCAGCCGCTGATGCGGGGCGTTAGCAATCTTATGAATCGACGCAAGCTATTAGCAACATTAACTGGTTTAACTTTGATTGGTGGCCTTATTTTGGCGGCAACCCCGTTCGTGGGTTCTCTGAGTCCAAATAAAGTTGCAAAAAGTAACGCAAAAGTAAGGGTGAAAATTACTGACATCCCTGAAATTGGTGCTTTCGAAGTTGATTACCGGTGGTACAAGGCTTTAGTCGTAAAAAAACCGGAAATGGCAGTCTTCCTAATGCCATATTACGACAACGCATACCGCTTGCCTGATCCAACATGGGAAAGGCCGTTTGTTCCGTGCCATAACTTCATTACCGATGAGAAAGGTTTTTCCTGCAAAGATCCAAGTTTGCATGAAAGCTGGAATGCGCAAGCAACATGGGATTTCACGGGCAAAACTAAAGGAACCTGGATGCCAAACCTGCGACAAGCTAAATTTATAATAGAAGGTAAGCATCTTGTTCTTAGCCCGGAGTACAACTAATTGCTAACAAAGCAGTCAAATTGACAGCTTTTCCGTCACTTGTTTATGTGGCGGTCGCTACGCTGCCACAACACAATCAACTACAAAGCTGCAATTTACTGCGGCGTTAGGCATAAAGACTGATGGGACTATTCAACAAAAAAAATCCTGAAACAGATTGGGATCTAGAACATCTTACTGATCAACAACTACATGATCTTCCGCTGTTCGAACTTCAGAGGATCCGAAACAAGCGATGGGCGCATGGCCTTGATGAGTTGCAGAAAAGAGCAGAGGACGAGTTAAAGCGCAGAGACCCACGAGAAAACTGGGAATGCCTTAGATGTGGCAATAAAGCATACCACCAAAAAGAAATACGTGTATCCGGTGGTTTAACATCGTCATGGCTGAACCTTGAAACAGAAAAATATCACGCGCTAATCTGTAATTATTGCGGAAAAACAGAATTTTATAGTGTGCTAAGAGGCGGTTCTTTAACATTAGACTTTTTGGGGGGTTAATGCCTAACAAAGCAAATCACCTGGATAAAATTTCCGCTGCGCTCCAATTTTCCCAATGTTTGCGGCGTTAGGACTTAAGGAGAAATCAACAGATGACGGATGATTCAATAAATAGCATTGATCAAGCAATTGAAAAACGGATAATAGGACAGGCACTATATAGATAAGTGCAAAGATACCCCGAAAATCGAAAACGGTACCCAGGATAGCCAAACCTGTGTTTTTTCACCTATTTGAAAGATATTCGGTGTAATGATCTAACTATTGAGCCTTGTTTTAATGAAAAACATTTTTTCAGGCAAAACAAAAATAACCCATTATTAGTGAGTTGGGAAAATCCAGAAAATTGGAAGAGTAAAGCGGTTGAATGACTATCCGGTATCAGCAGGGATCATTCAGGACAGGCACTGATGGACGTAAATAGACTGCAAAAAGGGCGGTTTGTACACGTATAAATTCTTGTAAAGCGGAGAGTGCTATATGACAATCTAAAGCCGAAGATTTAGGGAGTCGTTCCAGCACTTTTTTGTCTGTTATTTGCGATTTTTGTAGGTTTTTGTCATGTTAATCAATATTTTAGTCTGTTTTTATGAACTCAGTCTCCCGAAATTATCGCGATTCCACATAATATTGTTATCGAGGATTCGTTCCTTGATAATAGGCTGTTATGTGAAATTCAAATAGATGGAGTCATAAATTTTGACAGAAGATGAACTTAAATCTCTGATTTATCTATCCAGCATCCCTATCAAGAGTATTGGGTATGACAAGATGCCTACTGGAATTGCATCATCTTGCATAATTGAATATTCGAACAAGCACATTCTTCTAACAGTTCAACATGCAACTGGAGATATGAAAAATTGGTGCCTTGAGCTTAAATATGAAAAAGGAAAGGGAGTTCAAGTAAAGCCATTGGGAGCAATGAACTTCCTTTCATCTATTAACGTACAAAACGGTGAGTCTAAAGATATTGACTTTTCATATGTTGAAATTGACAAGGCACTAATACCCTACTGGCAAGAAATTGATCCAAAGTCTGGCGATGTACTAAACGAAGCTCCGAGGTTAATGAGTAATATTGACTTCGACTTACTGCCCACTGAAGGTGAATTTTACGGGTTTTCAGGCCAAGTTATGCCTGAGTGTGTTGGCAATGCACTTTATACAGAGTATAAAATATACACCGGATTGAAATACGTTGGAGATGAAGGGGAATATTATAAATTTGAACTTCCTGATGCACACCCAGGGCATGAGCACTTCAAAGGATGCAGCGGTGGCCCAATAATTGATACTCAAGGGCGAGTAGTTGCATTGGTTTGTAAGGGAGATATAGCTAGTAATATTGTGTATGGCATCTCTTTAAAACGCTATGAAATTGTACTTAATGTGACTTATGGCGAATTATCAGAGATCACATAACAAGCGCCTGCAATCTGACCTCCGGCCACTGTCACCTTTTGTGCAAAAACCGCACAAAAGGCGCCAGTAACCTCCGGCAGTTGAGGCGGGCGTTATATTCGATATGGAATGCCACCAAAGTAGTCTCCGACGGCACTAAGGCTTAGTTCATTTGCTTACGTTAGAACCCATTGATTTATCGGTAATTGTTTTTACAACATAAGTATAGGGGCCGTTAATTGGTTTTTCTGCAATCCATGCACAATACCATCCTGTGCCCCAATTCAGGCCAGTATTCCAGGTGTTGTTTGATGAGCTAGTATCCCAACACCAAGCTTTGGTTTCGTTTTGTGGGTTTGACGGGAAATCACTTTCATTGTAAACACGTAATTGGCCTTGCTGAGCTCTAAAGGGCGAGTTAGTGTCCCATTTAAGCCAAAGATTGCCTTGATCTTCATATGCTTCCAATGTCCAAGAAAATTTGTTAGTTGCCATTGTTATTTCTCCAATTTCGTAAATAAAAAATGTGTGTGTTTAGCCTATAACAAAATGCTTTTGCTACAGAACAAATTGAATTATAAAGCGATTACCCCGTTGAAGATATTACATGGCATTACACCTTAATCTTGCTTCCAATATAGCAATCGGCTGCTGTCGGACTATCAAAAGTTCCGGCTTCGCCTCCACTTTTTCCAGCCGCAGCAGGGATAATAGGACAGGCACTATATAGATAAGTGTAAAGATACTCCGAAAATCGAAAACGGTACCCAGGATAGCCAAACCTGTGTTTTTTCACCTATTTGAAAGATATTCGGTGTAATGATCTAACTATTGAGCCTTGTTTTAGTGAAAAACATTTTTTCAGGCAAAACAAAAATAACCCATTATTAGTGAGTTGAGAAAATCCAGAAAATTGGAAGAGTAAAGCGGTTGAATGACTATCCGGTATCAGCAGCAATTACCCTGTGAGATAATGCCTTCCAATAACGTGATTCAAAGTGTTGGGTGTTGTTTAACCAGTTCTCTTTGTCAATGTTGAGTCGTTGCAATATTGGCGGCAGGTCTTGAGCAATATACCCCCGCTTGTCTTGCCGAATGGCTCTGCCCGTCCAGTCAACCAAAGTCAGATAGTCAGTAAAATTTAGCGGGATGCCGGTAGATGTGTCGTTAATGGTCTCGGAGAAATGCAGAAGTGGTTTTAATGGGGCATTGAACTGCTGTAGTTCTTCACCAGTGATTTGTTGTTGGACAGCCTGTCTGAGATTGAACTGGGGAGTGATACGCTCCTGAATACTGGTGTAATCGGCATTCTCGGGTTTGTCGGCGATACCAGCACGGACAGGGTTGAGGTCAACATAGACCATATTGGCCAATAAGGCTTCATCAGAGCGCAGTGCCTGTGATTTAAATCGGGCCTCCCAGAAATGGCCAGTGCACTCGTCTTCTTTGTTGGCCCGCCGGGCAATGGGTTCGTTAAGGCACTTCATAAACCAGCTTAAGCTGCTCAGACGTTGGCGCCAGGCGGTGACAATATCGCCAACGGCGTGATATTCAACGGTACTGAGGGTTTCCCCCGCCTGCATTTTTTGCACCAACAGGGAGCCTTTGTGCAGGCTTAACCAGCGGTTGATAACTTCCTGGTCAGTTAGTGTATCGATTTGTTCTGGGTTGAGTTTAACGGTGAGGTGGTAATGATTGCTCATGATGGCGTAGGCGCACAGGTCAACGGCAAAGAGCGATGAGAGCAGCCGGATGCGGTCGACAATCCATTGCCGACGATGCTCATAGTCGCGTTGGGTCAGTGGATCCAGTCCGCAGAGAAAGGTGCGCCGTACACAGCGCGATACGATGTGGTAGTAGGGGGTGTCTGATAGTGAGATTTGGTCTTTGCGGGGGCGGGTCATGGTCAGTTCCTTTAACGTTGGCTGGACGCCATCCTAAAAGAGAGTAAGGCTATCTGTCAATTATTTGATGCCTGTCCCAGAAGCTCCAGAAGCTTTGAGTCACTCAAGCATGATCAGTTATTGACAGCCCGAGCTTGGGCGATAAAAGAACTGTTTCGTGATTTTTGGACGTATAAGACAGCGGGTTGGGCAAAGCGTTTCTTTAGCGCATGGTATGCGTGGGCAATTCGGTGCCGATTGGACAGCATAAAGAAAGTGGCCAAGATGATAAAAACGCACATGCCGAACATATTGACATGGTTTAAGCACACAATAAGTAATGCCGTGTCAGAGGGTTTGAATTCAAAAATTCAGACGGTCAAATCGAATGCAAGAGGGTTTCGTTCGTTTGAAAGCTACCGGCGGAGTATTTTGTTTTACTGCGGAAAGCTGGATATGGAACCAGTGGCTTCACAATAATCGGGGAAGAACCCATAATTTGGGCAGGTTACAGCGACGTTAGCACAAATCAAATCGGAGTATTTATGAAGAGCACCCTAATTTTATTAATATCTTTGTTTTTACCTTTGAATGTCATCGCCGAATGTCTTTTCCTTGAAAATCAAACAGAAATCAAAGAAGTTTCAGCACTTAGAAATCAAGCAAATCTTGTCTTCGATGCAGAGGGAGAAAACTGTGAATCTATCACGGACAGAGATACACGTAGTTCTTGTCAATGTAAGTATCGAAAAGAACCCTTAATCAAATTCAAAAAGCAATATGATGAGGTTCTTAGTAAAAAGCCAGAATATAGCGAAAGAATGGTATGTTATGCTGATAATAACGGAGGAATTTCAGTGAACTTTATTGCTTACAAGCACATGGTTACCTGGTGTATTTAGTGCTAACAAGTCAATCAACTACACGCCTTTCAATTAAGTGGCGAGCGATGAGCAGAGAGGGATATCGTTGCATTGCCCTATCCGAAATCAATCGACTCGACTGGGCCTAACAATGAGCTGCAGCGGACGGCTAACCCTTTGTTTGATTTAAGTCTAGTAGTCAATTTTAAATGCTGTGGTATGGTTTGAGTCTCTGGAAGGATTAGCCGCCGCTGAGCTGGGCGTTAGCTTCCAATTTTGGCACCTGTATTATTTTGTATAACTCCCTGTAATATCGTGTAATGTTCTTTTGGTTAATTTTTGCTAGCTTTAATTTACTGTCTTCTTGGCAGTAATATTTTAGTTAACTTACAGAATATTATTGGAGGCAAGCGTGAATAAAGTATTTGATAAAGTAAAAAACACCACAACATTTATTGTTAATAATAGAGAACTAAAAATCCCAGGGGTGGGAAATGCAAATCAAGGCCGTCTGACCTCGAAGGTGACCCATGATTTTCCATTTAGCATTGAGCTTCTTGCGCCAATGATGATAGTTGGGTATCCGACTTACAGTGAATACAAAGATGGCGCTTGTGATCTTTTTAAGCCGTCCACATTACTTGGTGGTTACAAATATCAACGAAGTTACAGATTTTCAAACGGGGCTACATTTTCAAGCTTCCACAATATCAACTTTGATACGGAAAAAAACTCTTTAGCAGGGAATTTTAGCACAAAGAATTTCCCGGAAGATGCCCTTAAAGGCGACTGGAGTGTTTGTGATTTTATTGAGACATTCATTCCTCATGCTCCAGGCATTATTAAGAGTATTATGGCAGTACAGTGGAAAGATGGAGATAAGACTCTGCAAGCAATAATTGAATCGGAATATTACTTCAATCATAATAAGGAGCTTCCTTGCCTCCATTGGCGGCATGTTAAATTTGCTAACGAACACGATGGTAAAAACTATACTCAGTCGGAAAAGCTAACGGTTTTTAATAACCTTGAATTTGGTGAGCCAACAAACCAGTTTAAATAAGCTAACAATACGCTCTACCCGACGCCAAATGTTTTTTTACAGGCCAATAATAATTAATTTTCATATGGTGCGCTAGCTTGCCTATGTTTTTCTGCGAAAGCACCAATACCTCGTGAGCTGTAAACTACAGATAAATATAGGATCAAACACATGCTGAACAAATCAATAATACCTGCATTAGCTACCTTTTTTTTGTGCCTGACAATGAAGCTGGCGTACGCGAGCGAAGAAGTGAGAATTCTGGGTTTTGGCGGAACATTCGCTGGCGAAGCAGAGGGGGCTTATATACCAAAGTACAAGGCAGCAGAGCGTTGTCTAGTGGAAGGTAATGGGGTGGATTATCCACAACCAATAATTACGCTACTCAAGACAGCTATAAATGATGAACGGGTGCTGAAGTGCGATCCTTCTCAAGATTCATCAGCAGGGATTGCGCTTGAAAAAGGGTCAAACAAAAACAGCACATGCGGCAATAAAACACAAAAGTGTACACTCACCATACCAAAAAGGAATGGTGCAGATGACACCAAGGCTGTCAAACTAGTCTTCGATGATGTCGACAGGCTCGATAGTGCAAAAATGACACCCAAAGACTGGTTGATGGTAGGTAAAAAGACCATAGAAGCCCAAAAAAACTCGACTACCAAAGGTGTCGTGATCACTCACGGCACTGACACCATGGAGGAAACAGCCTATATACTAAGTCTGCTTTCAGAGATAAAAAAGCCTGTAGTACTGGTCGGATCAATGAGGGCGCCGAACCATTTAAGCGCTGATGGGTTAATGAATCTACTCAATGGCGCAGCCACAGCGGGTGACAACAAGGCAAGCAGCATAATGCTGGTGATGAACGAGAGAATCTACGGTGCTCGGGATGTAACAAAGACCAACACCACAAACGTAGGAACGTTCGAATCAAGAAATACAGGGCAACTGGGAACGGTATATTTTGGTGATGCTCGTTTCTACAATGAAGCCATTGATCGTAAGAGTATAATGTGCGACGAAAGAGGGCAGCCACAATGCTTATCTATATCCCACTTGAAGTCCTTAAGTAATGAGGAAAGTAAATCCATACCTATCATATACGAGCAAGCGGGCGGAACCAATGGCCTGATAACCGCAGCAACAAGCGAAGGAGTAGAGGGCATTGTTATTGCGTCAACAGGCAATGGCGGAACGACACAAACAACGGATGAAGAACTGAGTAAGGTTAGAACACCGGTATACGTTGCAGTGAGTTCACGCACAGGGAGTGGTAGAACCACTAATGTACCATGCATCAAGAAAACCGATCAAACCACCGACTGTGATCCCGGTGACCCAAATCCCAATGTGAAAATATTTACTGCAGACAACCTGAACCCGCAGAAGGCAAGGATACTGCTTATGATGGCCTTGGCTGCAACTGAGGGAGAAAGCGTTGACGCGAGAATGGAAAAAATTATGACGTATTTTAGCATCTATTAATCCACGTCCAGTCGGACGGGTGTTGAAAATTAACTGCCTGAAGTTAATTTGTTAAATTAAATTTGACTATGTGCTACGACTATGGGTTTCCTGGAGAGTTCAAGCTTAAAGAGAGTGGGCAATCAGAAGCCGTAGGCTTTTTCTTGAGAGCATTTGAAACTCAAAAATACGACCTAAATAGCCTTGTGCCAAGTATTGGGGAGGCCCAAAGTCCAAGAGGGATTTTATAAGGTTTTAAAGACGGGTGTTAATGAGCTGCTAGGTGATGCATAACAAAAAGCTGCACCTGACAATTTTTGCTACGCTCAATTGTGTATGTCGCGTGGCTCCATTTTACACAATTTCTCTCCGCAAAAATTACAGGTGAGCTTGGCGTTATGCGTCAAAACGAAAAAACCAGCTAAAGGCTAATAATCTATGAGAGTTACGACTTATATTGTCCGAAGGGGCAACACTCTAGTAAACATTTCTAAAGCATACGGAATCACGCTAGAAGAACTGATTGTTGAAAACCCTCAAATTCGCAATCCAAATCTAATCCGCGTCGGGGAGCATATTCTAGTACCCCGGAGCCATGATGGCCCCAACCCACACGTAACCTTGGCTGAAGAGAATATTCCTCTTGGACTGCCACTCTGGCATAGGATCGCGATGCGTGAAGAAGGCGTGTCAGAGGTGCCTGGAGCTGGAAATAATCCCAGAATTTTAGAATATCATTCCACCACTTCCTTGGGCCGGGCAGATGCTAGACAAGATAAAACAGCTTGGTGCTCATCGTTCGTTAACTGGTGTATCGAACAAACAGGAAGGCAAGGTACTGACAACGCGTGGGCACGCAGCTGGGAAAATTGGGGGCGTGATATAGAAACTTCAACTATTGGTTCTATAGCTGTTTTCTCGAGAACCAATTCAACTACTAATGGCGGTCATGTTGGGTTCGTAGCCCACGAAACAACGTCATCTGTAATTGTGTTGGGTGGAAATCAAGGTAACACCGCAAAAGAGTCAACGTACCCAAAATCTGGGAGGAAAGGTAAGTATTATTACAAGCTACTTTCATGCCGATGGCCAGAGGACGCATAACAATACCTTGCAGCCGGCCCACTTTCCGCTACTTCCCTACCGTCATTCGCTCCAAGTCGGCGGCTGAATGCAGGCGTTATGCACTCAAGTGTTTTCTGGTAGGTTTCTCTTTCTAATTTTAAGAATCAATCACAAGAATGACACTTTATGAGGCAATCGTCTGGTGCACTGGAATTGCGGGTGCCTTGATTCTATTTGGGTTGTTCAGAAAAGAGCTAGGGCGAGCAATTGACAGAGTGAAGGGCGTAACCGGGAAAAACTGGGCCATAGATATTGGGTCTGGTGCAAAAGAAACAGAGCCATCTAAAGATGCTTGCAAGATTGAACGGAACAAATTGGCAAATGTTTTCTGGATTGGGCATGACCTACTTTGGACGTAAGCGCCAAAGAATAGACGTCTAGCAATTACTCGGGTTGGTCCTCACACTGCACCACAGCAACCCAATACCCGCTAGGTGTAATATGAGTAATAAAGAACGCGCGTTGTACTGGCGCAATCAAATTGAACAATGGCAAGCATTCGGTTTGAGTGGTGCGCAGTTTTGCCAGGATAACGGCATCAACTTGAAGCCGTTTTACTATTGGCACCGAAAATGTTCGCGTAAAACTCTTCAAGCAGTGCAGAGTAACATGCCTGTAGCAGGCTTTACCCAAGTGATGGTGGCTGATAGGCAAAGGGCTGATCCGGGTTTGTGTTTTACGCTGGCCAATGGCTGTGCCATTTCTGGCATTACCGCCGCTAACGTGACGTTAGTTGGCGCGTTACTGGCACAGTTATGAAGGCCCGTTATTTACGGCCATCGCTCGATATTGCGCAGGTGTTTTTATACCGAGAGGCGGTGGACTTTCGTAAGCAAAGCAATGGCCTTGCGGCCATTGTTGAGCGAGAGCTTGGCCACAACCTGTTTGATGGTGGCTTATACGTGTTCACCAATCGCCACCGCAACAAAATCAAATGTCTGATGTGGGAGGACAACGGTTTTGTACTGTATTACAAAGCCTTGGCCGAAGAGCAGTTTAAGTGGCCTGACCTCGATGAGGAAGTCATATCACTGACCGGCACACAAATAAACGGGTTGCTTGATGGCTATGATTTAGCCGCAATGAAAGGCCACAAAGTATTGCATTACGAGTCTGTTTTTTAGCCCGCTAAAGGGTGTAAAAACATTTTATTTTAATGATTTTTAGACGGTTATTGGGTATTATTACCCGATGGTTTTAGCATCAGAAATTCAACAAAAACAACGCAATTACACCGGCTTAACGGCGGCTGAATTAGTGATCGTGCTGGCAGAAAAAGAAGCCGAATTAACGCACCATAACCAAATTATTCAACGTCATAAAAACACTATTCGACGTCACACAAACACCATTAAAAACCGCGATCACTACATTCGTTTGCTGGAAGAACGGTTGCGTCTTTCCAAGGTTCAGAGGTTCGGTGCTAACAGCGAAAAGCTTGCCTTCCAGATTGACTTGTTTGATGAAGCGGAACTCGAACAAGCCATTGTCGACATTGATAACCAACTACCGGATGAGTTGCTACCTTAGCCTACGACCACGAACAAGAAAAAACGTCAACGCGGCTTCTCCAACCGTTTACCCCGTGTGCGCGTTGAGCTGGCCTTAAGCGATGAGGAAAAATCAGGCGCTACACGCACTTTCTTTGTGAAAGTCAAAGAAGAACTCCAATACATTCCCGCACAACTCAACGTTTTAGAGTACTGGCAAGAAAAGGCCGTCTTCAGCTACGCAGGTGATGACCACATCATCGCCGCGCAACGCCCCATACACCCTTTAGGTAAGTGCTTTGCCAGCACGGCCCTGCTCGCCAACATCATGGTGTCCAAATACGCCGATGGGTTGCCCTTGTATCGCCAGGAAAGCATTTTAAAGTGTTATGGACATGCCGTGAGCCGCACCAACATGGCCAACTGGATGATTCGCCTGGAAGATGTCTTAAAACCCCTGATGACCTTGCTGCGGGAAAGTCAAAATGCCGGTGATTATGTGCAAATGGACGAAACGCGTATCCAGGTACTCAAAGAAAATGGCAAAACCGCCCAATCCGATAAATGGATGTGGCTAACGCGCGGTGGCCCTCCAGCCCAGCCCAGTGTGTTGTTTGAATACGACCCCTCTCGTTCGGGCGAAGTGCCACAACGCTTACTGGAAGGTTTTCAAGGCACTCTGCAAGTCGATGGCTATTCAGGGTATAACGGGGTGTGCGAGCAGCAAAATCTGACACGTATCGGTTGCTGGGATCATGTGCGCCGAAAATTCATTGATGCCATTAAAGCCGCCGATAAAGCAAACACGAAAAAATGCCGTGCCTCGAAAGCCGATGTCGCCATCGGTAAAATCCGCAAGCTCTATCTCATTGAGAAAAAGATACAAGCGCTTGAACCCGCAGAAAAACAAAGGCTTCGCCAAGCACTTAGCCAACCGGTGTTGGAAGACTTCAAACAATGGCTGGATAAGCATATTACTAAGGTGGCTAAAAAGTCCCTTACTCGTAACGCCATGGACTATGCACTGAATCAATGGCATACCCTCACAGGCTACTGTGATGATGGACGGTTACACATCAGCAACGTGCTGGCTGAAAATGCCATTAGGCCTTTTGCCGTGGGTAGAAAAGCCTGGTTGTTTGCCGATTCAACCCGTGGCGCCCATGCCAGTGCCACCACATGTTACTCATTGATCGAAACGGCCAAAGCTAATGGGCTTGAACCCTATGCGTACATACTGCACGTCCTTGATCATATCGGCAGTGCCGATACTCTTGAAAAGAGAGAGGCCTTGCTACCTTGGCATGTCGTTTTGGACATTACCTTGGAATAGAGGCTGATTTAAGGGCGCTTACTATTTATCGACGACCTCGACCGCTGCGAAGAAGCCGTTGTCGTCAAGCTGCTGGAGAGCATCAAACTCTACCTCGGCAGCCAGCGCTGCGTCTTCGTCCTCGGCATCGACCCCAATGCCGTGCTGGGCGCGCTGGGCCGCTACTGGCAGCGCCCGCAGGAAGACAACCGCGAATACCTGGAAAAACTCTTCCAAGCCACCCTGGAAGTGCCCATTCCCGCGCCAGGCGAAGTGAAAACCCTGATTACTCAACAACTGAAGCAACACAAATTTCCCAATATCACCATAAACGCCGAAACCATCGAACAACTGCTCGAACCCAACCCGCGCAAAATCAAAAACTTCCTCAACAGCCTCTGCGCCACCTGGTCGCTCTACACCCAGAACCAGGCCGACGACTATATCGACGACCAGCGTTTTATCCTGTTTCACTACCTGCGGCTCTACCATCGGTCTGTCTGGCGCCTGCTGGAACACCAGCGCTGGGCCTTGCAACTGCTGCACCGGGTACTCACCGGCAGTAACGCACCACTGCATGACGTGCCTAAGTACATTGGTGAAGCCGAGCAGGCGGTGATGAAAGAAATGCTGTCGCGGGCGTTTAGCCATGTACTTAAAAACGTCGAATACGGTGATCACGACCCACTCAAACACCGGGGTGTCCCGCTGGAGCAGGCTGTGCAGTGGTTTATCGAACGCCAGGATCGCAAACGTTCAGACGAATACTTTATCGCGCTGTTTAAAATCATACACGAACACGAACACCTCAATGCCAATATGGTTTTTCTAAACCCATCCACCCCAAAGGTAGATAACCATGCTGAATAACCCCACCTACCAGCGCAACCAATTCCTCAGCGCCCTGGGTGACTATATGCGCTGGCTCTACCGGCGCCACCACCGCCTGCTGGGCCTGATAGAGGCCAGCGACGAGCCAGACCCGATCAGCCTGACACAGATATTTGTCCCCATGCGCGCCGGTGAGGAAGACATTGCCGACGACGACATGGCCACCCCGCAGGACGTGGCGGAAGAAACCCTGCCGGGGCGGGATGTTTGGTCACTGCTCGCAGACACTTCCTTCCTCGCCCTGTCTGGCCGCCCTGGCAGCGGTAAAACCACCCTGGTGCAGGCGACCATCCTCGAACTGTGCGGCGAACACTCCAGCTCCCTGCGGGCGGCGATGGCGGGCGAGCACGGTATCGCGCCGCTGCCGATCATACTGCGCACTATCCCCGCCATCGACACAATCACCACCCTGGAACAACTGCTCGACGCCTGGTGGCGTGAAGAGCAAAAAGACGCCGCCGCCGAAGGCATCACCCTCGACACCGGCCGCCTGCGCCAGTGGTTTGATGCACCGACAGACGCCCCGGCAGACGCCCCGGCAGACAAACGCTACCCGCTGCTGATACTGTTTGATGGCATCGACGAAGTCGGCGGCATAGAAACCCGCAGCCGCATCTATGCCCTGGCGCAAGACGCCCACCAACGCGGCCACCGGGTACTGATCACTGGCCGCCCCGCCGGGTTTCACGCCCTACAGACCGACGACCTCCCCCAGTCAACAGGGCCTGCAATGGCACCACTAAACCTGCACTACCTGCTGCCCCTCGCCTGGGAACAGATTCGGCAGTTTATCCACCAGTGGTACCAACTGCGCGGTGAATGGCGCAAACAGCGGGATCGTGGCATCGCACAGTTTCTGGACGCCATGCGGGATTCCCAGCGGGCGTATTTACTGGTACTGGCCCGGCGGCCGATCTTTATCAGCCTGATGGCCCTGGTGCACTGCACCCAAAACCAAATGCCCGATGGCCGCGCCCAACTCTACAGCACCATTATCGAACTCTACCTGGGCCGCCAGGAGCGGCACCGCCAACTGCGCTTTTCCGTTAGTGGCAGCGCCCTACCGCACTGGCCAGACCAGGAAAAACGCATGGTACTGGGCTACCTGGCCTGGCAGAGCCAACTCAAGAGCGCCGATGTGGAGGGTGCTTATGAAACCGGAAACCGCCGGGTAATCTGGCGCCGCAAGGAAATGCTGGAACAGATCCGCAGCCAACTGCAAAGTGGCCATTACGGGCGCTTTGCCGCCATCAAGGCAGGCGATGCCGACAAACTGCTGGATTATTTTTTACACCCCTCGGGCCTGTTGGTCGAGCCTGCCGAGGCGCGCATCCAGTTCGCCCACCTGAGCTTTCAGGAATACCTGTGTGCCGACTTTCTCTTTACCCTGGGCGGCAGGCGCCTGCAAAAAACCCTCGAAGACCGCCTATTGCCCAATCTACACAAGCCCGGCTGGGATGAAGTGGGGATCTTACTGCTGGCGATCATGCAGGAAAACGATAACCGCGGGCACTTTGAGCTATTGGGTTGGCTGGATTTGGCCCAGGTGGATCAGGCCAGTCTGTTCATACAAGCCTATACAGGTAACGAACTGTCGTTTACCGACCGGGAGCAGTTGCAATGGCTGCCACTGGCGATGGCCGCCTGCCTGCTGCACCCCCGGTGTGACTTTGCCGAATCGCTGGCCAGGCGGGCAGAGCTGGCGGAACCGGGGCGGGCGTTGCTGCACAAACTGTTGACAGCAGATAGCCTCAAAGCAGCCTGGCAGCCCTTACAACAGGCACTAGAAACTGATACACCCTGGGGTATTGACGACGTGGCGCAACACCCAATGGCTGAGAGTATGCTGAAATGCTGGAAGCATCCAAAGGATGGTAATAGTTGGGATGTTCTATCGGGTGAAGCGGAAGCCCATGCCAATGGACTGTTGAGTTTATTAAATGGAAGTGGTTGGGTAACGCACGATGACCGTTTTAACCCGCTGGCAACTGACTGGCAACCGTTGCTGGTCGATTGGCTGCACCGATCAATAATAACACCGGGCGGTGACTGTTCACTGCTGTGGGCGCGGGATAAAGCACGGCTACCAATACCCACCAACACAGCCTATGAGGTTGACCATTTGCTGCCTGCTTATGGGAGGCTATGGGCAGAGGTTAGTGCGCAAGTGCCAATGGATGTGATGCTCTTGCAGGGAGAAGCATACGACGATTTTTTTTGGGATGTTTTTACCCAGGCATCCGTTTCTCTGTTACTGCACCCGCAGGATGACTTATTGCCACGGCCTCGTTTTGCAATGATGCTTTACCAGGTTACGCTGTTAAGCGAAGGTGCGGCTGAAGGCCGCACCTTCGCCGATTTGTCGCTGTCGCGGTCGCTGTCGCTGTTGCGGTCGCGGTCGCAGTCGCGGTCGCAGTCGCTGTTGCGGTCGCAGTCGCTGTTGCGGTCGCAGTCGCTGTTGCGGTCGCAGTCGCTGTTGCGGTCGCGGTCGCGGTCGCTGTCGCAGTCGCTGTTGCGGTTGCTGTCGCTGTCGCAGTCGCTGTCGCTGTTGCGGTCGCTGTTGCGGTCGCAGTCGCTGTCACTTTTGATAGACGATGTTGAATGGATTAGCCAGGAATCAACAGAAAAGCTAAAAAGCGTTATTGAGTGGATTAAACGTAAAAAACCAGATAAGGCGTTATTAACCCCCTGGGTATCGGCGCTGGAGCAATACGCCCACCGCTGGGCAGCGCTGGATTGGTTTAACCAGCAGTGTGAAGACCCACAACTGGCTGACCACCGTGGCCTTATCCATGGCCACCCGCTGCCGCTTAGCCTGGGGTTATTTGACGATAAGGGCAGACCCCACGCTGAACAGCGGCGGCACCACTGGCTGGCCCTGCGGGAGTGGTTAGAGGATGATGAGGCCATGCTAGGATTTGTTTTCCCCAATGGCCTGGCAGACAATGATCGGCGGGTGATTCTCGATGATCTGGCGTTACTGCGCCAGCAACCCTGGTCACCGATAGCGTTTATCGATGCCGTGTTGGAAGACTGGCCACAACAAAGGCCCATTCTCGACTATCGCCTGGAGACGGCAGAAAAAAGACTGATGGATGCCACTGAGGGATTGTTACAACAACTGGAGGCGTTGTAATGTTTGTAGTGTATGTGAGCACGGGTATCGTGTATTGCATATAACTTTTGGTTGTTTTTGGCAACCGAAAGTTATCATGGTAAATATTTCAAAATCGATGAAGTACCGAGCAAGTGGGCTCAGTTGCCGACGACTGTATTGATCTGTGGTGTTGTAGGGGTGTCGCTCGCGAAGTGTAGGTGTCTTTCTCTGCTGCATGCAGAGCGAGCGAGGTACTTTTTGCTAGCGCACAAAAAGTACCCAAAAATGCACTTTTCGGTGCTCAATTTAAATTGATAGGTCGGTGGGGCGTGCGTTTAGCTTTGGTTTTCTTTTTTGTTGAGTTCATCACGCCCAAGAGATCCAGGCAGCTTATTGGTTGGCGTTGTCCCTGGCGTTATAAGTGAATTTGGCCTTTTCATTCGTACTCTTACCATCTGATTGGGGAGGTCATTTAGGATTGGTTTGTTATAGCGAAACCACCCACCAACAAAAGCTACCCTCCAGACCCACCTAACCGCTCATCTGCCCCCATCCGCCGCTCCAACCGGCGCACCCCGGCAGACACCACCAACACCAACAGCAAATACTGCAAGGCCACCACCGTATAAATCTCCAGTGGCCGGTACTCAGTCACCGCCAACTCATTCCCCCGGCGCAACACCTCAGACACTCCAATCACCGACACCAACGACGTCATTTTCAACGTAATCACCAACTGATTACCCACCGCCGGCAGCGAGCGCCGAATCGCCTGCGGAAAAATCACGTAACGCATCTTATCCAGATAACTCAACCCCAGCGTGTCAGCGGCCTCAAACTGCCCCTTATCAATCGACTGCACCCCCCCGCGAAAAATCTCCGCCATAAACGCCGAGCCGTAAATCGATAACGCCAACATCCCCGCAGCAAACGGCGGCAAATCGATACCCATCAAAATAGGCAAACCGTAATACACCCAAAATATCGACACCAGCGGTGGAATAGAACGAAACACCTCCACATACGAGCGATAGATAACCTGCAACACCCGGTACGATGACAAACCCAGCAGGCTTATCGCAAAGCCAACGCTATTGGAAATCGCCACACAACACAGCGTGAGTAAAATCGTCCACGGAATACCGGAGAGCAAAAACAGCAAATTGACACGGCCCCGCTTAATACTGGGGTCGACCACATACCAACCCCACTCCTGCGAACTGGCACAGCCGCTGATCAACAGTACAAATAACAACAAACACACGAGCCGTTGGGTTGACATGGGCTAACCTCTCAATGCGCAATAATCTGATCTAGAAACAAGCGCGTGCGCGCCTCGCGGGGTGAGGCAAAAAAGCGCGCCGGTGGCGCCTGCTCGACGATACAACCGCCATCCATAAACACCATTTGGTCGGCGACGCGCCTGGCAAAGCCCATTTCGTGGGTGACACACACCATCGTCATGCCGTCTTCGGCCAGCGCGATCATGGTGTCTAATACCTCGCTGATCATCTCCGGGTCGAGCGCCGAGGTCGGCTCATCGAACAACATAATCTTGGGCTGCATACACAGGCTGCGGGCAATCGCGACGCGCTGTTGCTGCCCCCCCGAGAGCTGATTGGGGTATTTGTCCGCCTGCTCGGGAATGCGCACCTGCTCCAGGTAGTGGTGCGCCAACGCCTCCGCCTCGCGCTGGGGCAGGTTGCGCGCCCGCATCGGCGCCAGGGTTAAGTTGCGCAGCACGCTCAGGTGGGGGAAGAGATTGAACTGCTGGAACACCATGCCAATATCGCGGCGTATATGTTGGATATGCCGGGTGTCGCTGTCGAGCGCCACGCCGTTGATTTTAATCGTGCCCTGTTGGTGGGTTTCGAGGCGGTTGATACAGCGGATCATCGTCGATTTCCCGGAGCCAGACGGGCCACACACCACCACCCGCTCGCCCGCCTGCACTTTCAGATTAATGTCTTGCAGGACATGCAAATCGCCAAACCACTTATTGATAGCGGCCAGCTCAATAACTGTATTTTTTTCCAACGGGGTGCTCCCGGCAGGTTTGTATGTTTTTCTTGACGGAGTAATCTATGCTTTGCATTCTACCGTTATTGATAAATCGGCGTGAGGAAATTGTGAGCGATCATAGTGAACAGAACCGGGATTTTCACAAGCAGGGCTTTCAGGGCTACCGGCAGGTAAGCCATGCGGTTGCCGATGCCGAGCTGACCCATGTTGGCCCCGGTACACCCTGTGGTGAATATATGCGCCGCTACTGGCAGCCGGTGGCAATGTCCAGTGAGTTAACCGATCTACCGATGCTGGTGGGCGTGCTGGGTGAAACACTGGTGTTGTTCCGCGATGGCAGCGGGCGCACGGGCCTGCTGCACCGGCACTGCTCACACCGGGGCGCCTCGCTGGAGTACGGCATCGTCGCCGAGCGCGGCATCATCTGCTGCTACCACGGCTGGCACTACGATATCGACGGCACATTGATCCAGGCCGGTTCAGAGCGTGTGGGCAGCCCACTGTGCCGCAAAGTCGTGCACGGCGCCTACCCGACACACGAACACAACGGCCTTATCTTCGCCTACCTCGGCCCGCCAGAGGAAGTGCCGGATTTTCCGGTTTACGATACCGAGTCCATGCCCGGCACCGAGGCTGTGCCCTTTTCAATCACCACCCCGTGCAACTGGTTGCAGGTGTACGAAAACACCCAAGACCCAATCCACGTGCTGCACCTGCATGCGCGCTCCAGCGGTGTGCAGTTTGGCGCTGCCTCCGGGGTTGAGCAGACCATCGACTACAGCGATACCCCGCTGGGGATGATGAATATCCAGGCGCGGCACGTCGGTGGGCATATCTGGGCGCGCACCACCGATTCGATTCTGCCCAACGCCAACCAGACCGGCGCCATCTTCGAGGAGGCCGAATGCCCCAAATACTTTCAACGGGTATCAATGCTGCGCTGGATGCTGCCGGTGGATAACACCACCACACGCACCATCGGCTGGCGCTTTTTCAGCCCGGCGCTGGACCCGCGTGGGCAGTGCTGCAAAGAAAATGTCGGCAAAGAGTCTATCGACTTTGTTGGCCAGACTGCCGACGAGCGGCCCTACCAGGATCGACAACGCCAGCCGGGCGACTACGAGGCGCAAGTATCGCAGCGGCCCATTGCCATCCACGCCAACGAAAACCTCACCGGCTTTGATGCGGGCGTCGTGCGCCTGCGCGGCCTATTGCGGCGGCACATCCGCGCCCTGCAAAATGGCGAGCCGGTTCCGCGCCCCGTACCACAGCCCGGCGGTATTCCCAGCTACTGCCAGGATACCGTCACCGCCTGGAAAGATAGCGCTGGGCAGGGCGAAACCGCCATTCTGCGCGCCTATGGCCGCCGCGTCGCCGACGCAGTATTATCGACAGACACACTGACCCCTGAAGCGCGAGCAGCGCGCATCCGCACCTTATGCGAGCAAGGCACATAGCGCTGCCAATAAACTAAACTTCAACACAATTCACCCATTACCCTTTACCACTTAAAAAGAGGAAATACCATGATCAAAAAACACCTACTGGCCAGCCTGGCCGCCGCTGCTCTGCTGGTTTCCGGTGGTTCGCTGGCGGCAGAGCGCTCGATTCTCAATGACGTACTGGATAGCGGCGTACTCAAAGTCGGCACTACGGGTGACTTTAACCCTATGTCGTTCAAAGACCCGGAAACCAAAGAATACCGTGGCCACCAGATTGACGCGGCGAAACAACTGGCCAGTGATATGGGTGTCGAAATTGAATTTGTCCCCACCGACTGGAAAACGCTGATTAATGGTGTGGTCGCGGGGAAATACCACGTCGTTATGACCGGCACCTCAATGACGATTGGCCGCGCCAAGGTCGCCGGTTACACCATCCCCTGGGGGCGCACGGGGTATCTGCCTTTAACGCGCAAGGAACTGGCCGATAAATTTACCACCTGGGAAGATTTGAATAGCCCGGATGTCACTATTGGTTATAACCTGGGCACCTCGTTTGCCGATTTTGTCAAAACCCGTTTACCGAAAGCCAAGACCAAAGAGGTCGAGTCACCGGCACGCGATTGGCAGGAACTGTTGGCGGGCCGGGTGGATGTGACTATTTCCAGTAGCCTGGAAGCGGGACAATTACAAGCCACCCACGATGCTTTGGAGATTCCCTTTGAGTGGATCGCCAACAGTCTGCCGTTGTCGTTTATTGTGCCGCAGGGTGATCAGGTATGGTTGAATTTTCTCAATAACTGGATGCGTATGAAAATTGAAATCGGCTATTTCAAGGCGTTGAATGCCACTTGGGGGATTCAGGGGCAGGGTTAAGCGGCATACTGCCTGAACACCCCCACCCCCTCTTTGATAAAGAGGGGGTGTTTGACAGCGAAGCCACAAAACTAAGCATCGCCACTTTTTTTCAAAAGAAATTTAATGCGATGATCCACCACCTACACTGCCAACGAAAGCAACAATGAAAATCAACCCCAACGTACATAACTGTACCCCGGCCCCCATTGCTGAAGCCTGGTCATGGGTAAAAACCCCCGATGCCGACTCACTGCTCAACTTATGCCAGGCAGTACCTGCCCACCTACCACCGCAATCACTGCTGGATCATATCGGTACAGCCATCGCTGCCGGTAAAGGCGCAATGTACACCGACATCGCCGGGATTCAGCCATTGCGTGACGCCCTGGCTGACAACATCCAAACACGTTATGGCGGTGACGTGCGCGGCGAAGATGTAATGGTCACCGCTGGCTGCAACCAGGCATTTTGTGCGGTAATCGATAGCCTGTGCCGCCGGGGCGATAACGTCATCATGCCGCTACCCTATTACTTTAACCACGCCATGTGGTTATCGATTCGGGGGATTGACGTGCAAAGCCTGCCATTTGATGCAGATAACACCGACCCGGACTACACCCTCGCCGAACAACGTATCGACGACGACACCCGCGCCATTGTATTGGTTTCACCGAACAACCCGACCGGCGCCGTGTATACCCCGGCGTGCCTAAAACAGTTTCAGCAACTGGCTGAAGCGAAAGGCATCGCCTTGATTATCGACGAAACCTACCGCGATTTTGTCGATGAACAACAGACCCTGCACACACTGTTCAGCCAGCAAAACTGGCGAGACAGCTTTATTCATCTCTACAGTTTTTCAAAAGTGTACAGCTTAACCGGGCACCGCGTCGGCGCTATCGTCGCCGGTGAAAAACTGCGCGCCCAACTGGAAAAAATCCAGGATTGCGTGGCAATCAGCGCCCCGCACGTCGGCCAGCTTGCCGCCTTATATGGGTTGTTACACCTGGACGGGTGGAAGCGCAAAAAAGCCAATGAATTGATGGCCAAGGCAGAGGCGATAAGGCGGGCGTTTCAACACCCGGACCTCAGTTATAAGCTAATTAGCGTGGGCGCCTATTTCGCCTATGTGCAACACCCTTTTGAAGAGGACGCCTGGGCGGTGGCAAAACGCCTCGCGCAGCAATTTGAACTGGTGTGCCTGCCGGGCAGCTACTTTGGTGGGGGACAACAACGCTACCTGCGGTTTGCCTTTGCCAATCTTGAGGTTGATGTATTTCCGCGTATTGTCGAGCGTTTGTTGCTCAGTCAGTCGTAGGGTTTTATAAATAACAGCGGTAGTGGGTTTTGAACAGTTGGGGAAAATAGTGCCAGTAGCAAAGCAACGGAATGTAATAAGTACTGAAGAATACCTGCAAGGAGAGCGTGTTAGCGATACTAAACACGCCTTAATGCATGGCGTTTAGTGCCCGGTTAGTATTTTTTGCAGCCACAGAGAAATATCGCCTACTTGTTGCGGGCACACGCTGTGTTCCATTGGGTAGGTTTTGTAGTCTGGGGAGTAGCCTTGTGCCTGTAGTAATGCCAGGGCTTTTTGTCCCAATGGTTCAGGTACTACCGGGTCCATCGTGCCGTGAAAAATGCCGATAGGCAGCGCCGCATTGGCGGGGTGCAGGGCAATTGTGTCGTGTGTGGCGAAGTAGGTGGATAAGGCCATCAATCCCCCCAGTTTTTCCGGGTAGCTGAGGGCGGCCTGGTAGCCGACTGCGCCGCCCTGGGAAAAGCCTGCAAGGATGATTCTGTTTGCCGCGATGCCATTATCGGTTTCCCGTTTAATCAGTGCCTGTATCGCCTGGGCGGAGGCTTCCAGTTGTGGGGTGTCGATACGACGGTCGATGTTCATTTCAACGATGTCATACCACGCAGGCATGACGTAGCCATTATTTATGGTCACGGGTATTGAGGGCGCATGCGGGAATATAAAGCGGGTGGGCAGGCCCGGTGGCAGGTTTAATTCTGGCACTAATGGCTCAAAATCGTGGCCGTCAGCACCGAGGCCGTGCAGCCAGATGACAGCACTATCGGCTGGGGTGGCAGGGTTGACTTCGACACAAGGGAGTAATGGCATGGCAGTGTGATTTTGGCTATAGTTGGAATAAGTGAATATGTTAAACCTAAATGACGCAGTGCATTAAACATTCTCGCTATTATTCAACTGGTTGTCAGGTTCAATCATTTATTCATTCACGCCAGGGAACCTCCCGTCCCATGTCTGCATCAGCTAAAAGCACAGTTACCCACCGTGGTGCAATTATTGCCTTTTCACTCGGTACGCTGTTTTTCGGTTACGCCTTTATCCAGCGGGTCTCACCGAGTGTGATGACTAACGAGTTGATGCGTGACTTTTCTGTGGGTGGTGCTGCGCTCGGTTCGCTGTCAGCGTTTTATTTTTATGCTTACGCCGGGATGCAATTGCCGGTGGGTATGCTTACCGATCGTTTTGGCCCGCGCAAGTTGATGAGCTGTGCGGCGGCACTGTGCGCCGTTGCCTCGCTGATTTTTGCATGGAGTGATTCGCTGTTTGTCGCTGCATTGGGGCGAACGTTAATTGGCGCAACGGTGGCGTTTGGCTTTGTCGGCAGTCTCGCCATCGCCGCTTATTGGTTTCAAGCAAAACACTACACGGTACTTGCCGGTGTGTTGCAGGCGGTGGGCATGTGCGGCGCTATTTTTGGCCAGGCGCCATTGCGTGAAGTGGTCGAGAGCCAGGGCTGGCGGGGCACGATGATGGCATTGGCCGCTGTTGCACTGCTGTTGTCGGTGTTGTTGTGGGTGCTGGTGCCGCGCCGTTCCCGTGTGCAGAGGTGCGTTGAAGTGCGCAGCGGTCTGTTTAGTGGTCTGCGTGTTGTCGCCAGCAATAGGCAAACCTGGTTTTGCGCCTTGATTGGTTTTGGTATGGCGGCGACGATGCTGGGGTTTGCCGGGTTATGGGCGGTGCCCTGGTTGAGCAGTGTGCACGGATATTCGACGGCGCAGGCTGCCGGTATTGCCTCTATGTTGTTTATCGGTTGGGCGGTTTTTTCCCCGTTGGTTGGTTGGGTCTCTGACTACAGCGGGCGTCGAAATATTATTATGACGCTGGGCTCACTGCTGGGCCTGGCCGCTTTTTCATCAACGTTGTTTCTCACCCCACAAAATACACCGTTACTGATGGTACTGGTGTTTCTCGCGGGCGTCGGCGGCAGTGCCATGACGGCGTGTTTTAGCGCAGTAAAAGAGCATAACCGGCTCGAATACAGCAGTACGGCGCTGGGCTTGATCAATATGTGCATCGTCGGTTCTGGTGCATTAATGCAGCCGTTAATTGGCTGGTTGCTCGATCTCAATTGGGCGGGTACGATTATCGACGGTGCACGCATTTACTCGGCGGATGCTTATACGTTGGCGTTTTCCAGTTTATTGGTTGTGAACGCGGCCGCCTTTATTGGTACATTGTTGTTGCGTGAAACCGGGTGTCAGCAAGTAAATAAAGACTGATTAATAGAAACCTTGTGAGAATTTGAATGCAAACATTGACAACTGATAACTACGAAACCATCGGCGTTTTCCCATTGAGCCATGCAGTGGGAGCAGAAATAGACGGGGTTGATATTGCCGCCGGCGTTAGCGAGAAACAGTTCGCTGAAATCCGCCGGGCATTTACTGACTACAGCGTGATATTTTTTCGCGGGCAATCGTTAAGCCCGGATCAGCATATTGCGTTTGCGCAGCGCTGGGGCAAGATCAACGTCAACCGTTTTTTTCAACCCGTTGAAAGCCACCCTATCATTGCTGAAGTGCGCAAGGAGGCACACCAGAAATCCAATATTGGCGCCGCCTGGCACACGGATCACAGTTACGATGAAATCCCGGCGATGGGGTCAATTCTGTATGCACGCGCTGTGCCTGAGGTTGGTGGGGATACTTTATTTGCGAGTATGTACGCCGCCTACGAAACCCTTTCCGATGGAATGAAAAAGATGTTGCACAGTCTGCGTGCCGAGCACTCCAGTCGCCATGTGTTTGGTGAGCAGGCGTATGTGGGCATAGACACGGATGATATTGGTGAGCGGCTTGGCAATATCTCTGCGGCCACACAGGATGCCGTGCACCCTGTGGTGATTCGCCACCCGTTGTCCGGTCGACCAGCGTTATATGTCAACGGTGATTTCACGGTTAAATTTGAAGGCTGGAGCCAGCAGGAATCACAACCGCTGCTGGATTTTTTGTATCAGCATGCGCGACAAAATGAATTTACCTGTCGCTTTAAGTGGCAACAGGGTTCGATGGCGATATGGGATAACCGTGCCACGCATCACTGTGCGTTAAATGATTATCACGGTGAGCGCCGGTTGATGCACCGTATTACTATTGACGGTGAGGCGCTGTCTGCGGCGGTTTGATGTGGCCGTGTCGTAAAGGTGTGCTACTGTCGGGTGGCATGAGGTTTCACTCGTGATGCCTCAGTGTATTTCTCTATCCTTTTGATAAGTGTTATTGGCCTTATCGCGGGCTTTTATAGGCAGCAACTGGAAGGCAGGTCCTCAAAGGTTGTTTAGACGTTATCGTCTTTATTTTATCGAGTTGAGCGTTAACGCTGATTGGCTAAAATCGAGCGCCGCATCGACACCGAGACGAAGGCTTGTGTTGATGGGGCCATGCCCCGATGTGAGGCCGAAAGCGATTGGGAAACTGGAGCCCTTGAGGGCATCCAACACGACGTCTGTAAGACCATTGTAAGGGTCGGTGCATTTGTGCATCGTCCCCAGAACGAGGCCATTAATCATTTCCAGCGTGCCAGAATTGATCAGGTGCTGGAGCATTCGGTCTATTTTGTAGGGAGCTTCGTCAACGTCTTCGAGAAAGAGAATTGTATTTTCAAGGTCGGGGCAAAACGGTGTTCCAATGCCCGTACAAAGAATCGAGAGGCAGCCACCGACAAACCGCCCGGAAGCGGTTCCGGGTCGGATAAATTCCAGCTGAAACGCCTGATCTTTTCCTTCAAAAATCGCCGCTCTTAGCGACTGTCGGTTGTATTGGCCTTCATGCGTATCATCCAATAGCTGGCGCGTTGCAATATTTGGCCCGTGAACACAGGAGACAGAAGGAAAACTGGCGAGGGCTGCCATATGCAGGGAAGTAATATCAGAGTGCCCAATCAGTAGTTTTTCTGAAACGGTATTTTGTGCGGGCAAGCCACGCAATAACCGGGCGCATCCATATCCACCACGAATGCAAAATATCGCTTTGATCTCAGGGTCAATCAGTGCGCGGTTGAGGTGTGCCTGCCGCTCGTAGTCTGAGCCTGCTAAATAGAAATAGTGGTCGGACGCTACTGAAACGGTTACGTTCAGTGACCAGCTTTTGAGTAAATCGACTGCTTTTTGCAGGAGCTCCCGGTCTGCGCTACGAAATTGTGACGCCGGCGCAATAATGGCAACCTGATCGTTTGACCTTAACAACATGTTGTCTGCCTCTATTAGGTACTTTGTAAGGGCGGCCCAAATGCGAAGTTGGGTGATTTTTCTGGCGTTTGGTATGGCAACGGATTGAACCTAAATTCCGCAGTTGAATCTACTGCGAGCACCTGATGCACAGAATCTAAAGCGCTTTTACCAGCATTTCATCTTCAGCACCTTAGACGCCCTCGCTACAATTCAACTGCGGAGTTTAGATTGAAGATAATAGCATCCAGATTGTAAAACATAATTTTTCTCTGCCTCTATCGCCTACCTTCCTGTGAATAACCGGAGTGCTGGATTGGCGTATCGCCTTGCCCAGGTTGCTGCAAGCGTGGCACCTTGGTAGTGAAGAGGGGTGGTCAATCAAAAAAATACTCGTCAGATCAATGTGCAATACTCTCAAAATCGACCGGGGTGAGCACTGTGAGCATTTATGTCTAATGAATCCTGCATCTATGTAACAGGGCTGCCGGGTGCAGGGAAAACCACAGTTGGGAGGTATATAGCTAAGCTGCTGGCTATACCGATTTTAGATAAGGATGACTATCTGGAAGCGCTGTTCGAGACGCGTGGCGTTGGCGACATGGCGTGGCGGCATAAGCTAAGCCGGGAGGCAGATGTAATTTTTCAACGGGAAGCCAGGTCAATCAATAGAACGGTATTGGTTTCCCATTGGCGGCCAAAGGGTGCCTTGGCCGATTATGGCACACCGTGCGAATGGTTAACCGCCACGTACAAAACAGTGATTGAAGTGCACTGCGATTGCCCAATCGGTGTAGCTGCCAGCCGTTTTACCAATAGAGTGCGGCATAAAGGCCATGCGGACGAGACAAGATCCAGCGCCGAAATTGAGGCGTGGTTAAACGACTATGCCGATCATCTTCCTATCGGGTTAGGGGCGCGTTTTGTGGTGAGCAGTGTAAGCCGAACATGGCAGGATGAAATTAAAAACGCCTTTCAGGAACACGTGTAAAAAACGCATATAGGTGGTCGAAATTCCTGCTAATGCGAGGCGTTATATTTGCAGGCGCATAGGATGTGATAGGCTTTTGCCGTTTCATTTTCCCCGCGCTGGGTTACGCCGGTTTCAGGTAGCCAGTGCGCTTATTAATAACGCCCGATGCTTTCGGAGTAAAAATAACCGTGAACCAAAAAAACAAAACCGCAATTGTTACCGGTGCTGGCACCGGCATTGGCAAAGCCGTGGCCGCAATGTTTCTGGCCAATGACTATTGCGTTGTTCTTACCGGCAGGCGCGAGGAAAAGCTACGCCAAGTTATCGATAGCGCCGGGGCCGGTGGGCGGGCTTTGGCTGTCGCGGCGGATGTCGCTTCGAGCGAGGATGTTGATAGAGTGTTCGACGCCTGTATCGATACGTTTGGGCGTGTCGATGTATTGTTCAATAATGCCGGTATCGGCGCGCCAGCGGTGGATATCGACGCGTTATCGCTGGAGGATTGGCATGCGGTGGTCGATACCAATATCGGTGGTGCGTTCTTGTGTGCCAGGCGCGCTTTTAAGGCGATGAAGATGCAATCGCCAATGGGTGGTCGCATCATCAACAATGGTTCTATATCTGCCTATACACCCAGGCTCAACAGCACGCCCTACACTATGAGCAAGCACGCCATGAGCGGCCTTACCAAGTGCTTGGCACTGGATGGGCGTCGCTACGATATTGCCTGTGGGCAGATTGACATTGGCAATGCCGAAACCCCAATGGCGGCGAGATTGGGGCAGGGCACCGCGCAAGCGGATGGGCGCATCCTCGCCGAACCCTTGATGGATGTGCAGCATGTAGCTGAAAGCGTCCTGCACATGGCGGCGTTGCCACTGAGTGCCAATGTGCTGTTTATGAATGTGATGGCGACCAAGATGCCGTTTGTGGGGCGCGGTTAGTGGAAAAATACCTCAGA
Source organism: Gammaproteobacteria bacterium (assembly GCA_965277715.1). Lineage (GTDB taxonomy): Bacteria > Pseudomonadota > Gammaproteobacteria > JBCCGL01 > JBCCGL01 > JBCCGL01. The sequence goes on from OZ255836.1 coordinate 3,931,408, forward strand.
CATTGCCAAAGCCAAGGTGGGTCGCTGTGGCTACGGCATCGCCTGTTATGAAGATGGTGGGTTGATTGCGGGCGGTGTATTTTTGCGGCTTGAGGAAGATTGTTTCTGGCACGTGCAAGCCGATGGTGATCTATGAGGTTCTGTTGGTAAAGCTAGGGCTTGGCTAGAAAGAAACTCGTAGTGTGTCAGTGGTTTATTGCTCATTGGTTTACTCCTTTGTTAGTTTAACAAGAAGCCTTGATTCAATGATTATCCGTGATACGTTGAAATTATGAACTGTTGCAATGCACCTGTTGTAATTGAATAAGAACCAAGTTGACGCTTGGTTTTTCTTGTTTTTGTGCCTATGTTGCACCGCAGATCTGAAAAACATCAATAGCAGGAAAGTAAAAAAATCCAGAAATATTCTTGTGCTGTTTGAGGTATCGTGTAATGAATTACACCTCATCTAAGGATTTATCTTTTAAAGATTAAAAGAATATATCTACTGATGGAATACTGTGGAGTTAGCAAAAAGAATACTAGTGTTGCAGAAAGCTTTTTTCACACACTGAAAACAGCATTAATTTACCAGCAAAGCTGGTCAACCCGAGAGGAGGCCAGACAAGCTATTTTTGAATATATTGAGGTTTTTTACAATCGCCAGCGATTACATTCTGCTAATGGCTATTTGTCACCCGTGGATTATTAACTGTCTAAAAAGATCGCTTAAACATGTGTCCGATAAAGTGTTGACACATCAATATTGTTTAAATCTACTTTTGTCAAAGTATACAATTTTAATTAATGCATTAATAAATAGTTGAATTTGACGCCGCAAAAAGCGTGGCTCAAATTAACCAAATCGGTCTTTCCCTCGCTACAAGCGCCTAAACCCGACAGACCCCTGATATGTATTAGCTTGCAACTAATTGTTCCAGAACGTTTTTTTCTGGAACAATTATTGGCTAATGCATGAGACATTATGTATTGACTTATGTGCAAGTTAATATATGGGATCTAGGTTCCAGTACACGGTCACAATGCACACAAATACGCTCGCCAGTTTCCAGTGTGAGTGCAGTGAGTGAGCCACCCCACACACACCCGGTATCCAGTGGGTAAAAACCCGGTAGATCGATTGTGCCCAATGAGGCCCAGTGGCCAAAAATAATTTTTACAGGTTCAGTCAGTTGGTTGGGGTGTTTAAACCAGGCGCTAAGCTCTGCGGGCTGGCTGCCCGGTGGCCCGCTGTGCTGTAGGTCGAGCTGGCCATCAGCACGGCAATAACGCATACGGGTAAAGCTATTGACAATAAACCGCAGCCGGTCATAACCACTTAACGTTTGTGACCAACGGTCGGGTTGATTGCCATACATCGCTGCAAAGAAATCGTGATAGTGTTCCCCGCGTAAAACCTGCTGCACTTCTGCAGCATAGCCCAGTGCCGCCTGCAATGACCAGCCAGGGTAGATGCCCGCGTGTGCCATGGCATAACCGAGGGTGGTGTCGTGGTGTAGTAGTACCTGGTGGCGTAGCCAATGCAACAATTCATCTCGTTGGCTGGACATGAGTATGTCATTAAAGGTGTCCCGTTTATGGGGTTTACGTGTGCCTACTGCCGCTGCCAATAGGTGTAGATCGTGATTGCCGAGCACACATACCGCACCACTGCCCAGCGAGTGAATAAATTGCAGTGTTTGCAGGGATTGGGGGCCACGGTTGATTAAGTCACCCGCGAACCAGAGTGTGTCATCGCTTGTCGAGTAGTCGAGCTTTTCCAGTAAACGCATGAGCGCATCGTAACAACCCTGTACGTCGCCAATTGCATAGGTGCTCATTTAGGCGGTTAGCATTAATGCAAAGTACGGGGTGCACTCAACAGAAACTCCGGGATTTTGGCATCGAAGTGTTTGCCTTCATCAGACACCATTTGGTAGTTACCGCCCATGGTGCCCATCGATGTTTCCAGCATGGTCCCACTGGTGTATTGAAACCCTTCGCCAGGTTTGAGGTAGGGCTTTTCACCGACTACACCCTCGCCCTGCACTTCCTGTACCCGGCCATTGGCGTCGGTGATAACCCAGTGGCGGGCCATCAGTTGCGCGGGCACTTGGCCTTTGTTGCGAATGGTCACTGTATAGGCAAAGACGTAGCGGTCTTCATCGGGGGAGGATTCGGATTCGATGTAAACAGTGTTGACTTCCACATCGATATTTTCACGCATTTCTTCTGACATAAATTGAGATACCGGAGACACTAATAATGGGTTTGAACGAATAATTTGCTCGTGACAAAAGTATAACACGGGTAAAGAGGGTGTCTTAAAGCGAGCGCATAATTATGCTGATGCGCTCAACTGGCGTGATAGTGCCGCAAACTGCGCCAACAGTAATGTCTCTGCCCGCACTCCCGGTTCAATCCCGCAGGCTTCAATTTGTGCAGATGAAAGAATGGGTTTCAGGTTGTTGCGCAAGGTCTTGCGGCGTTGCGCAAATGCGTGGCGCAGCAGTGTTTCAAATGCCTTTATATCACCTATATCCACAGGGGGGTGTGAGTGTGGCTGCAAACGCACTACGGCAGAATCCACTTTGGGCGGTGGGTCAAATGCAGCCGCTGGCACCTGCAGTAAGGGCTCGACCTGACAATGGTACTGACAGATTACCGACAAGCGCCCATAGTCTTTACTGTTGGGCTGTGCGGCGAGGCGCAACACCACTTCCCGCTGTAGCATAAAGTGCATATCACGTATGCGATGGCGAAATGCCAACAGGTGAAACAGCAGCGGCGTGGAAATATTATAGGGTAGGTTTCCAATTACCCGCAGTGCCTGGTTATTGTCGATTGCGGCAAAGTCAAACTGTAGGGCATCTGCCTGGTGAACAGTGAGTTTACCCGCTGCGCCTGTCAATGCGGTGAGCCGTGGGATGATGTCACGGTCGAGTTCGATTACATGTAAATGGTTGAGTTGTTTTAGTAGCGGTATTGTGAGTGCACCAAGGCCTGGGCCTATCTCGACAAAGCAGTCGTCGGCCTGGGGGTTTGCAGCGGCAATAATCTGTGCAATCACCGAACCATCGTGCAGGAAGTGCTGGCCAAAGCGTTTGCGTGGTTGGTGCTTACGTGGGTTTGCTGTTGCACACAGTGGCGCGGTTTTCATCAATGTGGCTGGCAGATAGATAGGGCCATATCCACGGCGGCTTGTAAGCTGCCGCAGTCGGCACGCCCGCTACCGGCAAGATCCAGCGCGGTGCCGTGGTCTACCGAGGTGCGCACAATCGGCAATCCAAGCGTGATATTCACTGCACGGCCAAAACCGGCGTATTTGAGTACCGGCAAACCCTGGTCGTGGTACATCGCCAGTACGGCATCGGCATTATCCAGGTACTTGGGGGTAAACAGTGTGTCTGCGGGCAGTGGTCCACTCAGCGTTAAACCACGCGTGCGCAGTGAGGCCAGGGTGGGTTCGATGGTGGTGATTTCCTCATCGCCAAGGTAGCCCCCTTCTCCGGCGTGTGGGTTTAACCCGCATACCAGTATATGCGGTTGCGCGATACTAAAGCGGTGTTGCAGATCGTGGTGCAAGGTGAGTAAAACAGTTTCCAGGCACTCACGGTTGATGGCGGCGGCGACGTGCTTGAGAGGTAAATGTGTGGTGGCCAAGGCCACGCGAAAATTATCACTGGCCAGCATCATCACGGGATAACCACCGGTTATTTCAGCGAGGTATTCTGTGTGGCCACTAAACGCCAATCCACTTTGGTTAATAACGGCTTTATTAACCGGGCCGGTAACCAGCGCGGCAAACTCACCGTTAAGGCAGCCATTAGCTGCACGCTCAATGGTGTCGATAACGTAGCGGGCATTGCGTTTTTCAGTGATACCTGGTTGTACGGGGTGCTGCGTTGAAACAGGTAATACCCAGGCTGTTCCCGCTGCACTGGCCTGTTGGGGAATGCTGTCACATAGCTGCACGGAGAACGGCATATCGAGCTGTTGCGCCCGGGCAGACAACACATCTGGATCGGCAATATACACCAGCGGTACGGGTTGTTTGCGTTGTGCCAGCATAACCACCAGATCAGGGCCAATGCCCGCAGGTTCGCCTGGCGTGATGGCGATGGCGTTGCTCATCGTCTGAAGAATCTGGTTTTCAGGTAATGACCTTACTGCACGGTGTTGTTGGTGGGGGCGAGTTCCGCCACGCGGTATTCAATATAGGCTTCAGCGCGCAGGCGCCGACGCCATAGTTGTTCCTCTTCGCCCGCTTTGCGGATACGCACGGCCTCGCGGGCCTGTGCGGTGAGCAATGTGTCGGTTTGGTCCTGTTCGCGCCGTTCGACCAGCTCGACGATATGCCAGCCGAAGGGGGTGCGAAAGGGCTCGCTGAGCTGGCCTGGCTGGAGGTTTTCCAGGGCTTCATCAAAGGCGCGTGGCATATCCCCAGGATTTAACCAGGCGAGTTCACCACCTGCCGATGCACTGCTGCTGTCCTCTGAGTGGGCAAGTGCCAGGTCGGCAAAGTCGTCACCCAGGAGCGCCCGTTCGCGCAGTTGGGTAATTTGGTCACGCGTTGCGTTGTTGTCGCGAATAGCATTGATTTTCAATAAAATATGCCGCACTTTGGCCTGGCCGACCATATGTTGTTGTTGTCCCGAACCGGACTTATCGGCAATCCTGATAATATGAAAACCATTGGCCGTGCGCAGCGGTTCGCTGATGGTGCCAACGTCTTTACCCTCAATCGCCTCTGAATAAATGCTGGGCATATTGGCGAGTAGCATCGTGCCAATATAACCGCCGTCAAGTGCTTCGCTGGCGCTGGAGTGTTGTAACGCCAGCGTAGTAAAATCCTCACCATCGCGCAGTTGCTCAACGAGCGCCTGGGCCTGGCTGCTGGATGTAGCGATCTCTTCTGAACTGGCGCCATCGGGCAGGCCAATCAATATCCGCTGTAATGTGTATTCGACTTGTTGTTGACCGCTTTTTGCCTGCTTGGCCAGGTAGTCGTTGATTTCCTGTTGGGATACGACAACCCTATCGAGCACCTCCTGGTTGCGCAGGCGGTGTATCACCATTTGGGTGCGCACTTCTTCACGCGCCTGGCGGTAGTCACGCCCCTCAGCGGTGAGCGATTGGCGAAATTCTGACAGGCTTTGGTTGTTGTCTTCAGCGATGCGTCGCAACGCACGGTTCAACTCCGTTTCGCCGACACGAATACCGATTGACCGGGCATGTTGCAATTGCACTTGTTGCTCAATCAACAGGGACAATACCTGGCGTTGAAAGCTTTTATCGTCTGGCAATTGTTGCCCACGCTGTATAACGCGCTGTTCGTACGTTGTCACGGCCGATGCCAGGTCGCTATGTAAAATGATATTTTTATTGACAACGGCAACGATACCATCAAGGGATACTTCATCGGCGATGGCGCTGCCCGTGATAGGGAGACTGACAGCGGCCCAGAGCAGGGTTGCAGGTATAAGATGTGATTTCATTTTTGGCAGTGACTGATAGAGGTTAATAGAGTCGATCAGAGTAGTTGAGAATATCACGTTCCAGGCGCGAACCTACACTATCACCAACGCTACCCAGTCCCTTCATTACCAACTCGAAATAGAGGGTGGTATCGTTGTCCTCTTCGCCGTCGCCGTCTATGTCATTAATCAGGTGGCGGCGTGCGGCGGTGCGAAACGCCCAGCAGCAACTTTCATACTCAAGGGCCAGCCAGGTTTGAATACTGCGTTTGTCATCCAACGAATAGTTCCAACTGCCGCTGGCACGCCAGCTATCGCTCAGGGCAACGTTGAACGACAGGTCGACCTGATCCAGTGCAAGGGCACGAAAGCGGCGCCCCAGTGACAGGCTGTTGCCATTGCTTGTGTAGCGCAGTCGTGTGGTGAGCTGTCTTGTTGACTGGCGCTCACTCTCTCCCTGCCAAATGGCGCTGGCATACCACGCGTCCCCCAGCGAAGCACCGAGATCAACCACCAGGTTTGAACGTTCGGTGGTCTCGACACTGTTGCCGCTCAATGCCACGCGGCGATCATCAAAAAAGATGATTTGACCAATCGTGGCGTGTGCCCATTCGCGCCCGCTGTTTTCCTGAAAACGTGTGGTCAATGCCAGGGTCAATTGATTGGCGTCGTTAACACGATCAGCACCCGAGAAACGGTTTTCCCGAAATAGTTGGGCGAGACTAAAATCGAAGGTGCCGGAATCAAATACCGGAATATCAGATTGGTCCTCAAAGGGTACGTAGAGATAAAAGAGGCGGGGTTCCAGTGTTTGCACGCCGCCCGGTGTAGTACGGTCAAATAACAGCCCGGTGTCCAGTGAGAAAACCGGGACATTGCGACTAATAGTATTTGGGTTATTGTCAGTGCCCTCAAGACTGTAGTAAGTGTGCCAGCTACTGAGCGAGGGGGTTAAAAACCCATAAGGCGCTTCCAGTGGCAAGCTGATTCGCGGTTGTACGTTGAGCCGCTCCCCGGTGATTGAATCCTGCCGCTCGAAGTTGACTAACTCCGAGTCCAGCTCTAATGACAAACCGGCAGGCAGTGCCATCGTCGTATCAAATGTGATTTGTGGCAGGCGTTGGTAAGGTCTACTACTGGTGGCTATCGTTTCATTAATCGTTTGAAACCGCTGTACCTGGATGCGAAACTGGTGACGGCTGTCCAGGTTGTTGCTTGCGTGACTGAGGTCAACACGCTGCTCCAGGTGCGTGAGACTACTCAGTTCGAACGATCCGCCAAAGTCGTTAAAATAGTTGGCATCAGATACACGGCTGGCGTCGATACTGCTGCGCCAGCCGGGGAATGGGGTGCCACTATGGCGTAACTGGGTGAATGTGCGTCGGGTGTTGGTTTGTATATCATTTTCGAGGAATTCATTGTCTAGCTGCCAATGCCCTATATTGTTCAGGTAGCGCCATTCAGATTGTATTTGCAGGCCACGCCGGGTCATGTTGTGAGGGGTAATTGTGGCGTCTGCCTGGGGGGCAATATTCCAATACCAGGGCACACTGATCTCTACACCGCGTATTTCACTTCGGGCAATAACCGGTGGTAGAAGGCCGCTTTTGCGTGCATTGCCGATGGGAAACCTAAACCAGGGTACATAAATGAAGGGTACACCTTTAAATGAGATTGAAACGTGTTTGGCGGTGCCCTCTGCTGCATTGGGATCGAGTTCCATTGAGCTGGCCGACAGTTCCCAGCCCGTTTCACCAGGGGGACAATGGGTGTAGTCGACGTCTTCAAACGCAACGACACCGGCTTCTGTGCGGATGATTTGTGCCGCCTCACCTCTACCCTGTTGAGGCTGGTTGGCTAACAGGGTATTTTGATCCAGTCGAAAAGAAAATTCAGCGGGGCCGGTTTGTAGCGCTTTACTGTTTATGTTGACGTCAATTGATTCGCTGTGCAGCGTAGTGCCCTGGTCGGTGTAGTGCACGCTGCCGCTGGCGGAAAGGTCGCCCGTGCTGGGGCGGTAGTCGACATGCTGTGCCTCCAGTTGTTGGGCATCCTGCTGGAGGCTGACATCGCCATTGAGCACCATGGCATCGGGGTCACTGCTGACAACGCTGTTGGCGTTAACGCTTATCTCACCCGCTGGTGTGGTGGCGACTCTCTGCGGCGGTGTCGGGCACAATCCTGCTGTAGCAGTGGGGGGCGTTGCGTTGGCCGACGCGATAACACTGATACAAATAAGCGGGAGTAACGTGTAAAAGATGGGAGTGAGTTGTTTCAGTGCATTTCACCGATGGTTATTTGTGTGAAGCATAACTGCCTTTTCAGATAAACTGAATCTTTCGGCAGTGGATAAATATGTGGGTTTTGAAATGAGCACTGAAAATGACCGTTTGACTATGGAGGCATCCTGGAAGGCGCGCCTGCAAAGTGAGTTTCAATTGCCCTATATGCAGGCGCTGCGCGATTTCCTGTTGGAGCGCAAGCGTGCCGGGGCCGTGATTTACCCACCGGGAAGCCATTATTTCCAGGCGATGACACTCACCCCGTTTGATAAAGTCAAAGTCGTTATTCTCGGTCAGGATCCCTACCACGGGCCGGGCCAGGCGCACGGTTTGTGTTTCTCTGTATTGCCAGGTGTTGCGGTGCCGCCGTCGCTGGTGAATATTTATAAAGAAATTGCCAGTGACCTTGGTATCGAACCGGCTAAGCACGGCTTTCTGGAATCCTGGGCACAGCAGGGTGTGTTTCTGTTAAACAGTGTATTGACCGTTGAGCGGGGTAACGCGGGAGCGCATCAGGGTAAAGGCTGGGAGCGTTTGACGGATAGAATTGTGTCTTTATTGAGTGATGAGCGCGACGGTCTGGTATTTTTGCTATGGGGAAGCTACGCGCAACGCAAGGGGCAGATGATCGATCGCGATAAGCATCTTGTATTGACAGCACCCCATCCGTCTCCGCTTTCTGCACACCGTGGTTTTTTTGGGTGTCGTCATTTTTCCCGTGCCAATGAATGGTTTCAGTCGCGTGGTGAGTCGGTTGTTGAGTGGGCGTTGCCTGGTGTTGAGACCTTGTAGAAATACATGTAGCGAGCCTCTCTTCTATGTAAAGCGTTGTTGAAAATGACACTTGATCCTTTGTTTGCTTTGTTAAACCTAAATTCCGCAGTAGATTCAACTGCGGAATTTAGGTTTAACGCACGCTTGGCGCGCACCCGGCAGGTTATGCGCAAGCGCGGTATACCGGCACTACTGGTACTCGATTTGGTGAATATTCTCTTAGCTGATAACGGATGATTCAACATAGGCCGAGTTTTTCGAGGGTAAATAAAAAAGCCAGGCCCGGCTGTTCTGGATGCAGTGGAACGCCTTGGTTTTTACCCGGTTTTATTATGCCTGGCGCGCATAACGCGGGTAGTAAACACAACCAAAAAACAGCAGCAGGCTGAATACAATTTGTAAAACCCCTAATGTGCGGTCGATCTGACTGGTATAAACAATATCAATGCCCAGGGCGAAGTAAGCCAGTGATAAAAAACTGGTCCAGGCGTGGGTGTATACACGGGCATGGAGTAGGCCACGCATCGGGAATAACAGTGGCACCAGCAGTACGATGAGTAGCAGGGCGCGTGGCACGGCAGTTGGGGGTGATAACCAGGTGTGCCAGTTAAGTAGCAGGGCCATTAACCCAAAGTAGCCTGTCAATGTTACCCAACGCGCCAGTAATTTTTTATTCGCGGGTTTGATGGCGATACCTCATCTGGTTTGAGTGGTTTGTTTGAGGGCTGAAGCTATGTGGGCAAGCCGTTCCCCCAGTGCCTTACACAGGGTTTTTTCGTCGTTTGATAAGGGCAGTTTGCCATCGATTCCGGCGATATGGCTGGCGCCGTAAGGTGTACCGCCGCTGGTGGTCTGGTTGAGTTTTTCTTCTGTATAGGGAATGCCGAGCAATAACATGCCGTGGTGTAGCAACGGTGTCATCATCGATAGCAATGTACTTTCCTGACCACCGTGTTGGGTGCCCGTGGAGGTAAATACAGCCGCCGGTTTGCCGCATAATTGCCCGCTTAACCACAAGCCGCTGGTGGTTTCCAGAAAATATTTGACGGGGGATGCCATATTGCCAAAGTAACCAGGGCTGCCCAGAGCCAGGCCGTCGCATTCGTTGAGGTCACTCAGTTGTACAAAGGGCGCACCATTTTCGGGTATTGCGTCGCTTGTGGCTTCACAGTTTGTCGATACAGGGGGGATGCTGCGCAGTCTGGCGTGGCAGTACGCCACACGCTCTACCCCGCGTGCGATATGTTGTGCCATGTCGGTCGTGGCACCGTCACGGCTGTAGTACAGGATAAGGATTTCAGTCACGGTGAGAGAATCTCCACTACCCGTTCAGGTGGGCGGCCAATAGTGGCTTTGCCGTCGGCGATAACAATGGGGCGCTCGATAAGAATGGGGTTGTCGATCATGGCTTTGATCAGTTGCGCGTCGGTCAAACTATTGTCGTCGAGATTGTTTTCAAGATAAGCGGCTTCACCTTTGCGCATCAATTCACGTGCAGACAGACCGAGCAGGGTAAGTATTTCGCTCAGTTCTGCAACGCTGGGTGGTGTTTCCAGGTAGTGAATGATGGTCGGTGATACACCGTGCTCTTCGAGCAGGGTCAGCGATTGGCGCGATTTTGAACAGCGCGGGTTGTGGAATATTTTTACAGCTTGTCTGGTCATTAGGTCGGTTTACTATCAACTATAGTGTGGGGTATATGTGGGGATTTTACACACTTGGCTGTGGCGTTGAGGCAGCAATTTGTCGTTACAGGTTAATTTTTTATTGGAATACAGTAAAAGGTTGACGATAAAGCTGTTACCATAATCGAAGAGACAGGAAACTTGACGTTGTGCAAGCCAAATGTTAGCTTTTACACAGTTTGCGCGAGTGGCGCGACAGTGACTCACTTTAAAATATCATAAGTAAAAATACTACTCTCCGGAGACTTTATATGAAAACCCGCGCCCTTTTGAAACACATCGGACTGGTAACCGTTGCACTGACTGTAGCGATGGCCTGTGCGAGCACCCCCGACCCCGAGCCGGAACCTGCACCTGTGCCCACCTCTAACAATGGTATTAGTAGTGAAGCAGAGGATGCTATTGCGCGTGCCAAGGCGGCACGTTACAGAGTCAATGGCTTAGGCTGTGAATGGAACGATACCGGTTCGTTGATTGACGAAGCCGAAGCCCAAGGTAAAGCAGGCCGCAATGTTATCGCCATTTCTATGGCGAACCAGGCTGAGGCAAGGGCGGTCAGTGCTTTGGAAGAGTGCCAGAAGCCTGCTGAGGCTGTATCCAGTTCAATTAACTACACTGTATCCAGTGGCGATACCCTCTGGGGTATTTCGGCAATGAGTGATGTGTATGCCAACCCTTACCAATGGCCTCTGATCTATCGCAATAACAGCGATAAAATCAAGGACGCTGATTTGATCTATCCCGGTCAGGTGTTTGACATTGATCTCAGCCCCAATAGTGCGCAGGTCGATGCGGCTATCGCACACGCCAAAAACCGGGGTGCCTGGTCTGTCGGTGCCGTGGAAGATGCCGATCAGGTATATCTGGGGCAGTAACTTTACATTTCCTGATAGACCCCTGCGAAAGGACCCTTATTGGGTCCTTTCGCTTTTTTGTGTTTGTCGATATGAAGGTTTTCAGGGCAGTAATCGACCAGCGCGAAAAAGGGCCACAATCGATCCGCCACGGTGATTGAGAAAGCTCCCTAAACCCAATCCCATCCGTTAATTGAGGCTTTTAGAATGGTCGCTACGGCTTGCCCATTTCCCAAGGTGGGAAAGCTAACACTTGAACGCGTGTTGGCTGCATTGGTGCAAGAGGGATATATCAGCGAGGAAAACCAGCGTTTGCTGCCGGTGATTGGCAATAGCGGGAAGCATCGCAAGCTGCACGCTTTTGAGATTGTTGCAGAGCGTAACTGGGATAATGAACAGAAACCCGGCAGCAAGCTGGATACTAAGACACTTATCGAATGGCTGTCTGAAAAATCGGCGTTACCGGTATTTACCATCGACCCTCTCAAGGTCGATGTACAGGCGTTAACCTCGGTGATGTCGTATGCTTATGCAGCACGGTTTAATATTATCGCCGTTGAAGTGAGCCATACGCGTGTTACCTTCGCTACAGCGGAACCCTGGGAGCGTGAATGGGAACGTGAACTGAGCAATGTCCTTAACAAGGATATTGCCCGTGTGCTTGTCAGTCCAGAGAATATTCGTCGCTATCTGCTTGAGTTTTATGCTTTATCCCGTTCGGTGCTGGGTGCCGAGCAGGATCAAAACGACGGTGGTGCCACGTCGATTCAAAACCTCGAACAACTTATGGATCTGGGGCGTGCCGGTAAGCTGGATGCCAACGATCAGCATGTCGTCAATATCGTTGATTGGTTATTGCAATACGCCTTCCAGCAGCGTGCCAGTGATATTCATCTGGAGCCACGGCGCGATCAGGGTCAGGTGCGGTTTCGCATCGATGGGGTACTCCACCCGGTCTACGATATGCCTGGGCCGGTCATGGCTGCCGTCACCAGCCGCATCAAGATTCTGGGGCGTATGGATGTGGCGGAGAAACGTAAACCCCAGGATGGGCGCATGAAAACGCGTGGTACTGACAGCCTGGAAATCGAGTTGCGCTTGTCGAGTATGCCCACCGCGTTTGGCGAAAAGCTGGTGATGCGTATCTTCGACCCGGAAGTGGTGCAAAAGAATTCGGCTGCATTGGGCTTCACCCAGCGCGAGAGTATGCTCTGGGAAGGCATGGTCGAGCGTCCACACGGTATTATTTTAGTCACGGGGCCGACCGGCTCGGGCAAGACCACTACACTGTATTCAACCTTGAAACAGCTCGCCCGCCCCGAGGTGAATGTGTGCACGATAGAAGACCCGATTGAGCAGGTCGATGCCACGCTGAACCAAATGCAGGTGCAGCAAAACATCGGGCTGGATTTTGCCAGTGGTGTGCGCACACTGTTACGTCAGGATCCAGATATTATTATGATTGGTGAGATTCGCGATCTGGAAACCGCCGAGGTGGCGATTCAGGCAGCACTCACCGGGCATCTGGTGTTGAGTACCTTGCACACCAATGATGCGCCTTCGGCCATTATGCGGTTGTTAGAATTGGGTGTGCCACACTACCTGATTAATTCGACAGTGATCGGTGTGCTGGCACAGCGACTGGTGCGCACGCTATGCCCACATTGTCGCAGTGTGGACAACGTTGACGAGCAGGAATGGAAGGACTTTGTGGCGCCCTGGAAGTCGGCACCGCCACAAAATATTAATAAGCCACAGGGCTGTCTCGAATGCCGTGACACCGGTTTTTTGGGGCGCACAGGCGTTTACGAAATCTTTACCCTCAGCCCGGAGATTAAAAAAATCCTGTCACCACAATGCAGTATTGATGATATCCGTGCACAAGCTTTCAAGCAGGGCATGATGCCACTGCGCATCAGTGGTGCGCAAAAAGTGGCCAAGGGGGTCACGACCATTGAGGAAATTCTTAAAGTTGCCCCAGCACCATTACCCGGACACTGATGGCTAACTGAACCCGTCAATACAAGGTAGACGGTGTACTGGATTTAAATCGACAATGGCAAATGATGGGCCTGTTTTGCTGTTGCCTCCATCGCCATAATTGACTGGTAGTCATTGAGCGTTACCTGCCTGAAGCTGCTTATATGCAGACGCTTGCGGTGGTGGTTGTCGAGTGTCGACAATGCCTCGTTAAATAAAGCGGTTATTTTAGTGGGGTCGATAAGCGGGTATTTATCCATAGGTAGCGCAAACGGTAATCCGGTGGTTTTCCCGGTAAATCCAATAACCCGCACGGCGTCCAGTAAAGCGGGAAAGGCATCCTCGATCAATGCCAGCGTGGCACAGTCTATAGCGGCGACACCGGCACGCCCCTGGCCGACTGCACGTAGGCTATCGATATGCGCCCCGGAAATAAATGTGCTGGAAAAATAGTGTGTTTTTCCCTGCATCAACGGGCGCACTGCTGCGCGCAGCAGATTCATGCCGCTATTGGAGTCAGGGCCATTGATAATCACTGTCTTTCCGGCGCAGTCAGCAAGGGATTGATCGTCACTGTCTGCAGGCACGATGATGGCGCTGCTGTAGCGTGACCCACTACAGCCCTGAACATCGAACACCGGTACACATAGAGGCTGTAGTGCATCTGCATAAAGTGTGACTAAGGGATAGCCACAGGTCTGCCCAATCAACAGCTCGGGGGCGTTCAGAGTGGCTTTATCTGTGCCAAATTGCAGCGTGCTATCCAGCAGAACATCACCGGGTAAATGTGTTTCCAGGCCTGCCAGCATGGCGCGGTAGAGTGCGGTCCACGCTGCGCGCAAATCATCGGTAAACGCATACATGCCCCAACTACAAAAATACCTACAGGCTTTGGCCTGAGTGCCAGTTGGAGGCGTCTCATTCATTGGCAAATGGGTGTATTGGTGAATCTATCGGTTTTAGCAGGTGTGCCAACAGCCAGTGGTGGTATCCACTGTAATAGTAGTGGTTATTTTTTTGCAGGGTACTGTCGCGGTTTTCGCGGTACAGTGCACCGAGCCGATACCAGGGCGCGGTGGGGTGTTCGTGGTGGGTTACGTGGTAATTGTTGTTTAGAAACAGCAGACGAAAAAACCACCCGCATTCCACAATTACCGTGCGTTGCATTGTGCAGGCGGCTGCACGGTGCTCAAAAAACGAGCGCAACATGCTGAGGGCGTTAGCCAGGTAGGCAATGATTAAATAGTGCCACAGCGGAATCTGAAAATACACGTGAAGCCCGTACAGCAGACCCGTAATCAGTAGTAGGTGTAATGCCCATACACCAATAGCGGTCATTGACCCGGCGGTAATATCGCGCAACAGTTTGCCAAAGAGTGCAACGGCTGAATGTGCCGGACCCAATAGTAATCGACCCAGTAGTGTCATCCTAATGGTGTGATAGTGACGCTGTAGTGCGTTACTGTTTTTCCAGGTTGCCTGTGACACATAGTAGCTCTCCGGATCAATGCCGGGTGCGGTTAAGTTGTCTGTGGTGTGGTGCGCCATATGGGTTTGGCGGTACACCGGGTAGGGGAATAGCAGGGTAATCGGCAGGTAGGCCAATAGGCTGTTAAACCAGGCAACGCGGGTCGGGTGGCCATGTAGCAGTTCATGTTGTACTGAACCATGCAGAGCGCCAATCACCACCAGCAGTGCACCTGCGGGTAGTGGCCCGATTGTATGATAATACTGTAGGCAGGCCGCCCAGCAGGTATATACCGCAATAATCAACATCCAGGTAGGCCATTCAAATATCCCCTTGTTATCAAATAATGCGTTTATCCTCATACAGTACTATTGCTAATAGGTAGTCAATTTGCGTTTAAGCTTAGAAATTGCTGATTGGTGAGGCAATGTGGGAATGCACGCATTGTGCCGGATTTTATCGACAGAATAATAAGATGATTTATTTTGTAAACATATGTGCTAATAATAAACAACGATGATTTTAGTGGACGATTTTTTGTGGGTGTCTTATGATTCTGAAAATTTAGCTGTGTTTCCCAGGTGTCACTTAATAGCTTGAATTTAAAATATTTTTCAGGTTTTTACGGAAATTATTCGCTATAACCCACTCATTAGAGGTGCCTCAGATGACCCGTAGAAAAAGCCGTCGTCGTAGTGAAGCCGTCACCGTTACGGTAAAGCCTCCGTTACAACAGCTACGCAATCCATATGCCCCAATTGAAGCGCTCAGTGAGCAGGATCTGGATCTGATTCACGATGGTTCGATGCGCATTCTTGAGGACATCGGTCTCGAAGTGCTCAACGAGCGCGCACTCGATCTCTATGAGGCGGACGGTGCCCGAGTTGACAGGGATGCAGGCTGTGCCCCCGGCTGTGGTACAGGTCGGGTCTACCTGGATCGTGACAGGGTAATGGCACTGATTGCCATGGTGCCCACAGAATTTACCCTGCATGCCCGCAACCCGGCGCGCAATTGCACTATTGGCGGTAACGCCATCAATTTCACCACGGTTGCCAGCGCGCCTAATAGCGCTGATCTGGACAATGGCCGCCGCACAGGCAACTTTCAGGATTATTGCGATTTTATGCGGTTGACGCAGGATTACGATGTCATCAATTTTCTCAGTGGTTATCCTGTCGAGCCTGTCGATTTGCCACCTGCCAGTCGCCATCTGGATGCCACCTTTGCGGCGTTGACACTCACCGACCGCGCCTTTAGCTGTTACTGCCTCGGTGGTGGCCGTGTTAACGATGGCATCGAAATGACGGCGATTGCACGCGGCGTCGACCGTGAAACATTAAAATCCCAACCGAGTATTATCACCGTGGTCAACACCAATTCGCCATTGCGGGTCGATGGCCCTATGCTCGATGGTCTGATAGAAATGGCGGAAAACGGCCAGCCCACCATCGTCACACCGTTCACCCTGGCGGGGGCCATGTGCCCGATTACGCTGGCGGGGGCACTGGCGCAACAAAATGCCGAGGCACTGGGGACGATTGCCCTGTCGCAAATCGTCAACCCAGGGGCGCCGATGGTGTTTGGCGGGTTTACCTCAAACTGTGATATGAAAAGTGGCGCCCCGGCGTTTGGTACACCTGAATACACCCGCGCCGCCTGGGCGGGTGGTCAGCTCGCCCGGCGCTACAAGCTGCCGTATCGTTCGTCTAACACCAACGCGGCGAATACACCCGATGCGCAGGCGGCGTGGGAGTCGCAAATGTCACTGTGGGGCGCGGTAATGGGGCATGCCAATGTCGTTAAACACGGTGCCGGTTGGTTGGAAGGGGGCTTATGCGCCTCGTTTGAGAAATTTATCCTCGATATTGAAATGTTACAAATGATGGCAGAAACACTAAAACCCATCGACGTGAGTGAACAGACAATCGCGCTGGAATCGATTCGCCAGGCGGGCCACGGCGGGCATTTTTTTGCCACCGATCACACAATGGCACACTATGATTCCGCCTTTTACACGCCCATCGTATCGGATTGGAGCAACTTCGAAACCTGGGTTGAAAATGGCAGTAAAACAGCGCTGCAACGCGCCAATGAAATCGTTAAACAGCGCCTGAAAGCGTACCGGGAGCCACCAATGGATGCGGCGGTAAAAGTCGCATTGCAGGATTATAGGGACACGCGCCGCGCAGAGATTGCCGCAACACAATGAAACTGCCCGAATGAAACTACAAGAGCGCGTCGCACTGTTTCAGGAACGCCTTAGCCAGGTCATTGCCGGGAGTGGCCTCAATCGTGCCGCCTTCGCCAAATCGGTGGGGGTTGACCGCTCTACGCTGTCGCAACTGATGGCGGCAGAGAACATACGACTACCGCGTGCCGACACAGTGACCGCCATCGCCGAACAGTACCAGGTGAGTATCGACTGGCTACTGGGCCTCTCGCAGGCCGGGCCGCTGGGCATGGATATGGTGCCCGGCCCACTGGAACTGGAGGATTTCAAAAACTCCTCCATCCACGACACCTTTCTTGAATGGTATCGCAGCGCCAGTGGTTATAAAGTGCGCTACGTGCCGACAACGCTGCCGGATCTATTGAAGACCGAAGCGGTGGCAGAGTATGAGTTCAACCGCTACGGATTTGGCAAGGTCGATCAGTCGGTCCGCGATAACCAACTGTTGTTACTACAGCAACGCCATCCCGGCAGTGAGCTGGAAGTGTGCCAGTCGGTGCAGGTATTGCGCGGTTTTGCACTGGGTGAGGGTGTGTGGGTCGGGCTTTCGGTGCAGGATCGCATTCACCAGTTGCAACGGATGATTGAGCTAACCGATGAACTCTATCCGGGGTTTCGCTGGTTCCTCTACGATGGCAAGGAAACCTGGTCGGCACCGTTTACCCTATACGGCCCATTGCGTGCGGTGTTGTTTGTTGGTCAACTGTATGTGTTGATTAACAGCATTGACCATATCAGAAAACTAACCGGGCGGTTCGACCACTTAATTAGAATGGCGGTGGTTCAACCACATGAAATATGCGGGCAACTGGAAAGCCTGATTAAAGAAATCAGACCGTGAAGGTGGTTGAGAATACCCCTGGCACACCGTCAATAGACGTTAGACGGTGTACTAAATAAACGCCGAAAAATCAAAGAGCACTGATTATGTCAAAACACTATGATGCAATTATCATTGGCGCGGGCATTATTGGCACTGCAACGTCTTACGCGCTGGCAAAAAAAGGCTGGCGGGTACTGACTATCGATAAACTGCCCACCTGTGGCTACGGTTCAACGGCGGGTTCCTGCGCCATTGTTCACCCCTATTACTCCACCCTCGACGGTTCGGCGATGGCCTATGAAAGCCATTTTTACTGGAAGCAATGGGCTGAATTTATCGGTGGTGACGATGTTGATGAGCGCGGTTTGGCGCGTTATATCAACTGCGGTTCACTGGTGATGAAAACTGAGCAGAACGACTACCTCCAGTACACCTGTGATCTGATGGATCAACTGAATATCCCCTACGATGACCTGACCCCGGAGCAGGTTATCGAAAAGCTGCCGATTATGACCATGGACTCCTTTGCCCCGGTAAAGCAGCCAGACGACCCACAATTTGGCGTAGCCAATGCGACCCCGCTACAGGGCGCGGTGTTGTTTCGTGCGGCGGGTTACATCACCGACCCACAGTTGGCAACCCACAACATCATGCGCGCCGCCGAAGCCGCTGGCTCACAGTTTCGCTACGGTGACCGCGTCAGTGAAATCCGCCGTGAAATCTGCCCGTCGGGTGAGCGCGTGTGCGGGGTGACCCTGGAGAACGGTGAACGGCTCGACACCCCCGTTGTGCTGAATGCCGCCGGTCCCCATTCGTATTTGATTAACCAACTCGCCGATGTTGAAAAAGACCTGAAAATCAAAACCCGCGCATTGCGCCACGAAGTCGCGCACGTGCCGATGCCGGAGGGGTTTAAGGGTGAATTTGAGTGTGTCACCTCAGACAGTGACACCGGTGTCTATACAAGGCCCGAGCATGGCAATCACCTGTTAATCGGCAGTGAAGACCCCGCCACCGACAAAAAAAACTGGGTCGACCCGGATAACTTCAATCCGCATTTTAGCGAACAGTGGAATACCCTGGTATTGCGTACCTGTCAGCGTATGCCCTCGCTCGGTGTGTCCACGCAAATGCGCGGTGTTGTCGAGCTGTACGATGTCAGTGACGACTGGATTCCCATCTATGACAAATCCGATCTCCCCGGTTTTTATATGGCGATTGGCACCAGTGGTAACCAGTTCAAAAATGCACCAATCGCGGGCGAGCTGATGGCGGAGATTATCGCCGCCAGCGAAAACGGCAATGACCAGGACAGTAACCCGGTCGACTTTCATTTGAAAAACATCGATTACACATTTAACAGTGGTTTTTATTCGCGCCTGCGGGCAGTGAGCAAAGACAGCCGTTTTTCAGTATTGGGTTGAATAAATAAACTGAGAGAATATCCATGAAAACACATACTCAAGTCGTCATTATTGGTGGTGGTGTAGTCGGTTGTAGCGTGCTGTACCACCTCACTAAATTTGGCTGGAAAGACGTGATGTTAATCGAGCGGTCAGAACTGACCTCCGGTTCCACCTGGCACGCGGCGGGCGGCTTTCACACCCTCAATGCCGATACCAATATGGCGGCCCTGCAAGGCTACACCATTGAGCTATACAAGGAACTTGAGGCGGCCTCTGGCCAGTCGTGTGGCCTGCACCACGTCGGTGGACTAACCCTGGCAGGCACCCCCGAGCGCTGGGACTACCTTAAATCGGCGCGTGCCATGCACCGCCATATGGGCTTGAATACCGAACTGGTCGGCCCTGAAGAAATCCGTCGGTTATCACCGATTACCAATACCGATGGCGTGCTCGGCGCATTATACGATCCGCTAGATGGTCACCTCGACCCCTCTGGCACCACCCACGCCTATGCCAAAGCGGCTCAACAGCAAGGTGCTGAAATCGTGCTGCGCAATCGCGTACTGGAAACCAACCCACGCGCCGATGGTGGCTGGGAAGTCGTGACCGGACAGGGCACTGTTATCGCCGAGCACCTGGTCAATGCCGGTGGCTTATGGGCGCGTGAAGTGGGTGAAATGGCGGGTATTTACCTGCCACTACACCCAATGGAGCACCAATACTTAGCGACCGACGATATTCCCGAGGTGTATCAGCACAGTAACGAGTTACCACACGTTATGGACCCTGAAGGTGAGAGCTATCTGCGCCAGGAAGGGCGTGGCCTGGTGATCGGTTTTTACGAGCAAAACTGCGACCCGTGGGCGGTCGGTGGCACCCCGTGGACCTTTGGTCACGAATTGTTGCCAGACAAACTGGAGCGCATTGGTGATTCCCTTGAGATCGCCTACCGGCGTTTCCCCGTGCTGGCGAGTGCCGGGGTGAAAACCATTATCAACGGGCCGTTTACCTTTGCACCCGATGGCAACCCGCTGGTGGGGCCGGTACCGGGGTTAAAAAATTACTGGTCTGCCTGTGCGGTGATGGCCGGTTTTAGTCAGGGCGGTGGTGTGGGGCTGACGCTGGCCGAGTGGATGGTCGAAGGCGAGCCATCGCGTGATGTATTCGCCATGGATGTCGCCCGTTTTGGCGATTACTGTACCCGTTCATACACACGCCTGAAAGTGCGTGAAAATTACCAGCGACGCTTCTCAGTGTCCTACCCTAATGAAGAACTGCCCGCCGCCCGCCCTTTGCACACAACACCCGCCTATGGTGTGTGGCAGCGGCAAAACGCAGTGTTTGGTGCGGCTTACGGTATGGAGCATGTGAATTACTTTGCACCTGAAGGGGAGGCGGCGTACGAAATACCTTCCTTTCGTCGTTCCAATGCCTTTGCGACCGTGGCAGAGGAGTGCCACGCCGTGCGTACCGCTGTGGGTATTAATGAAATTCACAACTTTGGAAAATACCAAATCAGCGGTGTGGGGGCACACGCCTGGCTGGATACAGTGATGGCGGGGAAAATCCCGCCCGTCGGCAGGTTGGCATTGAATCCCATGTTAAGCCCTAAAGGCAAACTGATCGGGGATTTTACGGTCGCGCAAGTGCGTCAAAATGTTTTCCAGGTCACCGCCTCATTTTCTGCCCAGGCGTTTCACTTGCGTTGGTTTTGGCAGCACCAGCCAGATGATGGCAGCGTGCAGATCGAGAATATTTCACAGTCGCGCATTGGCTTTCAAATCGCTGGCCCCAATGCGCGGACATTATTGCAGCGCGTGACGCGTGCCGATGTATCAAACCAGGCTCTGCCGTTTTTATCGGTGCGTGAAATCGATGTGGGGCAGTGCAGTGCTATCGTTCAGCGGGTGAGTTACACGGGTGATCGTGGTTATGAACTCTACGTACCTGCCAGCCAACAGATCGCCTTATATACGCAGCTACACCAGGCCGGGCAAGACCTCGGCCTGCGACCTTTTGGTATGCGCGCCATGATGAGTCTGCGTTTGGAAAAATCATTTGGCTCGTGGATGAACGAATACAAACCTGATTACACGGCCCTGGAAACTGGCATGGATCGGTTTGTCGATTACCACAAGAAGGCTGATTTTATTGGTAAACAGGCGGCAGTTGATGAAAAGGCACACGGTGTAAGCCGTAAATTGTGTACATTTATTGTCGATGCCAATGATGCCGATGTTGTGGGTTATGAGCCCGTCTGGCACAACGATGAAGTGGTGGGTTTTGTGACATCGGGTGGGTATGCGCACTACACGCAGAAGAGCGTAGCGTTTGGTTTTGTGCCCGTTGAGTTGGCGGCTGACGGGTTGCAGGTGGCGATTGAAATACTCGGTGAACGCCGGTCGGCGGTGTGTTACTCGCAACCGTTATTTGATGTGGGTAGGCAGCGGGTGTTGGGGTAAAGGTAGTGAAATAATTGAGCGCGTGCAGGATGATCTGGAAATGGCTGAGTGAATTAGCATCCGTTTGTTGGTGAATTTACATTGATAAAACGATTGAATAACTATCAGGTGATTTAGGTGTGCGTGATTACGCACGGTTTTTTCTTCTGTGTAAATCAAATAGATGGAGAAGCAGTGACACAATAATGATCGAAAATAATATTGCTGCAATTGGGCGTTCGATAAAATCCAATGGCGTTTCGATACGGGCGAGACTGGCACGAAATTTTTGATCCATAATGTCACCGAGTACCATCCCCAGTATCAACGGTACAAGTGGTAGGTTTAAGCGTTTCAACAAGTAACCAAAAAAACCGAAAACACCACAGATAATGCAATCGATGGCCGAGTTTCGCAGCGAGTAGACCCCGACAAATGTGAGCGTCAATATACCCATGCCAATAAACCGGGTGGGTATTTGTAGCACCTTGGTAATGTGTCTACTGGTTATCAGTAAAAAGACCAGAATAAGTAGATTGATAAAAAACAGACAGGTGTAAAGGCTGATGAGAAAATCGGGCTTTGTATGAAACAACGCTGGCCCTGGAATAATGCCGTGTACATAGAAAACTGACAGCATCATAGCAGTCAATGCCTCACCGGGTATTCCAAGCGCCAGTAAGGGAATCATCGCCGCTGCAGGAACGGCGTTATTGGCCGTCTCAGAAGCGATTAGCCCCTCGCAGGAACCTCGACCGAACTGTTCAGGTTTTTTTGATAGTTTTTGAGCCAGAGAATAAGCAAAAAACTGAGCTAGAAACTCACCAACACCAGGAATAATCCCCATAATGACACCGAAAATCGCAGAGAATAGCGTCGTGATTTTATTTTTTGCAATATCGACAAACCCTGATAATCGGCTGCCACGGATTTTGAGTACTTGTGTTGGTTTATGGGGCTGCGTTAACAATATGAGTGCCTGTGATAAAGCGAATATCCCAAGTAGCACCACAATTAAATTAATCCCGGGTGAGAGCCACTGCTGATCAAATGTAAAACGTTGTGAATAGCGGATGGGTTCAAGGCCAATGGTGTTTAAAAAAATACCGAAAAATAATAACATGCCTGCTGCGAGCGATTGGCCACGATGAGAAATTATCACCAGTACAGCACCCAATAACGCAGCCATAAAAATATCTCTTGAACCAAATAGGGGCGCCACTTTGGCGATCAGAGGTGATGTAGCAATTAGGCAGATTACTGAGAAAATACCACCAAAAAACGATGCGCAGTACGCCAATGATAAGGCCTTTGATGCCTGTCCCTTTTGTGTCAACGCATAACCGTCGTAGCAGGTAAGTGCATTTACCGGCGTACCTGGCGTATTAATTAGAATAGCGGGAATGGCACCACCGTACATTGAGGCGCCATAAATACCCAGCAACAGAGTTAGCCCGACTAGTGGATCAAGGCTAAAGGTGGCGGGCAATAAAATAGCAATTGCAACCGCTGGGCCAACACCTGGAATAGCACCAATTAAAATGCCGCCAAGCGCCCCAATGAATAAAGCACAAAATACGTCAATGCGTAGAATCGAAGTAATACCAGTAATTAACAATTCCATAGAGCTTACTCCATTAATAACTATTCGCCATTAATCTATTGCTTTGCTATTAGAAGTAGACCAACATAATATTTCGCAATGCATCGGGTAAGTAGTGATAGGCAGTACCACCGGGTATTTTTGCCTGTAAAAGTGACTTAAAGAGCACGACAACGACAATCCCAAATGCGGCAGCAGTCGCTACATCACGCCGCCGACGAAAACCGCTGCGAATAACTAAAAAGCAGCAAAACAGTATCGTTGTGGGCAGATACCCCAATCGAGGCACAATAAAAACATAAGTGAAAAAATAGGCAATGTATTCAAGTGGTAATAGCCAGTTTTTACATGTAGACAACGGTGCATACAATCTGTGGTCGACACCTATGGTGCGTAGCGACTTAACCAGCAGGCCGATGGAAAACAGGCTCCACCCAATAAGTGCCACAGCTGGCCAAAAACGTGGCTGGGAAAAAAAACTAACACCGTTAAACCACGTTGTTTGCCAGGGTATAAGAATCAGAAAAAAGAGCGACAGGAATACCATTAATACTGCAAAAAAAACCATTGCAAAGGGATGTGGCCTGATGGCCACATCGCCTACATATGTGCGCGCATGGGTTGGTTTATTTTGCATAGAATAGAATCACTGTACGTGATTATTTGCTTAGCAGCTCACCAATTTTAAGTGTAGTGGAACGATCTGCATTGATAATTTCCGTAGCCGCTGCCGCATCCTGCCAGTAAATTTGAGCGCCAGTCTCGGTAGCAATTTTTTGTGCCTTATCACTCAAAACGGTTTTCTTTGCCACTGCAATAATTTTATCTTTTACCGCTTGTGGCGTGCCCTTTTTAACAAATAAACCGTTCCACAAGGCGATGTTTAGCGAGGGAACTATTTCGTGCATTGCCGGGACATTCGGTATTTTGGTGATTCGGTCGTGGGTAATGGTGGCGAGTATTTTTACTTTATCGAGGCAGGGAAGGATCAACTGCAATGTGGTATTGATGACATCGGCATCGCCTGATGCGAGTGTATTGCAATCCAGTGCATCGAAGGCGGCTTGCGCTCCCCACTCAAAACCGAGTTTTTTTGCAGCGGTAAGTGACACTTTGGTTGGCACCAGTGGTGCACCGAAGTGACCGAGTGCGACTTTGTTACTTTTTGCATGTACTGCCAATCCTTGCATACTGTCGTAAGGGGCGTCTTCGTTAGTGGCCAAGACAAAGGGGTAGGTAAGAAAAATACCCAGCGGTTCAAATGTGTCTTCATTCAAACCGTCGATGCCTAATCGCGGGCCGATCACCGGAACGCCGATCACAAATGAACCTATGACAGTGCCATCAGCGGGTGCATTGGCGACTTCCAGCGCACCGGGGAATGGCCCACCACCACCACCGGGTTTATTGACGACAGCGGCGGCGACGCCGTATTCAACTTGAAAACGCTCAGCTATCAATCGGGTCAGCGTATCCTCCAGGTCACCCGGAGGAAAAGGTACGACGAAGGACACAGGTTTTTCTGGGTACACAGCCAAGGTGACTGACGAGACAGTGAATAGCGCGGTGGCAATAAGATAACACAGTGTTTTTTTCATTCGTTTGTCCTCAATTGCTCGGTATACATTTGCTCGGTATACATTAACGATTGTTGTATCCGAACGGATGCTTAGCTCTTATGTGTCAAAATTTAGTCAGATTGCATGTTTCTCTGTGAATAGAATATTTTCAGTATTTAGAAAAAATCTAATACGTTGAAACATATACTGATTTATAGACTATATTTAGAAAAAAATCTAAATACGCTGAAACATATACTGATTTATAGACTATTATTTATTTTTAAGTGTCAATATTTTGTTAAAAAAATGATTTTCTCACTATGACGATGTGTAACCCCAATGACGATGGCTATGCTGATCTTGCCGATTACGATAATTATATCGATGGTGTGCCGCATAGAACCTTCACGCGCTTACGCGATGAAAACCCATTGTCGTGGTCAGATTTTGTCGGGGGGAAAGGTTTTTGGAATATTGTTCGCCACGCAGATATTTTGCGTTTGAACCGCAATTTCAAATTACTCAGCTCTGCGCAGGGTATCCGTATCGATGACCAATCGCAGGAAGAGTATTTGGCAAGACGTACCTTTCAGGAGTTAGACCCGCCTGACCATACAAAAATGCGTATTCGCGTTGCCAGTGCATTTTCAAAACCGGCGATGGCCCGTTTTGAAATGCAGGTACACGCCTTGTGTGAACGCATTCTGGACACGGCTTTTTTGCGCACTGAATTTGATGCGGTTAATGACATTGCTAGAGCATTACCAATGTATGTGTTGGGAAAGATATTGGGTGTTCCCGAGTGTGATCTCGACTGGTTGGTCAGCAAAGGTGATGCCTTGATCGCCAATACTGACCCGGACTATACCCAGCATGTAGTGGATAAGACCGATACTGAAGCCTACCGGCTTATGCCATTTCGATCACCAGCTGGTGCTGAGTTATATACCTACGCACGGGCGCTGATTAATAACAAAATTGATAGGGGTGAAGATACAGGGGTACTGGGTATATTGCTGGAGGCTGATGCGGATGGAAAAGTTATTTCAGAAACTGAATTACGCAATTTTTTCTGCCTGTTGGTGGCTGCGGGTAACGATACTATCCGCTATACACTGGCTTCATCGCTGCACCTGTTGGCAAACCAACCCCACTTGCTTGATCAAATGCAAAAGGCCGATGCGACTGCTTGGAAGACAATCCCTGATGAAATGATTCGCTGGGCATCGCCGACATTTCATTTTCGACGCACTGCCACAGCAGATTTTGAAATGCACGGTAGTCAAATAAAAAAAGGCGATAAAGTGGTGCTTTGGTTTGTGTCTGGTAATAGAGATGCAGCTGTATTTGAGAGACCATTTGAAATCGACTTGTGGCGTTTGCATAACCCACACCTTGCGTTTGGCCAGGGTGGGCCGCATGTGTGTTTGGGGATGTGGTTGGCGAGATTGCAAGTGCGCGTGTTGTTGCAGATATTTGTGCAGCGTGTTGCGAAGATTGAGCAAACGGGGAAGTCTGCTTATCTGCGTTCTAATTTTGTAGGTGGCATAAAAAAACTGCCGGTACGGATTACCTTGCGATAGAAATTTTTGTTGGGAGAGTGGGATGAATAACGAACGATTAAGGGTACTTTTTTGTGACCATTTGAGTTTGGCTCGTGGGAAATATCTCAGCGTCAACAAAATGAATGATACAACTACCCGCCTGTGCCAGGGGGTGTATGCACTTACCTACAGTAAAAATTTAGTGCCTGCACCCGGCGGTAGTTTGTTGCAGGGGTTGCACGATATGGTTTTGAGCTATTCGGCGAGTGACATCCGTGATTGCTGGCAGGCCGATACCAAAGTAGTTATCGCCGATCAGCTGGACAGTGCGGGTATTGCCCTGCCTATGTGTGGCCGCAGCTTGCTCAAACGCACTGTGGCACAGTGGGTTGATAAAGGGCTTATGCCCAAGGTAGGTGTTGAGTTGGAAGCATTTGCCTTTGTGCGTGATGAACAGAGTGGATTACAGCCATACCATACTCCCGGTGCCTTTGTTTATGGTACTGGCCCGATGCTTGATCCAAATGGTTTTTCTGATGCTATCTGGTCAAAAGCCAGTGAGCTGGGGTTTGCGCTGGAATCAATGAGTAGCGAATTTGACGCCCCCCAGTTTGAATTTACCCTGAAATATAACGATGCCGTCAAAGCCGTCGACGATACGTTTCTGTTTCGCCAAATGGCCCGTGAGGTCGCTTATGAGCGCGGTATTGTGCTGACTTTTATGCCAAAACCTATCGATACGTTAGGCGGCAGTGGCGTACATATTAATATCAGTTTCAACGACGACGCTGGCGAGAATATTATTCTCGATGACAAGGGTGTTCACGGGTTAAGCGATATTGCACAGGGCAGTATTGCGGGTTTGCTCCACCACCACACTGCGCTGGCGGGGTTAATTGCACCAACGGTCAACTCTTATCAACGTTTGCGGCCAGCCAGTCTTGCTGGGTACTGGAAAAACTGGGGCATCGACCACCGTGGCGTCACGGTACGTATAGCTAATGATACGCCGCAATCGGCGCGTATTGAACACCGTATGGGAGACGCTGGTGCTAACCCCTACACACAGGTTGCTGCAATATTGCAGGCAGCGCTGTTGGGTGTCGAGCATCACTATGTACTTCCACCGCCCGAATCGCGGGATTGCCTTGAGTCACAAGATGCTACCTGCGGTGTAGGGGAGAGCCTGTCTGGTGCATTGGATGCATTAGAAAACGACTCGGTGTTTAGCACAGCAATAGGAGAAATGCTGATTGGAAATCATATCGGTATTAAGCGCGCCGAAATAGATGAAGTCAGTAAGGGCTGTGACAGTAATGTACGTGATTATTATATTTATTATATTTAACCTAAATTAATTAAAAGGGGGTTAACCCATGCAAGTGTCAATCACCACGCAGTCAATACAATTTTCCAGTGATAATAGTCATCTGTACAATGCGTATCTCGCATCACCTGTACAGCCGTCGCCTCAACAGGATATAGGGATCATTCTGTTACACGATTGCTGGGGAATGTCACAGCATTCACATGAAATTGCCGAAAATTTTTCGCGATATGGTTGCACTGTATTACTGCCCGATCTTTACGATCAAACCCCGCCCACTACGCAAGCCCAGGCTGATGAGATGATGTACCAACTCGATTGGCATCAGGCGGCCAAGCATGTTGTGAATGGTGCTGCCCGCTATTTGATGACGCGCTGCACACGTGTTTGTGTTGTCGGTTTATCTATGGGTAGTGGCATCGCTATAATGTCTGCGACATTAAATACTCTTATTAATAAATATGCTTGTTTTTATGGTTTACCCGAGTTGGTGACGTTACCGGTTGAGCGAATTAGTTCGCCGGTACAGGGACATTTTGTTGAATCGGAGGAAAATGATTTATGGTGCCCACCAGATAGAGTACAGACGTTTATCGATTCGATGGCAGAGCACAATAAACAACTCGAAATACACTGGTACAAAGATGCGATGCATGGGTTTATGAATCACCGTAAAACAGCGATGTATTGTGCTCAAGCGTGCAAACTAGCGACTGCCCGCACCTTGAAATTTCTAAATGCAACATAACTATGGTTGATCCGAAAATAGCGGTGGGGCAACCCCGAGGCCTCTATATCGTGATGACCGATATTGACAATACACAGCGTGATGAATTTAACCGATGGTATGACAGTGAGCATCTTGCTGATGTGGCCTCAAAGCCGGGGGTATTATCAGGTATGCGTTACTTTGCCGGTGTGGCGGGAAAGGCCGATGGTCGGCAAGGTTGGCCACAATATGTGGCAATGTATGAACTGCTTGATTGTGCTGTGGTGGAACACCCCTCGTTTGAACTGTTAGACACCCAACCGAGTGAGTGGAGTCTGCGCATGTCTCCCCGAGTCATTGGCCGTAATGTGCAACGTTATTTGGCGGAACTGCGGGTGAGCTGTAATGGTTGTGAACCGGGACAACCCTACCCACAACAGCTTGTGATTGAGCGTGGGGATTCTGCACCTTCACCCCATGAACTGGATATATTGGTTAATAAGACCGAGAATAGTTTTTTTCGATACTATCGTGTACTTGAGGGCAATAGTGACCACTTACTCATTTATGCGCCCAAGCAATTATCACAACATCTTTCCCCTTACTTGCGCAACCATGCTCCAGGGTCACCGTGTGTATACCATGCTGGAAAGGTATACACACGTGAAAAACGAGACCAACAAGGCGTGACAGAAAATGAACTATGAATCCGTACTGACACCGGAAATGACATTGGGGCCATTTTTCCCTCAACAATTACTGGATAAAAAATCCAATAGCTTGCAAGGTTTTGTCGATGGGTGCCCGATGGAGAAAATTGACCTGTCTGGCTGCGTTTACGATAAAGATAAACAAGGCGTGCAGCGCTGTTTACTCGAAGTTGAAATAATAGGCGCTCTGTGCCAAAACACGCATACAGTGGCGCGCACGCTGACGAATAATGACGGTTGCTATCAGTTTTTTATACAGAAACCGGTACAGGCAGCATTGCAACTGACGATTTTCTGCTCGGGAATTAATCGCCTATTAACGGTGATTTATTTTGCTGACGCGCTACCTGACTATGGTCATTCAGACTTCTTTCATTCTGCCGGTTCTCGGCAAACGCTATTGATAGCCCAGCCAGATAACACCAAACAAGCGTCACCAGGGTGGTGTGGCTACCGGTTTGATATACGCTTGTGCGGAGAGAATGAAACCCCGTTTTTATTGGAATAGGATGATGCAGCCTCCCCATAGCCGTATGAATATCGATGCTAACAATATTGCTCGCGTCAGCGCCGGGGATACCCACAGTATGGCGCGTACCCCTACTCAACCACTGCTAGCCGTTGGTTACGGTGATAACCCTGCATCACGCTCTCCACTGCCTGCTATACGAGCTGACGAATATGATTTAACAGGTCTGTACGAAGAAAAAAACCGTGCCAGTGGCGATTATGTATGGGTTATAGGGCGTGTTGTTAATCAGAGAGGCGATCCACTGCCTGGACAATTGTTAGAAATGTGGGCAGCCAATTGCTATGGGCAATATGTGCATGAAATTTCGGCTGAGGAAAACCGTGATCCGTATTTTGCGGGTTGCGGTCGCACTTATACTGATGACCAGGGTTGCTATCAATTTATTACCCCGAAACCGGGTGCTTATCTTGCCGCCCAAAAAATAAACTGGTGGCGGCCACCGCATTTGCATTTGTCATTGTTAGGTTCGGGAACACGACTAGTGACGCAAATGCTATTCCCCGGTGATCCGTTAAATGCACTCGATTTAACGTTGCAAACGATACTTGACACGGCAATGCAATCCAGGGTTATCGCCAAACTACTGGATACGCAACAACGATCTGATGGGCGAACCGTGCAGCGTTATCGATTTGATATAACCGTATGGGCCAAGCACTAAGGAACGTGTACGAAATAAACACTGGGGTTCGTCAATGCATCGATTTACCTTATATCTGAATTGGCTTGAGTGTGTTATTAAAAAATGGCACATTATTGAAATAACATAATAAAAGCGGAAGTTATTTCGTGCACGTTCCTTATCGAGGTTAAGTGTGTTGCCCAATAAACCTCAGCACGAGGTTATTGCAGACATCAGGCTGCTCCCAGAATACTGCATGGCCTGCCCCAGGCACGGCAGTGAACTGACAATCTGGAATCGGTTTGGCCAATAACTGCATTAATGCGGGCGGGGAGAGCAGATCGGCTTCTCCGGCAATCATAAGTACAGGCATACGCAGGGTTGCCAGCCGTGCATAATCCATTGCTTGGCGTAGCGGTTGGTGTAGGTCGATGGCTTCTGGTCTACGACTATTGTGCTCAATTTCCAGCCAGCGGCGCACACCTTCAGGGTTAAACCCACGGTATGTCGGGCCAATTTCACGCAACTCGGCGGGTAGTGCCTGCATGGCAGCAGGCCATATTCGTTGTTGTATATTTACATAAGCCTTATCTTTAACGCCACCCAGTGTACAGGCAGCTACCAGGCTAATTACCTGAGCAGGGTAGGTTGATGCATAGTCCAGCGCAACGATAGCGCCTGCCGCTATTGATACCAAATGAAAATGCTCAACCCCCAAATGCGTTACCAACGCATGTAAGTCATCACAAACATCGACAGTAAGTACTTTGGATGCGTCAGATTGTGATCGACCCCAGCCCCTTCGGTCATAAACAATGCAACGATACCCCGCCGCAGTGAAGGCAGGTAATTGATTGTACCAACTGTCACAATTGCCAGATGCTGCGTGTAATAAAACGATGGCTGGTGTGTCGGCCGCTCCCCCGCTGTCCTGATACCAGAGGCGGGCGCCGGAAAAATTAAAATAGGGCATCAAAAGTTCCATAAAGTGCTGAGGTTATTAGCGCCTGTTTAACCTAAATTCAACTGAGGAATTTAGGTTTAAAGACAGAATTCAGGTATAACGGCATAAGTAGTCTATTTATTGGCCGCTGGCATCATTATTGTGTTGGTGAGGTAAACACAGGCTCGATATCAAAGTATTTGAGAATGGGCACAATGGGGCTAAATATACTCGTTGTATCAGACCTTTTCATATGTCGGCCCACTGCTTTGTTATATTTTGTGAAAAAATCACATTTATGCAGGTTTTTTCTCAAGAGTTAACCTCGGTGGGTTATTTTTGTAGGTTACCTATATTCCGATTTTATCGCCTCAGTGTGCTCGCCCAAAGCGGGTGTTTCACGGGCGATAAAATCGCGCCCAGCACGTTGTGCCGCCGGGCTGACAACATGCTTTGCACCCGAGGGGGTAGGCGTTTCACAGCGCCGTAACTGGGAGTGCGTGGCCAGGCCGCTGACATCGTTCAGGTTGCCGTAGGCGATATCAGCCGCGTTGAGTTTTTCTACTACCTTCGTGTGCGCATAGGCGGCAAATACCGGGCGGATAACCGCGTCCATCATTGCTACGGTGGATCACATCAAACAATTAAAACGACTTGGGTAACCCCAGTACATGCGTGGCGACATTAGACAATATTAAATTTGTCGAGATGGGGGCCACTTGGTAAAGGCGGGTTTCCCGGAATTTTCGCTCGACATCGTATTCGGTGGCAAAACCATAACCACCGTGGGTTTGCAGGCAGGTGTCAGCCGCTGCCCACGAGGCCTCTGAGGCCAATAGTTTTGCCATATTTGCCTCTGATCCACACTTCTCACCGGCATCAAATAGCGCGCAAGCATGTTCGACCATCTGCGCGGCGGCCTGGGTTTGCACATAGGCGCGGGCGATGGGAAATTGCACGCCCTGGTTTTTACCAATGGGCGCACCAAACACCTCGCGGTTGTTGGCGTAGTCGGTGGCTTTTTCGATAAACCAGCGCGCATCGCCGATACACTCTGCGGCGATCAAAATGCGCTCGGCATTCATGCCGTCGAGAATATAGCGAAAACCTTTGCCTTCCTCGCCCAACAGGCTCCCGGTGGGCACCCGTAAGTTATCGAAGAACAGCTCGGTGGTGGCGTGGTTGAGCATGGTGTCCAGCGTCTGAATCGTCAGCCCATTGCCGCGTGCTGTGCGTATATCCACTAAAAAAACCGACATGCCATCGGTGGTTTTGGCGCATTGCTCGCGTGGGGTTGTACGTGCAAGTAACAACATTAGATCGGAGTGTTCGGTGCGTGAGATAAACACCTTTTGGCCATTGATCAGGTAACTGTCGCCATCGCGCACCGCGTGGGTGCGAATGCGCGTGGTATCCGTACCACTGCCTGGCTCGGTAACGCCAAATGCCTGCAAACGCAATTCGCCCGAGGCGATAGCGGGCAGGTAGTGGCTTTTTTGTGCATCACTACCGTGCCGCAGTAGGGTGCCCATAGTGTACATCTGGGCATGGCAGGCGCCGCCGTTAGCACCACTGCGCTGAATTTCCTCCAGCACAGCACAGCCTGCAGCCAGATCGAGCCCGGATCCACCGTAGGCCTCGGGAATCAAAGTGGCGAGATACCCGGCGTCGGTGAGTGCGTTGATAAATGCAGTGGGGTACTGTTTTTTGGCATCCAGCTCACGCCAATAAGTGCCAGTGAAATCCGCGCACAACTTACTGACGGCTTCGCGTATTTCCGGGTAGGTTTGTTGCTTCATAATCGGTTTAATGACTTATTCAGAGTTTGGATCAATACCCGCCTTTTTCAACAAAGCGTATAGCCGCTCTTTTTCTTGAAGTGCGGCTTCTTTTTGCCTGTGCGCCTCCTGTTCGTTTTTTAGCGCGGCTTCTTTCTGCCTGCGTTCGTCGTTCATCGCCTTAACCGCCTCGCTTAGTGAACGCTGCCGGGACTTTTCCTCCCGGAGAATATTCTGTCGGGCCTGGTAAAGGTGGTAATCCTGCTCTTTCTCTGAAAATCGTTTCAATATGGCCATCGCCTGCCTCATTTCTTCGGTATCAAGTTCTGTGGGAAGTACTTCCCACTTGTCTGCATCCTTAAAAAAATACATCCATTGGTCTTTCGCTTCAAGGTTGTGGTGCCGTCGCCACTTTTCCAGTTCCAGTACATGGATAGCGCAGTGAGGCGAAAGCACACGCTGCTGTTCAAGATCCGCCATTTGAAAGCGGTGGTGATAACAGTCACTGTCCTTGAATAGGTTTTCACCCAATAGCCAGATGGATATCGAGGGTTGCAGCTTGTGATAGTCCTGCCCACTCTGGATCTGCGCACCGTAAATATCACTCCAACAATACAGCATTCGCTCCGGTAGATAGGGGAATACATTTAATTGTAGCTCCACCTGATAGGTGTTATTGGCCGCATCACGGGCTTTTATATCGACTATGGTGAGTTTGTCTGACAGGTATTCTTTTTCATTGTAAGGGTTGAGGATTTCAACGTCTGTGATGGGACTCTCAGGGGTGAGTACGCCATTGAGAAAGTGAATCAGCAGTGGGGTATTTTCCGGTGCGCCCAGGATGGCTTTAAAGACACAATCAATTTTTGGATCAATGAGGGGCATGGTGTGTTTGTTGGCGGCGCTATAGTCGGTTTAATGACTTATTCAGAGTCGGGATCAATACCCGCCTTTTTCAACAAAGCGTATAGCCGCTGTTTTTCTTGAAGTGCGGCTTCTTTCTGCCTACGCTCTTCCTGCTCCTTTTTCAATGCGGCTTCTTTCTGCCTACGCTCTTCCTGCTCCTTTTTCAATGCGGCTTCTTTTTGCCTACGCTCTTCCTGCTCCTTTTTCAATGCGGCTTCTTTTTGCCTACGCTCTTCCTGCTCCTTTTTCAATGCGGCTTCTTTTTGCCTGCGTTCGTCGTTCATCGCCTTAACCGCCTCGCTTAGTGAACGCTGCCGGGACTTTTCCTCCCGAAGAATGTTCTGACGGGCCTGGTAAAGGTGGTAATCCTGCTCTTTCTCTGAAAATCGTTTCAATATGGCCATCGCCTGCCTCATTTCTTCGGTATCAAGTTCTGTGGGAAGTACTTCCCACTTGTCTGCATCCTTAAAAAAATACATCCATTGGTCTTTCGCTTCAAGGTTATGGTGCCGTCGCCACTTTTCCAGTTCCAGTACATGGATAGCGCAGTGGGGCGAAAGCACACGCTGCTGTTCAAGATCCGCCATTTGAAAGCGGTGGTGATAACAGTCACTGTCCTTGAATAGGTTTTCACCCAATAGCCAGATGGATATCGAGGGTTGCAGCTTGTGATAGTCCTGCCCACTCTGGATCTGCGCACCGTAAATATCACTCCAACAATACAGCATTCGCTCCGGTAGATAGGGGAATACATTTAATTGTAGCTCCACCTGATAGGTGTTATTGGCCGCATCACGGGCTTTTATATCGACTATGGTGAGTTTGTCTGACAGGTATTCTTTTTCATTGTAAGGGTTGAGGATTTCAACGTCTGTGATGGGACTCTCAGGGGTGAGTACGCCATTGAGAAAGTGAATCAGCAGTGGGGTATTTTCCGGTGCGCCCAGGATGGCTTTAAAGACACAATCAATTTTTGGATCAATGAGGGGCATGGTGTGTTTGTTGGCGGCGCTATAGTCGGTTTAATGACTTATTCAGAGTCGGGATCAATACCCGCCTTTTTCAACAAAGCGTATAGCCGCTGTTTTTCTTGAAGTGCGGCTTCTTTCTGCCTACGCTCTTCTTGCTCCTTTTTCAATGCGGCTTCTTTCTGCCTACGCTCTTCCTGCTCCTTTTTCAATGCGGCTTCTTTCTGTCTACGCTCTTCCTGCTCCTTTTTCAATGCGGCTTCTTTTTGCCTGCGCTCTGATTCTTTCTGTCTGCGTTCGTCGTTCATCGCCTTAACCGCCTCGCTTAGTGAACGCTGCCGGGACTTTTCCTCCCGAAGAATATTCTGTCGGGCCTGGTAAAGGTGGTAATCCTGCTCTTTCTCTGAAAATCGTTTCAATATGGCCATCGCCTGCCTCATCTCTTCGGTATCAAGTTCTGTGGGAAGGGCTTCCCACTTGTCTGCATCTCTGAAAAAATACATCCATTGGTCTTTTGCTTCAAGGTTGTGGTGCCGTCGCCACTTTTCCAGTTCCAGTACATGGATAGCGCAGTGGGGTGAAAGCACACGCTGCTGTTCAAGATCCGCCATTTGAAAGTGGTGGTGATAGCAGTCACTGTCATTGAATAAATTTTCACCCAATAGCCAGATGGATATCGAGGGTTGCAGTTTGTGATAGTCCTGCCCACTTTGAATCTGCGCACCGTAAATATCACTCCAACAATACAGCATCCGCTCCGGTAGATAGGGGAATATATTTAATTGCAGCTCTACCTGATAGGTGTTATTGGTCGCATCACGGGCTTTTATATCGACTATGGTGAGTTTGTCTGAAAGGTATTCCTTTTCGTTGTAAGGGTTGAGAATTTCAACGTCTGTGATGGGATTCTCAGGAGTGAGTACGCCATTGAGAAAGTGAATCAGCAACGGGATATTTTCCGGTGCGCCCAGGATGGCTTTAAAGACACAATCAATTTTTGGATCAATGAGGGGCATGGTGTGTTTGTTGGCGGCGCTATAGTCGGTTTAATGACTTATTCAGAGTCGGGATCAATACCCGCCTTTTTCAACAAAGCGTATAGCCGCTCTTTTTCTTGAAGTGCGGTTTCTTTTTGCCTGTGCGCCTCCTGTTCGTTTTTTAGCGCGGCTTCTTTTTGCCTACGCTCTTCCTGCTCCTTTTTCAATGCGGCTTCTTTCTGCCTACGCTCTTCCTGCTCCTTTTTCAATGCGGCTTCTTTTTGCCTGTGCGCTTCCTGCTCCTTTTTCAATGCGGCTTCTTTTTGCCTGTGCGCTTCCTGCTCCTTTTTCAATGCGGCTTCTTTTTGCCTGCGTTCGTCGTTCATCGCCTTAACCGCCTCGCTTAGTGAACGCTGCCGGGACTTTTCCTCCCGAAGAATGTTCTGACGGGCCTGGTAAAGGTGGTAATCCTGCTCTTTCTCTGAAAATCGTTTCAATATGGCCATCGCCTGCCTCATTTCTTCGGTATCAAGGTCTGCGGGAAGCGCTTCCCACTTGTCTGCATCTCTGAAAAAATACATCCATTGGTCTTTCGCTTCAAGGTTATGGTGCCGTCGCCACTTTTCCAGTTCCAGTACATGGATAGCGCAGTGGGGTGAAAGCACACGCTGCTGTTCAAGGTCTGCCATTTGAAAGTGATGGTGATAACAGTCACTGTCCCTGAATAGATTTTCACCCAATAGCCAGATGGATATCGAGGGTTGCAGCTTGTGATAGTCCTGCCCACTCTGGATCTGCGCACCGTAAATATCACTCCAACAATACAGCATTCGCTCCGGTAGATAGGGGAATATATTTAATTGTAGCTCCACTTGGTAGGTGTTATTGGCCGCATCACGGGCTTTTATATCGACTATGGTGAGTTTGTCTGAAAGGTATTCCTTTTCGTTGTAGGGGTTGAGAATTTCAACGTCTGTGATTGGACTCTCAGGGGTGAGTACACCGTTGAGAAAGTGAATCAGCAACGGGATATTTTCCGGTGCACCCAGGATGGCTTTAAAGACACAATCAATTTTTGGATCAATGAGGGGCATGGTGTGTTTGTTGGCGACACTGCATAGCGATAACAAACGCCAGTCTACCATCTTCGTATAGGTAAACCATCATCCTAGAAAACGCAGTTGAGCGCGAAAAAGCTGTGCAAGGCATTGGTGTGCATGGGAACGTTTAAAAATGCGTGGTCACCTTATTGGTGATGAGCAATTTTTACACTTTTCCAGGTGCGCCAAGGGCTTGTGCAGACTTTCGTGAGGCAACGATGTTTTCTAGGATCATGCACCTTCGTGGAGAATAACGTGTGAACCGGGAGACCCCTACCCACAACAGCTTGTGATTGAATGTGGAGGTTCTGCGCTCTCTTGATATAACCGCATGAGCCAAGCAGTAGGCTGTCGCCGTTAAGTGTGTTGCCCAATAAACCTCAGCACGAGGTTATTGCAGACTTTGGGCTGCTCCCAAAATACTGCATGGCCTGCCTCGGGCACGGCAGTGAGCTGGCAATCCGGGATCGGTTTGGCCAATAACTGCATTAATGCGGGTGGGGAGAGCAGATCGGCTTCTCCGGCAATCATAAGTACAGGTATACGCAGGGTTGCCAGCCATGCATAATCCATTGCTTGGCGTAGCGGTTGGTGTAGGTCGATGGCTTCTGGTCTACGACTGGTGTGCTCAATTTCCAGCCAGCGGCGCCCCCCTTCAGGGTTGAACCCACGGTATGCCGGGCTAATTTCACGCAACTCGGCGGGTAGTGCCTGCATGGCAGCAGGCCATATTCGTTGTTGTATATTTACATAAGCCTTATCTTTAACGCCACCCAGTGTACAGGCAGCTACCAGGCTAATTATCTGGGCAGGGTAGGTTGTTGATGCATAGTCCAGCGCAACGATAGCGCCTGCCGCTATTAAGAGTTAACCTCGGTGGGTTATTTTTGTAGGTTACCTATATTCCGATTTTATTGCCTCAGTGTGCTCGCCCAAAGCGGGTGTTTCACGGGCGATAAAATCGCGCCCAGCATGTTGTGCCGCCGGGCTGACCACACGCTTTACACCCGAGGGGGTAGGCGTTTCACAGCGCCGTAGCTGGGGGTGCGTGGCCAGACCGCTGACATCGTTCAGATTGCCGTAGGCGATATCAGCCGCGTTGAGTTTTTCTACTACCTCCGTGTGCGCATAGGCGGCAAATACCGGGCGGATAACCGCGTCCATCGATGTACGGTTTTCCACGCGTTTAATGTTGCTGTCGAAGCGCGCATCACTGGCAATGTCTGGGCGTTCCAGCACCTGTTCACATAAACGCTTCCACTCGCGTTCATTTTGAATAGCGATGACAATACTGCGCTGGTCACGGGTTTCGTAGGCGCCGTAGGGGGCGATAGTGGCGTGGTTGATACCCACCCGCTGCTGGATTTTTCCACTGTAGTCGTAATGCAATAACGGCACGGCCATCAGTTCGGCAACACTATCAAACAACGATACCTGAACCGTGCACCCCGCGCCGCTGGCTTCGCGCTCAATCAATGCTTCGAGAATAGCGGTGTAAGCGTGGTGGCCACAGTTGATATCGCAAATCGAGACACCCACGCGACCGGGGGCGTTCGGTGTGCCACTCACCGACGTGATGCCCGCCTCACACTGCACCAGCAAATCGTAGGCCTTCATGTGCTGGTAGCTACCGTGCTCGCCATAACCGGAAATATCACAACAGATCAAGCGTGGATAACGTGCGCGCAAATCACTGGAACCGAAGCCAGCCCGTGCGGCAGCACCGGGGGCGAGATTTTGAATAAACACATCGGCACTGCGCAAAATGCGGTGCAACAGCGCGGTGTCCTGATCGTCTTTAATATTGACCACCAGGGATTCTTTACCGCGATTCAACCACACAAAATAAGCGCTTTCACCGTCGACGACAGCATCGTAATTGCGGGCAAAATCACCCTCACTGCGCTCAATTTTGATCACCCGTGCACCGGCATCGGCGAGACGGCAGGAGCAGTAGGGCGCAGCGACTGCCTGCTCCAGCGTAACCACGAGGGTATCTTTTAAATTCAACATGGATTATTGCTACGGTGGATCACATCAAACAATTAAAACGACTTGGGTAACCCCAGTACATGTGTGGCGACATTCGACGTCGGTTTAATGGCTTATTCAGAGTCGGGGTCAATGCCCGCCTTTTTCAGTAAGGCACGTAACCGCGTCTTTTCCTGAAACGCCGCCTCTTTCTGTCTGTGCGCTTCCTGTTCGTTTTTTAGTGCGGCTTCTTTTTGCCTATGTGCCTCCTGTTCGTTTTTTAGTGCGGCTTCTTTTTGCCTATGTGCCTCCTGTTCGTTTTTTAGCGCGGCTTCTTTTTGCCTGTGCGCTTCCTGTTCTTTTTTGAGGGCTTCCTGTTCCTTTTTTAACGCGACTTCTTTCTGCCTGCGTTCGTCGTTCATCGCCTTAACCGCCTCGCTTAGTGAACGCTGCCGGGACTTTTCCTCCCGAAGAATGTTCTGACGGGCCTGGTAAAGGTGGTAATCCTGCTCTTTCTCTGAAAATCGTTTCAATATGGCCATCGCCTGCCTCATTTCTTCGGTATCAAGGTCTGCGGGAAGCGCTTCCCACTTGTCTGCATCTCTGAAAAAATACATCCATTGGTCTTTCGCTTCAAGGTTGTGGTGCCGTCGCCACTTTTCCAGTTCCAGTACATGGATAGCGCAGTGGGGTGAAAGTACTCGCTGCTGCTCAAGATCCGCCATTTGAAAGCGGTGGTGATAACAGTCACTGTCCCTGAATAGATTTTCACCCAATAGCCAGATGGATATCGAGGGTTGCAGCTTGTGATAGTCCTGCCCACTTTGAATCTGTGCACCGTAAATATCACTCCAACAATACAGCATTCGCTCCGGTAGATAGGGGAATATATTTAATTGTAGCTCCACCTGGTAGGTGTTATTGGCCGCATCACGGGCTTTTATATCGACTATGGTGAGTTTGTCTGAAAGGTATTCCTTTTCGTTGTAGGGGTTGAGAATTTCAACGTCTGTGATTGGACTCTCAGGGGTGAGTACACCATTGAGAAAGTGAATCAGCAACGGGATATTTTCCGGTGCGCCCAGGATGGCTTTAAAGACACAATCAATTTTTGGATCAATGAGGGGCATGGTGTGTTTGTTGGCGACACTGCATAGCGATAACAAACGCCAGTCTACCACCTTCGTATAGGTAAACCATCATGCACCCGCATGGAGAATAATGTATTGCACAGTAAATTTTTAGTGGCTTTCAAATAACCGTTGTCTATTTCTTGGGTTCTCGCTGCTTAATATTGTAAATTATTGAAAGTTATTAATGCTATTAAACTTGGATGGGTATATCGATGAGTAAAAAGCAGGTAATCGGCGGGCCACTGGTCATCAATGGTCGGCAGTTGTCGCTGTCGCGGGCGATCCGGGCGGGTGATTTTGTTTTCCTTACCGGGCAGGTGCCGATGCGCGATGGCGTGCCGATGACCGATGGCAGTATCGAAGATCAGACACGCGCCTGTATCGAACACATTCAGTCGGTTTTGGCTGAGGCAGGCTGCACGTTAAGTGATGTGGTGAAGTCGATGGTCTGGTTGAAAAACCGCGAGGACTTTCCCGGCTTTAATCGGGTTTACGCCGAGTATTTCCCGGAAGACCCACCGACGCGCTCGGCGCTGGTCAGCGATTTTCTAATCGATGTCCTGGTCGAAATTGAGTGCGTTGCCTATAAACCCATTGCGTCGTGATGCGCCGTTTTTGCGGTTGAAAAACCAACGTCGAAAAATGTGTAATCCAGGCGAAAATGGCGTAACTGGTTTCTAGGGTATAGGAAAAACTGCTGCCCACCAACATCGCATCTATCGTATCCTGCCGGGAGAAAAACAATGAATAACGACGTAATTATTACCTGCGCGGTTACCGGCGCTGCCGATACCGTTTCCAAAAGCCCGCATGTGCCCGTGACACCGGAGCAGGTCGCCAATGCGGCGATTGAAGCGGCAAAGGCCGGTGCAGCTATCGCCCATATCCATGTGCGTGACCCGGAAACTGGGCAGGGCTCGCGTGATCCGGCGCTGTTCAAAGAGGTGGTTGACCGTATTCGTGACAGCGGCACAGACGTGGTATTAAACCTCACCGCTGGTATGGGAGGCGACTGGGTGCCAGACCCTGCCAACCCTCATAACGGCGGCCCCGGCACCGATATGATCGGCCCTGAAGAGCGCCTCGCCCATGTGCTTGAATGCCTGCCGGAAATATGCAGCCTCGACTGCGGTTCGATGAATTTTGACGACACCACCTATGTCTACCTCAGCCCACCCGCCTACCTGCGCAAGATGGCTGAAATGGCCAAAGACGTAGGGGTTAAGCCTGAGCTGGAAGTTTTTGAAATGGGGCATTTGCGCTTTGCACAGGCGATGGTTGATGAGGGACTGATTGCCGGTAACCCAATGTTTCAGATTTGCCTGGGTTTAACCTGGGGCGCGCCCGCCGATACCGCCTCAATGAAGGCAATGGCCGATATGCTGCCCGCTAACGCCCACTGGTCAGCCTTTGGTATTGGCCGTCTGCAAATGCCGATGATGG
This sequence comes from Gammaproteobacteria bacterium, assembly GCA_965277715.1. Lineage (GTDB taxonomy): Bacteria > Pseudomonadota > Gammaproteobacteria > JBCCGL01 > JBCCGL01 > JBCCGL01. Next base: position 3,972,638 of record OZ255836.1, read on the forward strand.
CACAATCGGTCATATTGGGCGGCAATGTACGCGTGGGCCTGGAAGACAATATCTACCTAGACCGTGGCGTGAAAGCCACCAATGGCGATTTGGTTAAACGTGCGGTGGAGATTGTTGAGCGTTTGGGGGCGCGTGTATTAGCCCCGCAGGAGGCGCGTAGCCGCCTGGGCTTACGGGGCGGTTAAGCTTTTCTTCTTCCTGCCCTCAGCGGCACGCTGTCTTCTCACTTCCTTGGGGTCAGCGATCAATGGTCGGTAAATTTCCACACGGTCACCTGCTTTTAATGGGGTGCCGTGAGGAGTCAGCTTGCTAAAGATACCCAAGTCACACTGTGGCAGCGCAATATCGGGGAATTCACCCAATATCCCTGAGTGCAGCACGGCTTGTTCGGCGGTTGTGCCGGGGGCGACTTGCAGGGCGATAATCCGTTGTTTATCCGGGCGGGCGTAGGCAACTTCTACGTTGATAGGGGTATCTGACATGCGGATGATCTGGCCGGTAATGAGTCTGCCTCGTTATAAGCCAAGTTGTACGCGGCGGCAACTGGGGCACTGCAAATAATATCCACCAATCCCCCTATCAACAAATTGAATAATATCGACCCGTCAATTTATGCTATGTTGCCGCCCAAAATAAACACAAGGGGCGGTTATGACTGAGGTCATCGCGACCAATGAAACAGTGCTGGTGGTTGGGGCAGGTGTCAGCGGAATTACCGCAGCGCTTGACGTGGCTGAGCTGGGCAAAAAAGTTATTCTGCTGGAAAAACGCCCCTTTGTCGGTGGCCGGATTACCCAGTTGTATAAATACTTTCCCAAGCTGTGTTTTCCCACCTGTGGCCAGGAAATCAACCAACGCCGTATCAAAGCCAATAAGAACCTTACGGTGCTGACAATGGCAGAGGTCACCCAGGTGGCTGGAGAAGAGGGTAACTACCAGGTCTCTATCACCATCAAACCGCGCTATATCAATGAAAACTGCACGGCCTGCGGTGATTGTGCCAAGGCCGTAGAAGCCACCTTTGACAATGACTTTAACTACGGGCTGGGCGGCACCGAAGGCGGCAAGCGCAAAGGGGCTTATCTGCCCTATAACCTCGCCTACCCACAGCGCTATGTCATTGACCCACTGATGATCGGCACCGAGGAGGCGAATAAAGCCAAGGCGGCCTGTAAAGTCGATGCTGTCGATCTGGACATGCAGGCGCAAACACTCGACCTGAACGTGGCGGCGATTATCTGGGCCACCGGCTGGCAACCTTACGATGCCGCGAAAATCCAGCCCTACGGGTATGACCGCTACGCCAACGTGATCACCAGCGTGGAATTCGAGCGCATGATGGACCCCTTCGGCCCAACCGATGGCAAGCTGTTGCGCCCCTCGGACGGCAGCGAGGCAAAAAATGTGGCGTTTATTCAGTGCGCCGGTTCGCGTGATGAAAACCATTTGAAACACTGCTCGCGCATCTGTTGCATGGCCTCCTTGAAGCAGAGCACCTACCTCGGTGAAAAATTTGGCGATGAAGGTAAAGCGACAATTTACTACATCGACATTCGCGCCATCGACCGCTTTGAAGGCTTTTACAAACAGGTACAGGCGGATAAAAACACCACCTTTATCAAATCCAAAGTGGCCAATATCACGGAAGATGAAAACGCCAACCCGGTATTGCACGGCGTCGATACCGAAGGCTATCACCGCTATGCCACAGCGCATGATCTAGTCGTACTGGCCGTGGGCATGCAACCCAGTGGTGGCAATTTGCCCGGTGAGGTGCGCGTTAACCAACACGGCTACATCGAACAGGACGTGAACAACGGCGGTATTTTTGCCGCAGGCTGTGCAGCCGATGCACTGGATGTTAACCGTGCGGTGCAATCGGCATCCGCCGCCGCCCTGCGGGCTATCCAGGTGGTCAACCGCGCCGCCTCTGTGGAGAACTAGACAATGGCAGCAGAAAAAACAACTGGTGCGTATATTTGCAGTGGCTGCGGATTGGGTGATCGGCTCGATACCGCGCAACTGGAAACCGTTGCCACCCGTGAAGGTAAAGTCAATTACGTAAAACACCACGACTTCCTGTGTAACGCCGAGGGCGTTTCGATGATCCGCGACGATATTGAAGCGGGCACCAGCCACGTCGTCATCGCCGCCTGCTCGCGCCGCGCCAAGACCGATGCGTTTAACTTCGATAACGTGGCCATGTCGCGCGCCAATCTGCGTGAGGGCGTCATCTGGATTCGCCCGGACGATGAGGCCTCGCGAGAGACCACCCAGGATATGGCCAGCGACTACCTGCGCATGGCCTGTTTTGAAAACAAATTTATGCAACGGCCAACGCCTTCCGGTGAACAATCGCTGGATAAAAATATCTTGGTCGTCGGCGGTGGTGTGTCGGGAATGACCGCTGCGCTGGAATCAGCGCGTGCCGGTTATGCGGTAACACTGGTTGAAAAGTCGGGCAGGCTCGGCGGTATTGCCGCCCAGCTGTACCGGCAAATGCCCGCAACCGCGCCCTATATCGACCCCCAGGTCACCGATATCGATGCGCTGCGCGCCGATATTGAAAGCCATGCCAGTATCAGTGTTCACCTGAATTCGATTGTGGCTAAAACAGCGGGTGCGCCGGGCCGTTTTCAAGTCGATATCGCCACCGAGAGCGGCAGCCAGTCACACACCGCCGTAGGTGCTATTGTACAGACCAGCGGCTTCAAACCCTACGATGCTAACCAACTGCCGGAATTTGCCTACGGCCAAAGCCCGGATGTGGTTACCCAGCTCGAACTGGAAGCCCTGGCAAAAGCCACTGACGGGCAAATGCTGCGACCCTCTGATGGCAAACCGATTAACAGTGTGGTGTTTGTCCAGTGCGCCGGGCAGCGTAGCGACAAAGCCAATCACCTCGCCTACTGCTCTGGTTTTTGTTGTGGTACCTCGATTAAGCAGGCAATGTACTTCAAAGACAACAACCCGCAGATCGACACCACGATTTGCTACACCGATTTGCGTACCCCCGGCGCCGGAGGCGAGGATTTTTACCGTAGCGGTCAGCAAAAAGGCATTATCTTTAGTAAAGCGGTCGTCAACGAAGTCGTCCCCGGTGAGAACAACCTGGCGGTACGGGTGCACGATCTCATCCTCGCGCAAGACGATGTGATCGATGCCGATTTAGTCGTGCTCGCCACCGGCATGGTCGCCAACTCCGGTCCCGATCCCTACGCCGTACCGGCGACCGACAAGGGCGATGAAGGCAGCGCCACTGAAGTGAAAATCCCCGTCGAGTCAATCCTCAACCTCGACTACCGCCAGGGTACAGACCTGCCACAACTCGCGCATGGTTTTAACGATTCACACTTTATCTGCTTTCCCTATGAAACCCGCCGCACCGGCATCTACGCCGCTGGCCCCGTGCGCCGCCCAATGGATATAGCGCAAACCAAAGACGACGCCACAGGCGCCGCAATGAAGGCGATTATCGAAGTTGAAAACGCCGGTAAAGGCATGGCCGCGCACCCGCGCTCGGGTGATTTGAGCTTCCCCACATTCCGCGCTGAAGGGTGTACCCAGTGCAAACGCTGTACCGTCGAATGCCCGTTTGGGGCGATCAATGAAGACGAAAAGCGCTACCCGGTATTTAACGAATCGCGCTGTCGTCGTTGTGGCACGTGCATGGGGGCCTGCCCGGTGCGGGTTATCTCATTTGAAAACTACTCAATCGATACGGTTGGCCAGCAAATCAAAAATATTGATATGCCGGATGAGTTTGAAGAAAAACCGCGTGTGTTGGTATTGGCCTGCGAAAATGATGCCTACCCGGCGTTGGATATGGCCGCACAAAATCGCATCCACTACAGCCCGTATGCCCGTGTGGTGCCAGTGCGCTGTCTTGGCTCGGTGTCCATGAGCTGGATAACCGATGCGCTCAATACCGGCTACGATGGTATCGTCATGATGGGCTGCCAGAAAGGCGCCAACTACCAGTGCCACTTTGTGCGCGGCTCTGAAATGGCCCACGAACGGCTCGGCAAAGTCAGCGATACGCTTGAATCCCTGAGCCTGGAAGCCGAGCGCGTGGCTGTGCACGAGGTGGCGATTACCGATATTGCCCGTGCGCCCAAATTGATTGACGATATGTTGGACGTCGTCGAAAAAGTGGGCATGAGCCCGTTTAAATTTTAAAGAGAGGGTGTCGGAATATGAGTAGCGAAAATACCGCTCACTACCGCAACAACTTTCTGCGCGAAGTGGAAATGAACGTTGAGGAAGGCCACTGGGTAAAGATGTGTATGCAGTGTGGCGTTTGTTCTGGCTCCTGCCCCCTGGGCACGCACTGGGAACACCCACCACAGAAAATTTTCCAGATGATCCGTGCAGGGCAGCGCGAGGCCGTGCTCACCTCTGACTCCATGTGGATGTGTACCTCCTGCTACAACTGCATGGCGCGCTGCCCACGTAAACTGCCCATCACCCACATCATGCACGGCCTGGCGCACTACGCAAAGCGCCTTGGCCTGTCACCCAAATACCAACCCACCGAACGTTTCTCACAAATGTTTTGGGATAACCTCATGCAAACCGGGCGCGTCAACGAACTGCGCCTAGGGGTTCGCCTGTACTTTATTAACGGCTTTGTCGAAGGCATTAAAACGGCGTTAAAAATGCTGCCAATTGGCCTGGGGATGATGCGCACCAGGCGGGCCAACCCATTAGAACTGCTCAGTGGTCACGGCGTTAAAGATGTGAAAGGTTTTCACGCCATAATGAAAAAAGCCCAGGAACTGGAAGCGGCGCGTATCGCCGCGAACACAGAAAAACTAGCGAGTTAAGTCACACCATGGCAACCAAAGAATATTCATTTTACCCCGGCTGTTCATCACAGCGTGGCGCCTCGTCATCGAACTACCTGAAATCGGTTGAAACGATGTGTGAAGACCTGGATATTAAACTCAACACGATCCCCGACTGGAACTGCTGCTCGGCGTCAATCGGTTACAGTGGCGGGGGGGAGCTGCCCCGCCTGGCGTTGTCTGCGCGCAATATCGCGCTCTCTGAACAACACAATCCCGGTCAGGAAATTGTCGCCTCCTGCGCCGCCTGCTGGTTGTCGACGCGTGAAACCGCCGAGCGCCTGCGTGACAACGATGACCTGATGGCGGAAACCAATCAGGCACTGGCCGAGGCGGGTTTGAAGCTGAAGAACGAAACCCCCATCAAGCATATGGTGGAGGTGATGATCGAAGATTTTGGCTACGAAAAACTGGCTGAAAAGGTTAAGAAACCGCTCGAAGGTTTAAAGGTTGCCGGTTATGTAGGGTGCCAGACAAACCGGCCTTTTGGGATTGAGGGTGAATCTTTTGAGAACCCCAAATACCTCGATAAACTGGTGGAGACAATGGGGGGAGAGGCGGTTGACGATTACGAGAAGAAAGTCTCGTGTTGTGGTGGGGCTTTGGCCTTTTCTGAGCCGGAGAAGAGTCAGGCCTTGATTAAGGATATTATCGAATCGGCTTACGATCATGGGGCGGATATTATTACTACCCCGTGTCCGGTGTGTCAGATGAATGTTGAGGTATACCAGGATCAAATCAATGCCAAGTATGGGACTAAGTTTAATATGCCGGTGACGTATTACAGTACGTTGATGAATGTTGCCTATGGGCATGATGCCAAGGAATCTGCTTTGGATGGGCAGATTATCCCTGCCAAGAAACTGGAGGAGATTGCTGCCAGGCGTTAGTTCAGCTAACCAGACCCGTATATCATCTTGACTGTCCTGGGCTTCTTTAAGACTGAAGATAAGTGCGGTACAAGGCCGTAAGAATACCTTGCTAATCAAGAGAGGTGTCGGCAACTGCTCCTGCGTTGCTCTATCTTCTGTGTCCCTACAGTCGTCGGCAACTGCTCCTGCGTTGCTCTATCTTCTGTGTCCCTACAGTCGTCGGCAACTGCTCCTGCGTTGCTCTAGCTCCTGTATCCATACAGTCGTCGGCAACTGTTTCTGTGGAAAATAAGATATAAATCCCGTGCGCAGTTGTCCTTCTCTTACTAACGCAAGTGGCACTATCTGCATGGTTTGAGTAGCTGGTACATATTTGACCCATCGCGTACTATCGCACTATGCAAATCGCCAACCCAATCTACGATGTCGTCTTCAAATACCTGATGGCCGACGAGCGCGCCGCCAAGCTGATTATTGGTGAAATCATCGGTATGGACGTCATCGACATCGCCCTGCAACCGCAAGAGCGCCTGGCCAACCTGCCTGAAAAAAACCTCACTGTCTACCGACTCGATTTTTCCGCCAGGATTAAAACCCGCGATGGGCAGTTCAAACAAGTCATTATTGAAATCCAGAAAGCCAAATACACCAGCGATATTATGCGTTTCCGGCGCTACCTGGGGCAGCAGTACAGCGATGAAAAAAACGTCCACGAGACTGTTTCGGCCACGGGGCACAGTACATATCAGGCGCTACCAATTATTACCATCTACTTTTTGGGCCATACGCTCAACCACTGCACAGCATCCGTTATCAAAGTAGGCCGAATCTATACCGATGCGATTACCGGCGAAACACTGGTCGACAAAGAAACCTTTATCGAAAGCCTGACCCACGACAGCTATGTGGTACAAATTCCCTACCTGAAAGCCCAACGCCGCAACGACCTGGAGAAACTACTGGAAATATTCGACCAGGACCTACAGGTGGAGAACAGGCACAGACTGTCGATTGATGAGACGCTGTTTCCAAAGAAATACCACGTATTGATCAGGCGTTTGCAGGCGGCGATTAGTGAGCCAGAGGTTATCGACACCATGCAGATTGAAGACGAGATACTGCTGGAACTGCAAAACAAGGAACGCGAGATCGAGGCAAAAGAACAACTGGTTGAAGAACAAAGCAAAGCGCTTGAGGAAAAAGACCAGATTGTCAGGGAACAAGGGCAAGCACTTGAGAAAAAAGATCAGATACTCAAAGATAAAGACAAATTAATCGATGAACTAAAAAGCCAACTCAAGCGATTATCTGAGTAGGTTGCAAAAAATTGCTAATGGGTCAAACCTCAATTTTGGCATGCGTATCGACACCGAATTCAACGTTAGTTAATCAGCAACCCAATTACAGTACTCTGCATAATTTCAAGTTTTGAGTCGATCTGGCAGGTCATAGGGGTGAGGGAATACAGAAAAAGACCACTTTGGCCCACTCTCTGTTTTCCCACCTAACCCATAAATCTGTGGCGGCGCCTGTACACCGCCACAGGCCATTCGGGATTTAAATTATTAGCTTCCCAGTACCTCAATGATGGCTTCGTTGGTGATTTCAACGATGCTGTCGAGCGTCGCTTCGTCGGTGGTCAGCGGTGGCGCTATGCAAATCACTTCGCTGCGTACACGGGTGTAAAGGTTGCGGGCCATTAATGCTTTGGTGAGTTTGCCGCCAAGGTTGAATTCGGGTTCAAACCAGGATTTGTCGGCTTTGTCTTTGACCACTTCAACACCCATCATTAAGCCCAGGCCGCGCACATTGCCCACGTGTGGGTGGCTGTCCAGCGTTGAATGCAGGTTTTCCAGCATACGTTTGCCTTTGTCCGCCGCCTGGCCGGGCAGGTCTTCCCGCTCAATAATGTCGAGTGTCGCCAGGCCCACGGCACACATTGTCGGGTGGCCGCTGTAGGTGTAGGCGTGCATCCACGGCTTGCCACTGTTGTTGAGGGTGTCGGCGATTTCATCGCTGATGCCAATGCCGCCGAGTGGTACGGCGCCAGAGGTGATTGATTTGGCAAATTGCACTAAATCGGGCTGTACGCCGTAGTGTTCCAGGCCAAACATTTTTCCGGTGCGACCAAACCCGGTGATGACTTCATCGGCGACTAGCAGTACGTCGTATTTGTCGCAGATTTCACGGATGCGTGGAAAGTAGTCGTCCTGTGCGACGATGACGCCGCCCGCCCCCTGTACAGGCTCGGCGATGAACATGGCCACGGTTTCCGGGCCTTCGGCGAGGATGGCTTTTTCCAGTTCGTTCGCCGCTGCAATACCCTGTGAGGAGCCGTCTTCTGGCATCGGGTAGTGGTAGGGGTCGGGTGATGGGATGTGGCTAAAGCCGGGAATGCGGGGTTCAAACATGGGCCAGTAACCGCTGATGCCGGTTGCGCACATGGCGGCGAAGGTCACGCCGTGGTAGCCCCAGATGCGAGAGATGACTTTGGTTTTTTCCGGTTTGCCTTTCAGTTTCCAGTAAGAGCGCGCCAGTTTGAAGTTGCTGTCGGTACTCTCGCCGCCACCGGAGGTGAAGTAGAAGTTGTTGATCTGTGGGTAGCAGATACCGGCCAGGCGTTCGGCCAGCTCAATCGCGGGCCGGTTGGTGCCGCCCGCGTAGCTTGAGCAAAATGCCATTTCGTTCATTTGTTTGGCGGCGGCATCGGCCAGTTCTTTGCGGCCATGTCCTGCGCTGACGTTCCATAAGCACGATAGGCCATCGATAAATTTGTTGCCATCGGCGTCGATGAGGTGAGAACCCTCACCGCGTACCCAGACGCGGCCATTGGTATGGCCCGCCGGGCTGTGCAGGGGGTGGATCATGTGTTTGTGGTCTTTTTCCAGCAGTGCCGCGTTTTCAGATACGGCTTCGCTTGCAGATGCGCTCATTGGCAACCTCCGAGTGTAAAGTGTCTAGGTTATACCCCTGGCAGAGGGATACCATCGAAGGTTCAAATGTGCCAGAAGGAGGGGCATTATCGCTGTGTGGCAGCGGTTTTCGCAAGCGCCAGTTTATGTGGGGTTATGGGGTGGGTTGGCCCAAATAGTGGTGGGTATATTTGATTGTTTTCGCCGTTATTTGGCGGTTGTCTTTTTCCGCTGTTTCTGTGGAAAGTGGATTGATGCTAATTGCTGGTAGTACGAGTAGGTTTTTGTTATTGACGCCATCCCCGTGCCATGTCGATGGCGCGTTTAAATTGCTTGTGGTATTTCCCAAAATCGCCATCGGGTTGATACGCTATTTCTGGCTGGTTATGCGGCTGTAGTGAAATTTTATCGGCACCGGCCAGTTGTGCAGTGCCTATCGCGGTGAGTTCTGCCATGGGTTTTACGCGCACAGTGCGGGATAACACATTGGCGAGAAACTGACAGAAGTAAGGGTTGACCGAGACACCGCCGTCAATGGAAATGCTGTCCGCTACGCGGGTGAAGGTGCTCATCGCGTCGATGACTTCGCCCGCCCGGAATGCCACGCCTTCGAGGATCGATTGCATAAGGTCCTGCTTTGTCGTCTCTAATGACAACCCTGCCCATATCCCCGCTGCCCGCCTGTCCCAATGCGGGCAGGCGAGTCCCGCCAACGCAGGGACAAACACGAGGTCTCGTTCAATTGCGGCGGGATGCTGGAATTGGTTGATTTGTGCGTAGTCGTCGAATAAGCCCATTTTCCGCCCCCATTCAACCGCTGACCCAGCACAGTAAACACCGCCATCAAGCGCATAAACTGGCGGGCTTTTGCTGTGTTGCCAGGCAATCGTGGGCAGTAGTCCCTGTTCCGGGGAGCGCTGTACGTCGCTACCGGTGATGCTTAATGCAAAGGCACCAGTGCCAAAGGTGATTTTGGCGTCTCCTTTATTGCGGCAGCCATGCCCATAAAGTGATGCCTGTTGATCGACGACGCTGGCCGTTACGGGAATACTGCGCCCCTGCGATGTTATCGTTGCCAGCGCGCCAGTGGTGGGTACTATTTCCGGTAGTGCGGCTAAAGGTACGTGAAATAGTGCGCAGAGTTCCCGGTCCCAGTGGCCGGTTTGCAGGTTCATCAATGCGGTTCTCGATGCGGTGGTGATATCGGTGATAAATTTCCCGGCCAATCGATCCATGAAAAAGGCGTCGGTGGTGCCCAGGCGCAATTTGCCCTGGTGCAATAGGGTTTTTGCCCCGGGTATGTGCGTGACTATCCAGGCTAACTTGCTCGCCGAAAAATATGGGTCGAGTGGCAATCCTGACAATTCCAGTACCCGCGCCTCGTGACCCGCTTTCCTGAGTTGTTCAATGTTTGATTGTGTTCGGTTATCCTGCCAAACGATGACCGGGCTAATGGCCTGTTTGGTCTCGGCGTGCCAGGCCAGACAGCTCTCACCCTGGTTATCGATACCCATCGCATCGACGGGCGGGCTTGTCGATAGGCAGGTTTCAATACTGGCAATCAATTCGTCTGGATCGTGTTCTACCCAACCCGGCTGCGGGTAGAATTGTCGATGCTTAACCACCTGGGTGATGGTGACCCGGCCATCGTCGCCAACGCACAGTGCGCGGGTACTGGTGGTGCCCTGGTCTATTGCAAGAATTGGCATGGTGACTCCATACGAGCGCCTAAACCCGACAGGCTCCAGGCGCCGTTTAGTGATTGAATAACGTTCTGCGTACTGATTCGGTAATCGCCACTACGGCGGGGTGTTTGAGTTTGCGCTCGGTCGATATGGCAAAGTAGGCTTCTTCGACTCCTTCAGCCGATCCAAGCCGCCGGGCGTGGTACATCAATGACACCTCATCAGTGATCACCGTTGGCGCTGGAAACACACCAATCCCGGCCTGACCACAGGCTTTTAATAATGCGCTATCGTCAAATTCGGCAATAACACGAGGCACAATGCCCATTTGATCGAACCAGCTATCAAGGCTGTGCCGCAGTGCATTTTGAGGGGAGGGCAGTAACATGGGGGCCTGATCCAATGAGTGCGGAAAATGTTTACTGTAACGACGGGCAATGCGCGTATGGGCAAAAAAACTGATAGCGCTCGAACCCAGCCGGTGGTTATACGCTTTAACGTGTGTGCCCGGTGGTATTGATCGATCTGAGATAATCAGGTCGAGTCGATGAACTGCCAGGTCTGCCAGCAATGACGCTAAATCATTTTCGCTACAAACAATCCGCAGCGTCTCTTTCAATGAGAAGACCGGCTCGATCACGCGTAGCGCGATTATTTTTGCAATCGGATTGACAATCCCAACACGAAAGCTATCCACCATTAGTGTCTGTTTGCTCTTGACCCGTTGCGCTAGTTCACTGCCAAGATTAAAAATTTCCTCGGCATAGTGATTGACAACGTGCCCCGTCTCTGTGAGCGCCAGGCCACGACCCATGCGATTAAACAACGGCTCGCCAATGGTGTGTTCAAGCAGTTTCAACTGACCGCTGATGGTTTGTGGTGTCAGGTGAAGTACCTCTGCCGCTTTCTTCACGCTCCCCTCGCGTGCCACCGTGCAAAAATACATCAGGTGAGTGTAATTAAGGTGTCGCATCTTTAGTATCGACGATTAAGTAATTTATTGGTGTACAGATAATTGATGTACTCTAGGGGAATGGGGTTAAGCGCCGAGGGCAATCGCAACCTTCTGGCCGTAAAGTAGCGTGCAGTGGTGAATGTAGTCATAGCAATCCCGGTATTGAATGATGGCAGTGTTTTTCACTCTTTTGAATGAGTATGAAAATCGATGTTTATCGATACTCACTTCGAAAATATCGAATAGTAACATCGAAAACTACGTGCCTTCGAGTCTTTTGACCGCTGTATATTGGCAGCGTATTCAGTTTCTACTCACGACACGGTATTGCCAATGGTTTCACGTATTCTAAAGCGAGTGCTATCGATTACGGTAGCGTTTATAGTATTTGGCTTTATCGATAATTTTTTTATGGTGATTTTTGGTAATCAGATCGATATAGCATTTATTACTATGGGGGTAACCAATACGATGCTGGCGGCTGGGTTGGGCAATACGCTGTCGGACGCTATTGGTATTTTATCTGGTCGCTGGGTGGAAAAACTGGTACACCTGAAGTTGCCGGTTCCCGACGATGGTTTGTTATCAAAAAATCAAATTATTGCCGCAGAAACTTTTGGGATAATTGTCGGTTGTCTGATCGGTCTCTTTCCGTTGTTTATTTTATAATGTTTTATATGTTTAAGGCGTTAGCACAGGTTTATCTTGTAATAAAAACTTACAAATTATATTTGTGTGAAAAATAGTTAAATTATTGAGTATTGTCTAAATTATGAACACCAGAAGTGAATCACTGCCCATCGCACAGGCGTTGCGCGATTTTATGAAACTTGAATCGGCTGCGGGAATTCTTTTATTGATCACCGCAGCGCTTGCCATGGTGGCAGCGAATACGCCCATGGTGGCGCTTTATAATAGCCTGTTAGATACGCCCGTGGCTTTTCAGGTCGGTGCATTGGTTATCCAGAAACCTCTGTTACTGTGGGTCAACGATGGACTGATGGCCATTTTTTTCTTTCTTATCGGATTAGAGATTAAGCGCGAGTTTCTCGAAGGGGAGCTGTCGTCTGCCTCCCAAGTCATGCTACCGGGTATGGGCGCGCTTGGTGGGATGGTCGTACCGGCGGGAATCTATGCGTGGATTAACTGGAACGATGCAATTGCGTTGGATGGTTGGGCAATTCCGGTAGCGACAGATATTGCATTTGCATTGGCACTATTGACTGTCTTTGGTAGGCGCGTGCCTATCGCGCTCAAAATCTTTTTACTGACGCTGGCTATATTTGACGATCTGGCGGCTATTGTCATCATTGCATTGTTTTATTCCGGTGACCTCTCGCTGACCGCTTTATTGGTTGGTGGTACCGCCTTGGCGATAGCCATCGGTATGAACCGAATAGGCATCACGAGCACATCGGGTTACATTCTTTTGGGCGTTGTGTTGTGGGTGGCCGTGTTGAAGTCCGGCGTGCACGCAACGCTGGCCGGTGTGCTGTTGGCATTTTGTATTCCTATGCGTGATAAACAAGGCAATTCACCGTTGCGGGAATTGGAGCACAATCTGCACGGCCCCGTTGCGTTTGCGATCCTGCCTCTATTTGCGTTTGCGAATGCAGGCTTGCCGCTATTGGATGTAGGGTTGGACGATCTTTTTCATCCCGTTACCACGGGTATTGCCGTCGGATTGTTTTTGGGTAAGCCTGTAGGCATATTGCTGGTTGTCGGTTTGGCGGTGTTATTGAAGTGGGCTGCATTGCCAAAAGGCGTGACCTGGGGGCAGCTATTGGGTGTGTCATTCGCCTGTGGCATTGGGTTTACCATGAGTCTTTTTATTGCGGGCCTGGCATTTGAGCATGGCAGTGGTGATTATTATGCCGGTGACCGGCTCGGGATAGTGGTTGGTTCTGTTTTATCCGCCGTTTTCGCCTACCTGGTATTGCACATCAGTTTGCCAAAATTGCGCAATAACTGAGAATATATAAAACTCAACACTTAATTCGCCATGAGCACCTGATCGATTGCGCTAATGATGTGATCCAAACCCTCATCAAGCCCTTTCATCTGATAGTGAATTCGCCCGTGTTTATCGAGCACAGTGATCATATTGGAATGCGCAATATCATTCCCCTCACTATCCATCGGTTTATAGCGCACACCAATTAGCGCCGATAGTTCTAATACATCGTCGGGGTCGCCGTTTAGTATGTTCCAGACACCGTTTACCAGGGTGTGATCGCGCATGTAGCGAACCAGAACATCGGGTGTGTCACGCACTGGGTCGAGCGATATTAACAAAAATTGAATGTGCTTTTTTTGTTCTGCCGATAACGTCGCCTCTAGACTTTTTAACCTGGCTAGAATAATCGGACAACTGTGTTCACAGTAGGTATAGATAAATGCTACAACCTGCACTTTGCCAGTAAAATCGCTGATTGTGATTGGGGTGCTATTTTGATCGACCCAATTGGAATTAGCGTGATAGATCGAATCACCGGGTAACTCGGCAGCGATAGCGTATCCAGGGAAGAAAAATATCAGCAGAAATAATTTAATTGTTTTCATTGTCATGCCCCCTAGAATTGGTTGCTGTGGCATCGTCACTGTCTGTATTTTTTGCGCAGCGAAACCCCAGTGATTCCATTGTGTAACTCGCCCGGTAACTGCTGCGCAAGGCGTATCGCATAAACGCGGCATAATCACTCGGATCGATCGCAGCGGCTGCACCTGCACCGCAAAATAATTGGCTTTCCAATTGTGTATCACCACGGGATTCTCCCGTCACCAGTGCGGTATTAAAATCACTCACTAACTCCCATACGATGCCGTGCATACCGTGGACTCCCCAGAAATTGGCGGGTGTATCGTCAATATTGGGTAGTGGATCGCTTGCCGGTCTGGCGTACCAGTCGAGTATTGTGCGCTGAAATTGTGGGTCTTCATTACCGTTTGCAGCACTGGCGCTCGCCTGGGCGGCGAATTCCCACTCGCCGGTTGATGGCAGGCGTTTACCGAGTGATTTGCAATAGGCGCGTGCCGCAAACCACGGGATATTCACCACAGGCTGGTTGGCGACAGCGGGAAAACTCTCTGCCGATAGATGTTTTAGGTAATTTGCGTCGCTGAAAATGGGTTTTATATTGTGTTTTTTCCAACGGGGGACTTTATCAGTGAAGGCAAGATAGTCCTTATTGCTAACTGCAAATCGATCGAGTACAAATGCGTTAATCTCAATGTCGCTGGAACCGTCGGCGCGCTTGAACAACGGTGAGTAGCGCCCACCAGGTATCAATACCATCGTGTCACTGGCGTGTACTGCCCACGAATGTGCAATTAAAAGCAGGCCACCGCACCATGCCGTGGCCCGCTTTCTGTACAGCGCGTTCATCGTCTCAGTGCTGTGCGCGTTTTGCGGCAACTTGCTGTGGTGTAATTTCACCGCCGTTGTTACCCCAGCTGTTCAAGATGAAAGTCAGCACATTGGCCATTTTTTCATCACCTAGCTGTACCGCAGGCATAATGCCTTTATAGTTTTGTCCATTGACGGTAATTTTTCCTGACAAACCTTTTAGCAATACGTCGATTGCACGTGATGGGTCGCTTAGTAAGTAGTCTGAACCGGCGAGTGGTGGAAACGCGTTTGTAATACCCGTGCCGTTTGCCTGGTGGCAGGCGGCACAGTTTTGTTGATACACGCGTTCACCAAATAAAATGCGCTCGGATTTATTTTTAGCGCCTGCGGCGGGGATACCACTGGCAATTGTTTGTATACCCCCACCTTCGGGTAGGTACACAGTCTCCTGTTGTTTACCTGAATAAATTACCGAATCGTCTGCGCCGTTGACTTTCAACATACCCAGCGCACCTTTGTTAAATGCGCGGAAAATAGCGTGATCGACGAGGATAAATGTACCCGGCACATCGACGCGAAACTCGACCACCACGGAGCCACCTGCGGGCACCAGTGTCGATTGCACGTTGTGATTAATCAGGTCACCGCCTTCAACGTAGACATTATCAAAAATTTCGCCGATCACGTGAAATGATGAAACTAAATTAGGGCCGCCATTGCCCACGAATAAGCGCACTGTTTCACCGACATTAGCGGTTATCGCATTATCGCCCGCCATCGCTCCGACCGAACCATTGAACACAACATAATCAGGTATTTCGCTGAGCGCTTTTTGCATATCGAAGGGTTGCAAACCTTCTTCACCGTAACCCCCGTGCGTGTAAAATTCGCTTTGCATCACGTAATATTCTTTATCTACTTTGGGTAGCCCATCTTCTGGCTCAACCAAAATCAGCCCGTACATACCGTTGGCAATATGCATACCGACCGGCGCCGTTGCGCAATGGTAAACATACAGGCCGGGGTTGATTGCTTTAAATGAAAACTGTGAAGAGTGGCCGGGTGCGGTGAACGAGGACGTCGCGCCGCCGCCAGGCCCGGTTACTGCGTGTAAATCAATATTGTGGGGCATTTTGCTGGTCGGGTGATTGTTGAGATGAAACTCGATTTCATCGCCTTCACGAACGCGGATAAAATGGCCTGGCACATCACCACCAAATGTCCAGAAAGTGTATTCAACACCATCGGAAAGCCGTCCGACTTTCTCTATTGTATCCAGGTTGATAATCACCTTCGCCGGATAGTTCCGCGTAATGGGTGGCGGTACCTGCGGTGCCACGGTGAGTTGTGCATGTTCTTCGGGCAATGCCGCGTTAGCGACTGAGAAGTATGACATTGCCAGTACAACAGACAGGGCTTTTAACCACGGCTCGATACATCTCGATTGCGCTTTCTCACGTTTCATTTTCAATACCCTCAAGGTGAGTAATTTTTCTCATAGATACTTGCGTATCTTGGCCATTTAGAAATATTGTGATTTGGGCAGGTCGATGTTTTAAAAATTGAAAGTTCGATCAGGCGCACCTGTATTAATACCCACGACCATAATCTCTTCACTTAATTATTAATGGCTGTACCGTTTTAGGATACTGATTAAGATCGAGTTTTTATTGATCTGTATCAATAGAATTGGGTTTTTAGCAATCGAGATAGAGATCGTCCATGAGTGCTAACAAGCGAAGGAGGCGTACTCAGAATGCTTGAGCTAAGGCGTTGCTATCGATAAATGTAGCTTTTGGTTGGCAAATACAGCCAAAAGTTACATTAGGGGAGGAGAAACCAGCTACCCCCAAGAATAGGGGGTAGCATTCAACCTAAATTCCTCTGCGGAATTCAGGTTCAAGCAATTTAAAGCTAAAACAACCCCTCAACAACGCCCGCATCATTAATGCGAATATGATTGGCCGAAGGCACACGCGGCAACCCAGGCATGGTCATAATGTCACCGCAAACCACTACCATAAACTCCGCTCCGGCAGATAAACGCACGTCGCGAATCGAGACGGTGTGGCCACTGGGCGCGCCCATCAATGTCTGGTCGGTAGAGAAGCTGTACTGGGTTTTGGCCATGCACACAGGAAAATGACCGTGGCCAGCATTTTGAAACCCCTCGATTTTTTGGCGGACCTTGTTGTCGGCAATAATACCTTCAGCCCCGTATAGTTTGGTGGCGATGGTTTCGATTTTGTCCCATAGTGGCATTTCATCAGGGTACAGCGGTGCAAACTGGCTGCTGTCACTGTCGGCAATCTCTGCCACCCGGTGTGCCAATGCCTCGGCACCTGCGCCACCATCCGCCCAGTGCTTACACACAAACGCTTCACTGCCAACAGCGGCGACGGCCTCCTGGATGGCGGCGACTTCCGCCTCGGTGTCACCCGAGAAGTGGTTGATGCCAACCACAGCCGGTACGCCAAAGCTGTTGACGTTGCTAATATGGCGCAGGAGGTTGGCGCAGCCTTGTTTTACGGCATCGACATTTTCTGGCCCCAGCTCGGTTTTGGCGACCCCACCGTGCATTTTTAATGCACGCACCGTCGCGACGATGACAACCGCACTTGGCGCCAATCCGGCTTTGCGGCATTTGATATCGAAGAATTTCTCAGCACCGAGATCGGCACCAAAACCGGCTTCGGTGACAACGTAGTCGGCCAGGCTCAGTGCGGTTTTGGTGGCGACGACGGAGTTACAGCCGTGGGCGATGTTGGCAAATGGGCCGCCGTGGATAAGTACCGGGTTGTTTTCCAGTGTTTGTACCAGATTGGGGTGGAAGGCTTCACGCAGTAATACGGTCATGGCGCCGTGAGCGTCGAGCTGGCGGGCAGTGACGGGCTGCATATCGCGGGTGTGGGCAACGACGATGTTGCCGAGGCGGTTTTCCAGGTCTTCGAGGTCGCTTGCCAGGCAGAATATGGCCATGACTTCAGAGGCCACGGTGATGTCGAAGCCGTCTTCACGTGGAAAGCCATTACCGGGGCCGCCGAGCGAGATGGCCGCCTGGCGCAGGGCGCGGTCGTTCATATCGAGTGCACGGCGCCATTGAATGCGGCGGGAGTCGATGTTGAGTGCGTTGCCCCAGTGGATGTGGTTGTCGAGCAGGGCGGCGAGCAGGTTGTTGGCGGCACCGATGGCATGAAAGTCACCGGTAAAGTGTAGGTTGATGTCTTCCATCGGTACGACTTGTGCGTAGCCACCACCCGCCGCGCCACCTTTTACACCAAATACCGGGCCAAGACTGGGTTCACGCAGGGCCATTATGGCGTTTTTGCCGATGCGATTGAGGGCGTCACCCAGGCCGATAGTGGTAGTGGTTTTACCTTCACCCGCTGGTGTGGGAGAGATGGCGGTAACCAGGATCAGCTTGCCGTCGCGCTGGTTTTCACCCAGCTTATCGGTGAGGATTTTTGCCTTGTGAGGGCCAAATTGGTAGAGCGCTTCGGCGGGTATATTGGCTTTGCCAGCAATGCTGTTAATCGACTGCATACTGGCAGCGCGGGCGATTTCTATATCGGTTTTTACTTCGTTGGCCACAGTGGTTACCTCGGTTGTCTATAAAGGTGAGCGGGGTCAATGGGGTGTGCCTTAACCGCCCGGTTGATTCTGGTTTTTTAGATTGAAGATTCAAAAAGTGGGTTGCCAAGTGTCCGCAGCCCCCCCGTATATTAACGCTGGCATTATACGTTTTCAGGTTTTTATATGATTGGTGCTAAAACGCCTGTTTTTTGTGTGGGGCGGCCATAGGGTTTATCAATCAGCCGATTGGTTGGCGATTGGTTGGCGATTGGGTTTTAGTAAAATATTTTCCGGCACTTTCTACAGCAGGGTGCAGAGGAGGGGGATCCCCTGAAAGACTCGCGTTCTTAGTCGGCATTTTCTAGGCGTACTGTTTTTAGCACTTTTTTGGTAGTGAGGCATTGTTAACTTTTCCAGGTGTGCCAAGGGCTTTTGCCGGGTTTCATTTTGTTCGGTAACTGCGTTTTCCAGGTTTAGGTGAAAGAGGATCTGCTTCCAGGCGGCTATCAGGTTTCAGTGTGCCTGGTATTGGCGTAAGCGGGTAACCCCGTGTCGTTTGAGTGCTAGTTTATTCGTATTTGACGCCTTAGCATCCGCCGACTGCGGTCGCTATATTGTACCGCTTAGTGAATTTAGCCTTGGAGGTATCAAGCATGTCCGACGAAGAGCAAATGGATGACGATATTGATTTAGCATCGTTACCCGATGATGAGTTGGTCGAGCAAATGCACGACGATCTTTACGACGGTTTGAAAGAAGAGATCGAAGAGGGCACGAATATTCTATTGGGCCGTGGTTGGGCCGCAGATAAGGTGTTGGCCGAGGCACTGGTCGGCGGTATGACGATTGTCGGCATCGATTTTCGCGATGGCATTTTGTTTGTGCCCGAGGTGTTGATGGCGGCCAACGCGATGAAAGGTGGCATGGCCATATTGCGCCCATTGCTGGCGGAAACCGGCGCCGAGTCGGTGGGCAGTATGGTAATTGGCACGGTGAAGGGCGATATTCACGACATCGGCAAAAACCTGGTGGGAATGATGATGGAGGGCGCGGGCTTTGAAGTGTTCGACCTCGGCATCAATAATCCGGTGGAGGATTATCTGGCGGCGCTCGAAGAACACAAACCGGAAATCCTCGGTATGTCGGCGCTGTTGACCACCACCATGCCCTATATGAAAGTGGTTATTGATGAGCTTAAAGCCAAAGGCCTGCGTGACGATTATATTGTGCTTGTTGGTGGCGCGCCGCTAAATGATGAATTTGGCCAGGCGATTGGTGCCGATGCGTATTGCCGCGATGCCGCTGTAGCGGTTGAAACCGCCAAGGCGCTGGTGCTTGAGCGGCGTGAAAAATTAAAATCCGCCTGATTGCACTGCTGTGTTATCCCGAGCACACCGGCTACCTTATATTGACGGGTTCAGCGCAACGCCCAACAAATTAATGTTACACGACGGGTTAGCCCACAGACACCCCAGAACTGGGTTGTTTTTACTCACCATAACACCACTATGGCTGCGTAAAAACGCCTTGCTCTGCCACGCTTGTGGGCTAACTGAACCCGACAATAGCAGGCAGACAGTGTGCTAGTACTTTCTTCCCTGGCTATAAGCATGCAACGATGAACAGCACATCTGAAACGGTGATTATCGCGTGTGGCGCACTGGCACGTGAAATCACCGCGCTGATAAGCGTCAATAACTGGCAGCATCTGCGCATTGAGTGCCTGCCCGCCAGGTTGCACAACACCCCGCTGGAGATCGCCCCGGCGGTGCGCGAGAAAATCCATCACCTTCATGGACTGGGCCACACCCGGTTATTTGTCGCCTACGGTGATTGCGGTACGGGCGGTGCACTGGATCGTGTGCTTGAGGAAGAGGGCATCGAGCGTTTACCGGGGCCACACTGCTACTCTTTCTTTGCCGGTGAGGCGGCGTTTGAAGCGCTGCACAACGCCGAGCTTGGTACGTTTTACCTCACCGATTTTCTGGTACGTCACTTTGACCGCCTGATTATTCGCGATATGGGAATCGAAAAACATCCCGAGTTGTTGCCTATGTACTTTGGCAATTATAAAAAACTGGTGTACCTGGCGCAGACCGACGATGCGGCACTGCGCGATCAGGCACAACAGGCAGCCCGGCGTTTGGGGCTGGCGTACGAATACCATGCGACCGGTTACGGCGGTCTGCATGCCGCATTAAACACGCTGGCCACGCGGCCACCCGACGCTGTTGCCCATCGAACTGCCCACCGGGCTGATCACCAGGTTGATCACCAGGCCACTCACCAACAGGAAACCATTACATGGCACGCATGACCGTTGTTTATTGGCGTGATATTCCCGCGCAAGTCATCGTTAAGCAGGGTCGTCAATCGGCCAAGGCAAAACTCTCTGAGCGTTTTGAGCACGGTATCGACCGCGCCGCGATGCGGGCGGGCCGTGGCGGCAGTGATGCCTACCTGGAGGATTGGCGCCGCGAGAATGAAGACTGTGGCAGCGGTGATATGCAGGCGTTGGCGGATGCACGCGCCGCCGGGCTGGAAGCCGAATACGATGCCGTGCGGCTGGAAAAATTAGTAAAGGCGGGCGGTAACGCTGAATAAAAGATGTGGATTGTAGGCCATGTCGCCGATACGTATGAAGTAGGCCATTGATGCATAGCATCTGTGGGCCAAGGTGATGAAAATCCCGTCGGTTTACAACGCAGATTTGTAACCCTAAAAAACGCACTATAGAGAAGCTGAATACCCCCAAATGGATGGATATCCATTTGGGGGTATTTTTTGAGGATTTGAATATGACAGATACAGTGGTCGGCTCCGCCAGTAAAGAGGTGGTTATTGGCTTTGAACGACCGTTTGTGATTATTGGCGAACGCATTAACCCCACCGGGCGCAAAATTCTCGCCGCTGAAATGAAAGCGGGGGATTACACGCGGGTTGAGGCGGATGCTATCGCACAGGTAAAGGCGGGCGCGCACATGCTCGATGTCAACGCGGGCATTCCGCTGGCCGATGAACCGGCGATTCTCGCCGAGGCGATCCAGCGTGTGCAGGCGTTGACCGATACCCCGCTGTGTATCGATTCCTCGATTGTCGAGGCACTGGAGCGCGGCTTATCGGTTTACAATGGCAAAGCGCTGGTAAATTCAGTGACCGGTGAAGACGAGCAAATGGAGCGGGTATTGCCGCTGGTGGCAAAATACGGTGCCGCCGTGGTGGCGATTTCCAACGATGAGACCGGCATATCTGAAGACCCAAACGTGCGCTTTGAAGTGGCGAGGAAAATCGTCAACCGCGCCAGTGATTACGGTATTCCGGCGTGTGATGTGGTGGTCGATCCACTGGTTATGCCTATCGGCGCCATCAACACGGCCGGTGTGCAGGTGATGGCATTGATTCATCGCCTGAAACACGAGCTAAAGGTCAACAGCACCTGCGGCGCGTCTAATGTCAGCTTTGGTCTGCCCAACCGCAACGGCGTTAACTCGGCGTTTTTGACGATGGCGATTGCGGCGGGGCTGACCTCGGCGATTACCAACCCACTGCACGAGGAAGTCCTGCTGGCGACACGGGGCGCCGATGTGATGATGGGCCATGACCCCAACTGCGCCCGCTGGATCAGCCATTACCGCGAACCGCCCGCTGAGGGTGCAGAAGGAGGGCGGGGTAACCGCCGCAGGCGCCGCGCCTCATAGCGCTGGCACGGCACGTAATCCACACCACACTCACTGATAGGGGATAGGCAATGGCTGATAACAACATAACCGGCACAGGCCGTTGCCTTTGCGGGGCGATACGCTATACCGTTCACGGCCCTCTGCGCAAGGCGATCGCCTGTCACTGCAAACAGTGTCAGCGCGCCTCGGGGGCCTATTTTATG
Source organism: Gammaproteobacteria bacterium (assembly GCA_965277715.1). GTDB lineage: Bacteria > Pseudomonadota > Gammaproteobacteria > JBCCGL01 > JBCCGL01 > JBCCGL01. The sequence continues at coordinate 3,994,714 of OZ255836.1, forward strand.
GCCACCAACGCCGCGCTCGACGCGGTGAAAATCGACGACTCGGCGAATACGCTGCAATGGTTTCGCGACCCGGAAGGTGATTGGGCCGAGCGTGGTTTTTGCAGCCGTTGCGGTTCCAATCTCTTCTGGAAGCGCGATGGTGCGGGCACCTTAAGCATCACCGCAGGCACCCTGGATGACCCCAGTGGCTTAGAACTGATAAAACATATCTTTGTCGATTACAAAGGTGGTTACTACACAATTAATGACGGCCTACCGCAGCACCCCGAAAGCTGATACAAAGGGGCTGGAGACTACGGCGCTGGCGAGGGCTTTTAACCTAAATTCCGCAGTTGAATTGTAGCGAGGGCGTCTAAGGTGCTGAAGGTGGTCGCAGTAGACTCAACTGCGGAATTTAGGTTTAAGGCACCCTCTTATCGGAGAATATTGTATGACTGATGACGCGCAAGTCGTGTTTACCCCCTCTGGCCGCCGTGGCCGCTTTGCCCAGGGCACCTCGGTGCTGGAGGCGGCACGTGCGCTGGGCGTCGACCTGGACTCGGTCTGTGGTGGCCGCGGCCTGTGTGGCCGCTGCCAGGTGATACAGAGTGTAGGCGAGTTTTCCAAGCACGGTATCAGCTCAAAAAAGACACACCTCTCTGCGTTCAGCCGCACCGAACAAGCCTACGAAAAACGCAATAGCCCACTGGTCGATGCGCGCAGGCTGGGGTGTTCGGCAAAGATCGAGGGCGATGTGGTGATCGATGTGCCTGCCGACAGCCAGGTACACCGCCAGGTGGTGCGCAAGCGCGCCGAGGTGCGCGACATCAACGTCGACCCGGTGGTGCGCCTGTATTACGTCGAAGTACAGGAACCCAATATGTACGACCCGACCGGTGATTTCAAGCGCCTGATCCAGGCGCTTGAATTTGAATGGCGGCTGACCGACCTGCGCTGGGGGGATCTGCGGGTGTTGCAGCGCTTACAGGCAAAATTGCGTGAGGGTGAGTGGAAGGTCACCGTCGCGGTGCACAACAACAACCAGGTAATCGGTGTTTGGCCGGGGTTTGTCGACCGCGTGTATGGCGTGGCGGTGGACCTTGGCTCGACCACCATAGCGGCGCATTTATGTGACCTGTCCAGTGGTGAAGTGCTCGCCTCCGGCGGCGTAATGAACCCCCAAATTCGCTTTGGTGAAGACCTGATGAGCCGGGTTTCCTATGTGATGATGAACCCGGATGGGGTCGATGAAATGACCCGCGTTGTACGCGCCTCACTGGTCGAACTCACCCGTGAAATTGCCGCTGAAGCCGGGGTGAAAACCCGCGATATTATGGAGTACACCATCGTCGGCAACCCGGTGATGCACCACCTGCTGCTCGGCATCAACCCCATCGAACTGGGCGGCGCACCGTTTGCGCTGGCCACCGATGACGCTGTGCGCGTCTGGGCGGGTGAGCTGGACCTCGACATCCACCGCAATGGCCGCGTTTACGTACTACCCTGCATCGCCGGGCATGTCGGCGCGGATGCCGCTGCCGTGTTACTCTCTGAGGCGCCGCACCTGCGCGAGGAAGTCTGCCTGATCGTCGATGTGGGCACCAATGCAGAGATTATTCTGGGCAATAACCGACGCCTGCTGGCGGCCTCCAGCCCCACCGGCCCGGCCTTTGAAGGCGCGCAAATTAGCTGCGGACAGCGCGCTGCCCCCGGTGCGATAGAGCGTGTACGCATCGACCCTGAAACACTGGAACCCAAATACAAAGTCATCGGTTGCGACTTGTGGTCAACCGATGAAGGCTTTGCCGAGGCGTCCAAAGTAGTGGGCGTCACGGGAGTCTGCGGTTCCGGGATCATCGAAGTCGTCGCGGAAATGTTCCTCGCCGGGATCATCACCGAGGATGGTGTGATCGATGGCGCCTGCGCCGGGCGCAATGCCCGTATCCACGCAGACGGGCGCACCTTCTCCTACCTACTACACACGGGCGATGTCGAACTGAAGATCAGCCAGAACGATATCCGCCAGATCCAACTGGCTAAGGCCGCGCTGTATGCCGGGGTGCGTTTGCTGATGGATCATATGTACATCGATAGCGTCGAGCGGATTCGCCTGGCGGGGGCATTTGGCAGTCATATCGACGTGAAATACGCCATGGTGCTGGGCATGATTCCCGATTGCAAACTGCAACACGTCACCTCGGCGGGCAACGCAGCGGGCACCGGGGCGCGCATCGCCCTGCTGGACAAAAACTCCCGTGAGGAATTGGAATTACTGGTGCGCGATGTAGAGAAAATCGAAACAGCCGTTGAACCAAAATTTCAGGAACACTTTGTCGATGCGATGGCGATTCCACATAAAACCGCTGCATTTGTCCAGCTTGGCCACGTGGTTAAGTTGCCGCAACCGTCGGCAAAACCCGCCAGCAACCAGGACGATGATGGGCGTCGGCGTCGGCGCGCACGCAAACGGTAGGGTTGATGCCCGTAGCCATCATCATCAAAGCCACCGACCCCGCGCTGCCCGCAGCACAGACCCTAATCGCCGGGCTGGATGCCTATCAAGCGCCTATGTACCCTGCTGAGAGCAACCACCTCGATGCGCCCGATACACTAAAAGCCCCCAACGTACACTTTCTCGGTGCGTTCCGTTATAACGCAATAATAGGCTGTGGCGCCGTTAAACTGCTCACCGGCTACGGTGAAATAAAACGGGTATACGTGCCGCCGCGCAACCGGGGGTTGGGCATTGCAAAAAAACTGATGGCTGCGCTGGAAGGCATCATTATCGAAAGCCACCGACAATGGTCACGCCTGGAAACCGGCATACACCAACCCGAGGCGATTGGCCTATACAGTGCGCTCGGCTATCAACACTGCGGCCCCTTTGGTGATTACCGTGAAGACCCGGTGAGCGTCTTTATGCAGAAAAAACTCACCAGCGATTAATTCAGGTAGGTATTATTAGCCTCACTGTTTCCTTTCTCTCCCAGAGTGTTTATGTCCCCGTCCGCTTTTGATCTCGACGCGTTGTGTGTCTTTGCCCATTCACTGGCTGACTACGCACGCACCGTCAGTGGGCAATACTTCCGTCAGGCCTTGCCCATCGATGCCAAAAACGATCAAACACCGGTCACCATCGCCGACCGTGAGATCGAGCGCGGTATGCGCGATATAATCGTGGCGCAGTACCCGCAGCACGGTATTTTTGGCGAGGAATTTGGCGCCGAAAATACGCAGAGCGAACTTGTCTGGGTACTCGACCCCATCGACGGGACACGGAGCTTTATCACCGGCACCCCGACCTTTGGCAGCTTGATCAGCCTGCTTGAAAATGGCACCCCCGTACTCGGTGTGATCGACATGGCAGCACTGGGTGAACGCTGGCTCGGTGGGCGTGAGCGAAAGGCCGAGATAAATGGTGAACGCTGTGCGGTGAGCGCATGTGAGGCCGTGCAAAGCTGTCGCCTGGCATCGACCTCGCCGGATATGTTTACCGAAGCCGAGCTGGGCGGGTTTAAACGGTTGCTGACAAAGACAGCCTTCTACCGCTACGGGGGGGATTGTTACAACTACGCCTTGCTGGCGTCTGGGCATATCGATTTAGTTGTCGAGGCTGACCTGCAACCCTACGATTACTGCGCACTGGTGCCGGTGGTGGAAAGCGCGGGTGGTTGTATCAGTGACTGGCAGGGCAAGCCACTGACGATGCAGTCGAGTGGGCATGTTGTGGCATCGGCGACCCAGAAGCTGCACCGCGAGGCCTTGGATATTTTGAATGCTTAATCGCTGCCGGGTTTATTGAAAATTTTCACCCTCACCCCTCATCCCTCAATCCCAGCAAACGCCTGCCCAGCCAATTCAACAGTCCTATCAATATCCTCTTCACTGTGCGCCGCTGAGACAAAACCGGCTTCAAATGCCGAGGGTGCCAGGTAACAGCCCGCCGATAGCATGGCATTGAAATAGTGTACAAACCGCTTTACATCACACTGCATGACATCGGCAAAGCACTGTATCGGCCCCTCGCTAAAAAATACCCCAAACATGCCACCGGCCTGGTTGGTCGTTAATGCGATGCCGGATTGCGCTGCCGCTGTGCGCAGGCCCTCGGTTAGGCGTGTGGTTTTCATTGTCAGTTGTTCAAAAAAACCTGGTTCGCTGATCAATTCCAGGGTGGTCAAGCCGGCAACCATTGCCACTGGGTTGCCCGATAATGTGCCTGCCTGGTAGACGGGGCCAAGTGGGGCGATGTGTTGCATAATCTCCCTGCGGCCACCGAATGCACCGACGGGCATACCACCGCCGATAACCTTGCCGAGAGTGGTCAAATCCGGCGCGACAGAATAGTGCGCCTGCGCCCCTCCCAAGGCCACGCGAAACCCTGTCATTACCTCATCAAAAATCAATACCGCCCCCGCCTTATCGCATACCTCGCGCAGCGTTTCGAGAAAACCTGGCAGGGGGGGCACACAATTCATATTGCCGGCCACCGGCTCGACGATAATACAGGCGATTTTGTCACCGTGCTGGGTAAAATAGTCGCGCACTTGCTGTGCATCGTTGTAATCCAGCGTCACCGTATGCCCGGCCACTGAGTCAGGTACACCGGGGGAGCTGGGTACACCTAGCGTCAATGCCCCTGATCCGGCTTTGACCAGCAGCGAATCGGCGTGGCCATGATAGCAGCCTTCAAATTTGACAATGGTGTCACGCCCGGTAAAGCCGCGTGCCAGACGAATAGCCGACATGGTGGCCTCGGTACCGGAGCTCACCATGCGCACATGCTCTATTGAAGGCATCAGCGTGCAAACGCGTTCAGCCAATGCCGTTTCCAGCCGGGTGGGGGCGCCAAAACTCAACCCTTTTGCAGCGGTTTCCTGAACTGCCTGGATAACTTTTGGGTGGGCGTGGCCCAGTACCATCGGCCCCCAGGAACCAACGTAATCGATATAGCGCTTGCCATCGACATCCTCTACATAGGCGCCATTGGCACGTTCGATAAAGACGGGCGATCCACCAACACTGCCGAATGCCCGCACGGGCGAATTAACACCGCCGGGTATGGAGAGGCTGGCTTGATTGAGCAGCGATTGGGACGCGTTCATTGAGGTACCTGTGAGACGGTTGCAAAAGTGAATTCTAACTTTTTTTAAGATCAATACCTAAGATGTTCGGAGCATATTCAGCGGATTAATTTAGGGTAAACTACACGGCTTTCAAAAAGTAGATATAGAGCAGGCGATGAGCTACAAAAAGTATATGTGCGTGGTATGCGGCTGGATTTACGACGAGGAGGCCGGTGATCCCGAGGAGGGCCTGGCGCCTGGTACACGGTGGGATGATATCCCCGATACCTGGATGTGCCCGGATTGTGCAGCGGGTAAAGACGACTTTGAAATGGTGGAAATTTAATTGCCCAAAACGCCGCCAGCGCCACTGCCATTTTGGCAGCGCAAGACACTGGCAGAGATGGATGTGCACGAATGGGAGTCGCTCTGCGACGGGTGCGCCCGTTGTTGCATGGTAAAACTGGAAGACGAATCGACACAGGCAGTGCACTACACACGGATAGCCTGCCGTTTGCTGGACACCACAACGTGTCGTTGCAGGGATTACCCAAAGCGCAGTGAAAAAGTGCCGGACTGTATGCAGGTACACGCACAAATGGGCGAGCAGTTTAACTGGTTGCCAGACAGTTGTGCCTACCGACGCCTGCACGAGGGGCGCGATTTACCTGATTGGCATCCGCTGCTGAGTAAAACCCCTAACGGTGTGCATACCCAGGGTATTTCTATGCGGGGGCGGTGTGTTTCCGAAGACAATGTGCATCCATCACTGTATGCTGAACAATGTATAACATTCGATAGTGTAGACTGATAACATAGATGGCGCGCTATTTGCTACCGCTAAAGTAAAGCGGTAGATTATCAACATATGTCAGTGTTCTGACGAGCTAAGCAAAAACAATCTGCATCTTAAGGTGGGAAAATAATGGGTCAAGTGGTCGAACTGTCGCAAGAAAATGAGCGGCGCCAGCGAGTAGCACACACCATAGAAGAGTTGCTTGCGGAACGCCAGCAGGTGTTCGTCAATTTTTGTGGTTTGGCGGGCGTGAGTTCTTTCGATAAACGACGGGATGAGGAACACCAGGTAAAACCTGGCGAGCTACAGTCTTTCTGCCAGATACTGGTGGATTATATTGCTCTGGGCCACTTTGAAATCTACCAGCGTATTATCGAAGGCAAAGAAAGGCGCTCGGTTGTCAGGAAAGTCGCCGAAGACGTCTACCCCGCGATTGTGGAAACCACCGATCACCTTGTCGATTTCAACGATAAGTACGATGGCTTTGACGACGAGGATGCCGATCAACTGGTTAACGATCTGTCGCGTATAGGGGAGGTACTCGCGGTGCGCGGTGAGCTGGAAGACCGCTTACTGACAGCCATGCGCCCGATTGTTTGATGATCAGGAGCCTGTCGGATTCAGGACAGCCCTACTGCGCAAAAGCCGGTTCGGCCCTTTTTTACGCCCCCTTTTTTGCATCACCCCGTCAAATAGAACCACTGTGTTCCTCTAAAATAGCATTATAAAGAAGATGGCTAATCTGTTTTTTAGACTAAACTCCTTAGTACGTAAATAAACTAATGTTAACGAATGGTTTGCCGATAAAACTGAATACACGTGTTTTTAGTGTTTACCTTTATTGCCAGTTAACCTGTCGGAAAACAGTGTTAATACGCACTACTGAAGCGGTGTACCTTATCGCATTCACTGTTGGATATTGATGGCTAATCTATCTCATAATACGGTTCCGTTAGACTTGACTGATCGCGCATTGGCGATGGGTGCCCGTCCAATCGATACTCTACCCCACAATAAAGATGGTATAGACAAGCAGCTACTGGCGTTGGATGCGCTCGCAAAACTGAGTAAAGTCCATCGCCGGGATAGCCGCTATGGCCGCACCGATGAAGTATTGCGCACCATTCGACAATGCCTTTCACCTCTACTGACGATTGAGTGTTGTGGTTTGTTCACCCTGGAAGGTGATGATGCATTTACCTTGGCGGCACAATGGCCAGTGCACTCCGATGAGCTGCAAAAAGCCAACGAATTACAAGAGGAAGTGGATGAATTGATCCTGAGAGGTGATTTCACCTGGTCGGTCAATCGCAGCCAGCCAAAAGTCATCGTATCCTCTCTCAGTGGCCGCACACTGATGTTGAGCCTGCTGACAACGCGCAAGCAAGTACAGGGTTTGTTTGTAGCCGCAGTAAAGAACGCCTTGTCGATGACTGAGCTTATTGGCAAAACGATTATTGTGGTAATGAATAATTGCGCTTACGCCATAGAAAATGCCGCACTGTATTCGATTGTCAGCGGCCAGCGGGATAACCTTAAGCTGCTGGTGAAACACCGCACCAGAGAGTTAAAGTTTACGTCCAAACACGATTTGCTGACGGGGCTGCGCAACCGCAGTGAACTCCTGTGCCGACTTGAGGAAAAAATTCTCTCCGCCCCTACCAATACCTTTGCCTTTATGCACCTCGATATCGATGGTCTGGCACGGGTTAATGTGGCGTATAGCTATAAAGTCGGTGACCGCTTGCTGGTCGAGGTCGCTTCCCGCTTGCGCCGTTTTTTCAAACAAGTGTGTGATCGACAAACGGTTGATGTGCTGTGGTCGGATATCACGGTAGCACGGTTGGGTGCCGATGAGTTCGGTGTGCTGTTTCCCTTGCTTGAATCAATGGATGCCGATCAGCTTGAGCCGTTGACCACCGATTTACTCAATGCGTTAAACCGCCATTATCGGGTGGATGATGAGCAGATTCGCATTAGCTTTCGTATCGGTGCCTGCTTGTTTCCACAGCATGGAGACGACCCCAAAGCCCTGATGATGCGCTCTGAAGTGGCATTGCACCAGGCCAAACGGTCGGGGATGCGCTACCAGTTGTACAATGTAGGCTTACAGGATCTGCGCGGTTCCAAAAGCCTCTCACTCGAAGGTGAGCTGGCGCAGGCGATTGATAAAGAAGAGTTATTTGTTTGCTATCAACCCAAGGTTGACCTGCTCTCTGGAGACGTTGTCGGTGCTGAGGCTTTGCTGCGTTGGCAACACCCCAAACGTGGACTGATTTCACCGGATGAATTTATTCCGGTGGCGGAAAACAGTGGCTTGATTCAACCCATTGGCGAATGGGTGTTTAACCACGTCTGCCAACAACTGCGTAGCTGGCAACAACAGGGGCATGCAATAAAAAAGTACTCGGTTAATTTGTCTCAAATGCAAATGCAGCAAAATAACCTGGTCAATGTGTTTGCCGATACGCTGGATTGCCAATCGGTGCCTGCCAACTGGCTTGAGTTTGAGGTCACTGAAACCTCGTTAACCCACGATATAGATGCCGCAACCCGTGTGTTGGGTGAATTGCACGATTTGGGTTTTGCCGTGTCGATGGACGATTTTGGCACGGGCCATTCATCACTCACGCTGCTAAAAAAATTCCCACTGGATACGATTAAAATTGACCAGTCATTTGTACGCGATTTAACCAGTGATCCAGACGATGCCGCCATTGTGAATGCGGTCGTTACCATGGCAAATAATTTGCGTTTACGGGTGGTGGCAGAAGGTGTCGAAACACGCGATCAACTGCATTTTCTGCGCGCAATGGGGTGCCATGAAGTGCAGGGTTACTACACCGGGCGGCCAGCGGTTGCCGATGATTTTATTAAACTGTGCAGTGATTGGCGGGGCTTTCGCTAAAAGGCGCAGTTGAACCTCCAGGCTTGAATGGTAAGATACACACCGTTCAATTCCGCACCCAGCGGAATACAATACGCTGGAATTCTGCATGCTTCAACACCCCCAAATTGACCCTGTTGCCATCAGTATCGGGCCGCTGAACATACACTGGTATGGCCTTATGTACCTGATGGCATTTGCCGCGTGCTGGTATGCAATGCATTACCGTGCAAAAAAACCAGGTTCTGGATGGACAGCGGAAATGGTCTCAGATTTACTGTTCTACGTAGCCTTGGGCGTGGTATTGGGTGGGCGCGTGGGTTACGTTGTATTTTACAATTTTCCGGAGTTTGCCGATAACCCACTGGTTTTATTTAAAGTGTGGCAGGGAGGAATGTCGTTTCACGGTGGCTTATTGGGTGTGATCGTCAGCATGATTTTGTTTGGGCGCAAGACCGGCAAAGGGTTTTTTGTCATAGCCGATGCGATTGCCCCTGTGGTGCCGCTGGGCCTGGGGTGTGGTCGCTTTGGCAATTTCATCAATGGCGAGTTGTGGGGGCGGGTGACGGATGTGCCGTGGGGAATGGTATTTGCCGGTGCCGGTTCAGCACCGAGGCACCCTTCGCAACTCTATCAATTTATGCTTGAGGGTGTGGCGCTATTCTTGATTTTATGGGTCTTCTCCAGCCGTCCAAAGCCTGTTATGTCAGTCTGTGGTTTGTTTTTAGCCCTGTACGGTATTTTTCGTTTTACCGTCGAATTTGTACGCCAACCCGATGAACACCTTGGTTTTATCGCATTTGGCTGGTTAACCATGGGGCAATTATTGACAGTGCCAATGGTACTACTCGGTGCCTTTCTGGTTTTTATCGCCTATCGTCAGGCAGGTCAGCGAGCCAATAATCAGAGCCGGGCAGGCGTATGAAACAATACCTGGATCTGATGCGCCATGTGCGCGACCAGGGAGTGGATAAGCCCGACCGTACCGGCACTGGCATTCGCTCGGTATTTGGCTACCAGATGCGCTTTGATCTGGCGGCGGGCTTTCCGCTGGTTACCACTAAAAAACTGCATGTAAAATCGATCATCCACGAGTTGCTATGGTTTCTTCAGGGCAGCACGAATGTGGCTTATTTGCGCGACAACGGCGTTTCCATCTGGAACGATTGGGCGGATGAACAAGGCGAGCTGGGGCCGGTTTATGGTGCGCAGTGGCGATCCTGGTCCACGCCGGATGGCCAACACATCGACCAGATCAAACAGATACTCAAACAATTGACCCATGATCCACATTCCAGGCGTATTATCGTTAGCGCCTGGAATGTGGCTGAAATTGACACGATGGCATTGCCGCCGTGCCACGCTTTTTTTCAGTTCTATGTGGCCGAGGGGAGGTTATCCTGCCAACTGTATCAACGCAGTGCCGATATTTTTCTGGGTGTACCTTTTAATATTGCCTCTTACGCACTATTGACGATGATGATTGCCCAGGTTTGTCGCCTGCGTCCTGGTGAGTTTATTCACACCCTGGGGGATGCGCATTTGTATAACAACCATTTACAGCAGGTTGAGCAGCAGCTTGAGCGCGCACCTCATCAATTGCCTCAGATGCAACTCAATACACAGATCGACGATTTGTTTGCATTTCATTACGACGATTTCACATTGGTCGATTACCAGTCACACCCGCATATTGCCGCCCCGGTGGCGGTGTAGCGATCGACCTAAACGGTTTTTAAAATGAAAGTTGCGATGGTAATGGCGGTGGATCGCAATCGATTGATTGGCCGACACGGCGGTTTGCCCTGGTGTATTTCTGCTGACCTCAAGTACTTTAAAAAAGTCACCATGAATAAGCCGATTATTATGGGGCGTAAAACCTGGGATTCGATTGGCCGACCACTGCCTGGTCGAACTAATATTGTGGTGACCCGCAATACAGACTGGCAGGCACAGGGCTGCCTGGTGGCGTCTGATTTGGATGGCGCATTGGCCATCGCCTCGGCACACCTTGGCACAGCAGGCGAGTGTGCCATTATCGGCGGCGCCATGTTGTGTGAGCAGGCGATGCCGAAAACCGACCGTTTGTACCTGACCACAATTGACCATGTGTTTACAGGTGATACCTGGCTGAACAGCTACCATGCCGAAGATTGGCAGTTGATGGAACGTACTGAAATGGCCGTGGGGGAGGGCAGTGATTATGCGTTATCGTTTGATGTGCTGGAGCGTATAGGCCGCAAAACCTAAGATCCTGTCGGATCTCTCACAACGGAATCCTTGCCATTCACTGGTCGTTGTCGTCTAATCAGTTTGAAATTGGAGAGACGATGGCTTTCCTATAGGGGAGCCTGCACTTCGTTGGTTCATGCCCGTGCCGGGCGCACAAATCAAATTTTTGCTGCGCGCCAGTTTGCCAGGTATGGGGGTTGTTTGTAATTAAAATACTACATATGAGGAATAAATTATGTCAGACCAGTGGTTGACAGGCCTAACAACAGATAACGCCCAGCAAGGCTATGAGCTGGCAATAAAACTATCCAGAATGGGGGTGAAATACACCCAGCCGTCAGATGAAATCAGAGAAAGGTTACGGCCCGTTTATGGCGAAAATGCTGATAGCCTGATAGCGTCTTCACAGGTGATTGCCATCAATTTTCAAACGGTAGCAGCAGCAAATAATTATTGGTCGGATTAAACCCACAGCAAAACCCGCCAGCAGGGGGCAGCAAAGCGCTACTCCTGTGCCAGGTCGTCAATCATGCAGATGCCGCTATGCACAATGATTTAACTTTGACTTGATACCACCAAATTTGTCACTATCCACGCTTTTCGTGAACAGGGCAATGACATGCCGGTAGTCAATATCGACGTCGACGCGGCGGTGGCGCGTATCACGCTCAATCGCCCCGATTCGCTGAATGCATTGAATACCGAACTGGCCCATGCGCTATACCAATGCCTGGTGGGTATTGCCGACCGCGATGATATCCGCTGTGTCGTACTGAGCGGCACAGGTGGGCATTTTATGGCCGGTGGCGATATTGCGTATTTTGACCAGTTGCTCAAAGCGGGTGGTGATGTTGCCGCCCAGGCTGGCGTATTGCTAGACGATGTACACGGCATTATTAAAACCCTGCGCGCTATGCCACAACCGGTGGTGGCAGCCGTGCAGGGCGCCTGCGCAGGCTTTGGTGTCAGCTTGATGTGTGCCTGTGATCTGGCGATAGCCGACGAGGGCAGTGTGTTTACCCTGGCCTACTGCCACTTAGGCGTGAACCCGGACGGTGGCAGCACCTGGTCGTTGCCGCGCATGGTCGGCATGAAGCGCGCCTCCGAATTGCTGTTGCTGGGTGATCGATTCGACGCCAGCGCCGCGCAGCAGATGGGCCTGATCAATCGCACTGTATCCGCTGAACTATTTGCCCGGGAAGTCGACAAACTCGCCGCCCGGCTGGCAGCGGGGCCAGCCAGGGCCAATGCCCGGGGTAAACAACTGTTACAGCAATCGCTTCAGACCTCACTCGAAGAACAGCTCAGCGCCGAGCAGGCCAACTTTCTCCTGTGCACCGCCGAACCGGCGTTTGCCGAGGGCGTTCAGGCGTTTATGGAAAAACGCAAACCCGATTTTCGCGGCAAATAGGGGTAAACCATGACCAATCGGCCCAGCGCATCACCCTCGATACAGGTAGAAAACGAACGGGTTATCGTCACCGAGTGGGATTTTGCGCCGGGTGCCGAAACCGACTGGCACCGACACCAGCACGATTATGTGGTAGTACCTCAGCTCGATGGGCAATTGCTGATAGAAGACACGCAGGGCGAGCGGGTAGCCGATCTCACCTCGGGTGTTTCCTATTATCGACCGGCGGGTGTGGAACACAATGTGATAAATAATAACGATTACGACTACCGCTTTGTAGAGATAGAGCTTAAGTGAATATCTTAAGTGGACACACGCTTCTGGAGCGACTGCAATGACCCAACTAAAAGGCATATTCGCCGCGATGTGTACCCCTTTCGATGACAGCGGTGAACATATCGACGAAGGTCGCTATCTCGAACATATCGACGACATGATCGAGGCGGGCCTGCACGGGCTGGTGCTGTGCTCCGGCACGGGTGAATACGCCTACCTGCGCGATGAAGAGAAACGCCGCTTGATCGAGCTGGGCGCGAAACACGTCAATGGGCGCGTCCCCACTGTCGCCCAGACTACGGCGCTGAGTACGGCCGATTGCGTGGAAAAATCGCGCCGCGCCGAAGACGCCGGGGCTTCCGCCGTGATGGTCTTGCCGCCCTTTTTAGAGGCACCCGGCGAGGCTGGCATCATTTATCACTACGAGGCGATCGCCAGGGCAGTGCGTATTCCAGTGGTGATGTATAACGTGCCAGAGCAATCCTGCGTGACCATCACCCCGGCGCTCTACCGCAAACTCATCGCCATCGAAAACCTCGACTACATCAAAGACAGTTCGGCGGATTTTATCGCCGTGCAGAAACTGATCGCGGTCGGCGGCAGCGTGCTGTGTGGCATCGACGCGCTGGCGCCGTACTCGCTGATGGCCGGTTGCGTGGGCATGATCTGGGGCGCGGCAAACTTTATGCCACACGAATGCGCCAAACTCTACGATCTGATCGAGGCGAAACAGTATGCCGAAGCGCTGGAATTGTGGGCGACCATGAGCGCCATTTCACTGTGGTTTGGGGGCAACGATTTCGATGTCGACTATCTGACGGGCGTCAAGGCCGCGACACGTTTGTCGGGGCGTGACATGGGGCCTTGCCGCAAGCCGTTACCACCCGTGCCAGGGCCTGCCCGGCAGGCGATACGCATGGGTATGGCGGGGCTACCCTGCAACTCGCCCGGCAACGACCGGCTGGTGTGGCGCGATTGGCAGGAGGCGCGTGATTGGCTGGTGCAGTCCTATCTCAGACGACAGCACCCAAATAGCGGAGAAGGGCAATGACTAACAACAAAGTGGCCACACCACCGGTGGCATTTTCCACTCACTGTATTATCGGTGGGCGCGGCGCGCCCGCTCAGAGTGGTGAAACCTTCACTACACTGAACCCCGCCAATGGCGAGGTGCTCGCCGAGGTTGCTAAAGGCGACGAGGCCGATGTCGACCTGGCCGTGCGTGCTGCCCGCCGTGCTTTTGATGAGGGGCCGTGGCCGAGGCTATCGCCCGCCGAACGCAAAGCGGCGATGCTGCGCTTTGCCACGGTAGTCGAAGCCAACCTCGACGAATTGGCAATGATGGAAGCGCTGGAGGCCGGTAAGCCAATCAGCGACTGCATGGCCATCGACTTGCCCGATACTATCAACACCCTGCGTTGGCACGCCGAGGCTGCCGACAAGCTCTATGATCAGTTATCGCCGTCTGGCCCCTCAGTGGTGTCGATGATTGTGCGCGAGCCGGTTGGTGTGGTCGGTGCCATCCTGCCCTGGAATTTCCCGCTGATGATGGCGGCCTGGAAACTGGGGCCGATACTGGCGACGGGCAATACCGTTGTGCTAAAGCCCGCCGAGCAAACCTCACTGGCGACTATTCGACTGGCAGAGCTGGCGGTGGAAGCGGGCATTCCCGACGGTGTTATCAACGTGGTGCCCGGTTTTGGTGAAAGCGCTGGCCGGGCTATCGGCCTGCACCCCGGTGTGGATTGTGTTGCCTTTACCGGCTCGACCGACACCGGCCGCCTGTTTTTACGCTACGCTGCCGACTCCAACCTGAAACGCGTGCTGCTCGAATGCGGCGGTAAAAACCCGATGATCGTGATGGCCGATGCCGAGGATCTGGACACCGTTGCGGCGCATGCGACGAATGCCATTTTCTGGAATATGGGCGAGAACTGTTCGTCTAACTCGCGCTTATTGGTGCACGAATCCCGCAAAAACGCATTGCTGGAGCGGATTCTGGCGCGCAGCCATGACTGGGTAGTGGGCGACCCGATGGACAGCGCGACCCGGGTGGGGCCGCTGATCGAACAGGCGCATTTCGACAAGGTGATGGCGCATATCGAAACCGCCCAGGCTGAGGGCGCCAGGCTACTGCGCGGTGGCAGACAAGTGCTGGGCGATAGCGGCGGCTACTATATCGAACCGACTGTTTTTGACCAGGTAAACCCCCACATGCGGCTGGCCTGCGAAGAGGTATTTGGGCCGGTGCTGGCCGTCTCCACCTTCAGCACGCCGGAGCAGGCGATTGCGATGGCCAATGATACCGACTATGGTTTGGCCGCCTCGGTGTTTACCGCCAATAACAAGACGGCGCACAATGCTGCACGTGCCATCCGCGCCGGTACAGTGGCGGTCAACTGCTATGGCGAGGGCGATATATCGACCCCGTTTGGCGGTTACAAACAGTCGGGTTTTGGTGGGCGCGATAAGTCCCTGGCGGCGCACGATCAGTATTGTGAGTTAAAGACGATCTGGATGGACTTGTCCTGATAGTAGGCAAATGCCGCTATGAAACTCGACATACTGCCCGCTAACGACAACAACAATGGCTGGCTACACCTGCTTGGTGAGTTACCGCCCCCCACCGTATTACAGACCGGGCAGCGCGCCGACTACGCCGTAGTTGGCGGCGGCTTTACCGGCCTGGCGGCGGCGC
Source organism: Gammaproteobacteria bacterium (assembly GCA_965277715.1). Classification (GTDB taxonomy): domain Bacteria; phylum Pseudomonadota; class Gammaproteobacteria; order JBCCGL01; family JBCCGL01; genus JBCCGL01. Next base: position 4,010,059 of record OZ255836.1, read on the forward strand.
GGCGCCTCGCCGAACTGCGGCCCGATGCCTGCATCGTATTGATCGACGCGGGCCGCATCGGCAACAACGCGGCGGGTCGCTGTTCCGGGTTTGCTATCGATCAGGCGCACAATATCCGCGCCAGTAGCTTTGCCGACGAAATCGCGCACGAGAAACAACAGATCCAGCTCAACCGCGCCGGGCAGGCGGCACTGCAACAGGCCGTCGACGAACAGGCCATCGATTGCGATTGGCGCGACGAGGGCAAAATCCACGGCGCCGCTACGCCACGCGGTCGGCAACTGTTGCGGGACTTTGCCGGTAACCTCGATGCGCTGGGCGCAGACTACCAATTTCTCGATGCCGACGAGATGCAGGCGATTACCGGCCTATCGTTCTACCGCGAAGGTCTGTTCACGCCGGGCACCATGCAGATGCAGCCAGCGGCGTTGGTGCGCGGCCTGGTGGAGACACTGCCAGATAACGTCAGCGTCTACGAAAACAGCCCGGTACTCGAAGTCCACTACGCTGAGCGCGGCGAACCGCACACCCTGACGACAGCGACCGGCAGCATCCGCGCCGACACCTTGATCCTGGCCAACAACAGCTTTGGCACCGCCTTCGGGTTCTATCAGCGGCACGTTATCCCACTGCCCACCTACGCCAGCATGACACGCGAGCTCAGCGATGCGGAACTCACCGCGTTAGGTGGGCGCGAGCGCTGGGGGATTATCCCCGCCCATCCATTCGGTTCCACCGTTCGGCGGTTGCCGCAAAAGCGCCTGCTAGTGCGCAATATCTACGCCTATTCACCGGGGCACAACCCCACCGAAGCACAGCGCCTGTGGGCGCGCAACAAACACCGCCAGTCATTTCTGAACCGTTTTCCAATGCTGGCGCAGGTTGAATTTGAATATACCTGGGGGGGTACTCTGTGCTTGTCGGACAACGGTCAGCCCATTTTTGGCGAACTGCGCCCCGCTGTATTCGCCAGCCTGTGCCACAACGGTGTCGGCATCGCACGCGGCACTATTTGCGGTAAACTGATCGCCGAACACGCGTTGGGGCAAGATTCGGCGCTGCTCGATATCATGCGCGCTGCGGGCCGCCCCAACAAAACGTTACCGGCGTGGATGCTGCGCATCGGCGCCCCCATCAATCTGGCAAATCGCCGCCGTCAGGCGGGTTTGGAGTTATAAGGTGTTAAACGAAAAAGTAATTTTGGTTACCGGTGCCACCTCGGGTATCGGCGAGGCGAGCGCTTGCCTATTGGCTAAGCAGGGCGCCCGCGTGATGCTGTTTGGCCGCTCTCGCAAGCGCGCCGAAGCGGTGCTCACGCGTATCGTCGATGCGGGTGGGGAGGGCGCCATCGCCATTGGTGATGTCACTCAGTCCAGCGCCGCCGATGCGGCGGTTGCGCAAACTATCGAGACCTTTGGTCATATCAATGGCCTGGTCAACGCTGCCGGTATGATCTACCGTGGCAACGCCGACCAGACCAGCGATGAACAGTGGCGCGACAGCATAGCCACCAACGTCGACGGTTCGTTCTTTATGTCGCGTGCGGCTGTACGGGCCATGCGTGGGGGCGGTGCCATCGTCAATCTTGCCTCCACCTGCGGCCTGGTCGGCGTTGCTGGCTTAACGGCTTACTGCGTCACCAAGGGTGCTATCGTGCAGTTGACCCGTGCGATGGCACTGGATCACGCCGCTGACGGCATTCGCGTCAACGCCGTCTGCCCCGGCGCGGTAGATACTCCTATGTTAGTGTCTGGCCACGAGCGCAGCGGCGCCGATAAGGCCCAAGTGTTTGCCGGGAATATCGCCAAAATCCCGCTGGGGCGCATTCCCGGCCCGGATGAAGTGGCGCAGTTGGTCGCCTTTTTATGCAGCGACCTCAGCGCGCATATCACCGGCACCAATATCCCCGTCGACGGTGGCTATACCGCGCAATGAGCGAGCGATTGGCAGAGCGGATTGCGGTTGTTACCGGCGGCTCGCAGGGGATTGGCCGGGGAATCACAGAACGCCTGTTACGCGCTGGCGCGGCGGTGGTGATAGCTGACCGCAGACCGCCTGATGATTTCGACGACTGGCGTTCGCAAAGTACTCAAAAACTGTCCTGGATCGAGACCGATGTCAGCTCATCGGCATCGGTTCAGGCGCTGGCGACGGCGCTGAACGATACCTACGGTCGGGTCGATGTATTGATTAACAACGCCGGTATTATGTTTGAGAAGTCGCTTGAGGAGCAAAGCGAAGCGGACTGGGATCGTATGATGGCGGTCAACCTCAAGGGGCCGATGCTGTTGTGTAAATACTTATTGCCGTTACTGCGGGATGGTGTGCAGCGGCATGGCAGTGCCGCTATTGTCAATATCGGTTCCATTGAAGGGTTTGCGGGTAACCCCCAGCACACAGCGTACTGTGCCTCCAAGGGTGGCGTGCACGGTTTGACGGTGGCTCTGGCTATCGACCTCGGGCCGGAAGGGATTCGCGTCAATGCGATTGCACCGGGTTGGATCGATACCGATTTGAACCGTGCCTATGTTGAATCGGTCGATGATGTTGCGCTGGCCAAGCGCGAATTGGCCAAGCTGCACCCAGTGGGGCATATCGGTGAGACCGGCGATGTTGGTGATGTGGCAGTGTGGTTGGCCAGCGATGAATCGCGCTTTGTCAGTGGGCAGGTGATTACAGTGGATGGGGCGCGGACGGTCAAGCTGTCGCTGCCGGGGATATTCGCCCATTAGAGAGTGTTGAAAGGTAACAATAAGGAATAGGACAGGCATTATATAGAGAAGGAAAAAGAATGGGACAGGCACTATATAGAAATATGCAAGCAGTACCCAGAATAGGCAAACCTAAATTTTTTACCTATTTTGAGGGTATTCGGTGTAATGATCCAATGAACGCGATAAGACGCCAGCCCAGCCGTTGGGTCTTGAATAATTTTAATCGATACTCTCTGTAGTCGATTTATCCGGAAATAAAACGTATATCAACCATCAGGCTTTACCCAGGATAAACCGTCAACATAGGAAAAGTGGTGATCATAAGAGTACAGGTCAGCGCCACTTTCCATGGTATGGGCCGCGATCCAGATATCGTTAGTCGGTATAGGTTTGCCTTTTTTTCTTAGGGCAGATGCTATGCGACCAAATCGATCAGCTGTAGTATAGCCAGTAGATAATAGTTCCACGAAAGGATTGTTAAGAAACTGTGCCAGCACGGTACGATTTTTATCAAACCGATTGCCATTTCGAAAACCAAACAGCAGTTCGCCTACTACAGCGGTAGACATAAAAATCTTTTCTGCTTGTTTCACTTGTGCTGCTAACGTCGGGTTGCCGCGCATAATCTCGGAGTACACATTGGTGTCTAGAAGAATTTTCATCGCCACAGTTCATCGTCAACGGTATCCAAGTATTTAATATCACTATTGAATTGATCTGCTTCTTCATCAGTCCATAGCCCTAAGAAGGGGGTCAATGAGTCACCTATAACGGGCTTCACGAAGACTTTAGGTTTAAGGCCGGTAGCCTGATGTAATAGCTTTAAGACAGTTTTATTTAGTGAGGTATTCTCTGTTTCGGCGATATGCTGCAAACGCTGCTCAAGCTCCAGATCAAAACCTCTTAGTGTAAGTTGTTTCATATTAATGATGCATCTATTGACTCTATTTGAGTCAGTATATGATTCATTCAAAAAACTGCAAGTAAAAGAATAAGACAGGCATAAAAGAGGAGCTGAGGGTTTCCCCCGCTTGCATTTTTTGAACCAACAGGGAGCCTTTGTGCAGGCTTAACCAGCGGTTGATAACTTCCTGGCCAGTTAGTGTATCGATTTGTTTTGGGTTGAGTTTAACGGTGAGGTGGTAATGATTGCTCATGATGGCGTAGGCGCACAGGTCAACGGCAAAGAGCGATGAGAGCAGTCGGATGCGGTCGACAATCCACTGACGACGGTGTTCATAGTCGCGTTGAGTCAGTAAATCCAGCCCGCAGAGAAAGGTGCGCCGTACACAGCGCGATACGATGTGGTAGTAGGGGGTGTCTGATAGTGAGATTTGGTCTTTGCGGGGGCGGGTCATGGTCAGTTCCTTTAACGCTGGTTGGACGCCATCCTAAAAGAGAGTAAGGTTATCTGTCAATTATTTCATGCCTGTCCCAGGAGTTTCCGTCTCTATGCACAAGTTTATTGTGCGGGATGCTGGTGGTTTAGGGGGATGAGGTGTCAGGAGTAAACGCTAATTAAGCCATCCTTCGCTCAATGCAGGTACACCAGGTGGCACATCCTTGCCGTTCACCAAGTCAAATAATTGTCACCATGCATTTTTATCAATGTGTCTCTTCTGTAAGCAGTTGATTTGTTTGTTTTATCGATAAATATCGGGAATTGGCACATAACTCGCATTGTCAGTATCGAAACTAACACTTCGGAAGTGACGTCAATGGCTATGAATCTGTCGAATATTGCCACGGCAAAGCAGCGCAAAAAAACGTTTGATATTGTCTCTACAGACCGGGACTCGATCCAGCAGCAAGCCAGTAAAATTCGTGCCCTGCAGTTGAGTGAGAAGCTGTTTAAAACCTTGGATGTAAAGGTTTTGATCGATCTTTTTTTCGCTGAAATACAAACAGATATACCCCATGACAGCATTGGTTACTCAAATACCAAGTTGGGTATTTCGCTGTCATTGGGTAAGGTGTCCCGGCATCGAATGGAATATAACATTGTCTTAGCCGGGCAGGCACTAGGGGATATTGTAGTCACCCGTGCGCGTTTATTTACCTCCAGAGAGGTAACACTGATGGAGAATTTGATGTGTAGCCTGGTGTATCCGCTACGCAATGCCAGCATGTATCAATTGGCGATGATGTCGGCGTTTCAAGATCCGTTAACGGGGATTAACAACCGGACCTCGTTAGAAAAATCCCTGCCTCGTGAAGTCAATTTAGCTCAGCGCCATGGCACCCCTCTCACCTTACTGGTGGTTGATGTAGATCACTTCAAACATATTAATGATACGCATGGTCATCAGGTCGGTGATGCGGTGTTACGTGATCTTACCAATGTTTTCTCAGAGAGCGTACGCACCACTGACCTGGTGTTTCGCTATGGGGGGGATGAGTTTGTGGTCGCCCTGAATAATACTGATATTGCCGGTGCACGTGATGTGGCTGAGCGAATCCGCAGTGGTGTTGAGAAATGCCAGTTTAATGTAGGTAACGTGCGCCTGGTGTTGAGTACCAGCATAGGGATGACAGAACTTAACGGCAGAGATACGCTGGAGAGTGCATTTCGCCGGGCGGATGAGGCACTGCTGCTGGCCAAGCGGGAAGGACGTAATCAGGTGGCCAAGGCATGAATTTAAACACTGCAACGGGTAGTGCGTGTCGGTACTAACATAGGTTATATCAATGAGGTATTTGATAATCGAATTTGTTTCTCCCTTCAGAATATGCCCCTGGCGTTTACTGGCGGGTATTTTGAGCGGTAATAACTGCGATTTTTAGCTTTAGGTAGTTTCTTTGGTGGGTATCCCTCTTAGCGGCGGTAACGCCGCTCTTTTTTTACCTAAACTTATTTAGCTTACCATCAAGCTCAATCTTTGATTGACAATAGCGCCGCCTTATCGTAGATTGCGCGCCTTAGATAAAACCGGTCTCAGTCCCCTTCGTCTAGAGGCCTAGGACACCGCCCTTTCACGGCGGTAACAGGGGTTCGATTCCCCTAGGGGACGCCATTTGTTTTCCCGCCCAAATCTAACGGGTCAAACCCTGGGGCGGGAACATTCTGTTTTACACCAATGGCATTGATATACCTTCCTAATAAAGCCTATCTCAGGCGTTTACCCCATTTGTTATTAATCTACTTTTTCGCGCTCTGTTGATACGTTGTTCGATGGCAGTATTTGGGTGTCAGTCTGGTTTTTGTATTGGGTTATGCAAAGTTACCTAAGTAATGCATAATTATGCAAGCTACGCATAAAAGTGCATAAATATGGATAATTGGCATTTTCCAAGCCCTGAGCTTGCCGGGCTAATCCTTCGTGTAAAATGAATTCGTTGGGTGTTGCACTGGCTTGTTATAGAGCCACTATAGCGCGCCAGCGCGCCTTGTTCAGTGCCAACAGTGCAACGCGGAACCCGTCAATATAAGGTAGACGGTGTACTCGGTAACTTTTAGGTAAAAACAATGTTTTCTTTTGAACAACTGAGACTACCCCTTATTCAAGCACCGATGGCCGGTGGCGTTAATACCCCGGAAATGGTGGCGGGTGTCGCTAATCTCGGTGGCGTTGGCAGTTACGGTTTTGCTTATAGCCCGCCCGATAAAATCGCCACCGACCTACAGGCGGCACGGGAAAAGATTCACGCGCATAGCCAGGGTGTGATCAATGCTAACTTTTTTGTGTTTAGTGACGTTGAAATGCCTGAGCAGTCGTTACTTGAGTCGGCGTTAGAGAATCTTGCCACGGTATCTAACAGCGATGCCACCAGCATGCGGATACCGCAAGCCCCTTATTATCCTGATCTATGTAAACAACTTGAGCCAGTGTGGGAGGCGCGCCCGGAAATTATCACCTTTCATTTCGGCATTCCCGAACGGTCAATTGTACAGAAGGCCCACACACTGGGTATTGCTGTGGGTATCACAGCGACATGTGCCACGGAGGCTGAGCAGATTGAAGCCGCCGATGCTGATTTTATCGTTGCACAGGGTATCGATGCCGGTGGGCATCGTGGCATCTTCAGTGTCGATCAAGCGGATGAGGCCTTAGCGGTTTATCCATTGCTCAATGTACTGCGCAAGGCCAGTGCACTACCGCTGGTTGCGGCTGGAGGTATTATGAACCGGGATGATGTGCGTCAGGCACTGGATTTTGGTGCGAGTGCTGTGCAAATGGGCAGTGCTTTTTTGACCACGCACGAGAGTGGTGCCTCACCCGCACACAAGCGATATCTGCTAAGCCATGCTGATCGGGACGCCCGGATTACCTATGGGTTTTCCGGTCGGCCTGCGCGGGCTATTAACAATCAGTTTATTGAGCGTATGGCCGATAAGTACGTGTTGCCGTTTCCTTTGCAAAATACCCTGAGTGCTGCGATGCGCGCTGCGGCTGTTAAAAATGATGAGGGGGAATACCAATCAATGTGGGCGGGAACACATTTTAGCGAATGCCGGGAAGAAACGATTGAGATGTTGGTGGCAAGGGTTTTTCGGACTTAAAGCACTGAAACCGGTACACAAAAATCCAGATCAAATTGTTCGTTGTCGTCGAGAAATTGATTCTTTTGGTAGCGTGCGTAACCAGGGGTCGAGCCCAGGTTGTAGCCACTGCCTGGCAGCCACTGGTGGTAAAAAGTGTGGATCATAGGTAGCAGATCACCGAGCTGCCCGGTAACCCGCATTACAGCATAACTGCCGGCCGGAATTTTCAATAGGCCAATAGCCCCATGTTTTAGGTTTGTTTGGTTTGTGGTGATACCGGCCACATAACGACACTCTGCCAATGGAATAATATCTGGATTAGAGTGGTGTAAGCCGATCATCTGCTCTGCCTGCCAGTCGATGCCGACTGTATATGCCCAGGCGCGCAAGTACTGCCAGGCGTTACAAATTGACCGGTCATACCCCAAGTGCCGCACATACGCTATACGCTGTTCAGCGCACTGTTGGATGGCGATATCCGGTAGGGTGAGTGCGTCAACTTTTCCCATCCAGCCAGATTGCTGTTGCATCTGCACGCGATGCATATACGTCTGGTAACCCGATTTACGCCACTGCGAGGGAGCGCAACCGAAGTGTTTGGTAAACGCCTGTGAAAACGATGCAGGTGATTGAAAACCACAGTCCTGTGCAATCCTGATGACCGTTTTTCCCGTTTCAAACATTAAACGGTTGGCGGCGTGCTCCAATCGTGCACGGCGAATATAGTTGGCGACATTTGTGCCGGTTTGCTGTTTAAAGACACGGTGAAAATGGTGGGGTGAATAGTGTGCTTCTGCGGCGAGTTGCTGTGCGCTAAGCGGCGCGCCGATATCGCGGTGGATTCGGTAGATACAGTCGTTAATTCGATTCTGTTGCCAATGGGTTGTCACCGGCTTATTAGCGCACAAATGGACATGTTGTGCCACACAAAACCATGAGAAACCTGCTTGGGCGCCGGTATACATTACCTCCACAGAGGGGGGGATATGACAACATTGGCACAATGTACTGGTAGTCTCAAACCATCGTATATTCGGGAAATTTTACACGCGGCATCCAGTCCTGGCGTGATTTCACTGGCGGGCGGTTTGCCTGCCAGCGATTTGTTTCCAATGGATTTATTGCATGAAGCCGCGCTTGCTGTGGTGGCTGACACCAACACTTTTCAGTATGGTTTAACTGAGGGTGAGGTGGCATTACGTGATTGGATCAGTTCCTTTCATGATTTGGCACACACAGAGTGTGTGTTGATAACTACCGGCTCTCAACAGGCGCTGGATTTGATTGCCCGTGCGTATCTGAATCCGGGTGACAAAGTGTTGGTTGAAAATCCCTGTTACCTGGGTGCCCTACAAATTTTTGCATTGGCCGGGGTCGAGTGTATTTCAGTAGACCAACAGGAAGATGGCCCTGATCTCGATCAGTTGGCTTCATCGATTCATCGGCAACAACCCAAAGTTTTTTACGCTGTACCGGATTTTCACAATCCGACAGGGGTGTCCTGGTCGTTGCAAAAACGACGGTGTGTGGCCTCTTTACTGAACGATAGCGGTGTTACATTTATAGAGGATTCACCGTATCGGGCGCTGCGCTATTCGGGGGACGAGCTACCACAAGTCTGTGATTTGTTGGTAGGCGATCGCTTCCGTTTGGGGTCTTTTTCTAAAACCGTTGCGCCCGGTCTGCGGCTTGGGTATGTCTGTGGGGATAACGCACTTATCCGGGCGCTGACGTTGGTAAAGCAAGCCAGTGATTTGCACAGTACCCGGTTAACGCAATTGATGACAGTAAAGTTGCTGCAGAGTGACCAGTTTCCCTGTCATATGGTGAATTTACAGCACCATTACAAACAGCGGCGTGATGTGTTGGCGGCTGCGCTGGAGGCTCAGCTTGGTCATGTTGCGCATTTTGTGTTACCGGAAGGTGGTATGTTTATTTGGTTGGAAATGCCGGGTATTGATACGGATGCGTTGGCCAATGCTGCATTGCAACATAAGGTGGCTGTGGTGCCCGCGTCTGCATTTTTACCACCGGGGGCAAAGAGTGGTGCGGCATTGCGTTTGAATTTTAGCCATTCAATGCCGGGGCTGTTAGATGAGGCGGTTAAACGTTTGTTGTGTGCTATCGTTATGACCAGGCATCAATAAGCTTTCGGCTTTTGATAAATGGATTCCAATTAGGTCATCGCTGACATGAAATTCTGGTATAGCTTGCCGGAGTTACTGACAAAACCCTCCAGGTTGGTATCGGTCTGTATTTTGATTTTCGCCAGTGATCCCTCGCCCAGTGTTGCCTCAAGCGCGTTAAAGTAGGCGGGAATGGCCGCCCAGTTATCGACGGTATCCGGCTCTATTTCAACGTGGTATTGCATTGACCAGGCGTGTTGACCGATGCGCATGGCCTGTATTGCGCACACGTCTGATTTTGCCAGAATTACAGCGTCATCCGGTGCCTGGGCCACTGAAACGGAGTGCCATTGCAGGGCTTTTTGCTGGCTGGGCATATCTTTAAATATTGGGTCGGCAATCCCCTGTTCGGTTAATTGCACGTCGAGTACGCCTATTTCAGGCGGGCGTTGTGGGCCACAGGTGCCACCCAGTGCATCGGCTAACAATTGATGGCCAAGGCACAGGCCGAGGTACGGACGCTTGAGTGTCTGCACCCAGTGGCGAATGGCGCGCTTTTCATTGATTAACCACGGGTGCTGTTCAACATCCCAGACATCCATCGGGCCGCCCATTACCCATAGCGCATCGTAGTTTTCCAGTGTCGGTATTGGTTCACCGGCGTCCAGCTCGATAGCGTCCCAGCCGATGCCATCGCGTTGCAGGTAGTGGCGTAGCTGTCCAGGGTGTTCGCAATCGGCGTGCTGGAAGACCAATAGTTTCATACTTATCTATCCTGTATATGGAAGAGAGCGGGTGGTGAGCGCTAATGCCGTGTAAGTTATACCTGTTCGTCGCAGCTTTCAATAATGAACGATTCCAATGCGGTGGCAATTTGCTCCGGCGCCTCCAGTAACAGCGGGTGTTTAAGGCCGGGCAGTATTACCGAGCGCCCATTCTGAACGCGGCTGGCGATCAGTTGGCAGATGCGCGGCGTAGAGCCGATGTCACACTCGCCGGTAATTGCCAGTGTCGGTGTGGTGATTTGGTGTAATTCGTCTGCCAGGTCACTGTAGGCCAACATCTGATAGGCAGCGGTGTAGCTCTCTGGGTCATTTTGCAGGCTTTTGCGTCGTCGCCATTCGATAATATCCGGGTTGGCCTGGTGAAATTCATCGGTAAACCAACAGTCTACGGCGTTTCCCAGGTGGTTGAGGGCGCCTGTGTTTTCGCGTTGCCTTTCGAGTTGTATGGCGTGTTCGGCAACCTGTTTTTTTCCTCTTCTGTTCTTCCGGCAACTGATTGGGTCCGCAGAGAGGCAAAAGTTAATAATCAATGTTGAAACGGGGTGCTACCCTGTATCAGTGTAGTTACACTACTATATTTTTCTGGAGGCAAATTTAATGAGTACAACGGTCGCGTTTATTGGCCTCGGGGTGATGGGTTACCCGATGGCGGGGTATCTGGCTAAAGCCGGGCATACGGTACGTGTTTATAACCGCACGTCTGCAAAAGCTGAAAAGTGGGTGGCTGAATACGGTGGCAGTTGCCATGTAACACCCGCTGAGACCACTGAGGGTGCCGCAATTGTAATGGCCTGTGTCGGTAATGATGATGATCTTCGGCAGGTGACGGTGGGTGATGGTGGGGCATTTGCCGGTATGACCTCTGGCAGCATTTTTGTCGACCACACAACCGCATCAGCTAACGTTGCCCGCGAGCTTTATGCCCTGGCGGGTGAACAGGGCGTTGCGTTTCTCGATGCGCCGGTTTCCGGTGGGCAGGCGGGTGCTGAGAATGGTGCGCTGACAGTGATGGTAGGCGGTGATCAAGCGCCTTACGATATTGCCAGGCCATTTATTGACTGTTTTGCCAAAATGGTGCGTTTGATGGGTGACAGCGGTGCCGGTCAGTTGACTAAGATGGTCAATCAGACGTGTATCGCGGGCCTGGTGCAAGGTTTATCTGAGGGTTTGCATCTGGCACGCGCCAGTGGGCTGGATGGCAAGGCAGTGGTCGATGTGATCTCCAAGGGAGCAGCGCAGTCCTGGCAGATGGAAAATCGTTATGAAACGATGTTGGATGGTAGGTTTGATTATGGTTTTGCCGTGGACTGGATGCGTAAGGATCTGGCAATTGTGCTTGAGCAGGCGCAGACCTGTGGCGTCAGTTTGCCGGTGACGGCATTGGTTGATCAGTTTTACGCTGAGGTGCAGTCAATGGGTGGAAAACGCTGGGATACCTCCAGTCTGTTTGCCCGGCTGGAGGCTATTTCTGCTGCGCGATTTGACGATTGAGGGTTTGCCCCGAAATAACGTCTGTATTGATTCAATTTGAGGGTGGGCGAGATAATTCCATTTTGGTAAATGATCACCAAGTTGAATAGCTATAGTCTCTTTCAGCCTAAGATCCTCAGTGGAATCGTAGCGGGGGTGTCTAAGGTGCTGAAGATGAAATGTTTTTGCACAAATTTTAGTGATCGCGTGGTCACTCTATGGATGAAGCCAAGGTCTGGGTGAAAGGGCTTTAGGTTCTGTGTCTTAGGTGTCCGCAGTAGATTCAGCTGCGGATTTTTAGGCTGACCCTATCGGCGTACTTTCACCCCGTTTCGAGCCATTTTTTGTGCACTGTTGAGGAGGAAATAACGTATGGAATGTGCTTGCATACCAGCCCTGAATGGGGTGGGTAGGCACTGGATGTGCCTGTGTTGATAAAGCGGCGCTATTGATATTGGTTGATTAAATTTTTGCACCCTATTCAGATAGCCGGTTGAGTTGGTTTTTTAGTTCCTTGATGAGCTTGTCTTTATCTTTGAGTACCTGATCTTTTTCCTCAAGTGCTTGTTCTTGTTCCCTGACGATCTGGTCTTTCTCCTCAAGCGCCTGGTCTTTTTTCTCAAGCGCCTGGTCTTTTTCCTCAAGTACCCGGTTCTTTTCTTTCAGTGCTTTGCTTTGTTCTTCGACCAGTTGTTCTTTTGCCTCGATTTCGCGTTCCTTGTTTTGCAGTTCCAGCAGTATCTCGTCTTCAATCTGCATGGTGTCGATAACCTCTGGCTCACTAATCGCCGCCTGCAAACGCCTGATCAATACGTGGTATTTCTTTGGAAACAGCGCCTCATCAATCGACAGCCTGTGTCTGTTCTCCACCTGTAGGTCCTGGTCGAATATTTCCAGTAGTTTCTCCAGGTCGTTGCGGCGTTGGGCTTTCAGGTAGGGAATTTGTACCACATAGCTGTCGTGGGTCAGGCTTTCGATAAAGGTTTCTTTGTCGGCCAGTGTTTCGCCGGTAATCGCATCGGTATAGATTCGGCCTACTTTGATAACGGATGCTGTGCAGTGGTTGAGCGTGTGGCCCAAAAAGTAGATGGTAATAATCGGCAGCGCCTGATATGTACTGTGCCCCGTGGCCGAAACAGTCGCATGGACATTTTTTTCATCGCTGTACTGCTGCCCCAGGTAGCGCCGGAAACGCATAATATCGCTGGTGTATTTGGCTTTCTGGATTTCAATAATGACTTGTTTGAACTGCCCATCGCGGGTTTTAACCCTGGCGGAAAAATCGAGTCGGTAGACGGTGAGGTTTTTTTCAGTCAGGTTGGCCAGGCGCTCTTGTGGTTGCAGGGCGATGTCGATGACGTCCATACTGATGATTTCACCAATGATCAGCTTGGCGGCGCGCTCGTCGGCCATCAGGTATTTGAAGACGACATCGTAGATTGGGTTGGCGATTTGCATGGTGCGATAGTACGCGATGGGTCAAATATGTACCAGCTACTCAAACCATGCAGATAGTGTTATTTGCGTTAGTAAGCCTAAATTCCGCAGTTGAATCGTAGCGAGGGCGTCTAAGGTGCTGAAGATGAAGTGTTTTTACCAGCATTTTAGCCATCCTGTAGTGATTCTACAGGTGAAGCTGAAATGCTGGTAAAAGCGCTTTAGATTCAGTGCATTAGGTGGGCGCAGTAGATTCAACTGAGGAATTTAGGGTAAGAGAAGGGTAATTGCGTACGGGGTTTATGGTCTGTGGTGCAACGAGGTTTTATTGCCATTGTCGCCAGCCCTGGTCGAGGTAAATCCAGGCATTATTACGAGGCACACCCTAAGCGGGGCTGAGCGACCAGGCACAGCGATCAGGGGGATAGCGATCAGGGTCTGCCAATTGCAAAATAACTCAGGCCCTGTTTGCGTACAACTTCCGGGTCGTAGACATTGCGACCATCAAATACAACCGGGCTGCGCAATGTGGCACTAACGCGTGGCCAGTCCGGACTCCTGAATTCATGCCATTCGGTGTTGATGACCAATGCATCGGCACCTTCGAGGGCATCCATTGCGGTGCCCATTAGCGAGAGCTGTTTTTGATCGGGGTATAGTTTTCTGGTTTCCTGCATGGCGACCGGGTCATACGCTCTTACTGTGGCACCTGCTGCCCATAAACGTTCCATTAATACCCGGCTGGGCGCTTCGCGCATATCGTCGGTATTGGGCTTGAACGATAAACCCCAGAGTGCCACTGTTTTGCCTTCCAGGTCACCGTTGAAGTAATGGTTTATCTTGGTGTACAGCACGTGTTTTTGTCGTTGATTTACAGCCTCCACGGCACGCAATAATTCGGCTGTGTAACCAATGCCATCAGCAATTGCCGACAGGGCTTTTACATCTTTGGGAAAGCAGGAGCCACCATAGCCACAGCCAGGGTAGATAAACTGGTAACCAATGCGTGGGTCAGAGCCGATGCCGGTACGCACGCTCTCAATATCCACACCAAGTTTTTCCGCCATATTGGCCAGTTCATTCATAAAGCTGATTTTGGTGGCAAGCAGCGCATTGGCAGCGTATTTGGTCATCTCTGAAGAGCGTACACTCATGAACATCAGCCGATCCCTATTGCGGCAAAATGGTGCGTAAAGTGTGCGCATGCATTCCATTGCATAGCTGTCTTCGGTGCCAACGATGATTCTGTCTGGTTTCATAAAGTCATCGATAGCGGCGCCTTCTTTAAGAAACTCAGGGTTGGAGATTACGGTGATTTGCAGGTCTGCGTTACGCTCAGTAAGGTGCTGCTTAATACAGGCTGTTACCGTGTCAGCGGTGCCTACCGGCACTGTGGATTTGTTGACCAGTAATTTGCGTTCGGTCATTCGTTCGCCAACGGCACCAGCCACGGCCAGTACATGCTGGAGGTCGGCAGAACCGTCCTCTCCCGGTGGTGTGCCGACGGCGATAAACTGTAATTCGCTAAAGCTGACTGCGCGATCAGTATCGGTGGTAAAGTCGAGCCGGTTGGCCTCTAGATTGCGTTTGACGATATCTTCCAGGCCCGGTTCGTATATTGGTACGATACCCTGCTTTAACGCATCTACCTTGGTTTGGTCGATATCCACACACAGTACATTATTGCCTACGTCGGCGAGTAACGCGCCGGTAACTAAACCGACGTATCCAGACCCATAAATGGTCACATTCATTGCTTGTATTGTTCCTGTATCTAATTTAGGGGTGAGAGAAAGGTTCTCTCAGCGTTAGCTGCGTAAGGTAGCACGAGTGCAAATATTGTAGGTGTAAATCCTTTATTTATTCACAGATTGCAATGGAACACCTTGAATTAGAGCCTGTCTCATGCGACCCTTGGTCTAATATTGTTAGAAGGTGTCTTAAAACTACTACGCTCGGTGATCCAGCGTTGGAAATCGACAAAAGGTGCGTATCTATTGCGTGTAAGCTGTGTTTTTTGCCGACTTCCTGCTTCGCCTTCGTTGTGACGACGTTTTAAGGCAGCCTCGTTAAGCGCTGTGTGTACAGCCTGGAGATAATCATTGGATTTGGTGCAAGAAACTGATTTGCTGCGCAAAGTACCTATGTTTGCAAAGCTTGATGCCTCAAAGCTGAAGCTGCTGGCGTTCACGAGTGAGCTGGTTGAATTTGATAGCAATGATGTACTGTTTTACGCGGGTGACAGCGCCGATTGTGCCTATGTGATTATGGATGGCAGCGTCGATATTGTGACGGAGACGGAGCGCGGGTCAGTGGTGGCTTCCACACTAAAACAAAATCAGTTGTTCGGCGAGATGGCATTACTGAACAATGCACCGCGAAATGCCACACTGGTTGCCAATGGGTCGCTTACAGTAATGAAGATCAGTGGGGAGATGTTTTTGAAACTGCTCAGTGAAAATGCCACGCTGGCCCTGGATGTGATGCGTCAATTGAGTGATAAGCTGGCTAAATCCCACCATCAGGTTGAGACTTTGCAGAAAAGCCTGGGGCAACAGAATCTGGAAAACCATAACACGGAACAACAAAGCGGAGCACGATGATACCAATGGACACTACACCTAATAACAACGCTGATTACGACAGGTTTAAGGCGCTATGGCAGCGTTGTCTGCTCAATGATGCAGTCGATCAACATGCGGCTATTTACCAGCAGTTGGTCGCAGCTTATGGCGAACCTCAACGGGTTTACCACACACTGGAGCATATTGGGCATTGCTTATCAATGCTGGATAGTGCGCACTCACTGCTGGAGTGTGCGGATGCCGTTGAACTGGCGATCTGGTTTCACGATGTGGTTTATCAACCTGGTTCGCGTGATAACGAGCAATTGAGTGCCGATCAATTTATGGCACATACCGAAGGCGTATTTGATGACACACTGCGCGAGATGGTTTATCAACATATTATGGCAACGCTGCACTGTGGTTCTGCAGTGAATGTGGGTGATGCAGCGTTTATGGTTGATATTGATTTATCCAGTTTTGGCCTGCTTTGGCCGGATTTCCTGCGTGACAGTACGAATGTACGCAAGGAGATGACGCATATGTCTGATGCTGAGTTTTACCCCAAGCAAACGGCGTTTCAGCGGTTGTTACTTGACCAGCCCCGGTTTTTTCAAAGCGATTACTTCTACGAAAAGTATGAAGTGCAGGCGAGAAAAAATCTGGCAGAGTATTTTGAACTCACCCGGCAGCGACTAGCTGACTGACGCTACCTCCTGATCGTTTAATAGCTAACCGTTTCGTCAATGGTGAAAATTTTCACTGGCTTGTTGAGCCCACGCACAGCGACTTCACCCAGTGGCTTGAAGGCGTATTCACCTGAATCGATCAGGGCGTGTGTATTTTCAGAAACGATGATGCGCGTTCCATAGTCTTTATTCAATTGTTCCAGTCGTGCGGTTAAGTTGACATTATCGCCGTGTACAGTGTAGCCGACGCGATCACCAGAACCGACTAATCCACCTACCACGCGACCTGAATTGATGCCAATGCGCGTATTAAAGGGGACACCCTCGCCAAATGACTGGCCTTCCAGCGTGCGCTGAATATCCAAAGCGGCTCTGACGGCGTTGCTGGCGTGATTGATATCGGCTTTGGGCACGTTGAATGTCGCCAGTACGGCATCCCCTTGAAACTGGCTGATAACGCCGCCGCACGCTTCGATAGGCTTGGCTATCAAGGTAAAGTATTGGTTGAGTGCCTCGATGAGTTGTTCTGGTGAGAGGGTTTCGCTAATCGACGTAAACCCTTCGATATCGGTAAACAGAATAGTGGTTTCGTTGACTTCGCCTTTTCCTGTGGTGGCGCCTTCCTCGGAGCGGGTTACCTGCTGCGCCACAACCTCGGGCACAAAGCGTGATAAATCCCGTGCCGCACTGCCTTCAACGACCGACTCAATGAGTAGATGGCGGGCGCGATAAAGCGCTAGAGCCAACACGCCGGTAACAATCAAGATGGAGATGATCTTATCGAATTCGGCGCCGATCAGAATGCTGTTAGAGGTCATGTACTCGACATAATCGCGTGTCATCATACGGTCAGCCGGGTCGCTGAAAAGCACGTATAGCACCATTAACCCCCATCCCATGGCGGCACTGAGGCCGGTTGCTATGACAAACCGTGGGTCGAAGTGCAGTGCGCGAATACCGATAAAGATAAATACGTACAACAGTGTGGGCGCTTTTAAATAAAAGGAGGGGGGTTGTTCATACTGTAAATGGAAGCTCCAGATTAACCCCATCAATAAAGCGATATCCGCCACTGCCGAGAGGTATAGCATCCAGTCGGGCAGTTTGCGGTTGATGGCCAGCGTGAGCCGTAGCAGGCTGAATAACAGGTATGCCCCCAGTGCCCAGGGTACTGGCGTAAAGGTAACGTCTTCTGAGAAGGTTTTGGGGGAAACGCTGTATAACAGGCCAAAAATGCTAACGATCAATAACTGAATCATACTGATCAGAATTTCGCTGCGCTCTTGTTGTTCACGAATGGTTTTTTGTAAACGCTTGGGCAGCGTGGCTTTGTCTTGACTGTGGCTTGCCAATGACCAGTTGGATGGGGTTTTAGATGTCATAATGGTGTTTTTTGTAATCTTTTAACCTTGAATTCACAGTGTGTTTCTAAGCATTTCGGTGTAACCTGCCCCTGCTTAAGGTGGTGAGAATAATAAAACATTGGCAGAACGTCTCGATCATGCACGAATACTGATCTACAGCCACGATTCTTTCGGGCTGGGTCATTTGCGTCGGTGCCGCACCATCGCCCATTCACTGGTAGCTCGCTATAAGGGCGTGTCGGTGCTTATTCTTTCCGGTTCACCAATTATAGGCAGTTTTGATTTCAAAGCACGTGTGGATTTTGTGCGTATCCCCGGTGTAATTAAACTTAAGGATGGTGAATATACCTCACTTGGCTTACACATTGACCTCGAACAGACAATGTCGATGCGCGAAGCGATCATCTATCACACAGCGGTCAGTTTTAAGCCAGATATTTTCCTGGTTGACAAAGAGCCCACGGGTCTTAAAGGGGAGGTCGTCAGTACGTTGGAAATGCTGCGAGAACAGGGCGCTATTAACATATTGGGGTTGCGCGATGTGATGGATGAGCCCTCATCGTTAAAACGCGAGTGGGCGCGTAAACAGGTACAGCCTGTACTGGAGCACTTGTATCACGATATATGGGTGTACGGTCTCGACCAGATGGGTAACCCCGTTGAGGGGCTCGACCTGCCTGAATCGGTGTTGCAAAAGATAAATTATACGGGCTATCTGCAACGGGAATTGCCCAGTGACAACAATTGGGTGTCGCCGGTTAATCTTGATGATCCTTTTATACTGGTGACGGCAGGTGGTGGGGGCGATGGTGTAGAGATGGTTGATTGGGTGATCAGTGCCTATGAAACGGATGCCACGATTCCCTACCGCGCTGTTATTGTCACGGGGCCTTTTATGCCGTCGATGCAACAGCAAATATTTAGTGAACGTTGCGAAATGCTCGACAATGTTGACATTATTACATTCGACAGCCACATAGAATTACTGATGGAGCGGGCGCTTGGGGTTGTCGCAATGGGGGGGTACAACACATTTTGCGAAATCCTATCGCTGGATAAGCCCGCACTCATTGTGCCGCGCTCAGTGCCGAGGCGTGAACAACTTATCCGCGCCAGCCGGGGGGTTGCACTCGGTTTGGTCAGCATGCTTAACCCGGATACTGAGGCTGGCCGGGATCCACAGGCAATGGCTGCCGCGTTACACCAGCTTCCCAAACAATGCCCCCCCTCAGTACACGCTATAGAGGGATTATTGGATGGCCATGATCGTGTGGCTGGCCTTATTCGCCTGCGACTTGAAGAAACCCAGAGTGGTTGAGTTGGCGAATGTCTGACAAGCGCTGACGTTGTGTCTGTGGATACTTCCAGGCGACGGGTAATGATTTATGTTCAGCATCTGCTGGGCATTGGGCATTTGCGCCGCGCTGGTTTTCTGGCATGTGCACTGGCGGATAAAAACATTCAGGTTGATTTTGTCAGTGGCGGTATGCCGGTTGCCGGTTTATCGTTGCCGGGTGTCACTGTGCACCAGTTACCCCCAGTGCGTAGCCTTGATGGTAAGTTCGATAAACTGGTCGATGCAGAGAACCACCGTATTGATGATGCCTGGAAAGCACGCCGACGGGATCAACTGCTGGCACTTTTTGACGATTTATCACCTCACGCATTAATCACTGAAACCTTCCCGTTTGGTCGGCGTATGATGCGTTTTGAACTGCTGCCACTGTTGGTCGCTGCGCGTGAATGCCAGGGATCCCCTCTGGTTGTGGCGTCAATTCGTGATATTTTGCAGCCGAAAAGCAAACCGGGTAGAGACCGGGAGATACACCAACTACTCGATACCTACTATGACCGTGTACTGATTCACGGTGACCAACGCGTTGCCACGCTGGGGGAAACCTTTCCCCTGGCAAACGAAGTAGCCGATAAGTTGTTTTATACCGGTTACATTGTAGACCCTGGTGTTGATTCTGAGGCAGTGCCCACGCATTTAAAGCGGGTGCCAGAAAATGCAGAAGTGCTGGCGGGAGATAGTGAAATTATCATTTCGGGTGGTGGTGGTGCCGCCAGCCTGCCGCTGTTACGTGCGGCAGTGGCCGCGAAGCCATTATCCTCCCTGCAACGAAAAACCTGGCGTTTACTGGTGGGGCACAATATCGATAAGGATGCTTTTGAGCAACTGCAACGGTCTGCTGTTAAAGGGTTGATAATCGAGCGTAACCGGACAGATTTTCCCACGTTATTACAACGCTGTGCCGTATCGGTTTCTCAAGCGGGCTATAACACGGTAATGGATATTCTAAAAAGCGGTACACGCGCTGTGCTGGTGCCGTTTGCGCAGGCGGGCGAGCTTGAGCAAACACTGCGTGCCACCTTGTTACAACAACGTAACAGGGTTGTTGCACTGGAGGAAAAAGACTTGACGCCACAAGCGTTGGCGCAGGCGGTAAAGGCGGCGATAACGATACCACTGCAGTCGGTGGATTTTGCCCTGGACGGTGCAAATGTCAGTGCCCGGCTATTGTGTGAATGGTTAAACCTAAATTCCGCAGTTGAATCGTAGCGAGGGCGTCTAAGGTGGTCGCAGTAGATTCAACTGAGGAGTTTAGGTTAAATGTTTAAGCAGGTGGACACCAGTATAACGGCCTGGTCGACTTTGTGGCGCGAATTGGATTTGTGGCATAGAGCAGGCAATACGGCGACATTCTGGTGGCGGGATGATGATGCCGTGGCAGAGACAGTGCAACTGCACAGGCTTGACGCCTTGAGTCGGGCGCTTGCGGTGCCTGTCTCTCTGGCGGTCATTCCCGCGTGTCTGGACGATTCGCTACCGCGTTATATGCAGGGCCGTGACAACCTCACTGTTTTGCAACACGGCTACGCGCACAGTAGCTATGCTGCCAGGGGTGTGAAGAAAATTGAAATTGGTGGTGAGCGCAGTACACAGGCTATCGCGGATGAGCTTGCCGACGGCTGCCGACAATTGCGCCAGGCGTTTGGGGGGCAGTTTTTTCCGGTATTGGTGCCACCGTGGAACCGTATTGAAAAGCGCACGCACGGTGCATTGGCTGACGCCGGTTTTGTCGGTGTATCGTCAATGTGGGCGCGGCGCACGGCTTACCCGGTGGCGGGTTTGTTACGGGTTAATGCCCATATCGATCCGGTGCATTGGCGTCGTGATCAGGGGTTTGTGGGGGAGTACCGTGCCATTGCCCAGATTCACAGGCATCTCTATGCGCGCCGTAGCGGGCGTAGGGATAGTGATGAGCCGACGGGGTTGCTAACGCATCATCTTGTGCAGAAGGAGGCAGTTTGGGGGTTTTGTGATAGGTTGATTCGGGCGTTGAGTCAGCACCCGGCGGTGCGGTGGTTGGGGAGTAGGGATATTTGGGCGGAAGGCTGAACCTGCCAATAGTAGAGTATTTATCTATGAAAAGTTGTAATTCAGGTGTTTTTACCAATCAAGTCAGTGCGGTGCTGGCATAGCTGTTTTCAAGCCCGCCATCACTGGTAACCTCGAATGTGTGCGCGGCGTCCCAATCGAATTGGATGGGTGACTCACCGCGCATGTCCCAATCCATCGCCAGCGCATAGACACAGCGAATAACGCCTTTGTGTACTACGGCGCCACAATCCTGATTTTTTTTAGCGACACGCGCTATCCAGGCTTTTACACGTTGTTGTACCTGGCGTGGGCTTTCACCATTGGGCGGGCAAAAATCCAGGCCGCGCGCTTCGTTTTCACGCATGGGGTCACCGAGCTGTTTGCGCAACGGTTTGAGAATTTTCCCCTCCCAATCACCCCAGTGCATCTCGGTGAGTACCGGCTCGATGGTGGGTTTGGTAATGCCCATTAACTCAGCCGTGTGGCGGGCGCGTTGCAAGGGGCTGCTATACCAGGGTAACTGGTGAAGCGCAGCGGGTAGTGTGCGCGTGCGCACTTGTGCAATACCGGCCTGACTCAATGGTTGGTCTATTCGCCCCTGAATGCGCTTTTCGGCATTCCAGTCGGTTGGGCCGTGTCGTACAAGTACGAGCTTCATGGGTTTGCAGCCGCTTGGGGGCGGGCTGTGATATTCAGTTTTTCAACCAGTTGGTCGATGCCCCCGTCCAGTGAAAAATGCTGGTGTACACGGGTTAAACCCGCATCGGCAAGTGTTTTTCGCAGCGCGGGTTCACTGATTAGTTTTTGTAAGGCGGTGCACAATGCATCAGCATTTTGTTGATCTACCAGCCAGCCGGTTTCGCCGTGCCGGATAAGTTCAGGAATGCCGGATATAGCAGTCGAAAGGCAGGCGAGTCGTTGGCTTTGTGCCTCCATCAATACATTGGGCAGGCCATCCCGGTCACCGTTTGAGGATATTCTGCTCGGCAATACAAATAAATCGGCTTTGCGGTATTGGGCCAATACATCGGTTTGTGGTAGTGCGCCCAGCCATTCGATGCGCTGTTCCAGTCCAAGTGTCTTCGCCTGGGCTTTGAGTGTGTGTAGCAGTTCGCCGCCGCCAATATGGGTGAATCGCCAGTGCAGGTCGGCTGGCAGTGCCGCCAGTGCAGTTAATAGGTAATCGTACCCTTTTTTATTGACTGCACGGCCCACTGATATTAGCCGTACCGGGCTGCCTGGGTCACTGCCATCGTTGTGGGGTACGGCGGCTTGTTTATCCGGGAAGCGGGTGAAATCCAGGCCGTGGTATAGCAGCGTGACCTTATCGCTTTGGTCCACCAGGGCGGCGAGGTGGTCCGCATTGGCGGATGTACAGGTAACAACCCAGGCGGCGCTGGCAATTTTTTGCCTTTTTTCCCAGTCATCAATTGTCCAGATATCTTTGGCGTGTGCTGAAATACTCCAGGGTTTTTGGTTAATCAGGCTGGCGTAAGCGGTTACGGAGGCAGGGGTATGCATAAAATGTGCGTAGTAGTGGTTAACCGAATCAGGCATGTCGTGCGCCAATACTAATGCCTGGGCAAACCGGCGCATGCGGCTTGTACTAAAGTCGCGGCGCAAATCGTGAATAAAGGCCCGTTTTGCCTGTTGGTAACCTGGACGATTGCGCACTTGCCACCAGGCGCGTAGTACACGTGACATGTCATCGGCAAAGTATTCGGGTAAATAGCGGACAGGTGCTTGAATCTCTTCATGGATTGGGTGCTGAGAGGTGTCGGTGGGGCGCCGCAGTGAAAATAGGCAGAGTGAAAAACCACGCAATTCGAGTGCGCGGATCTCCTGGGCGATAAAGGTCTCTGACAGTCTTGGATAACCTTTCAGTACAATGGCAACAGTGGGTGGCATTGATCTATCAGTACCTGTTTTATTTAGCGAAGAAGGGTGTGCGATGTTACACTGCCGCCCGGGTTGGCGCTATTGATCCAGTACTCTGTTTGCCTGGTATTGCAAGGTTTAGCGTAACACCCAACGCATTCATTTTACAGGTGGGTTAACTGAACCCATTGAATAAGGTAGACCGGGTAGTCGCTATCCCGGCGTATCCTGTTGGTAAAACACACAAAGAATCAGCTTATGGAACCCTCGCTCTACCGCTATATATTGCAGCACAGTCGCAACAGTCAGTTTTTGCTGATTGCATTGTCGCTGGTGTCGTTGCCGATTGTTTATATCACTTTGGAGCTGCCCAAAAAAATTATCAATATGCTGGAGGGTGAAGATTTACCGAGCGAAATCGTTATTTTGCAAATCGATAATTTTCTGGGTGTCATTACCGATTATGTGTTGAGCTTTCGCCTCGATCAGCTATTTGGCTGGCAGATTAACCAAACCAGTTACCTGATGTTACTCAGCTTTGCTTTTTTGTTTGCTGTACTCGTTAACGGTGGCATTAAATTTTACATCAACGTCTATCGTGGTGCCTTGGGTGAGCAGTTGCTGCGGCGCTTTCGCTACACGTTATATGAACGTATTTTACGCTTCCCGATCCCCTATTTTAAGCGGGTATCACAGGGTGAGCTAATCCCAATGATTACCGCCGAAACAGAGCCCCTGGGTGAGTTTATTGGTGAGTCTTATTCATTGCCGGTATACCAGGGCGGCATACTGTTTACCTATTTGTATTTTATTTTTAAGCAGGATATTTTTTTAGGTATAGCGGCTGTTTCGCTGTACCCGTTTCAGTTATATGTTATTCCCAAGTTGCAACAGCGGGTTAACCAACTGGCCAAGGAGCGTGTGCGTATGGTACGCAGTTTGTCTGGGCGTATCGGTGAGACGGTCGCGGGCATCACCGAGGTGCATGCCAATGACACCAGCTATTACGAGCGCGCACAAATAAGCCATCGTCTTGGCATTATTTACCAGATTCGTTACGCGATTTACCGGCGCAAATTCTTTATCAAATTCCTCAATAACTTTATTGCCCAGTTAACCCCTTTCTTCTTCTATTCGGTTGGTGGTTATTTTGTATTGCGTGGCGATTTATCGATTGGTGCAATGGTGGCCGTGTTAGTGGCGTATAAGGATTTGGCAGGCCCCTGGAAAGAATTGCTGCGCTACTACCAACGCAAGGAGGATATCAAGGTCAAGTACACACAGGTAATCGAGCAATTTAACCCGCAGAATATGATTGATGCCAACATTATCGATAACGAGCCGGATACCCTACAGTTACCACAGGGGGTGTTACAGGGAAACAATGTAGGTTATAGCGAGGATGATGTGTATTTTAGTGTCGATAGCGCCAGCTTTAACCTGGGTCTGGATCAACACATTGCCGCAGTCGGCTTAAGCAATAGTGGCAAGGATGAATTAGCTTGCTTGCTTGCACGGTTGATTAACCCATCCGTGGGAAGTGTCAGTATTGGTGAGCAGAAACTGGTGGATATACCGGAGGCATTGATTGGTAGACGGCTCGCTTATGTGGGGCAAAATACACACCTGTTCACCGGCTCGGTGCGCGATAATCTGCTTTACCCTTTAAAGCACCGCCCCATTGCTGAGGCAGATGTAGACGATGACAAAGTGCGTGCTATGCATCGACAGCTGGCAGAACAGTCAGGTAATTCTATCCACAGCATCGACGATCACTGGGTGGATTATGCTGCCACTGGCGTTGAAGGGGATGCCCAATTCAGGCAGCGGGTTCACCAGCTATTGGTTACCGTCGAGCTGGATGATGAGATTTACCAATTTGGTTTATTGTCGCAGGTCGATCAATCGCAGAACCTTGATTTGGCGCGGCGCATTATGCAGGCGCGCCGACAGTTGCGGGATCTGTTGGGTCAGCCGGAGTTTGCCAAGCTTGTCGAACCGTTTGATCAGGATAAATATAATACCAATTTAACTGTGGGTGAGAACCTGTTATTCGGTACCATCTACGATGGCGCGATCGATACAGACCGGCTGGCCGACAATCCAGCGATTCGTCGTATACTCGATGAGACCAATCTGATCGATGACTTTTTCTCTGCCGGTAAACAGATTGCAGAAGTCATGCTCGATTTGTTCTCTGACGTAGAGCCAGACAGTGAGCTCTTTGAGCGCTTCAGTTTTATCAGCGCCGACGATTTGCCTGAATTTCAGCAATTGCTGATGCACACACGGGATACATCGACGACTTCGATCAGCGAGGAGGATAGAGGGCGCTTATTATCCCTGCCATTTAAATTGATTATCGCCCGCCACCGTCTGGGTTTAATTAATGAACCGATTCAGCAACGCATACTGCAAGCGCGCAAACGCATTCGTGAAGAGGCTGCACAGCACGCCCTGGGCATTGAATTTTTTGATGAAACCCAATACAACCCACGCATTTCAGTACAGGACAATATCCTGTTTGGCAAGCTTGCTTACGGCCAGGCGAATGCGCAGGCAAAAATTAATAAGCTGATTGCCGATGTTGTCGAGGCTTTATCGTTGCGCAGTGACATTATCGAGGCCGGGTTGGCGTTTGAGGTGGGTGTCGCCGGTGCGCGTTTATCGTCTACGCAACGGCAAAAGCTGGGCCTGGCACGTTGCCTGATAAAGGCACCGGATGTATTGATCGTCAATGAAGCGATGGCGGGTCTGGATACTGCCACTGAGCGCCGGTTAATAAAGCGGGTGCGTGAGCAAATGTCATCACGTGGTATTTTCTGGGTGTTGGCACGGGCGCAGTTGGCGGAAAATTTTGATCGGGTGATGGTGATGGAGCGGGGTAAGTTGGTTGCCAATGGCTTGTTTGATGAAGTGGCGGCGGACAGTGAACATTTCCAGCGGTTGGTGGGGGATGAATAATCTTAATCGCTGTGTTTAACCTAAATTCCGCAGTTGAATCTACTGCGACCACCTACTCGCTACGATTCAACTGCGGAATTTAAGTTTAACAACCCCACACATCAACTGTTAGTGGCTCATTCCTGGGTCGGTTGTGGTGCCATATCCTGTCGTCCCAGGATACCTGTGCGTTGCGATTAAATATCAGCAGGTGTACTTCTGTTGCACCACATTGGTGGGCATAAGCGGTGGCCTGTGCAACACCATCGTCAATCGTTTGTTCCAGGTTTGAGTAGAGAATTTTTAGTTCCAGTACAATGCGTTGTACCTCGCCGTAAAACCCCTGCACCTCATCGACAGGCCACTCAATATAGAGATCTGTGTACTTACGCCCCAGCGCATATTCGCGGTGGATGCGCCCACCACCATTTAATATACGTTGTAAAAATGCCTGTAATATCAGTTGTGGCCCCGCTTCTTTATACGGCAACCCCTGTAACCATATATCGGCATTTTCGCGAAAGAATTGTTGGAATTGTGACAGGAGTTTACTCATGTCCAGGTGTTTGTTAGGGGTTACATACCATGACGGATCAGGTGCGATGGCATCCTGTATCGGTGCAGTGATTTCACGTGGGATAATTTCCTGATAGATGGCATTGGCAATGCGCAAGTGCGGTTTACGGGTGATCAAACCCAAGTCTTCCACATATTGCAAATCATCTTCCTGCATAGCGGGGATGCTTGGTTCGCCAGCCAATATAGCGGCAATGACCGTATGTACACGGGCCTCTTTAAGCTTGTGTGTCAATTGATCAAGGTGTGTCGCACGCGAGCGAATTAAACGCTCGCGTGCTGCCCGATAGCATTCGATGGTAATAGGGGTATTGCGGTTGCGGGCCGCTTGATCTTTCCAGGTCATCTCATGGCCCAACGCATTGGCCAGCCAGGGTTGCCCCTGGGTGTCCTGCCATAGTGCGGAAAATAAATCAGCGGTAAAAATCTGGCCGGTTTCCTCTGTGTGTTGCTTATACAATAAACCAACTTCATTTTGGTTTAAGTTATTCATGCGTAGGGATTCAGCCTTGATATTAAATGCGCTCCCTCCGGTGATGGTTTCCTTGTGGTGGCTATGAATACGGTAATCTCTGATATCACGCACACCACAGAGAATGATGCTTTGTGGAAATGCTGCCGGGCGCTGGGCATAACCAGCACGAATTTGGCGCAATAGTGAAATCAGCGTATCACCTATCAATGCATCCACTTCATCCAGCATTAGCACAATAGGTTTATCACTCATTTGTGCCCAGCGGCTGAGCAGTGTGGTCAGCGCGCCGCGTGCCTGGCTATTTGCCAACAGTTCACGTGTCAGTTTTTCCAGGCGTGGTTCAACGTTATATGTAGTCGCTGTTGCGGCGATTGTTTCACAGACAATGGCAAGGCCGCTTTCTGCGTCATCGCGTGCGGCTTGGGCTGCTTCAATATTGACATAGAGTGTGCTGTATTTCTCCTCCTGATCGAGCCCCTTCATTATTGCCAGCAATGTGCTGGTTTTACCGGTTTGGCGTGGCGCGTGGAGGATAAAATATTTTTCAGAATCAATCAGGTGTTGAACCTCTGCCCAGTCAATGCGTTGCAGCGGGTCTACACAATAGTGCTTGCCCGGGAAAACCGGGCCAGTGGTGTTGAAATGCCTGGGCATGGGATTTTGACTGGTTTGACAGAGTGTTGTTAGTGTAGCACTAAGGAACGGGGAAAAATAAATTTGCGTGAGTTACACAGGTGTTTTTAGTCTTTTGCCCAATACCCATTGCTAATGCCTCATTCCGGTGATGATCGATCCTGATGCCGTATTCTGTTGGCCTCGGCTCCCTACCAGGTCTTTGGTATAAACCCATCCGTATTAACAATCGCCGCTGAATCCTCTGTGGCGCGAATGGTTAATAAGCCATGCCGTGCAGCCATGCCTCCTGCATCCGAGTCCATGGTTAAATACGCCATGCTACCGTACACTTTGTTTGCTGCATAACGCGGCATCCAGGTCTTTAGTTGTGCCAGTTTGTCGATGAAGTGTGTTACATCGCCGGGTCGCCGGGTGGTTTTTACTTCTACCACCACAATCTCATTGCGGTCAGTCGCTTTGAATTGGCGAGCCGTTTCCTGGAATTGTTGGTTGGTTTCTTGTTGGGAAATCGCCAGGCTGGCAACTAATTATTTAAGTGCATTGTCGGTCATTGGCTTACGTCCTTTGTAGATGGTATAAAGTTGTAGCCTAGCGGTTTGCCAGTTTAGCTTACAAGCCGACTGATTAAACATAGCTGCATAGTATAGTTGCTCAATTGCGCAACCGATATTAATGCACTGAATCTTAAAAAGGTCTTTTATGGGGACGCCACTTTCAATTGGGGTTGTACTTTTTGATGGGTTTGAATTGCTCGATGTATTTGGCCCGTTGGAAATGTTTGGCATGTACCCGGAGAGGTTTTCATTGCGAATGGTCGCCGAAAACAGCGGTGTGGTTGCCAGTGCGCAGGGGCCTCGATCTGTTGTAGATGCGGTTTTCTCCGACGCTGTGCAGTACGATATATTATTGGTGCCAGGTGGTCGTGGCACGCGTACCGAGGTGAATAATCCGGTTTTATTGGCATGGTTGCAGGCGCAGGCGAACGGTGCGCAATTTGTTACATCGGTGTGCACCGGCAGTGCGGTGTTGGCTAAAGCGGGGCTGCTCAACGGGCGCAGAGCGACGGGTAATAAGCTCAACTTTTCGTTTGTCACATCGCAAGGCCCCGATGTCGATTGGGTAAAAGAGGCTCGCTGGGTTGAAGACGGGAAATTCTTTACATCATCCGGGGTATCTGCCGGGATCGATATGTCACTGGCACTGATTGCTAAAGTGCTGGGTAAAGACGCTGCCAGGCAGACGGCTGTCTGGGCCGAGTATGAATGGCACGAAGACGCGGGGTGGGATCCTTTTGCCAGGGTTTATGGACTTGTTTAAAACGGCTTCACCCAGCAGCAGCACACAACTTAATCATGTGAGTATTCCCGATGCATTTTGTAATTGCGCTGTTTCAGCACGAAACCAATACCTTTTCACCGATAGAAACGCCCTATGCGGCCTTTGCGGGTACAACCGGGTTGAGCGAGCCGCCCTGCGGTCAGCAGGCGATTGATGCCTATGGCAGTGCAGACTTTGCCTTCAAAGCGTTTCTTGACCTGGCGGCAGAACAAGGTGCGAGCGTTGTTGTGCCGATAGCCGCGTATGCGGAACCAAGCGGTTATGTGTTCGATGACGCATTCGATGCGATTGCCCAGTCGATTTGCGATGCGGTAGCGGCTGGCTGTGATGCGGTATTTCTCGACCTGCACGGCGCGATGGTGACACAGCGCTACAGCGATGGCGAAGGCGAACTATTGCGCCAAATCCGCGCCGTAAATCCCACGGTGCCCATCGCTGTGGCGCTCGACTTTCACGCCAATATGAGTGATGCCATTGTCGAGAACGCCAATGTGGTGACGGGCTATTGCACCTACCCCCATATCGATATGTACGAAACGGGCCTGCGTGCAGGCAAGACATTATTGCGTGCGCTAGCGGGTGAGTGTGACCCGGTAACGCGATGGCTGCGTGCGCCCATGTTAACCCACATGCTGTTGCAAACACCCGCACGTGAGCCGATGAAATCGATCACAGACCGGGCGATGCACGCCGAATCCAGTGGTGAAGTGCTTAACGCCTCGGTGTTTGGCGGGTTTCCACTCGCAGATATACCCGAGGCTTGTTTGAGTGCGGTGGTGGTGGAAGAGCGCAACAGTGGTGCGGCACAGCCACTAATGGATGCTTTGATTAACCAGGCGTGGGCGCGCCGTCGCGATTTTGTGTGGCAGTGTGAGCCTGTCGAAGTGGGCGTGCGCAAAGCGGCCATATTGGATGATGGCCCGGTTGTCGTCGCTGATCATGGCGACAATACCGGGGCAGGTGGCCCTGCGGATAATGTTGACGTACTGCGGGAAATGTTGCGGCAGGGTTTGAGTGATATTGCTGTTGCGCCGATATGGGATCCGCAGGCATTGGCCCAGTGCCTACACGCCGGTGAAGGGGCGAGGCTCACACTGGATATTGGGGGCAAAACCGATAGCCCTGCGCTAAACCTCAAGGCACAGCCGTTACATTTAAGCGGCACGGTTAAACGGATTACCGATGGCACTTTCACTATTAGCTGCCCTATGCAAACCGGTCTACGTGTCTGTTTGGGGGCGACCGTGGTGTTTGCCACTGAGCAGGCGGATATCCTTATCAGTGCCCACCGCTGGGAGCCTTACGATGTGGGGTGCCTGACACATGCCGGTATCGACGTGACGGAGAAACACTATATATTGGTTAAGTCGCGGCAGCATTTTCGCGCAGGTTTTGAAGCCATCGCAAAACATATTGTGCTGGTCGATGGGCCGGGTGTGTGCAGTTCTGACTACAATCGCTTTCCCTTTAAGCGCCTTTCACGGCCTATCTATCCGTTGGATGAGGCGATGCAGTTTGGTCTATCTATAGAATGAATAAGCCCGTCAATTACCTTTCACATATCTGGATTCCGATGCCAGATGGGGCGCGTTTGGGCGCCCGCGTTTGGCGCCCGGAAAATGCAGATATGCACCCGGTTCCCGCCATTCTTGAATACATTCCCTATCGAAAAGATGACTACACCGTTGTGCGTGATGCAACCACACACCCCTATCTGGCTACCCACGGTTACGCGTGTGTGCGTGTGGACATGCGCGGTGCAGGCAGTTCAGACGGTGTATTAATGGACGAGTATTCCGAGCAGGAAATGCAGGATGGTGAAGACGTGATTAAATGGATCGCACAACAAAACTGGTGCGATGGCAATATCGGGATGATCGGTATTTCCTGGGGAGGGATTACTGGGTTACAAATGTCCAGCCGCAATGCTGACCACTTGAAAGCGGTTGTTGCATTGGGCGCCACTGAATTTCGCTACTACGATGATGCCGGGTATTACCTCGGTTGTATGGTTGGGCAGACTATCGGCTGGGCCGCCATAATGTTTGGCTACAACACCCGCCCACCAGACCCACTACTGTACGGCGACAAATGGCGCGACTTGTGGATGGCGCGGCTTGATACCGCGCCGATGTACCTCGGGCTGTGGCTTGAACATCAGCGCGAAGATGACTACTGGCTGCGCGGCACCGTCGGCAGTGATTATTCGGCTATCAGGATTCCGGTTTACGCGGTGAGTGGCCATGTCGATTGCTGGCCGAATACCGTGTCCCGCCTGCTGGAGAATCTGTCCTGCCCGCGTAAAGGTTTACAGGGTGCGTGGTCGCACCGCTACCCACAAATGGCTATTCCCGGCCCTGGTATTGGGTTTATGCAGGAAGTTGTGCGCTGGTTTGATCATTGGCTGAAAGGCAGGGAAAACGGCGTTGACGCTGAACCGATGTACCGCGTGTATATGCAAGGCAGCGTGCGCCCGCAACGCTACTACGAAAATCGCCCTGGCCGCTGGATTAGCGAAGCCACCTGGCCGTCTGATCAAGTCGCCAACCGGATCTTTTATTTTGGTGACAACACATTACTCAACCAACACACAGCGGGGCGGCACACAGCGGCAGGCGTGCAACCGATTTGCTCGCCGCAAACGGTTGGCTTGGCGGGGGGTGAGTATATGCCCTGGTTTGCGTTTGGTCCGGGCGATGAGTTGGCGGGTGATCAGCAAATCGAAGATGCCGGGTCACAGGTATTTGATACCGGGCCACTTAATGAAATGCTCTCGATACTCGGTAACCCCAAAGTCGTCGTCGATATTTCCAGCGATCAACCACAGGCGTTACTGGCCGCCCGTATTTGTGATGTCTGGCCGGATGGTGCAAGTACATTGATCACCCGTGGTGTGCTTAATTTAAGCCAGCGCGACAGTAAACAAACACCGGATGTACTGGTGCCGGGGCAGCGGTATCGTGTTGAAATATCGTTGAATCACATCGCCTATGAAGTGCCACCAGGGCATCGGTTGCGGGTCGCTTTGTCTACCAGTTACTGGCCCATCGCGTGGCCAGCGCCGCGTGCGGCAACGGTATCGATTTATGCCGCATCCAGTCAATTGCAGCTGCCGCTGCGTAGCCCAAACGCTATCGATGCACCCGCTCCCGATTTTGCGGGGCCCGAAGTAATGCACAGCGATGCGGTCGAGTACCTGCGCGCCCACAGGGAGAACCGCCATTGGCGAACTGACCGGGAAAGTGGTGAATCGGTGCTCGAAATTAAAACAGACAATGGCCGTCAACGGTATCGGGAGACAGGGCTAGAATTGGACTCAAACAGCTTACAGCGCTACAGCATTTGCCCTGATGATCCATTGTCTGCGACAGCGCACTACCAATGGCGCTGGTCGTATCAACGGGCTGATTGGCATGTCACAACACAATCGACAATCACGATGAGCTGCTCAGAGACAACATTTAATGTGATTGCGGAGATCATCGCATGGGAGGATGGCGAAGCGGTTTTTCGTAAAAGCTGGGATAAAAAATACCCCAGAGATCATTTTTAGATGTGCATTGGTCTGTGGGCTTTAACGTTGTTGTCGCCCGATAATTGGGTTAGTCTGAACCAAGTCGATTTTTCGATCAGCCATGAAATAAACAATAGTGAAATGAGGGGGATTACAAATGAAAAAGAAACAAGCCAATAGCCTACTGCCAGAAATGAACCGGCGCCGTTTTTTGCAAACGTCCGGTGCATTGGGTGTCGCCGCTGCAACCGGCGGCATGAGCCAGATTGTATTTGCCGATGGCAAGAAAATTCTGAAGGTGCGCGCCTACAGCGATTTGCGCAGTCTCGACCCCGCCTTTTCCCAGGGAGTGGTCGATGAAGAGATTCAAAGCTGCATCTACAGCAAACTCATTCAATACAAACCAGGTCGCGAATGGGGTTATCAGCTCGATGCCGCAGAGTCCATCGAACAGGCCAGCCCAACCAGTATCAAATTTAAATTAAAGAAGGGCATCATGTTTACGGGTGGATACGGTGAGATGACGGCGGAGGATGTGAAGTACTCCTACGAACGCATTGTCGCCGATGCAACCGAATCGACAAATAAGCCCGACTGGGGAACACTCAAAGAAGTCACCGTCGACAGTAAATACGAGGGCACCATTGTTTTTGCCGACCCCTACCCACCCGCGTGGAATATCGCACTGCCCTACATCGTCGGCAATATCATTAGCAAAAAAGCCTGGGAAAAGTCCGGCGGTAAAGTCGCTACAACCACGCCATCGACATCGGGGCCGTATCTGCACAAAGCGTGGGAGCCGAAGCAACGCACAGTGCTGGCGCGCAATCCTGACTGGCATGGCGGCAGTGCGGCGTTTGATGAAATTCATATCCTGCCGATCGATGATGAAAATACGGCGCAAATCGCCTACGAAGCGGGTGATATTGATTACACGCGTGTATCGCTGGGTTCCGTTGGCAACCTGAAAAAATCACCGCCCGCCAACTCCACCTTAGAGGAATTCCCCTCGTTGTTTTATGTGTGGGTTGGCATGAATGTGGAAAATGAATTGTTGTCGAATAAAAATTTGCGCAAAGCGATTCAGTACGCTATCGATGTGCCATCGATTATGCAGGCCTCGTATTTCGGTGCGGCTAAACCGTCAACCGGCATTATCGCACCAGGGCTGATCGGGCATCGCGAAAAAAGCCTGGTCGACCCGGCAATGAATATTGCCAAAGCAAAAGAATACCTTGCCGCCGCCGGTATGGAGGACGGTGTAACCGTGACGCTGGATGTATTGAATAAAGCGGCCAACGTGACCACAGCGCAAGTCATTCAGGCAACCTGTGCGCAAATTGGTATCAATGTTGAGGTGAATCTGCATGAGTCGGGTGCGTTCTGGTCATTGGGTGACGCCAGCGCGGGTGAACGTTACAAAGATATCCAACTGATTCTCAATCGCTATTCGATGGCCCCCGATCCGTCCTACGCAACCGCGTGGTTTATCACAGGGCAAAAAGGTATTTGGAACTGGGAGCGCTATAGCGATGCGGAGTTTGATAGGCTGGAGGCGGCTGCCAAAGCGGAAACCGACAACGGCAAACGCGCAAAAATGTATCAGCAGATGCAGGATTTGATGGAGGAGAGTGGTGCCTATCGCTTCCTCACCCACGAGGCGACGCCAGTGATTTATAACAACAGTATCAAGCCGGCATTCCGCCCCGATGGATTGCCGCTGTTCCGTTATTTCGCCAGCGCTTAAGTAGTCGGTGAGTCGGTG
The DNA here is from genome assembly GCA_965277715.1 of Gammaproteobacteria bacterium. Classification (GTDB taxonomy): domain Bacteria; phylum Pseudomonadota; class Gammaproteobacteria; order JBCCGL01; family JBCCGL01; genus JBCCGL01. The sequence goes on from OZ255836.1 coordinate 4,044,201, forward strand.
CAATATTCTGAGTTGAGGGGTGCGGCAATCAGCCGCCCCCTACGTTAACAATAGTTAACGATTTTCTGTTGTGTTGATCTATTTAATTAAACGCATTGGCCTCGGCCTGCTGATTGTCATGCTGGCGGTCACGCTGCTGTTTTGCATGATTCATTTAGTGCCGGGAGACCCTGCGCGGATTATTCTCGGCCCGCGTGCCACGCCGGAGTTAATCGCCAGCATGTCGGCACAGATGGGTCTGGACAAACCGTTGCCCGTGCAAATTTTGCTGTTCTTCGGTAATTTATTTACCGGTGATATGGGCATGGATGTGATTACTAATCGCCCCGTCGCCGAGATTGTTTTTGGGCAGTTGCCTTATACGCTATGGTTAATTTTTACGGCGATAATAGGGGCCGCTGCCATTGGTATTCCACTGGGTTGTTATTCAGCCGTTAATCGCAATTCGCTCGGTGATCGCATCACAGGCGTTTTATCCGTTGCCTGTATTACCGCACCCGCATTTGTTGTCGCGTTGTATTCGCTATTAATATTTTCGGTAACGCTACGTTGGTTTCCCGCCGTTGGCGCCGGTGATAAAGGTGATATTTTCGATCAGGCAATGCACCTTGTTTTGCCCGCCTTCGCGATTGGCTTGTCGTGGGTGGGTTACCTGTCCCGATTGGTGCGCGCATCAATGCTAGAAGTGATGGGTGAAAATCATATACGCACGGCGCGTGCTTACGGATTACCCGAGCGCGTCGTTGTTTTTCGCTACGCGCTAAAGCTCGCCGTGTTACCCACCGTGACAGTGATAGGGGTTGGCATGGGGTTTTTATTATCGGCGGCACTCTTTACTGAAATTGTCTTCGCACGGCCAGGCATTGGCAAACTGATTTACGATTCGATTGCCACGCGCAACTACCCGGTGGTAATGGGGTCAGTGCTAATCAGTACGATTTTATTTGTTATCAGTACAACGCTTTCTGATTTAATCAATGCGTGGCTGGATCCACGTATTCGGGCCTCCCTGTAATGCCGATAATTAAACGCATTTGCAGTGAACCACTTGGCCTTATTGGTTTAATCCTGGTTGTACTGATAGTGGTTAGCGCAGTATTTGCCGGGTTGTTGGCGCCGTACGACCCGATTGCCCTGAACATTACTGACCGCTTGCAGGCCCCTTCACTCAACCATCTGCTGGGCACCGATCAACTGGGCCGCGACCTGTTTTCACGCGTGCTCTTTGGTGGGCAAATCGCTTTAAAAGTGGCGCTGATCTCCATCAGTATCGCGCTGAGTATTGGTGTGTTGTTGGGCATGATCGCCGGGTTTGGCCCGCGTTGGCTGGATAACATTATCGTTTTATTCTTCGATACGATTCGCTCGTTTCCCACGGTTATGTTCGCATTGGCGACGGTGGCATTAGTCGGCCCCTCTTTAAGCACAGTTGTCGTGGTTATTATCGTTACCTCGATACCGACTTACGGGCGCGTGGTGCGCACGCAAACATTGGCGATTAAAGCCAATGAGTTTATTCAGGCTGAGCACGCAATGGGGGCATCGGTTGGTCGTATACTGGGTGTGCACCTGTTACCCAATGTTGTCGGGCCACTGTTCATTCTTGCGTCGATGGATATTCCCACCGTTATTGCATTAGAGGCGGGCCTGAGTTTTCTCGGCATGGGGGTTAAACCGCCATCGCCGTCATGGGGCAGTATTCTCAACGATGGTTACACACTGATTCGCAATACCCCATGGCCTATTATCGCTGGCAGTATTCCTTTGGTTTTGGTGACACTTGGGTTTACCTTTCTCGGTGAATCGCTACGCGATTTAATCGACCCGAAATTGCGCAAAAACCTATGAGCGACAACGTACTTAGCATCCGCGATTTGTCGGTCAACTATCATACTGACCGTGGTGTTTTACGTGCGATGCGCAATATCAACATCGATATCCCCAGAGGGGCTATCGTTGGCATCGTGGGTGAAAGCGGTTGTGGCAAATCGACGTTGATTTCCACCATTATCCGATTACTGGCCAACAATGCCGAGATACCCAGTGGTGAGGTCGTGTTTGAAAACCGGGACTTGCTAACACTATCGGAAGATGAAATGCGGGCCTTACGCGGCGATCGGATGTCGATCGTCTTCCAGGACCCGATGTCGACGCTGAACCCAGTGTTGTCTATCGGTCGGCAAATGACAGATATACAGTACCGCGATAAGAAAACCATGGCAGAAAAGACGCAGCGCGCTATTGCGATGTTAGCGCGTGTTGGCATTCCCGACCCAGCCAGTCGCCTAAAACAGTTTCCACACGAATTTTCTGGTGGCATGAAGCAACGTATTGCCATTGCCATGGCGTTGCAAGCAGAACCGTCGTTGCTTATCGCCGATGAACCAACCACTGCACTGGATGCAACGCTGGAAGTACAGATTATTCACCTACTCAAACAACTGCAAACGAACATGGGGTGTTCGATTTTGTTTATCTCACATCATCTCGGTGTCATTGCAGAATTGTGTAACTACGTAGTAGTGATGTATGCCGGTGAAGTGGTTGAGCAGGGCACGGTCAGTGATGTGTTCAAACGACCACAGCATCCGTACACAGAGAAACTGCTTGAATGCGACCCCGCCAATATCGCACAAAAGACACGCGCATTGCCGACAATTTCCGGTAGTGTGCCCGATTTGGTGGATTTGCCAGGTGGCTGTATTTTCAAGGATCGCTGCCACGCAAAAATTAACACCTGCGATACCGTTCGACCTGATTGGCTCGAAGCCGATGATAGGCATTTTGTCCGCTGCCATCTGCGGGTGCCACAGTGAGTGTGCTCGACGTAAACGATCTGCGTGTGCGCTTTCGCGTGCAGTCGCCGCTACAGGCAATATTGAACAAAAACCCTGATCCATTTATCGATGCCGTGCGTAATGTTTCTTTTTCTATTGAGGAGGGAAAAACATTTACATTGGTGGGGGAGAGCGGCTCGGGTAAATCGACGCTGGCATTGGCCGTGGCCCGGCTGTTACCGAGCACTGAAGGTTCTATTCGATTCAATGGCGAGGAAGTCACCCGCATGTCAACGGCTGAGGTAATGGAGTACCGCAAACAAATTTCAATGATGTGGCAAAACCCCGTCGGCTCGCTCAGCCCACGATTGACCGTTGGTGCATTGATTACTGAGCCGTATAAAATCCACGGGCTAAAAGACAAAGACCGCGATGCCGAATGCAATCGACTACTCGAAATGGTTGGTTTGCCAACACATTTTAGGGCGCGTTATCCGCACCAATTAAGCGGTGGCCAGGCGCGCCGGGTTGGCGTAGCCCGTGCTTTGGCCTTAAGCCCCAAATTAATTATCGCCGATGAACCCACAGCGGGCCTGGATGTTTCCGTCCAGGGCGAAATTCTAAATTTACTCAATCGCCTACAGGACACACTCGGTGTCAGCATGTTTGTGATCACACATAACCTGAATATCGTCCGCCATATTTCTGATGATACGGCAATCATGTATCTTGGCCGGTTTTTGGAAGTAGGGCCAACCGATACTATTTTTTCCGCGCCGAAACACCCTTATACCGCTGCGTTGTTAGCGGCGAACCCGAAACCTGATCCAGACGCAGAAATGGAGCATGTCGAATTACAAGGAGAAGTACCTGGTTTGATCAATAGGCCAAAGGGTTGCGAATTTCATACCCGTTGTCCGTTTGTGAAGGATGATTGTTATCGGCAATTGCCCGAGCTGAGTGGCGGTGAGCATCTTTTTCGTTGTCACTATCCACTGGATAACGGATTCAACTGATTGTTACTATGAAAGTCATTCCACCAAGCGCGACCTAAAAGAGCTTGAGCTACGCTTGACGCATGATCTCACTTTACGTTCAGGTGGAGTGATGGTGATAGCTATTGGCGTTGTCGCAACGCTGGTTAAGCTGTTGTAATCAAACTCTTAAACCTAAAACCCTCAGTTGAATCTACTGCGGACACCTAAGATACAGAATTTAAAGCGCTTTAACCCCCTAGGCCCCATGTATTAACTTGCACACAAATCAATACGTGAGGTGAGGTTGACACACAGGGGTTCCCGCAGCTTACTCACCTAATTTTATAAAAACCTGATAACAGCCACCGGCTTAAAATTTTACTGCCTGATATATTTGTTTTGTAACCGTTAAGCCAATTGATCTGGGTCTTTATATGAGTCTCAGTTTATCGCTTAGCAACTAACATTTCCCGCTTACCCGGTGGCCCAGGTAATCGTGTAACACAAAATCCACACTGTAGCATCGCACGCCGTACAGCCCCTTTGGCGCAATAGGTGACCACTGCACCGCCATCGTTAAGGTGTGAATACAATAAATTAATTAATTCAACCGACCACAGTTCAGCATTTTTCCCAGGGCTGAAAGCGTCGAGGAACACCAGATCAAAATGTGGTGTGTTATCTGTCAATAATAAATCGATTTTTCTGTGTAGTTGCAGGTAGGTGTTGTTGTACGCAAAAACAGGCAGTAATTCGTCTGTTATGCGATAGCAGTTATCGAGGTGGGCCAGTAGTTTTTGGGTGTGTGTAGCCCGGTTTAGTAAGGCGCCATAGTCGAGTTGTGCCAATAATGACCGGGGTAAAATGCTTTGCTCAAGTGCCGTGTAGTGTAAGTAAGCGCCCGTTTCTTCGGCCAATTGCGTGGCCAACAAATAATTTAATCCCGTGCCAAAGCCAATCTCAAGCAGTCGCAGTTTTTGTGTAGTGCGTAGTCGTAAAGCGAGTTCGCTGGCTTGAATAAATACATGCCGGGATTCATTCAATGCGCCGTGTATAGAGTGGTAGGTTTGTTGGTAGTGCGGGCAGAATAAGGTTTTTGAACCATCGGCTGTTTCAACGATATGGGGATGCCGTGTGGTGGCTGGCTCTGCACTCATCCGCCTGAGCCGGACAAACCGCTAACTAACATCAGGGTGGTGTTCATCCTCCGGCCCCAGCAGAATGGCTATCCACTGGGTATCCGGGTGGCTCTCAAAGGCAATTTTTATGGTGATGGTCAGAGGCACTGATAACAACATACCGACTGGCCCCAAAATCCAACCCCAAAAAACCAACGATAAAAATACCACCAGGGTCGACAAACCCAATCCACGGCCCATAAAGCGTGGTTCAATAATATTTCCCACGAGTACATTAACGAAAACAAATGTCGCTGTAGTGAGCAGTGCCGCTGACCCGCCAAGCTGTACCAGGGCCAATAAAACAGCCGGAACAGCCGCAATGATCGAACCGATGTTGGGGACGAAATTCAACAGGAAGGCGAGTGTCGCCCACAGCAGGGGGAAATCCACACCAATTAGCCACAGCAGGGTGCCTATCAAAAAGCCGGTCAGTAAGCTGGCACTTGCCTTGATGGCGATATAGCGTTTTACATTATCGGTAAACAGCCTAAAGCGTGAAAACGTGGCATCTGGGTTGGCGCTTATTTGGCGTAACTTCGAGGGAAAACTGGATGCCTCGAAAAGAATAAAAACGACGGTTAGCAGTATCAGAAAGCTGTTAGCCAGGACATTGCCAAAACCGGACAGTGTATTGGCGACCAATTGCATTGCCATAGCCGGGTTAAAGTAGTCGAGTAGTTGCGTTGAGGCAATATCCAGCCCCTGGCTATGCAACCAGGTGAGCATATTGGCCGTTTCAGTTTGTAGCCGTACTTGATAACCGGGTAGAGCGCGTGAAAAACTATCCACCGATGAACCCAACAATGCAGCGATGATGATAGCTGCGACGACGACGCCGACAATAACCAGTAGCATGGCTATCGGCTTGGGCAGACCTTTGCCCGTAAGCCAGAACAGGGGTGGGGCGGCAATCACCGCAACAAATACCGACAATAGAAAAGGCACCAACATGGCCTTGGCTGCCTGCATACCCGCGATAACGATAATAAAAGCGGCGCTGATGAGCAGCACACGCAGAGCAAATGATGAGCGCAGGTTATCCATAATGATTCAACTGATTATTAGGTTAAAACGGTGGGCGGTAACTATTACATAGTTTCAGGTAGCGGTGGGTATTATCTGGCATGGGCACGCGTGCTTCGGCAATATGGCGCAGTAATTGTTTGCCTTTACACAGAACTTGCATACCCTCCTGGCAGCGGTATTTATCGAGCTGGCTGCAATTGGCTGGTATATGTGGTTCAAAGGACTGGAGTTGTTCGGCGGCGGCGACGAATGAGGGCCAGATTTTGAAAATACACGGGTCTGACTTCATTGTCTCGCATTCACGTTTTGCGGCGTTGGCAAAGGTTTCTATTTTTCCATCGATATTGGCAAAAGCGGTACTGTTGGCAAACGTATTTTTCATGGCGGTTTTGATCAAATCAATGTCGCGCATGCTTTGTGCAATCTTGATATAGCGCGATTGGTAAAAAGCCACAGGGGGGGTGCTGAATGCTTTAAATGGCTCTCCCCACAATTCGTCTATACCCTCTTCACCGCTGTAGTGTTTTACTTGTTTGCCGAGATCCAGCGCTTCACGAAAGCATTTGCTGCACTCTTTCATCAGCTCATTGGAACGGCTGACGACGACACTGCGCTCGCCCAGGTCTGCAATCGTGGTGAATAAATCGGTGGCCCGGTTGAATAGTGCGCCCGCCAGCATCGCGGCGTTGACACGTTTGCGCTGTAAATTGGTTTCAGTCTGGTAACTGCGGCGGGCTTCTTCGAGCCGTTTGCCGGGGGTGTTGATGCCGGGTTCGGTGTGGTGGAATGCGCGGCGGGTGAGGTTGTCGATAAGGGCTTTACGGTTGGGCAGTGTATCGTCTGGCGGGGCGTAGTAGCGAATCCAGTAGCCATCGTAGAATATACACGGCGTGTTATCGATGTCACTGCGCGTGCCGTTTACGGGGGTATTTTTCATTGCTTTATCAAGTGTAGCCAATGGTATCGTTATTTGCGGCGCATAATATAGGCGCAGTGGGAAATTAATACAATTAGTGCGCCAGCTTAACGACGCATTTAAGCAATATTTACTTTTTTTTGTTTGCCACGAATACAGCACGCACAGGTGCCGGGTGACCTTCAATGGTTTTGTTATGGTCGTCTGGGTCGAGAAAATCGGCCAGCGACTGAAACTGCATCCAATCGGTACTGCGTTGCTCGTCGGTGGTGGTTTTACGGATGTCGATAAGCCTCACATCGACAAAGCCGCAACGCTCCATCCAGCCAATCAGGGTTGCACAGCCAGGCAAAAACCAGACATTGCGCATTTGTGCATAGCGTCCTGGAGGGAGCAGTGAATAGCCTACCTCGCCATCAACCACCAGGGTTTCCAGTACTAATTCACCGGCTGGCCGCAACAGTCGCTGTAAATCGAACAGGTGATCCAGCGGTGAGCGTCGGTGGTATAGCACGCCCATTGAAAACACGCTATCGAATACCGGCAGGTCGCCGGGAAGATCTTCAATACCCAGTGGTAAAACCCACACAGGTAGATCACCGGCAAAGTGTTTACACGCCAGAAACTGCATAACAAATAGTAGGGTGGGGTCGATACCAATAACCCACTCAGCGCCGCCTTGCAGCATGCGCCAGCAGTGGTAGCCATTGCCGCAGCCAATATCCAGCACTTTTCGACCCGTCAGTGGGGTGATACCAGGCTGTACGCGATCCCATTTCCAGTCGGAGTGCCATTCGGTATCGATCACTGTGTTTGCTATGTTTAAGGGGCCTTTTCGCCACGGGTGGAAAGTGCGTAAACAGGTTTCCAGTTGTGTGTTTATTTCGGTGGAATAACTTTCCCCGCCAGCCATACAGAGGTGCTTGTTTTCGTACACGAGTGAGGGTTGGTCAACGCGTGGCAGTTTCGCTATGGCCTCCAGCCAAACGGGCAATTTGCCGTTGCGTTTGGCTGAGAAGGCGCTGTCGAGCAGGGGTTGTAAGGTGTGTAACAACGGTGCTGCAGGCGTATCCTGGAGTGCTGTATAAAGCGATTGGTACGCGTCTATCGGGTTCATTTTATCGCTACCAGGGAGGCAAAGTTAAAGCATTGAAACCATAGTTCACAGTGGGTGAATCCGGCTTTGTACAGGCGTTCTTTGTGGGTGTTAAGGGTTTCGGGGATTAATACGTTTTCCAGTGCGTTGCGTTTTTGACTGACTTCCAGTTCACTGTAACCGTTGGCGCGTTTAAAGCTGTGGTGCATGTCTATTTGTAGCTGTTGGATGCGCGGGTCATCAAATGCCAGTTTTTCTGATAAGACTAAAATACCAGTGGGCCGGAGGCCCGCATAAATGCGCTCGATCAGTGCAGCGCGCAGTGTCGGGTCGATAAATTGCAGGGTGAAGTTGAGTACCACCATTGAGGCATTTTCAATGGGTGTATCGTCGATATCTGCACAGTGGATGTCGACGGGCGTAGGGCTTGTGTCGGTATTTATATTGTTACGGCACCCGTTCACCATTGCAGGTGCATTGTCGATGGCAATAATGCGGCAACCCCGGTGTTGGATATTTTGCCGCATTGCCAGTGTGGCGGCGCCGAGTGAGCAGCCGAGGTCGTAGCAGTGGCTGTAGGCCTGTACATGTTTGCGGGCCAATAAGCCAATCGAGGTAATGATTGAGGCGTAGCCGGGCACCGAACGGCTGATCATGTCGGGAAAAACATGGGCAACGTTGTCGTCAAAGGCAAAGTCGGCAATGCTGGCGAGCTTGCTGGCGTAGAGGGTATCTTCTTGGTTGTTGGTCATGCAGGTGTTGATTAGGAGTAACCGGTGAATAATAACGTGTTGAAAGGGGCTGTTACCACTTGTCGATAGGTTTCTTTATTTTATTTTCTTTAGGCCTACACCTATCAATATAAGCTTAATGGTGAACACAAAACATCATGTAGGCAGCAGCTAAAGGTTTAAGGTTTCCTACACGTGAATTGCTGGAAAGTGTCGCTCGGGGAGAAGGCGTTGTCATTACTTACCGGGGTAAACCTCACGCTAAACTAGTGCCGATTGAGGCAGTGGAGGAGAGTGATGAGACGGTTAACCCACTGAGACCCACTGAGGAGTATTTGGAAAAATGACAAGGAGAGTGAGGATATTAGTGGCTATTTGCGTAAGCTGAGGTGTGGTAGGCACAGGGCAATCGAACTCAAATATCAGCAATAGTTTGTAGTGAGTATTCTTTAACTTCATACGACTTTGGGATATTTTTTTATCCCGGTTTTGGCGGTCTTTTTCCTTTTTAATTATATTCGGTGCAAGCTGTTTCACAAGCGATAAAAACTCTGTGTCTGTAAGTTACTAACTGAAGAGCGGGGTTCGTTTCAAAAAAGCTGTTGCATAATTGGTGTCATCAGTGGTTAAATCACTCACAGTTTCACGAGGCTTTTAAGTAAGCGCGTGACACCTGAGCTTAATCAAGGATACAAAAATGGTTGTTAAAAAGGTGGTAACACTTGTTTTTGGTCTAGCAGTCGCTGGGCTTATATGGGTTGTGGGTATGACCGTTATCCCGCCCGATAGTGCGGAAATTGCATCGGTTACAGACGCCTATGTAAATGACGTAGAAAAAACCCTCCCTACCACTGCAATAATGTCTAGTGGAGCTGACGAACCAATCGATCACGAACAATCCCCGTCAGCAAAAAAACTACAAGCACTCCTCAATACACAAACATCACTCCCCACCGAAATTGAGCAAACAGAGGCAACAATTGCTCAGCTTGATCAAACACTGCGTAAATTTGATCAACAGTTACAAAGCCAGGGTATTAATCCACCGGATCAAAATATAACTGAACCAACAGAGGAAACTCCATCGTCAACGGTGCAGCGCCTGCAAGCTATCCGCGACCATATCAATAAAACCCCTGTGGAATAAGGAGAGAACCTAATGACCTCATTACTTACCCGTATCACCTGCGTATCTACCGTAGTATGCGCCCTAATAGTACAGACGCTGCCTGCAACGGCGGTTGAAGTTGGCGCTACCGCAGGTGAATTCAATGTATCAAATGGTAATGCCAGCTATACCCTTCCAATTAAAGTTGCCCCTGGCCGTGGGGGTATGCAGCCAGACGTTGCGCTTTCTTATAACAGTGCGGCAGGCAACGGTATTATGGGGGTGGGATGGAACCTTAGCGCAGTATCGGCGATCAGCCGCTGCCCGGCCAATCTGGCGCAGGACGGTTTTATCAGCGGCATAACCTTTGGCGATAAAAGCCGTTATTGTCTGGATGGTGAACGTTTGATTCCCGTCAGTGGGGCAAACGGTGCTGTTGGCACTGAGTATCGTACGGAAATTGATGGTTATTCGCGCATTCGTTCGGTGGGGGGTAGTGCTAACAACCCGGCTTATTTTGTGGTGGATACCAAGGCCGGTCATACCATGACATTTGGTTTGGGCAATAATGCTACTGTGGCATTTGCCTATGGACGGTTGAATTGGTTATTAAGTGAGGTTAATGATAGTACGGGCAATAACCCAATCACGTACAAATACCGCATCCAGGACAATAAACAGTACCTGGACAGTATGGAATACAGTGGCGGGAAAGTTAATTTTGTCTACGAGCAAAGAGCAGATGAAAATAAATACTATATAGCAGGTTCTGAAGTCCATACCCGGTACCGTTTACGGTCAATTTCTAGCTATCACAATGATGTTATCTTAAGAAACTATCACCTAACGTACCAAAGTAATCTGGAAAACACTTTACTGAGTAGCGTACAAGAGTGTACTTCACAAGACAGCCATTGTTTCAATCATATAAGGTTTGGTTGGCAGGGTGAACCTGCTGCTTACAATGCTGTTATTTCCAATACACCGACGGCATCAGGTGGGTATGGGTCAAGTGGGTGGCAGTTTTCTGGGTTTCACGATACCAATGGTGATGGATTGCCAGATGCTATCTGGACATACGCTAGTTCACTAAATGTTGGTACTCGGGTAGCAGTCAGTCTCGCCGAAGGGTCAGGTCGATACGGTGCTATTATTGTCAATACACCGACGGCATCAGGTGGGTATGGGTCAAGTGGGTGGCAGTTTTCTGGGTTTCATGACACCAATGGTGATGGATTGCCAGATGCTATCTGGACATACGCTAGTTCACTAAATGTTGGTACTCGGGTAGCAGTCAGTCTCGCCGAAGGGTCAGGTCGATACGGTGCTATTATTGTCAATACACCGACGGCATCAGGTGGGTATGGGTCAAGTGGGTGGCAGTTTTCTGGGTTTCATGACACCAATGGTGATGGATTGCCAGATGCTATCTGGACATACGCTAGTTCACTAAATGTTGGTACTCGGGTAGCAGTCAGTCTCGCCGAAGGGTCAGGTCGATACGGTGCTATTATTGTCAATACACCGACAGCATCAGGTGGGTATGGGTCAAGTGGGTGGCAGTTTTCCGGGTTTCACGATACCAATGGTGATGGATTGCCAGATGCTATCTGGACATACGCTAGTTCACTAAATGTTGGTACTCGGGTAGCAGTCAGTCTCGCCGAAGGGTCAGGTCGATACGGTGCTATTATTGTCAATACACCGACGGCATCAGGTGGGTATGGGTCAAGTGGGTGGCAGTTTTCCGGGTTTCACGATACCAATAGTGATGGATTGCCAGATGCTATCTGGACATACGCTAGTTCACTAAATGTTGGTACTCGGGTAGCAGTCAGTCTCGCCGAAGGGTCAGGTCGATACGGTGCTATTATTGTCAATACACCGACGGCATCAGGTGGGTATGGGTCAAGTGGGTGGCAGTTTTCCGGGTTTCACGATACCAATGGTGATGGATTGCCAGATGCTATTTGGACATACGCTAGTTCACTAAATGTTGGTACTCGGGTAGCAGTCAGTCTCGCCGAAGGGTCAGGTCGATACGGTGCTATTATTGTCAATACACCGACGGCATCAGGTGGGTATGGGTCAAGTGGGTGGCAGTTTTCCGGGTTTCACGATACCAATGGTGATGGATTGCCAGATGCTATCTGGACATACGCTAGTTCACTAAATGTTGGTACTCGGGTAGCAGTCAGTCTCGCCGAAGGGTTAGGTCGATACGGTGCTATTATTGTCAATACACCGACGGCATCAGGTGGGTATGGGTCAAGTGGGTGGCAGTTTTCCGGGTTTCACGATACCAATGGTGATGGATTGCCAGATGCTATCTGGACATACGCTAGTTCACTAAATGTTGGTACTCGGTTAGCAATTAGCCTTTCTAATGACACAAAACCAAGACTGTCATCAATAACAGACTCTTTGGGCACGCATACGGATATTAGTTACGCCTCTTTAACCGACAAAACGGTCTACACCAAAGGCACTGGCGCCGCTTATCCGGTAATTGACCTACAGTACCCCCAATACGTGGTTAGCAGTGTTACCGCCGATGATGGCATCGGTGGCAGTATTTCTACAAATTACCACTACGAAGGATTAAAAGCCCATGTAAAAGGCCGGGGTTCCTACGGTTTTGCCAAAATTACCGAAACGTACCCTGACACAGGTAAAACACAGGAAACCTGGTTCGACCAGAGTGGCTTCCCCTTTACCGGCCATGTGCTCCGCCACACTGAATCGTACAACGGGCAACTCCTGAATGAATCTACCACTGAATATAGCCAAGATAGTTACTATGCTGGGGTAGAGTCCGTCCACGCGCACCGCACCGTGCAGCGCAGTTATGAACTCGACGGTTCATTAATTAGCACCGTTACTTCACTGAGTGAAAACATAGATGCCTATGGCAATGTGGGAACTGTCACTGTTATCACTGAGGGTGGTGGTGAAACATTCACCCAAACCACCGTTAGCCAATACGACAACAATACAGATAACTGGCACCTTGGCCGCCTAATGGAAGCGCGTACTACCCACACCACCCCCCAGGGCGATGCCACGCCCAAGCTCAGCCGCTTTACCTACGACGCCCATACCGGTTTGCTCGATTCGGAAAGTATTATCAGCACCCAAACCGGTGAAACCTTCCAAACAACGGTTTACCAATACGATAGTTTTGGTCAGAAAATTGCTGTTACGCTCAGAGTGCCTAACCATGCTGATCGCACCAGCACCACCGAACGGGATGTGCTGGGTCGCCCTACCAGAAGCTGCAACCCTCTTGGCTTGTGTGAAACCTTTGAATACAACGAACAGGGACTATTAGCCACGCAAACAGGCCCCAATGGCATCACCACCCGTTGGTCATACGATGGCTTTCAGCGCAAACGCCTGGAAACGCGGGCCGACGGCAACCAGACCCGTATCGATTATTACTTCGCCAATAGCAACCAATGCGGTGAACGAGCAACGTTTGCACACTACTGTAGTGTCACCGAGAGTAGCGGCAGCCCGGCGGTGACCGTACAGTTCGACAACCTGGGCCGCGAAGTGCGCAAAATTACCACTGCACTCAACGGTTTAAAGGTTTACCACGAAACCGAGTACAACCATTTGGGCGAGGTATACCGTGTTAGCCGCCCTTACTTTTTGGGTGACAATATCTATTGGGCCAGTACCCAATACGACGCTATTGGGCGTGTGGTTGAAATCACCGAACCCGGCCCGCATGGCAGCACGAATACAATCAACAACCGCTACAACGGGTTGACCACGACGACCTACAACGGCCCCAAGCAATTGGCGAAAACAACCCGCACCAATGCATTGGGACAAACAGTGCGTGTTGAGGAGGAGGAAGGCAGTAGCGTTGAGTATCGCTACACAGTTGACGGTCAATTGCTGACCACCACGGTAGCAGGCGATGCCGCCACGACCATTACCCTCGCATACGACGAGCGTGGCCGCAAAATCAGCATGGACGACCCCGATATGGGGTATTGGACTTATGCATACGATGCCTATGGTCAATTGATTCAGCAAACCGACGCCAAAGGCCAGGTTGTCACGATGGATTACGACCAACTGGGGCGCCTGGTGCGCCGCCAGGAAACCGAGGGCATCACCACATGGCAATACGGCGATACCAGTGCACCGTTGGGTAGCATTGGCAAACTCCTCGTCGAAAGTAACGGTGCTGTCAGTAAAACCTACGAATACGACCACTTTGGGCGTACCGTCGCCACCACCCATACTATTGAAGGCACGGCCTACACCACGCGTGTTCACTACGATGCGCTGGGGCGCGTAATTAAAACTGACTACCCCGGTGGGCAGGATTTCTACACCGAAAATCTCTACAGCGAACTGGGTTTTCTTCACAGTGTGCGTGGTAGTCGTCTCCGGGCAGAAACCGGTGATCTCAGCCAATTAGCCCCGTTAATTCTGGCCGCGACAGACCTGGCTGAAAGCTACGAAACCCGTGCGCACACCTTGCGGCGCATTGGGCAGCGGTATCGCGCCAAACTCGACGACTACCGCGCATTACTTGCCATACAAACCCGTGCAGAGGCGAAATATCAGGCTGACCTTAAAGAAGCTGAGAAAGAAGCTGCCAGTCAACCCTTGGTGAGCGTACAAGTACCGATTAGTGTTGGAGATATCACCATTTTCGTACCTGGCTGGCGCAGTCAATTGGTTCTGCCAACCAGAGACCCTGTGCCTGTACCGCATTTAAGCGATGACTTGCAAGCCGATCTGAATAGTCAGAAAAGTTTGCTAACAGAAAGTATAAATAATGCCAAGATAGAAAACCCCCATGTAATTACCCTGGCACCAGTTAATGTCAATGGTATAAGTATTTTCATACCGGTTGAGAATGGCCAAGGAGTAACACCTACCCAGAACCTTAGTTCTGACGAACAAACAAACCTAACGGCGAGTATTGGGCAAAACCAAACCCTCTCACCGGCGTTTTTAGGCCACCTCAACAATACCGTTATTGAGCTTGAGAATGTCATTGCGTTACTCGATCAGCATATCGGCAGTTACACCCAATTGATCGAACAAATCACCGTATTAGCCGAGCAAACGCTGGCAGCGGCAGATCAAAGCTTCCATTACACACGCAGCCTTGAAAACGGTGCTGAAAGCTATCAAGCACAAACGGCTGATACCCAACATATCACCTACTGGCAGGCGCTTGATGCCGATGCGTCCGGTCGCATTACTGCAGAATCGTATGGTAACGGCATCGTTAACGACTACAGCTACAATACCGCCACTGGTCAGTTGCAAGTTACCCATAGCGGCCTGCTTGGCAGCACCGCGATACGGCATATCGAATACCAATACGACGCCTACAATAATGTCACATTGCGCGATGACCTGGTTAACGACATCCGCGAAACCTTCGAGTACGACCGCTTAGACCGGCTGACCGCCACGCACTTGGTCAGTGAGCGCTTTATCGGTGGTGGTCTCGATATTGCGCAAACCCAGAATTATGACGTTTACGGCAATATCACCTACAAATCTGACGTGGGTCACTACCAATACACCAGTGGTCGGCCACATGCTGTTAGCAGCGCGGGTAATCATCAATACCACTACGATGCCAACGGCAATATGCTCGAAGGCGATGGGCGCCGCTTCACCTGGAACAGTTTTAACAAACCGATCCATATCAGTAAAAACGGCAAATCGGCCCGTTTTAGTTATGGCCTTGACCGGGCGCGCTATAAAAAGATCAATCACACAGGTGATACCACCTGGTACGTAGGGGGATTGTACGAGAAACAGGTCACTGACAACGGTCAACACACCCGGCATCAATACTACATCTACGCTGCAGGCAATCGGGTCGCCAGCCACAGTGTTTCCAGCAAGGAAGGTGTAAAAACCCACTATCTGCACAAAGACGCGCTTGGCAGTATCGACACGATGACGGATGCTGACGGTCAAGTGGTTGATCGGCGCAGTTACGATGCCTGGGGTAAACAACGCCATTTTGACTGGCAAGGTGCGGGGTCGCTGTACAGCATGCGTTTACTGTTTACCACCCGAGCGTATACCGACCACGAATCGATTGAGGAAGTGGGCCTGATTCATATGAATGGGCGGGTATACGATGCAAGCCTGGCGCGGTTTGTTAGCGCTGATCCGCATATACAGGCGGCGGGCATGAGCCAGAGCTATAACCGTTATAGCTATGTGCTGAATAACCCCATGAAGTATACGGACCCTAGCGGGTACTTTTTTAAGAAGCTTTTTAAGTCGATTAAAAAAGCGGTTAAAAAAGTGGTAAAAGCTATTAAACCATTTATAGGGGTGATCATTGCGGCTGTGGTGACTTTTTATTGTCCACCCTGCTTAGCGTTAGTGGGGGGAAACGCAGTTGCACTGGGCGCACTGGCCGGGGCGGCAGCAGGGGCAGCCAGTGCGGCTGTTAATGGTGGTAATATACTTAAAGGCGCCATTACTGGTGGTATATCGGGTGCTATATTTGCGGGTATAGGTGTGTCAGGTTGGGAAGATACAGCGAAGGTATTGGCTCATGGTGTAGCGGGAGGGTTTATGTCTGTGGTGCAAGGAGGGAAATTTGGGCAGGGATTTTTGAGTGCTGGGTTTGCTAAATTTGCAACGACCAACCTGACTAATGGCGGTGTTTTTAATATGGCTGATCGAAGTACTGGGAATATTGTGGGCAGAACGGCGGTTGCGGCAGTGGTGGGGGGTACGGCATCTAAGCTTGGTGGGGGTAAGTTTGCAAATGGAGCAGTCACGGCTGCTTTCGCTTATACCTTTGCTAATGCTGCAAGAAGATTTGGAGAAGGTGGTTCCCCGTCCTCTGGTACAGCTTCTGGTTCACAACAGGCTAACCCAAACCGTGTATGGGAAAATCCAACAGGTGGACAAGTACGCGGTTGTGACTCTCAAGGCTGTGGTGGATACGGAGAAGGTCGTAGCTATGGCCCACATCAAGGCGCAGATTATGTAGCAACGCCTGGACAAGATGTGGTTGCAGTCACTGATGGCGTTATAGATAAGATTGGTTATCCCTATACCAATGATCTGTCTTATCGATATGCAAGAATAACAACTCTCGATGGTTATGTAGTACGTCAGCTTTATGTTGCGCCAGCATCCGGCATCAGCGTTGGTGCAAGTGTTTCTGCTGGTCAGACTATTGGAACGTATCAAGGCTTAGGAACTCGGTATCCGGGTATTACTGAGCACGTTCACGTGGATATTCGACACAATGGCCAACAGGTAAATCCAACGACTTTGATTCCTTCGCCGTGAGTATCTAAAAATGAATTTTTTGATAAAGATGATTATTGGTATTGGCTTCATTATTTTAGTTTCGGGTTGCTCCAAAACTGAAGCTGCAATTGACTGTGATGTTCCAGAAGTTATCGAAGGGCATCACGACTATAATAAGTTTGTATGCATTGGAGTCGAACAGGTACAGGAGCAAAAATACGAAAAAGCTATTAAGTCATTTGAGGCTGCCCTTGCTTTACACTTGTTCGAGACTCCTAACTTTGAATTATTCCCTCAATTAGCTTGGGCCTACTTTAAAGCAGGTGATCTTAAAAAGGCTGAGGATAACTTAGAGAAGGCTGAGTTATCACTTTCTGTATTTACTGGAATACTAGAGTGTGGAGAAAGTGAAGGTGGGTTTTATCTACACGATCAAAATGGTGTTCGCCGCACTGGAAAAATTAACGATGAAGTCACTGCCATAATGTGCGGGGCTGCTTACGATTATATTTATGAACGTCAATCTCTTGAACGTGTGCTACTAGAAGCAGGAATTGTAAAACGTTATTTTGATGTGAAACAGCGAATCGAAGAAATAGCCAGTAAGTGATCTATGCTTATTCAATCTGCTCGGTCGTCAACACCAAACAGCCATCCATCACCCTGATCTTAACGGGCGTATTCATATCAAATCCCGCGTCTCTCAGCCAGTGACCTTTAATATTGATCCAGAACGAAAAATAGGACAGGCACTATATAGAAATATAGTAAGCGCCCAATGGCACTAAGAAGAAAAGCAGAAAAGGGGTCAGGCTAGTTATTTAGTATAAACAAAGTATTTTTTGTTAAAGCCTCGTATACCGGAGGCTTTTTTATTGGCTTATGTAGCGTGCCACTTTCTGATCGTATAAATCCCCAAATTATCTATCATAGTATTTTTCGAAAAAGGGGTCAGGCTAGTTATTTACTATTTAAAAGATGAAAGTAGAAATAGGACAGGCACTATAGGTCACTGACAACGGCCAACATACCCGGCATCAACACTACATCTATGCTGCAGGCAATCGGGTCGCCAGCCACAGCGTTTCCAGCAAGGAGGGTGTTAACGAAAAAGGGGTCAGGCTAGTTATTTACTATTTAAAAGGAAAAATAGGACAGGCACTATATAGAAATATGCAAGGACATCCCGAGAAATTGGAAATAGCGCCCAGGATAGTCAAACCTGATTTTTTTACTTACTTAGGGGGTTATTCGGTGTAATGATCCAGTTATTGAGCCTTGTTTTAATGAAAAATATTTTTTCAGGCAAATGTAGCGTGCCACTTTCTGATCGTATAAATCCCCAAATTATCTATCATAGTATTTTTCAGTTTTTCGGCGTTTTTGCCACATTCCGATCATAATAAAAAATACTTTTACCGCATTAAAATCTGACGTTTTACCCATCCATATTATACCCGTACGATAACCTCGGCTGACCACGATACTCTCGTAGGTTGCCCTTTATGATGTCATGGGTTAACTTGTAACAGGGAGCACATAGCCCCCTGTTACGATAGATGTCGCAAACAACGTTTCTCTAAGAGTTGATGCTATTTTCACTGTCCGAAAAGGATAAGGTGGGTATCCTGGTTCTCTCCCTTACGCCACTTGCTGTTTGATTAATTCTTCATGAGAGCGCCAATGGGGTTGTACCAACACATTGTTGACATAACTGATTGTCACGATTTTTTTGGTTTCTCTACAAGCTTCGATAAGACTGCCATAACACAGATTGCGGCAGAGCCGTAAGTTTCCCTGTGCTGAACGTACGATCAGCTCGATAGCGGCGCTATCAAAGGTATTAATGCCCATCCTAACCGCTTCCAACTCTTTGATGATATAACGTTCCAGGTCATCGTCATTGAGCGGGGATATATTTTCAGAATAAGTAATACGACTCTTGATATCCTGGTTTACATTCATAGACAGGTAATACAATAAATCCCGCTGTCCAAACAGTATCAGGTTATGTTTTTTCGGAAAACGTTCAAACAATAACCTTAGCTTTCGCAACACTAGCATGTCCAATAAATGCGCTTCATCAATCAGGATATAAAGCGTTTTTCGATCCCGGATATGATTAAATGCGCTGATGATTAATTCCTTTTCCAAGTCTTTAACAGCGACCTCAATTTTAAACGACTCCGCCAGTTGTTTGAGAATATTGAGGTAAGTATGCAAAGTGCGTGAGCAGGATACAACCGTGATGTTGCGTTCTTTTTGCAGATTTTCAATATGCTCAAACAGTACGCTTTTACCGACACCAGGTTTGCCGATAACGACAGAGAAACCCCCTTGCTGGGAGTGAATCTTGATGATATCAAGGATCTTCTTCTGTTGGGGCAATAGTGTCAAGTCACGCCGATTAAAGGGTTCTTTGGTGAGTCCGAAGATGGATTTAATCATGGGTTAGCGCCTTTTTTCTGAGGTTAGCATTATAGTGGAGATTCAGTACTGTGGCGTCCCCCATACGTGTGTCAGCAAAATAGACCACAAAACGATCTCGCTTAGTCCGGTCATAACGCACCTGGATGGTTTTTTCCCGCAAATCCACCGGGCATTCGTATTTTTGTGAGTTGATAGAAAAGACATTGGTTTTACTGACTTTGCGATTTTCTTGGATAAAGAAAACCTCTTCGGTGTACTCATCGTCAGTGAGGAAATGGATACGGCTATGGTCGAGGTTAAACCGGTCAATCGGTATCATTCCAATGCCGGTATGGTGCTTGGTGTTATAGTCATTTTCTACCCATTCACCGGTCAGCGCGTTGAGTTTATCCAATGACTCAAAGGTTACATGTTGGACTAAAAACCGATCACGGAATCCCCGAAAGAACCGTTCGATTTTACCTTTTGCTGCACCGTCCCTAATGGGTGCATGGGACAGATGAATATTCAGGCGCACACAGGCTTGTAGTATTTCTTTAGAGGTGTAGTTGGCCCCGTTATCAAAGTAGAGTCTTTCGGGTTTACCGCGTTTAAACAGAGCGGCTCGAAAGGCCTCCACCATGTTGTCGGTATTATCCCGATAAAAGAATTCGCCGTGGGTAATGACCCGGCTGGCATCGTCAATAAAGGCGATCAGAAAGGTCTTTTTCCATTTGCCATCGGGTTGTTTGATTGAAGGCCCATACAGGGTATCGGCCTGCCAGAGTTCATTGGCAAACTGCATAGAAAAGGATCGTCGAAGTTTTTGTATTTGTTCACCATTAAGCAGATCATTTTCTCTAAGCATACGATAGAAAGAGGTTTGTGAGAGTTGGCTACGCTGAAAGTAATTGCGCTGAAGTCACTGGCGATAAATGGCCTGTTTTGGAACGATGCCTATTTTATTGTGACTTAACGTTGGAAGGATGTCATTAATGGCCTCAGCCAATTCGTTGAGCTGGATTTTCCGGTAACTGTTTTTATCCGCGCGGGTTTTGCTATCAAGTGCGGTGACACCGTGTTTTTTATACCGGTACAACCAGGTGCTGATGGTTCGCCAGGTAAAGGTGTACTGGCACCCGGTTTGTTCGTCGTGGAAGGTACGGTTGGCGACCTGTTTGATGCGTTTGCGGATCGACTGGCCGGGCGCATAATCGACAGCGCTTAAGACACGCAGCCTGAGTTCGAGGGGAGGATGTTGAGTGGATTTCATGTTAGACCTCATTAAACGATGGATGAGGTTGGGGATGGTAGAGAGCGCCATGGTGTTAAACGAGTGACGGATTCTGTTGCAAGAATAGAGGAGGCGATAAAGCCTCATGGTTTTGCGCGGCGGTGGATGATAATGTGGTAATGCCTATTTGTGATGGTGGCTCATATTTGGGGTGTATTGGGTAAATCAGCGGGTATCCTGATGATGGTAAACGTTAAATAAACGCCGTTTGTCGGCGGTGCTGGTAGTGGGTGCAGGGGTTGGTGGGTAGAGTTGAAAACAGGGTTTGCAGGGTAGGCAATACTACTCTCAAACGTCGTGTTCGCGTCTTGAAACGTTCGGCAAGGGAGGGTGCGTGTAAGGCGAGTCCTTGTCTGAAGTTCATCAATTTAAGGCTTAGCTTATGTAACCAACGATACGCATTGCGAGGGTCTTTAGTACCGGTAGCGGCTTCATAGGCCTGTTGAATACTACACAATGCGATCAACGATAAAAGAAAGGTAAAAAGGTGCTGAGTGGAGTAGCGAAGGGAGGGAATGGTCTCGGCCAGATACAGTCTACGAGTTGTGCCGCAGCCCGTTTTTGCGTGTCGATTCGTGCAGAAAATGCGTTTGCCGACAACAACTTTCTGGGTGCTGGAGATCTGTTTGTAGACAAAGCCGTGGGAGACAAACGAGTTGCATTTAAACCAGTTAGGGCATAGTAGCTCATCCTGATGGAGGTCAAGTTCCAGGGTGTAGCGATGCAGGGTGTCAACGTTATCAAAATAGGTGCGCATAGTGGCGATTGTAAAGTGCTAAAGGGCTTTTACGCCGCTGATCAATTAAGTTAATGGCGTTGAACACCCCAGGGCATAATATTTTCAGTAGAAATTTGTGTTGCCACATTACCGTTATAACGCAGTGATGTTACTACGATCAGAATGTGGTTGAAAAACGGCGGTTTGTACAACAGTAGCTTGGTAAATAACAATAGCCTATATCAGAAAGCAGTTAGACATCGGAGAGTTCTATGAGATGATGTACCAGATTGAAAGTCAATTGAACAGTGAATAACTGGCCTGACCCGAATGGCACTTCCTTAAGCTCTAAGTACATGAAAAATATGGAAGTACTTTCATTGTAAATGACCTATTTCTGTTTTTTGGGATGGCCATATTTTTTAACAACACTTCTGGCCACGTCCCTTGGCTGCATCAATAAACGATATGGTTTGGGTCTTCGTTTAACCACTCTTGGTTCAATACGCCCCGGTCGATTACCCACACAGTTTTCTGCAATCAACGCACATAGCGCCAACACCTTATCACTACCCAGAGGGCTACCGCCTTTCTGATAACGATACGCTACCCAAATTTGTAACGTATGCTTAAAACTTATCTGTCGAGGCAGTATGTCCACTAGTAAAGCAGATTGCGCCATTAATAAGCGAATAAGGTTGTAAGCTAATATGTGTACCCACATTTCCTTCTCAACCATTTCTGGCGTCTTACAACGGAAGGTGTGCATCTTCATTGTCGTTTTTATATGGCGTAAATCAAGTTCGACATGCCAGCGTTCTTTGTAGAGCTGTTTAAGCGCCTCTTTAGACGCCGATTTAACTAATAACAACGTTGTCACCAACAGTTTTTTACCCACTTTCAGTTCACGTATAACCACTTCATCAGCAGCCGCTTCATAGGCTTCTTCGCTCATCCACTCTGGTCTTTTCTTGGGCTTTGTATAACAAATCAGATGATCCTTCGATCCAAGCCTTTTGCCTTCTCGAAAATCTGTGGATTTACGCCGCGCACCATGCGGCTCAAATACACCGTCTACTCCTTGCTCTATAAGGTTTGCTAGAAAAAAATAACCCGCAAAATAGGCATCACCCACCACAATATCACCCGGTTTAAGCGCATTTTGTATTTTTCTCAATAACGTTTGCTCATCCGCTCCCTTACCTTTAAAAGGACCCATTGCCGCATCGAGAACACCACCACTGGCTAAACAAATAATTCCTACCCAGCGACAAAGAGGAAAACCGATCCCCACTTTCTGGCCTGACTGTTGTGGATAAACTACCTGATTTTCAGGCGTATCGGGCATTGTCACAGTGGTGCCGTCAACCAATTTAACTGAACGCCCTTGCCAGTGCCAGTGACTGGCCGCTTCATTCGCCACACACTCGCCTGTACAACGGGCAAGCCCTGAGACGAGGGGGGTTGGCAGCCTTTGTCGCGCTTTACAATAACTCCCTGTATACGTATTACTCACTGATAAACCTTCACTTAATCGCTGTACAGCGAGTGTGTTGACAGCTTGCTGGCAGGACTGATCTGCACTCATTGTTTGGTATAAAAACAGCGATAAGGTGTCTAGAGGAGGATAGCGACGCGCTCGAAAATCCGGTTGTAATTCTTCCAGTTTCGTAAGTAACTGAGAGGATGTCAGCAAGTGATAAAAACTCAATGCATCCGAGGATTGAGCTCGGCTTTTGATGCGACGTTGAAGAATGTTGACTTTTACATTATTCTGCATGATGGCTGGTTCCTATGGGATAAAGGGTATTTGTGTTGACAACAAATAACCTACCATAGAACCAGCTTTTTTTGTAATTACTTCAAATACTTACAGCTTAAGGAAGTGCCATTCGGGTCAAGGCAGTTATTTCCTATATTTCTTGCTGGAAACCACTGTTTTTATCCGTATTAGTCGTTGTATGGTGAATAATAAGCCTGACCCCCTTGCTGGACCCCCTTGCTGACCCCCTTGCTTTTGTTCAAATTATGTAGGTGGTGATCATCGCATTCCGCCAGGTCTTTTTTAGGAAGTTGAGTGAAATTTACAATGAGAAATTTCGTCATGAAACATGATTCTTTTTTTATTGTGCTATTGCTGCTTTTACTTCAGGGGTGTGTGCCGTATGTTAATCAGTTTAACTATATATCGTTGGTAGATGTACCCGATATTCAAGTATTAGAATACGGCAAATATGAACCTGGGAAAATTTTTTCCCACGAGGAAATGCCGGTTAAATATGAATTACCCAGGGCGTCATATAAACTGTATTTTGAAATAGATAGCTACAGTGCAGGTAAAGTTTTGATGGTATGGTCAAAATCTAGCTCTGACGATCCCTTAGATGTAAGAGCTGTCGATGTTGAAGGGAGCTGTGGTGGATTCAGGAGTTACCGGTCAAAAAATGAATATTGGAACGCTGTTAGAGCGAAGTATTATTCTTGGGGAGCTAAAACTCGGAACTGCACTTCTGAAGGCAGTAGTTATCAGCTTGATGTTGATCAAAAATATCGAGTGATTGCATTTGAAGTTTTGGATGGAGAGATTGTTTTAGGTAAAGAGGTAATCCCGTTTAAATGGGTAAACAACGGTTACTATGTTCATAGTGATTCGTTGTAAGTAAAAATCATACGGAAGATAGGGTAAAAAGGAAAAATAGGACAGGCACTATATAGAAATATGCAAGGACATCCCGAGAAATTGGAAATAGCGCCCAAGAACAAAAGGGGTCAAGGCAGAATGGCACTTCCTTAAGCTGTAAGTATTTGAAAGTATTGGTATTACGTGCTTGGTTCAGATAACTTGGCATATGGTTCTTGAAAGCAATATTTGTAAAACTATCCCGGTTATCATTGGCGGCAACTTTCAAAATATCATTTTTTTCTTAGAAATAATAAATAAACTCTTTACTATCAGTTGCTTACGTCTTAAGGAAGTGCCATTCGGGTCTAGCCTTTCTGATAAGCGCTTGTCAATGGTAGCTTCTTAACATACCCACCAAAATACCTTGAATGGTAACGCGCCCTGCCGCGTAGTACATCGGCTGCATATCGATATTTTCCGGGATTAGTTCAATCTTTTCACTGACCTCCCCAAGGCGCTTCAGTGTCGCCTCGTGTTTATCAATCAGGGCGACGACAATGTCCCCACGCCGGGCAAAGTTTTGTTTTTGTACAATCACCGTATCGCCATCCATGATGCCCGCACCCGTCATCGATTCACCACGAATACGCAGCGCGTAGCGGTTGGGACCAGCAAAGTGGGTAGCCATGTCCAGCGTCGTTGGCTCTTCAATCGCCTCGATAGGCTGTCCGGCAGCAATCGTGCCGAGCAAGGGGATACGCGTGTGTGTATGTTCAGTGTCTGCCAGCCGGATACCCCGCCAACCGGTTTGCTGCTGCACCAGGTGGCCTTTGTCAATTAAGCTGTGTATATAGCGGTGTGTCAGCGATCTGGCCTGCCCAAGTGCTCCGGCTATTTCGCTGATAGTGGGGCCTTGTTGATATTCGTTTTGGTAGTTTTCGAAGTATGCCAGCACGCGCTTTTCATTTTCTTTCAGCATTCTTGTTCACTCGATGAATCGAAAACATAGCATAGTGAATGTCCACCGAACGTTCAATGTTTTTCAAACACTTTTATTCGGTGCAATTCTTGCTGTAATCCGGCTTGTATGGGCAGGGTGGTAAATCGATTAATTTAGAGTTGAGCAGGGGATAGATTTAAACGCAATGAAGGTTTGGTCGGTTTGCAACCAGAAAGGTGGGGTGGGTAAAACCACTACGGTGGTGACACTGGCGGGGTTGCTGGCGCAGTCCGGTGCAACAACACTGTTGGTGGATCTCGATCCACACGGCTCTATGAGCAGTTATTTTGGTATTAACCCGGATGAGACTGAAGACAGTGTGTACGGTCTTTTTGAGCAGGGCGCCAATACGCTGAGTGTATTGGCGAATATAAGGAATACGGCATTTGAAGGTATTTCCCTACTGCCAGCCTCGACAGCACTGGCCACGCTGGACCGTCAAATGAGCACGCGCCCCGGTATGGGGCTTATCATCAAACAAGCCTTGAAACGGGTTGAGGCACACTTTGACTTTGTCATCCTCGACTGCCCGCCGGTGCTCGGTGTGCTGATGATTAATGCCCTGGTTGCCTGCCAGCAGTTGTTGGTGCCGGTGCAAACGGAGTTTCTCGCTCTAAAAGGGCTGGAGCGAATGCAGCGTACACTGTCGATGATCTGCGCATCGCGCACTATTGAGCCGCAGTGGATGATTGTACCCACCCTATACGATCAGCGCACACGGGCTTCGGTGCAAACCCTGGCCACGTTGCGGCAACATTATTCACAGCGGATGTGGAATTCGATGATTCCGGTCGATACACGATTTCGCGATGCCGCTAAAGCGGGCAAACCACTATCTTATTTTGGTCGCCAGTTTCGCGGTGTGCAGGCGTATGCAGCGCTGTTGGATTACCTGTTGATGGATGATATGCCACTTGCCAGAGAAGTTGCGCAGGTGGCCGAGTGCGGGTGACCCTGTTCATGGTAAATAAACAGCCTTATTCCATAACCTATACGCCAGCGCCTCCCGGTACGCGGGTAGTAACCACGCAACATTTGGCATTGACTACCTACCTGGATGCTCTACTGGCTAAGGCAACAGAGCCGCCGGTGCGTGTGATGCCACGTACCTATCGATGTCAGGATAATATTGAGACGTTGTTTGATACGGCCTTATCTGAACCGCAACAACCTGACGATGTGCCCTCGAAAAAACATAATTTTGACTTACCCACAGCCTGCCTTCAGTTCAGCGTAGCGGGTATAGCGTATGCGCTACCATTAATTGATATCTACCGTATCACACGCTGCACACAGCGAATAAGTGCAGTACCTGGCAGATTGGTCGGGTGCGTGGGCACGCTGGTTGAACAGGGAAAAAGAATCGAAGTACTCGACCTCCCAGTGTTGGTAGGTGGGTGTCAAAATAACGGCTTTAAAGACGAAAATGAAGCGATAGCCCATTTACTACAGTTTGGTGGAGGTGGTTTGGCACTGATCGTGGATCAACTGGGTGAGGTGATCAACGTGGGTGTGAAAGATATTCAATGGCCGATAGAAAACCATACTGATCGATGGCGGGCTGGCTTTATAAAACAAACGCTTACTACACTACTGGACATTGATGGCCTGAGCCTGACGTTGGCTCAGGCACGCCACCGTTGCCCGCACGGTGTGCAATAACGCTTACTTTGATTATTCAGGGTCACTTTGTAGTGACTGATAAGTGATGAGCTTGGCGCAATGCCTGCCTGGCACAGTTGCTGCAGTTGCTGACCTCTATCAGTAATGTGTTACCAGTGGAGAAAATGATGAACAATGTAGCTCAGCAGATTGCCGGCGCTTTTACCCAATGGGTAACATTCAGGCTTGATGGAGAAACGTATGGTGTCAATGTGATGGATGTTCAGGAGGTGCTGCGGGTTACAGATATTGCCCCAGTACCAGGGGCGCCTGATTTTGTACTCGGCATCATCAATTTACGCGGCAATGTAGTGAGTGTGCTCGATACACGGCGTCGGTTCGGTTTGCCGACAGTTGAAAACAGTGATGCTACGCGCATTATTATCATCGAATCGGGTGGGCAGACTGTGGGTATTCGTGTCGATGCGGTGGCGGAAGTGCTCGATGTCGATAGCAGCGATATTGAAACCTCACCGGATGTTGGTAACGATGAAGCGTCCAGGTATATTTCCGGCATGGTGAGCCGTGGTGATGAACTGGTCATTTTGATCGACGTCAATAAGATGATTTCGGGGGATCAGTAGCGCCATGAATGACTATAGAGGGCATACACAATGACCACACTTGAATTGGGGGTTGTCGGTTTTACCTGCTTAATGCTGTTGGGGTGTATTGGCGTATTGTTTAAACTGCACCTGTGTTGGAAACACATTTATCAGCGTGAGGCACAACGCAATCAGGATTTTGAAAAATGCTGTAAAGAGCTGGAGATGCTGGCCTCGGGCAATATGGGAATAGGGCGGCATGTGGCGCGTATTGGGCGTGATATGAATAGCCTGCGGGAAAAAGTTGAACGGCTCGATCAAATCCGCGTTGAACCTGTCGCCTACGATCAGGTTGCCCGCCTGGCGGGGCAGGGCACTGATATTAAAGATTTGGTGAGTGTGTTTGGTATTTCAGAAGCTGAAGCCGAATTGGTTATGAAATTAAACACCGATAGCGAAAAAATCCGTGGGTCTCTCTCCACAACCACCCACTAATCCCTATTTTCTCAGATATTGATAAGCCTATTTAATTATCAGTATTTGCTTTTCCTTGTTAGTTGGTCTACTAGAGTAAGGAACGTTAACCACAATATGGAAGCCTTGCTATGTTATTCATCACTAACCGATCACCACAGGGTTCAATCCGTACAAAAAAGGGTCGAGCATACAAATTTGATTTGAATAAAAATTCACCATCAAATTCAGTTTATTATTGCGAACGACTGGGTAAAGACGACTATATTGAAATAGGGTCAAGTGAACTGATGTCAAAACTTAAGGAGAGTAGAGCACAGCAAATATTATTTTTTCTCCATGGTTTCTCTAATTTGCCTGAGCCGGATATATTTCCAAGAGTGGCGCAGTTACAGCGATACTTTGATTTAAAAGAACCCGATTTAGTACAGGTGGTTCCATTAATATGGCCTTGTGATAATGATTTTGGCATTGTAAAAGATTACTGGGACGACCAGAAATCAGCAGATAAAAGTGCGTTTTCATTCGCTCGTGTTCTACAGTTATTTATGGCGTGGAGAGATAAAACACCAGAAGATGAGCCGTGTCTTAAACGCATTAATATACTCGCTCACTCCATGGGGAATAGGGTATTTAGAGAAACGCTTTCAGTATGGAATCGATGCGATTTGGCAAACGGCGTTCCATTGCTGTTTAGAAACACCATTTTAATGGCGGCGGATATTGTTAACGAATCACTCGAAGACGGTCAAGAGGGCCTCTTGATCAGTCGTGTGTCTAGAAATGTGTCCGTATATTATGCATCTGATGATCTTGCACTTAGGTCAAGTAAACTATCCAATTTGAAAAACAAGGTCGCTTCAAGGCGACTTGGGCACACCGGCCCTGAGGACATGAATAAAGTTAAATCCAATGTCTATGCAATTGATTGCGACAATTTTAATAATAAATATGATAGGCCAAAAGGGCACGCTTATTTTTTGGGTGATGGGGGTGGTGAAGTTGGGCAGGTATTCGAGCATATGTTCAATACAATAAAGACAGGTAGGGTTTCTGTCGATGACAAAATAAATAGAAAACACATACTTTGAAGAACGCTAACATAAATACGGTTAAAAAATACATTCACGAGCGTTATTGAAAGACAACTCTCACCCCAACTCCTCTGCCTGAGGGTGAGGGGCTTTTAAGGCGCTCTCTCTGAGAGAAGGCGATAGTATTTAGTTTTGTGGTTTGGCTGTTAAACACTCCCCATCCTACGGTCTCTGGAGCGAAGAGGCAGCGTCAGACGGTTCTTTAAAGTGTTTACAACTGTCTTAGGCAGGAGGATATTCACGAACAGAACAAAGACGTTAGGCTATTTGTAGCAAAAGTGGGCTGTGGACTGGCTCAGGAAGATACGTTTGCAGTTACATGATTTGTTTGCCTATAGACGGGCAGGAATAGGCGAGGGTTTGTCTGATGGGAGCGGTATGAATCGAGAGGTTCACGTACCGTTTTGCGAGGGGCTGCGGGGGGAGGTTCCCGCAGCCTACTCACCTGCGGGTTCGGTGCGGACACCGAATTTCGATACATAATCCTAAATTCCGCAGTAGATTCAACTGAGGAATTTAGGATAATTACCATCTGAACCATTAACCCCTTTACCTTTAATAACATCCGGGTATATTGGCAAGTATGAATGACAACATCGCGCACCTACCGGAATCCAAACAGGACGAGCTAAGACGTATTGCCGAAG
Organism: Gammaproteobacteria bacterium; assembly: GCA_965277715.1. Classification (GTDB taxonomy): domain Bacteria; phylum Pseudomonadota; class Gammaproteobacteria; order JBCCGL01; family JBCCGL01; genus JBCCGL01. The sequence continues at coordinate 4,073,748 of OZ255836.1, forward strand.
TAGTGCGCAAAGAATGCGATAACGTGGAAATGGTTGTTCTATTTGGCTCCTATGCGCGTGGCGACTGGAAGGACGGCCCGCACGAACAGGGTCGGGGCCGAATGCTTATTCATAAAAAAAGTGACTACGATATTCTTGCTATTACCCGCAACGAGTACATTGCCAAAGATGTCACGCTTTGGCACAAGATCAAAGATGAATGCACCAAGCTGAACGTCAGCGCCTATGTTCGCATTCTCGCCCGTGATATTGAGTTTATTAATTACAAGCTTCATCAGGGACAGTACTTTTTTACCGAGATCATACAACAGGGTATCGCGCTTTATGACAGTGGAAATGTAGAGCTGGATGAAAAGCGACCGCTTGACCCTGCTGAAGAAAAGCGGATCATTCAAGCGGATTTGGATGAGGCTTTTTCAGCCGCTAAAGAATTTTATGAAGGCTGCGAATGGAATATGACAAAAGAGTACTTCAAGAGAGCTGCTTTCAATCTTCATCAGGCGTGTGAACATGCCTACAAAACTATTCTGCTGATTTTTGCAGGAGAAAGCCCACAAGAACACCATCTGAATGTTTTGGGCGATATGGCGGCAGACTACTGCCCAGATTTAGTTGGTGTAATACCCCGTGAAACCCCCGAACAAAAAGCGCTGTTTGAATTGTTGGACTATGCGTATATTGGTGCTCGTTATGATCGGAGTTATAAAATTACCCAAGAGCAGTTGGCAGTTTTGATTCCCTGTGTGAAAAAACTGCATGAAGTGGTCGAGAAATGTAGTAGTGAGCGTATGGCGGGTTTTTGTTGATATATTGTCGATTGCATTTATTTAATCTTTCAGCCAATCCGCATATGCCTCGACATCAATCATTGGTACCGTCCCGGCCATTTGTAATTGGGAGATCAGGCGAAATAGAAAACCCGTAGCTGCTGTTCTATCAGTATTGATCTGATATTTATCTGTTTTTTGATTCAAATAAAAAAAACCGTGTGAAGCAATACAGCCTAAATCAAGGTGTCCGCCCTCACTAGAACTGAGCGATTTGTCAAAGGAGTCACCGAATGGCGGTTTCCACTCAGATTCAAAAGTCAGCATCCCACCCAAGATGTGGAACGGTTTTTTTGCCGGATATTTACCTCCAGCGTGTGGGATGGGTAAACTTGTTCGCTTCAGCCTACGAACGCTTGCAATTTTTTCCCGAGAATAAGCGACGAGGCTTGCATTCATTGTCTGCTTGGCTTCAAAAACACCGTATACACTCTCAGCAGGGATGACCGTTGAGCCTTTGAATTTTTGAATAAATGGTGAGTATTGGCGATCAAAGATCACGACATCTATCTGATCGCTAAAGGTTCCCTCGCTATCTACAACGTGAGCTTTCTTTGCGTGATACCTAGCCGGAAGGTATTCCTGAAGCAACTCAAGCCAGACGCCTTCACTAGCATCTCCTTTCTCTGAAGGATGACCAATGCCCCTAGCTCGACACAACTGCCCCTGAATGTCGCTGTGCAGATGACCCAAGATTGTTTTGAGATTCCACTCTGTCATACTGGCATGTCCTCTATTTTCTTTTCAATACGTATGGGTTGCGGGCTAGTAAATATCTAAATGGGGTGTGAAGTATGAAATCCCACTCAAATGCTACCACCGTCAGCGAAAATGGGAAGCATGACATTTTACCTAATAAGACCTAAATAATGGGCTTATTTTAGCTTGTTTTGACCGGCTCTTTCCATAATCACTGTACGCCAGTATCAACAGGGATAGCTGTCGAGTCAGGTACGTTTTTGCACATGGCTTAGCGCCAATCCGGCCAACAGTGCCAGGCCCATCATCCTCATTAATCCACATCACTGGTGACGCGAATCACTTCGTCGATGGTGGTGACGCCCTGCTGTGCCATGTGCAGGGCACGACGCGACAGGTTGGTGTAGTCCTGCTGTTGTCCGATGGCGTGGGTGAACCTGCGCAGGTCATCGTTGCGCAGCGCGACTTTGGCGTCGTGGCCGAGGATTAACAGTTCGTAGGTGCCGGTTCGACCGTCGAATCCGCTATTGTTACAGCGTGGGCAACCGTCGCCACGAAAAAACGACAGGGTGTTGCTGTCCAGATCGGGGAACAGGGTTTCCAGCCACACGTGCTGGGCATCCTCAATGCTGTGCGGTACTCGGCACTTTTCACAAATGCGGCGCACCAGGCGCTGCGCCAGAATACCGGAGAGCGAGGTCGCCAGCAGGTATCCTTTGGCGCCAATGTCGATCAGGCGGGCGATGGTACTGGCGGCACTGTTGGTGTGCAGGGTGGACATCACCAGGTGCCCGGTGATCGATGCGCGCACGCCTATCTCGGCAGTTTCCAGGTCGTGCATTTCACCGATCAGGAGCACATCCGGGTCCTGGCGTAGCGCGGTACGCAGCACCCGTGAAAATGTCAGGCCAATTTTTTCGTTGATCTGCACCTGATTGATCCGCGCCATTTGGTTTTCGATGGGATCTTCGACAGTAATGATTTTTCGATCCGGTGTGTTCAATTCCTGTAGGCAGGAATACAGGGTGGTGGTTTTACCGCTGCCCGTTGGCCCGGTGACCAATATCAGGCCGTGGGGTTGATTGATCAGACGGCGGAGTTTTTTGATCATACCCGTGGGTATGCCGAGCTGATCCAGCGTCAGTTGCCCGGCGGTTTGGTCGAGCAGCCGCATGACCACTGATTCACCGTGCTGCACGGGCATGGTTGAGAGCCGCACATCGAGGTTGTGGCGTTTTACTTTGATATGGAAACGGCCATCCTGTGGCAGGCGCTTTTCTGCAATATCCAGTTGCGCGAGGATTTTCAGGCGTTGTACCAGCGCCGGGGCAATGCGTGTTTCACTGACAATGTGTTCATTCAGTATGCCATCGACGCGTTGGCGTAGGCGCAATACCTGCTCGTCTGGCTCGATATGAATATCGGAGGCGCCCGCGTGTACGGCGTCTTCAAACATGGATTGCAGCAGTCGGAATACCGGGGTTTCAGAGGTTTTGGCACTGCGTATCAGCTCGTCGAGGTCGAGCTTGATACCACTGGCAGATAACTGCTCGTCGAGTGCTTCAGCGAGGCTGTCGATTTCCTCTGTGCGCCGGTAAACGCTGTCGATACTGTGCAAAACATCGGTTTCGCGCACCACTGCCTGGTGCACACGGCGCTTTAGCTGGCGGCTGATTTCATCAAAGGCGTACAGGTTGGTGGGGTCGGCCATGCCCACCAGCGCCTGTGTGTCATCCATCTCCAGCACCAGGGCGCGGAAGCGGCGCGCCGTGCTCTCGGGCAGTTTTTTGACGGTTCCGGTATCGAGCTTGTAATCGACCAGTTCTATAAACGGTATTTTGAGCTGCTGCGAGAGAAAATTGAGCAGATGGGTTTCCTGGATAATACCCAGTTCGATCAGTGTGTTACCGAGTTTGTTGCCGGTTTTTTCCTGCTCGACGAGGGCGCTTTGCAGTTGTGTCTGTGAAATGATTTCGTTCTGCACCAGCATATCGCCAAGGCGCAGTTTCTTTGCCAGTGGGGCTGTTTTTCCGTGGGTAATTAAACCGGGCGTTATTTCAGAGGTCATGGCGTTATGCTTTTGATCGTGGTGTTTATGGCGTCTACACGCCGCTGTGCGTGGCGGCGTAATTCAACCGACAGGTAAGGGGTGCTGAATACTGTTGCTGTATCTGGGATCACTGCCAGCGCTGCCGGTAGGCGAGGTGTCTGCGGTATTGTGCCCGGTATTGTGCCTGTCCCGACAAAGTAGTCCCGACAAAGTATTTTGCATCGTCGAATACCTGTTGGGCCGGTTTATCCGGGGCCATACTGAGGCAATGCGCTTCGAGCAATTGGGGTTGCGCGTTTTTGCCGTGCTCGATCACGACCGTCAGCGCGTTGTCCTGAATACTCAAGCCAACCTGAAGTGTGTTGTTGCGCCGTTTAAACAATGTTGTCGTCCAGAAAATTATCGATAAGCCTACTGATTATCTATAACGGCCATCGCGGTAGTAGGTTTAACCTATTTTTCAGGTCTGGTCGCTCGTCTAACAAGACGTGACTGAAGATCGATAGATTCTGTGTTTGTCTGCATGAAGAGAATATGCCGTGAAATTCCTTGATCAAAAATTGTGCCAGGTGCGTCATTGTTCGGGGTGTGCGGGGAATCGCTATTGGAGGCTGCGCAGAGCAGATAAGCACGTGTCTACGGCATGGCTGTTAGGTCAGATTGGATTAGGCTACGTTAGGGTAGGTCGGGTGAGATTTAAGCCGGGTGAGGTTTAAACTAGGCCAAATCGGCCTCGGTTTTGTAATCGAGTAAAAACTGGAGGAAGGTATTGGCTACCCGCGACAGCTGTTTGCCCTTCATATAACCGACATACCAGCGCCGCAATAGCGGGAAAGCCTCAACATCAAGAGTGATAAGCTGGCCCGTTTTAAGTTCGGTGTGCAAATTATTGGTAGACAGAATAGACAGGCCCAGCCCTGCCATTGAGCCTTGCTTGATCGCCTCGGTACTGCCCAGCTCCATATAGGGCTCTACACTGAGTTGGTGTTCGGTGAAGATACGCGTGACTGCCAGGCGCGTTCCCGAGCCTTGTTCGCGCATCAGCAAACGCTCTTTGGTGATACGCCGCAAGGGGATATTTTTTTCACTGGCCAATGGGTGTTGTGGGTTGGCGACTACTACCAGTGGGTTATCCATAAAAGGGTAGGCTTGCATTTCCATCGAATCGGGGATTTTTCCCATAATCACCAGGTCATCGCTGTTGTCGTTGAGCCGTTCGATGAGCTTGGCGCGGTTGACGACCACCATACTCGGCTCGACTTGTGGGTACGCCTGGACAAAACGGCCCAGCAGATGCGGCATAAAGTGCTCGGCGGTGGTGACGACAGACAAGCGCAATTTGCCCTTGATAGAACCCTGTAACTCACCAATCGCTGCACTCAGGTGATCGATGCGTTCGAGTATGTCGATACAGGCGGCGTGCATTTCTTTACCGGCATCGGTAAGGTAGTTACGCTTGCCGATTTTTTCAAATAATGGCAGGCCAATATTATCTTCCAGGCGTTTAACCTGAATGGAGATAGCGGGCTGTGTGAGGTGCATCTCCCTGGCGGCACGGGTAAAACTGGCGTGCCGGGCCACCGCGTCGAATACTTTCATTTGTTGAAGGGTGAGGTGCATGGTTTAAAATTAACATAATTTTATTAGCTTTATAAAATTTATTATTTTTGTTTATGATAAGTTTGCCCAGAACGCCTATTTACTTACCGTCAACGATGAGAAACACCTGTATGAATAAAGACGTGATCGCGCCCTCAATCCTCGCCGCTAACTTTGCCCGCCTGGGTGAAGAGGTCGACAACGTACTCGCCTCTGGCGCTGATATGGTGCACTTTGATGTGATGGATAATCACTATGTACCTAACCTCACGATTGGCCCGCTGGTGTGTGAGGCCTTGCGTAAACACGGTGTACAGGCACCTATCGATGTTCATTTAATGGTCAAGCCGGTTGACCGTATCATCCCCGATTTTGCCAAAGCAGGTGCCAGCTATATCACCTTTCACCCGGAGGCCAGCGAGCATATCGACCGCAGTCTACAACTGATCCGTGAGTGCGGTTGTAAATCGGGGCTGGTATTCAACCCCGCCACATCACTGGATTATCTGGATTACGTACTCGATAAAGTGGATATGGTGTTATTGATGTCGGTTAACCCCGGATTTGGCGGGCAGCAGTTTATACCCTCGACGCTGGACAAACTGCGGCGGGTGCGCAAGATCATCGACGCCAGTGACCACCCGATTCGTCTTGAAGTGGACGGTGGTGTGAAGATCGATAACATCGCTGAAATAGCCGCAGCGGGGGTGGATACGTTTGTCGCCGGTTCGGCGGTCTTTGGTGCTGGGCGAGATGCGGATCCCCATCGCTACGATACGGTTATTGGGCAGTTTCGGGAACAGTTGGGGTAGCTTGGTGCTGGTAGGGGAGGAATAGCGTGAGCGGGTGCTTATATCAGTGGTTCGGTTCGTGTACCCTGATTTTCTCAAACAACCAGTTCCTGAATTTTTGCAACTGTCGGTTTGATCGTATGCATGTCTTACGCCGTGCCATTCAATCATAGTCGAAAAGATAAATTGACAAATGCACAACGTCTTACAATTTCAAGAAGACATACTGAAGGGTGAAAGTGCCGCTTGGGAGCATTCAATATCAGACAAGGGACAGGTTTATACCCGCCCGGAAGTTGTCGAGTTCATGCTTACCGCATTGGGTTTGAACACATGCGATGATTTTAAAAATACCCGTATTCTTGAACCATCGTGTGGTGAAGGTGAGTTTGTCGTCGCCATTGTAGACAGGCTTGTCAACCTTCCGAAAAACCGTCCTACTGTTAAACAACTTGGCGGTAAGCTGCTCGCGATAGACCTTGTGGCAAGCAGCCTTGAAATAACCAAGAAGAAGGTGGCCACATTACTTGAAACAAGAGGTTATAGTACTATTGAAGTAACCTTATTGCTGAATCAATGGTTTCTATCGACTGACTTTCTACTTGCAGATATAACACCGGGTTTTACACATGTTATTGGTAACCCTCCGTATATCAGGGTTGAAAATATTCCTAAAAGTCTTTTAAACGAATATAGAAGACAGTTTGCGACAATGACTGATCGTGCTGATTTGTATATTCCATTTTATGAAAAGTGCCTTTCACTGTTAAAAGATAATGGAAGACTCTCATTTATCTGTACAGATCGCTGGACAAAAAACACCTATGGTAAGAGATGTTAAGGGAGATTTTCCAGTTTCGCTGCACCCCCGGCTGCGCTTCAAGTGGGGCTGATTACAAGGCGTGAGGCATAATAAACACAAGAGGAAAAACCATGATTGAAATTATTGCAACTTTATGCGCCGGTACTTTTTTCGGTGCCGCCGTATATATAAACCTTGCTCAACATCCGGCCACGTTGGAAACGGGAGGTGAATTCGCGGGTAAATTTTTTCCACCAATGTACGCCAAAGCGTCTGTATTACAAATTGCTCTTGCACTTTGTGGTACAGCTCTAGGTGTCATTTCCTGGTTTCTTTCTGATGATACATACTGGCTTATCGGTGCTGTTTTTCTTGTGTCAGTTGTTCCGATTACACTACTCTTTATCAAACAAATAAACGATCAGCTACTACACCCTAAGCACCAACTTAAACCGGAAGAGGTAATCGCTTTACTTGCGCAGTGGAACCCTAGGCATTGGGTTAGAACAGGCGTTAGTCTTGTCGCTTTTGTTTGTTATCTTTTAGCCGTTGCAGGGTGAGCCGTACCAAGCAGGACTATTAAATTTTCTACCGTTGATCGCCGGGCGCCCAACTACTGCGCTCGCCGTTTATGGCAGCGTTAGGCAAATATAGAGAACCATGCCATAACATAATGTATACCCGTGCTATTGTTGTGAGAGAAACAGGTATCAGGCATATTTCATTGTATAAAAAGAACTTATACGAGTAGGAAAAAAATCGGGTGGACGATTTTTCATAGCAATGCCCTGCTGGATACGGTTTAGATATGATCGTTTCTTTTTTGTGGCATTTTTAACATGATAATTATGACGGGCTGTAAGGTGACACACGGCTTGAAAGTTATTAGTGGTCAAGGCACACTGGTAAATTCAAAATAACTTCACCACTCGGGGGCTTTATGAAGCTGGAATCTATTGCACTACACCATGGGTATGAGTCGGAAGCCACGACTAAAGCGGCGGCGGTACCGATCTACCAGACTACATCTTACACTTTCGATAATACCCAACATGGCGCGGATCTGTTCGATCTCAAGGTAATGGGGAATATCTATACCCGTATCATGAACCCAACCCAGGATGTTTTAGAACAACGGTTGGCAGAAATGGAAGGCGGTATCGCTGCCCTGGCTACTGCTTCTGGTATGGCGGCAATCACTTATGCAATTCAATGTATCACCCAGGCTGGCGATAATATTGTCAGTACCAGTGAGCTTTACGGCGGCACTTATAATTTATTTGCTCACGGACTGCCTAATCAGGGTATTGAGGTGCGAATGGCCTCCGGTGATGATATCGGCGCCCTTGAAGCGTTGATTGATGATAAGACCCGTGCAGTATTTTGCGAATCAATTGGTAATCCCCTTGGCAATATTGTGGATTTAGCGGCCCTGTCAGAAATGGCGCATCGCCATGGTGTGCCGGTAATTGTCGATAATACTGTTCCTACCCCTTATCTGTGCCAACCCTTTAACCATGGCTGTGACATCGTTGTTCACTCGCTTACCAAGTATATTGGTGGTCATGGCACGACTATTGGTGGCGTCATTATTGATTCTGGAAAATTCGATTGGGTGATCAATAAGGATCGATTCCCGATGCTTAACCAGCCCGATCCGTCTTATCATGGTGTGGTCTATACGGAAGCCCTGGGGCCTGCCGCCTATATTGGGCGTTGCCGCGTAGTGCCGTTACGAAACACCGGTTCTGCCATCGCGCCCCATAGCGCTTTTATGGTGTTGCAGGGTTTGGAGACATTGGGGTTACGCATTGATCGCCATTGTGAGAATGCGCTGGCTGTGGCCAGTTATTTGTCGGACCATGATCAGGTCAGTTGGGTTAATTACGCGGGCCTTGAAAACCACAAACACCATGGGCTTTGCCAAAAGATTACCAGCGGCAGGGCGTCGGGGATTTTGAGCTTTGGTATTCAGGGTGGCGAAGCAGCGGGTGCAAAGTTTATTGACGCTTTACAAATGATTCTGCGGCTAGTCAATATCGGTGACGCCAAATCACTCGCTTGCCATCCAGCATCCACCACTCACCGCCAGCTCGACGATGCCGAACTTGCAACTGCGGGTGTGAGCCGGGATATGGTGCGGATATCGGTGGGTATTGAGCATATCGACGATATTATTGCGGATATCAGTCAGGCGCTGGATGCGGCTGCATAGGGTGGTTGTTTGGTGAAATTTGAAAAATGATGCCTATAGAATTAGTTTTGGAATTAAATATAGTCGCCTTAATATATTTTTGGCTAATATAAATATACTTGATCTCTTTAAATCTCCCATCAACTGCGGAATTTAGGATAACAGGCTTATTGTCAGCTTTTAATATTGTTGATTGGCTGGCTCATCATCTGATGGCCCACTTTTTTCAGCATGGCCCGCGAAGGGTAGTCATTGATCATCAGGCCGCCATCGACAATCAGGGTCTGCCCGGTTATGAAGGATGCTTCATCACTGGCGAGGAAGAGCACGGCGGCGGCAATTTCATCCGGTGTGCCCATACGGTTGAACAATGATGGCGGCATTTCCCAGCCACCGTCGCCAGAGGCGGGGATGGCCGCGTCGCGTTCGGTTGAGATCCACCCAGGGCTGACGCCGTTGACGCGAATACCCCGTGGCGCACCCTCGGCGGCAAAGGCGCGGGTTAGCCCTTCGACACCCGCTTTGGCGATGCAGTAAGTGCCCCAGTTACCGTGCCAGGTGGCCGTGGAGGCGATATTGACAATGGCTGAACCGGGTGATGCCGCTAACAGCGGCAGGGTGTGTGCTGAGACGAAATAAGGCGCATCAAGATTGGGGCCACGCATTTTGTCCCAGCGCTGTTTGGGGGTGTCACTGTCTTCAATACTGGCGCGGCGACCACCAATACCAGCATTGTTGACGAGGATGTTTAAGGCACCAAAATCCCGGGTGATATGTGATGCCATATCGGCTACTTCGGCCTCACTTGATAAATCAGTCGCATAGAAACGGGCTTCACCCCCAAGGTTGGCCACTTCCTGTAATACGGCCTGGCCTTTTTGTGAGTTGCGGGCGGCGATGGCTAACCTGGCGCCTTCACGGACAAACCGGTGGACGATTCCCCGGCCAATACCCGAGTTGCCACCGGTGATCAGGGCGTTTTTATTTTTTAGTCGCACAGTGTTTTCCTATAAATTAAGGGTGTATGCGGAGCATTAGCCGCGAAGTGCGCATCATCAAATACAGGCGTATAGACAACAAAATAGACGCAACCATTAAGCCCGCTGCCAGTCCCCACCAAATGCCTTTGGCGCCGTAACCCAAAATAAACCCGGTGGTATAACCACCGCCCAGTCCACACAGCCAATACCCCCCTGTGGCGATCCACATGGGGACCAGGGTGTCTTTTAAGCCGCGTAAAGCCCAGCCGGCAACCACCTGCAAACCATCAAAAAACTGAAATACGGCCGCAATGGCGGTGAGTGCCACGGCAATTTCAACGGTGTTTGCGTTATGTGCGGCATCGATGTCGATAAAAATAGCGACGATAGTGTATGGAAAATACCATAACAGCAGCGCGGAGATGATCATCACTGTTGAGCCGAGCGCCACAGCCATCAGGGCGTTCCACTGTACGGATGGCAGGTTTCCCGTACCGATATGAAAAGCGATGCGTATTGCCGCCGCTTCACCGACTGCCGCCGCGATGACAAAGGTTGTCGCCAGTAAGTGAAATAGGATTTCATTGGCTGCCAGCCAGTCGGCGCCCAATGTGCCCATTAAAATACCCACCACTACAAACAGCCCACCTTCCAGAAAAGCGGTGACGCCAGCGGGAACCCCCAGGCGCAGGATTGACTGGCAAATGGCAAGGTTAATCTGGCGGATGGAATGAAATACGTTAAAGGCACGGCACTCCCGGTCGGCACGGGTATACAGTAATAGCGCAATAAACATTATGGCATTTACCACGCTGATGCTGATTCCAGCCCCGGCGACTCCGAGTTTGGGTAGCCCAAACTGGCCCAGTACCAGCGCATAGTTAATCAGTAAATTTAAACTGATTGCGGGAATCGTCACGTACAGCACAATACGGGGTTTCGATAGCACCACGAGAAAATTGCGCAGTACCACAAAGCCGAGGGCAAACGGTATAAACCATACGGCCCATGTAACGTATTCACCGGCGAGCCGAGTCACTTCAGGGTCTTGCCCTGTCGCGCTGAAAATAGTGGAAATACTCAGGCCAAAGATGATCGCCAGCACAGATAAACCCGCCGCGACCCAGAAGCCCTGCACGACAATCTGGGTAACAGCCCCCCGATTGCCACTGCCCAACGATTGCGAGCTGAGTACGCTGACCATCGATAAAATACCGAAGCACACCAGTACAAACTCGACCAGCATACCGACTGCCAGGCCAACCGCCGCCAACTCGGTACTGCCAAGCCTGCCGACGATGATCATATTGGTCACGCCCATTGCCACCTCTGTGAGGTAGTACAGGGCCAGTGGTGAGGTAATCCTGAGAAGCTGAATGAACTCCTGGATTTTTTGTCCGTGCATATGCCTAACGTTTCTGCATAACGTAGTACATCGCATCCGGTGTGCTGTTTTCGAAGTAGATGTCGTGGATGAGGTTGGCCGTGTGTACCTGGCCCGATTGGTTCAGTGCGTCAATTTTGTCGGCAAACCCATGTTGGTTCCAGATGGATTGGTGGATGGTACAAACCAAATACCCACCGGGTTTGATAATGCGAAAAATTTCATCCAGCGGCTCTGCCCCGACATGGCCGTGGGTGAAGGTGCCTGAACTGATGGCTGCATCGTAGTGGGCGTCGGCAATTGCCAGCGGTTGGTTGAGGTCGGCCTGTATCAGTGACTGGTAAAAATTGCGTGTGCGGGCCTGTTCCAGCATCGCCGCAGAAAAATCCAGCCCGTCGATATGCTGATAGCCCGCAGTTGCCAGGTCGATGCTGGTCAGGCCAGTGCCACAGCCGATGTCAAGTATACGGGCGCTGTGATCGCTTATGTATTGCATAAATAAAGCCGCTGTTTTTGCCGGTGCGACATAGCTTAGCCCCTGCTCCAGTTGGGTGTCATACTCGCTTGCCCAGTTGCTGTAAAAGTCCTGCATATCCTGGTCGGTGGCGAGGTGGTAAGCCTCCTGTAAAAATTGGTTGGTGCGGTCTTTAGGGGTATTTGTCATGGTGGGTCACTGGGCTGTGTGTCGGTCAATTGCATTTTTATTGCTTTGATTGACCGGTTTGTTGTGCGTGTTTATTGTAAAAAAATATTGCCTTCTAAAACGCTCGCCTTGTAATAAGTGTCACCGGATTGCCAGTAGAGATCCTTGCCCAGCACTAATAGGTTGTAACAGGTTTCCTGGGATGACGGCGGCCATACAGAGCAGTATTGCCCCCCGGCGTTGACGCGCCAGCGGCCAGTGCTTGGCCGCGCTCCCGCTTCCTGGTAGTTGGTTGAGCCACTCGCTGAAAAATATTGCTGGTACGGGCGCCCCGCCCAAAGGCCTTCGGTGGAGTTACCTGAAATCAGGTCCAGCAGTTGCTGTTGACTGGGGGCAGCGGCTTCTGCCGGTGGCTGCCCGGCACGCAGTGCCGTAGTGTATAAAGCGCATATAATGCAGCTTAATGGTATTAATAAACAGTATTTACGTAACATTTTGAGCGCCTCGTTGTTTCAGGTGTATTTAGCCTATTTGCCCGGTTGATGGCAAGCCCGGATATGCATGCCGGGCCACTTGGGCAGGGGCATCAAACGAATTTTTGAAACAACCCGTACTGCCAATGACGGACGGCCAGTAGCATGGTTGTGCCGCGCTTTTCCGCCAGCGGTAACGGTGCGTCCTGCTGCATTATTTCATTTGCACCAGATGGTCGCAGTAGATTCAACTGCGGAATTTAGGTTTAATAATCAGGAGTCTGTCGGGTTCAGGACTACTCTACTGCGGGAAAGCCGATTTGGCCCTTTTTTGCATAATATTTCATCACACTAGAACCACTATGCTCCTCAATAGTGCGCAAAAAATGACTCAAATCGGTCTTTCCCTCGCTACGAGCGGCTAAACCCGACAGACTCCCAAACGGCGGGCAAACGAATGAAAAAAATAATGGTGATGGCAGGTGCGCTACCGTTTTTTATCGCGGTATTTTTGAATGCATTTGTCGATCTTGGCCACAAGATCATTATCCAGAATACGGTTTTTAAGGTCTACGATGGGCAGGAGCAGGTGGTGTTGACGGCTATCGTCAACGGTTTGATTCTGTTGCCGTTTATTCTGTTGTTCAGCCCGGCGGGGTTTGCCTCAGACCGGTTTCCGAAAACACGGGTGATGCGTTTATCGGCCTGGGCGGCGGTGCTGTTGACAGCAGGTATCACGGTTAGTTATGCGCTGGGGTGGTTTTGGGTCTCGTTTGCGATGACGTTTTTACTGGCGGTGCAGTCGGCGTTTTATTCCCCCGCCAAATTTGCTTACATCAAGGTGTTCTTTGGTCGTGAACGTTTAGCCGAGATTAACGGTGTGGTACAGGCGGTCTCCATTGTCGCTATTTTGTGTGGCACCTTGTTATTTTCGGTTTTGTTTGAAGCCTGGTTTCCCGGCGGTACAGGCGATAAGGCAAAGGTGTTGCAGGCGATACTGCCGGTCGGGTTTATGCTGGTCGCCTGTAGTGTGGTCGAGCTGCTCATGGTGTACCGGTTGCCGAATCCTGAATTGTCGGCAGAATCATCAGATCAGGCGGTTCAGTTTGATGTAAAACGTTACTTGAGCGGTGGTTTACTCAAAGCCAATTTACACCCCGTTTGGCAAAAGGAGGCGATCCGCCTGTCGATTATTGGTCTGGCCACATTCTGGTCGATAGGGCAGGTTATGCTGGCCGCTTTCCCCGCGTTTGCCAAAGCGCAAACGGGTGAAACCAATACCGTTATTATCCAGGCGATTATCGCCGCCTCCGGGGTGGGCATTGCGTTAGGTGCTGCACTGGCGGGCCGTTTTTCACGCAATTATATCGAGACAGGCTTTATTCCACTGGGGGCGGTGGGCCTCGCGCTGGGTTTGTTTGTGCTGCCCGGTTTGCAGTCGCTGGTGTGGATGGCGGTTTGTTTTCTGGTGATTGGTGTGATGGGTGGTCTGTTTATCGTGCCATTAAACGCGATGGTTCAATACCATGCCGATGACAAGGCGCTGGGTAATACCTTGTCTGCAAATAATTTTATCCAGAATATCGCGATGTTGTCATTTCTTTGCGTGACTGTCGGGTTTTCGATGATGGGTATTGGCGGGCAGGCGCTGTTGATGTCGATGGGGGTGCTGGCGCTGATCGGTGGCTGTTATACCGTGTACAAATTACCACAGAGTCTGGTGCGTATTTTGTTGTCACTGCTGATGAGTAACCATTACAAAATCGCGGTGCAGGGAATGAAAAACGTACCGCAAAGTGGTGGTGTGTTGTTGCTCGGCAATCATATAAGCTGGATTGATTGGGCTATTTTACAACTGGCCTGCCCACGCCCGGTGCGCTTTGTCATGCATAAACGCATTTATGAACTGTGGTATCTGCGTTGGTTTTTTAAGTTGTTTGGCTGTATTCCCATTGAATCGGGTATCAGTAGTGGTGAGTCTTTGCAGCAGATAGCCCGGATGCTAAACGATGGACAGGTGGCTTGCCTGTTTCCTGAAGGAATGATTAGTCGCACAGGTCATTTTGCTGAGTTTCGCAGTGGCTATGAGCGCGCCGCTGCAGCGGCCGACGATACGGTAAAAATTGTGCCCTTCTATTTGCGCGGTCTATGGGGCAGCCATTTCTCACTGGCCTCTGATCACTTGAAAAAGACACCTGTAAAAGGCTTCCGCCGTGAACTGGTGGTCGCCTTTGGCCCGGCTATCGATAAACAAACCAGGGCGGATGTGGTAAAGCGCCGCGTGTTCGATTTATCGATCAGTTCGTGGCGCCACTACGCCGAAACCCTGCCGCCAATTCCCAATGCCTGGATCGATACCGTAAAACGGCAAAGGGGCGCGATTGCGATTGCCGATACGATGGGCGCCCCCCTATCGGCGACTCGGGCACTGACGGCGGCTATTGCATTTTCGCGCCGAATTAAAAAAATCAGCCATGAGAATACTGTGGGTTTGCTGATGCCCACCAGCGCAGGGGGTGTGCTGGCGAATATGGCGGGCCTGTTGGCGGGGAAAATTATTGTCAATTTAAATTATACCGCCAGTGCTGAAGCATTCGCCTCTGCCTTGCAGCAGGCGGAAATAAAAACGGTTTATACATCTAAGCGCTTCCTTAAAAAATTGCAGGGGCGGGGCATTGATTTTTCAGCGCAGCTTGAAAATATCGAGGTTGTTTACCTGGAAACGCTGAAAGAAGGTATTTCAAAACTGGAATTGATCGCGACGATGTCAGCGGTGAAATGCCTGCCCGCATTGGTATTGAAAAAAGTGTTTGCCAGCAGTACCCCGCCGGACAATACGGCGGTTATTTTATTTTCCAGCGGCAGTGAGGGTTTGCCTAAGGGCATTCGCCTGAGCCATACCAATGTTATGGCAAACCTTAAACAAATAGCCGAAGTGCTCAATGCTAAAAACGAGGATGTGGTGATGGCATCGCTGCCGCTGTTTCACGCGTTTGGTTTAACGGTCACACAGTTTATGCCACTGATCGAGGGTATGCCACTGGTGTGCCACGCCGACCCAACTGATGCCCTGGGTATTGCCAAAGCGATCGCCAGGTACCGGGTGAGTGTCTTGTGCGCTACATCGACTTTTTTACGCTTGTATTGCCGCAATAAAAAAGTGCATCCACTGATGTTAGACAGTTTACGCGTTGTGGTTTCCGGTGCAGAGAAACTCAACCCCGATGTGCGTGAGGCGTTTAAATTAAAATTTAATAAAACCGTTTATGAAGGTTTTGGTGCCAGCGAGACCACCCCTGTTGCCAGTGTTAATGTGCCGGATTCATTGGATGTGGACAGTTGGCGGGTGCAGCGTGGGGATAAGGTGGGCACGGTGGGTATGCCATTACCGGGCACCAGTTTTAAAATTGTCGACCCGGAAACGTTTGACGAATTACCCTCGGGTGACAGTGGCATGATTTTGATTGGTGGTGTGCAGGTGATGCAGGGTTATTTGCACGATAAGGGCAAGTGTAGCGAAGCGATTAAAATCATTGATGGGGTGCGTTGGTATGTGACCGGGGATAAGGGATATATCGACCGCGATGGTTTTTTGAGTATTGTTGACCGGTACTCGCGTTTCGCCAAGCTGGGGGGTGAAATGATTAGTTTATCTGCGGTCGAACGGGCTGTCGGTGACGCCCTGCAGTCGCATATCGAGGCCTGTGATATTGATGTTGTTGCAGTAAACCTTCCCGATGAGAAAAAGGGTGAGCAGATCATTTTACTCACAGCGTCGGCATTTGATCTCGATACTTTGCGCAAGGCGATGCTGGCAAATGAATGCAGTGCGCTGTTAATTCCAGCGGTAGTGATAAAGGTGGATGCACTGCCCAAGCTTGGCTCGGGAAAGGCTGATTTTTCTGCTGCGAAACAGTTGGCCGTTGAGCACAGTACAAAACGGGGGGTGGCTTAGTACACCGTCTAACTGATAATGCAGACGGTGTACTAGACCCCTAGTGTAATACTGGCCCTGAAGCCCCCTTGGCGAGTTCCTCTGCGCTGGCATCACGCACTTGTTTCACCGTGAGAATGTAGCTGATGGTCTGCCCTGCCAGTGGGTGGTTGCCATCCAGGGTTATCTGGCTGTCGGTTATTTTAGTGACGCGGAATTTTTTTATATCGCCACTGTCACTCTGAAACTCAGCCTCTGCACCCATGTAGCGAAATTCTTCCGGTACATTATCGATGTCATCGACAAACAGCAGTTCGGGGCGCGGTTCACCAAAGGCTTCTTCCGGTGTGAGTTTCAGTTCGACGGTATCACCTATTGAGGCACCTGCCAGGGCGCGCTCAATAACTGGAATAACCTGATTGTCAGTACCGTGTATATAGGCGATGGGCAGGTCGATGCGTTCGACGATTTCACCGAGTGCGTTGTTGATCTGGTAGGTAACTTCAACATATTTGTGCTTGCTTATGACTTGTGACACGGTATCCTCGGTAGTTATTACAAATTCTGGTCGGGGCAATGCAACGGCACGGCCAGCCTATAATACAGAGGTTTTACGCGGTAGTGCATGTGCATCGCGCTATTGTTAAAAACAAAGGCTGAGCAAATTGAAAACGATTAATATCAATAATATATCAGTCGATTTTACTTCGACAGTCAATGACGTTATTCGCTATCTCCACAAACGATTTGGTTTCAAGCTGTGGATGGTGACGTGTGTTGAAGGCAATGATTGGATAGTGCTATACGCAGAGAATCACGGTTATAAGGTCGCTCAGGGTGATGTTTTTAGGTGGGCGGATTCGTTTTGCTCGCGTATGGTTAAGGGTTTGGGTCCCTGTGTAGCGCCCAGTTCGGCCGCTATTGCGGAATACGCCTCGGCTCCTATCGGCCAGCAACTTGAGATAGGGGCGTATATCGGTATGCCACTGTACCGCAGTGATGGGGAGTTGTTTGGTACCTTGTGTGCTATTGACCCCAACCCACAACCTAAAGGGATTGTTGATGAGGAAGAGACCATTAAGATGTTCGCCCGGTTGTTAAATTCGCTGCTAAACAAGGAGTTGAGTTTGTTGCAGGAGCAGCGCCGGGCGGAGCGGGCCGAATTCGATTCTGAACGGGATGCCCTGACCGGTTTGTTCAACCGGCGTGGCTGGGATAAGTTACTGGCTGTCGAGGAATCGCGCTGTCAACGCTATGGCAGCTCTGCCTGTGTTATCTCGATTGATCTCGATGATCTTAAAAAGACCAACGATTCTTTGGGGCATGACGCGGGTGATCAATTGCTGATTGATGCGGGTAAGTCACTGCTGGAATCGGCGCGCCCTTCAGATATTGTGGCACGGATTGGTGGTGATGAGTTTTTGCTGTTGGCATTGGAGTGCGATGTTGAAGGGGCGACGAAATTGGTCAAACGGGTAGTGGATAACTTTCAGTTGAAGGGGATCGCGGCGTCTGTCGGTTTTGAGTTGCGGCGTCCAGACGGTGATTTGTACACTGCGCGCAAAGAGTCTGACCGCAAGATGTATGAGGCCAAGCGCAATCAAAAACGTAGCGCTGCGAATGCCTCGGGGCGTTCTCAATTACCTGAGCGGCTGATTTTGAGCTACAACCGTGCTGGCAAGGCGCAGTGAGGGGTAATAGTCATTCTATTGTGACGAGCTATTGCAACGAGTTGCAACGCTGCCAGTGCGGAAAAGGGCCAAAGTCAGACCGTGAAGGTGATTGAGAGCGGCCTTAGTTCCGGGTTTAATTTTTGTAGGAAGGGTCAGCCCGGTCACAGCGTCGTTTCAGGGCGGGCCATTCGTATTTTCCCGGTGAAAACGCGGCGTATTGTTGCGATGACATTGCCCATAGTGCGGGTGTGGCCGGTTCCAGTGCCAACCCGGAAGCGTGCGCCTGTACGGCGACTTCGCACAGCCGGATCAGGTAGTACATGTTCATAAAGGCTTCACCGGCCGTTTCGCCGACGCTGAGAAAGCCGTGGTTGCGCATTACCAGTACTTTATTGTCACCGAGGTTTTCGGCGATGCGAAAGCGCTCATCGAGATCCACCGATAATCCCTCCCAGTCGTGGTAGCCAATTTTGCCGTAGAGCATCGACGAATCCTGTACCCAAAATGGGATGCCCTCTTTAAACGCAGTTGCCGCCAGTGCTGTGGGTGGATGCGCGTGAAACACAAAGCGGTTGTTTGGGTGGTGCAGGTGAATCGCGCTGTGAATGACAAAGCCTGCGGTGTTGACATCCGCCGGGCCTTCGAGCACGTTGCCGTGCTCATCGACTTTGATGAGGTTGGAGGCGGTGATTTCCTCATACAACAACCCAAAGCGGTGCATAAAAAAGGTGTGGTCAGTGCCCGGTGTGCGGGCGGTGATGTGGTTCCACACTGTGTCATCCCAACCCATTAGATGGGTGAGGCGAAACATCGCTGCCAGGTCGACGCGAACCGACCACTCTGCCGCGTTGGAGGCGGTGGCACTGTCGGTGTTTTTAAAGTCATCGGCGGTTATTGCATTATTGCTCATGGGTGTTCACTCAAAAAAATAGCGTTATCCTCTTCAAGCAAACGCACCGCTTTTAGGTGGTTTGCATCAAATCCATAGGTTTCGATAGCGCGTGCGTAGGTTTGCGTGGTCAGTTCGCACATCGGTAGTTTAATACCGAGATTTTCAGCCATCTGCTGTGCCAATTGCATATCTTTATGCGCCAGGCCAAGCGTAAATGAGGCATCGTAATCGCCATTTAGGATGGGGGGGCCGTAGCGGTCCGCTACGTAGCTATGCCCGGTACTGTTCTGGATGATGGAGAGCATTTCAGTGGCGTTGACACCGCCTTTCACACCGAGCATTAAAGCCTCTGACAAGGCCAGTGAGTGTAAATAGCAAAGCACCACCTGGGCAATTTTTGCTGAGTAACCGGCACCTGTTGGGCCGAGGTGGGTAATACGGCCACCGATTATGCCTAAGATGGCCCGGTAACGTTCAAATACGGTTTTTTCGCCACCGACTAAAATAGTCAGGTTGCCGGCGCGTGCGCCTTCGTCACCCCCGGAAACCGGGGCGTCGAGAAAGTCGATGGACTGTGCCGTCGCGCTGGCGGCAATGCGTTGGCATACGGCGAGGTTGTTCGTGCTGAGGTCGATCCAGGTAGCCCCGTCGCGGAGTGTGGCGAACAGACCATCGTCGGCGAAAGCAACGGATTCGATCTGTTTGGGGCCAGGCAGTGATGTCATTACCATATCGGCATTGCGAACGGCGTCAGCAATTGAGTGGGCGCGTATTGCCCCTTTGGCGACCAGCTTATCTACACGATCCGCCGCTATATCAAAAACCTGTAGTGTGTGGTCACCACAGCGCACAAGGTTTTCCGCCATCGGTTTACCCATAACACCAAGGCCAATAAAAGCAATGTTCATGTTGTTATTAATATAAAAACGGTTAGTGAGCAGGCAAGCAGGTTATTCAGCATCATGCGATACATTAAACCGCCCGGAGGTTGTTTCCACGATGGTTTTAAAGTCATCACGGCTGGCCCAATTGAGGTTGAGGGTTTTTTCTGAAACACCGTTTTCATCGCTCAGTTCAAGCTTTAGGGCGCGCACAATGGGTGTTACACGTTGAATTGAGGCTGTTGAGTAGAGTCTGCCACAGTAAAGACCGCGTTCGTCCAGGGTGAGTTGTGGTTGCGTCCAGCGCGGTTTTAGGTAGCGAAAAGCAAGGACAGTGGTGATGGCAAACACAAGCAGGTGTGGCACGCCTGGCGGCCATTGCCACAACCCAACCAGGTAGAGCAGTGCCGGTGCAAATGCAATGTTTATGGCCATGTGCACAAGCCTTGGTTTGCTCGCGTAGAAAAGGATGGGTCGTTGTTCATTCATTCTTAAGGGTGTGCCTTTATGCTTTTTCCGACACCCTCTTTCTGGCAGGGTGTTAACGGTTGTCTTTTACCATTTCTGCCACCCATTCTGCAATGGCCAGGGAGGCGGTGATACCGGGTGATTCGATACCGCATAAATTAACCAGGCCGGGTATGCCATGTTGTTGTGTTCCCTGAATGAGAAAGTCGGCTGCGGGCTCTCCCCGGGCAGAAATTTTTGGGCGTATTCCTGTATAGCCGGGCTGTAATCTGGATTCATCGAGCGCTGGGTAGTAGGCCTTTATCGCGTCGATAAACCCTGGGCGATCAGCGTGATCGAACGTGTAGTCGATTGTTTCAATCCACTGCACGTCAGGGCCAAAACGCACTTGGCCCGCGAGGTCGAGGGTGACGTGTACTCCCAGTCCGCCAGGCTCGGCAAGGGGGTAGATCAAGTGTGAAAAAGGTGATTGCCCGCTGTAGGCATAGTAGTGGCCCTTGGCGTAGTAAGGTGTGATGGCGCTGTCTTTGTCGAGGGTTTTAAACAGGCTGGGGGCGTGCAGACCGGCGCAGTTAATCAATAGCCGGGCAGATAAGCGGTAATCGTCGGTCGCGGCGCTAATGCCACCGTTGTCACGCTGCAGTGCGGTAACCTGCGTGGCGAGTGCGATGATGCCACCGGCATTTTCTATATCGCCGCATAGCGAAGTCATGTATTCGTGGGTATCGAGAATCCCGGTATCAGGTGAATGGATACCGGCGATACAGTGGATATCCGGTTCCCGTTCGGCAATAGCGTCCCGTGTCAGCCAGGCCAGCTCGCCTGCCTGGTTTTGCGCGGCATTTTCCTGGTAGTGTCGCAGCATCGCCAGTTGTTGCGTGTGGGTGGCTACGATAATTTTTCCGCAGCGCTTAAACGCTAACTTCCGCTCGCGTAAGTAGGTGTATAGCAGCGCTTTACCTCGCACGCATAAGCGTGCTTTTAATGAGTGGCGGGGGTAGTAAATACCCGCGTGAATGACTTCGGAGTTGTGGCTGCTGGTTTCATAACCGATACCGGTGTGTTGTTCCAGTACTACCACTTCGCGCCCCTGCAAGGCAAGCGCCCGCGCCACGGCAAGCCCGATGACTCCCGCACCAATAACCAGTACATCAACTGTTTCTGACATTGTATCGAGCACCTGGTGGGTGAAATTATAAACACAGAGTAATGAGTGCCAGGAGCCTATCGGGTTTAGGCGCTCGTAGCGAACGAAACCCCTATAGCACAACAGATAAATACAAAAATTAACAAAAAGCGGGCTAAGGAATGTGTACGAAATAATCTCCGCTTTTGTAATGTTATTTAGCCCAGGTATAAGGTAAATCGGTGCATTTACGAATCCCGGAATTTATTTCGTGCACGTTCCCAATGGGCAAAATAAAACTACGGCGCTGTTAACCACGTTAATGGGCCGTCTATTTCCGGTCTAAAATAGCCTATCATCCGGCCATCTTTTCCAGCAGTGGCCGATTTTCCCCAAGTGGCAATGCCATGCAGTGATAAACGGTGGGCGATAAACGCTTCACCGGGCACGGCGGCAATTTCGATTCGTTGACAGTTTGCAAATACTGCGCGCCGCGCCTGGTGATAAGCATCGGTAATATCTTCTTTGCACCACTGTTCGGGAGGGTGGTGTGCGAAGCGGGCCATCAGTGCGGATCGAATGATTGTGTGAGAACCTTCCCAAATAACAAACGGTGATGCGTCGGCGCTGAACTCGACCAGTGGGATACCGAGTATAAATCCGTGGTATTCGCGTAGGTATCTACGGCGCTTTTCACCTTCTGGCAGTAAACCATCGACGTGGGCGGCACCGTGATCGCGACGAAAGCGAAACGCTGCTGCAGGTTCAGATGCCATCGGTTGTGGGTAGTTGGGGTAGCAGACAGATACCTGCCCCCGATCCCAGGCAAACCCGTTGAGCCCCAACGACTGCTGGATAAAATTAATGGCCGTGCCACCAAGTGGTTTGCCGTTGGCCAGCGCGCCCGTGGCGTCGTTGGGCAGTGCGTTGACCCCGGCAAACCAAGTACCACCGCAGCGTAACCACTTGGCATGTTGCGGTTCAGTCACTGCCTTGCGCGCCCACGGCAATGCGTGCCTAGCCCAGTCGGCCAGTACTGGGTCGTAGGCAAAACGGCACCAGCCTTGTTGGTAAAATGATGCGGCGTTCATGTAGGTTATTTTATGCAAGAGGGGCGGGTAATTCAGCCTCGACCTAAAGGATCAAGCAATACCCCAACAATTTTTCATAAGCGGGCATTGCCGCCTCAAGTACAGCCAGAAGTGATTTATCCAGCGCATGACGGCTTGGCTGTTGTTGGGGCTGTTGTTGGCCAAACCCGGTGGTCTGCCACACGTTGGCATACCAGTGTTCGCCCCAAATACCGTCGCTCTCACGTTGACCCGCTGGCCAGGAAAGCATCGACGGGTAAAACGCGATAGAAAAATGGGCACACACGGCGTTTAAATACGCTTCGGGCCTGGCCAGAAAGTGCTGTGCATCAAAAATCAGCGGGGGTTGCCCATGCAGTTCACTGACGGCTTCAAATAAGGCGAGTTGCTGGATAATGCCAATATCGCTTAGTGTGGCGTTTTCCCGTTTTTGTGAATACGACAACAGCACATCACGCGGGTGGCGGAGCAGAAAGCAGTGTTGCAGTTTCTCCAGCCAGGCGTTTGAATAGTGTGGCAGTACGTGATGGGTCATGTGTTTTTGGTAGTAGATGGCATTGCCATCAGGCGCATCGGCAACACAGTGGTCGATAACCTTTTCCCAATCATTTTCGTAGTGTGCGAGTATTGCTGCACGCATGGGATGGTCGAGGCCGGTATCGCGTAAGTAGGCGGCGTATAGCGGCTCATCCCAAACGGCACAATCCGGTCGGTTCTCCCAGGCGCGCATCATGGCGGTGGAGATATTACGTGGCCCTGACCACATGGCAATATTGGTGGACATCAGTGTGCCTACCGGGCAATTTCACGCTCTATAAGAGCGAGGTAGAGTGTCTGGATGCGCGCTACCATTGGCCCGCGTTCGCCGTCACCAATCGTGCGTCCGTCGATACATTTAACCGGCGCAACGCCTGCAAAGGTGCCGGTGACGAAAGATTCCTCGGCACCGTAAACATCCGTTAAGCTGAAGTTCTTTTCAAATACCGGGATGTTGTTTTCCCGGCACACGCGAATGATATTGCCACGGGTAATGCCACCCAGGCAGTAGTCGCCGCTCGATGTCCACACTTCACCCTGGCGCACGATAAAAAAATGGGTCGAGTTGCAGGTGGCGACAAATCCGTGTGGATCCAGCATTAGCGCCTCATCCGCCCCGGCTTTGGTGGCCTGAATGCAGGCGGTGATGCAGTTTAGTTTGCTGTGGCTGTTAAGTTTTGGGTCCTGCACATCAGGGTAGCCACGCCGTACGTGCACGGTAAACAGTGAGATGCCCGCGCTCAGGGTCTCCGGCCTGGCCTGTTTGTACTCGGGAATAATGACGATAGTCGCTGGGCCGATGGTGACGCGTGGATCCTGGTAGGGCGTGGCTTTAACTCCACGACTGATCATCAGGCGAATATGCACACCCTCGTACATTGCGTTTGCCTTTAACACAGCGTCTATATTTGCGGTGAGTTGTGCTTTGCTTATCCCAATATCCAGGTCGATTGCTTTGGCGCCCTCATAAATGCGCTGCAGGTGCAAATCCATAAAGGCGACTTTGCCTTTGTGAACACGCAACCCCTCCCAGACACCATCACCCAGTACGAAACCACTGTCAAATACTGAGACAACGGCCTTGTCACGGGGGAACATTTCACCGTTGATGGAAATTAAAATAGTGGCATTGCGCGGGTCGTCAAGGTAGTCGTGGGTGCCTTTGGCCATGGTGTTCTCTGTGTTGGGTCGGTAGGGTTAGTGGCGTCGTTTGCTGACGACGTGTTTGAGCGGCGACAGGTTGATTTCGTCAATAACGGCGCGAGTGCCGGCATTTAGCATCAGCATAATGGCATCCACTACATCATCAATATGCAGGGCATTGGTATCGTCATCGCCAGGGGTGAATGTTTGTTGGTCGAAAAAGTGGCTGCGTACCATGCCGGGGTTGATAATACCAACATGCACATTGCGTGAGGCACACTCCTGGCGCAATGACTGGGCAAAGCCACGCAGGCCAAATTTTGCCGCGCAATATAAACTGCCTTGCTGACTTCCCGTTAGTGCCGCCTCTGACCCCATAAAAATAATGTTGCTGTGCGAGCGCTTTTTCAGGCCGCTGATAAATGTGCGGGCAAGCAGTAAATGGCTGGTCAGGTTTTGTGCAATGGATTGTTCGATTTGTGTGGGTGAGAAGTTTTCCAGGCAACCGAACTGGCCGCCCCCTGCGATGCTGATAATTGCATCGATATCCGGGTGTTTTTTGGCGGTGGCCAGCAGGTGTTTGCTGGTACTGGGGGCTGCCAGGTCAATCGAAACAGGTGTTAGCGATGGGTGCTGGATGGGTATCCCGCGCCGTGCAATGCCGACTACGCGGTGCCCCTGGTTGAGCAGGTGTTGTGTTGCTGCCAGGCCTATACCCGAGCTGGCTCCAGTGACGATAATATTACGCATCGGCAGGGTCGGCGGCGACAAATAATGTGCTTTCGGGGATATAGTGCAGGAGTTGTTGCCGACACCAGTCGAGCATTTCCCGCTCCAGTTCACGCGGGTATCCCGCTTGTTTATCCTGCACGGTTATTTTTGCGGCGAAGAGTGGTTCTTCCGGGTAGAGCGAAACCACTTTGCGAAAGAAGTGTTGCGGCAAACGAAATGCACCGAGGCTGGTGGAGTGAATGGTATCGGCATCGAGTTGTGAAAACACCTGCGAAAACAGTGCCTGGTAGGACTGCCGGTATTCCTGCGCATAAATCACCGGGTCAAAGCGCAAGCCAATCGGCCAGCCGGCTTTTTGCAGTGTTTTGAGTGCCTCCAGGCGTTTGCTTAGGGAGGGGGTTTTGTGTTCCAGCGCCTGGACTATATCATTTGGGTTGAGGCTGTAAGCCACTACGCAGTTTTGCATGGGGGGGTGTTTTAGCAGGGTGCGGATTTGGGTGCTTTTGGTACGCAGCTCAAGTTGTGCCTGTGGGCGTTGTCGAAAAAAATCCAGTGTCTCTCCGACAAAGTTACTCAGCGGTTCGAGTGCCAATGAGTCGCAATCGTAGCCGGAGAAAAACCACACGGGTTGATTTGGGTGTTGCGCCATGACGGTGTCGATACCCTGGTAAAAATCCTCATAGTTGACAAAAACCACGTAGTGGCCCGAGCGGTACATGCCCTGCAAAAAACAGTAGCGGCAGTCGTATACACAGTTCAGCATATGTGAAAAGTAGTAGTTGTACTGACCACCGATACCGTAACCCAGTGGGGTTGGCAGTACGGTTTGTCCGTGTTTGCTGGCGAGAATCAGCGAGGGTTTTATTTTTTGCAGGCGAAAATTTTGGGCGTTGCGGTTAAATACTTCGGTATATCGCTCGCAGTCAATGCGGCGCACCTGCGGGAAGCGCGCAAGAATGCGCCGGGTGCGCGGGTGATCGGCAACGGATGCCTCGATATATAGTGTGTCGATCACGCTGAACCCGTTCGGTATAGGTAGCTGGGGGTCAGCGCCTCGACGTGTTGACGCAGTGTGTCAATGGCTTCGCGTGTGTTGCCGGGTGCCTGCAAAAATGCTGTGGGTAATACGGTGTCGGCAGTCAAGGTACGCCAGCGGCGCAACAAATCCAGGCATTGTCTGCGTTGTGTTACCGTGAAGTGTAGGTGTTGCAGGCATTCGGGGAGGGTCACCGCGTCAACGGGCAGATGCCGGGCGAGCTCACGCAATTGGTCAGCGGTATGCTGTATCAGATCGGTGGTGTTTGTCATCCATTGGCTTGTCTGAGAGGCGGTGATATGTTCATGTGAATGGTGTTCGTTATCGGATATCACTTTTATTGAATGCACCAGCTCAGCGGTGGTGTAGCGGTTGGCGATAGCAAAAAATGCGCTGGCTTCCCTGTCGAGTGCGGTATTTTTGGGGTAGTGGGCGCTGACTGTGTCAACGCTTAAGATCGCTTCACTGCGGCACGCGGGCTTAAATACGATAGGTGGATACCATTTTTGCCCACTGCTGGCGTCTTCAATGGCGTGCGCTATCAGTGTATCCCCCAGTGCCAGTGTCGTGTGCCCGGCGATGCCGGTATTGATCCATATCGCTGTTTGTGGAGCGCACAGGTTGTGCAAATGTGCGCAGGCCGCCGCCGCGTTGACCTTGCCAATACCGCTGACAATCAGGCTGGTTTTTTCATTATGTCGGCCACCTTTGCCGTCTTTATGGGGGCTGTGGTAAACCGGGAATGCGCGGCTATGGGTATTGCGTTGCATACGCCAATGATCAATTAACGGGCGCGCCTCACAGGGCAGGGCGGTGACGATAAGTACTTCGGTTTGGGGGGCCACGCTGCGTTTTTGGCCCTTACGCGTGGCCAGCGACAGTCGATAGCTGCATGAGGTCGATACCCAGCGTTGCGGCGGCGGCGTTGAGTTTTTTTTCGCTGCCGACATTAAAAATAATTTCAGGGTTGGCCTGGCAGGTGAGCCACTGGTTTTGCTGGAGCTCGTGTTCGAGTTGCCCGGCTGTCCAGCCTGTGTAGCCGAGTACAACAATGGCCTGTTTGGGGCCACTGCCGTTTGCCAGTGACTCGAGTACTTCACGTGAGCTGGTGAGGGTGACGCCTTTGCCTGTGCGGATTGAATTGCTCCAGGCAACATCGGATGAGTGCAATACGAAGCCGTGCTCTTGATCTACCGGCCCGCCCAGGTAAGCCGGGTGGTGGGCGATTTCGTGGTCGTTTGAGGCAATATTCATCTGTGCGAATATTTCACCGACAGTCAGGTTGATTTTACGGTTGATTACTAACCCCATAGCGCCGTTTTGGCTATGCTCACAGATGTAGGTGAGTGAGTGTGCGAAAAAACTCGTCTCTGGCACGTGGGGCATCGACAGTAGGAAGTGGTGTTTAAGTTGCATACGCTTAGTTTAGCTGCCTTGAATGCCCGATGCACCCACAGTCAGTGTGTGGACAGGTGTTGTCGGCTGGAAAATTCCCAGGTGCGGGTGATATACAATACATCGATCTGCTCGGCGAGTTTGCCGGTCAGTGGGGCAAAGGGCGCTGACAGTTTGACGATATTGCGTGCCGCATCGTCGAGCAGTTGGTGGCCAGATGAATCTCGCAGGATCAGTTCATTGATAGAGCCGTTTTTATTGATGCCTACCACGAGAATCAGTGAGCCTGAGAGTTTGTCCCGGCGTGCAGCATCTGGGTAATTCAAGTTGCCGATGCGCTCTATTTTACGCACCCATTTATGCATATAAGCGGCGAAAAGTGCTTCTTTGGTGCGTGCGGTAATAAATTTCTTTTTTGGTCGTTTGGCATATTGTTCCAGTTCCTGGCTAATTTCGGCGCTGAGCCGGGCGATTTCGAGGTTTTGTTCGTTGACCTGATCGCTGGCGTGCTTTTTTGGGGTATCAGCCTGTTGCGGTTTATCACTTTGTTGTACCGGTTGTTCAGCGGCAAGTTGCGTTAATAAGCGTTGTTGTGCCTCAGCTTGCTGGCGTGGCGAAGCGGCAACCAATGGAATGGGCGCAATGCCATCGCCAGTAATCTTCTCTGGTGTTGTGAAAGGTGTTTGTGGCCGATTGCGTTGATCGCTCTGGCCACCGCCGTCCTGTGATACCTGTGCCAGGTAATCGGCTTCTTCAGGGGGCTGTGAATTTTGGTTCTGCACTAAAATAACATCCAGTAGTGGGGAGGGCTGAGGTTTATCGCTGATCGATTGAAACCCCACACCGAGGATGATAATGCCATGCAGTGCGGCAGCCATAAAGAGTGTCAGGCCAAGCCTGTCATTGGTAGTGGTCAGGGGATAATTTGGCAGGGTGAGTGTGTGCTCAGGCATGGCGCGTGATTATAGCGTGCTTGTCTTTAATTAATCAGCTAAACCTATTGTGAACGTCTAATGCATTGAATATAAAGCGCTTTAGATTCTGTGCATTAGGTGGTCGCAGTAGATTCAACTGCGGAATTTAGGTTTAAATGTTCTCGCTACAATTTGACTGATACTATATCGGGTGTGTGCCAGGTTCCTGCGCCAGTTGTCGGTTGTTTTCATTTTTGCCGACTATGTAGTTGCCGTTCAATGGCATCCATCAGTTGCCCACCGATATTCAATGCGTGGGCCGCATCCAGCTCGCGAATACAGGTCGGGCTGGTGACGTTGATTTCAGTCAGGTAGTCGCCAATGACATCGATACCGACAAATAACAGTCCGCGAGCGCGCAGTGCGGGGGCAAGCTCGGCGCAAATCCAACGTTCGCGCTCACTCAACGGAACAGCGACGCCAGAACCACCAACCGCCAGGTTACCACGGGTTTCACCTGCTGGCGGGATCCGCGCCAGTGCGTAGGGAACGGGTTCGCCATCAATCAATAGTATGCGTTTGTCGCCCGCAGTGATTTCAGGAATATAGGCTTGCGCCATCGTTTGGCGGAGGTTTTTACGTGTGAGTGTTTCCAATACTACATTGAGGTTTGGGTCGTCGCTGCGCAACCGGAAGATGGATTCGCCACCCATACCATCGAGCGGTTTGACGATGACATCATGCTGCGCTAATACAAAGGCTTTCAGGCGCGCCTGGCTGCTGCTGACCAGTGTGGGTACACAGCACTGGGGAAACCAGGCTGTGCTGAGTTTTTCGTTGGCATCGCGCAGGCTGGCCGGTTTGTTGACAACGAGTGCGCCACGGGTTTCGGCCAGTTCGAGGATATACGTGGCATAGATATAGTCCATATCAAACGGTGGGTCTTTGCGCATCAAAATCACATCCAGGCTATGCAGTTCCCGCTCAACGCCGACGCTGAGCTGGTGCCAGTCATCATCGCTATCCGCAACCTGCATCGCTTGTGTGTACGCCATTGCCACGCCATCGCTCAGGTATAGATCGGCTTGAGTCATATAGTGCAGTGCCCATCCTTTATGCTGCGCTGCGCGTAGCATCGCCACGCTGCTGTCTTTGTAGGCGCTGATGGTCTCGATTGGGTCCATTACGATACCGAGTTGAACAGGGTTGAGTGATGCGGGCATGGGGCCTCCAGTAAACGCTGTTGGGCAGCGGTGGTATCCTCGTACTTAGCCAAATTTAAATCAATGCCAAAATTTGCTGCGTTCTTCCATATTAGTATATGTGTCAGCGCTGGGATAGATTACAATGCAGAAGAGTGCTGCACTGCAAAGCTCACTAAATTTGTGGCTAAGTGGCATATCTACGTGTAGGTGCCCGTGGTTAAATAATTGGACTGATTGCTTTAGATATGAGTGAGAATATCGATACTGTAGAAAGTAAAAGCGCGTTTGCCGATTTGACTGTAATGGTTATTGACGACAGTAAAACGATTCGTCGCTCGGCAGAAAACCTGCTAACCCGCGAGGGTTGCACCGTGATTACCGCTGAAGATGGTTTTGAGGCGCTGGCAAAAATTGCCGAGCACAAACCGGATATTATCTTTGTCGATGTCATGATGCCCCGTCTCGATGGTTACCAGACCTGCGCGTTGATTAAGCACAACAGTACCTTTCGCAGCACGCCCGTTATTATGTTGTCCAGTAAGGATAGTATTTTTGATAAGGCACGCGGTAAGATTGTCGGCTCGGAGCGTTATCTCACCAAGCCGTTTACCCGGGATGATCTCCTTGGGGCGATCAAAACCTACGTTAGCTGATGTTGTCGGCTGGCCTTGTGAACCCGTGAGGTGCCTGCCCTGGTTTCACTGGATATAATTATTATAATGATGCAATTAATCTGGAGCTTAACTCAATGACCACTGTTCTTGTCGTCGATGATTCGCCCACCGAAGTGCATGTTTTTCGGTCTACGCTTGAGAAACATGGTTATAGAGTGGAAGTGGCGACTACGGGTGAAGAGGGTTTAAAGTCGGCCAAACATTTCAAACCGGATGTCATCCTGATGGATGTGGTGATGCCAGGTATCAATGGTTTTCAGGCTACCCGTCAGTTGAGCAAATACCCCAGTACCAGTGAAATCCCGATTATTCTGGTGACCACAAAAGATCAGGAAACTGACCGGGTGTGGGGTATGCGCCAGGGTGCCAGCGACTATCTGGTCAAGCCTGTACGGGAAAAAGAGCTGCTCAGCACCCTGCAATCGGTGCTGGTTGAATAGCGGCCAGCCTGTGTAACTGCGTTATGCCCGCCAGTCAATCCCCGTTCGGCCTTCTGTTATCTTACCAGCAACGCGCTCTGGCGATTCGTGCAGATATTCCCCAGGAAAACAGTGAGCGTGAGGTGTGGTCGGGTTTGGCGTTTCGCTTGGGGGAGCAGGTTTTATTGGCACCAATGGTAGAGGTTGAAGAGATTGTCGACGCGCCTGTCTGTACACGGGTACCCAATACCCAGCCCTGGTTTTTAGGCATTGGGAATGTTAGGGGCAATTTGGTTGCGGTAAGTGATTTGTACGCATTTGCCTATCGGGCGGGTATGCTGGACAGGCGCGAATCACGCGTGCTTATCTGTAGTAGTGGCGATTCGACCATTGGCATTGTCGTCGACGAGATATTGGGTTTGCGGCGGTTTTTTGTTGATGAAAAAGTGCGCTATAAAGGCGGGGTGTCTGAGGTTTTGCTGCCCTTTATCAAGAGCGCATTCGAACGTGAGCAACAAATCTATCCGCTGTTTCAGTTACAGCAGTTTATAAACAGTAGTAATTTTTTACGGGTTGAGAAAGCATAATGGGTGATTTTGTCTTGGCTTCAGTCAATGTTAAGGCGTCGCTGGGGTCAGCCCGGCGCAATGAGTGGGGAAAGCCACTATGAAAGCACCTGTCGACCGATTTTCTTTTTTCAGACTGGAGTCAGGCAAGCTGATTGTCGCACTGGTTGTCGCGTTACTGATTGGCCTGATAGCCGTGGCAGGGAGTTTTATTTATACCACTTATCAAAGCCGCAATAACAATGCATACCAGTCCCTGGTGGGTGAACAACAACTGCTCTCCCAGCGTATTTCCACCAACGCATTGGAAGCGTCACGGGGTATGGCGGCACCGGGGGCACGGCTCAACAATTTTATTTCCCGTTTTGACGAGACTTTGCGGGTTTTTCGCAATGGTGATCTCGGCAGCGATCTACCACCTATAGGGACTAACCTGCGCGAGCCACTGGCAGCACTCGAACGCGAGTGGCGCAATAGCCGGGAGTTGCTGGCATTGATCAGTAATGGTTTGCCGACTATCAGATCGATAAGCGAGCTGGGTGCCAGCGCCGATCAGCGCATACCGCGCCTGATTGAGGAGTCAAACCAGGTTATTTCACTGCTTATCAAAAATGGTGCATCACGACAGTTGGTTGCCATTGCCAGTTACCAGTTGACGTTGATTCAGCGTATGTCACATAGCATTTCCGTGATTATATCTGGCGGCAGTGACACGCTTAATGCCAGCGAGCAACTGCAGCAGGATTTGGTTGAGTTTGGTGAGGTTATCAATGGCATGTTGGGGCTTGGTGCCAACCCTCTGCAGATTACGCCGGTGACCGACCCTAAAGTAATCGATGGGTTGCAGCGTACCCAGGAACTCTATGAAGTGTTTGCCCGGGGGGTAGATGAAATTAACCGCCTGGCACCAGGTATGTCTGAGGTTGGCGATGCGGCACACGCGGTTGCTGAACAGGGAACGTTGCTGTTGTCGTCGACGACTACCTTGCGTGAAGCATTGAACCACAGCACAGCGGGGCTTGGCCTGATTTATCTGGTGGGTGCTGGCGGTGTTGCCCTTGTTATTTTGTCGTTGATTGCATTAGCGTATGTTTATTGGCTCGATTCTGAGCGCCGTATTCAGGCTACCAGTGAACAGAATCGCCGTAATCAACGGGCAATTTTGCGGCTGCTTGATGAAATGACCAACCTGGCAGATGGCGATTTATCTGCACACGCAACGGTAAGCGAGGACATCACCGGTGCGATAGCAGACTCGGTTAACTACGCTATTGATGCCTTGCGGAGCCTGGTTGCAACGATTAACCATACATCGGTGCAGGTTTCCAGCGCGGCTGACCGCACACAATCCACAGCGGCGCGGCTGGCTGATGCAAGTAATCTACAAACCCGCCAGATCACCTCTACCAGTTCGTCGATAAATGAAATGGCAGAAACGATGACACGCATGTCTGAAAGTGCGGCTGACTCACAAAGTGTCGCGTTGAATTCAGTGGCTATCGCAAATAAAGGGGCGGAAACTGTGCGTCGCAATATTCAGGCGATGGACAGTATTCGCGAACAAATCCAGGAGACCTCCAAGCGCATCAAGCGACTGGGCGAATCGTCACAGGAAATTGGTGACATTATTGGGTTGATTAACGAAATTGCTGACCGAACTAATATTCTGGCGCTGAATGCCGCTATTCAGGCTTCTACTGCGGGTGAGGCAGGTCGTGGGTTTGCGGTGGTTGCCGATGAAGTACAGCGTTTGGCCGAGCGCGCCGGTGATGCTACCAAACAGGTTGAGGCGTTGGTCAAGGCGATTCAGGTTGATACCGGTGAAGCGGTTGCGTCAATGGAGCAAAGTACGAGCGGTGTGGTAAGTGGGGCGCGTTTGGCCGAGGATGCGGGCAGTGCGCTGACAGAGGTGGAAACGGTGTCTCAACAATTGGCCGCCCTGATTCAGGATATTTCCAGAGAAGCGAGCCAGCAGGCAGATATTGCAACAACACTCTCCAGTAATATGAGTGTATTGCGTGAAATTACGGTACAGACGTCGAGCGGTACCACCGAAACAGCTAACTCAATTGGAAAATTGACGGCATTGTCAAATGAGCTGCGGGAATCTGTAGCCGGTTTTCGACTGCCGGACGAAGAAGAAAATATGTTGGACAGTATTGTTATGCCGGTGAACCTGGATGAATAATGCTATCGCCAGGCATTGTAGTTTAAGCAGGTTGTGAGGCGTCATCTGCTGGTTATGCGCAATTGATGAATACCAAATCGAATGTTGATCTCTCTTCAATAAAATGGGTGCTCAGGCAGCTGGTGCCGATTTTGGGCGAAGTTCAGCGTGCTATCGTCAATTATGTTGAAGTAGTTGATCAGGTAAATGCTCAGGCAGATTTACAGGCAAACTCAGTGGAGAGCATTGTCGACATGCTGCGCAAGGTTCACGGCATTGTGCATATGCTTGAACTTCATGGTGCCGCCAGGCTGACCGAAGAAATGGAATTTATGGCACTTGCTTTGCGCGACAATGTGCCTGAAGACCGCGAATCTGCATTAGAAATATGGATGCGTGCGGCGCTGCAACTGCCCGATTATCTGGATCGTATTAAAGCGGGCAGCCCTGACGTACCCCTGGTCTTACTGACTTTACTGAATGATTTACGCGCTGCCCGTGGCGTAACCCCGCTACCTGAAGTCGACCTGTTTATACCCGACCTATCGCCTATTCCCGACTTATCCACTGTTGAAATCAATGAAATTGCTCAAAGTGAGCAACTACTGACAGAAACCGTAAATGGTTTACGCCGACGTTTTATGCGTGCCTTACTGGACTGGTATCGCGATGAACAAAATATCGAACCACTTGGGCGTATGTCGCGGTTTATATTTGAAATTGAACAGGTAGTACGCAGTCAAAGTGTGCGAAAAGTCTGGTTGGTTTGTCGTGCAATGGTGGATTCGCTCTATCACAAAGGCTTAAGCCCCAACGCTAACATTAAACAGTTGCTTGGGCAGATTGAACGCACGATGAAGGATTTGTTGGATTGGGGCGAGATTGCCTTTGCGCGTACACAACCAGAGGGGTTATTGACAAACCTGCTCTACCTTATCGCCCGTTCCGATGCACAAAGCCCACTGATTAACGAAATCAAGCGTGAATACCGCCTGGCGGAATTGTTGCCACATCAGGATAAACTGGTGCGTGCACGGCGTATTTTACAGGGGCCAAGTATCGAGCTATTGCAGGTGACCAACCAGGGTGTGCGCGATGATATTTCCACGATCAAAGATATCATCGAAGTCTATGTACACGCTGATAACCGTGAACTGGCTATGCTCGATCCTATCAGTGGTTTGCTGCGCCGTGTCAGCGATACATTGTCGATGCTGGGCATCGATAAAGCCTATCGCTTATTACAACCACGGCAACAGAGTCTTCGCGAAATTATCGACCACCACGGTGATCCAGGCAGTGAACGTTTATTTGACATTGCCACGGTGCTACTTAGGATCGAGGGTATGCTCGACAGTCACATCAGTGACCAGGTTGGCCTATTGGGGCCGGAAATAGCGCCTACAGTTGCCACTAAGACCGGTAACCCGACCCTGAAAGATTTGCCCGAACGCGAATACCAGGCACTGATACAGTCGGTTGTTAAAGAGTCATTGCGTGCATTTGCGCGCATACGCGAAGCACTGATCGACTATGCAGACCAATCTGAAAATGCACATAAAATAAAACATGTGCCTGGTTTGCTTAATGAGATCACCGGTGTATTCCATATTATGTCGGATAATCGGGTATCGTCCATGTTGGCGGATTTATCCTCTGCGATTCAGTCTAAATATGTCGATGGGGGCGTGATTCCCGGTCTTGCGGAACAGGAAAAAGTGGCTGATACCATTGCGGGTATTGAATACTATTTTGAATCGATACTCGAAAATGATGAGGTGCATGAGTACGATGCGGTACTTGGTATGATTCGTTTGGCACTGGATCAATTGATGGCAAGTAACGTCGATGATGCCGGTGAACAGGTCGCTACAGAACAACAGGCTGACACAGGTGACACCGATAGCCTTGTCAGTGAGCACAATAGGGATGATGCATTAGCAGATAGTGATAATGCCACTGACAATAACGCAACTACACGGCCTCAACATACCGATCCACTTATTTCGGGTGACGTTTCTGTCGCTGCAGAACCAATACCACAAACCGCCTTAAAGATAATCAGCGAAGATCTGGATGAGGAAATCCTTGAGATATTTATTGCCGAGGCACTCGACGAAATGGGTGTTATCAACGAATGCCTGCCGAAATGGAAAGCCGATAGTACGGATGAGGCGTCATTAACGCGTATCCGGCGCTCTTTCCATACACTCAAAGGCAGTGGTCGGCTTGTCGGTGCGCAGATCATTGGTGAATTTGCCTGGAGCAACGAAAACCTGCTGAATTATGTCTTGCGTGGTGACCTGCAAGCCAATGACAAGCTATTTGAGTTACTTAACGAATCCGTTAGCGTATTGCCGCAATTAATTGCCCAACTTCGTGGCCAGGATAGCCAGGTGGAATATGCCGGGCTAATCGATAGCATCAACGCACTGACGCAGCAGAGCATTAACCGGCAGGGAGTACTGCCGACGTCTCATACAAAACCGGACCCGGTATCACCTAAAGACCCTGGATCGGAATTGGGCTTAGGGGGTGTCGAACTAGAGGGCATCGATTCAAATCCAAACCTGACTGATGAGACCTCCTCCGCAAAAGACAACACGATAGAAGCGTTCACCGATACTGAGTTGCCAGGTATCTCACTGTTTGGTTTTGATGAGGGTGGGTTGGGCGTAAACGACTTCATCGAGATTGCTGCGCCTGAACCAGAGGCACCTGATTTAGGTGCCTCTGAACCGACTATACCTGTGTTGGCCCTGTCTGAATTGTCTATATCCGAATCGGATGATGCGGATATGGATACCGACAGAACCGAAGATGCCCGCGATAAATCGGTTGAGATACCTGCGGCGATTGATACGTCAATCGACCACGGTATCGACCCTGTATTACTGGATATTTTTTCTAAGGAAGCGCGGGTGCACCTGGATACACTGGAAGACATCTTTCAACAATCCCGCGAGCTGAGCGGCATTATTCAACCAAGTGATAAGTTAATCCGTGCTTTACATACCTTAAATGGCAGTGCACAGACCACGCAGGTTTACCAGATTTCCCGGCTGAGCGGGCCTCTTGAGCGGGTAGCTAAATACAAACTTGAGTTGGGGCAGGCATTCAGCGTCGGGGAAAGTGGTTTATTAAAACAGTCTATTGATGCTGTATCCGCGACCCTTGATGCACTATTGGGCGCCTGGAAAATACCTGAATCGGTCGGTGTGATGGCGCAGCGTGTCGAGGCCTACGCCACTGAAATACTCGCTGAAATAGAGACCCAGACAAGTAATCGAGGTGATCAGGAGCTGCGCAAAATCTTTATTGAGGAAGCGGAGGAATTGGTCGATGAGAGCGAGAAAATTATTATCCGGTGGCGTGCAGCGCCAGAGGATCATCAGCCTATCGCCGACATTAAGCGCCAGCTTCACACCCTGAAAGGGGGCGCTCGTATGGCGGGTTATGCCTCAATGGCAGACCTGACTCATGCATTGGAATCATCGGTTATTGCCCGTGAAGTCCAGGGTATAACGCCTTCGGACCGCTATTTTGATTTGCTCCAGGAAACCATTGATGCGCTGGTCGTTAATATTGAGCAGGCAAAGAATGACCAGGAGATCGGGCATTTTGATTGGATTATCAGTAACCTGAATATGGGTATAGATGAGCGGGAACTCGTTGACTTACCTGGGGCGTCCACACCGGCTGAAGCGGCAGTGGCAACAGAAAATGAACATGCCGACGACCTCTCCGCACTTATTCTGGAAATGGAACAGAGCGAAGCGGAAACGACACCGCCAACGTTTACTCTGGAGGAAGATGCAGCAGAAGAGACGTATGTTGGCGCTGAACCCGCTACTCTTCAGGCAATGGAGCAGCGCGAACAGGTGACCGACCTGTCAATGCCTGCATTAGAAGAGGAAGAGGTGCCAGAGGAGGCCGGGTTGCCAGCCCTGACATTGGAAGAGGAGGTGGCACCAGCGGATGGCGACGCTGAAATTGTACACTATGAACCTGAACCGGCGCCCGGCCATGATGAACCTGTCGATGAATTGACGGCGCGCTCACCTCAACTACCGACTGACACAGGGGGTGCGGAATACGCTGCTCAACCGCTGTCTGTATCGATTAAACCTGACGATGCTGTCTCGCAACAAGCAACGTTGGTCGGGCAGGGCATGACAATGGATGCGGCACCGGTTGTTGTAACAGAGGAGGAGAAAGAGGCGGCGCATCCGCTAACAGAACCGCCTCGTGAAGACATCGATGCGCTTGCGGTGGCGGAACCTGAAATGCCGGTTATCCCCCCTATCGTGAGTCCAGTAGCATCAAAATCGTCATCGGAATCGATTGGTGAAGCGCTTAAAGATCACATTGACGCACCGCCTACTGCCCGCCGTCTCCCAGACAAACCCAGTGATCAGGTTCGCGTGCGTTCTGAACTACTGGATAACCTGGTTAACAATGCCGGTGAAGTGAGTATCTATCATTCGCGCTTTGGCCAGCAAATAGGTGATATGCGTTTTAACCTGAATGAATTGGAGCAAACGGTTGTGCGTTTGCGTGGGCAATTGCGTTCAATGGATCGGGAAACCGAAGCGCAAATACTGTATGGCTACGATAAGCAAAACGAGCAGAGCGACCGTGAATTTGACCCATTGGAACTGGACCGTTATTCGCGCCTTCAGGAACTGTCGCGGGCCTTGCAGGAGAGTGTCTCAGACCTGGAAAACATTCAGGATACCTTAACCAACCTGACCCGTGATTCTGAAACCCTATTGATGCAGCAATCGCGTGTTAGCACCGAGCTGCAAGAGGGGTTGATGCGCACCCGCATGGTGCGATTCGATGGTATCGAATCCAGGTTTTCACGCATCGTGCGGCAAACCGCACAGTCCTTAAATAAAAAGGTTGCATTGGCTATCGCGGGCGGTGAAAACGAAATTGACCGTGGTGTTCAGGAACGCATGATTGCGCCGCTTGAGCACGTTTTGCGAAACGCAGTGGCACACGGCATTGAAATGCCATCTGTGCGTGAGGCGGCAGACAAGCCGACTACAGGCAAGGTCATGATACGGCTGGCGCTGGACGGTGGTGATATTTTGATCCGTGTAGTCGATGATGGTGCGGGGATCGACCTTGAATCTGTGCGCCGTGCGGCGATTGAACGCAATATGATTGACGAAAACGCACAGCTTAACGAGCAAGAAGTACTGCACCTGTTGCTGGAACCAGGGTTCAGTACTGCCCGGGAAGTGACACAAATTGCCGGGCGTGGTGTTGGTCTCGATGTCGTCGCCCGTGAGATAACACACCTGGGCGGATCGCTGTCGCTGGAAACAGAAGTGGGTGTTGGCACATTGTTCGTCATGCGTTTGCCGCAAACACTTGCCATCAGCCAGGCATTACTGGTGGAGGCAGCAGGTGAAACCTATGCGCTACCCATTAACAGTGTGCGCGGTGTTAGTCGAATCAGTTTCGCTGAGCTTGAGCAGCATTATGCAAACCCCGAAAAGAAATACCTGTACGCAGATGAAGCTTATCAGCCGGTTCGGTTAACCAGCCTGCTAAATGCAGAGCCTGTTCGGATAAAGTCCGCTGCTGATGAGCAAATACCGTTACTGATGGTACGTTCTGGTGAGGTGCGGGTTGCGGTGCAGATTGATGATCTGATCGGTCGGCGTGAAATTGTTATCAAGAGTGCCGGTCAGCAACTGAGTATGTTGCGTGGAATCGCTGGTGCCACCTTGTTAAGCGATGGCAAAGTGGCACTGGTGCTGGATATTGGTGGTTTATTGCAAACGATGGAAGGCGGCAATGTGACGCGGGAACTGGCCAGCCTAGGCACCACCCCGGTAGCCGACGTCAATGCCTCTCCAACTGCCCTGACGATTATGGTGGTGGATGATTCGGTCACCATCCGCAATGTGACTGCGCGCATGTTGGAGCGCTATAATTTAGAGGTGGTAACGGCTAAAGACGGTGTCGATGCGGTTTCACAGCTTCAGAAGCAAAAACCGGACCTGATATTGCTCGATATCGAAATGCCGCGGATGGATGGTTTTGAAGTGGCCGGTTTTGTGCGTGCTGATGCGCGCCTGAAAGATCTGCCCATTATTGTTATTAGCTCGCGGACAGGTGAAAAACACCGCCAGCGTGCATTTAACCTTGGTGTGAATGAATGCCTCGGTAAACCTTATCAGGAAACAGGCTTAATCCACCTGATGTCCAAATTGCTCAACGTAGAACTGAAAGGTTGATAGGTTTGACTGAAGAAACACAGGTTAAATGTTTGTTATTGCCACTACACCAGCGGCTGCTTTTGGTGCCCAATGCAGTCGTTGCCGAAGTACTGAGTGATCAACTGCTCGCCCCGGCACCGGCAGGTGCGCCAGACTGGCAGATGGGCCAAATAGGCTGGCGCAGTGAGCGTGAGCTGAAAGTTATTTCATTTGAGGGGGTTTGCGGTGAGATGCCATCAATACCTACAGAAGTTGCCAATGTGGTGGTAATGTACTCGATTGATGGTACCCGGAAAAACCGCTTTTACGGTCTTTATATTACCGGCACACCCAAATTTCAAATGATTGATGCAAACACACTGTCACTATCTTCAAATCAGCCGGGTAACGCCAATTGTATAGCGAGCCGTATCGTTATCAATGGCGCAGAAGGGTATATCCCCGAACTTGATGAAATTGCGCGTTTGATCGCTTGATTGAGTTATGTTGCGACAGGCGCCTGGATAAAAATATCTATCTACTGAAAGTGGGGGAATCTGTCTGATTGTTTGCATCGCCCTGGTTGCAGTAATTAATCCACGGCCTTTTTTGTGCTAGAAATAGAGGAAATGGGGGGAGTTAAAATGACGTATTTAAAAACCTGTGGTTTAGCCACTATCGGCGTAATGATGGCGACAGTGATTAATGTCGCTGATGCATCCTGCTCAGATAAGCGCGCACCGGGTGTTGATTGGTCAGGCTGCAAAAAATCCCGCAAGATGCTCGATGAGGAGGATTTCTCGGGGGCACGCTTTGATGGGGCCAATTTTAGCGCGAGTACAATGGATGGCAGTAATTTTTCCAAGGCCAGCCTGGTCAAGGCCGATTTAACCCGTGCCAGCCTGAGTAAAGCTAACTTTGAGCGGGCGAACCTCAGTAAGTCAGTAGGGTATCGTGCGCAGTTTGACCAAGCCAATTTTACTGAGGCCTTACTGCAAAAATCAGAGTTTTCGCGGGCGAACTTTCAGGGGGCAACATTCCTTAATGTCGACTGGTCCCGCGCAGAGTTGGGGCGTGCCAACTTTTCTACAGCAACACTGAACAGCGTAGTGTTTGAGTACACCAATATGGCGCGTGCAATATTCACGGATACCCGTTTAAATAAGGTCGACTTTGCTGGTGCCTATACATTTTTGACACGCTTTGAAGGCGTGGATTTACGCAACACCCAGCAGTTGACGCAGACGCAACTGGATATTGCCTGTGGCGATGACGAAACGCTGTTGCCGGAAGGTTTATCCAGGCCTTTGAGTTGGCCGTGTGTCGAGGGGTGAAGGGGGAAGGGGGAAATATTAACTTTATCTTCGCCTTCCCCCTTTTTATTTTTACAACAGAGGGGCAATTACCAGGCTGACGATTGCCATTACGTTAATCAGGATATTCATTGAAGGCCCGGAGGTGTCTTTGAACGGGTCGCCAACGGTATCACCGACTACTACCGCTGCATGGGTTTCTGATCCCTTGCCACCAAGGTTGCCCTTTTCGACATATTTCTTGGCATTGTCCCAGGCACCACCTGCGTTTGCCATCATTAACGCCAACAGAATACAACCGAGCAAACCACCCGCGAGCATACCGCCCAATGCCTCGGCACCAATAATAAAACCCACCAGTACCGGTGCTGATACAGCAATAATGCCGGGAAGAATCATTTTCTTGAGCGCTGCCGTTGTGGCGATATCCACGCATTTGTTGTGGTCTGGGTCTGCATTGCCTTCTTTAAGGCCAGGAATTTCACGGAACTGACGGCGGATTTCCTCGATCATTTCCATCGCCGCATCACCAACAGCCGTCATGGTAATGGCTGCGATAAGAAAGGGCAGCAGGCCGCCAATAAACAACCCGACTAATACCAATGGATTGGCGAGTTCCAGCGAAAAATCGGGGTTTTTAACGGACATGGTTTCAACAAAAGCGGCAATGATTGCCAATGCGGCCAATGCGGCGGCACCAATGGCAAACCCTTTGCCGATAGCGGCGGTGGTGTTGCCCACTTCGTCCAGGCCGT
Organism: Gammaproteobacteria bacterium; assembly: GCA_965277715.1. Lineage (GTDB taxonomy): Bacteria > Pseudomonadota > Gammaproteobacteria > JBCCGL01 > JBCCGL01 > JBCCGL01. The sequence continues at coordinate 4,115,326 of OZ255836.1, forward strand.
CGGTGATCTTGCGCGTATCTTCACCCAGCCCGGCCATCTCAGCGATACCGCCTGCGTTATCGGCTACCGGGCCGTAAGCATCCAATGCCATGGTCATGCCCACTGTGGCAAGCATGCCCACAGCGGCGATGCCGACACCGTATAACCCGGCCATCCAGGTAGAGACAAAAATAATTACACAGATAGTCAATACGGGGATGACCACCGATTCCATACCGACAGCCAGGCCCGTGATAATAACGGTGGCGCTACCGGTTTTGCCAGATTCGGCGATACGCCGGACTGGTTCGGCTGCTGTGTAGTACTCGGTAACCAAACCAATCACAATACCACCGGCGGTGCCGACCAGAATCGCCACCCACACCTGCCAGGAAACACCGAGCATTTTTACCAGCATAAAACCACCGACAATGAGTGCGAAAGCCGATATCTGATGGCCCATACGCAGGGCTTTTTCCGGTGCGCTGGATGAGCTGGATTTAACAATAAAGATACCGATAACCGAACAGATCAGGCCGAGCGAAGACAGCGCCAGCGGCAGGAACATCAGTGCACCACGATCACCGTTTGCCAGGGCATCAACGCCGTTGCCAGTGCTCATGGCCAGTGTCGAGGCTATGGCCATAGTGGCAATCATCGAACCGCAGTAGGATTCAAAGATATCCGAACCCATACCGGCGACATCACCCACATTATCCCCCACGTTATCGGCGATAACACCGGGGTTGCGGGGGTCGTCTTCGGGGATGCCCTCTTCAAGCTTGCCCACCAGGTCGGCGCCGACATCGGCGCTCTTGGTGTATATACCACCACCAACGCGTGAGAATAGTGCCACCGAGGAAGCCCCCATACCAAAACCGTGAATAGCGTGGGCAGTGGCCGGGTCACCCCCGAAAAACCAATACAGAAAACCAAGGCCCAGCAGGCCCAGTGAAGCGACGCACAGGCCCATGATCGAACCGCCAAAAAAGGCGACGGTCAGCGCGCTTGCCTGGCCGCTGTCATGCGCGGCCACCGTTGTGCGCACATTCGCTTTGGTGGCTGAAAACATGCCGAGGTAGCCAGCGGCTGCAGAGGCGCTGGCGCCAACCAAAAACGATAGCGCCGTTTGCCAACCCAGCGGTGAGAGAAAAATAAGTACTAATAAAACCCCGGCAAATATACCCAGCATTTTGTATTCGCGATGCATGAATACCATTGCACCCTGGTGAATTGAATTGCCAATGTCGGCGATTTTGCCGTCACCGCCCGAATAGGCCAGCAGTGCTTTGTAAATTGCAAAGGCGACAATCAGGCCCGCCACGCCAAATAACGGTGGCAGGATTAAAAGGTCACTCATGTAAGTTTCTCCTCAGTGGTAGTCATGGTTTCTGAACGCCCGCAATAGGCCACCACAATATAATTATATTGCTCATGGTCGATCTCGGGACAAAACGCGAATGATAACCAACTCCGGCCCGGAAGTTTGATAAATTTGTGCGATAATCGTATGAATCTATCGAAACCGCCAGGCTATGCTGCAAATTTGGGTAACAACAGGCTTAATCGCAACGCTGTACGCGCACTGTCTGGTATTTTAGGTGATGCGTTATGCCTGTAACACAGTGATGCCCCTTTCATGAGTCGGCGTGACCCCATTCGCAACCATGTGCTTGAAGGCGCGCTGTTTAGGCGGCGGGTCATTATTTCGCTGTTGTTTGGTCTGCTGCTGGTGGGCGTACTGCTGACACGCTTGGCGTATTTGCAGTTAGTCAGTTTTGACCACTATTCGACATTATCCACCAATAACCGTATGCGTTTGCAGGCTGTTGCCCCACCACGCGGTTTAATTTTTGACCGCAATGGTGTTGTGCTGGCTGAAAATCTGCCCACCTATCGACTGGAGATAACCCCTGAGGAAGTCGGTGATATGGATGAGACCCTGGAGGAACTTGCCGGGGTAGTCGATGTTTCCAAGCGTGAAGTGCAACGCTTTCGCAAAGCACTCAAGCGTGCGCGCCCGTTTGAAGATATTCCGCTGCTGTTTAATCTCAGCGATGAACAAGTGGCACGCATAGCGGCGGTGCGCCATCAGTTTCCCGGTGTTGAAATTAGTGCGCGTTTGAGCCGTCACTACCCCCAGAACGCTGTTGCCGGGCACACGATCGGTTATGTTGGGCGTATCGATGAGCGCGAGCTTAAGGCAGTCGATCAAACCAACTATGCGGCGACTAACCATATTGGTAAAGTTGGTATCGAAAAGTATTACGAGGAGCGTTTGCACGGCAAGGTTGGTTACCAGCGTGTTGAAGTGAACGTCGCGGGGCGCGTATTGCGGGTGCTTGAAGAGCAGGCGCCTATCGCCGGGCAAAACTTACACTTAACGCTGGATATTGCCCTGCAAAAAACAGCCGAGCAGGCAATGGGTGAACACAGCGGATCGGTGGTAGTGCTCGACCCTGAGAACGGCGATATATTAGCGATTGTCAGTCAGCCGACCTTTGATCCCAATTTGTTTGTCAATGGTATTTCACACGAAAACTACGCGATACTGCGCAATGACAAAGCGCAGCCACTCTTTAACCGGGCATTGACCGGGCAGTACCCACCTGGCTCGACGATCAAGCCGATTATTGGCCTGGCCGGGTTAAGCAGCAAAGTGCAAAAACCCCGGCAGCGTATCTTTTGCCCTGGCCGCTATTCGCTACCTAACGATGAGCGCAAATACCGGGACTGGAAAAAGACAGGGCATGGCTCTGTGAATCTCACTGACGCCATTACCCAATCCTGCGATGTATTGTTTTACGATATGGCGTTGCGGATGGGGATCGACCGCATTTCGCCCGTACTGGAAATCTTTGGTTTGGGCACGGCAACCGGGGTCGATACCACGGGCGAGGCAGACGGTATACTGCCATCGCGGCAATGGAAAAATGCCGTTAAAGGGCAGTCCTGGTTTCCTGGTGAAACCCTGATTACGGGCATTGGGCAGGGGTATATGCTGGTGACGCCTCTGCAACTGGCCAGCGCGACGGCTATGTTGGCAACACGGGGGGAACGGGTCAAGCCCCGCCTGTTGTACCGTGTACAGGCGTCTGCGGATGAATCGGTAGAGATGCAGGCTCCCACTGCGCCGGTCAAGGTGGGGGTATTTGACGCGGCACATTGGGAGTATATTCACAAGGCGATGGTGGACGTTGCCCACACCCCCCGTGGAACGGCGTATCGTGCCAACCGTGGGACCACTTATCGCGTTGCGGCGAAAACGGGTACGGCGCAGGTATTTGGCATCGCCCAGGATGCAAAGTATGAAGCGGACAAACTCAGCAGAAAACTGCGTGATCACGCTGTGTATATTGCCTACGCCCCCGCCGATGCACCGCGTATTGCCATTGCGGTAATTGTTGAACACGGTGGTAGTGGTGGTAGCGTTGCCGGCCCGATAGCCCGTGAGGTAATGGATGCTTATCTGGTTGGCCAGCATTAGCGGGCCGGAATTAATTCAGTTGAACCATGGTGAGAACACTTTACCTTCAGTGTATTGACATCTAAATGTGTGAAGTAAACTCAACTTATTGGTTTAGCGTTAAATGACAATCTGTTTTTAGCACTGTGGGTGAATAACCTTTGTTTCGAAATGAACCATTAAACCAACGGCGTCATCCGGCGGCGGCCCGTATGTTAGGTGCTTTGCCCCGGCTGGACTATGTACTGTTATACAGTTTACTGGCGCTGGCGTTGGTCGGCTTAACCGTGCTGTATAGCGCATCCGGGCATGATCTCGATCAGATAATGCGCCAGTGCATACGTCTGGGTATTGGTTTTGTGGTTATGCTGCTCATTGCGTACATCAACCCGGATACCCTGCGTTTTTGGTCTCCCTGGTGCTATTTGCTGGGTTTGTTGATGTTAGTTGCTGTGCTGTTTTTTGGTGAAGTGGGCAAGGGTGCACAACGCTGGCTGGATATTGGTGTGATGCGCTTTCAGCCTTCTGAATTGATGAAACTGGCGGTGCCGATGATGGTGGCTTGGTTTGTCAGCGAGCGCCCGTTACCCCCTAAATTTTTATGGTTGCTGGGGGCCTGCAGTCTGGTCGTGGTGCCCGCACTGCTCATCGCCCGGCAGCCGGATCTGGGCACTGCTTTACTGGTCGCCAGCGCCGGTTTTTTCGTGTTGTTTTTAGCGGGGATGCGCTGGCGGGTACTGCTTGGTGTCGTGGTTACGACAGCGGCAGGTATGCCTGTTCTGTGGCATTTTATGCACGACTACCAGCGCACTCGGGTGATGACACTACTGAACCCGGAATCCGATCCACTGGGGGCGGGTTACCACATCATACAATCAAAAATTGCCGTGGGCAGTGGCGGTGTTTTTGGCAAGGGTTGGCTCAACGGCACGCAATCGCACCTGGATTTTTTACCCGAGCGATCCACCGACTTTATTTTTGCTGTGTTTGGCGAAGAGTTTGGCTTTATCGGTGCAGTGGCGCTCATTGCGTTATACCTGTTTATTATTGCGCGTGGTCTGTATATTGCCTCTACCGCCCAGGGCAGTTATGCCCGTTTATTAGCGGGCAGCTTATCACTCACTTTTTTTATTTATTTACTGGTGAATATTGGTATGGTTATCGGCCTGTTGCCCGTGGTGGGTGTGCCGTTACCCATGATCAGCTACGGCGGCACATCGGTAGTGACGTTGATGGCGGGTTTCGGTATTCTTATGTCGGCCCAGGCACACAAACGATTACTTTCTGAATAAACGGTACAGCTTCTTATGCGATCTACCTCATTGTTATTATGTTTATGTCTATGTTCTTGGATCACCGGGGCACATGCCGACTATTCCAATAACGATAAAGCACGGCAATTTATCACGGATATTACTGCCAGACACTCGCTCAATGCCGCCGAGCTTAGAGGGTTGTTTAAACAGATAGAACGACAGGACAGTGTTATCAAGGCTATTTCCCGGCCCGCTGAACGCGTGTTGAAATGGAAGGGCTACCGGCCTATTTTTATTACCGATAAACGCATTGCGGCAGGTGTAAAATTTTGGCGTGAACACCGTGAACTGCTCGATAAAGTTGAGCGGGAATACGGTGTTCCCAGTGAAATTATTGTGGCCATTATCGGTGTCGAAACCTTCTTTGGCCGTTATAAAGGCAAGTACTCTGCACTCGCCTCGCTGGCCACATTGGCATTTGACTACCCACCGCGCAGCAAATTTTTTCGCAGCGAACTGGAGCAGTTTTTACTGTTGGTAAAAGAGGAGTCACTCGATCCTCTGGCGGTCAAAGGCTCGTATGCCGCCGCGATGGGAATGCCGCAGTTTATATCCAGTAGCTACCGCGAGTATGCCGTCGATTTTGATGGCGATGGCCGCCGCGATCTGTGGAATAACATCGCCGATGTCACCGGGAGCGTGGCCAACTATTTTCGCCGTCACGGCTGGCAACGGGGGCAGCCGATTGCCGAAAAGGTCAGCCCGGACGGCGAACGCTATAAACCGTTGATTGCTAAAAAACTCAAACCCACTGTCAGTAATGCCCAGTTACAGGCGGCGGGCATCGAATTAAAACAACCATCAAAGGGCGATAAGTCGCTGTACCGTTTGATTGGCAGCAAAGGTGAGGAACTATGGGTTGGCCACAAAAATTTTTATGTCATCACCCGCTACAACCACAGCAAACTTTACGCGATGGCGGTATTTCAACTCAGTCAGCGTATCGCGGCGGCAATGGCCTCGCCATCAGCTAACTGATCAAATAATAGTGAAACCGTGAAATCGCTTCTCTTACAAAAATGCCCGCTAAGCTGTAGAGCGTGTCTTAAAAGTGCCCCACCCTCAGAGCGAGGGGTTGGGGTGAGGAACTTTTCCGACATCCTCTGTGCGGGAGTGGCGGGGTTTCTGCTCGTTGCGGTACTGCTGTTGGGTGCCTGCTCGACTACCGATGTAGGTAATGTCGATGAAGATAAAGATGGGCCGGGTGGCCATGTTGATGCCGATGCAGTTGACGACGCTATAGCACGGCGGGAACCGTTTAGCCGCTATGGTAACCCCCCTTCTTATGAAGTAAACGGTGTTCGCTATACCGTGCTGGACAGCAATAAGGGTTATGTGGAAAAGGGCAATGCCTCCTGGTATGGGAAGAAATTTCATGGCCGCAGAACCTCCAGTGGCGAGGTGTTTGATATGTACAAGGCGACGGCGGCACACCGCAGTTTGCCATTGCCGACCTATGCGTATGTCACCAACCTCGACAATGGCAAGACACTGCTGGTTAAAATCAATGACCGTGGCCCTTTTCACAGTGACCGTATCATCGACTTATCCTATGCAGCGGCGGTAAAACTTGGCTTTGCCAATGCCGGTATTGGTCATGTGGAGGTACGCGCTATTAATTTTGATCAGGCATCGGCAAAAGCCCCTCCGGCCACTGATGAAACACCCGGCACTGCCCGCGTACCACTCCCCGCAACGCCCCAACAGACGTACATACAGATAGGTGCTTTCAAATACCGGGTGAATGCACAGGCAGCCGGTGAGCGTTTGCAAGCGGCTGGGTTTTCTGCGGTATCTGTTGACCAGGCGCAATCGCTAAACGGTGACCCACTCTACAAAGTGCGCATGGGGCCTTATGACAGCCTGGCGGAAACGGACGCGGTTATCAGCCAGTTGCAGGCGGCGGGAATAACCGGCTTTAGCCTGCTGGATAATTAATGAAATACAAGAGGGTATTCAGTTTTACTATGTACTTTTTGACTCGACCATTTTATTTTCTTGTCGCACTTGGCGTCATATTTACGCCCTTATTTGCCGTTGCTGCGCTACCGGCACCGGCTGCCCCCAAGATCGCTGCCATCAGTTATCTGCTGTTGGATTTTAACAGCAGTGCAGTGATTGCCGGAGAGAACATCGATATCAAAGTAGAGCCTGCCAGCCTGACCAAAATGATGACGGCATATATCGTTTACAGCGAACTGGCGAGTGGCAGCTTATCCAAAAATGATGTGGTATTAATCAGTGAAAAAGCCTGGCGTATGGGTGGGTCACGCATGTTCATCGAAGTGGACAGCCAGGTGTCGATCAACAATTTGGTGCGTGGTCTCATTGTGCAATCGGGTAACGATGCGAGTGTCGCGCTGGCTGAGGCTATCGCGGGTAGCGAGCAGCAGTTTGCAGTGTATATGAATGACTATGCCAAAAAACTGGGCATGAGCGGTTCACACTTTGTCAACAGCACCGGGCTACCGGATGAACAGCACTACACTACGGCGCGTGATATGGGGCTGCTGGCCCAGGCGTTGATTCGCGATTTTCCCGATGAATATAAACTCTACGCCGAGCGTGAATTTACCTACAACAACATTCGCCAATACAACCGCAACAAATTGTTGTGGCGTGATAAAACGGTCGATGGCATTAAAACCGGGCATACCCAGAGCGCGGGATACTGCCTGGTCGCCTCTGCACTGCGCAATGATATGCGCATTATCTCCATAGTGTTGGGCGCTAACAGCGATAAATCCCGCAACAATGAAAGCCAGCGGTTGCTCGAATATGGCTTTCGTTTTTTCCAGACAAAACACCTTTACAGCAAAGACCAAATACTGGAATCACCGCGTATCTGGAAAGGCGAAGTAGACGTATTACCGCTAGGGTTGGCAGAGGATTTATACATCACCCTGCCGAGCAGTCACAAGGGAGCGCTGAAGACATCATTGCAATACGATAATGACATTATTGCACCGGTCGCGGCGGGGCAGATGGTAGGGGTATTACAGGTTACCTCTGGTGACGAGCTCATTGCCGAGCGGCCACTGGTCGCATTGACAGGGGTGGCAGAGGGTAGCTTTTTGGGGCGCATGGTGGATACCGTGTTGCGCTACTTCTACTGAAAAACACAGTGTTAATCGATTAAATGGCTGAGTGATATACCGTGACAACTGATTCCCCCGCGTACTTTAATGGTGCCTTTTTACCTTTATCCCAGGTGAGCATTTCACCGCTGGACCGTGGCTTTTTATTTGGTGATGGCGTCTATGAAGTCATTCCCGCCTACGGTCGGCAGTGCCTCGCTCTCGATGCACACCTCGACCGGCTGGCAGACAGCCTGGCGGGTATTGCTTTAAACAATCCCCACACCCATGCGCAATGGCGCGGGATTCTGCAACGGCTGGTCGATGCAGAACCCGCCATCGACAAGAAACTCTACCTACAGGTGACACGCGGTGTACAGGTGGTGCGCCACCACGATTTTAATGGCGATGAACAAGCCACCGTGTTTGCTATGTGCTCGCCGCAGGCAGCACCGACTGACGCCGTATTGGAAACCGGCGTTAGCGTCTACACACAAGCGGAAATGCGCTGGGCGCACTGCAACCTGAAAGCCATTTCACTACTACCGAATATACTGCTTAAACACGCCTCTTCACAGCGCGGCGGCGCAGAGACCCTGGTACTCAAAGGTGACCGTGTGATTGAAGGCTCGTCCAGCAACGTATTCATCGTCACCGGTGGGGTAATACACACCCCGACTATCGGTACTGAAATACTCCCCGGTGTTACCCGCACTTTATTGATTGATATGGCCGGAGCATTGGGTTTTCAGGTAATACAGGCTGACGTACTGCTCGCGGACCTGATGCGTGCAGATGAAGTGTGGGTCAGCAGCTCCACCCGGGGGGTTATCGCAGTCACGCGTGTCGATGACATCACCATCGGCGACGGCAGGCCGGGGCCGGTGTGGAAACAACTGTACGATCGATACGCCCAACTGCTCGATAGCCTGCGCAATGGCTGAAGAAGAGACACTGCTCGAATTCCCCTGCCAGTTTTCAGTTAAAGCGATGGGCATCAACAGCCCCGATTTTAACCCGCTGATATATCAACTGGTTGCCAGCCATGTCAGCGGTTTGACAATGGGCGCACTGACCAGCAAGCCGAGCAGCAAGGGCAAATACACCTCGGTAACCGTCACCTTCACCGCCACCAGCAAAGCGCAGCTAGACACCATCTACCGGGCGCTAAGTGGCCATGAAAAGGTATTGATGGCACTCTAATGCCTACACTTAACTGCCGTCGCCTGGCGTGCGTACCCTACAGCGAGGCATGGCGGGCGATGCAGGCATTCACCGATAACCGCCACCCTGAATCTGATGATGAATGCTGGCTGCTCGAACACCCACCGGTCTATACCCTTGGGCAGGCGGGGCGCCGCGAACATATACACAACACAACCGGTATTCCGGTGGTGGAAAGTGATCGTGGTGGCCAGGTCACCTACCACGGCCCAGGCCAGCTTGTACTCTACACCCTCTTCGACCTGCGCAGGCTCGGTATTGGTGTGCGCAACCTGGTTATCCGCCTGGAAAACACCGTGATTCAACTACTGCAGCAGCAGGGCATTCACGCTGCAGGTCGGCGTGATGCGCCCGGTGTCTATGTCGATAAGGCAAAAATTGCCGCGCTCGGTTTACGTGTGCGCAAGGGGTGTTGTTACCACGGGCTGTCACTTAACGCACACATGGACCTCACCCCGTTTGCCGGTATCAATCCCTGTGGTTACCCTGGCTTGCGCGTTACCCAATTGTGTGACCTGGGTGTCAACACCACACTGGATGACATCGGTGGGCAACTCATCGACTGCCTGGCGGTCGAATTTGGCTACAATGTCGCCAGACCTTTTACTTCCCACTGGCCGTCCATCGCTCAGGAAACCCTATGAACAGCTATACCGCTCCCTCACGCACAGACACAGACAAGCACCAGCGTGGCGCTGACAAGCTATCGCGTATACCAGTAAAAATAGCGCGCAGTGACGGCCCGCTGCTACGCAAACCCAACTGGATTCGCGCCAAAGCCCACACCCACCCGCGTGTTAAAGAAATCAAACGGATTATGCGGGAGCAAAAACTGCACTCAGTGTGCGAAGAGGCCAACTGCCCTAACCTGGGCGAATGTTTTAGCCACGGCACTGCAACCTTTATGATTATGGGGGACATCTGCACCCGGCGTTGCCCGTTCTGTGATGTATCGCATGGTCGCCCCGACCCGTTGGATGCAGACGAGCCGCGCAGGCTGGGGCAGACAATTGCGACGATGGGGCTCAGTTATGTCGTCATCACCTCGGTTGACCGCGATGATCTGCGCGATGGTGGGGCGGCGCATTTTGCCGACTGTATTCGTGAAACGCGTGCGGCCAGCCCGGCTATCCAGATTGAAGTGCTGGTGCCGGATTTTCGGGGGCGGCTCGAAAAAGCGCTGGATGCATTGTCGGCAATGCCAGCGGACGTGTTCAATCACAACCTTGAAACCGTTCCACACTTATACCGTGCTGCGCGGCCAGGGTCTGATTACCAGTGGTCGTTAAATTTATTGAAGGCACACCGTGTGCGTTTTCCCCGTGTGCCGTGTAAATCCGGTTTGATGCTGGGTTTGGGAGAAACCCTTGATGAAGTGCGGGAGGTCATGCGTGACCTGCGTGCACATGGCGTGGAAATGCTGACCTTGGGGCAGTATTTGCAACCATCGCGTGACCACCTGCCGGTTGCGCGTTTTGTCACGCCGGGTGAGTTTGACCAGCTTGCGGTGGAGGGGGAGGTGATGGGGTTTACCCATGTGGCGAGTGGGCCGATGGTGCGCTCTTCTTATCATGCCGATATTCAGGCGGCGGAGGTGTTGCGGGAGGCGTGAGTGGTGCTGGCGGTAGAATGTAGGGTTGCGGGCTAACCCTGCAAACCCGCAGTAAATGTTTCAAGGTCATGCCGAATGTCGTCAATAAACTGTTCGACAATGGGCAGTTGTTGATTAGTGTACTGTGTTGCCTGGTCGACATTTTCGTAAGTATTACTGTGTGCATAAATATATAACAGAGCATTTTTTATAACAGCACCGAGAATAATTTGCGTCGCAAACAGGTTATTGCTGTTGTGTACACAAAAATAAATCGCATCCAATGTGTCAATAATATCAGCTCTGTCTACACAGGGTGTTTGGGTCTGCCGCTGGATAGCGCGCTGAACCGATTTAATCTCTGTACACATTTTCCCCATGCCATCAGTAAAGTGCTTCAGCGAGTAAGACGAACGTGAAAAACAGGACGCGATAGCGTTGCGGACACGCGCACGGGGAACCGAAGCAGTGGGTAGCAGCAGTGCATTTGCCGCGAGGCTATGCGTACCACTGATGTAGGCACCATCACTGCAGTTATAGACCTTTTGTGTAGGAAATACCGCCGTTGCCTGCGACAAGGTTTTTATACCCCAAGTGTAGAGGTCATTGCACAAAACAGCGCCGCCAAAATTCCCCGCCACTTCACTGTCGGTAATGGGTTTATAGGCCGCCATAGTGGCGTCTTTTTCTGTCATTTCGTAGATCGTGCCATCGGCATGGTGCTTGCCGGCTGATTTCATGCCCATATCCACGCCAAACAGGTAGATCGATTTAAACCCTAATGTGAGTGCCAATACGCTGCCAAAATTGGCCGCTACCGGGTGCGTATAAGATAAGCGCGGTAGTGCAACGGGAAACAGGCTGCTGCCGCTGTCATCGTTCTTCAATGCCAGAGAGCAGGAGGCAAAATGGCGGCTGACTTCAGGGCAGACGACGTTGAGTGCAATCAGGTGGATTTGTTTGAGTTTTTCTGTCTGCGCCAATAGGGTCAGTGCGCGGTCAACATAGGGTAGGCGCTCCTGCTCAATATGGATATCCGGCACGATGTTGTGGTGTAGCAGGGCGCCAATAGCAGTACCGCAGGAGATGAGTATAACCTGCTCGCGGTGTTTGCGAAGGGTGGCTATCCGGGTATCGAGTGATGGCCCCGCCGCGACGATGAATACAGGAAAATTCCGGTATTTTTTTAATGCGCTATTGAGTAGTGGGTGCCGGTTGCGCAGGTTTTGTGCGGTGTGTTGTAGGCCTTGCTTTTCATCGTCATAAAAGCCAAAACCGCGTGCCGCCAAGGGTAGTATTTTTTTTAATTGCAAGCGTAGTTCTGTGTAGTAGTCACCGGCGATGTGATGAAAAAATAAATACTGCGTGGCGAATATCGGGCTGTGCTTACGTACACTGGTGAGTGTTTGCTCACAGGCGTGTTCGATATTGTCACCGAGGATAATATCGAGCTGATGGTGTGGCTTGATAAAGTGAGCAAATACCTGGCGCCAGTCGATGCAATAAAGCGAGGCCAATAAAAATTCGACATTCGCTTCATACAGTACCAGGTGGCGCAATTTTAATTTTTTACTGAGATGTTCCAGGTGGTAGCCGGTGCCAATACCAAAACAAATTAATAATGGGGTGTTGTGCCGGTCGTATTGATAGGCAGTAATCGCCTGCGGTATGTTTTTCTGCATAGGAATAATGTTTCGCAGAAAAGTATTTTGACAATTGGAGTCTGCTGAAGGTGCCAGTGGGTACAGCGCAAAAGAGTCCGGGTTTACCAGAAAATCATTAACCTGCTGTCGGCTGACGTGCCAGGGATCATCCGGGTACACCGAGTGCCCGTGGGTTAATAAACGCATACCGTGTTCGCTTAGGTCGACCTGGGTATGCTGGAGGGTACGTTGCGCGATATGTGCATGTAGCGCGGGTTGGTGTAGCGAGAACTGCTGTAGGTTATCGATATAACGGCGTTGCATTTGCCCGGCCATTTGTTGCAGTTCATCGAGTGTCTGAGCGGTTGCAGCCATTGTTTTCAGCCTTTTTTTACAGCGTGGGCTGTATGTTTTGGGTGCCGGTATGTTGTTGCAGGGCGTGGCGGATTATGTCCCCTCTCTGGCCGAAACCTGCCGCCTGGAAATACAACTCCTCTCTATTTTTAGCGTTGAAGTTATCGGTGTTGACGCCGTTATCTATCGCTGTGTTGGCTGTCGCCATATCGTTATCTGCCTGATGAGGTTAACAACGTAAAGCAATTAGGTTGCCAGCCGTTCAATTGATCCGGGTCTTGATTGAGTTAAAGGTTTTTTACAGTGTGTCGATACCCCCCACAGAGTGACAACAAACTGCGGGATAAGGCCGCTACCTGTGTACTCCCTGGGGCCCGATGGGGCTGCCAATAAACTAAACAGTGATTTTGGAGAAAGACAATGGCATTAACGATTAATACAAATGTCGCCAGCCTGAATGCGCAGCGGAACCTGACGGGGACTCAGCGCGATTTGGGTACGGCGTTACAACGGTTGTCGTCTGGTTTGCGCGTTAACAGCGCAAAAGATGATGCAGCGGGCCTCGCTATTGCCGCCCGGTTTACCGCACAAATCCGGGGTTCAGATCAGGCAGCGAGAAATGCTAATGACGGTATTTCTGTGTTACAGATTGCTGAAGGTGCCTTGAATGAAGTGTCTTCTAACTTACAGCGTATTCGCGAGCTGGCCGTGCAATCGGCCAATGCCAGTAACTCCAGCAGCGACCGTGCGAAGCTGAATAACGAGTCCGCACAGTTAATTGCTGAAATAGACCGCGTTGCAAGCAACACGAATTTTAACGGGTTAAATTTGCTGGATGGCACTTTTACCGGCCAGCGGTTACAGGTGGGCGCCGATTCGAACGCATCTAACCAGATTAGCATAACGCAAATTGCCAGTGCACGTTCTGGCGCGTTAGGGGTGGGTGGCCAATCGTCTTATTCTACGACCGTTACCGGCGGGGCGGTAACCGCTGCGACTGCCCTGGTTTCAGGTGGTATTACTATCAACGGTTTTCAGGTCGGTGCCAGTATTGCCGATGGGGTGTCATTCAATAATTCCACCGGTAGTGGTATTGCCAAAGCGGCGGCGATTAACGCGATCTCTACCAATACTAATGTTGTTGCCACTACATCGGCGACAACACTGACTGGAACGGTTAATACCGCAGCAACAACAGACAGCGATGGCGCTACCCTCAATGGTGTGGCACTGGGCACGGTTGTCGCTGTAGGTGCGGCCAACCTCGATCAGAAGGTGACTAACTTCACCGCCGCTGTTAACGCCATTAGCAGCCAGACGGGTGTAACGGCAACGATTACCAATGTCACGGCAGGTACGTATACGCTGACTGCAGCAGATGGCCGGAATATCGATTATGTTGCTGACACAACCACCAATGGTTCTGTCGGTGGCGCGGCCGATGCCTCAGCTACCAGTAATATTGTACTGACCTCGACAAGCTCTACCGGCATCACCATCGGTGGTACTGCGGCGCAAATTGCCGCCGCAGGCCTGACCGGTGGCGCCAATGCTGCCACAGTGACCGTTAGTGCAGGTGTCTCCGCGCTGGATTTATCGACGGTGACAGGTTCTACCTCGGCACTGGGGGTCATTGATGCGGCGATAGAGAACATCGCCAACAGCCGGGCATCGCTGGGTGCATTCCAGAACCGCTTGGAATCGACCATATCCAATCTGCAGATTCAATCTGAAAACCTCAGTGCGTCACGCGGTCGGATTCAGGACGCGGATTTTGCCGCTGAGACGGCGAGCCTGTCGCGTTCACAGATTCTGCAACAGGCGGGTACGGCCATTCTGGCACAGGCTAACGCCCTGCCACAAAGCGTCTTGTCACTGCTACAGTAACAAACGTTTCCGCATGAGGCGGGGTGAGGTATCAGCCTGATACCTCACCGCCGCTGAAACGCAAGAGAGTCAAAGCCATGAGAATTGAAACACAAAATGCAGTTGCCCGGGATTCAGCTACACAGGCACAAAGTGGCCCTGCTGTGCTTGCACCGGTAATCCGGCTCGATCCCACAGCGCGGCAATCACCTGCAGGTACTGAACAGGCCTTGCCGGGAAATGCCGCTTTGGATAGCTCTGGGGCAGAAACTGAGCAGCTAAACGCCGCCGTGCGCAACATTAACGATTACGTACAGCGCTTGCAGCGCACCCTGCAGTTTTCTGTTGATGATGATACGGGCACCACGGTTGTCAAAGTGCTCAATGCGGAGACTGATGAGCTTATTCGTCAGTTTCCCCCGGAAGAAGCGCTGGCATTGGCCCGCCATTTGCAGTCGTCTCAGGAAACGCAGGCGCTTGACAATAGTGGTCTGATCTTACGTGCCCGTGCCTGATGGGGTGTTTGAAATGGGGTTTTATAACGCACGCCAATGGGGTAAACCGTCGTGTTTACCCCGTTTAGAATGGTTCAGGTGTTAATGACCCAGGTGTTAATGGCCCAGGTGTACTAATGATCTGGGCGTACTTTTGCATCAGCGGGCTGAGACGCCAACAAACCTTTTGCAACACACCTGGCGGATTCGTATAGGTCTCACCGAACAATCAACGTGTGCGCGGTATTTGACGCACATTGGATTTAACCATGATCACATCGGCTGGTATAGGCTCCGGGCTTGATATTGAAAATATAATAACGCAGCTGGTAACCGCTGAAGGTCAGCCTGCTGCGCAGAGATTGGATCGACGTGAAGCGGGATACCAGGCTGAATTGTCTGGCTTGGGGCAAGTGAATTCAGCGCTCTCGCAATTTCGAACAAGTGTCACCACACTGCAAAATTTTGGCACTTCACAGCCGCGTGTGGCAACGGTGAGTGACAGCACTGTATTCACTGCATCAGCGACTGGCAGCGCGGTTTCTGCAAGTTACCAGATCCAGGTTAATGCGATTGCCGAAGCGCACCGTGTGAGCACAGCAGGCGTCGCGACATCCAGTACCGCAACAGGCACTGGCACGCTGACAATCACCACCAACAGCAAATCGTTTAATGTGGTGGTCAATACCACTAATAACACACTGGCCGGCATTCGCAGTGCCATTAATAGTGCTCAGGACAACACGGGTGTGAGTGCAACGATCGTCAATGTCGACAATGGTACGGGTGGTACGGAGAGTCGGCTGGTGTTAAGTGCGACTAACACGGGCACCCTGCACAACATCACCGTCTCAGCGGATGACGACGACAACAATGATACCGATACCTCGGGCTTATCAATTATTTCCACGGCCAATTTGAGCGTGCTGAATGCGGCAGTCAATGCCAGTATTAGCATTGACGGGCAAACGGTTACCCGCGCTTCAAATACCATTAGTGATGCCATCGACGGGGTTTCATTGACGCTGCAAAAAGCCGATGTCGGCGTCAATAAAACCTTGACTGTCGGGCTTGATAAAGCGGCGGTCCGCACGGCTGTATCCACATTTGTCTCCACCTACAATTCGTTGCAGGGGACGTTAAACCAATTGACATTTTACAACGCCACCAATAACACCTCTGGGGCGTTGCTGGGGGATGCCACATTGCGTAATGTGAGGAACCAGATATCACAACAACTGAGCCAGACGGTGGCCGCTGTCAGCGGTACATTTAATAGCCTGCCCAGTATTGGCATTGTTTCTGATGCCAGCGGCAACTTTCAACTGAATAACACCGTGTTCAACGCCGCGCTGGACAGCAACTTTAATGACATCAATACATTGTTTGCCGACGGCACAAATGGGATTGCCGTCAAACTGAGAACACTGCTCGATTCCTATCTTGGCAGCAGTGGCATCTTGCGAACACGCACCGATGGGTTACAAACCAGCATTAGCTCGATCAGCGATTCACGCCAACAACTGAGTGATCGATTGATACGTATTGAAGCGCGCTTTCGCACGGAGTTTACCGCGCTGGATACGCTGGTGGCCAATTTCCAATCAACCGCAAATTTTCTTACGCAACAACTGGCGAACCTACCAGGGTTTACCCGTGCCCGTAATAACAGTTAAGTGTCGGTTATGTCTTGCAGGTGATGACTGAAAACAACCGGTGTTACGCCAACCAAAATAAACGATTAAGAGGACTATTATGAGTGTTACAAACCCAGGTGCGCTGCACGAATATCAACAGGTGGGGGTTTTTTCTGGCGCGGCCTACGCCGATCCGCACTATTTGATTACCATGCTGATGGAAGGTGCGCTGGAACGCATTGCATTGACCAAAGGAGCGATAGCCAAAGGGGATGTGGTGGAAAAAAGTCGATTGATTGGTAATGCCATTACCATTGTGGAAGGGTTAAAGGGGTGCCTGGATTTATCCGTTGGCGGCGAATTGGCGCAAAACCTGGCAGACCTATACGATTACATGACGCGCCGCTTACTCAATGCCAACCTGAACAACGATATACAGATGCTCGATGAAGTAGCCAGTTTGTTGCACGAAATAAAAGTCGCCTGGCAGCAGATTCCGCAAGTGCACGAAAAACCCAAAAACCTGGAACGTATGGCGGTGAGATAGCGTGAAAACATGTGTTCGATTTACATTTGTTCGATTCAACGGGGGCTTTTAGCTTGAACTACAACGCATTGATCCAGGATATCGTTGACCTAAGCCAACAGATAGAGGATTTAGCGCAGAGCGACGACTGGCTGTCGATGCAAAACCTCGCCGACCGGCGTATGCGCGGTCTGCACACACTATTCGCCGCATTAGCATTGGATCAGCCTGTACAACTGTCGGTGCTGGATTGTAAAAAACTAAACCATGTCCTCGATGCCAACCAACGCATTTTGGCCCATACCCGCCGTCGGCGCGATGCGGTAGTAATGGCGGTTGCTACACAGCGCGCCGCTACCGCTGCGCAGCGGGCATACACGGCCTGTCCTCAATACTAACAAGCCAAATCTGGTCCTTCCAACGGGTAACAGGGATAAATTTGGTGAGAAATATGCGCTAAATTTTTGTAATACTGTTTATTTTGTCTAATATTATAATGAGTTACAAAAAACCTTATATTAGCAATGCCTTGA
Source organism: Gammaproteobacteria bacterium (assembly GCA_965277715.1). Taxonomy (GTDB): domain Bacteria; phylum Pseudomonadota; class Gammaproteobacteria; order JBCCGL01; family JBCCGL01; genus JBCCGL01. The sequence goes on from OZ255836.1 coordinate 4,133,032, forward strand.
ATTCACTGTGCAGCCAGCCCAACGCAGTCTGCATTCGCTTCAGCCGCGTTCGGTAGGCTATCTCCGCCATCCAAGTATGACCGGAAGACCTTCAGAATGTGAAATTCCAATCGGTAGACCGGTGATACGACACAAATAAATGACCAAAAAAACACTAAAGAAAGTACTTGTAGTTGATATCGATACGGAGCGAACACGATCACTGGCCACCTTGCTGAATTTTCTGGACTACAATGCCCAGGTACTCAGTAGCCCCGCACTCTTGCGCGAATTGACAGACCTGGCGGATTACGGCGCCCTGTTTCTCTATGAATCAAAGCAGGCACTGGCAATTGCTGCAGAGCTTGCCGAGAAATTGAGCCAGTGCCCGCCGTTGGTGCTGGTCGGTGATCACTTTGCCAATGAGCCGAGTGAAGGGGCACTGCCACCGGGGTTTATCGCCGCCATGAAAACGGACATCAAATACCCCGAGTTGAGCAATTTACTGCACCGTACTGAACTCACCGCAAAACAACACAACAAAGACCTGCCACAATCGCTGGAGTTATTCCGCAGCCTGGTGGGCAACAGCCGCACTATCCGTCGTGTGCGCAAAATGATCGAACAGGTTGCCAGTACTGAAGCCACTGTCTTGATTTTGGGTGAATCCGGCACGGGTAAAGAAGTGGTTGCGCGCAACATCCACTACTACTCAACACGCAGAAACAAACCGTTTGTACCCATCAACTGTGGCGCTATTCCCGGTGATCTGCTGGAAAGCGAACTGTTTGGCCATGAAAAGGGAGCGTTTACCGGCGCCTTGAGTGCCCGTCAGGGGCGTTTTGAACTGGCTGAAGGTGGCACTATCTTTCTCGATGAAATCGGGGATATGCCGTTGAACATGCAAGTCAAATTGTTACGGGTGATTCAGGAGCGCTCATTTGAGCGCGTTGGCAGCAACCGCAGCATCAAAACCAACGTGCGCATTATCGCGGCAACCCACCGTGACCTGGATGTATTGATCGAGCAGGGACAATTCCGTGAAGATTTGTATTATCGACTCAATGTCTTCCCAATCGAAATGCCGGCAATGCGTGATCGACTCGAAGATCTGCCCTTGCTGGTCAACGAATTAATCACCCGGCTCGAACACGAAAAAAGTGGCTCGGTACGCCTGACGCCCGCCGCAATCGCCACCTTGTGCAACTACCGCTGGCCGGGCAATGTACGTGAGCTGGCCAACCTGATTGAACGGTTGGCGATTCTCTTCCCCTACGGTGTGGCGGATGTCAAAGACCTGCCCGCCAAAATAGTGCCAACGCAAACCAGTGGAGAACTTATCCCGCATGATGCAGTGGCGCTTGAGTATCCCGTCACTATGAGCTCAGGGGGCATGGCTAACCTGGAAATCCTCAGTAGTGAGCCACGCCTGCCGCGTGAGGGCATTGATCTAAAACAACACCTTACCGATATTGAAGTGAGCTTGATTAAGCAAGCCCTCGACGACACCGATTGGGTTGTCGCGCACTCGGCAAAGCGCCTGCGTATCCGGCGCACCACCCTGGTGGAAAAAATGCGCAAATACAATATCGTGCGGACTGAAGAGCTGTTGTTATAACATCTGCGTATTGCCTACGCGATTATTCAGGTTCTGCGTTGCTCTACCTCCTGTGTCCCTACAGTCGTCGGCAACTGCTCCTGCGTTGCTCTACCTCCTGTGTCCCTACAGTCGTCGGCAACTGCTCCTGCGTTGCTCTATCTCCTGTGTCCCTACAGTCGTCGGCAACTGCTCCTGCGTTGCTCTATCTCCTGTGTCCCTACAGTCGTCGGCAACTGCTCCTGCGTTGCTCTATCTCCTGTGTCCCTACAGTCGTCGGCAACTGCTCCTGCGTTGCTCTATCTCCTGTGTCCCTACAGTCGTCGGCAACTGCTCCTGCGTTGCTCTATCTCCTGTGTCCCTACAGTCGTCGGCAACTGCTCCTGCGTTGCTCTAGCTCCTGTGTCCCTACAGTCGTCGGTAACTGTTTCTGTGGAAAACAGGCTGGTGATGGTTACTGATGGTGTGAGATTGTGCTCTGATGTATTGCCTGCCGGAGACAACATTCAGTGTTTGATAGAGCTGAAAACATATCGCACACCTGCAAGATATGAGCGTGCTATGTATCGTCACGTATGCTACGTTTATTTGGTTACATCTACATTTGTAGAGTGTCTTCAGGTCTTTGTTGCACATTATTAGGAGGTTCGTTACCCGCTTTTGGGTGGCGGAGGAGGCGGAGGCGGAGGAGGCCGTTGCGCTGTTGAGGGTGGGTTAATACCTCTGGCGAAATTATTTTCCTGTCTTCGTGGCGGTGGCGGGTTTGACGCTTTTTTAGACATAGTCAATTCATCACTTTTTCATAAATTCAACAAACACTACAGCCGAGCCGTTGATAAGAATGCTTTCAACGTCGGATAAGGGTATTTCCGTATTTTCGCTATCAAGCCAGCTCGCCTCCCTGAGTAGAAAATGGCCGCTATGCGGTTCAGTTGGCCATTCTGAAGGCCAGCCGTATATTCTTCTACCATCATCCAGGTGCAATACAACATAGGTTATATTGTCGGCAAAGGCGCTAAACCACTCGGACGCATAAGATGTTTCGCGGGTGATAGCGAGTTTTCTCATCAGCGCGTGAAACTTATCATTGTTTGCAAAATAAGCAAACACTAGACCCAATAGCAATGATGTTATTAAGGCGCTGAGTAATTCGGTATTGGTATTCCATTCTATCCATCCGGGGTGTAGGCCCGTTACATTGGCCAGTGCTTTAAACAGAAACCCTAAACCCTGGATAATAATAGTAAATATGAGTGCTTGAACAACCCGTTCAAAATGGGATTGCTTGGGGTAGGAGGTAAAGGCATAAAAAATCCACGCGGTGACGAAGCCGGGCAGCAGATATTGCAATAGTGATATAACACCGGTGTTGATTAAATCCATAATGATACGCCATTAAGTGCCCTTCACTTATTAAAGCAGTTTTCTTATCCGCAGAAAATACTAAACTCAGTACATAAAATCCAAAATATATACTTCTATAAAAAAATCATAACGCTACACGAGTAATACACCAATGGAACAGCACAATATTTTGATACTCGGCGCCAGCCCCTGGAATCTTCACCGGGTTAGCCATGATGTAGAAATTCGTAATATACAAAAAGCCATAAAAAAAAGTAGTGGCGCAGATGCATTCTCTATCGAAACCAACTCCGCCGCGCAGTATCAGGATTTAGGCGAGGCGGTTTTGGCGCAGCAACCGCATATCCTGCATTTCTGTGGGCATGGCGGGGGTGATGTGGGGTTGGTTTTTGTGGATGAAGATAACAACGCCCAGCTCGCGGATAACACGGCTATGGAAAAACTCATCCGTATGCTGGGCAATCATGTGCGCTGTGTGTTTCTCAATGCCTGTTACAGTGAGGTGCAGGCAAAGTTACTAATTCCTCATGTCGACTATGTTATTGGCGTGCAGGGCACAGTGGGTGATGCCGACGCTCAGGCGTTTAGCACGGCATTTTATGAAAAACTGGGGGCTGGTTACCCGCTTACCTATGCTTTTGAGTTGGCCTACAACGACCACTACCACGCCGAGCACTGTCGGCCAGTGTTGCTCAGCCGCAGTGAGCACCGCCTCTACCACAGTGATCTCGATACCCTCAATGAAATAAGCCAACGGTTGCAAACCGTCACCCCTGGTATTGCCCTCCTGGGCCAGGCGGGCCGTATCAGTGCTGCTTTGCCTCCAGCACTGCGAGCACGGATGCAGGGAACCTTTGGCCCTGAACGGGTATTAACACTTAGCCCCGTCAGTGACGACAAACAACAAGGTGCATTTTTTGCCCATCTCGCCGAGCAGGCGCAGTCTGATCAGGTCGACTTTAGCGGGTTAGCAACCGTCTTACAGCACCGGGTGGAAGACGGTAGCCTGCGCTGCCTGTTGCTAGGCCATTTGCAGCGCGGTAGCGCTGAAGAGTCCCGGCAACTGGCCGAGTTGTTGCGCAATTTATGTGAAGGGGGGCGGTTAAAGGTGGTGATTTACGGTGAGCGAAGACTGCGCGATTTAATGGTGCTTAACGGTGCGCTATCACCGCTGAATATGTTGGATTCACTCTACCTTGCCGAGTTGGGTGTAGAGGATGTTCTCAAGCTTGAGCCAGAGTTGAAGAGAGAAGAAGCCGAGGATTTGTTGGCGCTGTCTGGCGGGCACCCACGGCTGTTGCGTGAAGCGCTGTTTTGCTATCGCCAACAACCCAATCTGAATAAGGTAGCCGAGCAGTTGCAAACTGCGGTCGATGATATTGTCGATCAATGTCTTTGTGATTTTCGGGGGCAGGAGGATAGTATGGTGTTGTTAGCGGATTGCTTGCGTGAAGAACGGGCGGGTTACCGAGCAGACTTGATAGGTGATGAAGTGTTGGCGGCTTTATATTGGCATAACTTGCTGCGGCAGCAGGGGCATCAGTTGTACTGGCGTTGTAGTTTATTGCGTGAGACGGTGGAAGCAGTAGCGGCCAGCCTGGCCCGGCGGGCGGGGGTGTGATGTGCAGTTGAGACTTAGCGTGGCGTTACGCTACGGCTTACTATTGGGTTTGTGTGTGGGGTGGCTGCCGTTGGGGGTAGTGGCGGATGCTGTGCGACCGGCTTTGGTGCCTGCGGGTGAGCAGTTGGCTAGTGGTGAAGGGGCGTTGGATAGTTTGGCTCGGCGTTTGAATACACGCTTGGGCACTGTCCATCACGCGGCCTTCAGCCCGCAGGGAGATCGCATCGTTACGGCATCGAGTGATAACACTGCGCGGCTGTGGAATGCAGACAATGGCGAACTGATTGTGGTGCTTGAGGGGCATACGGATTGGGTTAATCACGCGGCTTTCAGCCCGCAGGGAGATCGAATCGTTACGGCATCGGATGATAATACTGCGCGGTTATGGAACGCAGACAATGGCGAACTGATTGCGGTGCTTGAGGGGCATACGGGCAGAGTTTATCACGCGGCCTTCAGCCCGCAGGGAGATCGCATCGTTACGGCATCGGGTGATGATACTGCGCGGCTGTGGAACGCAGACGATGGTGAACTGATCGATGTGCTTAAGGGGCATACGGATTGGGTTAATCACGCGGCTTTCAGTCCACAGGGAGATCGAATCGTTACGGCATCGGATGATAATACTGCGCGGTTATGGAACGCAGACAATGGCGAACTGATTGCGGTGCTTGAGGGGCATACGGGCAGAGTTTATCACGCGGCCTTCAGCCCGCAGGGAGATCGCATCGTTACGGCATCGGGTGATGATACTGCGCGGCTGTGGAACGCAGACGATGGTGAACTGATCGATGTGCTTAAGGGGCATACGGATTGGGTTAATCACGCGGCTTTCAGTCCACAGGGAGATCGAATCGTTACGGCATCGGATGATAATACTGCGCGGTTATGGAACGCAGACAATGGCGAACTGATTGCGGTGCTTGAGGGGCATACGGGCAGAGTTTATCACGCGGCCTTCAGCCCGCAGGGAGATCGCATCGTTACGGCATCGGGTGATGATACTGCGCGGCTGTGGAACGCAGACGATGGTGAACTGATCGATGTGCTTAAGGGGCATACGGATTGGGTTAATCACGCGGCTTTCAGTCCACAGGGAGATCGAATCGTTACGGCATCGGATGATAATACTGCGCGGTTATGGAACGCAGACAATGGCGAACTGATTGCGGTGCTTGAGGGGCATACGGGCAGAGTTTATCACGCGGCCTTCAGCCCGCAGGGAGATCGCATCGTTACGGCGTCGAGAGATAACACTGCGCGGCTGTGGAACGCGGGCGATGGCGAACTGATCGCGGTGCTTGAGGGGCATACGGGCAGAGTTTATCACGCGGCTTTCAGCCCGCAGGGAGATCGCATCGTTACGGCATCGAGAGATAACACTGCGCGGCTGTGGAATGCAGACAATGGCGAACTGATTGTGGTGCTTGAGGGGCATACGAGTTGGGTTTATCACGCGGCCTTCAGCCCGCAGGGAGATCGCATCGTTACGGCATCGAGAGATAACACTGCGCGGCTGTGGAATGCAGACAATGGCGAACTGATTGTGGTGCTTGAGGGGCATAGGAATAGGTTTTATCACGCGGCCTTCAGCCCGCAGGGAGATCGCATCGTTACGGTATCGGGTGATGATACTGCGCGGCTGTGGAATGCAGACGATGGTGAACTGATCGATGTGCTTAAGGGGCATACGGATTGGGTTAATCACGCGGCTTTCAGTCCACAGGGAGATCGAATCGTTACGGCATCGGGAGATAACACTGCGCGGCTGTGGAATGCAGACAATGGCGAACTGATTGTGGTGCTTGAGGGGCATAGGAATAGGGTTTCTCACGCGGCCTTCAGCCCGCAGGGAGATCGCATCGTTACGGCATCGGGTGATGATACTGCGCGGCTGTGGAATGCAGACAATGGCGAACTGATTGCGGTGCTTGAGGGGCATAGGAATAGGGTTTCTCACGCGGCCTTCAGCCCGCAGGGAGATCGTATCGTTACGGCATCTAGGGGTAAGACTGTGCGGCTGTGGAGCGCAGACGATGGCGAACTGATCGCGGTGTTTGAGGGGCATACGGATCGGGTTACTCACGCAGCCTTCAGCCCGCAGGGTAATCGCATTGTCACCGCCTCATTCGATGGCAGTATAAGACTATGGGACACAGATACAGCTAAACCGCTACGGCTTATGGTGGCCACCAGCAACGGCCAATGGCTAAACTGCCAGGCGAACGGCCATTGCTTACGCCACGACGATGGCACATTGTTTTGGCCGCCTCTACCTCCCCAGGCCACAGGCGGTAAACTGAGCCTGGAAAATCTGCCCGAGGCGACAATCGACACCTGTATGTCGCTGCCTTGCGAGCCACGCGACTTTGTTGTCGGGATTCGCAATACCGGCACCGCGCCACTCTATTGGCTACAAGTGGTCTCGGCAGAAAGCGGCCCTGTCTCACTGTCATTACCCCCACCGCCGTTACCGCCATTGCACCCCGATGATCATGTTGAGCTAAGCATACGCCTGGCCAGCGTAGCACCCACACAGCAACCCCAGCGCCAAAACACCAGTATAAAATTGGCTATTCGCCACGCCCATGGCGAATTACCAATAGACCTGCCAGTAACCGTGCGCACCCCAGAGATTACTCTGCTGGAAGCCAGCCTGACAGAAAACCGCGAAACCATCGCAGTGCAGGTGAGTAACCACGGCGGGGTTTCACTATCCCAGGCGGTTGCAGAGGCCGCCATCAATGGCCAGGCGATACCCGGTAGCCTTAACCTTCCAGTGCTTCCGGGCAATATGTCGAAACCACAACAATTGGCTTTTACGGCGCCCGCAGATTTTAACTACCCGGACGACACTGAGTTCACTTTGCAGTTGCGCAACGCCAACTACCCCCATTATCAGTGGACACTCAAACACCCGCTCACCCTGCCCTGGCAACTCTATACCTTGCTGGCAGCACTGATTCTGGTGCTTGGCGGGCTGGCCTGGTTTGTCGGTGTGCGCTGGCATCCACTGGTGCGGCTGGCGGTTAATCAAGGCCCCACCGCGCTGGCACTGCCCCAGCTGGGCCAGGCGCGCCGCTGGCTGCAACGCGCCCGCCTGTGGCGGGATACCGTGCAGGCGCAAGGGCTGGCAGCGCGCTGGCAAAGCGCCGAGGCGTTTTTGGCCTGCCCTGACCCGGTGCAGCAAATCGAACAACTGGCCGGGCGTTTACAGGCCGAGGTGTTGCCCGCGAATGAGGCTACCCCCACCTGGCTGGCCACCTTGCGTCTTAACGAAGGCTTTATCCTGCGCTTACCACAGTGCACGGTGGCGCTGCCCGGCGCCGATCATTCTATCGACCAGATCACCACTCAGCTACGCCGTTGCGAAGGTGTATGCCTGCTAATCACCACAGACCCGGATCAACAGGCCGCGCTGCGCGCCGACCGCCAGGCCACCTGGGTGATACCGGACAACCAGGCTTTGGTGCGCCTATGGCTGGCAGCGGCGGATAAGGTTAACGATCAACTGGCCTCTATTATCGCCGAGCAGGTCGATACCCGTAGCCTTTCGCCCTGGCGCACTGGTCACGGTATGGAGGATATGACGATGTTTTTTGGCCGCGACCAGTTACTGCGCGATATCCTCGAACGACCACCGCGTAACTACCTGCTGGTTGGGGCGCGGCAGCTGGGTAAAACCAGTCTGCTGCAAAAACTGCAACATCTCTGCGATCAGCGCGATACATTGCGTGGCTTTAAAATCTCGCTGGGCTCCGGCCATTTTGCCATCGATTTGCAACGCATCGCTGGGCAGTTGGCGTTGGCGCGCAACGCCTCTTTGCCAGACATTCTCACTGCGTTGGCGCACCCGCCCGCCGGGATCCATCACTGGTTGTTAGTCGACGAGGCCGACGAGCTGGCGGGCAACCACACCCCGGAAAATGCAGCGGTTTTAGATCAAATGCGCAACCTGAGCGCCGAGGGCCGCTGTCATTTTATCCTCGCCGGGTTTTGGGGCCTGTACCGTGAGGCGATACTGGAGTACCAATCAAAACTGAAAAACTTTGGTGACCTGCTGCTGTTGGATGCTCTGGAAGACAAGGCCAGCCGGGCGCTACTCACCCGGCCTATGCACGCCTTGCAGATTCACTACCAGGATGACACCCTGGTAACGCGGATTCTGCACGAGACCGGCGGGCGCACTAATTTGCTGGCTATTGTCGCCGATGACCTGGTGCGCCGACTTGGCAATCAACGCCGGGTGATTACCGATGAAGATATCAGCGAAGTGCTAAACGATGCGGTGTTTCAGGATCGCCTGCTCGACTGGAAAACACTATCAGGGAATATACTAGATCAAATACTGGTATACGCTAGTATCGACCTCAACCCACTAGAGCAGGGTTTTACCGAGGCTGAATTATGGCAACGGTTGGATGAATTGGGAGACGAAGTATCCGATGATGCCGTACAAAATTCGCTGATTCGTTTACGGCTGGGATTTATCATCAAACGCGTTGGTGGACGTTACTACTATCGCGTGCCCGTGCAAGTACAGCAAATCCTCGACAGCGAACCGGAGCGTGCCTTGCGTAGATTGCTCAATTCTTTAGTCGGTGATATATCGAAACAATGTTGAGGAGCGCATAACGGTAGACTGTAAGCGCCCTTAAATCAGCCTCTATTCCAAGGTAATGTCCAAAACGACATTCCAAGGTAGCAAGGCCTCTATCTTTTCAAGGAAAAAAAAAGAAAAAAAAAGGGGTCAAGGCAGTTATTTCCTATATTTCTTGCTGGAAATCACTGTTTTTATCCGTATTAGTCGTTGTATGGTGAATAATAAGCCTGACCCCCTTGCTTTTAGGCTACGCAAAATTAGCCACAGCAGAAATACAATACCAGCGAGCTGGATGGTTATACCGAGAACAGCATTCATAAGGGGTTTCTCCAGATTACGCCGGGGGAACCTCCTTCCCTGCCGGGAAGAAAAACCCCGGCAGGGTGGTTAAAACAAAATAAAAACAAAAAATAATGGGCTGCTTCTTTTGAGAGACCAGCTATCTCTTAGGGCATACCTATCGGCAACGCCCTGACACTGACCGGGGTCAGCAATAAGTAGAAACCAAGATAGCGTGTCCTGCTAGAACGGGCAGTGAAGAAGATGGCAGTTTTTAACACCTATCGCACCGCCACAAAAATACACTGGTACTACCCTGATATTTTTATCTGGTGGCAATGTTATGGCATCTAAAACCCCCTATTCTCGTCCAACCTTTGAACAATCTTTTACGCTGCACAGCCTTCAGGCCCAGCGGGTGGTGCAACGGGTGCTGAGGCGTACCGTACACGCCTTATACGGCATTGAAGTAATTTTACGGATTATTGGGGATGAAAAAGCCATTGACGAAGTGGACGGCATTATCCGGGACGCGGTAACTCATGCCGCCAGCGAACTGGAGCAGGAACAAAGCCGACTGAATCTTTTAATGGAAGAAAACGGCATTGATGAGACGCCAAACTATACCCACCCGTACACCTTTACGGCCAAAATCAGTTCGCCGCAAATCGGTCAGTTTATAGGACTGATACGCAAACTGGATGCCGTGATGATTGCCCGTGATACGCTTTGGTTAACCGGGGTTATCAGCAATCAACAGAGGGCAGATGGGAATTTTGATGGGCAGCAAAAACTTACCCTGCTGGCACGGCATATTATTGATATTGAAACGCGAGCAAGGCAATCGGCGAATAGCCAAGGTAAGCAGGAAGAAGTGGAGGCGGTGGTGCCGGTGATGGAGGAAGTACTGGAAGCTGAAGAAGATTGAGAAGATTAAATAACCACCAACTAAAGTCGGTAAGTCCAATATTGGCTAAGCCGCCATCAGACTTCACATGTCCAATTAACTATCCAGTGGTTGACCTGCATTACCGGAAGGGACTCTCATCTATTGGAGATTTTGACTTGATTGCATACCCATTTATTTGATCGATTATTCAGCGGTACAGCTAATCGTTTTGTTAGTCCACGGAGCACCATTCCAAGAATCTTCGACTCCTGGAGAAACTCGGCTTAATAGTTCATCAGATACTTCGCCGTCTCCACCACATTGCTCAAAACTAGTCTGCACACCATGTACGAATAGGCTTGCAGAATCTCCACAAAGCACTGGCTTATCAATTGATGTCAGCACTGAGCTAGAGAGAAGTACTAACCTGTACACAGGGTTCAGATAGGCATCGAAACCTGGAATGATATACTGTCCAGCTGGCAATTGAGCAAAGCGTCGAAAACCGGTAAGGGTTTGAAACGCTATCATGTCAGAAGCAGCCCGCTGTGCAAATGTTTCTAATACACCGTCATCCTCCCAATCTGTAATTGGGTTTGAATGAAGCGCTTCGACTTGACGGGCAGCACATCTGTCCGCATTGATTTCATTCGGGTTTGGATTGGATGCACAAAACAAATCGTTCGAGGTTTGGAGAGCCAGGATGTGTTGAAACAAGCCAGACGTTTCCATACGCGACTTTGTGCTTACGGGGCACTTTTCGTTGTTAATGTGATACGTCTCATGACCCACCAGTGAGGCCAGATTGAACGCCATTATGCGATTTTGAATAACTGCTATTCTGCGTAGATTAGCTGAAACATTGTTCTGCTCAATGCCTTGAAATTGATTGTCAATGAACGTGCGAAGTGGCTCTTGCATCGCCGCAACGTTATCTGCATGAACGGTCTCGTCTGCATATCCGAACGCCAGTTTGACAGGACGGTCAAACGCAATTCGAAATGACTCATAGTCTGGGTAAGCGCCTTGAACAAATTGTATTGCATACCAGCTTGCTACCATGTTCATTCGCTGGAAGGCTGATTGGCGACAGAACATCTTCCCAGGTATTGCTGCGCAAACTGTATCAGGCATGCTGTCATTGCAAACTGCTCTTCGGATTTTCAAATCCAGTTTTTCACTACCACCTTTTAGAATCGAAGTTAATTGAATCATACTTATGTGTTGCCAATTCGACCCGCCAAATGTTTCCTCGTGACAGATTGAAAGTTCAATCTCTGCATTTACCCGTTGAACTGACAATATTTGCACAATCGCAACAAAAAGCAGAATTGCTCTTGAGCTAATCATTTCAGTGCACCAATTAATGTGTCGAGTACCCCCTCGCAATTACCAACATGTATCTGGACGGCGCTTGTCAGCCCCTGTAAGTCTTGATTTGGCAATTGGCTTAAGCTTTTTGTTCGTTTTAAGCTGGTCAGACAGTTTTCAACCGGGCCGACTTGTAAGCTTGCCAATTTGCTTACTCTTTCTCCACCTGGAGGAAATGCAACAGCAAGAGTCACCCCAGCAGTTAAAAACGCCGATAGAATTGTCCATACATAGGTTCGCTTCTTCCACTTGTCCTCAAGGGCCAGCTTCAGTTTCTCCAACTCAAATTTGGCATTTTCTAAGTCAGGTTGATTGTCCATCAGCTTAAGGTTCTTAGGTCTGACCACATTTTAGTGCCGCATCCAGGTTATCCTGCAAACCTGCTATATCCCAGGTTTCCAGCAAATCTCTAATAAGAGTAGGATCAAGCTCTGTGCCATCTTTTTTTAGGTAATACACCGACGTACGAGCACGTTCACGATTGATATCCACCTTATAAGTTAATTCAAAAACTCCTTCGATATTATCACCGGTTGCGTGAAAAAAAATACTGCCAAGGGTTTTCTCGCGCCTCGGCAAAACCAAACCCTTCAAATTCGTCCAGGCCACAAAAACGCTTTCTATTTTGTCTGTACAGTCAGCCAACTTTGGGATAAAACGGTTTTGAAAATAGGATGTCTGATCAAAGCCACCGCCGATACCTGGATCTTCAGGATCAGGTGCTGCGTCCAGTGATGAGACCGCCCCGATACTTGTCAACGCAGTTTTTGAGGTATTATCAGCAAGTGCAAGACCTACATTGGCAAGTAAGCTGATAGTCAACACGACCAGAAGACAAGGAATGTTCAACATAGATATTTTTTCAATTCGTTTGAACAACTAATTATAACTTAACTATTTTGTTTCTGTAGGCCCAAATTATTAACATGTGTTGTAAAAACCAAAGTTCGGTAGACGGTAAGTATACAGTTGTATTTAACCCTAATTCTTAGATAGGAACGTTTAAAGGTTATTGGGAAATGCTTTAATGGCCTGTGACGATTTGGTTTGCTATATTGTGTATAAATATACTTTTAGCTTTGCTATACCATCAAAATTAAATTGTTTACTCAACAATATGGTTCCCGATGTGCTCGTACTTCAGGTGTGGCTGACCAAGCATGGAAAAATAAATATGCAAAGAGTTTACAGCAACAAGTGATTGTTTTCATTCAATTACGAGGCGAGCCATATGTTAATCATTTGCGTTTTGAAGGCTGAAAGTTGTGACTGATTTCTTGTTTAAGCACAGCACCACGGTTGGCCAGCCCGGCTATTTTTTGCATGGTTTGTTATTAGACGGAAACCCCACATTCAGTGAAGGCGTGTACAGGCTTAACCATTGGGCCGTGCGCTTAGGCCGCGATGCGCATTCAGATGAAGCCCGCATGGCTTCTTTGCACGAAATGTATCATGCGACATTGAACGACAGTACTGCATACGGAACGTTAATGCATGTGGTGGGATTATTTTGCCGCACCTATCCAGAAGAGAACCAATGGCCGAATCTTTTGCAGGCGCTTATCGACTCAGCGTTGCGCTGCCATGAAACCTATGCAACCTACGCGTCTGTATTTGTTGTTGGTAAAGGCTCGCCGAACAGAGCTGTGCTCGAACAGTATCCTGAAAGTCATTAAAAGGGGTCAAGACAGTTATTTCCTATATTTCTTGCTGGAAACCACTGTTTTTATCCGTATTAGTCGTTGTATGGTGAATAATAAGCCTGACCCCCTTGCTTTTCAAATTATGCGGGCGCATGCGAATCTCACTGGTGCAGATGCTGATGGTTGGCTGACATCTCGTCAGGTTGCTGGATATCATCATGACGTATTTGCAACATATGGATTACCTGCCAGGACTTTTGGTGGAACGCCAATAACAAGCGCTTTGTGGGAGTCAAACATTAATTTTGGAGGTTTTTTGGGCTACCGATATTGGTGTGATGGATGTGCTTCTCAATGAATGGGCGTAGTTTACTGATTAGTTGTTTTTTTGTATTGCTTACAGCTATTTCGGTTGGCACGTATGCTTTTGACGTAGAAGAAATGAAACTGACACTTGGTGAGCACCAATTAAGTATTCCAAAAAGCAATATTATTGATCCCAATGTACCGTTCTGGCTGCGTTTAATTCCGGGTTTAGCTCCCAGCACTGGAGAGATTCTGCTCTTGATAGATGCAGAAGATATTGCTAATCAGGTCGAGGGGTATCAAGCGTATGATGGCGAGTTAAAAAACAATATACATTTGCGTATATCAGTGCTTGATGTGAACGCGTTAAATCAAATTTTAGACCCTCAAATGCATGTCTATAGCGATGCTTGGTATGGGCGGGGATTATTGGAAGGTCGTACTATAGAGCTGCATGAGAAGTCTAGATTTTATAAGCTGTACAGAGGAGATGACACATTTTGGACAGCTGTAAAAATTTCACCTGATGCTTCTCAGCCTATACCTGACGATCCTTTTGCTTTTTGGGTTGCAAGTTGTCATAAAGGAGAAGCTCCATTGACGAAATCAGGCTTTATAACAAGTTGTCTCACCAAGATGGTATATGACAATCTTCTTTTGGATTTTAGTTTAAATGGAATAAATTTAGGTGTAGTAGATGGTGTGAAGACTATGCTGTCTCGCCAGCTTTTATTATGGAAAAATCAGAAATAAAAATAAACATTTAGTTGAATGTCAAAACTGAGTTCAAAATCCCTAGCGGCTTGCTAGGGCTTTTTTGCTTTTACTCTTCGCTAGTCAACACCAAACACCCGTCCATCACTCTGACCTTCACTGGCGAATCAATCTCAAATCCCGCTTTGATTAACCAATGGCCTTTGAGGTGAATCTCGCCAATGGGTGTGCGCTGTCGGCAGTTCTGGCTGAAATAAAAGGAAAAGGGGTCAGGCTAGAATGGCACTTCCTTAAGCTCTAAGTACATGAAAAATATGGAAGTACTTTCATTGTAAATGACCTATTTCTGTTTTTTGGGATGGCCATATTTTTTAACAACACTTCTGGCCACGTCCCTTGGCTGCATCAATAAAGGATACGGTTTGGGTCTTCGTTTAACCACTCTTGGTTCAATACGCCCCGGTCGATTACCCACACAGTTTTCTGCAATCAACGCACATAGCGCCAACACCTTATCACTACCCAGAGGGCTACCGCCTTTCTGATAACGATACGTTACCCAAATTTGTAACGTATGCTTAAAACTTATCTGTCGAGGCAGTATGTCCACTAGTAAGGCAGATTGCGCCATTAATAAGCGAATAAGGTTGTAAGCTAATATGTGTACCCACATTTCCTTCTCAACCATTTCTGGCGTCTTACAACGGAAAGTGTGCATCTTCATTGTCGTTTTTATATGGCGTAAATCAAGTTCGACATGCCAGCGTTCTTTGTAGAGCTGTTTAAGCGCCTCTTTAGACGCCGATTTAACTGATAACAACGTTGTCACCAACAGTTTTTTACCCACTTTCAGTTCACGTATAACCACTTCATCAGCAGCCGCTTCATAGGCTTCTTCGCTCATCCACTCTGGTCTCTTCTTGGGCTTTGTATAACAAATCAGATGATCCTTCGATCCAAGCCTTTTGCCTTCTCGAAAATCTGTGGATTTACGCCGCGCACCATGCGGCTCAAATACACCGTCTACTCCTTGCTCTATAAGGTTTGCTAGAAAAAAATAACCCGCAAAATAGGCATCACCCACCACAATATCACCCGGTTTAAGCGCATTTTGTATTTTTCTCAATAACGTTTGCTCATCCGCTCCCTTACCTTTAAAAGGACCCATTGCCGCATCGAGAACACCACCACTGGCTAAACAAATAATTCCTACCCAGCGACAAAGAGGAAAACCGATCCCCACTTGCTGGCCTGACTGTTGCGGATAAACTACCTGATTTTCAGGCGTATCGGGCATTGTCACAGTGGTGCCGTCAACCAATTTAACTGAACGCCCTTGCCAGTGCCAGTGACTGGCCGCTTCATTCGCCACACACTCGCCTGTACAACGGGCAAGCCCTGAGACGAGGGGGGTTGGCAGCCTTTGTCGCGCTTTACAATAACTCCCTGTATACGTATTACTCACTGATAAACCTTCACTTAATCGCTGTACAGCGAGTGTGTTGACAGCTTGTTGGCAGGACTGATCTGCACTCATTGTTTGGTATAAAAACAGCGATAAGGTATCTAGAGGAGGATAGCGACGCGCTCGAAAATCCGGTTGTAATTCTTCCAGTTTCGTAAGTAACTGAGAGGATGTCAGCAAGTGATAAAAACTCAATGCATCCGAGGATTGAGCTCGGCTTTTGATGCGACGTTGAAGAATGTTGACTTTTACATTACTCTGCATGATGGCTGGTTCCTGTGGGATAAAGGGTATTTGTGTTGGCAACAAATAACCTACCATAGAACCAGCTTTTTTTGTAATTACTTCAAATACTTACAGCTTAAGGAAGTGCCATTCGGGTCAAGGCAGTTATTTCCTATATTTCTTGCTGGAAACCACTGTTTTTATCCGTATTAGTCGTTGTATGGTGAATAATAAGCCTGACCCTCTTGCCTCCCTTGCCTCCCTTGCTTTCTAATAGTAATCTCCAAAGTGCACACGGTGATAATCGGACTACACGCAGAGGAGGTTGTTTTGTTTATTGGGGAGGGCCGAGATGTTGAATTTATGTAGAACACTTCAATCTTTATTTCTATTTTTTGGGGCAAGTTATATATCCGTGTGTGATGCTGAACTGAACAAAAAATATGAAAAAGTCATCGATAAAAATATTCTTGGGCAAGAAATAGCCACTCTCTACGATAAATTTGGTTACCTTAAACTTGAAGTTGACAATGAATATGCCGATCTAGATAGGTTAGAAAGATATTGGTTGGCTATAGACTCACATTATGAGTTTCTAACCTTGCGTACAATAAATGATCTTGTTGTAGAAGTAATCATTCGAAACCCGGACATAAAGACTGAGCGCGGAATAACAGTTGGAAAAAAACTGGATGAGTTTATCAAGTCTTATCCAGATGCAAATAAGCTTAACACGTACACAAGTGGTATAAAGAGGCAGTTAATCGCTTATTGTGTTGAGAGTGAGAAACTAGAGGTAGAGTTTTACGAAGGTAAGATATTCGTTTTGAAAATTCTCGATGAATGTCATTGATATAACCTAAAAGGAAAATGTAGCGTACCGCTTTCTGATCGTATAAATTCCCAAATTATCGATCATAATATTTTTCAGTTTTTCGACGTTTTTGCCACACTCTGATCATAACAAAAAATATTTTTACCCTATTAAAATCTGACATTTTACCTATCTATATCATACCGGTACGATAACGTCGGCTGGCAACGATACTCTCGTAGGCTGCTCTTTATGATGTCATGGGTTAATTTGTAACAGGGAGCACATAGCCTGACACAGGGGGTCAGGCTTTGTCTTATAACGCAAAACTACCCCATGGTTGGGTAGATGTTGCGACATTTGCCCGCCTAAATCCTAAAATTAAAGGCGTGGGTACTAGTTTGTTTCAAGCCACTACGGACTTTGCACGAGGTAAGGACTTTGAATATATCAATGCAACCATAAGAGCGGATAATACAGCAGGGCTTCATACTATTCCAAAATGGGGTTTGTCGATTATTCGGTCGCTAAAGATGTCCCTTTGCAGGACGGCACACCGGTTGATCGTATCTCTAAAAAATATAATTTGCTGACCTAATCGTGTTGTAATTAACAGTTTTTGACTACTGCGAAAACTCACTTCGCTGCCTCACTGCTTTACGTAAATTTTTTAGTTTAGTTGAATTATGTTCTCTATACATAATCTCTGAACCATGCTCAAGCTCTTCATAGATTGGCAGTAGTTCGGTTACACCTTCAAAAATCCATTGCACGGGAATTCCTTCAGACCCACCCTTGTATGGTTCTGTTTGATATTTAGCTTCTTCAGTAATTTTATCGTAAGCATCTTCTAAATTTTCTGCTTGGATGATTATTGTATTTTCCCAAGCCGTAAATCTTTTTTCTGGATCTTCGTTTCCCTGTTCTTCTAACGCTACAAAGCGAATTATGTAGGAAGCAACATACCATCCAACTGGGGAAATATTCTTATCACTCATGCTTATACCTAACGCTCGCGATTGTAATATCACACCAAGGTTGGTCGCTGCAATATTATTGTCAGTTATATAGGGGGCAAGTATCATATTGAACGCTATAGATTAAATCACGTAAAATCGAAATAAAAGAGCTCGAATATATTTAATTTTTTAAAAAATATTTTCAGTAGAAATTTGTGTTACCACATTATCGTTATAACGCAGTGATGCTACTATGATCATAATATGGTTGAAAAACGCTGGTTTGTACAACAGTCGTTTGGTAAGTAACATTTATTTATAAGGATCAGCCGCATCTCGCAAACCATCACCAAAAAAGTTAAACGCTAAAATAATCAACACGACAGGCACTACGGGAAACATTAACCACGGGTACAGTGCGACTACATTGATATTTTGCGCTTCGTTGAGCAGCACGCCCCAACTGGTGATCGGTGGTCGCAGGCCGAGGCCAAGGAAGCTCAAGGCGGTTTCACCGAGTATCATCGCCGGAATAGAGAGTGTCGCCGAGGCGATCAGGTGGCTCATAAAGCCGGGTAATAAATGGCGTCCAATAATCCGCCCCGGTTTTGCGCCCATCAGTTCAGCCGCTGTGCAGTAATCCTCCTCGCGCAATGCCAGTAGTTTGGAGCGAACGGCGCGTGCCAGCCCAGTCCAGTCGAGCATGGCGAGGATGACGGTGATGCCAAAGAAAATGAGAATCGGGCTCCAGTTGACGGGCAGTACCGCCGAGAGTGCCATCCACAGAGGCAGTTCAGGGAATGAGCGGATAATTTCTATACAGCGCTGCACACTCGCATCAACCCAGCCACCGTAGTAACCCGCCAACCCGCCAATCAGTATGCCGAAGGCAAAACTGATGAAGATGCCAACCAGGCCAATCGTCAATGAAATACGCGCACCATAGGTGATGCGGGAAAACATATCGCGCCCCAAACGGTCGGTACCCAGCAGAAAGAAGGTGCCGTTCTCTGGGGGACAGACGATATGGAAACTACCTTCAAACAGACCCCAGAACTGGTAGCTGTCGCCGCTGCAAAAAAACCGCAGAGGTTGCACGTCATTAGGCCTTTCTGGGTAGTTGCGTTTGAGAATTTCCATATCCAGTACGTAGTCACGCCCATAAACAAAGGGGCCGATAAATTCGCCATTGTGGAACAGGTGCACGCTTTGTGGCGGCGAGTAGATATAGTCGGTATTGCGTGTATGCAGGTTATATGGTGCGATAATTTCGCTAAATAATACCGAGCCGTAGTTGAGCGCGAGGATAATGCCGCAGATAACCGCCAGGCGGTGGCGTTTGAGTTTCCACCACATCAGCATCCATTGCGAGGCGAGGTAGTATTTTTCCTGTGCCGGTGTTAGCGATTCGATTGACTGCGGGTCAAAGGTCGCGCTGGACACATAGTGTTCTATACGGTCTTGTCGGCTCATTTCGCCAGGTCTCCCTGTAAACGGATGCGCGGATCAAGCAGGGCCAGCGCTATATCGGAAACCAGTACACCGAATACGGTGAGTACAGCGAGAAACATCAGGAAGGAGCCCGCCAGGTACATATCCTGGCTTTGCAGCGCTGCCAATAGAATCGGCCCGGTGGTGGGAAGCGACATGACCACTGCGACGATCTCAGCACCTGAGATTACAGTGGGCAGTAAATTGCCAATGTCGGCAATAAAGAAATTCAGCGATACCCGCAAAGGGTATTTCCTCAGTAGTTTACCCGGTGGCAGGCCTTTCGCCCGGCCCGTCACTACGTATTGTTTTTGCAGTTCGTCGAGCAGGTTGGCACGCAACCGGCGGATCATACCGGCGGTTCCCGAGGTGCCGATAACAACGACTGGTATCCACAGGTGTTCCAGCACCGAGATTAGTTTGTCGACGCTCCACGGTGCATCGATGTACTCGGCTGCCATCAGGCCGCCAATCGAGGTGCCAAAATACACATTGGCAAAGTACAACATCACCAGTGCCAACAGAAAATTGGGTGTGGCCAGGCCGAGAAAACCCAATAGTGATAAACCGTAATCGCCCCAGCTATATTGGTGTGTCGCCGAGTAGATGCCAATCGGGAAAGCCACCGCCCAGGTGAATAGGATCGTGACGGCAGAAATCAGCACGGTGAGAAACAAGCGGTCACCGACGACATCGGTAACGGGCAGGTTGTATTCAAATGAGTAGCCAAAATCACCTTGCAGCATACCGGTGACCCAGAAAAAATATTGTTTGTAGAGTGGTTGATCCAGTCGGTATTGCTCGCGGAGAAAGGCGATTTTTTGTTCGTCGACAGACTCACCCTGGCTTTGCAGCTCGGCCATATAGCTTTCCAGGTAGTCACCCGGTGGCAATTGAATGATGACAAACACCAGTATGCTGATGACCAACAGCGTGGGGATCATCGTCAACAGACGACGAATAATATAGGTGGCCATTAGCGTCGTGCCTCGTCGAACCAAAAAGTATCGGGTTTATAAATACCAAAATAAGCGCCGGGTTCGATGTCGTAAAAACCCTGTTTTGGCACGTTGTGCAGGTGGTTATTCACCACCACCGGGTGTTGTACACCGGTGATGATGCCAATGCTGAATAATTGATCCCGGTGTATCGCCAGCATACGGTGCCATATGCGTTCACGCTCCGCTACGGTGGCCGCCTGTCGCCATGCTTTGTTTAAACTCACCAGCTCTATAGCACCTGGCAGGTTGGGTGGTTCGCCACTTGCGCCGCTGCTCTCGTAGTATTGTCCCCATTTGGGCCACTGGTATTGGTATTTAGAGGTGGGTGCCAGATCCGCCGGACTGGAGTTGGGGGTTGGCAGGGCGTTAGCCAGGCCAGACCAGATCGACATAACCGCGTCGCCGGAAAAGATACGGTTGCGAAATACTTCGCGGGTTGAGGGGATGCTGTAGAGCTTGATACCGACCTTTAGCCAACTGTCGTGGATCAATTCGAGTACATCGGTTTGCTCGGTGCTCTCGCCAGCGGTTTGAATCAGAATTTCCAATGGGCGACCATCTGGCATCAGGCGCACACCGCGATCATCGCGTTCGGTGAGACCGAGTTCGTCGAGTAGGGCGTTGGCTTGTGCCAGGTCGTATTCGATCCAGGATTTTTGGTATTCCGGTTTAAACATTGGGCATTCAGGTAATACTGTGTTGTTGCTTTCCATCACCAGGCGAAAATAGACTACCTGATTGATTTCGTAGCGGTGAATGGCCAGGGATAGCGCCCGCCTGAAACGCACATCGCGTAGCAGGGTGCGGATGACTTCATCGTTGGTGTTCAGGTTGGGAAACAGTGCAATGTGCGAGCCTTTGGCCGTTTTCCACAGGCGCACATCAAAGTTGTTGCGCTTGGCCGATTGCTTAAGAAAGGTGTAGTTGTCCATGCGCAGATAGCGGGCCTGTAGGTCTGCCTCACCTGCACCGGCTTTGGCTGGTACCAGTTTACTGGAGGCAATGTTGATGGCGATGCTGTCGATATACGGCAATTGACGGCCATTACTGTCGATGCGGTGGTAGTAGGGGTTGCGCTTGAAGATAAACCGTTCTGATGGTGGATAGGTGGTATTCACCCAGGGTTGCAGTGTGGGTAAGTCCGGGTTGGTGGCTTTGTAGGGACGGTCATGGTTGACGTGTACCCCCATCCAGTTGCGCGCTTTGTACTGCTCAATCAGTTCGGCTATGCGGGCCTCACTTTGGTAGCGTTTGTGAAATTGGCGCAGGTAGTGGGCGGGCTTGTAAATGTATAACGGGCGGGGGGCTGCCAATGCCGGTAGAAAAAACGGGTTTGGTTGCGACCAGCTATAGCGCACTGTGTATGCGTCGATAAATTCGACTGTGGGTGCTTCACCGTCGATTAATAATTGTTTGGGTGGCCCGCCTTTGGCAAGCTCCGGGTCGTTGGCGATGTCTTCCCAGTAGTAGCGAAAATCATCGCTGGTGAATGGGTGTCCGTCTGACCAGCGGTGGCCTTTGCGCAGGTGCAGAGTAAAAATGCGCTCCTGCTCAATGTCGATGCTTTCCAGAATATCGGCTTGCAAGGTCAAGTCAGGGGTGTAACCCACCAGGCGTGCGTAGCCATAAATCACAATTTGGCGGATGTCTTTCTGTTTGCCCATCAGTAAGCGCATTTGCCCACCGTGCTTACCGGGTTTGAATTCACCTTCGAAGGTCACTAGCTGCGCCTGCTTGGGGATGCGTTCACCGACCGGTGGCAACTCACCACTGTCCACCTGTTGTTGCAGTGATGGGGTTTCGATGAGTGTCGCAGCGCCTGCCGGTTTATACACGGTGCCAGGCAATACGGTACTGGCGACGATCAGGGTAATAGCTAGGTACTTCACGCGGCCAGCTCCGAGGGGTTGCAATGGGCGGCGACACGTACAAAGTGCCCGTCACCCAATGGCAGAAAGGTCATAGGCGAATTGCCATCAATGGTAAAAGGGGGGTGCCATAGCGAAGGGTCAGAGGCGGCACCGTCGGTAATGGCCGTAAAATCGAGCGGTTGGTTCAACTCGGGGTGCGGTACGGCGGAGAGTAAGGCCTGTGTATAAGGGTGTACTGGGTTGGCGAACAATACCTCGCGGGGGGCCATTTCCACCAGCCGACCACGGCACATTACGGCAATGCGGTCGGCGATATAGTTGATGACGGCCAGGTTGTGTGAGATAAAAATATAGGTTAACCCCAGTTCTTGTTGCAGGTCTTTGAGTAAATTCAGCACCTGTGCCTGAATCGATACATCGAGCGCCGATACCGGCTCATCACAGATCAATAAATCGGGTTGTAGTGACAGTGCGCGGGCGATACCGATGCGCTGTCGCTGGCCGCCGGAGAAGCTGTGTGGGTAACGGTTTAAGAAGCGTGGGTCCATACCCACTAAGCGCATCAGCTCGGTGGTGGTGTCGCGCTGTGAAGCGTGATCCCCCATTTTATGCACGACCAGAGGTTCACGTAAAATATCAAAAATAGTCATTCTGGGGCTAAGCGCGCTGAAAGGGTCCTGGAAAATAAACTGCATTTTGCGACGGAAAGCCGATAAGGCATCACCTTTGAGAGCACGCACATCGATCAGTTGCCCGCGATCATTGTATTCGATTTTACCTGTATCGGGTGTAATGGCGCGCATGATGATTTTGCTCAATGTGGTCTTGCCACAACCGCTTTCACCCACCAACCCAAAGCACTCGCCCTGCTTTACATCGAAAGATACATCGTCGACCGCCAGCAGTTTTGAGGCCTGATTGCCGAACCAGCTGCCACTGTGCAGCGTATAGGCTTTGCTGATGCCCTGAATGCGCAGGTGCGGTGTATCGGCACTGTTTTCCGGCCAGGGCGTTTTATTTTTACCGATAGAGCCAATTTCATATTTGATTTCCCGCACGGGCACCAGGCGCTCCCCCTCGTCCATATCAAAGCGCGGCACCGCGTGCATCAGGGCATTCAGGTAAGGGTGCTCAGGTTTGCTGAACAAGGTATCCAGCGGGCCGCTCTCCATGATCTTACCGTGGTACATCACAACAACCTGATCGGCCATATTGGCGACTACCCCGAGGTCGTGGGTAATCAGTAGCAGGGCCATGCCCAGTTCGTTTTGCAGTTCTTTAATCAGCTTGAGAATACGCGCCTGAATGGTGACATCCAGTGCAGTGGTGGGTTCATCGGCAATCAGCAGCGTGGGGCGGCAGATCATCGCCATCGCAATCATGGCGCGTTGGCGCAGCCCGCCGGACAGTTCAAAGGGATACATGCGCAATGCACGGCGGGGGTTGGGGAAACCGACCTGACCGAGCATCGCCTCGGTAAGTTTTAAGCCCTCCTGGGGGCTGGCATCGCGGTGTAGAAACAGGGCCTCGCTAATCTGGTCGCCAATGGTATGTACGGGGGACAGCGAGGTCATGGGCTCCTGGAAAATAATGGAGACGCGGCCACCGCGAATCTGGCGCATGGCGGCACTTTCCGGGTCGAGTGCTGCGATATCGGTAAACGCATCGCTGTTATCACCCTGATGATTGTTGGCGAGGTCATTATTCGCCAGTAGAATATGACCGGCAGTAATGCGTGCGGCACGCGGCAAAATGCCCATTATCGCCTGCGAAGTGACCGATTTGCCAGAGCCGGATTCCCCTACCAGCGCGACCGTTTCACCGGGGTTTATGCCAAACGATACGTCGCTGACCGCAGCAATTGGGTTGCCGTGTAGATTGAAATCGACGGCTAAATTTTCTACTGACAACAAGGCGGATTGTTTTGTTGTGTTGTTAATAAATCGCTCCTCATTTGGCCTGGCGGTTGGCTATCTTGCTTGTTTGGCACATTTAGATACCCGGTTGTTATATCACCATAAAGCCGCTTATTTTACCGTGCTGATGCCATTTACACAGCCACGGTATTTTTAGTGTGATCCTTTATAACGGATTTTTGGTTTTGGTTCGACTTAATATTGATTTTTTACGCTAGACGCCATGTATTTACTTGGTATTTGCTTGTGTACAAGTTAATACATGGGGTCTAGATCTTAGGTATTGAGTAGCTTTACACCTAACCCCGACGCCCGGGTCGTGCGCATATACCCCTCTTCTATTTTAAAGCCGCCACTGACAATATCACGCGCCAGATCAAGGCTGCCATCCAGGTCGATATAGCGCGTTGCCGGTGATGAAAATGCGGCGTGCAAGGCGGCACTGATACTGACAATGCTCTCGTCCATGCACCCCCACATCAATTTAATACCGGCGATATCGGCAATATCGGCGATGCGTCTGGCGCTGTATATGCCACCGCATTTCATTAGCTTGATCACAAAAATGCCACAGGCCCCCACCATTTCGTTATCGTGCCGGTTGGCCAGCCGCAATGCATCGGACTCATTGAGCAGGCTCTCATCGGCGGCGATCTGCTGACGTCTGGCAGTGGGTAGCCGCCACAGTTTTTCATCGTATTTTGTCGACATGGGCTGTTCGATAAATTCGAGGTTGAGCGCCCGTGTTTCACGGCTAAAACGCACCAGATCCTCGGGCGAATAGCCCTGATTGGGATCGACCCGGATCGCCACCGTCTTTTTGTAGCGCTCGCGGAGTTTGTGCAGGCGCTCGATATCATCTTCAACCGCGTGGCCGAGTTTGACTTTCAGTGCGCGAAACCCCCGGCCAACATACTCTTCGGCTTCGGTGAGTGTTTCCCGCAATGGTTTGATACCGATGGTGATGGATGTGGGCAGGGTATCGTGTGACCGACCGAGTACCTCGACCAGTGGCCGTTGCAAATACTGGCCCAGCAGGTCGTGCAGGGCAATATCAATGGCGGCGCGTGCCGCAGGTGTTTTCGGCATAAGCCGGGCCAGTTCTCGACTGATTGCATGGATGCTGCGTATATCCCGGCCAATCAGCCAGGCCAATGGGTCGGGCGCGAGCGCTTCGCTACAGGCGCTGGGTGTCTCGCCAGTGACGTGAGGCTCAGGGCTGGCGGTGCCGATGCCAATAAGACCAAGATTGGTGTCGATTTCAACAACATTATTTTGCACAGCCTCCACCTTACGAAAGGCAATTTCATAGGGGCGGGTCAGTTTGAATTGCTCAACACGGCTGCGAATGGCAGTGATTTTCATGGTTTTGCTTCCTGTATATAGGCTTGTATCGGTGCTATCAGTGCATCGATATTATCAAACAATGGGCAAACTATCGGGATATTATGATCAGCCTGCAGGCGCTGCTGGTTATCGCGCAGCTCCTCGTCAGACAGGTTTTCACCATTGAGGGTAATGGCCAATACTCTGGCGCGGTAATAGCTGATCAAGGCGATTTCGCTCTCCAGCGAGGGGATAGCAAAACCTTCCTGTTCATAGCCTTCAAAGTGCTTACGCCCTGGCGCGTGTTGTAATATCACAGCGTGCGCCTGGGCCGATAGCAGTAGCTCAGACCCGCAGGGGCCGCTGGGGTTGCGCAGGGAGGATTGTCCTTCTACCAGCATTACATCGGGGTGGGTTTCCCTATCACAACAGACCACAGCGTGCTCCAGCTCACCGCTGACAAAATCGTTGGGTGTTGCGTCCAGTACAAAACCGTAACGGCTGCCCTGCATCCAGCCCGTTTGGCCTGTGTAGATCATCTCTGCACAAATGCCATGTTGTTGCAGCCGATCAGTGAGCATACGCGTCGTCGTGCGCTTACCGAGCGCGCAATCGGTGCCGATAACGGCGATGCGCGGCGCTTTCACATGGCGGATGTCGCCATTCCAAAAATGCAGTTGTTGTATTGGGCGGGGTTTGCGCAGGTCGATAATCTCGCCCCCGTTGGCTTCACATGCCGAGCGGATCGCAGCGTCTTCTGAAGCGGGATCGTGCAGACCGTTGACAATGCTCATCCCTCGTTCAGCGGCATCCAGTAGCATTCCACGCAGTACTTGGGTAAGTCTGCCACCGTGGGTTGCAATGCCGATAATGCACCATTTGGGTCTCTGTGGGAGCGCGGCCAGTGCGGTATCCAGCGATGCGAAAACGGGTATATCACGGTGTTGGCCGTCGAGTAATTCACCGGCATCGTGGCCTGCGTTATCGGGATCGATGATACCGCGAATCGCAAATCGGTCGCTGCGCCGCAATAGCCCGTGGGTTACTTTGGCCTGTGGGGTCTGTAGTTCCCCAGGCGCCAGTACAATGGCATCTTCCCGTTTATTCATAGTGTTGGATTTTTATCGTGTGTTGACAGCAAAGTGCGCAGTATCCTGTTTGTATTAACGCCATGCAAGTCATGGTGTGATAAGTGCCAGATCGTACAACTGGTTGTAACGCAACAGAGAAAAGCCTGGTGAGGCTATATCTTGTTGATAAAAGAAAATAAGGAGTAACGTATAATTCTCAGCTTTGGCTTAAAGATTTAAAGTGGAAAACTCCCCTCGTTATCGGCGCTCTGGCACAGAGTGTTTGCAGTGGCATACCTTGAATGGCCATTCGGCACGGCGCCTTCCGGAAAATATCCGCTGCTGGCTGGGTGATCGGGATTCGCTGACCCGGCAGGTAAAGCGCGCCTGTGATGGCGACTTTCGCGTTCAGGTGTTGCAGCAGTGTTGGACGCGGGCGCACCGTGATGAAGCGCGGGTGCTGGGCATCAGTGCATACCAAAGGGTGATTTCACGTGAAGTGCATCTGCTTTGTGGCGGTGTGCCGTGGGTGTATGCACGTAGCCTGATACCGCGTGTGACGTTGACGGGGCACTATGCAGTGCTCGGCCAAATGGAAGACAGGCCGTTGGGTGAAAAACTGTTTGCCGATCCTATTATGAAACGCGGTGATGTCACATTTTCCTGGCTTGTGCGTGGTTCGCATGACTACTCTATCGCCTTGACTGGTCTGCATAGTCGGCCATCACGTATCTATGGTCGGCGCTCATTATTCAGTGGCTCGCGGGCGCCGGTAATGGTGATGGAGTTTTTTTTGCCAGGTATTGGGGTATTTCCAGGCTGAGCTTACCTATTATTGCTATTTGTTCCATCAATTATGCTTTATAGCCCCATACGTTTGTTGCTTCACCCATCGTTCTGCCGTGCTATTATTCGCCGATGAAATTCGTCGACCCACGCAATGATATCGCCTTTAAAAGGATCTTTGGTAACCAGCAACATAAAGAAGTGCTGATTCATTTTGTCAATGCGGCGCTGGATTTCCCTGAAGGCGCAAAGGTGGTGGATGTCTCCTTCGATAATCCCTACCAGTTACCCCGGATCGAAGAGCTCAAAGAGACTGTGCTGGATGTGATGGCCACCGATCAGCAGCAGCGTCGGTTTGTTATCGAAATGCAGGTGCAGCCGAGTCGCTATTTTGCCAAGCGCAGCCTTTACTACACTGCTAAATCCTATGTTAATCAACTGGATGTAGGGGTGGCATACGATCAGCTAAAGAAGGTACATTTTATTGGCATCCTGGATTTTGACTTTAGCCCGGATGATGGTCAATACCTGTCCAACCACCTGATTCTCGATACCCGCACGCATAAAAACCACCTGGATGACTTTGCTTTTTGTTTTATCGAGCTTGGCAAGTTTCATAAAACGCTGGAGCAACTGGACAACATGGTCGATAAGTGGATTTATTTTATCAAGCATGCGGGGCGCATGGAGGAAGTTCCTACAACCTACCAGCAGGACCCTGTGTTTAAAACCGCTTTTGCAATAGCGCAACAACATGCCTGGAGTAAAAAGGAGATGCAGGTATATGACTACATCAATAAAAAACGCATGGATGAACGTGATGTGATCGAAACTGCGCAGGTAATGGGTAGGCGCATTGGGCGTGAGGAAGGACGTGAGGAAGGACGTGAAGAAAATGCCTATAACACCGCTAAACAGTTGATCCCGATGGGTTTGTCAGACCAACAGATTTCCTCGGCAACAAGCCTAACGGTTGAGCAGGTGGTGACAGTAAGAATGCAAATAGACAATGGCAAGGATAATTAACTGATAGAGTACGGTATTACCTGGAAACGCCTTTATGTCTTTAAGTCGTCTGCTTGTCAGGCAAAAGATACGGTAGGTTAGGCAATGACATCGCCGGGTGAAAACCCATCGCCACCAACTCATCGACAACGGGCACAAGCAGTGCCTGATCATCGACTTTCTGGTTGAACACACCACCGAAGCGCCAGGTTGTTGCTATTGTGAACAAAGGGAATTACATCGCCTGAGCCAGAAAGTGGGCTAGTAAGTAGTACCAGGGCGCTTAATGCGGTTATCGAATCAGGGTACTTGCCTCGCCGTTGTTTCCTTGGTTGTCCAGCCATTCCACTTTCACTGTATCGCCTTTCTCCCCACCTTTGAAACGGAAAGCGAAAAAAGGGTTTTCTGACATGGCGCCGCTCCACTGGGCCGTTATTACCGTTTCACCGTTATGGGTTGCCATTATGTCAGTAATAAAATGGCATGGCTTGCGCTGGTCAGTGCTGTTTGTTGTCAGCAAACCTGATGTCATTGGGTGATTGATTAGTGCGATAGCCTGGGTAACGTCAGCGTGGCGTTTTGCGCGTAGTTTGGTGGTAGACATGGTTATTGAGTGGATTGTCAGTTGATAAGATTGTGTTATTTAGAGGGGGGCAGCTATTCCCCGGGTGGCGCAGTATCGAGTGTTTTGCGTGTTGATTTAGGTGTTTCTGTCACAATAATCTGGCGGTAGTTGGAAAATAGTTGTTCGCCAGATTTGACGACAGCGATGATTTCACTCGTTTGATGGATGTCCAGCCGGGTGGTGATAAAAGGTGCTGTGTTTTCGGGCAATGTATAGAGTGCAACCAGTGGTAGAGGGTGCTCAGGGATAAGAATAGCGATGGCGTTGATATCCGCCATTTTGGTCGAGACTGTTATTTCGACAATTGAAGGTTTTTTAATGTAACCGGGCGCGTCGATAATCACCTCGCTACTCGGTGTACCTATGTCGTTGCCCAGTACTATTTGCACGGCTTCTGCTATATCAGGTGTTGTAAATGCTTTACGTGAGCCATTGGTCATGGCGGTAACCGGTAATAAAAAGCTACCCAGTGTAGCCAGTGAGGCGCACTGTAGAGAGGTTTTTAGTATTGATCGGCGTTGGGTGTGCATTGCCTGATAAGTTGGCGAGTTGATTGATAGTTTATGTATCGGCTCGTCAGGTAAAAAATTAATAGTGAGAATGGAAAATAGTGCGCTGCCTACATGAAAACAGAAATACAGTAAACTTTAAGGCACATACACGAAATAAACGTCAGGGTGCGTAAATGGATTGATTTACCTTATAGCTGAGTTGGCTTGAGGGTGTTATTAACAAATAGCTCATTGTTTAAATAATATTATAAAAACGGAAATTATTTCGTGCGCTTTCCTTAGGGCTTTTTATTAGGGGTTTCTGGGTATCTGCCATTACTAATTGCATTGCGTGGCGTCAATCACTTGCCCATTGGGCTTGTCTATTGTGGGGTCGAGTAAATACACATAACTGCTGAGATAGTTATCCGCAGGTGGGATCGACTGTGCATTTTCACCGGGAAAAGCTGTGCGCCGGATGTGTGTTTGCATAGGGCCGGGTACTACCGCATTGACACTGAGTATGCGCTCACCCGCCACATTTTTTCTGCTTTCGACTTCATCGGCCAAAATGCATACAGCACTTTCAATACCGGCTTTACAAATACCATAAGCCCCCCAGTAGGCATGGGGCTTTCGGTCTACGGTGAAAATAACAGACGCTGTGTCGGCTTGTGTCAGTAAAGGCAGGCAGGCCTGCGTTAAAAACATCGGCCCGGTCAAATTAACCTGCACTGTTTTTTGCCAGTCACCTGCGGAATAGTGGCTCAATGGTGTCATTGTGCCAAGGTTGGCGGCGCAGTGAACAATGCCATCTAAACGGCCAAACTCAGCGCTGATCGATGCGGCCATTTGCTGATAGTGTTCCGTTGAGGCACCACTGAGATCGAGTGGGTAGATGGCGGCCAGGGGGTAGCCACTGGTCTCGATTTCATCGTAAACCACCTCTAACTTTTTTATGGTTTTACCCAGCAGAATAACGGTGGCGCCCAATGCCGCCAATTTTATCGATAAGGGTTTACCCAGCCCACCCCCGGCGCCTGTTATCAGCACAACCCTATTTTTCAGGGCATCAGTGTTTGGAACATAATGAGTCGGCAGAGTAAATGATGGCATTGATTGGCTTAGCACAATAGGCAGTGAAGGTTGAACTGAAATTGAACGGGTGGGGAAGCACCTGCCCAGTTTTTATGAGGGCGTTATGAGTATCAGCATCCCGACTTTTGGGTGGTCGATATAGTGCAGCTCGCGGCTGCGCATACGCCGGTGGGATTTCACGATAAACGATTGCATATCAGCGGGGGCCAAGGTTTTGGTTAAGGCCAAATCAGTGTAAACGTGTAAATAACGACTGACTGCCACAGTAATGGTGCCATCCAATGGGTAGGCGAGTGTTTGTGTGTATGAGCCGGTGAGATTGCCGTCGGGGGTGACGAATGCAGGTTGGAAGTTTTCTACGGGCCTGATAAATCTATCGGGCGGGCGCTGGTTTTGCAATCCCCTGGCTTTGACAACACCGGCTTCGACGACCTCGACAACCTGGTTATCCACAGTTAACAGATCAACCCCGGAAGACGGTGCATTGTCGTTGGTGCTACCGCCAGTCTCGACAAATACGGGTACGGGCTCGCCTTGTTGAATGCGCACGGGGATCGCTTTCTTTTTGGACTGTGTCGCCTGCCGCCATACCTGGTGGGTCAATAATTTGTACCGGCTCGATTTTTTGATAGCCGCCGCTGCATTGGCGA
Source organism: Gammaproteobacteria bacterium (assembly GCA_965277715.1). Taxonomy (GTDB): domain Bacteria; phylum Pseudomonadota; class Gammaproteobacteria; order JBCCGL01; family JBCCGL01; genus JBCCGL01. The sequence goes on from OZ255836.1 coordinate 4,164,192, forward strand.
GGCGGCGGGATTTTGATGTTAATGGCTGCACGCCACGCCCACTCTTTGGCGTATTGGCGTCCTTTAATAAGGGTATATACGTTTGATGATCCCATAGGGTATTCGCAGCGTGGGGTACATCAATATTCTCAAAAATAACTACTTCAATATCGTAAGAACGGGTTTCGGCGCAGGTTATAGCCGTCGTTGTCAGCAATACCAGGCCAATGAGGCAGCGAAACAATGCAGTATTGAACATCAGGCGACCATGGGCAGGTTTAAGGTATTGAGAAGCTTATCAATAAATTCGATGCGTGTGTCGATATTGTGCAGCTCAGCCTGAAAGCGCACGGCGTGTTTGCCATCAAAACGGTAAACGCTGGGGGTGGTTTGTACGAGTTTAATCAATGACATAGGATCGATATTGGGCTGTTCAGAAAAATGCAGCCTGCCGCCAGTGGCGTTGGTGTCACAGCGGGTGATGCCGAGCGTTTCACAGCGCAGTTTTATTTCGGTTGCGCTGAACAGCGTTTTTGTTTGTTCTGGCAGCAGGCCAAAACGGTCGATTAACTCAACTTTCAGTTCGCGCAGCGCTTCGTTATCCCGGGCGCTGGCAATACGTTTGTAGAGAATAAGCCGGTTGTGTACATCGGGCACATAATCGCCTGGCAGCAGTGCAGGTGAGTGCAGGTCAATTTCAACAGATTTGGCCAGTGGTGATTCGGTATCGGGGATTTTGCCCGCTTTTAGTGCCTTGACGGCCCGCTCCAGCAGTTCATTGTAGAGAGTAAACCCGATCTCCTGGATTTGTCCGCTTTGCCCCTCGCCCAGTAACTCGCCAGCGCCACGAATTTCCATGTCGTGGGTCGCCAGGGTAAACCCAACGCCAAGGTCTTCCAATGACTCAATCGCGCTAAGGCGCTTTTCTGCGTCACTGCTGAGTACCCCTTTGGGCGGTGTGATCAGGTAGGCATAGGCGCGGTGATGCGAGCGACCGACCCGGCCACGCAACTGGTGGAGTTGTGCCAGGCCCAGTTTGTCTGCGCGGTTGATAATAATAGTATTGGCGCTGGGAATATCGATACCGCTTTCGATAATGGTTGTACACACCAGCACATTGCAGCGCTGATGGTAAAAATCCAGCATGGCTTCCTCCAGCTCGCGCTCACGCATCTGGCCGTGCGCAACCCGCGCTTTGGCCTCGGGGGCAATTTCTTCAATGGTGCGGGCAATGCGTTCAATACTGCTGACTTCATTGTGTAGAAAATACACCTGCCCGCCGCGTGCCAGCTCGCGTTGCAGCGCCTCGCGAATCAAGGCGTCGTTCCACTCATTGACAAAGGTTTTGATCGCCAGGCGTTCAGCGGGTGGGGTGGCGATAATCGATAGGCCGCGCATACCGGACATGCTCATATTGAGTGTGCGTGGAATCGGTGTCGCGGTCATGGTGAGAATGTCCACCTCGGCGCGTAGCGCCTTCATGTGTTCCTTATGGCGCACACCAAAGCGGTGTTCCTCGTCGATAATGACCAGGCCAAGGTTGGCGAAATCGATGCCTTTTTGTAATAGCTTATGGGTGCCGATAACGATGTCCACCTTGCCGTTGTTAAGGCCCTGTAACACACTGTCCTGTTCTTTTTTACTGCGAAAGCGTGATAGCGACTCGATCACTACGGGCCAATCGGCAAAGCGGTCAGAAAAATTCTGAAAGTGTTGCTGTGCCAACAGCGTTGTCGGCACCAGCACGACCACCTGCTTGCCCCCATCGACGGCGGTGAACGAGGCGCGCATCGCCACTTCGGTTTTGCCAAACCCCACATCGCCACAGACAATCCGATCCATTGGGGTTTCAGCGCGCATATCGGCAATCACTTCCTCAATAGCACGCGCCTGATCAGGCGTTTCCTCAAAGGGGAAGGCCGTGGCAAAACGGCGGTAGTTTTCCTCATCGAAATGAAACGAATACCCCTTGCGCGCTTCACGGCGTGCATAAATCTCCAACAGCTCAGCCGCCACATCGCGGGCTTTTTCAGCGGCCCGGCGCTTAACTTTCTGCCACTGCTCGCCACCCAATTTGTGCAGTGGTGCCGTCTCCGGCCCGGCACCCGTGTAACGGCTAATCAAATGCAGGGAGGCGACGGGCACGTAGAGTTTATCGTTGCCCGCATAACTAAGCGTTAGGTACTCGGTGTTCATCCCGCCCACATCGAGCGTGGTTAAGCCCTGGTATCGGCCCACACCGTGATCGATATGCACTACGGGGGCGTCGATATGCAGGTCATTGAGGTTTGAGATAATTGCATCGGCATCGCGGGTAGGTGCCCGCCTGCTACGGGCCTGACGGGTGCGCTCACCCAACAGTTGTGACTCACAGATAATGGTAATGCCCGCCTGTGTGAGTAGCATGCCTTCGTTCAGGGGTGAGGCAATAACCGCCAGTGTTTGCTTATCACCCGCCGGTTCTATATCGATAAATGCCTGCCATCTATCGACCTGGGTTGGGTAAATGCGGTTACCGTGGAGTAAATCCAGCAGGCTCTCACGACGACCGGCAGACTCCGCGCTAAACAATACGCGGCCTGTGAATTGTTGCAAAAATTGCTGCAGGGCCGCCAGGGGGTGTTCGGCACGGGCGTTAGCCGGGAAAACCCCGGGGTTACTACTGGCAAAATTCCACGCATGGGTAGAGCGGGCATCACATTCAAAGCGCTGGCAGTCGATACCATTAAATGCAGACAACCACGCGGTAATCTCATCGATGCTATTAAACAACTGGTCTGGCGGCAGCAGCGGCCTTTCAACATCGTGACCATACTGGTCGAAGCGATAATCGATCTGTTGCCAGTATTCAGTGACCGCCTGATCCCAGCCGCGCAGGTGAATCAGAGTACTGTCGGTGGGTAAATAATCGGCCAGCGTGGCCATCTGTTGAAAAAAGAGCGGCATATAGTATTCAATGCCAGACGGCGCCAGGCCATTACTGACATCGCGATAGATCGGGCTGGTTTTAGCTGAGCCATCAAACGCCTCCCGGAAATTTTGCCGAAAGCGGGTGATACCTGCTTCGGTCAATGGAAATTCGTGTGCGGGCAGCAGCTCAATGGATGCCAGGGTCTCATCGCTGCGCTGCGACTCCGGATCAAAACGGCGGATCGTATCGATCTCCTCATCGAAGAAATCGATACGAATAGGGGATTCGCTACTCATTGGGAATAAATCCAACAACGAGCCGCGCACGGCAAACTCACCGTGCTCCATCACCTGGTCGACGGCGCGATAACCGGCTGCAACCAGGCTTTCACGCAGTGCTTTTGGCGCCATCTGCTGGCCGGTTTTCAGCACCAGTGCATTACCTTGCAGAAAGTCTACCGGTGGCAGTTTCTGTACCAGCGTTTGTGCGGGCACCAATAAAATACCGCGTGTCGTTTTGGGCAGCAGATGAAGAGTCTTCAACCGCTGTGAGACAATATCCTGGTGGGGGGAAAAGTGATCGTAAGGCAGGGTTTCCCAGTCTGGAATGCTAAAGACACGGGCATGCCCACCCGTAAAGAACGACAGATCTTCCTCAAGTTGCAGTAACTCGGCCAGGGTTGGCACCACCACCACGACCAGACCCGCCTGTGCACGTGCGAACTCAGCGATAGCCAGTGGCAATGCACTGCCGTATAGCTGCCCCCAGTGTTTCTTATCGGGCGTGGGGAGGGGGATGAGGGCGGTTGTTGCGTTCAAGGCGGTATATTGGGTAAAAAAACGGGGGCGTATTCTCTCACAAATTTTTAAGCTCCTTGAGGTTTCGCCCGAATATTTCACAACAGCCACTGACAGCCCGCAATCCATTGGTTTCACAAAGAAATGCCCAAAGGCGTGGTATACCGGTGATTGCTTCGACTGAGGGCATACGCCGTGTGGCATTAAAATGGTCAGCGGGACAAGGCTTATTGTGAAATACGCGGGCTGTAATAACAGCTTGCCCACGCTGCCCAAGCATCCTAGAATGGGCGGCTTATTTTGATATTGTCTGAATAGACATTGGGAGTGCAATATGGCCTGGAATGAACCGGGTGGTGGCAATAAAGATCCGTGGGGTAAGAACAATCAGGATGGCCCACCCGATCTGGACGAAGTGTTCAAAAACGTTCAATCCAAAGTCAGCGATATTTTTGGCAAAGGCAAACCCAATGGCGGTTCCCCGTCTGGCTCTGGCATACCTGGCCGGTTTGGTGCGCTGGGTGGTTCGCTGCTTTTTATCGTACTGGTTATTGCCTGGTTAGCGACAGGCGTTTACATCATCCAGCCAGCGGAGCGGGGTGTCATTACGCAATTTGGCCGATACGCCAGCACCTCACTGGCAGGCCCTCACTGGCATATTCCCTGGCCAATACAGGAGCTGGAGCGCGTCAACGTTGACCAGAATCGCTCAATACGTATGCGCGGGCAAACCATCCTGACACGCGATGAAAACATCGTCGAAATCGATATGGCGGTGCAATACAACGTCAATAGTGCCGAGGATTTTCTATTTAAAGTGCGCGATCCCGATGCGACGCTTCAGGATATTGCTGAAAGTGCCGTGCGCGAGGTGATTGGCAAAAATGACATGGATTTCATTATTACCCAGGGGCGCGACGCGATTGCCGGTTCGACCAAAGACAATATGCAAAGGTTGTTGGATGAATACAAAACGGGCCTGCAAGTCACCACGGTGAACCTGGAGTCGGCACAGCCACCGGAGGCGGTGCAAGCGGCGTTTTCTGATGCAATTAAAGCACGCGAAGACGAACAGCGCTTTATCAATGAAGCGGAAGCCTACTCAAACGGCATCATCCCACGTGCACGGGGTAATGCCAGGCAGTTACTGGAGGAGGCCAAAGGCTATCGCACACGGGTTGTTAAAGCCGCAGAAGGTGAAACCAAACGCTTTTTAGCCTTGTTGAAAGAGTATGAAAAAGCACCCAAGGTCACTCGTGACCGGCTCTACATTGATGCGGTGGAAGGTGTTCTGAACAATACCAACAAAGTGGTTATCGATGTGGAGGGCGGTAATAATCTGATGTACCTGCCATTGGATAAACTGATCAATCAAAACAATACGCCCCGCAGTGAGGTTGACACACAAGATGGCGAAAACCAATTTGCGTTGCCAACCCAAAGCACTCAACCGAACAAGATTAATCGCCGTACACGGGGGAGCAACTAATGAACCGATTGTTATTTATTGTTATTCTCGCCGGTTTGTCCGCGTTAGTGATCAATTCAGCTACTTTTACCGTGCATGAAAAAGAGCGGGCAATAAAGCTGGCGCTGGGGGAAATTGTCGAAACCGAATTTACACCGGGTCTCTACTTCAAACTGCCTTTCTATAACTCGATACGAAAATACGACGGTAGGATTCTCACTCTGGATGCCCGCCCTGAGCGGGTGTTAACCAGCGAGAAGAAAAACGTTATTGTCGATTCGTTTATGAAATGGAAAATCGGTGAAGTTGGCCGTTATTTTCGCGCCACAGGAGGGGATGAAAGGCGTGCATTGGCACTGTTGTCACAATTTGTCCGCAAGAGTGTGCTCGATTCCTTTGGTCGACGCACTGTGCAGGAGGTTATCTCCGGCGAGCGGGCCGAACTGATGGCAGAAGTGCAGACCGAAGTGCAACAACAGGCGACAGATCTCGGTATCGAAATTATCGATGTGCGGGTGAAAAAAGTGGAATTGCCCGAGGATGTCAGTGATTCGGTGTTCAGCCGTATGGAAAAAGAGCGTGCAACGGTTGCCAAGGCATTTCGTTCACGCGGTGAAGAGCAGGCCAAAGGCATTCGTGCCGACGCCGAGCGTCAACGCGAAGAAATTCTCGCAGAAGCCTACAGCGAATCTCAGCAGATTCGTGGTGAAGGTGATGCGACTGCCACCGAAATCTATGCCCGGGCGTATAACCGTGACGCAGAATTTTACCGCTTTTCCAGAAGCCTGAACGCCTATCGGAATACGATTGGGGGAAATGGCGATATGCTGGTGATAAAGCCTGATTCAGAGTTCTTTCGTTACTTTAATGACTCGAATGGAAGCTTACCATCGCAGTAACTGTTCCTCTTTTATGTCACCAGGAGCCTGTCGGGTTTAGGCGCTTGTAGCGAGGGCCAAATCGGCTTTTCCGCAGTAGAGCAGTTCTGAATCTGACAGGCTCCTGGTAGGGCGCGGGGGCGTGTTCTCCCGCGCCTTTTTTGCGGCCCTTACATTAGTCAATACCTATGTGGACGGATATTCTCACAGCAGTGTCACTGCTTTTCGTGTTTGAAGGCCTATTGCCGTTTATCAATCCGCACGCCTACCGGCGTAGCGTTGCCCAGATGTTGCGGCTGCATGTTACCCACCTGAGGTTGTTCGGTTTGGGCAGTATGTTATTCGGTGTTGTACTGTTATATTTTGTCAGGTAAACCCTCATTGACACTGTGAACAATAATACTATCTGGATGTTGCCTGAGGGCATTGATGAACTTTTGCCGCCACAGGCCTGGGCTTTGGAGCTGTTGCGCCGCAAAATACTCGATCACTACTGGCGCTGTGGTTACGATCTGGTGCAACCGCCCCATATTGAATACATTGAGTCATTGCTGGTAGGCACTGGGCACGAATTTGACTTGCAGACCTTTAAATTAATCGATCAACTCAATGGGCGCACACTGGGTGTGCGTGCCGATATGACGCCACAGGTGGCGCGTATCGATGCGCATCGTCTAAACCAGGAGGGTGCGGTGCGCCTGTGCTATCTGGGCACAGTATTGCGCACCCGACCGGATGGCTTTGCCGGTGGCCGCAGCCCGCTACAGCTCGGGGCGGAAATTTACGGCCATAAAGGCGTTGAGAGCGATGCGGAAGTGCTGTGTTTGATGCTGGAGACATTACAGCTTGCCGGGCTGGAGAATATTTACCTGGATATTGGCCATGTGGGTATTTTTCGTGGGCTTGCCGACCAGGCAAAACTCAATGCACAACAAACACACACCTTATTTGAGATGTTGCAGCGTAAGTCCAGAGCTGAAATTGATGACTTTGTTGATAGTAGTGAGTGCCCACCGGATGTAGCCGGGCAGCTCAAGGCATTAATCGATTTGAACGGTGATCAATCAGTACTCACGAAGGCCGACACACTATTTGCCAATGCCAATACACAGGTGCGTGATGCTGTCCAGTATTTGTGCAGACTGTCGGCATTAGTGACCAGTCGATTTGAGGACACCCCACTCAATTTTGATTTGGCCGAGCTGCGCGGTTATCACTATCACACCGGGGTCGTATTTGCCGCGTATCAGCATGGGCAGGGGCAGGAAATAGCACGCGGTGGTCGCTACGATGATATAGGCGAAGCGTTTGGTCGTGCCCGCCCCGCCACGGGTTTTAGCACTGACCTGAAGTCATTGGCAGTCAAGGGCCGGGCCGGGCAGGATACCGCGCAGTCGGCGGCGGAAACTTTTGCGCCATTTCCTATGCACAATGCTGCATGGCAAAACGTGCAGGCCCTGCGTGCACAGGGGCGCCGGGTCGTCTGTGAATTATCTGCACAGCAAACGGGGCAATCAGGTTGTGCGAAATAATGGGTGGCCCCTCGAAATTAAAGCGAAGTTAATCATGCCAAATGGCAGCCGAAGAGCGTAGAGCAATGACAAAAAATGTAGTGGTACTGGGCACCCAATGGGGTGATGAGGGAAAGGGAAAAGTGGTCGATGTATTGACCGAGTCGGTTGCCGCTGTGGTGCGTTATCAGGGCGGGCACAATGCCGGGCATACCCTGGTAATCGATGGGCAGAAAACCGTATTGCACCTGATTCCCTCCGGTATATTGCACCCGGATGTGATGTGCCTGATTGGCAACGGTGTCGTGTTATCGCCGGATGCGCTGGACAAAGAAACAAGTGAACTCACCGAACGGGGGATTCCCGTTGCCGAACGCCTGCGCATCAGTGGTGCATGCCCTCTGATTATGCCCTACCACATTTCACTGGATCAGGCGCGGGAACAGGCATTGGGCAAATCGGCCATTGGCACGACTGGCCGGGGTATTGGCCCGGCTTACGAAGACAAAGTGGCGCGGCGTGCGGTACGTGTAATCGATACACAGGACAGCGCACTGTTTGCTGAAAAAATCACCCACCTGCTCGATTATCATAATTTTGTACTCACCCGTTACTTCCATGCAAAAGCCGTAGACCCACAGGCAATGATCGATTATGGGTTGGCATTTGGTGAAAAATACCAGGCATTGATCGACGATATCCCCGGTTTGATCCACCGTTATCGACAGGCGGGGCGCAACGTGCTGTTTGAAGGTGCACAAGGCACACTGCTGGATGTTGACCAGGGCACGTACCCTTTTGTCACGTCTTCCAACACCACTGCAGGCGGTGCCTGTATCGGCAGCGGTATTGGCCCTACAGCGCTGGATTATGTGCTGGGGATTACCAAGGCATACACGACACGGGTAGGATCCGGGCCGTTCCCCACGGAGTTGTTCGACGATACCGGCAAACTACTCGCCGAGCGTGGCCATGAATTTGGCGCAACCACGGGCAGGCCCAGGCGTTGCGGCTGGCTGGATATTGTCGCCTTAAGGCAGGCGGTGACGATTAATGGCCTCAGTGGTATTTGCCTGACTAAACTGGATATCCTCGACCCACTCGATACGATAAAAATATGCATAGCCTACAAGTACGCAGGCGACACCCTCGTGTCCCCCCCCATTGGTGCGGAGGCTTTCTCACAGTGTGAGCCGGTGTATGAGGAACTGCCGGGGTGGGGCAGCAGCACAGACACTATCACTGATTTTGACCAACTGCCGGAAAACGCCAGGGCGTATATTGCCCGTATTGAGGCATTGCTTGAAGTGCCGGTGGATATTGTGTCCACCGGGCCGGACCGCCGTCAAATCATCAATAGAAAAAACCTGTTTGCATAGTGGGTATTTTAATCGGTAGTCGATAGTACCGCCCGTCTATATGCAACACCGTCCGCTTCTTTACGGCGTGCTGTTCGCTATGGCCTCGGCATTTGCCTACGGCATGAACACCCCCTTCGCACCGGCTGTATTTGCCGGGGGCGGTACAGCCATTCTGGTGATACTGCTGCGGGCGTTGGGCGCTGTAATACTGTCTGCGCTGTGCCTGCCATTCTTTAATAAAACAGATTACCGGCACACGCGGACTCTGCCTGTCTGCGCATTGCTCGCCGTTTTTCTGTTTGCCCAGGGTTGGTTGTACGTCAGTTCGGTAGCCTTTATCCCTGTGAGCCTGGCGGCATTGTTATTTTTTACCTGGCCTGTACTGGTGGGCACAGTGGCCATTTGCCGTAAACAGAGTGGCATCCCCTTATCGCAGTTGCTTTATTTTGTTGTGGCACTGGGTGGGCTGGGGCTTGCTCTTGGTGCGGATTTTCACACGCTGGATGCGAGAGGCATTGCATTTGCCTGCTGTGGGGCCGTGTGTATGGCGATTTATGTACTCGCCACCTCACGCTGCCTGCCCGCTGAAGCTAACCCGGTACTACTCAACATGCAAATCAATGCGGTGATTGTCGTTATCGCTTTGATTGTCATGCTGTTGTTGGAGGACTTTTCACTGCCAACGGGCGCCGATGCGCTGCGTAGCCTGACGATTATGATTGTTTTTTACGCCTTCGCCACCTGCGCACAAATTATCGCCATTCGCCATGCGGGCGCCCCTTTGGCGGCATTGTTTTTCAACCTGGAGCCGGTGGTGTCGATTCTGCTGGCGGCGCTGCTGTTAGCTGAAACCCTGTCTTACCAACAGTATATCGGTGGCAGCATAGTTATAATTGCATTAATCCTCTACAGTGCGCACCGCTGTTTCCGGCCAGCGGTTATCAAATAGCGCCCTAAACGATTGCCGATAGACAGGGAAACACGCTGTGCTTGAATTCTGCTTTTCAAGCCGGTATGGTTCCCGCGTCGACACATAAGTAATTGTCGTGTGTGGCGCAATACCGTTATTTTGCCTGGCAATGTTGAGTGTGATGGCCACGCAGAGTGACATTCTGTTTGACTTGATCGACGGAAAAATAATCGGGCACTGGCCCAATAATTAACCTTATTAAGTGAGGAAATAAGCATGAGTAAAACCACTCGATACACTGCGGTTTGTGCAGCATTGTTATCGGCAAGCGTTAGCACTACGGCTGTCCAGGCGGCGGATATCGTGATCGGTGTACCGAACTGGCCTTCGGTTGCAGTGACTGCTGATATTTTAAAAGTTGTTCTGGAAGATAACTTTGGCTTGGAAGTTGAGCTGCAAAACGCCACCAATCCCGTTGTTTTTGAAGCGATGGATTCCGGTAGCATGCACGTCCATCCTGAAGTCTGGTTACCTAACCAAACCAACCTACACAACACCTTTGTAAAAGATAAAGGCACGGTTAGCATGAACCCTAACGGCGTTCCCGCGTTTCAGGGCATGTGTGTTACCAAAGGCACCGCAGACCGTACGGGTATCAAATCACTGTCTGATTTGTCTGACCCGGATATGGCTAAAAACTTCGATGCCAACGGCGATGGCATGGGTGAGGTATGGGTAGGTGCATCTGGCTGGGCATCAACCAGTGTCGAAAAAATTCGCGCCAAAAGCTATGGTTATGACGAAACCATGGAACTGCTCGAAATGGACGAAACTCTGGCTATGGCACAGGTCGATGCAGCCGTTGCTAAAGATTCCAATCACGTCTTCTTCTGCTACACCCCAAACCACGTATTTGCACTACATGACCTCGTTGTACTGGAAGAGCCTGCGTACGATGGCGCCAAATGGAAGGTTATCCAACCAACCGATGATCCGGATTGGCTGGAAAAATCCGATGCCCCCGTTGCATGGGATCTGGCTTACCTGCACATCCACTATGCAAGCTCGCTTAAAGAGTCTCACCCTGAAGCGGCCGCTATGCTGGCTAACGTAAAAATGGATACCGACCTGGTATCGGGCATGACCTATGCGCTGGTAGTGGATAAAGTCGATCCTGCGGAATACGCCAAACAGTGGGTTCAGGACAATGCAGAACTGGTGGAAAGCTGGTTGAAGTAAATCGTTACTAATGTCACTTAATGTGCATTATTAACGGGTAATAAACGGGCGGTGCAGTCTTGTACCGCCCGTTTTTTTTAAAGCTGCTTTCTTATTGACAGTGATAGTTAGCGGTTATAGAAAGATAATAATAGGGGGTACCCACTTGAACGAGCAAGTTATTAAGCTTGAAGGTGTCTGGAAGATTTTCGGTACACGCGCAGAAGAGGCGATGCAGGCGGTTGTCCAGGAGGGGCTGAGTAAACCGCAGGTATTGGAAAAATATGGATGCGTTGTCGGTATCGCCGATTGTTCTTTTGAAGTGTCGCGTGGGGAAATTTTCTGTGTAATGGGGCTGTCCGGTTCCGGTAAATCCACGATGGTTCGCCACCTCAACCGCCTTATTGAGCCAACAGCGGGCAGTATCAATGTGCTTGGCAGGGATGTGTTGGCACTCGGTGAAGATGAACTGCGCAAATTGCGTGCGGCACATATTGGCATGGTGTTTCAGCACATGGCACTTTTCCCTCACCGCACAGTGCGCGATAACGTCGCTTTTCCCTTGCAGGTACAGGGTGAACCAAAGGCAAAGCGCTGGAATGAGTCACAACGCTGCCTTAACCTGGTGAACCTGGATGGCTATGAAGACCGCTTTCCCAGTGAATTGTCTGGCGGTATGCAGCAGCGCGTCGGCCTTGCCAGAGCACTGGCCTCAGACCCGGAAGTGCTGCTGATGGATGAACCATTTTCCGCACTTGATCCATTGATTCGTCGGCAACTCCAGGAGCAGTTTATGGCCCTGTCTGCCGACCTGGATAAAACCACTGTCTTTATTACCCACGATCTCGACGAGGCCATCCGTATCGGCAACCGCATCGCGATTATGAAAGACGGTGTTATCGTACAAATTGGTACGCCGGAAGAAATTGTGACCAACCCTATCGATGATTATGTGCGCGATTTTGTCGAGGGTATATCAACACTAAAACTGATTTTCGCGCATACGATTATGGAAAAAATCGATAACTATCAACTTAAACCAGGGGAAGACCTCAGCCAGGCACTGCGGGTGCCGCACGACACTGACCTGAGCGGGCTGATCGACATATCGACGACAACCGAACAACCTGTCGTTATCACCGATGATGGTAAAGATGTCGGCGTCATTAATAAATCCACACTCCTTAAAGGTATCAAAGGAGGAGACAACTAATGCAAGAATCAGGCTTTTCCGCAGAACCGAAACAACTCACCAGCTCTGTTGGTGATTTTGTCGGTGCCAATAGTGATTACTACAGTCGCGAGTTTGAAAAAATCCAGTCGGCCACTGAATTCCCTAAGTCATGGAATATGATGGCCGCTATTGCCGGTCCTTTTTGGGGGGCGGCCCGCGGGCTCTGGGGGTTTTTCTGGACATTCCTCGTTTTGGAAATCCTGGCCTTTGTACAAATTGGCAAAGGGTTGTGGGGTGAGCTGGGCGCTGAGCACCTCGCCAAAATAGATCGTCTTACGATCAAGTACGACCAGTTTCAACAAAAATATGAAGCGGCACTGGCGGCTAATAGCCCGGATGCGGCCAGCTTTTTAGGGCGTGCCGAGAACTTAAAAAAAATAATGGATCGCTCCGCAGAAGAGGCCATGATCGCCGCTGATGCCGCCGGGACTTATTTGCTCGTCGGTATTGTATTGCTGTTGGCACTGCGCACATTACAGGGCTTTTACGCCAATATGCGCTATGAAAAGCAATACCTCACCTGGCGTGCCGAGCCAGAGCGCACATCATCCGGGTTGAAGTGGCACTGGGGTGGCTTTGGGGCGCTATTGTGGTTGGCGATTGTGCCGCTGACCCTGTACCGCTTTACCGTCGGAAAAATTGCCCCTGGGCTGGAACCGTATGTGATCGGTTTTCCAATCAAGAAAAAAGAATACTTTTCACCACTCTCCACATGGATGGAGGAGGGGTTTGACTGGTTGACGGTAAAGGGGGACGGTGTGTTTAAAGGTGTCGTCGCCACCATCAGAACGGTATTAGACGGCTTGGAAACGGTTTTTGTCGATACTCCCTGGCCGGTGGTAATGACGGTGATTGTGGTGGTTGCCTGGCGGCTTGCCGGTTACCGGGTGGCTATATTTACCGCTGCTTCGCTCGCCTATCTGGGTTTGATGGGGTTGTGGGAAACCAGTATGGTCACGGTTGCCCTATTGGGTGCGGCGGCTTTTCTCTGTTTGTTGTTTGGTATTCCGCTCGGTATCTGGTTTGGTAAAAGTACGCGTGCGTACAATGCTGCATTGCCTGTGCTGGATTTTATGCAGACTATGCCTGCGTTTGTCTATTTAATCCCGATTATTGCCTTTTTTGGTACGGGCAAACCGCCGGGGGTGTTGGCTACGCTGATTTTTGGGATGCCGCCGGTTATCCGCCTGACGGCGCTGGGTATGCGGGGAGTGCCGGAGAATACCAAGGAGGCTGCGGTGGCTTTTGGTTGTACTAAGTGGACATTGTTGCGTGATGTTGAAATTCCTTTGGCGATGCCATCGATTATGACGGGCATTAATCAGACTATTTTGATGTGTTTGTCGATGGTGGTGATTGCCTCTCTTATTGGCGCGAAAGGGTTGGGGCAGGATGTGTTGATTGCGTTGCAATATGCCGCTAAAGGGCAGGGTATGCTTGCCGGTTTGGCTATTTTGTTTTGTGCGATGGTTATTGATCGGATTATTCAGGGGCACTATAAACGTTCTACATCCCGGCATTGATTTTATGCGCTACCCGGTAGTGGTGGGGAACCTGTTTTTAGGGTTCTTCACTGCTTAGGGTGTTATTGGGTTTCACTCACGATGTTTTGGTGTTTTTCTTTACTTTTTGCAGAGTGGGCGAGCTACTTTTTGTCTGCGCCCAAAGGCTACCGCTCCCCGGCAACTGCTCCTTACCTACGTCCTGTAGGTAAAAAGTAACCAGAAATGCGCTTTGGTTGCATAGTTAACTATGGTGTTTAGACCCAGTGCGCTAAAGATCGGTGTTCTTATTGGTATTTTCTATGCGCATTGCAAACACCTAACCAAGCTCGAATGCCACCTTGACCAGCCTGGGCTTCTTTCTGCCCGCAAGTGAGTCAGGTGCAGGCTGTGAGAATAATACCTTGCTAATCAATATAGGTGTGTGCCAACTGTTTCTGTGGAAGGTAGGCTGATGCTAGTTGCTGCTTGTCCAGTGTGCGGTCGGTTTTGAATTGATGAGCGGTTGGTTTCAATCCGTTAGCGTCGATAACGCTATGTCCTGTGTATTTATTTGTGCACATGTCAGTGCGTGGGGCTGTGTCACTTTATATGCTAATCAATAGTAATCCGTTGTGAATCAACCCTGGGTATTGCGGATTGCACCCGTGTTGTTTGTGTTTCTGTGGAGCACGGGTTTTATTGGTGCCAAATACGGGATGTCGGGTGCAGAGCCTTTCACTTATCTGGCCCTGCGGTTTTTTATTGCCTGCGGTGTTATCGCTTTACTTGTGCCGCTGTTTAAGTCGCGTTGGCCAGGTTCTTTCACTGATTGTTTTCATCTTGCCGTTGTCGGTTGTTTGATACACGGTGTTTATCTCGGCGGTGTTTTCTCCGCTATTTATTACGGTTTGCCCGCCGGTATTTCGGCGATTATTGTGGGTGTTCACCCGTTGTTAACCGCTTTGATCGCCAGTCGTTGGCTGGGTGAAACACTCAATTACATCAATCGACTGGGGTTGGTTGTCGGGTTTATTGGCATTGTGTGCGTGGTGGGTGGTGATCAAATACTGGAAACCAATACGCATATCATCGGGGTCTGGTTGTGCCTTGCCAGTTTGCTGGGTATTTCAATCGGCACCCTGTATCAAAAACGCTTTTGTAACGATACTGATTTATTAAGCGGTACGGCTATTCAGTATTTTGCAGCGACTGTGCTGCTGGCCATCCCTGCATTGATCAGCGAAACAGGCGAGATTGATTGGAATGCCGAGGTACTCGGTGCGCTGTTGTGGTTAGTGCTGGCCTTGTCACTGGTCGCGGTATTGCTGCTGATGCTGATGATAAAACACGGCGAAGCCAATCGTGTCGCCAGTCTGTTTTATCTGGTGCCTGCGCTGACGAGCCTGGAGACTTGGATATTGTTTGACGAAACCCTGTCTGTTGTCGCCCTATATGGAATAATTTTATGTATGCTTGGCGTTTACCTTGCGCGCCGACAAGCACCTGTCAGAGAACCAAAAAGTGAATGAAAAAATAATCGACTTGCGCAGTGATACCGTTACCCGGCCCTGTGCCGAGATGCGTAAACTGATGGCCAGCGCAGCGGTGGGTGATGATGTATACGGTGATGATCCCACAGTAAACCGGCTCGAAGCCGTGGCGGCGGAAAGGACAGCGCACGAGGCGGCATTGTTCTGTTCCTCGGGAACACAAACCAATTTACTGGCGCTGATGACGCATTGCCAGCGCGGTGATGAGTATATTGTCGGTGGCAACGCCCACACCTATAAATACGAAGGCGGTGGTGCCGCTGTGCTGGGCAGTATCCAGCCACAACCTATCGAGTTTGAGGCAGACGGCACGCTTGATCTCAACAAGGTGGCGTCGGTCATCAAGGAAGACGATTTTCACTTTGCCCGCACCAAACTACTGGCGCTGGAAAACACAACAGGCGGCAAGGTGATTCCGCAATCGTATATTGCCGAGGCAAAACAACTGGCTACGCAGCACAATCTGTCGTTGCATCTCGATGGTGCGCGGGTTGCCAATGCCGCTGTTGCCCAGAACCTCTCCCTGGGCGATATCACCCGACAATTCGACTCGGTATCGGTGTGCCTGTCCAAAGGACTGGGCGCGCCCATCGGCTCGGTATTATGCGGTTCAAAAGCGTTTATCGACGCCGCCAGAAGAACGCGAAAAATGTTGGGAGGTGGCATGCGCCAGGCGGGTGTTATAGCCGCTGCGGCGCTCTATGCGCTGGAAAACAATGTTGATCGCCTGCGTGAAGATCACGAAAATGCCGCGTATTTTGCCGATTGTTTAGCGCAACTTGGCAGTGACGAAATACAGGTGTTTGATGTGCAAACCAATATGGTTTTTATCCGGCTCGATGAACGGTTGCTGTATTCGTTGAATAAATACCTGTTTGACCGCCAGGTGATTTTTATTAACAACCCTGACAATGGGGGCATTCCACAGCGCAGAAAACAAATTACCCGGTTGGTTATGCACAAGGATATTGCACGCAGTGATATTGATGTGATACTTGGTTTGATTGCGCAGTTTTTGCGGCAATTTGTGCCTGGCACCTGAATGTGACTTTTTGATAAAGCTGAGAGGCGGGTGCTTTGATCAGGCCAATTGATTCTTGGGTTAAAACGACAAATGGCTATTACAGGGTTTGGTTGTAGCGGGCTGGAGGACGCTCTGAGGGCGTTGGTGTTTTTTTAAAAGGTTGCTGGGGTGTGTGGCAGTGAATAGTAGGAATAACCGTTAATTGTACCTATCAATGGAAAACTAGAGCACATCCAACCCTCCCGAAAAAAACCGCGTGGAATCATAAATAGCCGCATGAATATTGCGTGAAGCAACGGCATCACCAACACGCAATAAACTGAATAAACCATCAGGATTTATTTTGGGTAGCACAATGCTTCCCTCAGCCAACGCTGGAATATCCACTGCACCACCGTTGCGGGAATCCGGCACCAGTTCTTCGAACACATCGGTCATTGATAACAATGCGCCTTCGGTAACAACATGATCCACTGTTTGTTCACGCACTTCCTGTGTCAATACATTGCGCATTGTCACTAAATACTTGCTGGGGGTTTTTTGGATGGAGAGAAGCTCGGTGTGTGTTTCAAATTTGACACGCCGTTTATACAGCTCGCGCATGACCACCGATGAATTAGTCGGCCCTAACTCGATCAACGGCGTTCGATCCGGCGTTTTCCAAAAAACGGTGGCCCCTTTATCTGCCATGACTTCTGCAGCGACAGCGGCCTGATGATCCCCCCGATCATCAAACAACAAAATATCCCCTGCGACGCTTTCGCCCAAAAGTATGTCCCACGTTGAGTGGGCAAAATGACCGCCTTCAATCGTCAGTGACGCAGGCACGCCGCCGGTGGCAATCACAACGAGATCGGGATTTTCTGCCAGTACTTCTTCTTTTTCGGCATAGCAGTTGTAGCGAATATCCACGCCACTTTGTTTTATCTGTGAGGCGAGCCAGTCGCCAACGCCAAGGATCTGTTTGCGCGTTTTGCCCTGTCCCGCCAATACAATCTGGCCACCCAACCGCTCCGATGCCTCAAACAGTACAACCTCAAAACCGCGCAATTGCAGTATTCGCGCAGCCTCCATACCCGCAGGGCCACCACCGACAACGACCGCTTTCTTTTTGCTGTCGAGGTCACGCACAATAATGTGTTGCAGGTGTGCTTCTCGCCCCGCCACCGAATTATGCCCACACAGGGCATCTTTGCCTTGGTTGACCCGGTCAACGCAATAACCCAGGCCAACACAGGGGCGAATATCGCCCTCGCGCTGTGCGGAGAGTTTTTGCACCAGATAGGGGTCAGCGATGTGCGCACGCGTCATGCCGATCATATCCACTTTGTTTTCCGCGACCGCCCAGCGTGCTGTGGCAATATCAGCGACACCGCCAGCGTGAAAAACGGGCAGCGACACTGCCGCCCGCAGGTGCCCGGCAATGTTGACGTGTGGCGCAGAGGGATTGCCCATTGGTGGCACCCAATCAGCCAGCCCTAAATCATCGTAGGGCGCACCGGCGAACACATTGAGAAAATCAACCATGCCGCTCGCTTCCAATAAGCGTGCAATTTCAATGCATTCCCCGGCATCGAGCCCACCCTCGATCAGCTCATCTCCCGCTATGCGCAAACCAATGATAAATTCATCACCGACGCGATCACGCACCGCCTCGACGACCTCCCGCATCAGGCGCAACCGATTGTCCAAATCGCCGCCGTAATTATCACTGCGCCTATTAATGAGTGGCGATAAAAACTGCCCCAGTAAATGCGAATGTGACAATAACTCGATACCATCAAAACCGCCTTTCTGGCAGCGTGCGGCGGCATCGGCAAAGTCATTGGTCACGCGCTTTATATCGTGTACATCCATGGGTTTTGGGTAACTGCGGTGTGCGCGTTCGCGGGTAGCGGATGGTCCAATAACTGGCAGCCAGCTCCCGTAGTCACCAACCGTTCGACGCCCCATATGCGTGATTTGGCACATGATCGCCGCCCCGTGTGATTTAACCCCCTCGGTGAGTTTTTGAAACCAGGGAATAATGCTGTCATCGCCCGCGTAGAGCTGGCCAAATACGGATGGGCTGTCGGGCGAGATATTTGTCGAACCACCAATCATGGTGAGTGCCACACCGCCTTTTGCTTTTTCTTCGTGGTAGAGCCGATAGCGATCACGCGGGTGCCCGCCTTCGGCATAGGCGGGCGCGTGTGATGTGCTCAAAATACGGTTGCGCAGTTGTAGGTGGCGCAATTGAAACGGTTGCAATAATGGGTCTTTGGGTGTCATGGATTACTCGTTATTCAGTGCATCAACGGCGGGAATTTCCTGTTCCCGCCGTGCAATATAGTCCAGCAGCGCCTCGCTAACTGCTTTAGGCATTGCACTCAAAGGCATTTTTAATCCACTCGATTTCAGGCGGTTGATCGCTGTTTTGTGAAATAGCGATAACATCAAAGCGTGCCGGGATGTTGGCAGGGGCTTTTGTCGCAAGGTAGTGCTGGGCTGTTTTACAGAGTTTCTTTTGTTTCTTTGTGTCGATGCTGACAACACTACTGAGGTAACTCCCCGCCCCGCGAAAACGCACTTCGATGAATACCAGTGATGCCCGGTCGCGCATTACCAGATCGATCTCTCCCCAGCGACAGTGGAAGTTTTCCGCAATAAATACCAGTGAATGCGCTTCCAGGTGGTGGCGGGCTATACGCTCAAAATATTTTCCACGCTCACGTTTGTCCATCGGCTTTATTGGGGTTGATTTCACTGTCGGGGAGCAGAGGGGCAGGGGTGGGTACTGTCGGCAATTTTACTGGCACACCTTCGATAAAACGCGCCCACTGTAAATGCCGTTGGATCCGCTGATTGACCCCGAGTGTCAGGTTGCCGGTGCGGCCTGGGTGGGCGAATGTGGGGTCGCTACGCAGAGTGTTTAGGTGCGGGAGTAGCTGATAGGCGTCGATTCCCAGTGCATACAGCCGCGCTAAACTGTTTTTCTGTGACCAGTGCGCATTGACCTGTTGGTACAGCGGTGAGTTATCAGCCGCATCGCTCAATAACCAGGGGATGTCGCATACTAATAAGCCGTTCATGTCGCTGTCTTTAAGCGCATCGTGGGTGCCACTGAATACTTTTGAGGTGGCGTAGATGGGTATATCGCCACCGCGATGGAATTTGAACTGCGGGGTGATTTCCCGGGCGGGTTGGGCGGCGGCGGCGAGAAAAATAAAATCGACATCCTGACGCCGCTGCGGCTCGAACTCCAGTTTGCGACCGAGGATATTTTGCAGCGTATTCTTTCTCGATTGGCTGCGATCCAGGTTTAACAGCCGCTGGATCTGTTGTGAAAAATCGTGGGTGTCCGCTGCGAATGTTTGTGCATCGAGCAGGGTGCCTCCCAACTCGTGCAGGCGCTGTTTGAGTGCACCCGCCAGGCGGTTGCCCCAGGCGCTGTCAGGGGTGAGTACTACGGCTCGCATATGACCCTGGTTAACGGCAAACTCAGCGGCGGTACGCGCTTCATCTTCCGGCAGTAGCCCAAACTGAAACAGATTGTCTGGCACCGATGTGTCACTGTTTTGCCGGTAATTTAATCCCAGCGTGGGAACCTCAAGCGTTTGCTGTGCTGCCAGTAGGCCGATACTGGCTTTATCGAGTGGGCCGATGATGACCTGTGCACCTTCACTGACCGCCAGTGCGTGGTGTTGCAAAATATCGAGACGGGTATCACTCACATCATAGAGGCGAATGCCTGGCCGGGTCGCTGAATTATCGGCATAGTAGGCGGCAAAAAAACCATCGCGAACGGCGGTCGCAATAGTGCCCAGCTTGCCGCTGAATGGCAACAGCAGGGCGATCTGTCCGGTGGTGTCGATGGCTTCGTTGGTCTGCTCAACTAACCATAAGGCGAATTGTTCTGTGGCCGGGTGCAGTGGAAACTGCCGCGCCCAGGCAGGCACTGTATTTTTAAGTTGGCCGCGTTGCCGACGGGTGTTGCGTACGGTTTGTGTAAGTGCCAGCCACCCCTGGTAGGTACTGCCATTGCCTGTGTTAATCAGGCTCGCCAGTTGAATATCGGTCTGTTTATCGAGGATATGCCAGATCTGCTGATGGTTTTGCGCCACCTCTTCATCGTCGCTTAATACCTGTGTGAGTTGCATCCGCGCCAGCAGGGCGTTTTCGATGTCGCCCAGTGTCTGGTGGGCTTGTGCCGCCACTCGCTGTGCGTGAACCTGCAAATGCTCGGGAACCCCCGCCAGGTCGGCAGGCAGTAATGCCAGGGCTTTTTCTGCTTCACCGAGTGCGATTGCAATACGTGCGGCGTCGATCTGGTGGCGTTTTGCCAGGCCAGGTGTCGCGTCGGGTTGGGTGATGGTGCGCAGCTTCTCGCTGGCCATGTCTATATGCCCGGCATCGAGCAATGCCTCGATGGCTTTTAACTCGAAATCCTGTCGCTGTGCGGGGTCGGTACTGTCTGCCGCCAGTACGGTATACACCTGTACAGCATCGAAAACCTGCCCCTGGCTGAGCAGTTGCAACGCTTCGGTTTCGCGTGTGGCAGGCTCGGGGGTACTTTCGGTTGATTGCTGCGTCTCAGGTGAGAGGCAGGCCGTCAGAGAAACAGCCAATAAACAATAGGTGGCGAGTGCGCGGAGGGTTTTGCCAATGTGTGTTGCAGGAGTATATACAGTGGTCATTACAGGGGTTGTGTGTGCGGGGCGATAGCGGCATTCTAGCAGCGTTGTACAATCGCTAATAGAGGGTTTCGGAAAACGTTGTGAGCGCAGTGGTTTTCCGGTATCTCAATAGGAAAAATACGTGCTTGAAAATGGGGTCCTTTATATTGTCGCCACACCTATCGGTAATCTCGGTGATATCTCTGCGCGCGCGCGCGAGGTATTGGGGGCCGCTACTGAGGTGTGGGTGGAAGACACCCGGCACAGCAGGAAGCTGTTTCAACACCTGGCGATTTCGCCGCGTGTATTTGCCTGCCACGATCACAACGAATTCCGGCGTGTTGAGGTTTTGTTGGAAAAACTGCGAAACGGCGACAGTATTGCGTTGATCTCTGATGCGGGAACGCCATTGATCAGTGACCCCGGTTATCGGTTGGTTTGCGCCTGCCGACAGCGGGGGTTTCCTGTGCGGCCGGTGCCAGGGGCATCGGCACTGGTTGCGGCTTTGTCGGTTAGCGGGCTGGCCACTGACCGCTTTGCATTTGAAGGGTTTTTGCCAAGTAAACCGGCAGCGCGGGATGCGCGCCTGCGAGCGCTTGCCGATGAAACGCGCACGTTGGTTTTCTATGAGTCGAGCCACCGTATAAAGGTGAGTGTGTCGGCGATGCGGGCGCACTTTGGGGCTGACAGGGCGGCGGTTATTGCACGTGAACTGACCAAGTTGCATGAGACGGTGTTGGCCGATACGCTGGGTCTGTTGAGTCAGCGCATCGCGGCGGACACCATGCAACAAAAAGGGGAGTTTGTGGTGATGGTGGCTGGGGCTGAACCGTTGGCTGATGACGCGTCGGCTGAGTTGAAACGGGTTTTAGGGTTGCTGCTCCCGGAGATGTCAGCCAGGCGGGCGGCGGTGGTTGCCGCCGGGATTACTGGGGTGGGGAAGAATCAGGCGTATCGGGTGGCGATTGATTTGGGGTGAGGGAGAGGATGGGGATGCAATGGGCATCGTCGGCAGTCCAAGGCAAGTGGGGAAGCTGGCATTTGTTCCGGCATAAATTATTTAAAAATATCTATGAAGTGGTAGAAGATTGCCTGGGTATCGAGGTGTCACCGACGTTGTTGGAGGACGGTGCCGAAATATTGGAAATTGCCCTGTGAAAGCGGTATCGGGTAAGCGTTTTGTGCGTTTACTCGAATTCTGTGAAAGGTAGGCTGCTGATTTATTGGTAGTGTTAAGTTGTGCCTCTGTAGAGTGATGTATACGGCTTGCCAATATGTTAGAGTCGCTCCCGGAGTCGGCCAGGCAGTCGCTGCGTATGTGTCTTGATATATACGGGGAGGAAAGTCCGGGCTCCATAGGGCAGGGTGCCAGGTAACACCTGGGGGGCGTGAGCCTACGGCCAGTGCAGCAGAGAGTAGACCGCCTAAGCAGATGTGAATCTGCCGGTAAGGGTGAAAGGGTGTGGTAAGAGCACACCGCGCCTGTGGTAACACAGAGTGGCATGGTAAACCCCACTCGGAGCAAGACCAAATAGGGGAACAATGCGTGGCCCACGCAGTTCCCGGGTAGGTCGCTTGAGGCTTGCGGTGACGCAAGTCCCAGATGAATGATTGCCCTCGACAGAACCCGGCTTATGGCCGACTCCACTCCTAATATATCTTTTAATTATTTGATTTTATTGGTAATTTACTTGTTTTATTAAAGTGAATTATCAAGTAATTCCTGCAACACAATGATTGTGTTTTAAATTCTCCTTCTCTCCTTTGTCAGCCATCCCATGATCATCGTAACGCATTGAATTTTAATGCTATTTGTTACCAACTTAGTTTGGAAATTGACTTGACCCATGCTTTTTTCACTCCTATAGTGTGTAGAAGTGGGTGTTTGTGGGTAATAGTGGTTTATTTAACCTAAGTCAGTATGTTTTTTCGCGGTGTGAAAACAATCAATCTCGATGCTAAAGGGCGCATGGCTATGCCCCCTAAGTATCGTGAGCACCTGTCTGCTAATTTTGCCGGTGAGTTGATTGTCACCATCGAAAAATCCAATTGTCTGTTGATTTTCCCCTTGCCCGAATGGGAAAAACGCGAACAACAATTGATGCAGGCGCCTTCTCTCGATCCACAAGTACAAAGTCTGCAACGTTTATATGTTGGGTATGCCAGTGAAGTCACGCTCGACAGTCAGGGCCGCATTCTGATCCCCCCCTCACTACGGCAGTTTGCCGGCCTTGAAAAACAGGTGGTGTTGGTGGGGCAGGGGCACAAGTTTGAGTTGTGGGATGAACAGCGCTGGACGGATAACCGCGCAGTCTGGTTAGAGACAGCCTCGGCTGTGAGTGATTCCAGCCTCCCCGAATCGTTGAAAGACTTCTCATTCTGAACATGCCACCCGCCACCGTACATAAATCGGCGCTGCACAAACCGGTGTTGTTTCATGAAGCGCTGGTGTCGATGGCTATCCTGCCCGGTGGAACGTATATCGATGCCACCTTTGGTCGTGGCGGGCACAGCAGTGAAATAACCTCGCAGCTAGGCCCGGAGGGGCGGTTGATTGCCCTGGATGCCGACCCGGTGGCGGTGGATTATGCCCGCACCCATTTTGCCGCAGATACACGGTTTACCATTCACCACAGCAATTTTGCACAGTTGGCCAGTGTCTGCGAACAGGAAGACATCAGTGGGCGGGTCAACGGTGCGTTGTTTGATCTCGGTGTCTCCTCCCCTCAGCTCGATGACCCGACACGCGGTTTCAGCTTTTCCAGTGATGGGCCGCTCGATATGCGCATGGATACCTGTAGCGGTGTTTCGGCTCGGGATTGGCTGGCCCACGCCAGCGAAACAGAGATGGCCGATGTGTTCTGGCAGTACGGTGAAGAGCGCTATAGCCGCCGCATTGCCAGGGCGCTGGCAGCACAGCGCAAGGTACAGATTTTCGAAAATACACTGGCACTGGCTGAGGCTGTAAAGGTTGCACACCCGCGCTGGGAACCGGGCAAACACCCCGCGACGCGGGTGTTTCAGGCGATTCGTATTTACATCAACCGTGAACTGGAGTCACTGCGTGATGCCCTTGCCAGTGTCGTGGATGTGCTCGCCGTTGGGGGGCGTTTGGTGGTGATCAGCTTTCACTCACTGGAAGACCGCATCGTCAAACGCTTTATGCGCGGCGACCATATGGCATCGCCGCAGTTGCGCGGCCTGCCAGTAGCGCTTGAGTCGCCCGTTTGGCCGCTGCGTGCAGTGGGCAGGAAAACCCGCCCTGGCCGGGCCGAGCTGGAGGATAACCCACGGGCGCGCAGCGCGATTATGCGCGTGGCGGAGAAGTGCGCATGACGGCGGGCAAAGCGTGGGTGCTGGTGTTGATCGCGCTGGTGTTTGGCAGTGCGATGGGGGTGGTCTACAGCAAACACCTGGCCCGTAGCCTGTTTGTTGAAGCGCGCAAGCTACAGCTTGTTATCGATACGCTCAACAGCGACTGGGGGCGTTTACAGCTTGAACAGAGCACCTGGGCAACCCACGGTCGGGTGGAGCAACTGGCCACCGAACAACTGGGTATGTACGTCCCCAATTTTAATCAGCGGGTGATGGTACCGAGATGAAAAAGCCCGTCGCCATTATTGTGCCCACCGGTCGTCGCCTGCTGGTATTCGCGCTGGTGTTTGCCCTGGGCGGCGTACTGGTGGCGCGCGCGGTCGATTTACACGTGCGCGACCGGGATTTTTTGCAAAACGAAGGTGAGGCGCGTCAGCACCGGGTGGTGTCGGTCCCCGCGCATCGGGGCATGCTACAGGATCGTCACGGTGAGCCGCTGGCCATCAGCACGCCGGTCGATACGCTGTGGGCGGAACCGGATAAAGTATTGAAAAGTCAACAACTCAAGGCCCTGGCGAGCGCGCTGGAGTTGTCACTGAATGGCCTGAAGAAAAAACTGCGCGACAGTAAAAGCCGGTCTTTTGTCTACCTGCGCCGCCATGTCGACCCGGCACTGAGCGAGGCGGCGATGGCACTGGCGATCGATGGGGTACACGTGCGCCGCGAATACCGGCGCTATTACCCGGCGGGCGAAGTGGCCGCGCACCTGCTCGGCTTTACCGATATTGACGACAAAGGCCTGGAAGGGCTGGAGCTGGCCTACAACGACTGGCTGGCGGGCAAACCCGGCGCGAGGCGGGTGATCCGTGACCGCCTGGGGCGAGCCATTGAGGATATAGAGAGCATTCGTCCGGTACGCCCGGGTAAGGATCTACAACTCAGTATCGACAAACGCCTGCAATACGTCGCCTACCGGGAGCTGCAACTGGCGTTGCAAAAGCACGGTGCACACGCTGCATCCGCCGTGGTGATGGATGTGCACAGTGGCGAGGTGTTGGCGATTGTCAACCAGCCCGCCTATAACCCGAATCGACGCAGTGCGCGCAGTGGGCCACAGTCGCGTAACCGGGTGGTGACCGATGTGCTGGAGCCCGGTTCAACAATGAAACCCATCACCCTGGCAGCGGCACTGGAATCGGGGGATTATCAACCCAGTGTTATTATCGAAACGGCACCGGGTTTCTACAAAATTGGTCGACACCAGGTAAAAGACCACGAAAACTACGGTGACCTGGATCTGATCGGTATCATGCGCAAATCGAGTAATGTCGGCGCCAGCAAAATCGCCCTATCGCTGAACCCACAGCAAATGTGGTCGGTATTTAATGACTTTGGTTTTGGTGTGAGTACCGGCAGTGGTTTTCCTGGCGAATCATCTGGCACACTCAACCACGCCGCCCAATGGGGGCGCATTGAGCAGGCGACCCTGTCATTTGGCTACGGTTTGGCGATAACGCCATTGCAGCTAGTGCGCGCTTACAGCGCGATTGCGGCCGATGGTGTCCTGCCTGAAGTCAGCTTTTTGAAAGTGGACAATGCTGTACGTGGAAAACGCATCATCTCCGCCAGGACGGCGCGCCAACTGCGCAATATGCTGGCGTCGGTGGTGCAGGATGGCGGTACGGGCACCCGTGCCAACGTACTCGGTTACCGGGTGGCGGGTAAAACGGGCACATCGCGAAAATCCCAACAGGGTGGTTACTCAGAAGACCGCTATATGGCCTTGTTTGCCGGGTTTGCCCCACTCAGCCAGCCCGAGGTGGCGGTGGTGGTGGTGGTCGATGAACCCACTATCGGCGGGTTTTACGGCGGGGTTGTCGCCGCTCCGGTATTTTCCAACATCATGGCCAGCGCACTGCGCCTGCGTGGTTCGCTACCGGATAACTGGAGTGCGGATATACAGCCGTTGAGCCGCCTGGATAATCACCTGGATAACCACCCGGATAGCCACTTGAAACAGGCAGGGGGTGGCGTGTGATGGCGGCTTTACAAATGCCGGTAACCCCATTGCTGAGCAACCTGGTCGACGGCATAGTCGACGCCACCACACTGACTGCCGTGCCTGTTTCAGGCGTGGCACTGGACAGCCGGAAACTGGCGCCCGGTTATGTGTTTTTCGCCTTGGCAGGTGCCCGGCAGCACGGCCTCGATTACTTCGATGCAGCGATAGCGGCAGATGTTGCCGCGATTCTGGTCGATGCGGGGGATGCGCGTTGCAGCACACAATTGCAATTGCGCGCCGCCAGTGCGGGCGTTGCGTTGCTGCCCGTCCCCGCACTTGCCGAACAAGTGGGGGTGATCGCGTCGCGTTTTTTCGCGCAGCCATCGCAGTCGATGACCGTTATCGGGGTGACTGGCACGGACGGTAAAACATCGGTCAGCCAGTACATCGCGCAGGCTTTACAGCGTAAAAACAACCCTTGTGGGGTGATTGGTACACTCGGTAATGGTATCTTCGACAACGATAAGCCGGGCGCACTCACCGACAGCGGCCTGACAACCCCCGATGCCGTCTCGGTGCAACACACGCTGGCCGGTTTCCAGCAGCGCAACATCACCCAGGTAGCGATGGAGGTGTCCTCACATGCCTTATCGCAAGGGCGTGTTAACGGTGTCGCGTTCGATGTCGCGGTACTCACCAACTTGGGGCGCGACCACCTCGACTACCACCAGACACTGGAAAACTACCACGCGGCAAAATGGCGGCTAATACAAGCGGACAGCGTGCGCACGGCGGTGGTTAATATCGATGACCCGGTGGTGCGCCACTGCCTGGCAGGACACCGCAAAACCAATGTTATCCGTTACGCCACAGACCCGGCGCAACGTGCCGATGCCGATATATTCGCCGAGGATATTGTGCTCACCGGGCAGGGCATCAGCATGACCGTTATATATGCCCAGCAGTGCCTGCCGTTGCACAGCCCACTGATTGGCCACTTTAATGTCAGCAACCTATTGGCGACATTTGCCACCCTGTGCGCACTGGGGGTTGACGCGCATGACAGTGTTGCGCGCTTGGCCGGGCTGCGCGCCGTACCTGGCCGTGCCGAGCGCTTTTCCGCCGGGCATTGTGCGACAGCGGTAGTGGACTACTCGCATACACCCCAGGCACTGGAGGCGATCCTGCGCAGTATGCGCAGCCATTGCACGGGAGCGCTGTGGTGCCTGTTCGGCTGCGGTGGAGACCGCGACAGTGGCAAGCGTGCACCCATGGGGGCTGTCGCTGAAAACCTCGCCGATTGTCTGGTCATTACCGATGACAACCCGCGCCATGAAGATGGCGACCAGATTGTCCGGGATATTGTCAGTGGTTTGAAAAACCCTGATGCGGCCACCATTGAGCGCGACCGGGAACAGGCGATTCGCAGCGTTTTGCGCCAGGCACGCCCGGAGGATTGGGTGGTGATCGCCGGAAAAGGGCACGAAGACTACCAAATTATCGGCGATCAACGCATCGACCTCTCCGACAGAGACATCGTCACCGCCGCGATGCGGGAGCCTGGCAGTGCTTGACCTCGACCTACAAACCTGCGCCAGTGCCATGCCCCCTGAACTGGATGCACAACTGATCGGCGATAATGTGACATTTACCAGCGTCAGCACCGATACGCGCACCCTGCAAGCGGGCCAACTACTGGTCGCGCTACAGGGTGAGCGCTTTGACGCGCACGACAAAATCGATGCACAGACTGCCAAAACAGCCAGTGCGCTGGTGGTGGGCAAACGCCTGCCACACGCTGTGCCGCAATTGCTGGTTAACGACACACTGCGCGCACTCGGGGATATTGCCAGCCAGTGGCGGCAGCGCTTAAAGACAACCGTGATTGCCATCACCGGTAGCAACGGCAAGACCACAACCAAAGAAATGACCGCGTCGATACTGCGCCAATGCGGCGCTGTGTTCGCCACGCGGGGCAACCTGAATAACGCCATCGGTATGCCGCTATCGTTGCTGTCTATCGACACGCAGGATGATTTTGCCGTGCTTGAACTCGGTGCCAGCCACCGGGGTGAGATCGATTACCTGGCCGCGATTGCACAGCCGCAGGTGGCACTGGTAAACAACGCCGGGCCGTCACACCTGGAAGGCTTTGGTTCACTGGACGGCGTGGCGAGTGCCAAAGGCGAGATTTATGCACACCTGCCCGCTGACGGTATCGCTATTGTCAATGTCGACGACCACTACGCCCAACAGTGGCGTGACTGTGCGGGTGACCGAACAGTAATGGGGTTTGGTTTCGCCGAAACCGCTGATGTGCGCGGCTCGATCAATGCCAATAACGACTTGCGTATTGATTACCAGGGCGCCTCTACCACCCTCACACTCCCCCTGCCGGGGCGGCATAATGCGATGAATGCATTGGCCGCCGCCGCCGCCGCCATCGCAGTGGGCGCCTCATTGGCAGATATCGCCACTGGCCTCGCCACGGTTGAGCCCAGCAGTGGCCGACTCGAATTCAAACCCGGTATTGGCGGCGTACAGCTCATTGACGACACCTATAACGCCAACCCTGGCTCACTGGGCGCCGGTCTCAGTGTGCTGTGTGATAACGCCCAGGCGGGCACCTGGTGTGTGTTGGGGGATATGCGCGAGCTGGGAGAGGACAGCGCCACCCTGCACCGTGAAATGGGGGCGAGCGCCAGGCAAACAGGTGTCGGCCAACTGTTGGCGATAGGTGAATTTGCCGCTGAAACTGTCAGTGGGTTTGGGCCGGGTGGTCGCCTGTTTGACTCACTTGATGCCTTATTACACTACCTGAAAACACAACTGCAAGCCGGTGATAGAGTCCTGGTAAAAGGCTCGCGGGGTGCACGCATGGAGCGTGTTGTCGCGGCACTCGTTGAAAATAATAACAATAATAATCAACCTGCGGGGCAACCCTGACAATGTTACTGTGGCTGTTTGACTACCTCACCCTGATTGACGACGGCTTTGCCGTGTTTCGCTACCTCACCCTGCGTGGCGTACTCAGTGCGCTGACCGCGCTGGTGATCTCACTGCTGATCGGCCCGTGGCTAATCCGCAAACTGAACCAGGCCAATGTCGGTCAATCGGTGCGTGATGACGGCCCACAGTCGCACCTGCAAAAACAAGGCACACCGACGATGGGGGGCGCACTGATTCTGGTGGCGGTGGTTATCAGCACCCTGCTGTGGTCAGACCTCGCTGTACGGCAGGTCTGGGTCGTACTGCTAAGCACCCTCGGCTTTGGCTTGATTGGCTGGGTCGACGATTATAAAAAAGTAGCGCTGGGCAATGCCAAAGGCCTGTCCGCCGGGAGCAAATACTTCTGGCAATCGGTGTTTGCACTGGCGGCGGCGGCCTATCTGTACGCCTCAGCGACCAACCCCAGCGAGACCACCCTAATCGTCCCGTTCTTTAAAGATGTCGCCTGGAATATGGGGTGGTTATTTATCCCGTTTGCCTATTTTGTCATTGTCGGTAGCAGCAATGCGGTCAACCTGACCGACGGCCTCGATGGCCTGGCGATCCTGCCCACCGTGATGGTGGCCGGGGCACTTGGCATTATCGCCTACGTGACGGGCCATGCTGTGTTCTCCAGCTACCTGGTGATCCCGCACATTGTCGGTGTCGGTGAACTGATTGTTATCTGCGGTGCACTGGCGGGGGCCGGTTTGGGCTTTTTGTGGTTTAACACCTACCCGGCACAGGTGTTTATGGGGGATGTCGGCGCGCTGGCGCTGGGTGCTGCACTGGGTACGGTCGCTATTGTCGTGCGCCAGGAACTGGTGTTTTTTGTCATGGCCGGTGTATTTGTTATGGAAACAGTATCGGTGATCTTGCAGGTTGCATCCTTCAAACTAACCGGCAAACGCATTTTTAAAATGGCGCCCCTACACCACCACTTTGAACTTAAAGGGTGGCCAGAGCCTCGGGTGATTGTGCGCTTCTGGATTATTACCGTGATTCTGGTGCTGGTTGGCCTGTCCACCCTGAAGATTCGCTGATGACTGGCCTCGACCTTAACAAGCGTTACCTGATTATCGGTGCCGGTGTCACCGGGCAATCGGTGGTGCGCTATTTTCAGCGCTGTGGCGCCTCGTTTGCGCTGGTCGATTCGCGCCATCCGCTACCGGCATTGGATCAGGCCGTACTGGAAGGGGTCGAGGTATTCAGTGGTAGCTTTACGGCCTGCCTGGATACGCAGTTTGATGTGCTGGTGGTCAGCCCTGGCGTGTCGTTGCAAACCCCCGAGATAGTGCAGGCAAGGCAACGCGGCGCCGAGATTATTGGCGATATCGAATTGTTCGCACGGGCTGTCAATGCCCGTGCGTATAACAACCCACAGGCGCAGGCACACATCGTTGCCGTCACCGGCGCCAACGGCAAGAGCACGGTGGTCAGTATGCTCGGTGAAATACTCGCGGCAGCCAATATCAACGTCGCCGTGGGTGGTAACCTCGGCCCGCCCGCGCTGGATTTGCTCGATACGGATCAGCCATCGACGGGGCAACCGGGTGATGAGTCCAGTGGGCAAATGCCGGTTGCGGTCTATGTACTCGAACTGTCGAGCTTTCAACTGGAAACAACGTATTCACTGCAAGTGGCCGTCGCCAGCGTCTTGAACATCAGTGAAGACCATATGGATCGCTATACCACGCTGGATGAATACGCCCGTGTGAAGCGGCAAATTTATCGGCATGCGCAGTGCTGTGTGTACAACGCAGAAGACCCGCTGACCTGGCCCGACATGGATAAAAACAGCCTTGCGTTTGCGCGCAATGACCAGCATGGCGCGGCTTTTTTTATTGCAGGCAGTGCGCTGATGCACGGTGACCGTGAAGTGATGTCGGCAGACACACTCGGCGTGCCGGGTGGGCACAACGCGATCAACGCCCTCACCGCAATAGCGCTGAGCAGTGCCCTGGTCGCTAACCAGATAACCAACCTGGCAGTAGCGGACACAGCGATACGCACGGGCTTACAGCGCTTCACCGGCCTGCCGCACCGCACCGAGCTGATCGCCGAAAAAGATGGCGTGGGCTGGTACAACGACTCCAAAGGCACCAATGTCGGCGCAACCCTGGCGGCGATTACGGGCATGTCGCGCCCCGTGGTGTTGATTGCCGGGGGTGACGGTAAGGGCGCAGACTTTTCGCCACTGGCAGAAGTTGCCGAAAAACACCTGCGCGCCGCCGTACTGATTGGCCGGGACGGGCCACTTATCGAACAGCAGTTACACGGCAAAACACCTGTCTACCACGCAGCGGACATGCACGCGGCGGTCGGCTGCGCCCGGCAAATTGCCAATACAGGTGACAATGTACTGCTGTCACCTGCCTGTGCCAGTTTTGATATGTACCGCAATTACACCGCGCGTGGCGATGCGTTTGTCGCGGCGGTAAAGCAGGTGCTGGCATGACGTTACTGTTTGCCGACCGCGCAGTGACGCGAGCGCCATCAGGCAGCGTCCCGACAATCGATTGGCCGCTGTTATTGATTGTCACCACACTGACGCTATTGGGCTTATTGATGGTGATGTCCGCGTCGCTGTCGATTGCCGAGCGGGCCCACCAGGATGGGTTTTTCTACTTCAAACGGCAGTTGTTGTTTATCTGCATTGCCGTGCTGTCTGGCTGGGTTTTGTTCCAGATAAAAATGGCCAACTGGCAACGCTTTAGTGGCGTCCTGCTGTTGATTGCGCTGCTGCTGGCCGTTGCCGTATTAGTGCCGGGCATCGGCAAAACCGTCAACGGTAGCAGCCGTTGGCTGAGCACCGGCGTGTTCAATTTTCAGGTGTCGGAAGCTGTCAAATTTCTCACCCTAATCTATATCGCCGGTTACCTGGTGCGCCGCAGTGAAGAGCTGCGCTCGACCTGGTTTGGTTTTTTTAAACCCATCGCGGTGCTGTGCGTGATCGCCGTGCTATTGATGCTGGAGCCGGATTTTGGCGCCACAGTGGTGATTATGGCCAGCGCTATGGGGGTAATGTTTTTGGGCGGAGTGCGCTTTGGCCAGTTCTTCGTACTGATTGTGTTGTTTACCGGCTCAGTGGTGGCACTGGCCATCACCTCACCCTACCGCTTACAGCGCATCACCAGTTTTCTCAACCCCTGGGAAGATCCCTACAACAGCGGTTTTCAGTTAACCCAATCGCTGATCGCCATCGGCAGTGGTGCCTGGACAGGCCTGGGTCTGGGGGGCAGCGTGCAAAAACTGTTCTACCTGCCCGAGGCGCATACCGACTTTCTCTTCGCCGTACTGGCCGAGGAACTGGGCCTGGTGGGGTCACTGCTGGTGATTGCACTGTATGCGGCGTTCGTGTTTCGCGCCTTTGCCATCGCCGGGCGTGCGCAGCGCGTTGGCAACCCGTTTGCCACCTACGTCGCGCTCGGTTTTGGCCTGTGGCTGACAATACAGTCGTTTATCAATATAGGGGTCAACATGGGCATTTTACCGACCAAAGGGTTGACCCTGCCACTGATGAGCTACGGTGGCAGCAGCCTGTTGATGACGGCGGCAGTGGTGGCGATATTACTGCGTATTGCCCACGAGACAGCACTGGCTGAAACCCAGGCACTGCGCCGTAATAAGCGCAAAAAGCCTGAGAGGGAGACACAATGAGCCCGGCTGAACGGCCAGTAATGATCGCGGCGGGCGGCACCGGTGGGCACGTTATCCCCGCTCTGGAAGTGGCGCGGGTGCTGCGTGAACGCGGTGTGCCGGTGGTGTGGATGGGGACCCGTCGCGGCCTGGAGGCACGCCTGGTGCCCGCCGCCAATATCACTATCGAGTGGGTCACTATCGAAGGGCTGCGTGGTAAGGGTGTGCTGTCACTGCTGTGCGCCCCGCTGCGCCTGCTGCGCGCCTGCCTGCAAGTGTGGCGGATTTTGTATCGCAGGCAGCCGCGTGCGGTATTGGGCATGGGTGGGTTTGTCGCTGGTCCCAGCGGCCTGATGGCCTGGCTGACAGGGCGCCCACTGGTACTGCACGAACAAAATGCCATCGCCGGGATGACGAATAAATTACTCCGGCCACTCGCTAAACGGGTATTGCAGGCGATACCGGGCACCTTTGCCGCGCCCGCCGAAACGGTTGGCAACCCGGTGCGCCAGGCCATGTGTACCCAGCCGCTGCCCGCTGAGCGGCTGCGCAGTGGGGAAGAGGCGTTACACTTGCTGGTCGTGGGCGGTAGCCAGGGGGCGATGGCATTAAACCGTGTGCTGCCCGATGCGGTTGCGCGGCTCGACTGTGCGCTGTCTGTGCGCCATCAGGTGGGGGCGGGGCGTGCCACCGATACCCGGAGTGCCTATGCGGCGCACAATACCGCCACCGTACAGGTCGACGAATTTATCGACGATATGCCCGCCGCGCTGGCCTGGGCGGATGTGGTGGTCTGCCGGAGCGGTGCCATGACAGTCGCCGAGCTGGCGGCGGTAGGCACTGCATCGATTTTAGTGCCGTTCCCACACGCGGTTGACGACCATCAAACCGCCAATGCACAGGCCTTGCTCACAGCGGGCGCGGCCATTCTATGCCAGGAGCGTGCGCTGAGCGCCGACTGGCTGGCAACACAATTACAAACACTTGCGCACGACCGCCCGCGCCTGCTGGCGATGGCGGAAAATGCCCGCCAACTGGCACAGCCGGGCGCGGCGCAACGGGTCGCCGACGTGGTATTGGAGGTGGCGCGATGAGCTTATCGGTAACCGATGGAACCCCCTTTATGCAGCAGCGTATGCGCCGCCTGCACTTTGTCGGTATCGGGGGGGTCGGCATGGGCGGTATCGCCGAAGTATTGCTCAACCTGGGCTACCAGGTGAGTGGTTCTGACCAGGCGGCCAACGCGCTCACCGAGCGCCTGCAAACACTGGGCGCCAGCGTGTACATCGGCCACGCGGCGGCGCATGTCGACAATAAAGATGTGCTGGTGGTATCGAGCGCGATCAGCGCCGACAACCCCGAGTTAGTGGCGGCGCGTGAACAGCGCATTCCGGTGTTGCCGCGTGCGGAAATGCTGGCGGAAATTATGCGCTTTCGACGCGGCATCGCGGTGGCGGGCACGCACGGTAAAACCACCACCACCAGCCTGGTCGCCAGCGTGCTGGCCGAGGGGGGGCTGGACCCCACGTATGTGATTGGTGGCCGCCTCAACAGCTCGGCCAGCAATGCACGGCTGGGCAGTTCGCAGTGGCTGGTGGCGGAGGCCGACGAGAGCGACGCCTCGTTTATGTACCTGCAACCGATGATTTCCATTATCACCAACGTCGATGTGGATCACCTGTCGACCTATGGCGGAGACTTTGAACGCCTGCGGCAAACCTTTATTGAATTTCTCCACCACCTGCCATTTTATGGCCTCGCCATTGTGTGTACCGATGATGAAGAAGCGTGCAGCCTGCTGGGCAGCATAACCCGCCCGCTGCTGACCTACGGCATCGACAGCGAGGCGGATGTGCGCGCCAGCAACCTCTGCCAGCGGGAAATGCAAACGCACTTCGACGTGCGCCTGCCGAATGGGCAGATACTTACCGACATCACACTCAACCTGCCGGGTCGACACAATGTATTAAATGCCCTGGCAGCCATTGCCGTGGGCTACGAGCTGGGGGTGAAGGGCTATGTGATGGCGCACGCACTGCACAATTTTGAAGGCATTGGTCGGCGCGTACAGATGTGTGGCCAGTTGCATTTTGAGGGTGGAGAGGCCACCTTGATCGACGACTATGGCCACCACCCACGGGAAGTGGCGGCAACCCTCAAGGCGATGCGCGATGCCTGGCCGACGCGGCGCCTGGTGGTGGTTTTTCAACCGCACCGCTATAGCCGCACGCGGGATCTGTTTG
Organism: Gammaproteobacteria bacterium; assembly: GCA_965277715.1. Classification (GTDB taxonomy): domain Bacteria; phylum Pseudomonadota; class Gammaproteobacteria; order JBCCGL01; family JBCCGL01; genus JBCCGL01. The sequence goes on from OZ255836.1 coordinate 4,199,359, forward strand.
AAGACTTTACCCAGGTACTGGTCGAACCGGACGTACTGATTCTCAGCGAGGTCTACCCCGCCGGGGAGGCGGTTATTGCCAGCGCTGATGGCCGTGCGCTGGCGCGTGCGGTGCGTAATCGCGGCCTGGTCGACCCGATATTCATCGAAGACATAGAAAAACTGGCCGATACCCTGCGCAGCATTCTGCACGACGGTGACATCGTTTTGACGCTGGGGGCTGGGAATATTGGTGCCGTGGCGGCGGGCCTGCCGCATATTTTCACGAGCCATGAACAGGCAGCGGAGAACCACCCATGACATACGCACAGACCCCCACTGCTTCACCCCAGGACTTTGGCCGGGTGGCCGTCTTTATGGGGGGGTGGTCGGCAGAGCGCGAAGTCTCGTTAAAAAGTGGCCAGCAGGTTTTACAGGGCTTGCTGGCAGCGGGCGTCGATGCGGTGCCGGTGGATGTCGACCGCGCACAGCTAAAAGCGTTGCGCCGGGAGGATTACGACCGTGTGTTTATGATTCTGCACGGCACGGGCGGTGAAGATGGCGTGGTACAGGCCCACCTGGAACTGCTCGGTATGCCCTATACCGGCAGCAGTGTCCTTGGCTCTGCACTGGCGATGAGCAAATTGCACAGCAAGCACATCTTTCGCGGGCTGGGCCTGCCGACCCCTGAGTGGCGGGTTGCCCGCAACCTGGAGGCGTGCCAGGCGGCGTCAGCGGCGTTTGGTTTGCCTGTCGTGATCAAGCCCGCCAGCGAGGGGTCGAGCATTGGTGTCACGCTGGTGATGCACGCCGAACAACTTGAGAGTGCCTTTCACCAGGCCCGGCAATACGGCGAGGTAATGGTCGAACAGTTTGTGCATGGCCGCGAGTTGACGGTGGCGGTGCTCGGTGGCCAGCGTTCAGGCCAAGGTTCAGGCCAGCATTCAGGCCAGGGTTGTTTAGGCCGGAATTCTTCAGGCCACTGTTCAAGCTACCAGGCACTGCCGGTTATCCATATCGAAACCCCCCGCGAATTCTACGACTACGACGCCAAATACCGCGCCAACAGCACCGCTTACCACTGCCCGGCGGCGCTGCCCGAGGACGTGACCCACACCTGCCAGAAAATGGCGGAGCAAGCCTTTGTGGCCGTCGGTGCCCGCGATTGGGGGCGGGTGGATTTTATGTATGGCGATGACGGCCAATTGTGGTTGATCGAGGTCAATACCGCGCCGGGCATGACCGATCACAGCCTGGTGCCGATGGCGGCGCGTGAAATCGGCTTGAGCTTTGAGGCGCTGGTGGTGCGCATTCTTCAATGCAGCCTGGAGCGGGACCAATGAGTGTCGGCAGCACCAGTATAGACGCCACCAGGCGGGAGCCTGGACGGCGGGTAGCGGCCCAGGCGACGAGACCGACCACCAGGTCGGCAACGGGCCAGGCGGCGAAACGGGCGGCAAGCACCTTTAACAAAGGGCGCTTTATCGATCTGTTTAAACGCGCTACGCGTGTGGTGTTAGTGCTGACGGTATTGCTCGGCCTGGCCGTTGTGGGTGCGCGTGTCTGGCATTATTTTTTATCGCCGCACCATTTTCCGGTCAATACGGTGACGGTGGAGGGCGATTTTCAATACATCGACCGGGCGGCGGTACAAAAGGCCGTGGTGGGGTATTCAAACCAGGGGTTTTTTGCTATGCAGGTCGATGCGCTTCACGCTGAAATGCTCACCATTTCGTGGGTCGCCAGCGCGGCGATACAGCGCGTGTGGCCGGACGCCATCAGCCTGATCCTGCGCGAGCACAAACCCATCGCTCGCTGGAATGATAAATCCCTGCTAACCGCGTCCGGTGTGCTTATCACCCCCCCTCAGCTCAGTAGCGAATCGGCGAATCTGACGGCGTGGCGTGGCCACTTTAAATCGCTGCCGCTGTTGCGCGGGGAGGCGGGTAAATCATCGCTGCTCTGGCAGCGTTTTGCGCAGGCCAGCAAGGCGTTACACGGCGTCGGTGTGGGGCTGCACGGTATCCAAAACGATCGTCGCAATGCGGTCACCCTGTTTCTGGATAACGGTATTTCCGTACGCCTTGGCCGCGACCTTGGTCACGGTTGGTTCGACCGGCATATCAATCGACTGGCCACCGTGTACAGCGCCTATATCGCGCCCCGATTGGGAGATATTTCTTATGTCGATTTGCGTTATCCCAATGGCTTTGCCATGGGCCTGGCGGGGGGCTAGGTATGTCTAAAGTCAACAACCGGCAGATGATTGTAGGCCTGGACATCGGCACCTCCAAAGTGGTGGCGATTGTCGGTGAGATCAGCGAAACCCGCGATATAGAGATTATCGGCATTGGCAGCCACCCGTCACGCGGCATGAAAAAAGGGGTGGTGGTGAATATCGAATCCACCGTGCAATCGATTCAGCGGGCGGTGGAAGAGGCCGAGCTAATGGCCGGTTGCCAAATCAATTCGGTGTATGCGGGGATTGCCGGCAGCCATATCCGCAGCCTCAATTCACACGGCATCGTCGCGATTCGCGAGCGCGAAGTGGTGCAAACTGATGTCGATCGGGTAATCGACGCGGCCAAGGCCGTGGCGATTCCGGCTGACCAGCGCATTTTGCATGTACTGCCACAAGAGTTTGTCATCGACCAACAGGAGGGCATACGCGAGCCGGTCGGCATGTCCGGTGTGCGCCTCGAAGCCAAGGTACACCTGGTGAGTGGTGCCGTCAGCGCGGCGCAGAACATCATCAAGTGTGTGCAGCGTTGTGGCCTGGAAGTGGATGATGTGATTCTCGAACAACTCGCCTCCAGCTACTCGGTATTGACCGACGATGAAAAAGAACTGGGTATCTGCCTGGTGGATATCGGTGGTGGCACCACCGATATCGCCATCTTTACCGAGGGCGCGATTCGCCACACAGCGGTAATCCCCATCGCCGGTGACCAGGTGACCAACGACATTGCCGTGGCCCTGCGCACCCCGACGTTGCACGCCGAGGAAATTAAAATCAAATACGCCTGTGCGCTGCGCCAACTGGCCAACCCGGATGAAACCATCGAAGTCTCGGGCGTGGGTGACCGGCCATCGCGGCGCCTGGCACGGCAGACACTGGCAGAAGTGGTCGAGCCACGCTACGAAGAACTGCTCACCCTGGTTCAGGTCGAGCTGCGGCGCAGTGGTTTTGAGGATATTTGTGCTGCCGGGGTGGTATTGACCGGCGGCAGTTCAAAAATGGAGGGCGTGGTCGAGCTTGCTGAAGAAGTATTCCATATGCCGGTGCGCCTGGGCGTGCCGCAGTATGTCAAAGGCCTGGCCGATGTGGTGCGCAACCCGATTCACGCGACTGGGGTGGGCTTATTGCTGTTTGGCCTCAAACATGAATCCAGCAACCACCTTTCCGGCAATGACACGGCCAGTTCAATCGGTATTTTCAGGCGAATGAAAGAGTGGTTCCAATCCAATTTTTGATGTGTTTTTGGTTTAAACGAGCCGGGTCGAAATTGAATCGACGCGATGTAACAGTGGTTAACAATTTTTGAGACATTTTAGGGGAGAAAACCTATGTTTGAATTGATGGAAGGCGCACCGCAGAATGCAGTAATAAAACTGATCGGTGTCGGTGGCGGTGGCGGCAATGCGGTGGCGCATATGGTGCGTTCCAGCATCGATGGGGTCGAGTTTATCTGTGCCAACACCGACGCGCAGGCGCTGAAAAGCATACCGGCCAAGGTATCACTGCAAATCGGTGGCAACATCACCAAGGGCCTGGGTGCCGGTGCCAATCCAGACGTTGGTCGGCAGGCGGCACTGGAGGATCGCGAGCGAATCCAACAGACCATCGAAGGCACCGACATGCTGTTTATTACAGCGGGCATGGGCGGGGGCACGGGGACAGGTGCTGTACCGGTGGTGGCACAGATTGCCCGCGATATGGGCATCCTGACCGTTGCCGTGGTGACCAAACCGTTTCCGTTTGAAGGCGCCAAGCGTATGCAACTCGCCGAGGCGGGCCTGCGCGAGCTAAGCCAGCACGTCGATTCATTGATCACCATCCCCAACGAAAAACTGCTGTCCGTACTCGGTAAAAACGTGACTCTGCTGGATGCCTTTAGCGCCGCAAATGATATTTTACGCGGTGCCGTGCAGGGGATTGCCGAGTTGATTACCTGCCCGGGTTTAATCAACGTCGACTTTGCCGACGTGCGTACCGTCATGGCTGAAATGGGCATGGCGATGATGGGCACAGGCATTGGCAGCGGTGAACAGCGTGCCACCGAGGCAGCCGAGGCGGCGGTTTCCAGCCCACTGCTGGAAAACGTCAACCTGGCGGGGGCCAAGGGTATTCTGGTTAACGTCACCTGCGGGCTGGACATGGCCATCGGTGAGTTTGAAGACGTTGGCAATGCCATCAAAACCTTCGCCTCTGACGATGCCACGGTAGTGGTCGGCACCGTTATCGACCCCGAATTGCAGGGTGAAATGCGGGTGACCGTAGTGGCTACCGGGCTGGGACAACTGGAAAGTGCCAGCGTGCCCAAAATCCGCTCGGTCTACCCACCGCGCAACGACGGCAAAGTCGACTACGAACGTTTGGATAAACCCACAGTGATCCGCAATAAACCCATCGCAACCGACAGAACAGACACGCTGTCCCGGGTGGCGGCTGTTGCGGGTGAAGGCGAGCTGGACTACCTGGATATTCCGGCGTTTTTAAGAAAACAGGCGGATTAGTCTATATATCCATATGATTATTATTAGGCTGCTTCCAGGATAATTACAGGTATGTCAGTTTGGCTGTTTTCGTTTATCGTCGTGATGTATTATTGCCGCCCATCTTATATGGCACATCAGTACGTTGCGCATCGACCAGATGCAAGGGCAAAAAAATAACATGATTAAGCAACGGACCCTCAAAAACACTATTCGGGCGACCGGCGTCGGCTTGCATACGGGTAAAAAAGTCTACCTGACCTTGCGCCCCGCTGATATAGACACCGGTATTGTCTTTCGTCGGGTCGACTTTGACACCCCAGTGGTTATTCCCAGCCACCCTATGAACGTGGAAAACACCGAACTTGCCACCTCGCTGGGCAAGAATGGTGTGAGAATCTCCACCGTCGAGCACCTGATGGCTGCACTGGCGGGGCTGGGCATCGACAACGCCTACGTCGATTTGAGCGCTGACGAAGTACCGATTATGGATGGCAGTTCCGGGCCGTTTGTGTTTCTGGTGCAGTCGGCGGGTATCGAAGAACAGAATGCGCCGAAAAAATTCATCCGTATAAAAAAGCCCATACAGGCTGAGAGTGATGACAAATGGGTACGCTTCGATCCCTTTGATGGTTTTAAGGTGAGTTTTACCATTGAGTTTGACCACCCCATGTTCAACAACCTCAGCCAGCAGGCCGAGGTGGATTTTTCCACCACATCCTTTGTTAAAGAAATCAGCCGGGCGCGTACCTTTGGTTTTATGCGTGATATTGAAGCCTTGCGCCGCCGTGATCTGGCGTTGGGGGGTAGTCTGGATAACGCCATTGTGGTTGATGATTACCGGGTGCTCAACGAAGACGGTTTGCGCTATGGCGATGAGTTTGTCCGGCACAAAATCCTCGATGCGATTGGCGATTTATACTTGCTGGGGCATACATTGATCGGGGCTTTTTCCGGGTATAAATCCGGGCATGCGTTGAATAATCAATTACTGCGGGCGTTGCTTGAGGATGAGACTGCCTGGGAGCAGGTGACGTTTGACGATGCCAGGGATGCGCCTATTTCTTATGTTCAGCCTATTGAGTCGATTGCTTAGCGCCGGGTGCCCCAATTGGCGCTAAATTCTGCAAGGGGCTTTACGTGTTTGTGTTTGCCCCAGGGCGCGGGGTTATCGTTGCAGGGGAGGTAAGCTGATCAAGATGGTGGTAATACAGGGTTGATTGTTCTATTCGCTGCGCTGCTTGTTTTCCATGAATTTTCTTACATCACCATTATCAACAAGGTAATAGACCTCTTCCACCGGCAGCGTTACATCATCCTAAATTCCTCAGTTGAACCTACTGCGACCACCTAATGCACTGAATCTAATTCAGCACCTTAGACGCCCTCGCTACGATTCAACTGCGGAATTTAGGTTAAAGCGTTTTGTGCAAGGGCTTGAGAAGGGGAGTGGTTTGGCGGGCAGCCTGCTTAAACAAGTGGATCAAGGGCGGCGGATTGCCACAGAGTTAAGCGGGTATTTTGAGCCGGTTGCCCGGTGGTTTGGGGTCGCAGATGAGTGCGGTACAGGCCGTGAGAATATCCTGCTAATCAAGATAGACGCACGCCAACTGTTTTTGTGGAAAACAGGCTGACGCCGATTGCTGGTAGCATGGGCGTGTGTTTTGAGTTCACATAATCGGATGGCCGAGGAATGCGTTATACACAGTGTGTTTGCCATACTGTTTCTGATAACCGTGCAGCCTATCCGCTTTGGCTGAACTGCCGGTTAAATTTCTCGATAAAATGCTCTATATCCTGTGTTGGCAGGTGGTTAATGCCCGCTGCCGCTTTACGGCCCCCGCCTGTTTCAAATTGCATACACAAAGTATCCGCGCCGTGCTTACGGTTGAGCGGGGCGCGTACACTCACCAGATAACCACCCGCTGGCAGTATATTTAATAATGCGTGCGCCCGGTCGGGGTGTGCACGTGCCAATTCGTTGGCGTATACGCCACTGATTCGGCGGGACCATTTTTCCTCTGGCAGTACCAGTATCAACCCGCAATCGTTCGCCTGTACAGGTGCCAGTTGTCTGGCGTTGTCAATATCACCCGCATAACCGTCACGCAGGGTAATAAAGGCGGTATCACTGCTGATAAAGTCAAAGGGGTTGGGGTAATGGTGTATTGTCTTGTACAGCGTTTCAGGGTCAAAAAACAGGTCGTCGATATGTGCGCCGTAACCGTTGTAATTGATTAATGTGCCTAGTTGTTCGAGTGCATCGATCTGGGGTTTGGATAAACCGAGTGGCTTTGCGGCGGCCTGTGCACTGGCGTGTAAATTGTCGCCAAATGCCGCGACGACAGCCCAGGGTAGGTGAGCGCCGTTTAGGTAGGCGTTGACCAGCAGGCTGGTGCAGGTGTTGGCTGCGGTGTCAATATGTGCGTCAAGTTGCCTGTGGCTGGGCACTTCCCCAGCAAAGTGATGATCGAAATATTGCACAGGCACGTTTGCATCGAGCAATGCCTGTACGCCTGCGCGGTTTTTGTCGAAAGAAATATCCAGCACGGTGGCTGAGCTGACCTGTTGTGGATCGACTTTTTTCAGCAGCCCAATGTCGCGTTTGACGCCGCTTACCAATGTGCTGTCGATAGGGTGGTTCAGGCGCAACTGCTGCAGTGCGCAAATACCATCGGCGTCGCCATTAAAAAAATCGTAGTGAGGCATGGTTTAGGTCTTTTTTATATTGGTTTTGTTTAATGCGTTAACACAATCGCCAATCAGACTGGGGCCGTTATAGATTAAGCCAGAGTAGATTTGTACCAATTGGGCGCCCGCGTTAATTTTCTCCCGTGCATCGTCACCACACATAATGCCCCCTGCGGCAATAATAGGAATGTCGCTCTGCAAGCGATTGGCGAGTTGGCGCATAATCGCGGTCGATTGGGTGGTTAAGGGCGCGCCGCTAAGCCCGCCGGTTTCACTGGCATGGCGCGAGGCGGCAATGCCATCGCGGGCGTTAGTGGTATTGGTGGCAATAACAGCATCGATGCAGTGATGGCGAAGGGCATCGGCAAGGGTGTCGACTTCCTGTGGCTGTAAATCAGGGGCTATTTTGATTGCCAGTGGCACGTATTTCTGGTGTTTGTCGGCCAGTGATTGTTGCGCTGATTTTAGTGTACTAAATAACGATTCCAGTGCCTCACCATGCTGCAGTGCCCGTAGCCCTGGCGTGTTTGGCGAGGAGATGTTGACGGTGATGTAGCTGGCGTAAGGGTAAACGGCGCGCAGGCAGATCAGGTAATCGTCGCTGGCATTTTCGATGGGGGTATCGCGGTTTTTACCGATATTGATGCCCAATACACCCTTAAATTCTGCCGCCTGAACCCGCTTTACCAGGTGGTCTACTCCGGCGTTGTTGAACCCCATGCGGTTGATAATGGCGTGTTGCTCGGGGAGACGGAAAATACGCGGTTTTGGGTTACCGGGTTGGGCGCGTGGGGTCACTGTGCCTATTTCGATAAAACCAAAGCCCAGATTGGCCAGGCCGTGGATGCATTCGCCATTTTTATCCAGCCCGGCGCATAATCCTACCGGGTTGGGAAACGGGATGCCCATTACCTCGATGGGGTGTGGGGGTACCCGGCTTTTCAGGCAGTGCGCCAGTGGGCCGCGATTGAGCTGCTTTAGCGCGGTTAAGGTGAGGTCGTGTGCCGTTTCCGCATCGAGGGAAAACAGCGCTTTGCGCAATAGCGAATACAACATTAAAGACCTTCGCTATTGTTGTCGGTATCGTCCAGGGTATTTAGCGCATAGCGCAGGATGATGTAGTCGCGGTGATCCCAGATAAGGGCGACCGACCACTCACCGCGCTGCCAGCGGATATGCGCAAACCCTTTGCCGGCGTTGATCGCGTTTAACCGCGAGCTGCGCGATGTGGCGTAGTCGGGAAACTGCCCCAATGTCTCGCCCTGCCCATAGAGGCGGATCAGCTTGGCTTTCCAGTGGGTGAAATTGAGCCAGCTCCCCGGCGCTTCCCGCCGTGCTACTGCGCTGATTTGGTTATTGTGTGTACTCAGCTCCAGGTGTTTTTTTTCATCGCGCACCCGGTAGACCACGGTGCCGTTTTGCGCGCTGATCTGTTCGGCGCTAATGGACAGTGAACCGGGTGTCGCGCCGAGGCAGTAACGGTTAAATACCTGTTTTACACACGCTTGAGCGAGTGTGCTCGGGCTTAAAAATACTGTCGGCAACGTTAACACCAGCAAAACGGAAAAGCGTACAATTCGCGTTTTTAATGGTGTGATCTTGGTGGGTGAAGTCATAAGGGGAATTCTCCAGTACACGGATAGATTGCGCAAGCCACCTGTTGTAGATTGTTTTATTTCCACACGCTGATTAAGCATTTATATGAGATTGTACCCGGATAAGCTCGATAGCCACCTGGCCCGGCACCTACAGCCGGTTTACTTCATCAGCGGTGATGAACCGCTACAAATGGTGGAGTGTGCGGATCGTATTCGCCAGCGTGCACGCGCTTTGGGGTATGACACCCGCGAGGTATTTGTCGCCGATACCGAATTCGATTGGAATCACTTACTAACGGCTTCAAATAGCCTGTCGCTGTTCGCCGAACAGCGCATACTGGAGTTGCGTCTGGACAGTGGCAAGCCGGGGCGTGAGGGAGGGAAAGCCCTGAAGGCGTATGCCGAGCGCCCGGTAGACGATGCGATTTTGTTGGTGATGAGTGGCAAAGTTGATAAGTCCGGTCAGTCGAGTGCTTGGTATAAAGCCATCGATAAGGTGGGTATCACTCTTCAGGTGTGGCCGGTTTCGCCACAGGATCTACCGAATTGGGTTGTTCAACGTATGCGCGCCAGGGGGTTGCGCCCTACGCGGGATGCCGCCACGTTGATCGCTGATCGCGTCGAGGGCAATATGCTGGCGGCACAGCAGGAAATCGATAAACTTGCCCTGCTGTTCGCCGACAGTGAAATTAATATCCAGGAAGTGCTGACGGTAGTGGCCGACAGCGCACGCTATCAAACCTTTGACTTAGCCGATGCCGCATTGCTCGGCAACGCTAAACGCGTGGTGGCGATTCTCGATGGTCTGCGCAGTGAGGGTATCGACCCGGTTCCGGTGTTGATTGCGTTAACCATGCAGGTGCGCAGCGCAGCGCAGATTGCCCTGGCGAAAGCACGCGGCAGTTCAACCGCTGAGGCGATGCGTGAAGCACGTATCTGGCAAAACCGGCAGGGTATTTTTCAACAGGCGCTGAATCGTCACGATGCATTGTCGTGGAATCGTATGTTGTTGCGTTGTGCGGAGCTGGAATTGGCGTGTAAAGGATTTACCCGACGAGGTAATCTATGGGATGAGTTGTTGGAGTTAGCGCTTTTTATCGCGGGAAAAATAGCGCTCCAGCGTATGGGGTTTTCGCGTAATGCGGGTTAAAGTCGGCGCTATTTTTTAATCGCTTCTTATGTAGTGGATCTGGATATACTACGACACTGGATTTTTAGGATAAAAAAATATACTTTATAAATTCAAAAAGATACTTACACATTCAATTAGGAACAATCGGAGCAATACAATGAAAAAAGCTTATATACCCCTTCTTCTGGCATCCAGTTTTGGTTTTCTCTCATCTTGTGGCGGTGGTGGCGGCGGCGGAAGTGGTGCTGGTGGTGTTCCACTTCCAGTTATACCCAACACACAAGTCACCATTGCCAATAGTAATGCTGATGTCACCACAGCGACCAGTTATGATGCCAGTACTGGATTAAATTCACCTTCACAAAGTGCTACTAATACTCTGGTTGGGGCAGTAACAACGACCCCTGACGTTGACTTATCACCGATTATGCTCACCCGTGACCAGCTTTTGCTTGCACGCAGTTTGTTTACGTCTAACTCAGGGTCTGGTGTTGTAGGGATTGTTACCAGCAATGCGATGAGTTGTGGCGGTGGTGGCTCTTTTGTCTTTACTTTGAATGATGCAGACAGTAATGGGCAATTGGGCACTGGTGATACAGTAAGCATTACGTATTTTAATTGTGTTGAACCTGGTATTGCGTTGAATGGCGGTATAAGTCTTACCAATATAGCTACCACAGGTACCCCAACTATGGTTCCTTATTCAATTAGTGTTTCTGCGGTATATAGTAATTTTCAAGCAGCTGCAGGTAATATTATTACCATACTGGATGGTGATATTACGGCTTCGGTAGCAAATACTGATGGTGTCAATTTGAATACGCAAGCTTCGGGTAACAGCTTATTAGCAGTAGGTAGTGGGCGGACTGATCGCCTGATAAATTTTGCTTTTTCATCTACCCAGACTGTTGCTACAGGTGCTTACACAACGACTGTCAACGCAACGGTTGACAACAATACTCAGGGAGGGCGTACAGTTTTTACTACAGTGACTGCTTTTCAAGGAACCAGCGCCAGTGCCGATCCATTTGTTGGTGAAGCACTGATTACCGGAGCGGGTGGCAGCAGTATTCGCATGATTATGCTAGATGCCAGAACTGTGCGTTTGCAAATTGATGAGAATGGGGATAGTGCGGTAGATATAACCCGCGATACTACCTGGTCTGCATTGAACTTACTGTGACACCGCTTCCCAGGCAGCCAGCGTGGCAGGTATTGCCGTGCTGGCTGGCTGCTTGTATAACCAACAGGTTTACCAGGCAGTTAGCTGGTTTGTGTTTTATAGGTCTTTTGTCAGGCTTGCCGCTGCCTACTTTAGCAGATAGCTGGCAAACCGCATTAGGTGTAACTGCCATGCGTTTTACATTTGATGAGACCGACATGAACGGTAATCGATTAGTCAGAGAGCGTGGGACAGTTCCTGGTCTCACAATTTCCAGTCACTATCAGACAGGCGACTGGGGGCTTTTACTAGATGCCAGTGTCTATTCTGGTGAGGTAGGCTACGATGGACAAACACAGGCGGGGCAAGCATTTTTGTCCGAGACAGATGAGGTGCTTTACACGCTGAGATTCGCTGCTCTGTATCACTTACACCGTTACCAATCGCTGCCATTATCTATCTATTCCCGCTTTGCTGTGGGCGCCCACTGGTGGGAAAGAACTATTCAGGGGCGAGGTAGTGTGACAGGGCTTGATGAGGTGTATCAATGGCAGACTGTGTACGCTGGTATAGTGTTAGATTACGCTTTTGCTGACCAAAGTCTCCTTACTGTAAATACAGGTGTTACACGAAGCATTAACCCGAAGGTAAAGGTTGATTTCGGCGGTCAGTTTGATCGCATTACCCTCGATTTAGAGCCCGATTATGGGCTGCGTATGGAAATATCGTGGGTGAAGCCGGTTGCTGAAAATTTGGCTATTAATGTGGGTGCTTTTTTCGAGGCGTGGGATTTTGGTGCAAGCGATAGGGAGGTGCTCAGAGTGAATGGTTCGCCTGCCGGTTTTGTATTTCAGCCAGCGTCTGAGGCACAGCAGGTAGGGGCTTTCTTCTCTGTTGGGCACCTTTGGCAGTAACTTATCGTAGATGTAGGCAAAGTGATATAGGGTGAATCTAAATGGGCTTGTATAGAATCTAAAGAGTCCTCTTCGTATTAAAGGTAGATATTTGTAGTAAACGTTTTTATGCTTGCCGACGCCCGGTAACATGGCGTATTACCCCATGCCCGCTACCAAACAAACGTAAAAAATAGAGACAATGAAACGTGGCCTCTGCAGTAAACAACCTGAGCATCGAAGAAAATTACATCGAAGACGAACCGTATTACGCCGCCAATGGTGATGAGGTCACAGTATTCGAGGCCGCTTATAACAATCACTTGCCGGTTTTGTTAAAAGGCCCGACCGGTTGTGGTAAAACGCGCTTTATGGAGTATATGGCCTGGCGCCTTAAACGGCCATTGATCACTGTCTCCTGTCACGATGATTTAACCGCCTCCGATTTGGTGGGGCGTTATCTGATTAAAGGCGGGGAGACAGTCTGGATCGATGGGCCGCTGACACACGCCGTGCGGGCGGGCGGTATTTGCTACCTTGATGAAGTGGTCGAGGCGCGCAAAGATACGATGGTGGTTATCCATCCGCTCGGCGATGACCGCCGCGTATTACCAGTGGAAAAACGGGGTATTCTACTGCCCGCACCGCCTGAGTTTTGCCTGGCTATCTCCTACAACCCCGGTTATCAAAGTGTATTGAAAGATCTGAAACAAAGCACGCGGCAACGCTTTGTCGCCCTGGCGTTTGACTACCCGGATGCCGCCCTGGAGTCACGCATTGTCTGCAAAGAGTCGGGGGTCGATGAAAATACCGCCGGGCGTTTAGTGCAGTTTGCCGGGATGACGCGCAACCTTAAGGGCAGTGGCCTGGATGAGGGGGCCAGTACGCGCCTGCTGGTGCACGCGGCTAAGCTTATTGCCAGCGGCGTCCCGCCGGTAGTCGCCTGCCAGGGTGCGATCACTCAGGCCCTGAGTGACGATGGCGAGATGATTGCAGCGGTCAACGAGCTGTCGTCATCGCTATTCTAGACCGCGCATCGCTGGCGGCAGGCGATATTGAGGCGCGCCTGGACGCCTGCCTGGACGTTGAGTTTTCATTTTGCAACACCGCCATTCCCGCCATAGAGTTGGCCACGCTGGCACGTGCTGACCAGGAATATATTCTCAACTGGGTAGAGCGCGTTGCCAGCACGAATATTGAGCTGGCCTATCGGCTCTCTTGCCAGGGTAAACGGGTGCTGGATGAAACCGACCGGTCAGTAATCGAGGCCTGGGCGCTGTTGGTGATGGATACCTATGATCGCAGTGGCCTGCGCAAAGCGATTGAAGTGATGGAGTCGCTGGATAATTTTGTCGCGGTCAATCACGCACGCGTCAATGGGCAGGCCTTGGAGGCGTGTGAGTCGGTGCTTATGGGGTTTGTCTGTGGCTTGTCGGGGCGGCGCCTACAGATACAGCATGGTGAATCGGTGTACACCGATACCGAAACCCTGTTTTTGCCGGAGCTGCAATCGGGCCTGCAAAATACCCAGGATAATTTTCTGCATTATAAAATCCAGACGACATTGCTGTGGGCGCAAACGCGTTTTGGCAGCTTTCGCAAACCCATCGTCGATGCGCTGCTGGCACGCGATGATGAAAAATTTACCGCCTTGTTTCACCTGTTTGAAACCTGCCGGTTGGAGGCGTGTATTGCGCGTGAGCTACCGGGCCTGTTTCGCGAATTGCTGCGAATAAAAGGCGAGCTGGGCTACACGCAGGAAGCTGCGTATTGGCCGCAAGTCGAGCCATTGCTGAGTGAGCCGTCTGCCACTGCTGCGCTGTCACTGGAATTGGCGGATACGTATTTTGACCGGGATATACCGTTGCAAACGGCATGGCTGGATGCCCTGCAACTTGAGCAGATCGACGATTGTATGCGCCGTCGTATGGCGCGTGAAAAAGCCCTGCTGCGCTTATCACTAAAGAAAATCAGCGATGAACAGGTGCAGGAAAACCCGGGTGATGACGATGCCCCGGCGTTTCAGGCGCGGCTCGACCCGGATGCAGACGAGCGGGATGAACTGGACGTGGAGATTATGGTGGGTGATCAACCCGTTCCACTGCCGGATACTGCATTGGCTGCGGTGCGTTCGATCATGCTCGATCTCGGTAACATCCCCGATGATTATCTGGAACCGGCGGGGGCCGGTGAGTACGATCCCGCTTTGTTTGTCGAAGAGGAGGATGGGGCCGACGATGTGTGGAGTGGCACTTACCACGAGCAGGGCGCGACGCTCTACCCTGAGTGGGATTTTCGCCGCCAGCACTACCGCAAAAACTGGTGTGCGGCGCGTGAAAAATCGGTGGCGCCGGTATACGACAATTTTGTACCCAAAACACTGAATAAATACCGGGGGTTAGTAAAGCACCTGCGCAAAACCTTTGAAGCAATGCGTGATGTCGACCGTTTGCTGAAGCGCCAGCCGGATGGTGATGGCATTGATATCGACGCCCTGGTCGAGGCGCTGGCAGATGCCCACGAGGGCGCGGAAATGAGTGATCGTCTGTTTACCCGCATGTACCGCAATGAGCGCAATATCGCCGTGGTGTTTATGGTCGATATGAGTGGCTCGACCAAAGGCTGGATCAACGATGCCGAGCGCGAATCGTTGGTATTACTGTGTGAATCGCTGCAAACACTGGGTGACCGCTATGCGATTTATGGTTTTTCCAGCGTGACCCGCAAACGCTGTGAAATTTATCATATCAAACACTTTCACGAGCATTACAGCGATGAAGTGCAGGCGCGTATCAGTGGCATCGAACCGCAGGACTATACGCGCATGGGGTTCGCTATTCGCCACCTCACGCATTTATTAAAGCAGGTCGATGCGCGCACGCGAATATTGATTACCCTGTCTGATGGCAAGCCGGACGATTACGATCACTACCGGGGCGAATTTGGTATCGAAGACACGCGTCGGGCGTTAATTGAAGCGCGCCGGGATGGCATTCACCCGTACTGCATTACAATCGATGAAACAGCGCGGGATTATCTGCCGAGGCTGTATGGGCCAGCGGCCTATACGGTGGTGAAAGAAGTGCGCGATCTGCCGGTAAAGGTGTCCGATATTTACCGGCGTTTGACGACGTGACAGAGGGTTATTCGGTTACCGCGAGCTTAATGCAGACGACCAGTGCGTTGAGCGCCTGCTCTAATTCGTCGAGTGAGGGAAAGGTGGGTGCAATCCGAATATTGCTATCGTGTGGGTCTATCCCATAGGGGAAGGGTGCGCCGGGCGCTGTCAATTTAATACCGGCTTCAGCCGCTAAGCGAATGATTTTTTTAGCATAACCATCGGGCACATCTACGTTAACAAAGTATCCGCCCTGTGGTTTGCTCCACCTGGCGATATTCATCGCGCCCAATTCCCGTTCGAAAATGTCATTTACCCGATCAAATTTGGGCTTTAGCAGTTGCGCGTGTTTCTCCATGTGCGCGTTGAGTGCCGATAGGTTACTGAATAAGTTTAAATGCCTGAGTTGATTCACCTTATCTGGCCCGATGCTTTGAACACCGATATGTGTTTTAGCGTTGGCCACATTGGCAGCACTACCCGCCATCGCCGCGACCCCTGAGCCTGCATAACTGATTTTTGAAGTGGATGCAAAATGCACCACTCTATTTGGGTGTCCGGCTGTGTCTGCGTGTTTTGAAATATTTTCCAATACCGGTCGGTGACCGCTAAAGTGATGCACTGCGTAGGCGTTGTCCCACATTATCCTGAAGTCTGGCGCTGCACATTTCATCCGGGCGAGCCGCTGAACGGTCTCCCGGCTGTAACAGACTCCTGTTGGGTTACTGTATTTGGGCACACACCATATGCCTTTGATCGTGTCATCTGCGGCAACAAGCGATTCCACTTTATCCATATCGGGGCCAAAATCATTCATATCCACGGGTATTAACTTAAACCCAAGGTGCTCGGTAATCAGAAAGTGTCGGTCGTAACCTGGTGTAGGGCACAGAAACTTTCGTTCAGTGATGTTATTCCAGGGACCGTTACCGTCAACCACACCGAATTGGCACGCCCGGCTTAAGACTTCGTACATCATGGTCAAACTGGAGTTTCCACCGACAATCACATTTTCCGGTTGGACATCGAGTATCTCCGCGAACAGTTTTTTCATCGCGGGTAATCCATCCAGGCCGCCGTAGTTGCGCGCATCAACGCCATTGCTATCAATGCAGCGCTCTGGGGATAAAGCGAGCATCCCATCGGATAATGCCAGCTGAGCTGTAGAGGGTTTACCGCGTGTTAAATCCAGTGATAGTTTTAACGTTTTGATACGCTCGTAATCATCGATGTATTGTTGGCGCTGCCCGGGTTGGCATTGGCTGGCAAGTTGGTTTTTG
The DNA here is from genome assembly GCA_965277715.1 of Gammaproteobacteria bacterium. Classification (GTDB taxonomy): domain Bacteria; phylum Pseudomonadota; class Gammaproteobacteria; order JBCCGL01; family JBCCGL01; genus JBCCGL01. The sequence continues at coordinate 4,215,927 of OZ255836.1, forward strand.
ATTTTAACAGGCATATTCAGGTGTGCTTTTTGTTATTTAGGGATAGTGGTGGTTTTATTCTAGTGGTTCACCCTGCAATTGTTCACCACCGCCAGTTGAGGGGGGTTATGAAAGTGGTAAATGATCAGCGAGAAAATGGGACATTACAGTGGCCCATCAACAATCCATGGCTATAACACAAGGGCACATACTAACTGTTCTCATTATGGATTTTCAATATTCGTTGACGCATAAGTGTTAGGTATTCGTTACTCGCCTTGTACAACAGCCTGGCTTTCAAGGTAGGAGATTGGCGGGTATTGGGGTGGGTAGTTTTTGTCGTAACATGTTGGCAGGCACGCCATTTTATAGTCTGCGTTAGCATTAAAGAAAAACGGAATGGAGTAACGCGGGCTATCACTGGTATTGTTGTTGGCAAAATGCTTGACGCTGACAAATAAACAATTTGACCACTGTTTAAGTAATTCACCGGTATTAACGATAAAAGCATCTTCAATAACCGGCGCGTGAATCCAGCACTGTCTTTTTTCACTGTAGATAACCAGGCCGGGGCTATCTTGTGCCAGTATTGTGAAGAAGGTGGTGTCAACGTGTGGCGCAATACCGTATTCATCTGTTTGGGTTTTAGGAATGGCCGGGTAACGTGTCATCCGCAAACGGTACATGGGGGACGTAAATGCAGGGGTGAAGAAGTCTTGTTTGAGGTTGAGTGCGCGTGCGTAAATCGGTAGCAGTCGCTTGGCCAGTTTTTCTATTTGTTTTGCGTAGTGGCCAATATTTTCCCGAAAGTGGGGCAGTTGGTTTTCCTCTGGCCATTGGTTGTCATTCAGGGTCGTTTGGTGATCCCGCTTTAGTACAAATGCCTCATTGAGATTACCCTTGTCACGGGTGGGCAATTTGCGGTTTTTGACGGGGAGATAACCCACTCCCTTGATTGGCCAGTCGGGCCGGTCCATGAGCAGTGAATGCTTTATTGGCAATGGTAGTGCGTGAAATCGTTGCGCTTCGGCGAAGGTTTGTTTCAGTAGACCTTCGGGAAACTGGTGACCGATAATGGAGCAAAAACCAACGTGTAAGCAGGCTTCGCACAATTGGGTGGCGATGGTTTCCAGCGCTGACTGGCTTTGCGTGGTGAAATACTCGCTGACATCGATCAGTGGAATGTCACCAGCTTGTGCTGTTTGCACCTGACTGGTATCCCAGCTACGCGATTCATTGCGCAGTTGTGCCTCTTTTTTATATGGGTCGAACGTGTCGACAGTGGTGGATGTTGTTGCGTTATTATGAGGTGAGGCGGTCATCAGTGATTGCTCTGTCATAAATATCGTTGAGTGACGCTATGCTTTGTAACATATCGTTGAATAAATCGGGGAGTACTTGCGCCTTGGGTGGCATGTAGTCAGTGCCGACAATGGTGACACCTCCACAGCGAAAACACCCCCGTTCAAGTGCTTCTTCCCTGGCGGCAACAGCGTGCAAGGTCATGTTGATACCCCCCAGTTGCACAGCGTCATAGACGAATGTGGCAAGCTCCCGTTTCGCCAGCGCCAGGGCTTTGGGTTTGTTGACGGTCATCGCATTTAAATCAGCGTTTTTCATGCTATGCAACTATCTACGTTATGGTGATGTTAGTCAAATAGGCGGTTATTTCCTCTCTCTCCTCTTCCCCCGGGTTTCTTGTTGACATGGCAAGCTGTTATTTATAGTATTCTGGAACGTTCGTTCCATTATTGCGGGAGTTGTTTTTTATGTCATCACGTACTTCATTAATGCCGCGTGAGGCGGTACCTTCTTTGGCATTACCGCTGGTAGGCGGTGACCATTGGTCACTGGCGGATCAGCAGCCGGAAAATTTTACGCTGATAGTGTTTTACCGTGGCCGACATTGCCCTATTTGTTCGATGTATCTTGGTGATTTGAACCGTAAAGCGGCCGATTTTGCCGCACGCGGTGTAACGATTGTTGTTGCATCCACCGACGGTGAGGCACGCGCAGCCGATGCTAAAAGTGAGTGGAAACTTGAAAACCTGGCGGTTGCCTATGGTATGAGTATCGAAAAAGCCCGTGAGTGGGGTTTGTATGTTTCTGCCAGCCGTGGCAAAACGTCTATCGGTATCGAAGAGCCTGCACTGTTTGGCGAGCCGGGCGTGTTTTTGATACGCCCCGACCAAACGCTGTATTACGGTGCCACGCAGACCATGCCTTTTGCCCGTCCTGGGTTTGCCGATTTGTTAAAGGCTGTTGAATTTGCCGTTGATAAAGATTACCCAGCGCGTGGGGAAGTGGCGGGCTGATTTGTTTGATGCCTACACGGTTGCGTATTAATTGTGGCCAGAACGAAGCATTTTGACCGGGATACTGCACTTGAAGCGGCGATGACGCTCTTTTGGAAACGGGGGTATCACGCCACGTCGGTGCAGATGCTGGTCGATGCCACTGGGTTGAGTCGATCCAGCCTCTACGCGTCATTTGGTGATAAGCAGGTTTTGTTTTTGGCCGCTATTGAGCTGTATTTGGAAAGTGTAAACCGGGCGCGTATTGCTCAGATGATGGCGAGTGAATCGCCGCGTGATGGGATCGAGCAGTTTTTTAATGACATGATTGATTTTTCAACCGGTAAGGGTAAGCGGTTGGGGTGTCTGCTGACAAATTCCGCTATCGAGTTTGGGCGGGGTGACGGTGAGGTTCAAGCGAGAATTTTCGGGGTTTTTAGTTCCGTTGAGAGTGCCTTTGCAAAAACAGTTGCCAGAGGGCAGGCGCGCAAAGAGATTGCGACGGCACAAAGCCCTCAGGCGATGGCACGTTTTTTAATGACGCTGGTGCAGGGGGTAAGGGTAATGTCCCAGGTCAATCCAAAAAAGGCATGGTTGCGTAGTGCGCTGGCTGTTGGTTTGGGGGTTATCGATCATCAGCAGGCGGTATAAGTTATTGTTATTTTTTATTTGGATGTACGATTTTTTATCGATTGCACCACGTCTACAGACACCAGAATTATTACAAAGGTGACAATGGCAATAAAAGGCAGCTCGCCGATGGATTCGGCCAGCCCGCCTACGAAGGCGATAAAGACGATAGCTGATAAAATACTGCTGATTATATTGTCCACGGGATTCTCATTTTGTTTAATTGGATTGCGGGTTTATTCTTCAATCTGTTGCAACAGCCAGCGTGCCGTTCTGAACAGTCTGGCATCGTCACCCCTGGCCGCGACTAATTGTGCCCCAACCGGCAAACCGCCTGACCCCTGGAATAGGGGGAGATTAAGGGCTGGCATACCGCACAATGTCCACAAGGTGCAGAATGCCGGGTCACCTGTGGTGCGTATACCCGGTGCCTCGCCTGCTGCTGAGGGGGTCAGTATTGCATCGTAATCTTCCAATATGCTGTTTAAAAGCAAGGTGTAGATTTCAATTCGCTCTATGGCGTTGTTGTAATCTGTGGCCAGTATGCGCTGCCCGCTTTCGATCATTTCACGCAGTTTTTCGCTCAATTGGTCTGCACCATCGCGGTGGTAGCGGGAGAAGTTTTTTGCCAGGTCGGCTTCCATAATAATACGCTGGTGTTCCAATGCGGTGTCGAATTCTGCTGCGAGGTCAACCACATCGACCGGTGAGCCGATGTGTTCGATCAGTTCTTTGAAGGCTTCTTTTGTCGCATCGTCCGCACGTTCCCAGACGGGGGTGCGAACAAAGGCGATGCGGGGCTCCACCGGTGGCGGCGTCGCCATAACCTGGCCAATATAGGGCCGGGCTTGTGGGCGCATGGCCCTGTCCCTGGCATCGTAGACCATTAAGGTATCTGCAATTAGCGCGAGGTCGTCGAGGTTGCGCGCAAATACACCGACTGTATCGAGCGCGTGGGATTGTTTGAGCACACCGTATCGGGAGATTCTGCCATAGCTGGGTTTGAAGCCGAATACACCACAAAATGAGGCGGGGCGAATCACCGAGCCGTTGGTTTGTGTACCGACCGCCAGGGGTGTCATATAGGCGGCCACGGCGGCGGCAGAACCGCTTGAGGAGCCACCGGGGGTGTGTGCAGGGTTGTGCGGGTTGCGGGTTTTACCGGGGGCGTATACCGCCAGTTCAGTGGTGACTGTTTTGCCCAGTATAATCGCGCCCGCTTCACGCAGTGTACCGATCAAGCTGGCATCTGTGGACGGGGTTCTACCGGTGCACAGTGCCGTGCCGTATTCGGTGGGTAGGCTGGCGGTGTCGATAATGTCTTTAATACCGACGGGCACACCGTGTAATGGCCCGGTGGGCCTGCCGTGGCTGTGCAATTGGTCAGCCTGGCGTGCCTGCTCCAGGGCCAATCCGGCGTCGAGGTGCGCCCAGGCGCCGATGTCCGGCTCAAATTCACTGATTCTGTCGAGGCAGGATTGCACCAGTTGCCCGGCGGTGATGCTGCCTTCCCGGATAGCCTCAGCGGCTGCGGTGGCGCTAAGTTGATTACCCTGCATCATTATTTTCCAAACAGCGCTTCAGGCAGCCAAAGTACCAGTGACGGGACGTTGTATATAATTACCATCGCCAGAATCACGATCAATAAATAAGGCATGATGCCGCGAAAGATTTCCATTAGCTGGATGTGGGGTGGGGCCACGCCTTTCAGGTAGTAGGCGGCCATCGCCATCGGCGGTGTCAGAAAGGAGGTCTGTAGATTGAGTGCCACCAATATACCAAAAAACAGCGGGTCGACGTTGAAGGTCGCCAGCATTGGCAGAAAGATCGGCACGAAGATAATGATGATCTCGGTCCACTCCAATGGCCAGCCCAGCAGAAAAATAATTGCCTGGGCGAGTATCAGAAAGCCCACGGTGCTGAGGTCGAGCGACAGTACCCATTGGTTAATCAGTTCGTGCCCACCGAGGTAGGAGAATACGGCGGCAAACGTCCACGAGCCAACAAACAACCAGCACACCATCGCCGAGGTTTTGGCGGTGAGGTAAACCGCTTCTTTCAGGCGTTCCCAGGAGAGTGTGCGGTACAGTGCCGCCAGGAGCAGGCCGCCAAAAGCGCCGACGCCAGCCGCTTCAGCCGGTGTTGCCAGCCCTAGCAGGATGGCGCCCAGGACGCTCAGTATCAGTATCGCCAGTGGCACAAATGAGGTGAGTAACTCCCACAGAATTTTACCCATTGGGGGAATGTCCTCTTCGCGTGGCTTCGGCGCCAGCGAAGGGTTGAGTGCCGCACGACCAACGACATAGATCATATACATGCCCGCCAGCATCAGGCCGGGGATCATGGCGGCGGCGTATAAGCGCAAGGGCGATATTTCGGCTATCGCCGAGTAGACGATGAGCATGATAGACGGTGGAATCAGAATGCCAAGACAGCCCCCGGCGCAAATCACACCCGTGGCAAAACGGTGGTCGTAACCCGCTTTGAGCATGGCGGGCAGGGCCAGCATGCCCATCAGGGTGACCACTGCGCCAATGATGCCCGTCGCGGTGGCAAACACTGAGCAAGTGACCAGCGCGGCCACTGCCATAGAGCCAGGCAGGTTGCGGGCGGCGAGCTGGATGCTGAAAAACAGGCGGTTAACGATGTTGGCGCGCTCAACCACGTAGCCCATGAATAAGAATAGCGGTACGGCTACCAGCACGTCGTTAGACATGACGGAAAAGGTATTTTGTACAAATAAATCAAAAATGCGGTTATCGAATAAGTGATCCATACGAAAGGGGTCGTAGTAGGCGTAGTAGCCAAAACCGATGCCCATAGCGATCAGGGTGAAGGCGATTGGAAAGCCGAGCAGAACCATGAAGATAAACAGGCCCAGCATCATAATGGCGATTTGTGGGTCGGTCATGATGCCTGCTCCTGGTGTTGTGCCGTTTGTTGTTCACGCATCAGCCTGGTTTCTGTTTCCTGCACATCGTGAAGCCGGGCGGGCCACTGGCCGGTTTTTATACAGATAATGCAGCGTACCGACTCGGCGAATCCCTGTAATAGTACTAACAGACCGGCAATTGGAATTAACGATTTGAAAAAGTAGATCTGGATGCGCGAGGGGCTGCTCCAGCTCACTTCTTTGTAAAACCAGGAATCTGAGGCGAACCAGTAACCGTAGTAAAGCAGTGCTACAGCACCTGGCGCCAGAAACAGGATGTATAGCACCAAATCGATACTGGCTTGTACCCGTAGTGGCAGCAGGCGGTAAACCACATCACCGCGCACGTGTGCACCCTGTGACAATGCGTAGGCACCGGCCATCATAAACAGCGCGCCGTACATTTGTACGCTCATATCGAAAGCCCACACGGTGGGGGCATTGAGCACGTAGCGAACGAACACTTCGTAGCAGGTGGAAAATGTCAGGATAAGGATGCACCAGGCGAATGTTTTACCCATCCAGGCACTGAGGTTATCGATAAAGTGGAGTAGTCGGGTCATGGCGGGATACCGCAGAGGGAAGGCGTAAAAAACGAGGGGTGGTGCAAAAAGGCACCACCCCTGTCAAACACTTATGCACAGGCTTCTTAGAGCTTGCCGTAGTAGTGCTCGTAAGCGCCCCGGTAATCTGGTGCGTTGTTGAGCGCGTAGGCGCCGTGGCGTTTCGCCCAGGCTTTTTGCGAATCGATGACTTTCTTAAAGAAGTCGTCAGAGGCACTGATACGCTCGACAACCACATCCCAGGCTTTGAGTTGGTCCTGCATCACACTGTCTGGTGTGCGGTGGACATTGACACCGTAGTCCTGCTTGAGGCTGACCAGATCCTGCGAGTAGCGCTCCATGGCTTTCCAGGCCATATCGGAAGAGGCGGCTTCAGATGCGTATTCCAGTATTGCCTGGTGTTCTTCCGGCAATTTTTCATACAGGCCCTTGTTGTAGATAATCTCGAAACATTCCTGTGACTGATGAAAGCTACCCAGGTGGTAGTCTTTGGAGACATCCTGCATACCAAAGTCTTTATCTGAGGTTGGGTTGTTGAATTCAGCCGCGTCGATTAAGCCGCTTTTCATCGCCGGTTGAATTTCGCCGCCGGGGAGCTGTACCACGGACATACCCATTTCCTGCAAAACGTCCGCAGCCAGGCCGACTGTGCGGTATTTAAGGCCTTTCATCTGGCTGGGTTCAGAGATTTTTTCTTTAAACCAGCCCAGTGGCTGGGCGGGCATGGGGCCTGAGAAGAAACCCACCAGATCGAGCCTTAAGCGGTCGTGCATCAGCTCGTAGTAGAGCTCTTTACCACCACCGTATTGAATCCATCCCATCAGCTCGTTGGCGGTCCAGCCAAAGCAGGGGCCTGTGCCAAACAGTGATGCCACCGGGCTTTTGGAATACCAGTAAGCGGTGACCAGGTGGGCGCCATCGAGCACGCCTTTGTGCACAGCGGTTTGCATTTCTGCGGTTTTGACCACGGCACCCACGCCGAGCAGGTCAATTTTCAGGCTGCCGCCAGACATTTTGTTAACGCGGTTAACGTAGTCCTTGGCAAATTCCAGGAAGATGCCACCACCCCAGGCCGCCTGAACTTTCAGTACGATAGGTTTGGCCCCGATGGCAAAGGTTGGCAGTGTTGCTGCAGTGGCGCCTGTCGCTAGCGCAGCACCACCTGCTTTGAGGAATTTTCTGCGGGATGTTGTCTGTTCATTACTCATAGTTGAAATCTCCGGTGATCTATGTGGTAAATACTTAGTTGGATTACATGCTCCGCGCTACGCCTATTCTACTGTCGATAGGTTGATTGAATATATGGAGCAGTGCCTGTTAGTTCTGGTATACCAGCGCAAAGACTACGTTACTGTTTGTTAATATGCAAGGTGGCCGGAAAGTTCTTATCGGTAGCTCGATAGCTCGATAGCGGTGTGTGGCCCGCTGGATAGCATCACACTAATCTGTCACGCGGTGCCTGCCCGCTAAAAATAGCGTCCAGGTTATCCAGCGCACGAAACCCCATTGCATCCCGGGTTTCATCGGTGGCGCTACCGATATGGGGGAGTAAAAATACATTGTCCAGTTGGCGATACTGCGGGTGAATATCACGCGGCTCACCGTTGAACACATCCAGCCCGGCGGCCCACAATTTACCGGATGTCAGTGCATCGATGAGTGCGTCATCATCGACAATGGCACCGCGTGCCGTGTTGACCACAATGGCACCATCGGGCAGGTGGTTTATCCGCTCAGCATTGAGCAGGCCGGTTGTTTGAGGGGTCGCAGGGCAGTGAATGGACAACACCTCACTGTGAGCCAATAGGCTCTCTAGCGTGTCGTGGTAGCGATAACCCGTATCGGCATCATTCGCCAGGGGGTGGCGGTTATGGTAGTGAATCTGCATATCAAACCCGCGCGCACGGGCGGCGGTAATCTGGCCCACGCGACCCATACCAATAATGCCCAGTCGTTTGCCGGTAATTTGTTTACCAACCATAAATGCCGGGCTCCAATCGCGCCAGGCTTTGCTGCGCACCAGGCGTTCACCCTCACTGCCACGCCTTGCAGCACCGAGCATCAATAGCAGCGCGATTTCTGCTGTCGCATCGCTTAGCACATCGGGGGTGTTGGTGACGATGATGCCTTTTTTCTTCGCGGCATCGAGATCTACATGGTCGGTGCCCACTGAAAAATTAGCGATGGCTTTGATATTGGCGGGGAGTTGTTGAATAAATTCAGCGGGGAATTTCTCGGTATGGCAGGGCAGGATAGCGTCGGCCTTTACACAGTGTTCGAGCAGTTCCCGGTGGGTGTACAGTGTGTCCTCTGGATTTAGTAGCGCCTGATAGTCCCGTTGTAGGCGTTGTTCGACGGCTTTGGGTAGTTTGCGGGTAACCAGAATTGTGGGTTTGTCGTTCATTGTATTATCTCCGGGTTCACTCAGTTTTTACTGCCGACGGTTTATCTGTGGTGTGTGTCCATAGTTGCTGCACTGTTTCGCTGAAGCGATTGGGTTGATCGCGGGGTGCAAATGCCGCAATTAGCAACCAGATAAGGGCAGTAATAATGACGGTGCATTGAAACGCATTGGCCAGATGCGGCTTTGCCATCAGTGTTTTTAACCATTGGCGATTGCTGTAATAGACCTGTACTAATACCCCGATTAGGTTGCCAATGGCTTTAAAGGGGAGAAGGTAGAATGTTTTGAGCTGCGCCAGCATGATGGCCCTGGGTGTTTATTTTGAGACGGTGTTTAGCGTACTAAATGAACCTAAATTCCTCAGTTGAATCTAGGTTGAACGAATCAACGATACATCAGTAGTGTATCGTCAGGGTCTGTGCATTGATAGCGTTTAGCTGGGTCTGCCTGGGGCTGGGTTTGGTGTCGTGTGCCGCTTTGGGCCTGTCAGTCAGTTATTTTAGGGGGAGTTGCATCCGCTGTATCTGGTCTGCTATTGCTATAGTCCAGAATGGCCTTCGTCATTGCAATGAAGTGTTTGCGTATTGTGGGTTGCAGCGTTTTCGGCAGTTTGTTGAGTGCGTGGTTTAGTTCAGCGTTAGGGCTGTAGTAGGTTGCCTGCAGGTCGTTGACGTTTTTTGCAGGTGCATCGGGTAGGATTGAACCCTGCCCTGAGATCAACCATTGGCTGTTGACGCCAAGTTCTTTGGCGATAACATTGATTCTGAGGGCTTTGGGTAGGGTTCGACCATCCAGCCATTTTTGGGCAGCCTGCGGGGTTACCTGAAATGCCCCGGCTACAGCGCGCTGGCGCCCATTGCCAGTGACCGGGTATTCTGCCATGTCCAGCGCCTGGTTGAGCCGCTGGGCAAAGGCGAGTGCTTCGTTATCAGTCAGTATATCTATAGCCATGTAACCGGATATTACCTTATTGTCTATAATAATCAGTTGTTTGAATTTGGTAACTATTAGTTGTACAATTTGTATGCCAATACCTTAATAAAGGCATGTGATGGCTGTTTCGGTGATTTGTCAGATATTGTCTTTAATATTGGGCTGAAAGGTGTCAGTCGTTTGATTTTTGGGCTTCGTAGGCACTGTTTTTTTAACATTTTGATGTTTTTTTAACATTTTGATAATGGATAATAATGGAAAAAGAATGTATTAATCTGCACCCGGCCAGGCGGGTGTTGACCAGGGGGGCGTTGTTCTGCTCTCAGTCTTCGTATTTGCCGCTACTCCATATACTGTGCTCGCTGTTTCCCGCTGGGTTGGCAAGTGCGTATCTACCCGCCCATCTACCTGTCTGGCTCCCGTTGTTGGGTTGGGGGGCATTGGTGGGTATCAGCGTCCACTGTTTTCGCTGGTTGCGTGTGTCACGTTGTCGGTCTGGTTTTTTTAAATACAGGCTGTTTCAGTACCGGATGATTATTTATGCCCTGTGTATCGGTCTGGTATATGGCTTGAGTGGCGTTCTGGGGTTGTGGTGGTTGCCAGTTTCCTCTCACGGGGTTTTTATCGCAGTATTGGCTGTAGTCAGCACAGTAGGGGTGCTGACATTTTGTGTTGACAGAGTGACGTTTGGTGTTTACTCACTGGCTGTTTTTATGCCAGTGCTGTTGTTGGCGGCTATTCACTCAGAGATACCTGACGGTCTTACGGTTGTGGCGGGGCTTATCGCCCTTGTACTGATGTGCAGTGTGTTCATCGGGCACTCGCTATTGATGCAATCGTCAGTTGAGAGGCAGTTGGCTAGTGCAAACCGTGTAAAACGGTTGGCCGTGGACAATCGTCGCCTGTTGCGCCTGTCCACTCTCGACCCCCTCACTACGCTGGCTAATCGGCGGTTATTTGATAGCACGCTGGAATGCGAGTGGCGGCGCGCAATGCGGGCGGGTACGTCGTTATCGGTGATGATGATGGATGTGGATTTTTTTAAGGAGTACAACGACCACTATGGACATTTACAGGCGGATGAATGCCTGCGACAGATTGCCCGTGTGCTGCGCAGAGAGACCCAGCGCCCCGCCGATTTGGCAGCGCGGTTTGGTGGTGATGAGTTTTGCGCGGTTATCCCCGATACGCCGACTAACGGCGTGCTGCATTTTGCCAACCGGGTTTATCACGGTGTTGCACGATTGCGCCTGCCGCATCGGCAGTCACCCTGTGGGCGCATTTCGGTATCGATTGGGGTGGCGACTGTGGCACCCAGTGAGTCTCTGACGTGTGAGGCGTTGCTACACGCGGCGGATTGCGCGCTGTACCGGGCTAAAGCGAGTGGGCGAAACCGTATTCACGTCGGCAAGATTGATTGGTGTGATCTGTCGCTTACGGATAACCCACTCCCCAGAGGGGATGCACCCAGCCACTATTTTACATTGTAGAGCAGCGCGTACATAACGGGCACGATGCACAAGGTGAGCAGTGTTGAAAACAGTAACCCAGCGATAATCGCAACGGCCATTGGCTCCCACATTTCACCGCCGCCAAAATACAGCGGCAGCAGGCCCAGCACGGTTGTGGCGGTGGTGAGCAGGATAGGGCGAAGCCGACGTTGCGCGGCCTCGACAATCCCGGCCAATGGCGCCAGGCCGTTATCTTCAATTTCCTGTTTGATGCGCTCCAGCAATACGATGGCATTGTTAATCACGATACCCGACAGTGAAATAATACCGAGAAAGGTCATAAAGCCGAAGAATGATTGCGCAATCAATAAACCGAAGATGACGCCGATAAACCCCAAGGGGATAGTGATTAAAATAATCAGAGGTTTGCGCAGGGAGTTAAATTGCGCCACAAGTAATAGCAGGATAATGGCGATGGCGATAGGCAGTTTGTCGGCAATCGATTGATTGGCCTTGCCGGAGGATTCGGCCTCACCGCCCAGTTCGTAACGATAACCCACGGGCCAATCGCGCTGTTGCTGTGCCAGCCAGGGAGTGAGCGCGGCAAAGGCGTGGGTTGCCGAAGCACCCGCCGTCAGTTGCGCGCCGACAGTAACGGTTTTTAGCCGGTCGCGCCGCAGTATCTTGGCAACTTGCCATTCAATCGCCAGGTCGGCGACTTGGGTGAGTGGCACCGACGTGCCACTCGATTGAGAGTAGACGGCCAGTGCCTGCAATGTGCTGATGTCCTGCCGGTTGTCGCCGGTGGCGCGGAGTGTGATGGGGAGAGTGTCTCCACCCTCACGGTACTGGGTCAGCTCCAGACCGCTGAGGCCGGTTTGTAATGAGGAGGCGATGTCCTGACTGGAGACACCGGCGCGCAGCGCACGCGCCTGGTCGATGTTCACCCGCAATTTCTTTATGCGTTGCCCCCAATCGTCGTTGATATTTTTGAGTGTGGGCATTGATGCCATTTTTTGTTTAAGCGCCGACACAATGCGAAAGAGTGTATCGGTATCACGGCCGTATAAACGTATTTCCACGGGGTTGGCTACCGATGGGCCACTTTCTATTTTTTTCAGGGTGACTTGTGCATCGGGAAAGTGTGTAAAGGTGTAATCGTCGAGTTTTTGAATTGTCGCGTTGATTATTTTGGCAGAGGTGGTGTTGATGACCAGCAATGCGTAGTTGGCGCTGGCCGCTTTTGCCGTGTGCGATATAACAAAACGCGGCCCACCTGAGCCGATATAACTGACCCAGTTGGTAATGCCTTCACCATTGCCTGTGCCTGTTCCGCTGTGCAATGTATCGGCCATGTAGCCTTCTATTTGTTTGACGATGGTTTCAGTGCGGTAGATTGTCGTGCCCAGTGGCAGCTCAATCTCGGCGGTAAAGAAGGCTCTGTCTGAGGGGGGAAAGAACAGACTGGGTATGTATTTAAAGCAACTTACGGCGATAAAAAATAACAGCGCCACGGCTAACAGCGTCAGGTAGCGAAAGCGTAGCAGGCTGTTTAACAGCGCTCTATACAGTGTGTAGAAGGTATTATCGAATGGGTTTTTTTGTGGGCTGGTTTTTAAAAAACTCACACACAAAAGTGGAATAATGGTGAGAGACAATAACCATGAGCACAACAGGGTAATGGTGACCACTTTAAACAGTGAGGCGGTAAATTCGCCGGTGCTCGATTCGGCCAGAAATATGGGCAAAAATGCAGCGGCGGTCGTCAGGGAGGATGTCAGTAGTGGAATGCGTAACTCCAGCGCTGAGTCAACGGCGGCATCGACAGGCTTTTGCCCGCCGTTCATGCGCACCAGTATGTTCTCTGACATAACAATGCCGTTGTCGACCAACATGCCCAGGGCAATAATCAATGCGGCGAGTGAAATTTGATCGAGGCCGATATCGAGCACTGACATTACCAATACCGCCAGCACCATACTGGCGGGTATCAATACCGTCACCACCAGCCCGGTACGCAAACCGAGGCTTAGGATAATGACTGCCGCCACCACCGCAATTGCCTGCACCAGGTTTGAAATAAAGCCGCTGACCTTATTTTCAACTTCCTGCGGCGAGAAGTTAATAGTTTCGAAATCGATACCGTACGGGTAGGCGTTTTGTAATCGCTGTATGACGGCGGTTACCTGCCTGCCAAGCGCAATGTTATTGCCACCCTCGCGCATCGAAATGGCCAGGGCAATTGCCGGTGCGCCAGATGCCCTCACTTTAGTTGAAGGCGGGTCGATATAGGCACGGCTAATAGTGGCTATATCGCGTAAGTAAAACACCTGGTCGCTACCGGGGATCTGAATGATCGTCTGCCCAATATCCTCAAGCGATTGAAAGTTGCCGGTGGGTTCCAGCTCGATACGTTCATTGCCGAGCACGATGGAGCCGCCGGGCACCAGGATATTTCTGGCGCTGAGTATTTGTGACAGTTGCCCCGGTGACAATTTGAGCTCTGCCAGCCGTGCGTTGTTGTATTCGACGTACACCCGTTCCGCCTGTGCGCCGTAGATATCGACCTTTGCGGTATCCGGGATATGCAATAACGCCTCGCGGGCATTATCGGCGTAGCTTTTCAGCTCGGCGTAGCTAAACCCCTCGCCGGTAAGTGCGAGCACAATGCCAAATATATCGCCAAATTCATCGTTGACAATCGGCCCGATAACGCCGCTGGGCAGGTCGTTTTTTACCCCTTCAATTTTGCGTCGCAGGCTGTCCCAGATAGGGCGCATATTGGTGTAGCTCTCCTTGATATTGACAATGATAATCGAGACGCCGGTGCGCGATTCGCTGCTGACAAAATCCAGCTCGGGAATTTCCTGGACGACTTTTTCAATCTTATCGGAGATAAGCGCTTCGATACGTTCTGGGCTGGCACCGGGAAAATGGGTGACTACCTGTGCGGCGCGGATAATAAAGCCGGGGTCATAGGCGCGTGGCATACTCAGGTAGGCCTGTGTGCCAGCGAATAAAATAACCACCAGTAAAACCCAGGTGGTGCGGTTATTTTCAATCGCTAAACGCGTGATATTCAACCTAAAAACCTCAGTTGAAAAAAGGATAATGCATTGATGTTAACCATCATTAATACAGAGGATATACGGTCAACTGCGGCTTTTAGATTCAAAGTTATTCCCTGGTTTCCAGGCGTACCTTTAGACCCGCATGTATTTTACTCATACCGGCTACGATGACGTAATCCCCATCCTGTAAACCGGTATCGACAATGATTCCCTGTGAGGTAATTTTGCCGACGGTGATATTCGTGCGTTGTACTATGCCGAGTGCGTTATCGGCCTGGTTTTGGGTAGCCTGGTTTTGGGTAGCCTGGGGTTGAGCTGTGTAGACAAAACGCCCCTGTTCATCCTCCAGTACCGCGTGGGACGGCAGGTAGAATACGCCGGGGGCGTCGTTGTCGATATTGCGTCGTGCGTGAACGGTGCTGGTCATACCCGGCAGTATCGAATAGCCGGTGGTATTTGACATAGTGAGCGCGACTTTAAAGGTTTTGGTGGCCTTGTCTGCCTGGGTGGCGGCTTCCTTGAAGGTGAGGGGAAATTGCTCGCCTTCGATCGCGTCAAATGTGGCGTAGGAGGTATAGGGCTTTTCTTCGTCGCCCTTGACGGCAATCATCAGGCTTTCCGGTACATCAATCGATACCACCAGTCTGGAGAGGTCTTGAATTGAGATAATGGTTTGCCTGTTGCTGACCTCTTCAAAGCGCTCGACGTGGTGCTTGGCCACCACGCCGGCAAAAGGGGCGAGCAGACGGGTGTATTTTATATTTTGTTTCGAGGCTGAGAATTGCGCTTTCGCGGTGCTGTAACTGGCTTTGAGGGTCTCGAAGTCAGCCTTGGAAATATGCCCTTTATCGACCAGTGATCGGCCACGTTTGAAGGCTGATTCGGCGCTGTTGAAGTTGGCTTTGTCTTTGCTCAGTGCAATGGCAAAATCGGCCTGATCCAGCTCGGCCAGTAGCTGGCCTTTTTTAACCTCCTCACCTTCGTTGACCAGGAGTTTCTTCACCACGCCCGATACCCTAAATGCCAGCTCGGCTTTGCGCACGGCGTCGACAACACCGGGTAGCTGGCGGATGTTTTGGTTTTTGCTGGCGCTAACGCGCAGCGTTTTTACCGGTCTCAGCACCGTTTCGGTCGTTTCTGGCGCCGATTCACTGCCACAGCCGGTTAGCCAAAGAGCGGATAACAGCAGGGCGATTAGCTGACAGGCGATCAGGTTTTTGTGCATAAGAAAATCTCAGTCGCTACCTGGGAACCTGTCGGATTCAGAACGGCTCTACTGCGGAAAAGCCCCAAACCGGTCCTTCCCCCGTTACGAGCGCCTAAACTCGACAGGCTCCTAGTGGTATTTTTCGGTGGTGTAGTGTCCGGGCTCGCGTCGGCGGTGGCGCTGCATACCACGCGATTCGAGTACCGTGCTCACGTCTTTAATCATCGCGGCACTGCCGCACATCATCACGTGTGCATTATCGGCAGTGAGTGAAATGCCCGCCCGGCTCTCCAGCGTGCCATTTTCAATGGCCGCCGGGATGCGCATCCGCAGTGCATGGTCAACATCTTCACGGGTGATCAGTGGAATAAAACAAAATTGCCCGGTGTGATCGCTTACCAGTTTGGCTATGATGTCTGAATACGCCAGCTCTTCAGCGTTGCGAACACAATAGCACAGCGTTATACGTTGAAAGCGCTGCCATACAGCCCCGCTGTTGAGAATAGAGAGAAAGGGGCCAATTGCAGTGCCCGTTGCCAGCATCCACAGGTGGCGTGCCTCAGGTACTTCGTTGACGGTGAGGAATCCGGTCGGGTTCGTGGCGACTAACACACTGTCACCTTTTTGCAGGGTAAATAGCCTGGGTGATAACGGGCCTTCTGGCACGCGATTAAAGTAGATTTCCAGTGGTGATGCTGTTGGAGCGTTGACCAGTGAATAGGGACGGGCAATAATCTCGCCCGCAATCTCCAGCCCAACGCGAACGAATTGGCCCGCCTGAAACTGGCCTAATGGGGCGTCAATTTTTAACGAGGTAAGTCGTTCGTTCCAGCGATAATTTTCGACAACAGTGCCGGTGTGCCACTTAACCATTGGCCTGACCCTTTACTAATAAAGTAAATAGTAGTTTAGCGCATTCCGGCAGGTTCCTAGAAGCCTGTGCAGCGTCTATAGAGAAGAATAATGCAACAGCACAGATATGGGTTTGGTGTTTTACTGGTGGTCGTTGGCGGGGTGTTTCTCAGCACAAATGGCATCGTATTGCGCAATATGGAGCAGGCCAGTGGCTGGCAGATTCTTTTCTATCGTGGCCTGGCATTTTCGATAACGCTGTTTCTGATTTTACTGTTTCGCTACCGGGCGGGCATAGTGGGTGCGTTTCGCGCCATCGGTCAGCGTGGGATATGGGCGGGGGTGGTACTTGGCTTAGGGTCGTGCTGCTATGTGTTTGCCCTGTTGTTTACCACAATTGCGAATGCGGTGTTTATTATTGGTGCCGCCCCATTGGCGACAGCCTTTGTCGCCTGGTTGGTATTGGGTGAGCGCACATCGGTGAGTGGGGTTATCGCGATGCTGGTGTCACTGGGCGGCATAGGTTTGATGTTTGTCGATGGATTGATTGCCGGTCGTTGGTTTGGCAATGTGATGGCGCTGTTGGTGGTGGCATCGTTTGTTATTTACCTGCTGATTCTGCGCGGTAAGCGCGACACCGATATGTTGCCGGCAACCTGTATTGGTGGTGTCGTTATGGCGGTGGCGGGGCTGCTCGGTGCACAGCATCTGTTGGTATCGACGCACGATTTACTGCTTGCGGTGATGATGGGTTGTGTGCAGTTTCTGGTGGGTTTTATGTGTTTCACTATTGCCACGCGCTACATTCTTGCTGCCGAGGTGGCTTTGTTTGCCCTCACTGAATCAATACTGGCGCCTATTTGGGTCTGGGTGGGGATAGGGGAAACACCCAGTGTGCTAACGCTGACAGGGAGTGCGATTGTGCTGGTATCGGTTGTCGCTTACTGTGTAATGGAAATTGCCAGGCAGCGGCGCGCTGTGGATCCGGTCACAACGTGATGTGGCTCCCTCTCTGAGGGAAGTAGTGGTATTGGGTTTTGTGGTTTCGCTTAGTGACTTGCTCAAGCAAGCGGGAGAGAGGGGTTTTTGCTTGATTAATATTTACCTGCATAACCCATGAAGATGTGTACCAGGCGGATGAGGTGTTTGTCATCAGTACCGCTGGTGGTGTTATGTCGGTGTGCAAGGTTGATAATCAACTGCTATCTGGTGGTACTGTTGGCGTGTTAACAAGTCAGCTATCAGTACTGGGCACTGCACGCATTGACGGAATATAGATGCGATATTGAATACTAAAAAATACAGTTCTGCGGTTTATATGAATGTAGTGCCATTTTACATTTATGGTGATTTTGGTGTTGCTATTGGAGGTGGAATGAAATTGGATGTAGGCTGGTAAACAACAGACGATTGTGCTGTTTCGGTCTTCTTACATCCATAGTATCAAAGTGCTACCCTATTTTGAAATGCCTGCCTGTTTAAAGATCGTGGAAGCTGAGCCATCCCAGCGTTTGGACACCTTGTTATTACTGTTGGATCAGGGAGAAGCGTGTTCTATTGAATTAGCTGTAAGCAGAGAAATTCCTATCATTATTGATGAACGTAAGGAACGTGCACGAAACAAATTCCGGGATTCATCAATGCATCGATTCACCTTATAGTTGAGTTGGCTAAGCGTGTTATTAATACATAGCGCACTATTTAAATAACATTATAAAAGTGGAAATTATTTTGTGTACGTTCCATAACACCCTACACTGCCTACATAGAAAAAGAGTAGACATTAGCTCACCTTTTATTAATCTTTGTATTTATTCGTGGTGCTATAGGGGTTTCGTTCGCGAAGCGTAAGTATCTTTCTCCACTGTATACAGTGCGAACGAGTTACTTTTTGCTAGCGCACAAAAAGGAACCAAAAATGCGCTTTCGGTGTTCAGTTTGAATTGATAGGCCAGTGGGGCGTGCGTTTAGCTTTGGTTTTCTTTTTTGCTGCGTTCATCACGCCCACGAGATCCGGGCAGCTTATTGGCTGGCATTGTTCCCTGCGCCATAAGTGAATTGGGCCTTTTTATTCATACCATTACCATGTGATCGGGGAAGTCAGTTAGGATTGGTTTATTAGAAAAATACGGAAATAACAGATCGACATAAGCCGGAACTGCTGAGGGGGAGGTTCCCGCGGCCTACTCACCTGGGCGTAGACAAAAAGTAACTCGCTCGCTCTGTAAAGAGTAAATAAAAACACCAAGGTATCGCGAGAGAAACCCCATAACCCCCCAGGGAAATTGCACTACAACACCATGTATACTCTATGTGTTAATAACACGCTCAGCTAACTCAAAGATAAGGTAGATTGGTCCGCTTACGAATCCCGGAAGTTATTTCGTGCACGTTCCTAAGGGGCGGCAAATTGCAAAGAAAATGGGGGTGCAGGTCATAGGTTTTGTTGGTTTATTAATACAGGCAGTGCGTAGGGAAATTCTTGATAAGCAAAGCGCGGTAGAGAACAGTTTATATTTGTCAGTATCATTGCGTCGAGAGGTACAGGAAGTGCTGGAAAGTTTTTAAGTTGAATGGATACTGTTCAAGTGGTGTTTTTTTTACCTATCCTGCAAGGTTAAAAATACCGATATACCCGAAAGCGACGGGTATGGCTTTGTTGTCGTTATCGCTACGCCTGGTGGTTGGTATAAGGTCAGTCAGTATTCAAAAGGTGAAGGGTAAAAAATGAAAGGATACTGTCTCTTTATAATTTGGTGTGGTTAGAAGTAGTGTGTCCTGGGGCTTAATGGTGTGCCACGTTGGGTACATTCTTGTGTAGGTAGTATGTCCATGCTTGGCCATAGTCCGGTTAATAGGCTGTCTGCGTAGGCGTTGCTTAAACCGGCGCTGGCCATTGCATTGTTTGCCTCTAATGCATCAACGTTGACGGCCAGGTGGTCAATGCGGATTTGGTTTTTATCTTGTTGCCATATTGAATACCAGCCACGCTGGGTGCCGTCATTGGCGGGCATACCAATGACACCGGGGTTGTGCCAGAGCTTGTCATTAATCTGTTGCGTAAATGGCAGGCCACAATGGCCGCCAATGACACCATCAGTGCCCGCGAGTGCAAGTTCGTCGTGTTTGGTGTGATGATCTGTCGAGGCAAAAACAAATTGGTTGATGCGGCTGACGCTGCCGTGTATCACGGCAAAGTGCCTCCCGGCGTAGCTGAAGTTAATGCGTTTTGGCAGGGTGCGCATCCATGTGCGGTGTGCTGTTTCGACATGGTGGTTGGTGTAGTTGTACCAGGTATTAGACAATATATCGCAGGCGCTACCCGTAGCAAAACCACAACCACAATCATCGGTGCTCCAGCCAATCGATTCCTCACAGTTACCCATTAGCACGGTGACACCCCAGTCGCGCAGTGCTTTGATGGTTTCATTGGGTTGTGCGCAGTAAGCGACAACATCGCCGGTACAAATGATGTTTTTTGCAGTAATACCCCGTTTTGTCGTTTCTGAGTGAATGGCCTGCGTGGCGTGTAAATTGCTGTAAGGGCCGCCAAAGAATACGAGTGGGCCTTCAAGGTTACCGAGGTCGAGTGTGTTCATAAACGCATATTTTTTTGAAAAAAACCTAAACGGTTATTGCTAATTAAGTGTTGTTTGGTACGGGAACAACAGCCAAATAACGATGAATTCCTATCGGCTACAAACACCTGTGTAGACTTAGACATCAGATTGACGCGCCTGCTAAATACTCTACCATGCGCATGGATGTGCGCATATTGCAAAGGAACAAGCTCTGAGACATGAACCTGAATTCCGCAGTTGAATCTACTGCGAGCACCTGATGCACAGAATCTAAAGCGCTTTAACCCGCATTTCAGCTTCACCTGTAGAATGACGACAGGATGGCTAAAATGCTGGTAAAAACACTTCATCTTCAGCACCTTAGACGCTCTCGCTACGATTCAACTGCGGAATTTAGGATTATTTAGATTGAAAAATATAGTAAGAATGTTGTCTACGTTTTTGGTGTATTTTGTACTGAATATTTATTCTTTTTATCCCGCCACTGCCGAATGCGGTCTTCATCTGATAGTGCCTCACTTTTTTGACTGGAAGCAGTGGGTGTTTGTAGCCTGGGAAGCTGATCCTCTAAGAAATCACTTACATCCATGAGTAATTTTGACGAGGTAATATCATCCTTTAACCACTGGTCAGACTGTTCTTTGGCAAGGAATCGGCGCATCTCCTGTTTGAATTTACGGTGTGTTTCCGTACTGGCCAGGTCATTAATGCGGGTATTTAGGCGGTCGATCAATGGCTTTATGTCACCACCGTCAATCAGGTGGTAATCTGCCGCTTTACTGCGCACCCAGCCGTGATGCAGGTCGATTCCCTTGTCTCTTAACCACTTAATATCCCAAATATCCCGTGCTTTTATGTATCTGCGACCGGCAATTGCAATGACTTTATCAGCCAGGATTTCTCTTTCAGACGATACGTTCAGCACTACCGCTCCAGCCCCAAACTGAGAATAGAGGCTATTGATCATTCGCGGTCTTGCGTCATAGGCAGGAATGTCAGCGATCTCAATATGAAGCTTCTGATTTCGTGTGCCCTCTTTTTCGATTTCAATGGTTGCGATCCAGCGATGAACAGCTACTGATTTTGCAGTGGTGCGTTCATTCATAGACCGCTTGGGATCAGAGACCCGAACGCTTAGCGCAAACTTTTCGGCCAGCGATGCCTTTAATGTCTCTTTGAAGTGCTCAAAGTGTGTCGGATTCAGTGGCATATTACGGACAAAATTCAGGTCTTCGCTGTATCGTTGGTTGCCATAGCACAAGCGCAATGCGGTTCCACCCTGAAGTACCAGTGACTTCCCCAGCTCGGATTTTTGCAAGGCCAGCAAAATATTGGCATGAAGTACTTCTTTTAAGATGGTGTCCTTAAGGCGGTTTTGCCCGGCTGCCAGTCGATCGGCGATAATTATCAGATCCTCAAATGACTTTTTCATAGATTGCCTTCTTTGCCTGTTTGCCAACAAGATGGCTTGCCTCTCGATTGCTTTTCATCAAGTCCCTTAATGCCAGCTCAGCATCTGCCATCAATAGACCTGTTTCGTTATCGATAGTCGTATGATCGAGAATAAATGCCATGGGTCTTTTTGTATGGGTAAACTCAACGGTTCCGTAGGGCGTTTTAAATGTCTGAGAGCTCCCGTTGGTCATTAGCGATAAGTAATTTAACGGTATCTGTGAAATCACCCCTAACTGGCTTAGGCGTGATTCCTGAGATAAGTAGCTAATGTTTCCAGGCTTCAACCAGTGAACCAGTGCAGGTAACTTATCCGCAGGCGCACAACGCGCCTTCTCATTTGCGTATAGCCCTCTTTTGATTTGTATCAGCAAGCCAGATTTTACGTGGCGCCGGAGGCTCATTTTCAATGAATCTTTAGACTCCACCGGAAAAAGAACGCGAAAGGTCGCCAGGGTAAACAGCCATAGATGGTTTTCCCGATCCTGCTTATATAATACTGTCAGTAATGCTGCTGCCTTCATTTGGGTGCCCAGGGGTCTGTCGGGTTCAGGGTTACTCTACAGAGGATGGTTGATACATTTGTGAATGTAGAAATGCCTATTCTTAGCAATCTATAAAAAATATATGTCTATACTAAAGGTACTAAAAAATACCTTTACTATAGACATGTAGGTATAAAAGGGCAAATAGTCAACCTTGTCCAGATTGATAATGAAAAGCTGAAAGCTATGGTTAAACACCTAAGTTAAACACCTAAGTTAAACACCTAAGTTAAACACCTAAGTTAAACACCTAAGTTAAACACCTAAGTTAAACACTTAATACGATACTCCTGTTTCCCCTACGCCTCTGGATACCATTCCATACCAACGAGACGGAGCTTTGATATTTACTTTAAGGCAGGCGCTGTTTCAGAATACGGATATTGCAGGCCTGCTGGCAAGAAAGCGGTGATTAATTTTAGGATAATTACTCGATCTGGACTATCGCATCGGGGTTGTTGTAGTAATCAATGTACTTGGGGGCGTGGCCGAATCGACCATAACTATTACAGGGCGTTTAGTTTTTCCTTGTTCCATTGAAAAACCAATATCAGGGCGCTATATATCTGCCCGGTTTTTTTTGAGCTTACGCCAGATATGGCATTCAACCACAATAAATAAACGATCAATCAACAAGGTTGTTAACGATGATTCAAGTACAAAATATAAGTAAAGCATTTGGCGGGTTTGTCGCTGTCGATGCGCTTTCCTTTCAGGTGTCACCGGGTGAGGTGCTGGGGTTTCTCGGCCCGAATGGGGCGGGTAAATCCACTACCATGAAGATGATCAGCGGTTTTCTTAAACAGGATGCCGGGTCGATCAGCGTGTTTGGCCACGATGTGCAAAGCGCCCCGCTGGAAACGAAAAAGCTGATCGGCTACCTGCCTGAAGGCGCCCCCGCCTGGGGAGAGATGACCACCTCGGCATTTCTCAGTTTTATCGCCGATATTCGCGGTTTGCGGGGTGATGAGAAACAGTGGCGTACCGCAGCGGTAATCGACCAGCTCGAACTACACAGCGTGCTGGGCCGCCCTGTCGATGACTTATCGAAGGGGTTTAAACGCCGTGTTGGCATCGCCCAGGCGATCATTCACGACCCTAAAGTACTGATTCTCGATGAGCCGACCGACGGCCTCGACCCCAATCAAAAACACCAGGTGCGCGAGTTGATCCGCAATCTGGCGACCGACAAGATCGTGATCGTCTCGACGCATATCCTCGAAGAGGTGCACGCGGTGTGTTCACGCGCCCTGATTATTGCCGATGGCAAACTGGTCGCCGATAACACCCCCGCCGAGCTTGAACTGCAATCGCGCTACCACAACGCGATCACGCTGGAGTTGGCGCCGGACAGCCAGATGGATGTGGCCAGCGCTCTCGGCGGTTTACCAGGTGTCGATAAGGTTGAGAGGAACGCCTTGCAGCGCAACCGCTTTACTGTTTTTCCAAGCCAGGGCCAGGCAATTTACGCCACCGTCAACGAGCAGGTGCAAAACAACGGCTGGCCTGTGCGCGCACTGTATACCGAGCGTGGTCGGCTCGATGATGTGTTCCGGCAGATTACCCAGCAACCCATTGCGCCACAACAGGGCACTCACCAACAATCGGGAGCGGCAGCGCAATGAGTATCACTACCACTATCCTCAAGCGTGAGCTATGCAGTTATTTCGCAACGCCACTGGCGTATGTGTTTATTGTGATTTTTTTGATGTTGTCGGGTTTGGTCACCTTCGCTATCGGTGGTTTTTACGAGCGTGGCCAGGCCGATTTGCAATCCTTCTTTACCTTTCACCCTTGGCTGTATCTGTTTTTAGTACCGGCAGTGGCGATGCGTTTGTGGGCTGAGGAGCGCAAATCGGGCACCATTGAATTACTGCTGACGCTGCCAGTGACCTTGCAGCAGGCGGTGATGGGCAAATTTTTGGCCGCCTGGTTGTTTGTGGGTATTGCCCTGGTGCTGACGTTCCCACTGTGGGTAACGGTTAATTACCTCGGCAGCCCAGACAATGGGGTTATCCTCGCCGCCTATATTGGCAGTTGGCTAATGGCGGGGGCCTTTCTGGCGGTGGGGTCGTGTATGTCCGCCGCCACTGGCAATCAGGTGATCGCCTTCATCCTCACCATTGTGGTGTGTTTCCTGTTTGTCGTTTCCGGGTTTGGCCTGATCCTCGATTCGTTTCAGGGGTGGGCACCGTTGCAGGTGGTGGATGCGGTGGCCAGCCTGAGTTTTACCAGTCACTTTGCGGCGATTAGCCGGGGAGTGCTGGATCTGCGCGATGTACTGTATTTCGCCATTATGATTGTCGCCTGGCTGTTTGCCACGGCGGTGGTAATCGACATCAAAAAAGCGTAATTGCGAAGGGATAACAAAATGAATACCCCATTATTATTTTCTAAATCCGGATTATTTTCCAAAACCGGCTTAATCGTCCTGGCCGTTGTCTGTGCTATCGCGATTGGCGTTATTAATCTCGCCTGGAATGGTGTGCGCATTGATCTCACTGAAAACAAACTGTACACCCTGTCTCAAGGGAGCCGGAATATTCTCGATGGGCTTGAACAGCCGGTTACCCTGCGCTTCTATTTTTCTGCCAGACAAACCGAATCTTCACCCGCCCTGCGTAACTATGCACGCCGTATTCAGGAATTACTGGAGGAGTATGCACAGTTTGGCGGTAGCAATATCGACCTGCGGGTTATCGACCCGGAGCCGTTTTCTGAAGAGGAAGATGCCGCCGATGCCTACGGCCTGCAAAAGGTGCGGCTCAGTGTGGGCGGGGATCAGTTATTAATGGGCCTGGTGGGTGAGCGCGAAGGTGGGCAGCCCGAGAGGATTGCCTTTTTTCACCCAGACCGTGAAGAATTTCTTGAGCAGGATATCAGCAAGTTGATTTTTTCTGCCAGCCGGGGGCGCAAGCCGACGCTGGGAATTATGTCCAGCCTGAACGTCAACGGGGGTGTCGATTTGAACACCCGCCAACCCACCCCCGCCTGGGCGGCCATTACACAGCTACGCAGGCTCTACAACGTACTTAATATCAGCACCCTGGATAAAAGTATCGCTGATAACGTTGATCTGTTGTTACTGATTCAGCCAGGTACTTTGCCAGAATCGGCACTGTACGCGATCGACCAATATGTTATGCGCGGCGGTAATGCGATTATTTTTACCGACCCAATGAGCGATATGGCACTTCTGCAGGGTGGTGCACCGGCTGTACCGGAGGCAGCGACATCGATTACCCGCTTGCTGGAGCACTGGGGGGTAAAAGTTGTGCGGGATAAGATTCTGGGCGATGCGCGCTATGCCCTCAGTGTGAGCCGTGGTGCCAACCAGACACCGATTCGCTACCTGGCCATTCAGGGTTATGGGCGTGCCAATTTCCCGCAGGACGATGTAATTACCAACAAGCTTGAAACCATTAACGTGGGCAGCACGGGGGTTATCGACGCACTGGCCGACAGCGATATCACGTTTACACCGCTGATTACTTCCAGCAACCAGAGCATGCCGATTGAGCGCAGCAAATTTGAACCAGCGCCAGACCCGGCCAGACTGCTCCAGGGTTTTACGCCAACGGGTAAAAAATACACCATAGCCGCACGCGTAACAGGCGATTTTAAAACCGCATTCCCGGAGGGTTATACACCGCCGGAACCGGAGAAAAGCGAAGAAGACCAGGCCAATAGCGAAGCGGACAGCGAGGCAAAAGTTGCGCAGGAAGCGGCGCAACTGCCCGAGCATATAGATGCTACTGCGCAGCCGGGTAATCTGATTGTGGTCGCGGACTCAGACATCCTCAGCAACCGTTTGTGGGTGCGTGTGCAGGACTTTTTTGGTCAGCAAATCACCTCACCGTTCGCCGACAATGGCGACTTTTTGCTAAACGCGGTGGACAACCTGTTAGGCAATGCCGATTTGATCAGCATTCGGGGGCGCAGCCGTTACTCACGCCCCTTCGAGGTGGTTGATGAATTGCGCCGGGATGCAGATGCGCGTTTTCAAAACAAAGAGCGCGAGTTGTTGGTGCGGTTGCAGGAGGCGGAGAGAAAAATCGCCGAGCTACAGCAGAAAAAGCAGGGTGAAGAAGGCGCTTTAACCCTCAGTGAAGAGCAGGCCGAGACGGTGAAGGGTTTTCAGCAGGAGAAACTAAAAGTACGCAAGGAATTGCGTGAGGTGCGTCATCAACTGGGTAGCGATATTGATAATCTGGGTAGCTGGTTGAAGTTTATCAATATCGCCTTGATACCGATCCTGTTAACGCTTGGAATACTGTTGTTTAAGGTGGGTAGAAGAATCCGTTTGGTTCGTACCTAAAAGAGCCATAACCGGGATAATCGGGGGGGCTAGGAAGCTTTATAGTCCCCTGATTTACCGCCTGATTTTTCCAGCAAACGCACCGATTGGATCACCATGCCCCGGTCGACTGCCTTGCACATATCGTAGATTGTCAGCAGCGCTACCTGCACGGCATTGAGCGCTTCCATTTCCACGCCGGTACGGCCATGTGTTTCGGTGCGTGCGGTGCAGTTAATGGCGTTTCGCGCTGTATCGTGGGTAAAGCTGACTTCGGCGTGGTTTAACCCAATTGGATGGCACAGCGGGATAAGTTCCGCTGTCTTCTTTGATGCCATAATCCCCGCCACGCGGGCAATGCCGAGCACATCCCCTTTTTTGTGGTCGCCCGCGAGTATCATCTGCAAAGTAGTGGCCTGCATCAAAATCTCACCACCTGCAACGGCAATGCGTCGGGTAACGTCTTTGGCGCCGACATCGACCATATGTGCCTCGCCTTGGGTATTAAAATGGGTGAGTCTGGACATTTTTTCTTCGCCTATTTAGAGGGTGCCGGAAAACATTGCGAGCGCGGTAGCTTCCCGGCACTCTCTGTAATTGATCGTCAACTTAACGCATACTACAGATACATTGGCCTTATATTCAAACAACAATCGATGACAATCCAGGTAAAATTTTTCGCCAGCCTGCGCGAGACACTCAATCTTTCCCACATTCAACTCGAATCATCGGAGTCGCTTGATGCCCACGCAGTGTGGGTACAGGCAACCGACAACACCCCCATGCCAGAAAATACCCTGTGTGCTGTCAACCTGTCACACGTTGAGTTGGAACACCTAGTGTGTGATGGCGATGAAGTGGCTTTTTTCCCGCCAGTAACCGGGGGGTGATATGGCGGTTCAGCTTTTTTCTGCCCCGTTTGATCCCTATGCACTGTTACAGACCTGGCAGGCTGATGCGCTGGAGGCCGGGTGTTTTGGCGCCACGGCCAGTTTTGTGGGCAGCATGCGTGACTTTAATCAAAACGATACTGTGCGGGCGATGACGCTGGAACACTACCCCGGTATGACCGAGGGTCAGCTTGAGTCGATTGTCGAGGACGCCAAACAAAAATGGCCACTGCTCGATGCATTGATCGCACACCGTATTGGTGAAATCAGCCCCGGTGAGCCGATTGTGCTCACTGTGTGTTGGTCGGCGCACCGTGCTGCTGCGTTTGATGCCTGTCGGTTTTTGATGGAGGCGTTGAAATCGCGGGCGCCGTTTTGGAAGAAGGAAACGCTGGAGGGCGATGCTACCCGTTGGGTTTCGGGTAATACGATTGGTTAGATGTGCATGTATTAACTTGCACACAAGTCAATATATGATGTCTGACGTATTAGCCAATAATTGTTCCAGAAAAAAGCGCTCTGGAACAATTAGTTGCAAGTTAATACATATCAGGAGCCTGTCGGATTCAGGACTGCTCTATTGCGGAAAAACTGATTTGGCCCTTTTTTGTGCGTCCATTTCTTGCGTACTACCCCGTTAAATAGAACCACTATATTCCTCAATAAAGCACATCAAGCGGAATCTTGAGATACACAATCCCATTACCCTCTGCCACCGGTAACCTACCCGCACGCATATTGACTTGCACAGAAGGTAAAAGCAGCTTAGGCACGGTCGAATCGTCATCTCGTTTTTTGCGTATTGCTACAAAATCACGCTGGGTCACGCCGCCGCCAAAATGGATATTGTGGTTGCGCTCGTCAGCTACAGTGGTTTCCCATTGATAATGATCTCTGCCAGAAGGCAGGTAGTCGTGGCACATAAACAGGCGGGTTTCATCTGGCAGCGCCAATACTCTTTGGATTGATCGATACAATGCATCCGCATCACCGCCAGGAAAGTCGGTGCGGGCGGTGCCAAAATCCGGCATGAACAAGGTATCGCCAACAAAGGCGGCATCGCCAATCACATAAGTTGAGCACGCAGGTGTATGGCCGGGTGTAAACAGTACCTTTGCACACAGATCACCAATCTGAAAACATTCTTCATCCTCAAACAGATGGTCGAACTGCGAACCGTCAGTGGCGAATTCCGGCCCTGCGTTAAAGAGGTTTTTGAAGGCCGACTGCACCTCGGTAATACGCGAGCCAATCGCAACTTTACCGCCCAATGTCTCGGCCAAATAGGGGGCTGCTGTTAAGTGGTCTGCGTGTACATGTGTTTCCAGAATCCACTGAACGGAAAGGTTTTGGTTGCGCACGTACTCGACAAGCTTATCTGAAGATTCGGTACTCGTGCACCCGGAGGCAGGGTCATAATTCAGAACCGGGTCGATAATGGCGCAATGTTTGCCATTGGGTTCGGACACAACATAGCTGATCGTATGGCTGGCTGCGTCGAAGAAGGCTTCAATCACTGGGCTCATAAGTTTTATTTGCCTTTAGTAATAGTCAGTATGACTATTTATTATAAGCGTATTCTAAAAAAATATAATTCTGAAACTGTAAATATACCCCTTTCAGAATAAGGTAAACGGTGTACTTAGGAGTCTGGTGCTGATTGCTGGTAGTATGAGATTGTGCTTTTGAATGTATTGCTTACTTATTCAGTACGCCGCCGGTTCTGAATTGATGCGTTATCGGTTTCGGTAAGTTAACTTTGATAACCTTACTATATCAATCGATGCAACGTCGGCGGTGTACCGGGACAACAACGGCCATTATTTTAACAATACAAAATAAGCCCGATTGCCACGTTGAATATTGAGCAGAATTTCACCGTTCGGCCCCGCATCAATCACCCGCTTCATATCATCAACATCACTAATGCGCGCCCGATTAATTGACAACACAATGTCATCCTCGCGTATGCCCGATTGTGCTGCCGGGCTGCCCGGTTCAACGCTTTCTATGACGACATAACGCACCGTTTGGTAACGGTCTTTTTTCTCCACGTCGACAAACACAGCACCCGATAGCAACGGTGAGGCGCTGACACCTCTCAATACCCTGCGCTGCTGCGCTTCAATCGTCGCGTTGACCACGCGCTCGACACCCCCGCGCACCACTTTCATCTTCACTGTCTGGCCAACCCGCAATAAGCCAATGGTATTTTTAATATCGTTGCTGTAACGCACCCGGCGGCCATCGACTGCGGTGAGTACATCGCCCGTCTGTAAACCGGCCCGCGATGCAGGGGAGTCTGGTTCCACCTGAACAATGACAACGCCCCTTTTAATATCCAGGCCGAATGCCTGCGCCAATTGACCGGTCAACTCCTGCACGGCAATGCCCAGTCGCCCCCGGCGGACTTCGCCAAATTCGATAAGCTGCTGCATGATCTGCCGCGCCATATTGGCCGGAATGGCGAAGCCAATACCGATATTGCCACCGTTAGGCCCGAGGATAGCGGTGTTGATACCGACCAGGCTCCCGCGCAAATCGATCAAAGCACCCCCTGAGTTCCCCGGATTAATTGAGGCGTCGGTCTGGATAAAGTCTTCAAAATCCTCAATGCCCAACCCCGAGCGGGACAAGGCGCTGACAATACCTGAGGTAACCGTCTGGCCCAGGCCAAATGGATTGCCGATGGCGACGACAAAATCCCCGACGCGCAGTGTGTCTGAGTCAGCCCAGTCCAACGCGGTTAAATCATCCGCAGGGATCTGTATCACCGCGACATCGGCGAGTGGGTCGCTACCCACTTTGCGTGCGCTTAGCTCGCGCCCATCGGTCAGGGTCACGGTGATCTCGCTGGCATTTTCGATCACATGGTGGTTGGTCAGAATTAAACCCTCGTCGGCGTCGACGATCACGCCAGAGCCAAGGCTTTGGGTTGGCCGTTCACGGGAAGGGCTTGGCAAATCAAAAAAACGCCGAAAAAACGGATCTTCAAACAGTGGGTTGCTGCGTACCCGCACCGAGCCACGGGTGGCGATATTGACGACGGCGGGCGTGGTTTTTTCCAGTATGGGTGCCAGGCTGGGCAGAGGCTGCCCTTCAATGACAGTCGGCAGGGCAGCCCATAATGGTGATGTAAAGAGAGCGAGGCAGGGGATTCCGCAGTGGTATAAGCAGGCGATGGGCAATGCAATGAATCTATTTGTTTGCATAAGATACTCAGTAAACAAACCGTCTATGCATTATAGAACGCCGCTCGAATCCAATCAGTAAAATTAACTTTTCCTGAATCTGTGCGAGACAAACTTTCACTTTAACGATACGCTGCAGGCTGTAGCGATTTTTATACCCAAGTACACATCGGTCACGCAGTTTTCCACACACTTATGTTTAAAACCCTCCAATCCGTTGCGGCATTATTGCTTAGTTTCGGTCTGTTTATTATGGCCAATGGCCTATTCTCCACACTGCTCGGCGTGCGTACCACCATTGAGGGATTCTCTGCGGGGATGGCGGGTTTAATCGTCGCCTGCTATTTTTTTGGCCTGCTTATTGGGGCGCGTTACGCGGTGCGCTTTGTCGGTGTCGGTGGCTATATCCGCACCTTTGCGGCATTTGCCTCGGTAATGTCGATCTCGGCTTTATTGCATGTGATTTGGGTCGACCCTTACGCGTGGATGGCGATGCGTATGCTGTCGGGGTTTTGTATGGCCGGGTTGGTGATGATTACCGAGAGCTGGCTCAATCAGCGTGCCAATAACGCCATGCGTGGGCAGTTACTGTCATTTTATATGATCACCAACTACCTCGGTGGTGGTTGTGGTCAGTTTTTACTGCCGCTGGCTGACCCTGAAAAATTTCACCTGTTCAGCCTGGTCTCCATTTTGTTTTCGCTGGCATTAATTCCCGTTTTGATGACGCGCTCCAAGGCACCGCCACCGCCAAAACCGATGCCGATCAACCTGCGGGCACTGTTTCGCCTGTCGCCAGTAGGGGTATTCGGCGCGTTTTGTGCCGGTTGGATCAGCGCGACGAATAACGGTTTGTTGCCGGTATTCACCCGCGAAATCGGCATGACGATAAACGGCACTTCAGTGTTTATGTTTTGCCTGATTTTTAGCGGGCTGTTACTACAGTGGCCTATCGGCAAACTGTCCGACCGTATGGACCGCCGCCGCGTATTGCTGATTGTGGCCTCGGTAACACTGGTTTCCAGCGGTTTGATGTTTGTCGCGGTATATACCCGTGATCAATTTGGTTTTACGCCGTTGTTTATACTGGCGGCAGTGTACGGCAGTACGTTTTACACCCTCTACTCGATCAGCTCTGCACATATCGCCGATAACGCCTCGGCGGCGGGCGCTAGCATGGTAACCGTGGCCAGCGGTATTTTGGTGGTGTACGGCAGCGGTGCGATTATTGGCCCGATTGTCGTAGGGCAGGTAATGACTGTGCTGGGGCCACAGGGCATCTTTTTTACCATTGGCGCGATATTACTGTTGTTGTGTTTATACGTGGTGTATCGCCGCAATCGCCGTGTCGCGGTCAACGACAGCGAGAAACAGCCCTTTATACCGATGCCCGGCACGCAATTTACCGGGGCTGGGTTGTACAGCGCTGCCCGCCGGGAAGTTGACCGCGCCTTTTCAAAGCTGACCAGTGGCTTTGGATTGCGCGAACATTCAGACGACCCTACACTGGCGGCTTCACCGCCACAGCCAGCCGGAAATAACACCATGAGCCGCATCACCTCCTACCCCAAAGACCACTGGTCATTACAAGTGGATATTCCCTACAGCATGGGGGTAAAACAGGGTGGCTTAATTTTTCTCAGCGGGCAGGCGGATTTACGCGGTAATGGCGAGGTATGCCATCCTGGTGATCTATTGAAACAGACGGCAGCGGCGATTGCCCATATCAAGACACTGTTTGCCGACCTTGGTAGCGACAGTGAAAAACTGGTTAAGCTCACAGTGTTTTATGTCAACCGTGGTGATGTCGACCAGGGCGCGTATCAAGCAGAGATTGCCCGCTTACTCGGCACGCACAACCAGCCAGTGGTTGCGATGGTGCCACTGAGTCATTTCTTCTATCCCGGTGCGCTGGTTGAAATCGACGCAGTGGGTGTCGATTCGGTGGCACCGCGCCAATACGTTGCCGACCCGGCCTATGGCCCGGTGACACTTGGGTTAAGCCAGGCCTTGCGTTGTGGTGAGTATATTTTTATCGGTGGTACAACGGCGATAAGTGCCGATGGTACGGTGCAACACCCCGACGATAGCGTGCAACAAACGCATCAGGTATTGGCCCGGCTTGAACGCTTGCTCGGTGAATTTGGGGCGGACAGGCGTGACCTGGTTAAGCTGAATAACTGGTTTGTTATTGCCGGTAATGCTGAAGAATGGTCGCAGAGTGCACAGGTGCGCGCTGATTTTTACCCCGAGCCTGGGCCGGTCGCGACCGGCCATCCACTGCAAACCCTCGGTGCGCTAGGGCTTGCCATCAGCACCGATTGCTGGGCGATGCTCGGCGAGGATGGCAGCCGCATACCTAAACAACACGCCTGGCCTGAAGGGCACTGGGACTGGCCGATTCATTTGCCGTTCAAGCACGGCTTGATGTGCCCTTTAAGTACAGGTGGCAAGCTGATTTTTATGGGGGGGCAGGTATCGCTCGATCAGCAGGCCAATGTAATTGACCCCGGCAAACTGGCGGAACAAACGCGCACCAGCATGGAAAATATTGGCAAAGTACTGGCTGAGTTCGATGCGGGTTATGCCGATATTTTGAAATTGAACACCTGGTATCAGGGGAATAATGACCCTGATACAGACGCGGAGGCGCTGCATACCAGTGTGAATACCCGCTCTGCGTACTTCCAAAAACCCGGCCCGGCGTCGACGGGTATACCTTTAGATAATTTATCTTATGAGGATATGCTGACCGAAACTGAGGTGGTGGCCTACCTGGAATAGTGAAGAGGCTAATCGAATTTTTCGATGCCATAAAAGTAGCAACTGTACCTAACTTAGAGAAGGCTTGGTAGAGTGGTTTGAACTGAACGGTGATAGTCCTTTTTTTTAGTATTATTTTGGAGTTGTCTTCTACAGAGTGCCCTCTCTGAATTGAATTAGCGCTGTTCTGCATTATTAAAAAATAACCCTAAACAATCAGATAGGGAAAAGTTATGCCTTCAACACGAAACCAGATGATCGACTTTATTCAACGAGGAAATATCGAACCTGAGCATGTTGATGCTGCGCTTGCCGTCTCAGGCATTAGGCCCAGCCCAAAGAGCTGGCGCCAGTTCCTTGAACGGTTATCAGTGGTGCTGGGGGGGCTATCACTGGCTTTCGCGCTGATGTTTTTGGTCGCTTATAACTGGGGGAGCATTGGTCGGTTCGAAAAATTCGGGTTGGTTCAACTCTCGATTGTGCTTGCGATTGGCGGTTACTGGAAACTGGGTGCCGACACACTTTCGGCAAAAATTTCACTACTGGTCGGCTCGATTCTGATCGGTGTACTCCTTGCGTTATATGGCCAGACATACCAAACCGGTGTCGACCCCTGGCAACTCTTTTTTAGCTGGGCGCTTTTGTTATTGCCCTGGGCGTTACTGGGGCGGTTCGCCGCCCTCTGGGTCGTTTGGCTATTACTCATTAACCTGAGTTTAGTGTTATACCACCAACCGATCCACAGGGGGGTTTGGTTTCCCTTTGAACTTGAGGTCGATTCGTTATGGATATTGTTTATTTTTAACAGCTTTGCATTACTAATCTGGGAGCTTGCCGCTGGCTATTTCCGATGGCTTTCGGCGCGATGGCCCACACGGTTATTGGCAGTGATGAGTGGGGTTTTAATTACCTGGCTGGTAGTGATGGCCATATTTGATAATAGTGATGCCCACAGCCCCGGTGTTTTAGTGTGGTTGATCTGGGTGCCGGTTATTTATTTTACCTATCGCACACTTCAACCTGATCTCTTTATGCTTGCGGGCATGTGTTTGTCGGGCATTACAATTATCGTTTCGGTTCTGTTGTGGCTTACGGTCGATGGTCTCGAAGAAGGTGGTTTCCTGTTGATTGCGATCACTTTAATCGGCTTGAGCAGTGGTGCGACGCTCTGGTTAAAAGGCATTCATCGGGGGTGGCAGTCATGAGTGGCTCACAACTGTGGCAGACATTGTGTGAGGCAGGCTTAGTGTCGGGCGCGATGCCAGAGGCCGGTGATACCCATTCGCCTTGGTATATCGCCGTCTTAATGGCTATCCTGGGATGGCTTGCCGCCGTATTTCTCCTTGGGTTCATCTTTGGGGGGTTGGGCATTCTCGAAAACCCGGTGGCCTTGTTCATCGTTGGTAGCCTGATGATCGGTGGCGCTTACCTGTTGTTGCGAAATAATCAGGCTGTCTTTGCCGAATACTTTTCTTTGACTGTCAGCCTGGCCGGGCAGGTATTAGTACTATGGGGGCTCTTCCTGTCGAACGATGCTGAAACATACCTCTTCTGGTTCACGATGATGACACTACATAGTGCACTGGCCTTTTTTATGCCGGGGGCTGTGCACCGGGTGTTTTCGGCTTATTTCGCCTGTATTGCTTTTATCGCGCTCTTAACTCTCTCGGGTGCGCAGCATCTTGGTGCCGGGCTGATACTGGGTTGTGTTGTATGGCTATGGTTAGCCGAATTTCGTTACGTCAAATACATGCCACAAATTCGTAGTGTGGGGTACGGATTGGTATTGGCATTACTCACTATCAAAGGCTTGTTGCTCGTACCATTCTTCAGTGATATCTGGTGGAGTGACAGTCCCCAGCCCGATATCTGGGTTCAGCCCTGGGCGGGGCAACTACTATCTGGTCTTGTTTTAGTTTATCTGGCCTGGCAGTTGCTGCATCGGCAGCATTGCGCGCCTGACAACAACCCGACGCCCCGAACCCTGGTTGCCGGATTGGGTGCTGCCGTTATTATTGCCGCTGCCTCATTTGAGGCAGCCGGTATTATTGTCGGTATCGTTATATTGCTACTTGGTTTTGTCGGCAGTAATCGAGTGCTTTTTGGTCTGGGTGGTGCCTCATTATTATTTTACATTTCGGCCTACTACTACCTGCTCGACAACACATTGTTGGTTAAATCAATGTCGTTGCTATCGCTTGCTATTGTGTTATTTGGTTGCCGGTTTTGTCTGAACCGATTGGTAAAGGAGAGGCCTGTCGATGCGTAGAAATTTAGCATTGCTCTCG
The DNA here is from genome assembly GCA_965277715.1 of Gammaproteobacteria bacterium. GTDB lineage: Bacteria > Pseudomonadota > Gammaproteobacteria > JBCCGL01 > JBCCGL01 > JBCCGL01. Next base: position 4,251,250 of record OZ255836.1, read on the forward strand.
ATGGTGGTGATTCTGGCTGGCATTAACGGATCGATCTGGAATAAAGAAAAGCACCTCGCGATGGGTGATATTGTTTATCTCGATCTAGTGCCGGTTGATCCGCGCTCATTAATGCAGGGCGATTATATGGCCTTGCGTTTTCGCATCGGCGAGGAGGTTTATCAGGCCTTGCCAAAAAGTGAGGAATATAAGCGTTGGCGTCATAATGCCGACGCTGAAGATGGCTATGTCGTCGTCGCGCTGGATGATAGAAGCATCGCCCGGTTTAAACGGTTGTACAGCGAGGGCGAACCGCTAGCTGAAAACGAATTGCGATTGCGTTATCGGGTTCGCAATGGTGCGGTCAAGTTCGCGACCAATGCGTTTTTCTTTGAAGAGGGTCAGGGTGAGGTGTATCAGCCTGCTCGCTATGGTCAATTTCGAGCCGATGAATCGGGTGAGCTGTTACTGGTTGCGATGTACGATAAGGATCTGCTTAAGCTTGAAGCCAATGGGGAAGGTTCGTAACCTTATTGGGGTAGCTTTTCCTGAGCTGAAGTTTCCCTTGCATCGAATTCGGCGATTCTCTCATCGCCGCACTTTCCCACTACCTCGTGCAGCTTTTTTACATAAGGCATTAACACAGCCAATTGTTCACGGGTGATTTTATAACGCCGATCATAGCGTGCGCCGATATAGGCGTAGTCCAATAACTCAAATAATGTTCTTTGTGCGTCGGTTTCGCGGGGTAGCACACCGATAAGATCAGGGCAGTAGTCTGCGGCTAAATCCTCCAGAATATCGAGGTGGTGTTCTTGCGGGCTTTCAGCGGCGAAGATCAGCAAAATGGTTTTATAGGCGTGTTCGCATGCCTGGTGTAATTCAAATGCAGCCAGCTTGTAACTCTCCCGGTCAAAGTTTGTATTGCTGCTGATAAAAAACTCTTTGGCAAATACAAACACTTCATCCAGATCGGCCTGGATAAGCCGCTTCTCCTGCGCAGGGGCTCGCACTCGATTTTGATCAAATTCCAGATTGCCGCTGTCATACAGCGATATGCCCTGCTGTATGATTTCGGTAAAAAAATATTGCCCCTGGCGGAGCTTGTAATTGATGAAGTCAATATCTCGGGCAAGAATGCGCACGTAGGCGCTGACGTTTAACCCCGCGCAGGCGTCTTTGATTGTGTCCCAAAGTGCGATATTTGTCGCGATATACTCGTGGCGGGTAACGGCAAGGATGTCGTAGTCGCTCCTTTGTAGACATTGGGGCTTTTATATCGGGTACTTTGCAGGGAATGGTGGCAGGCAAGCCGGTGTTACAGGTAATATGCTGCCCGTGCCAGGCCGTGCAGCGGCTTAGGTTAAAAACCCAAAAAAACCTGGAGGAAGCAATGAAAAAAATCTTATCTGGTATCGCCGCAGCCGGGCTGGCGATGTGTGTGTCGACAGCCTCGATGGCGACGGTGAAAATTGGCATGATTACCACGCTGTCCGGCGGTGGTTCCGGGCTGGGCATCGATGTGCGCGATGGCTTTATGCTGGCGGTTTCGCAGTCGGGCCGCGACGATATTGAGGTGTTGATTGAAGACGATACCCGCAAGCCCGATGTCGCTAAGAAAATCGCCAATAAGTTTATCCAAAAAGATAAGGTGCAAATTCTCACGGGTATTATCTGGTCTAACCTGGCGATGGCCGTGGTGCCCGCCGCCGTGCGCGAGGGGGTGTTTTACCTCAGTCCCAACGCGGGCCCTTCGCAGTTAGCGGGCAAGGGTTGCCATGAAAATTACTTCAACGTCGCCTGGCAGAATGACAATCTGCACGAGGCGATGGGCGGTTATGCCAGTGAGAGCGCCTACAAAAATACGTTTATTCTGGCGCCAAATTACCCGGCGGGAAAAGACGCCCTGACCGGCTATAAACGTTTCTATAAGGGCGCGATTGCCGGTGAGATCTATACCAAGCTGGGGCAAAAGGATTACGCCGCCGAGATTGCCCAGGTGCGTGCGGCAAACCCGGATTCGATTTTCTTTTTTCTGCCGGGCGGTATGGGTATTTCGTTTATGAAACAGCTCGCCCAGTCCGGTATCGATGTGCCGGTACTCGGCCCGGCTTTTTCCTTTGATCAGGGCATTTTAAAGGCGGTGGGTGATGCGGCGCTGGGGGTTAAGAATGCCTCGCAGTGGAATAAGGATATCGATAACAGTGCGAATAAAGCCTTTGTCGACAGCTTTCAAAAAGAATATGGCCGTCTGCCGTCGCTGTATGCCTCGCAGGGGTATGACACCGCCCGCTTGATTCTCGCCGCGCTGGATAAAGCCAGTGTCGACGATGCCGCCGGTTTTCGTGACGCGCTGAAAGCGGCTGATTTTGACTCGGTGCGCGGTAAGTTTTCATTCGCTAAAAACAACCACCCGATTCAGGATATTTATGTGCGCGAGGTGGTCAGGGAGGGCGATGTATTGACCAATAAGATTATCAGTGTGGGCCTCAAAGACCACGCCAATGCGTATGTGGATGACTGCACTTTATAAACCGCTTTTTCCGGGTTGCAGATCTGCAACCCGGACGCTTCAATGACCTTTGCGCTTTTTCTTGAGCAGCTATTAAACGGCCTACAGCTCGGCATTATGTTGTTTTTGACGGCGGCCGGGTTGACCCTGGTTTTTGGGGTGATGGGGCTGATTAATCTGGCGCACGGTTCGCTGTATATGACCGGCGCGTTTTTTTGTGCCTGGGTGTCTCAGGTTTCCGGTTCGTTCTGGCTGGGGCTGGTGGCCGGTTTGCTGTGTGCCGCCGCTGCCGGTGCGCTGATTGAGGTGTTGGTTGTGCGCACCCTGTATGACCGTGGGCACCTCGACCAGGTGTTGGCCACGTTTGCCTTGATTCTGATTTTCAGTGAAGGGGCCAGCCTGTTGTTTGGCGCCCGGCCACTTTACCTGGATATACCCGCGCTGCTCTCCGGTGCTGTGGCGTTGCCAGGGGGTGGTCAGTACCCGGTTTATCGCCTGGCGATTATCGCTATTGGCCTGCTGTTGGCGGTGGCTTTGTATTATCTGATTACACAAACCCGGCTCGGGATGCGTATCCGGGCGGGGGAGTCTGATCGGGAGATGATCGGGGCGCTCGGCGTGAATATCAAAAATCTGTACACCTTGGTCTTTGCTCTGGGGGCCGGGCTTGCCGGTGTCGCCGGAGGGCTGGTGGGGGCGATTCAGTCGGTGCAGGTGGGTATGGGGGAGCCTGTGCTGATTTTGTCATTTGTGGTGATTGTTATCGGTGGTATTGGCTCGATTAAGGGCGCCCTGGTCGGCGCGGTGCTGGTCGGCGTTGTCGATACCATGGGCCGGGTGTTTTTGCCGGGGTTTTTCAAGTTGTTCTTACCCGCAGCCGAGGCCACGGCAATTGGCAGCTCGTTGTCGTCGGTGGCGATTTACGTGCTGATGGCGGGGGTGTTGCTATGGCGGCCAAAGGGTTTGTTTCCCGCTAACGGGCACCACTGAAATGAGCAGTCAACGACCAGAGCAGTGGATCAACGGTGTACTGTTTGGTCTGTTGGTCGCCTGCCCGTTGCTGGCCAGCGCTTTGGATGAAGCGTTTTATATTTCCCTGACTACGCAAATTGTTGTACTGGCGATGGCCGGTGTGGGGCTTAATCTGGCGCTCGGTGTGGGGGGGATGGTCAGCTTTGGGCACGCGGCTTTTTTTGGTCTCGGTGGTTATGTGGCGGGTATTTTCGCCTACCATGCGTTTGAGTCCTCGCTGTTGTTTAGCTGGCCGTTTGCCGTTGCGGGCAGCGATCAGTTGTTGTTGATCTGGCCGGTGGCGCTGTTGGTGAGTGCTGTGGTTGCGCTGTTTATCGGTGCTTTGTCGCTGCGCACGGCGGGGGTGTACTTTATTATGATTACCCTCGCTTTTGCACAAATGATCTATTACCTGGCGGTGTCTGTGCCCACCTATGGCGGTGAGGATGGTTTGTCGATTTACCTGCGCAATCAATTGCCTTTGGTGGATACGGGTAACCCGCTGGTGTTTTGTTTTATCTGTATTGCGCTGTTGTTTTTGGTTTTGCATATTTTCTGGCGTATTAACGGCTCGCGTTTTGGGGTGGCCTTGCAGGCATCGCACAGCAATTCGGTACGGCTCGCCACGGTCGGTATCGCGCCCTTTAGGGTGCAGCTAACGGCCTTTGTTATCTCCGCGATGATGACCGGCTTGGCGGGGGCTTTGTATGCGGATTTAAATGGTTTTGTCGGGCCATCGATGTTGTCCTGGCAGCGCTCCGGGGAGATTATGGTGATCGTGATTCTCGGTGGCGTGGGGCGGCTCGCCGGGCCGCTTGTGGGGGCTGTTGTGTTAGTTCTGTTGGAGACTTTTTTGGGTGAGTGGACGGCACACTGGCAAATCTTCCTCGGCTTTGCATTGCTGGGTATTGTGCTGTACGCCAGAGGTGGGGTGATGGGTTTGTTGTTGTCGGTTATCTCCCGCGTGGCGCATCGGCTGGCGAATGGCGGGCCGAATCGTCGGGGTACAACTCTCTCAGAGAATCGGCATGGATAAGCCACGCTTAGGTGTTTGCGCCGGTCTGGCCCGGCGGTCGTTTTCCCCTGCACGCAAAGGCGAAAGGGTGCGGTTTTGGTAGCGAAAGAACGTGGCAATAGCCTCTGGGATAAACCAGTGGAAGTGGCTGAACCACGCTTGCGGCTCGATGGGGTGAGTAAGTCATTTGGGGCGATTCGTGCCACAGATGATGTGTCGTTGGCTTTTGCGGATAATCGCATCCATGCACTGATTGGTCCCAATGGTGCGGGCAAGTCCACGCTGATTCAGCAAATAGCGGGGTGGCTGAGGCCGGATGCCGGTCGCATTGTGTTTGGTGGTGAGGATATTACTGCGTTGTCTGTTGCCGGGCGGGTGAAAAAAGGCTTGGCGCGCACGTTTCAGGTGTCATCGCTGGTGCAGGATTTTACGGTGCTTGGCAATGTGCGCCTGGCGATTATGGCCAGGCAGGGCAGTTGTTACCGGTTCTGGAAGCCGGTAAAGCATGACAGTGTGTTTATTCAGCAGTCGATGGCGGTATTGGCGCGTGTCGGTCTGGACGCCCGTGCGAAGGTGTTGACGCGGGCGTTGTCACACGGTGAGCGCCGACAGCTTGAGCTTGCCTGTGCGCTGGCGCTGGAACCCAAGGTGTTGTTGCTCGATGAGCCGATGGCGGGGCTGGGTTTGGATGGCTCGAAGCGCATGACGGGTCTGCTCGACAGTCTGCGCGATGAGGTGTCGATTGTATTGGTCGAGCATGATATGGATGCTGTGTTTGCTTTGGCAGATGATATTTCGGTGTTGGTGTATGGGGGGGTGGTTGCTACAGGTTCGCCTGATGTTATTCGTACTTCGCGGGTTGTGCGGGGGGCTTATTTGGGCGGAGAGGGGTAGCTAGTGTCCTGTCAATTCTGGATGGGTACGGGGTTAGTGGGTTTCGCTCGTGGTGTTTCAGTGTTTTTTCTTTACTCTTTACAGAGCGAAGCTACCGCTTCTCGGTAACTGCTCCTGCGTTACTCTATCTCCTGTATCCATACAGTCGTCGGCAACTGCTCCTGCGTTGCTCTATCTCCTGTATCCATACAGTCGCCGGCAACTGCTCCTTGTGGAAAGCAGCCCGATCGATCGCAATAATCGATGGCCATTGCACCCTATCGATTTCCCAGAGATTGATAAAAGCCAGCTAAGGAACGTGCGCGAAATAAATTCCATTTTTATAACGTTATTTAAATAACACACTGTGTTTTAATAACGCGTTCAACCAACTCAGATATAAGGTAAATCGGTGTATTTACGAGCCCCGGAATTTATTTTGTGCACGTTCTTTATCTGGGTGATTTTGTACACTCATTAACCTAGAGTTGGAGAAGTACTTGTGTTGCAGGTGCAAAATATCAGTGCTTGGTATGCCAGTTCGCAGGCTTTATTCGATGTCAGCCTGGATATTGGCGAGGGGGAAATGGTGGCCCTGATGGGCCGTAATGGTATGGGTAAAACCACAACCATTCGCGCTATTTGCCGGTTGACGCCACCCGCTACCGGTGGCGTTATACTGTGCAGTGAAAACCTCGCTGATTTGCCAGCGCACGCGGTGGCGCAGCGGGGTATCGGCCTGGTGCCAGAGGGGCGGCGGATTTTCCCCAATTTGTCGGTACAGGAAAATCTATTGGTCACTGCGCGTGATGGACGCTGGGATTTAGCTGCTGTATATGCATTTTTTCCACAGTTGGCGCAACGCAAACAGCAGTCGGGCGGAACGCTTTCAGGGGGAGAGCAACAAATGCTGGCGATTGGCCGGGCACTGATGACCAACCCAAAGCTATTAATTCTCGATGAAGCCACCGAGGGGCTGGCTCCGCTGGTGCGCCGGGAAATCTGGTCGGCGATTCACGCGCTCAAAGATCAGGGGCAATCGGCATTGATTGTCGATAAAACCATCGATGAGTTACTGCCGGTGGTGAATCGCTGTTTTATTCTGGAAAAGGGTGTGAGCGTTTGGTCTGGCAGTGCAGTTGAGCTGGCGGCGCAACCCGCCGTTAAAGACCGTTACCTGGGAGTGTAGACATTAATAAGAAAACCTTGCGCAGGCAGTTGCAGGCGCTGGCCGATAAGGACGCGGATATCGCTACAGGCCTGGCGTTGGTGGGATACCCGGAACCCCGCGTTCGGCCAGAGGGAATGGAAACTTTCTTATCGATCGTCGTCGGCCAGCAGATTTCGACGGAAGCGGCGGCGGCCATTATGGGGCGGGTGCGGGTGTTGTTACCGGATATCACCGCCAGTGCATTATTGGCCCTACCAGATGACGCGCTGCGCATTGCGGGTCTGTCAAACCGAAAAGTGGAATACGCCTATGGTCTGGCCAATGCAATTGAAAGCGGTGCGTTACAACTGGATCAGTTTCACCAGCAGGACGATGCCTGTGTTATTGAACAAATCACGGCATTGCGTGGCTTTGGCCGCTGGAGTGCTGAAATTTATCTGATGTTCTCTCTGCAACGCGAGGATGTATTTCCCGCTGATGATCTGGCCTTGCAGGTCGCGCTGCAAAAGCTCAAGCGTATGCGTGCACGGCCCACACCGAAAAAGGCGCGTGAGAAAGTGGCTCGCTGGTCGCCGTATCGCAGTGTGGGGAGTTTATTTTTGTGGCATTACTACCGGGGGGCACCGGGCTAAACAATAGCTCTTACCCCAGGTCGAGCCTGACCCCAATACCGCTTTATTGACTATGCCATGGGAAAAAGTATCAAGAAAAAGGAGCAGGGGAAATGTCATTATTCAGCACGCTAATAACGTCATTAACCGCCAATGATCTGTTACTGGCAGATCGTACTGTGCTTATGCTGTTTTAGCCTCTCTAGAATCGAAAGGGGTGGTAATATGCGCGCCACTTTACTTTATTTTCACGATGGTTAGACAAAGCATTGAGCACTGCAAAGAGTTTTAAACACGGTCTCTTGTCTTCCGGTAGTTACTTCCTGTCGACTTCTATTTTTGGTGTTCTGTTCGGTATCGCTGCCGTTTCTGCGGATGTCTCAGATTGGCAGGCGTTACTTATGTCGGTATCTGTGTTCAGCGCGTCAGCACAATTTGTTTCACTCGAATTCTGGCAACAACCGCTACCAATTGCCACCATCGCACTGTCTGTCGCATTAGTTAGTGCGCGCAATCTATTACTCGGCATGTCGATGACCCATCATTTTGATGGTCATAGTATGAAACGCAGAGTGATTTGTTTGTTTATTTTGAATGATCCCGGTGTTATTACATCATTTCAACTCGAACCCCCGGTTGATCGTCTTAGCTATGTGACCGGGTATGGCGTTGCGCTAATGACAGCCTGGTTATTATCAACCTGGACGGGTTTGCAACTGGCCGAATGGTTTGCCAGTACCGATCTGGGTTCATTAAGGTTCGCCGGGCCTCTGGTGATGGCAACGATGATGATGTTGTTTATAAAAGGGTCTACGTCGAGCCCGGTTCCATGGGTTGTGTCAGGGTTAGTTGCGCTAGCCCTATTTGAGGTTGCCGCGCCCAATTACGTTATTCTTTTGGGTTCGGTCGTGGTCGGTGTTATCGCTGCGGTTATACAGAGTAAACGCCGCAATGATTGATTCAAATAGTGTTTATTTAACCATACTGGTGATGGCGTCAATCGTGTACGCCACGCGCCTCGGTGGGTATTTGATCGGATTACAGTTGCGGCATATTACCGGTATCAAACCTGTTCTTGAAGCTTTGCCCGGTTGTGCGTTTATGGCCATTCTTGCTCCTGCTGTGAGGCAGGGTAGTTGGGTAGAGGTACTGGCGATGGTTGCTGTCATTGGCATTATGTGGAAAACCAATAATGTCTTTATTGCTACTTTGGCCGGTCTGTTGGTTTTATTATTTTGCGATAGTTTGTTGGTGAATATTTTATGACCATTGATATTTTCCTGTTCTGGGAGAAGTTGTGCTCAACGGTGTAAATCACATTACACTTGCGGTAAGCGATTTGGATAGGTCGTTTTATTTTTATGTCTCGGTTTTAGGTATGAAGCCGGAGGTAAGGTGGGATACGGGTGCTTATTTATCCGCTGGGGATTTATGGTTTTGCCTTTCTCTCGGTGAGGTTTCGCCTGCCCGGGATTACAGTCATATCTCTTTCGGCGTGCCTGAATCCTTATTTGATATTTATTGTTCTCAGTTGCTATCGGCTGAAGTAAAAATGTGGAAAGAAAATAGCAGTGAAGGTAAATCCCTTTATATTCTCGATCCAGATGGTCATCGATTGGAAATCCATGTTGGGAATCTTCAGAGTAGATTAGAAGAACTAAAAGTGAAACCTTACAAAGGTTTAAAGTGGTACTAAAAAAAGACTGGTATAGGTAAATGGGATGGTATTAAACGTTTTTTGGTTTGTGAGGATTTTTTCTATTTTTAATCAATAAAAGAACACACCCATACCCTCTTACCCACGTCCTGTGGGCCAAAAATGCGTTTGGGCTAAACGTTTAACACTTTGTCTGTGGAAGGTAGGCTGGCGTTAATATGGATAGCATAAGGTTGCGCCTCTGCTGCATCGTCTGCTTACTTTGGTTACCTTATATATAAATCAATTCAAAGCCGGGGAAATGTTAGGCTGAAACCGGCGACCAGCGCGATTGTCCATTTTCCGCAATTAATGATTCGTTGATATTTTTACCCTGCAGTTCGATGTGGGCAAAGCCATTTAAAACCCGGATTGGGATGGTGGGGTCATTTGCCAGTTCGGTTTCATACCAGAGCACTTCGTTGGCGTTGGCCAGTTCGCTGGCATTACCGTAGGGAACGGCGGCGTGGCCGATGCAGCGGTTGTAGATAGGTGTGCTGCCGTAGTGGTTGGGTTTGTAGATCACTGCGTTGTGGGCGTGGCCCCAATACCAGTAGACTTTTTCATAACGCGGTGTGCTGCCGTTGCTGCCGAGTAGTGGTTCCAGTACTTCGTTGTAGAGCGCAAGGGGTTTATTGCCTTGAAGGTCGTAACCCGTGTGGTGTGAGAGTAGGATCAGGCCCTGTTTGGCGGGCAGTTTTGCCAGCCAGTCCCGCTGGTCGCTTTCGATTTGGCCATCCATGTAGAGGTTCCATTTGTCTGAGTGGTAGGCGCTGTCCAGGCCTACGATTAACCAGTGATCATTTTCCAGCGAAAAGTAACTGCACCCTTGTTGCAAGGTAAAATGTTGGGCGAGTGCATCGAAATAGGCGAGGGCGCCATTGTACATCTCGTGGTTGGAGTTGAGTGTATAGCTGCCTAACCTACCCGCAGGCCAAATATCAATTAAGTTGTTTTTCTCTTGCTCTGCAGTGCCAGCGTAGTAGACATCACCCAGGTGCAGACTGATATCAGGCTTGAGTGAGGTGATGACGTTGGCTACATTTTCGGCGGGGCTGGTGGGTGTGGTGCGCCAGTATCCTGTGCCCCAGTCACCAGCAATGGCCAGCGATGTGCTATTGGGAATTGTGCGCGCAGTGGGCTCGGTGGAAAAGGATGCCTGGTGTTCAAGGTGCTCCAGCCAGCCTATCAGTGACTCTATCCAGCCAGGGTCGAGCAGTTCCCACTTGCCTGTACCTAAAATGCTGCCATCTGACTGGACTTTAGGTGTGAGCAACTCGGTGGCACTCTGCGGTAATTGCCCGCGCTTGGTCAGTTGTGGTTCAACGATGGCCAGTGCGTGGGCGAATTCGGCATTGTGCACGCTGCTCTGTGCACCGTTTAACGCATCCCAAGTGTTGTTGTGGATATCGCTCAGTAGTTTGAGCACCGCTTGTTTCTCTTCTTCCCTGGCGCTGTTGCGAAAGTTTTGGTACGCCTTTTGTAAACGTTGTTCTATTGACATGGTTTGCTCCCGGAGCGTTTTCATAAACTCAGTCAGTTGCCATTTTTGTCACACACCGAGTGTGTGGCATACCCGTGATCGGTATTATTCATGTATACATTTAGTGGGCATGCTGATTTAGATGGTCGACGATGTAGGGGTAGACATCGTCATCCGCCTGATCACCAAAGATGCAGTCGATATGGCCGTAGCCGGGAATCACCTGACGGCTGTATTGCTCGTGACCAAACCGCTGACAGAGCGCTTCATACGTCAGTTGGGTGCTCTTTGGCAGGTAGCATTCGTTTTCCGCCCCAGAGATGAAAAGGATGGGCAGGTTGAGCCGGTCCAGGTGGGGCATGTAGGTGTTTTCACCGGTGTGGCTCATCAGTTGTTCGGCGCGGCACATCAGTGCCAGGTGTTCGAAGGTCTCCATATTCGATTCGGCGAACAGTTCATCGATATTGTTGTGCAGGCGTTGGTTGAGTCGTGCGTGCCTGTACAGCGATGCGTACATAAAGGTGATGCGGTGGCAGCTCTCGTTGTTGCAGGTGCCCTGCGCTTCAGCCAGGGCGTACAGCGATAGTGCTTTGTCGTAGAGTTTGGTGAGTACCGATCCGCCACCTTCGGGAACGCGTGCGGTGAGCGATTCAACGCCGAGCTTGTCGAGAAAGCCTGGCAAGTGCAGCCCGGTTTTTACCTGGGTGGCCGTGGGGGTGATGATATTGCAAGCGATTTGTGAGCAGACGATGCTACGGATGCCCTGGAGCCCGGCCAGCATGGACATAAAGAATGTGGTGGCGCCGTAGCAGTGGACTACCGCCTGTAGGTCTGGTGCGCCAGTGGTGGTGAGGATTTTACTCACTGCGGCGGGAAAGTCGTATTTGGCTACCTGGTCACCGTTGCTTTGTTGGTGTGCTGCCGGCAGGAGGATGCTGACGCGAAAATCCAGCAGCCAGACATCGTATTCGTGCGCTACCAGGTATTCCAACAGGTTGGTATCGATCAAGTCGGTGGAGAAGATGGAAGAGGCCACCCCGAGCCCGTGTACCAACATTACAGGGCCTTTGTCACCGCCGCAGTAGCGGGTTAAGCGCAACGCCACGCCGTCGTCGGTGGTAAAGCCGTGTACCTCGGGTGCGGGTGCGCGCAGGGGGCGCTTTTTGCGCGGCGGTTTTTGCTCTGGGTCTTTTGGGTTGTAGAAGATACTGCCGTAGCTCTCCCACAGTATGCCGGCAAAGAATTTACCAAAGCGCGCCAGAGCCTCCAGTTTTTGGGCTGTGCCGCTGGCGTTTGTCACCGTCATGGTTGTCATCTGTACGGCGAAGTCGGCTGGCTCAATGTGCATCACAGCCTTGCCCAGTAGTGGCGCCTGGTCATCGGTGCCACGGTAGATGCTGACGTAGAGCGTTGATGTGTCAGGCCAGATATCCAGTGCGTTGGGGTCGTTTTTAACCAGCTTATAACCTTTGAAGTAATACGCCTGGCCCTCCTCGCTACTGAGCACCATGGAGTAGATCATATGGCGCGTATCCGGCGGTGACGGCATCTGTTCAAATAGGTTGAAGACTCCCTCGCTGGCTGTCAGCGGTTGCTTTGACAGCGCCTGGCAGTTGACGCTACCGCTGATTTTGGCCGGGTGGCTGGGGTCGTTCAGCATCGATTCGAGGTCGTGCGAGAAGATGGTCAAAGTAAAGTCTATCGAGAGGTCATCGGTCTCGCCCTGGGCCGCTGCGGTACGGTAGGTTGAGAGGGCCTCGCCGCTCTGGGCGTCAGTGGAGAGGTAACCTTTCATCGTTTCGGTGAAACGCACACCAAGCCTTTTATCTGCGTGGGGTCTTGTGGGGGCTGAGGGCAGGGTGTAATCGATCTGCCAGTCGCGATCCTGGGTGAGTAAGGTGCAGCAGCGCTCGGTCAGTGCAGAGATGGTGAGCAGTGGGTTAACGGCCAGTGAGGTGGGAATCACTGAACCATCACAGATGTAGAGATTGTCATAGACTGCATCGCCCTCGCCTGTGAATAACTGGTTTTTATGGTTGACCGTGCCCCGGCTGGCATCCGCGCCCATACCACAGCCGCCTAACGGGTGTACGGTAATCAAGCTGTGCTTAAACAGTTTCGTCCAGATGGGGTTTTCGACGTAGATGCCGCCCAGCGCCGCAGTCGCCTTTTTCAAATTCTCATTGCCGAGGATAAAGTTGCGTTGTTCGCCGACGTTGGGCCAGTCGATGATCATGCGGTCCTCGTCGTTGAGTTCGGCCTTACCCTCGGCATTATCGTGGCTCATAATTAGATAGGTTTGGGTGTTGTCAACTGCGCCGTGGTAGGGGCCTCGAAGGAGGCTGGTCATCGCTCTGCCAGCGTCGTGCAGCTTATCGCTGAAGCTATTGGCCGTGTTTTGGCCGATGATGCCAGTGACCGCAGAGAAGGCGGTGGCGAGAAATGTGCCAATCGCGCCGGGGATCGATCCCTCTTCGATCACCATACGCTGCTCCCGGTCTTCGCCCTCGCGCAGGTCGATAATGCTGGTGATGCACGGCCCTACGGGTGGTAGCTCGCCGGGTGCGTTGGTGCCGTAGCCGATACCGTGAATCGGTTGGTCACAGTTGTAGCCAAAACCGAGGATATCACCATTGCCACTAAAGCCCTTGCCGACGCGATCAGAGCAAGCCAGACCCTTGGCTTTACTGCGCAGCATGATCTCGTTGGAACCGATGGTGCCAGCGGAGAGCACAACAATATCGGCGTGCACGAACAGTGTTGGGGCGTCGAATTTCTCTCGACCCACATCCAGGTACTGATAGTGCACCAACCAGCCATTATCAGTTTTTTCCAAATAGCGTACCTGTGCCTGGCAATAGATTTCAGCGCCGTGGTTCCAGGCATCGGGTAGGTAGTTCATCAGCGTGGTGTTTTTAGCGGCGTAGTTGCAGCCGGAAACGCAGTCACCGCAGTTAGTGCACTTTTTCTGGGGCACGCCAACATGGTTCAAGCCACCCGGTGGATCTTCAAAGGTCACGTTGATTGGTGGCCGGTAGAAGTGCTCGCCCTTGCCCATGTATCGGGCTGATTGTTTATTGGCCTGGAGTTTTGCCAGCGTTGGGTAATCTTCGGGATAGGGGGTGGGTTTGAGCATCGCACGGGCGAGGGTATACCCGTCCTGCAGGAGTGTGTCGCGGTGCTGGCGAATTTCCTCGGGCCAGTTGGGGTCGTCGAAGACCTCGGGCTTTGCCTCCAGCGCGACATTGGCGTTGATCAATGAAGTGCCGCCAAGGCCACAGCCAACGACGGCGTTTTGCTGTGCATTGACATGGATATCGTATAAACCGGTGCGCGAGCCGATGTGCCCATCCGGGGTGTGGAACTGTAGGTCTTCAGCCGCTTCAGTCGGTGTGTCAGGGTAGTCGCCGGGTAGAATTTCGCGACCGCGCTCCAGCAGGCAGACTGAGCGACCGGCCCGCGCCAGCCGTGACGCGGTGATACCGCCGCCGTAGCCGGAGCCAATGACGACTACCTCATAGCTCGATTTAATGTCACCAATAGGGGATGAAATAGGTTTTATGGTGGGTTTCATGGTGCATCCTCGTAGTTTTTATGTTGTTGGTCTCACCTGAGTTGATGGGTTCAGGTTTAATTATTAAGGGCGTCAATATCTATAGGTGAATGCCTTGTAGCCATTGATTTTTATGATTTTACTTGCCTGAACCACCATGCATTTACCCGTATGCAGGTCGACGCATGGTATCTGGTGTTTTATTAATTTTGAATTTATGTATTACTGGTTTTAATAAATTGACTTCAATATCTTTGGGTTTCCTCGTGTGTTAAGTAATGTGGAATTAGAGATGTATTAGTGCAGTGCGCTAAGCTAGTTGCCAATAAAAACTTAATTTTCAATTACTTGCTTTTAATAAAAATAAATATAACCAGAAAATCTGGGGTGATTCCTATCGAATAACCAAGGTAATGCGCTGGAAATTCACCCGGTTTAAAAATTAAGCCGATGTAAAAATTTTAAATAATGCTTTTATAACTAAAATATATGTAAAGTTTTTTAAATTCAATGAGTTACATTTTTATGCTTTTCGAGTTCAATAGCATTCCCCTGGTTTTTTCACGACGCTATCGTGTTAAATTTGTGGAGTTAAACAATGAGTATAGACAAGAATTAGTGTAATTAAAGAAATATGGGGAAAGTATAAGAAGAAAATTGCAGGTAGATACGCTATCCCCTCTTGTACCAGTATTCCATCCAGGCTGATGCCGTATTCCATTGGCCAATTTCTACATCAAAATCCCTTACTCCAAATGCGCCGGTTTTTAGCGCTGGTGTGAATAACGTAAAGTTCTCTTTGAATAGCACAATACGCTTCTTTACGCTCGCATCTGGAGCTGTTGAGGTATTTATACCAATGTAAGCGACAAAAACCCTGCTAATTTTGCCAAAAGAAGCACGCTGTAAAAATACACGGCAACTCAACCGGTAACGGTTGTTGATTGTCCCGCCCAATCATTAACCCGGCGACATAAACAACCAATCCCCGCACGTAACAGCACAGTAAAAACACATAACACAATCAGCGCCGCGAACATTAAATCGGTCTTGACCCTGCCATTGGCCAGTAGCATTAAATACCCCAGGCCTTTGGAGGCGCCGACCCATTCACCGATAATGGCGCCAATAGGGGCGTATACCGCCGCCAGTCGGAGGCCGGATGTCAGTGCCGGTAAACCGGCGGGTACGCGCACTTGAAAGAGGATGCGCAGTGGTGTTGCGCGCATGGTGTGGGCCAGGTTGAGGTAGCCTTTTGGGGTGTTGCGCAGGCCATCGAAAAACGTTGAGGCGACGGGGAAGTAGATGATTAAAAGTGTCATCACGATTTTTGAAAGTAAACCGTAACCAAACCATAAGGTGAGCAGCGGTGCCAGGGCAAATACTGGCACGGTCTGGCTGAGTACCAGCATGGGCATCAAAAAGCGCTGGGCGAGTCTTGACATCATTAGGAATAGGGCGGTTGCAGCGCCCAATACGCTGCCTAACAATAAGCCAATCAAGACTTCTGTAACGGTGATCAGGGCGTGCTCTGCCAGCAGTTGGTAGTTGTCAATCAGTGCGCGCAGCACAGGCACTGGCCCCGGCAGAATAAAAGTGGGAACGTTTGTTATCCAGACAATGAGTTGCCATATCAGCACAACCACGAGGATGGATAGGCCCAGGTCGGTTATTCCCAGGTGTTTTGTGTTAAAGCCTTTGGTCTGTTGTGACATTACGGTGGGTCTTTTTGCTTTAATGCCAGCAGTAGTGCCGCCTGGGCGGCCAGTGTGCTGGCATCATCAATAGCGCGGATCGGTTCAGCACCCTGGAGGGTGTGCAGCGCGATACCACGCGTAGACATCAGGTAGAGTTGGTGGGATAAGCGCACCGCTTCGGCAGGGTCATGGGTGACCAATAGCAGGGTTTTTCCGTTGAGGGCGGTAAAGGCCATTTCCTGCATGTCGGCACGGGTGCGGGCATCGAGCGCTGAAAAGGGTTCGTCGAGCAGGACGATGGGGGTGTCCTCCATCAGTGTACGGGCCAATGCGGTGCGTTGTCGCATACCGCCGGAGAGTTGGTGGGGGCGTTTGTCTGCGTGTTGTGCCAGGCCGACTTTGTGTAGCAGGGTGTCTGCGCGCTGGGTGTCTGGTCTGCCACCGCGCAGGCGCTGACCGAGCATGATGTTTTGTTTTACATCCAGCCAGGGAAAGAGTAGGTCAGTCTGTGCCATATAGGCGGCCCGGCCCGCTGTTGCGCCGCCATCGCTGGCGGTGATTTCACCGTCAAACTGGCCGCCGGTGGGCAGCCCGGCGAGCAGTTTGAGCAGGGTGGATTTACCGATACCTGAAGGCCCCAGCAGGCATGTCCACTGTCCCGACGGGAGTTCGAGCGATACGTCTCTGAACAGACAGTGATGTCCGTAGTGGACGCTACCGGTAAGCCGTATGCCAGGCGGTTGGCCTGTGGTGGGCGCCGCGTCGCGGTGTTTATCCTCGATCACATCGATCGTCCAATTGCCAAAAAACCACAGGATTGTCGTCTTTCATGGCCGTTGGGTGTGGATGTCTATCGCCAGTTGATCGACAGGTTTACTGCTTTTGATTAAACCCGATTCGAGCAAAAAGGCTTCCATACGGGCGTAGCGACCTGCGTCAAGCGCGGCGGGTCTGAGGGCAAAGCGGGGCAGGGTGTCACGCCAGGCGCGTTGGTTTAGCTCGTCTTGTAGTTCTTTGGCGGTGCTGGAAAAAATCTCCCAGCTCGCCTGTGGGTGGTTCACTATAAACTGTGTGGCCTTTTCGGTTGCGGCCAGGAAGCGGGCAATCTTGTCGGCGTCGATGGTGTTTGCGTTGGCCACGTAGATCAGTTCGTCATATGCGGGCAATCCCTCTTCTTCGAGGTAGAAACATTTGCCCGGTATGCCTTCGATGTCCATTTGATTCAGTTCGAAGTTGCGAAAGGCACCGATTACAGCATCGACTTGTCTGGACATAAGTGAGGGTGACAGCGACCAGTTGACATTGACCAATTCAATATCATCAAGCGTAACGCCGTTATTTTTGAGGATAGCAGTAAGCAGTGCCTCCTCCACACCGGCAACGGAGAAGCCGATTTTTTTCCCGGCTAGATCGGCGATGCGTTTTATCGGGCCATTTTCCAGTACCAATAGGCAGTTGAGCGGTGTTGCAATCAGTGTGCCGACCCGGATCAGCGGCAGGCCTTCGTGTACTTGCAGGTGTAGCTGGGGTTGGTAGGAAATGGCTAAATCGGCTTTTCCAGCGGCGACCAGTTTGGGGGGATCAGCGGGGTCGGCGGGGGCGATGATGTCGACTGCCAGGCCCTGTTCATCGAAATAGCCTTTTTCCTGGGCGATGATGACAGGGCCGTGGTCGGGGTTTACAAACCAGTCGAGCATTAGGGTTAACCTGTCTGCGGCGAAACCGGGGTTTGCGAAGGTAGACAAAAGCAGAAAAAAACTAATAAATTTCATGGTGTTGGCTCAGTGTAGTGTATTTTAGGAGTAAGGTATTTGTGCGTTGTGGGTTATCGGTAGTCGTCTGTCAGGGCCAGCCAGCGCTTTACCTGGGCTTCCGGGTTTTCATTCAGGGTAATATCAGTAACCAGTGATACCCCATCTGCACCGGCAGCCAGCACAGCGGGTGCACGTTGTAGGTTGAGACCACCGATGGCGATTAAATGCAGTTTACTGCCCAGTTGTGTCCGCCATTGTGCCACCCGCTCTAAGCCCTGCGGCGCCCAGGGCATTTTCTTCAGGATGGTGGGGTAGATCGGGCCTAATGCGATGTAGTCAGGGTTAAGGGACAGTGCGCGTTCCAGCTCATTCTCGCTGTGCGTGCTGATGCCCAATTGTATGCCTGCACGTTTGATAGCTGGGATGTCAGCGGTATCCAGGTCTTCCTGGCCCAAGTGTACGTAGTTGCATTGCAGTTCGATAGCCAGTTGCCAGTAGTCGTTGATGATGAGTTGGCAGTTTGCCTTTTCACATAGGTGCTTTGCCGTGATAATTTCCTGGCGTAGCTGCGCTGTTTGCTGGTCTTTCATTCTCAGTTGAACGAGCCTGATACCCAGTGGTAATAGCCGGGATAACCAGGCAGTGCTGTCAAAAATTGGGTAAAAAGGGTCGAGCTTATGCGTGTTCGTCATGATAAAAATGCTTTGCCAATAACCGGTGTCGACGGGTGAGCCATGTCGCTCTTCTCTATCGGTTCGGCGAGGTAGGCCGCTCTGCCTGCACTGACAGCATCGGTAAAAGCCCGCGCCATTGCCACCGGGTCACCCGCTTTTGCCACGGCGGTATTGAGCAGCACGGCATCGCAACCTAGCTCCATCGCCTGTGCTGCGTGAGAGGGCAGGCCGATGCCGGCATCGACAACAATGGGTATGTCGTTAAAATGGGCGCGCAAGGTGCGCAGGCCATAAGGGTTGTTGAGGCCACGGCCTGAGCCGATGGGTGAACCCCAGGGCATGAGTACCCGACAACCCACCTGGCACAATCTGTCTGCCACCACCAGGTCTTCGGTGGTGTAGGGGAAAACCTCAAAGCCGTCCTGGCACAGAATTCTGGCCGCTTCGAGCAAGCCAAAGACATCGGGTTGCAAGGTGTCTGGATCGCCGGTCACTTCGAGTTTGATCCACCGTGTGTCGAATACCTCACGTGCCATATGAGCGGTGGTGATGGCTTCTTTTACCGAAAAACAACCAGCGGTATTGGGCAGTATGCGCACCTTGAGTGCTTTAATTAAATCCCAGAATGCCTGCCCGGCACTGCTGTTTCCCGATTCACGGCGCAGCGAGGTTGTGACGATTTGTACCTGCGCGTGTTTGATTGCCTGCGATAGGATTGAGGGCGAGGGGTAGCGGGCAGTGCCGAGTAATAGGGGGTTGTTTATCTGAACACCATAGAATGTAACCACGTTTTACCCTCCTTCAATCGGGGCGACGATTTCAATCTGGTCACCTTCTGCCAGTGTAATTGTGTCGCGCTTGTGTTTGTGTACAAAAGTGCTGTTGACTGCGGTGGCGATGGTGGGGCTGGTGTAGCCTTGTTCGATCAGCATTTGATCTAAACGTTGGGTGCTTGTCTCGCAGGGGGTGCCGTTTAGTATTATACGCATGGGGGTAATGCCATAAACTGTTTGTCGTCCACTATTGCATCGGCGGCCTGTATCGCCATTGCCGGTCCCAGTAAAAAGCCGTGACGAAATAACCCATTGACGTACAGGGTGTGTTGGTGGCGTTTGACCGCAGGCAGGTTGTTGTCGAAGGCGGGGCGCACATCGACGCCAATTTCCACGATCTCAGCTTCGCCAAAACCGGGGTGAAGTGCATAAGCGGCGCTGAGTAATTCCAGCATTGAGCGTGCGCTGATGCGGTTGCGCTCTGCGTTTTCGATCATGGTGGCACCCAACATAAAGTGACCATCCCCTCTGGGGACGATATACAGCGGATAGCGGGGGTGAAGTAGGCGAACCGGGCGTGACAACGTGAGCTCGTCGCTGTGCAAAATAAGCATTTCACCCTTAACCCCCCGCAATTGGGCAAGCTGTTCGCCTGCGGTGTAACCCCGGCAGTCGATAACACGGTCTGCGTGGCACATTTCAGGTGTTATCGGCTGCTCAAAGTGTATTTCACCGCCGCGTGCGCGCAGGTACGAAACGAGTTGTGCCAGCGCCAGGCGCGGGTCGAGATGGGCTTCACCGGCAAATAACAGGCCCTGTTCAAACCGTTCTGACAAGTCTGGTTCAAGTGCGGCAATCTGGGTGTTGTCGAGTAGCTGGTGGTTTTCTGTCAGGCGCGCATAACGGCGAATTTCACCTGCATCGCGTTGCATCGATACCACCAGGCTGCCCCGCTGAGTGACATTATTTGTGTGGGCCTGCCACCAGGGAATAGCGCGCCGCCCAAGCGTAGTGACGGCCTGTTCAGCGCTTTCCCGTTCACACCAGGGGGATAACATGCCACCGGCAAACCACGAACACGCGGTATCGCCCAGGGCAGAAGAGCGCTCGTACACGGTGACTGTCACACCGCGATCAAGCAACTCGCAAGCGCAGCACAGCCCGGCAACCCCGGCACCAATGATGGCAACATTCACACTGCTCACCAGATACTGTGAAAATGGTGTACAGGCCCGTGGCCCGTGCCGATATGCAGGCTGTCGGCGTGGTGAATTGCCTGGTTGAGGTAACTGTGGGCGCTTTCCACTGCGTGAGTGAGTGTGTGTCCTTTGGCCAGATTAGCGGCGATGGCCGCCGATAAGGTGCAGCCAGTGCCGTGGGTGTTGTTGGTCTGAACACGTTTAGCTTGCAGGCAACGGGTCGGTTGGCCTTGTATCAGTAACAAATCCAGGCAGGTATCGCCTTTGGCGTGGCCGCCTTTCATTAATACAGCGCCAGCACCCATCGCTAACAGCGCTTCGCCTTGTTGGTGCATCGATGTTTCATCGTGTGCTTCAGGGCGTTGTAAGAGTGTCGCGGCTTCAGGCAGGTTCGGGGTCAATAGGGTTGCACGGGGTAGCAAAGTATTTTTGAGGCTGCCGATGGCGGTGGGTTCAAGCAGCAGGTTGCCGGATTTGGCGACCATAACCGGGTCTAAAACCAGCGGAATTGATGCCTCTTTCAGGGCCAGTGCTACGGTTTCGATGATATCAACGGAGGATAACATACCAATTTTCAGTGCAGCGACATTGAGATCGCTCAGTACGGCATCGATCTGTGCCTGTATTAGCCCGGCTGGGGTATTGAGCACAGCGGTGACTGCACGAGTGTTCTGGGCGGTTATGGCGGTGATGACGCTGGCACCGTAAACGCCTAGTGCTGAGAAGGTTTTTAAGTCTGCCTGGACGCCTGCGCCACCACCGCTGTCTGAACCGGCAATGGTTAGCGCGATGGGCGTTTGGGTTGTTTGGTTGTGTTGCAAAGTGTGTTTCTCCTCGTGTCGGGTGCAGCGAGGAAGCAGGGTGTGCTCAGT
Source organism: Gammaproteobacteria bacterium (assembly GCA_965277715.1). Taxonomy (GTDB): domain Bacteria; phylum Pseudomonadota; class Gammaproteobacteria; order JBCCGL01; family JBCCGL01; genus JBCCGL01. The sequence goes on from OZ255836.1 coordinate 4,272,123, forward strand.
GTTGTGAGCAAAAACCGTTTCCTTCGCCGGCATTACCCGGGGCAGGTTCGATGGGTCGGTTTTCACCTCTCAGCCTTGCAGTCCGGAAAGTGCAGTTAAGCGTATATTTACGTTTAACTGTATTGTCCAGAGCTGGCACCCCAACAGTCGCGGGGAAGGGTATCAATACATTGTTTTGGATGCAAGGTTGGTTTTCTAGTGCTTTTTCATCCGTGTTTCACTGTGTGAGGTAGCATGGGGAATCAAGTGATCACTCACTGATATAACTCACACAAGTACCTTCCCAGTAAACGAAATTCGGTTTCCCGTGCGCTGCCTTTACGCCATGCCAGGGCAATTTCTCGGGTGCTTTTCTCTTTTAGTGGATAGGTTTTTACGCAGGTATTTTTTAGCATATGCGAGTTGCTTGCCATTTGTGGTAAAAAAGTGATACCCAGATCGCTGTTAACCATTTCGATCAAGGTTAACAAGCTGCTGGCGGCGAACCGGCTTACTTTCTCCAGGCTGCGGATTTTGCAGGCCGAGAGGGCATGGTCGCGCAGGCAGTGGCCGTCTTCAAGTAGCAGAATGCTTTCAGACTGCATGCGGTTAAAGCGGTAGTTGTGTGGGTCGACCCTTTGCGTGTCGCTCCGGCAGGCGAGTAAAAAGGGGTCTTCAAACAAGGTCATGGTCTCTATGCCGCGCAGTGGGTAGGGCAGTGCGAGTAACAGGAGATCCAGTTCGCCTTTGAGTAGCCGCTCGTAGAGTGGCTGGGTCTGTTCTTCACGTAGAAACAGGTGGAGATCAATGAAGCGTTTACGCAAACCAGGCAATATTTTTGGCAGCATAAAGGGCGCGATGGTGGGGACAACACCCAGGTGTAAATTACCCGATAGCGGCGATTGGTTGTGCCTGGCGTGTTCTACCAGGGAGGCCAGATCACTTAACACCAGGCGCGCCTGAACGGCGATTTCCTCACCTGTGTGGGTAATGGTGATGCGTTTGTTGGAGCGGTCTACCAACTGGGTGTCCAGGGTGGTTTCCAGTTCTCGAATCGCGGTGCTAAAAGCGGACTGCGAGACAAAGCTCGCTTCGGCGGCCTTGCCAAAGTGACGATGCTCGCAGAGAGCGATGAAGTAGCCCAGTTGTTTGACACTGGGCAGGTTCATTGGACTTGTAGGTTGTGCACTTCGTTGACCGCTAAAGATAGCATGGCAAAGTCCATCGATTTACTGGCTTTCATTTCGGCAATCAGGCGTGTGTATTTTTCGATACTGTCGGCATTTGACTGTTGCCAGTGTTGCACGCGCTGCGGCGGTTTGCCTTGTTTTGCCGTGCGCAAAACGTCGCGGGTTAGGCTGCTTTGGCGGGCGTGCAGGTCTGAGCGCAGGCCGGATTTTGCCAGCAGGTGCCAGTGGTTACCGGCGGTGAGTGCGGCGATTTGATCGCGCAGCCACTGTAGGTCGAGGTGTGATCCCAGGGTGAAAAATACATCGGCGACGTGCTCAACTTTTTCATCGTCCATTTTGGCAATGTCGACAATATCCAGCGCCGATGAATAGGGCACCAGCATCGATACGCGGGAGGCCAGCTTTTCCGGCACGCCTGCATCGGTGAAGTGGCGCACGCGGGCCTGCAGGGTTTTGCGGTTAATTTCCGCCAGTGGGCCGGGCATGCTGTTACTGAGTTTGACGGTGTCGCTTTTGAAGTAGTCGATAATGGACTGGATGCCTTGGCTTGTACGGCGGTTGCGCGTTAACCAGTGGATGCAGCGTTCGCTTAGGCCATTGACCAGAGCCAGCAGTTCGATTTGGGTACTGGCGGAAACCTGGTTGTCGAGCGCTTCGATATCACGCCACAGCGCAGGCATATCAAAGAGGGCACTACCCGCGACAAAGGCACGGCAGACATCAGCGGGGTGTGCACCCAGTTGGTCGTGGATCCGGTGTGTGAAGGTGGGGCCGATACGGTTGACAAATTCGTTACAGACGACGGTGGCGACGATTTCGCGGCGCAACCGGTGCCGCCCGATCTGGTGGGCAAACTTTTTGCGCAGTGGCTTGGGAAAATACGCCGTGAGCTGGGTGGCGAGGAAGCTGTCTTCAGGCAGGCTGGAGCTGAGCAGGTCTTCGTACAGTGTCATTTTGCTATAGGACACTAACACGGCCAGCTCGGGCCGCGTTAGTCCTTGCTTTTTAGCCATGCGTTCAGCGATTGCCTCACTGTCAGGCAGGTATTCGATATGGCGGTTTAGCTTGCCCTGCGATTCCAGTGTGCTGATAAAGCGGGCGTGCTCTTCGATAAGCATGGGCGCACGGGTATTTTCGATGCTGATGGCCTGGGTTTGGTAGTAGTTGTCACGCAGCACTAGCTCGCCCACTTCATCGGTCATATTGGCCAGCAGTCTGTTGCGTTGTCTGGTGGTTATATCGCCGTCATCGATTGCGGCATCGATCAGGATTTTGATATTGACCTCGTGGTCAGAACAGTCCACACCGGCGGCGTTATCGATGGCATCGGTATATAAAATACCGCCCTGTTGTGCGTATTCGATACGGCCCAGTTGGGTCAGGCCCAGGTTGCCGCCTTCACCCACCACTTTGCAGCGTAAGTCGGCACCGTTAATGCGCACAGCGTCATTGGCGCGATCGCGCACCTCGGCGTGGGTTTCTGTCGCCGCTTTGACGTAGGTGCCGATACCGCCGTTCCACAGTAAGTCCACGGGGGCGGTCAGCAAATGGTGGATCAGTTCGTTGGGGGTGAGTTGGGTATCGCTGATACCGAGCATGGCTTTTACCTGGCGGGTCAGTTTGATCGATTTGGCGCTGCGTTTGTAGAGGCCGCCTCCCTTGGAGATTAGCTGTGCATCGTAGTCTTCCCAGCTTGAGCGGGGCAGTTCGAACAGGCGTTTGCGCTCGGCAAAGCTGGCTGCCGGGTCGGGGTTTGGGTCGAGAAAGATATGCAGGTGGTTAAAGGCACCGAGCAGTTGTATCTGCCCGGATAGCAACATACCGTTGCCAAATACATCGCCACCCATATCGCCAATGCCGACAACACTGAATGGCTGGGTTTGTGTGTTGACCCCCAGCTCGCGAAAGTGGCGTTTTACCGATTCCCAGGCGCCGCGTGCGGTAATGCCCATTTTTTTGTGGTCGTAACCAATCGAGCCGCCCGAGGCAAAGGCATCCCCCAGCCAAAACCCGTAGTCCGCCGATACACTGTTGGCAATATCCGAAAAGGTTGCCGTGCCTTTATCCGCCGCCACCACCAAGTAGGTGTCGTCACCGTCGTAGCGCACGATTTGTTGAGGCACTACCACCTTACCGGCGAGCAGATTGTCGGTGAGGTCGAGCAGGCCGCACAGAAAAGTTTTGTAACAGTGGACAACCTCATTCATCAGGGTTTCACGATCCCCCCCCTGTGGGGTCTGTTTGACGACAAAACCACCCTTTGATCCCACCGGAACGATAACGGCATTTTTGACCATCTGTGCTTTCATCAGGCCCAGTACTTCGGTGCGGAAATCTTCGCGCCTGTCTGACCAGCGCAAACCGCCACGCGCCACCCGGCCACCGCGCAAGTGCACGCCTTCGACGCGTGGTGAGGCGACAAAAATCTCAAACATTGGCCGGGGGAGTGGCATGTTTTTGATTTGCGCGGGGTCGAGCTTAAATGCCAGATACGCCTTGCGACTACCCTGTGCATCGCGTTGAAAATAGTTGCTGCGCAGGGTGGCTTCAATCACATTCAGAAAGCCGCGCAGAATGCGATCTTCATCGAGGTTGACGACTGTCTCCAGCCGGGCGCGAATCTGTTTGCCGAGGGTTTGCTGGGCGGCTTCGCTGAGGGTGTTTTCCGGGTCGAACCGCCCTTTAAACAGCTTAACCAGCAGCGCGGTAATGGGTGTATTGGCGGCCAGTGTGTCGATCATATAGGCCTGTGAAAAAGGCACGCGAATTTGCAACAGGTATTTGCAGTAGGCGCGCAGCATAGCCGTCGCACGCCAGCCGAGGTTGGCGCCAATCACCAGGCGATTGAAGCCGTCATTTTCAACATCACCACGCCATATGCGGGCAAAGGCGTCCTGAAAGTTTTCACCGACAGCCTGTGGGTCGATGGTTTCACCTCTCACATGGCTAAGGGTGAATTCGTGAATCCATAGGGGTGTGTCGCTCTTGGGTGAGACTTTATACGGGTGCTCTCCCTGCACTTTTAGTCCCATGTTTTCCAGTACCGGTAGAATATCGGATGGGGCGATAAATGTATCCAGTGAAAACAGTTTGAAATTGACTGTGCCCGCGTCACTGGCCTGTGGTTGGTAAAGGTTCATTTCCAGTGTGCCATGGTTGCGTGCGGCTTCGATATGTTGAATATCGAGGCAGGCGGTGTGCGGTGAAAAATGGTCTTTATAACTACTGGGAAAGGCATCCTGGTAGCGGTTGAAAAAAGCGTTGCTGTGCTCTTCGTCAAACTGTTTGTCGAGCGCTTCGCGCAGTTTGTCCTGCCAGCTACGTGCGGCTTCAATAATACGCTGCTCGACCTGAGCAAAATCCGGAGGCATCTGCCCGGCACCGGGGCTGGCATTCGGGTCGGTGTGAATGACGTAGTAGAGGCGCGCTAGTATCGATTCAGAGGAAAACAGAGTATCGAACTCGACCTGTGTGCCGTTGAAGGCATCCAACAGAATGGCCTGTATGGTTAAACGCAGTGCGCGGCTATAGCGATCACGGGGCACATAGACCATGCACGACTGAAAACGCTGGTATTGGTCGCTGCGCCCGAACAAGCGGATACGCTGGCGTTCCTGCAAATGCAAAATACCGGTTGCTATCGACAGCACATCCTCCGCAGGGCTCTGAAACAACGTGTCGCGTGGGTAGGATTCGAGAATATTAGATAGCGCTTTGCCATCGTGCGATTGGGCATCGAGGCCGCTGTACCCGATTACGCGGGCGACCTTTTGCCGCAATAGCGGTACATCGTCGACGCTCAGGTTATAGGCCGCTGAGGTAAACAGACCGACAAAGCAAATCCGCTCTTCGCGCCTGCCGTCACCTGTGTGGCGTTGCACACTAATCAAGTCCATTGGGCTTGGACGGTGTACCGTCGAGTTAGCATCGGTTTTGGTGACATCCACCAGCCAGTTTGCGCCGATATAATGGGGGTTTTTATACGGCACAATGCTGGCCAATCGCTCGGCATCGCCGTCACGTAACAGGCCACATGTGCTGTCGAATACCGGTTTGAGTGTGTCGCCATTGCGGGTGAAGGTGCAATAGCCGAGAAAGGTGAAGTGGTTGTCTGCCAGCCAGTGGATAAAGGCTTGCAGTTCCTGGGTGTCGTTGTCGTCTTTGGGTTTGCCTTTTGTGGCCTTTGTGTGGGGGGCTTCTGCCTGAAGGGTTTCTGCCAGGGCTAAGGCGTGTGCACGCATCGGCTGCCAGTCGTCGGTGACGCGCTGTATATCGTCGATTACTGCGAGCATATCGCGTTGCAGTGCGGCGAGTACCTGCGGGTCTGTTTGCCGGTCGACTTGAAAGTGCATATACGATTCGGCGCAGGCATCGTGCGTATCGGCAATGGCGGTGATCGTGCCTTTCTTGTCACGCACCAGGTTAAATACGGGGTGAATGGTGAGGTGGGTCGTCAGACCTGCCCGGTTGATCACGAGTGATAAAGAATCCACCAAAAAGGGTTTATTGCGGGTGATCACGTCGATAATCGTGTGGGTCGACTGCCAACCGTGTTTTTCAACGTGTGGGTTATACACCCTGACACTGGGGCGCCCAATCGTGCGTTTGACGCCCAATTGCCAGTGGCGTAGGGCGCCACCACACAAATCCATAGGGCTCGCCGTGTTGAGGTCTTCGAGCGGGACATTGGCAAAGTATTGGCGGACAAATTGCCACAAAACATCATCGGGTTTCTCTGCGTTGTGCTGTTTTAGGGCGGTGAGAATTTTATTGACAACTGTACTGCGGCGTTGCGGGTTTGCGTTGGTCATTGGAGTGCCCCTGTTAGGGTATCGGGAAAGTAACAGTATCTAACACGATTTGGGATAAAGCAGTATGGATTGCTTATGCAAAACATAAAAAAATACAATCGTCATCATCTGTGGTCGTGTGTTAAACAGCTTAATTATAGCGGTATAATTTTGTTTTAAAAAATACAGATAGGAATCGATAAAATGCTGTGTTGTCTGTGCCAATTTCTGTATCCTCGCGCCCTTGCGTGGTAAGCGGCTGTCTCTGCCCTGTATAACGGCATGCACTGCACGCTCACCCTAACTGATTTTGAATAACCTTTGCCCGACAGGGCACAGCGGAGATAGCATTATGTTTAGTAAGAATGACGAAATAGCCGGTTTTGACGATGCGCTCTGGGCGGCGATGCAGGCAGAGGATCAACGCCAGGAAGATCACGTTGAACTGATTGCCTCTGAGAACTACACCAGCACACGGGTAATGCAGGCGCAGGGTTCACAAATGACCAACAAGTACGCAGAAGGCTACCCAGCCAAGCGCTATTACGGTGGTTGTGAAAATGTCGACGTCGCCGAGGCCCTGGCTATTGAGCGGGCCTGTGAATTATTTGGGGCTGCGTATGCCAATGTGCAGCCACATTCCGGCTCCCAGGCGAATGCGGCCGTTTATGGCGCGCTGGTAAAACCAGGGGATACGATTTTAGGCATGAGCCTGGCGCACGGTGGTCACTTAACGCACGGTGCCACAGTGAATTTCTCCGGCAAAATGTACCACGCAGTGCAATACGGTCTGAACGAAGCAACCGGCGAAATCGATTACGACGAGGTGGAGCGCCTGGCCCACGAGCACAAACCAAAAATGATTGTGGCGGGCTTTTCGGCCTACTCACGGATTGTCGATTGGCAGCGTTTTCGCGATATAGCGGATGCAGTCGATGCGTTGTTTTTTGTCGATATGGCACATGTGGCCGGTCTTGTCGCTACGGGGCACTACCCCAGCCCGGTACAGATTGCCGATGTGTGCACCACCACCACTCACAAAACCCTGCGCGGCCCACGTGGCGGTATGATCCTGGCGCGGGAGAATGGAACGATCACCAAAAAACTTAATTCGATGGTCTTTCCCGGTATGCAGGGCGGCCCATTGATGCATGTTATTGCCGCCAAAGCGGTCGCCTTTAAAGAAGCGTTACAACCGGATTTTAAAGAATACCAGGCACAGGTTGTCGTCAATGCGAACGCCATGGCCGAAGTGTTTCAGGCGCGTGGGTTCAAAATCGTCTCCGGTGGCACCGATAACCATTTGTTCCTGCTGGACATGATTGAGCAGGGCATCACCGGTAAAGACGCCGACGCGGCGTTGGGGCGGGCGCATATTACCGTGAATAAAAACAGCGTGCCGAATGACCCCCAATCGCCTTTTGTGACCAGTGGTTTGCGCATTGGCTCACCGGCGATAACCACGCGGGGCTTTAAGGAGACCGAAGCAAGGCAACTGACACACTGGATTTGTGATGTACTGGATAATATTAATGATGAGTCGGTTATCACTGCGGTTGCCGCTAAGGTGACTGAGCTGTGTGGGCGTTTTCCCGTTTATCGTTAAGCGTAGGTCACCACAGTTAGAATCTCCGCGCTATGTTACAATTCTGCCCATGAAATTCGCCGACCCCCGCAACGACATTGCCTTCAAGAAAATCTTTGGCAATGCCCAGCACAAAGAAGTGTTAATCCACTTCGTCAATGCTGCGTTGGATTTTCCTGAAGGGGCCAAAGTTGTCGATGTCAATTTCAAAAACCCCTACCAGCCCCCAAAAATAGAAGACCTGAAAGAAACCGTGCTGGATGTGACCGCCACTGACCAGCAGGGGCGTAGTTTTATCATCGAAATGCAAGTACAGCGTGACAGTTGGTTCGCCAAACGCAGCTTGTACTACACTGCCAAATCGTACGTTAACCAACTGGACGCAGGGGAAGACTACCAACAACTGAAAAAAGTGCATTTTATCGGCATTCTAGACTTTGATTTCAGCCTCGACGCCCAACAGTACCTCTCCAACCACCTAATACTCAACACCCGTACCGGGCAAAACCAATTAAATGACTTTGCTTTTTGTTTTATCGAGCTGCCTAAATTCGACAAAACCTTAGAACAATTGGAGGGTGTTGTAGATCAATGGATTTACTTTCTCAAGCACACAGGCAAACTGGAGTCGATACCGGCGTTATACCAGCAAGACCCGGTTTTCAAAACTGCCTTTGAAGTAGCTAAACAGCATAGCTGGAGTTCGCAGGAGTTGGAGGTTTACGATTACATAAGCCTGCGTCGGGGTCGGGAACTCAACCAGATCCAAACCGCTAGAGAAGAAGGCCGAGAGGAAGGCCGAGAAGAAGGCCGAGAAGAAGGCCGAGAAGAAGGCCACGAAGCGTTGGCCGCGAAAGCGGTACCCGCGCTTATAATGTTGGGTCAATCTGATGATCAGATTGCCGAGACGCTGGGCCTGCACCATGAAGTAGTAGCCCGGTTCAGAAAGTGACGGATAGCAAAAAATAAAAAGATTAAGCGTATTTAACTGCATTTAAAAAGGAATTTATTAAACAAAGCCTTTTAGCAGCCACCTGCAAGCTGGTGAAGGCATCACAATCGACGGTCAGGATGTAAACATTCTCGTCTCCCAGGATCTGTCGACACGGGAAACCGGTACGGAGCACAAAAACTTCACTATTGCCATCGACCTGTACGGGGGCAGCGGGGGTGGTGTCAACCTGAGCAGCGATAGCGCCAGTAGCCACCGCCGTGAAGTCACGCAAACCAACGCCGCCCTGTTGGCCAATAACATCACAATAAACACAATAAACACAAGGGACACCACACCGATCAGGTATTTCCCAAGACACAGGTACGGTTGTGCATCATTCATTAAGTGCGTACCTCGCTGAAATATGTTTCCTGAAAGGGCTACAAGGTGGTCACAGCCGATTTGAAGATGGTCTACCGGGTCAACAGAGTAGGCAGGTTTACAGGTTCTGACGGGCTTTGGTGAATGTTGGGAGGGTCAGTACCCAAGCATTCAAGGTTTACAGCAAGCCAATTGAGAGAATCTAAGGATATTGTTTGATTGCCTGACAGTAGAATCTTCGCGCTATGTTACAATTCTGCCCATGAAATTCGCCGACCCCCGCAACGACATTGCCTTCAAGAAAATCTTTGGCAATGCCCAGCACAAAGAAGTGTTAATCCACTTCGTCAATGCTGCGTTGGATTTTCCTGAAGGGGCCAAAGTTGTCGATGTCAATTTCAAAAACCCCTACCAGCCCCCAAAAATAGAAGACCTGAAAGAAACCGTGCTGGATGTGACCGCCACCGACCAGCAGGGGCGTAGTTTTATCATCGAAATGCAAGTACAGCGTGACAGTTGGTTTGCCAAACGCAGCTTGTACTACACCGCCAAATCGTACGTTAACCAACTGGATGCAGGGGAAGACTACCAACAACTGAAAAAAGTGCATTTTATCGGCATTCTAGACTTTGATTTCAGCCTCGACGCCCAACAGTACCTCTCCAACCACCTAATACTCAACACCCGTACCGGGCAAAACCAATTAAATGACTTTGCTTTTTGTTTTATCGAGCTGCCTAAATTCGACAAAACCTTAGAACAATTGGAGGGTGTTGTAGATCAGTGGATTTACTTTCTCAAGCACACAGGCAAACTGGAGTCGATACCGGCGTTATACCAGCGAGACCCGGTTTTCAAAACTGCCTTTGAAGTAGCTAAACAGCATAGCTGGAGTTCGCAGGAGTTGGAGGTTTACGATTACATAAGCCTGCGTCGGGGTCGGGAACTCAACCAGATCCAAACCGCTAGAGAAGAAGGCCGAGAGGAAGGTCGAGAAGAAGGCCGAGAAGAAGGCCACGAAGCGTTGGCCGCGAAAGCGGTACCGGCGCTTATAATGTTGGGCCAATCTGATGATCAGATTGCCGAGACGCTGGGCCTGCACCATGAAGTAGTAGCCCGGTTCAGAAAGTGACGGATAGCAAAAAATAAAAAGATTAAGCGTATTTAACTGCATTTAAAAAGGAATTTATTAAACAAAGCCTTCCAGGATCTGTCGACACGGGAAACCAGTACGGAGCACAAAAACTTCACTATTGCCATCGACCTGTACGGGGGCAGTAGGGGTGGTGTCAACCTGAGCAGCGATAGCGCCAGTAGCCACCGCCGTGAAGTCACGCAAACCAACGCCGCCCTGTTGGCCAATAACATCACAATAAACACAAGGGACACCACACCGATCAGGTATTTCCCAAGACACAGGTACGGTTGTGCATCATTCATTAAGTGCGTACCTCGCTGAAATATGTTTCCTGAAAGGGCTACAAGGTGGTCACAGCCGATTTGAAGATGGTCTACCGGTCAACAGAGTAGGCAGGTTTACAGGTTCTGACGGGCTTTGGTGAACGTTGGGAGGGTCAGTACCCGAGCATTCAAGGTTTACAGCAAGCCAATTGAGAGAATCTAAGGATATTGTTTGATTGCCTGACAGTAGAATCTCCGCGCTATGTTACAATTCTGCCCATGAAATTCGCCGACCCCCGCAACGACATTGCCTTCAAGAAAATCTTTGGTAATGCCCAGCACAAAGAAGTGTTAATCCACTTCGTCAATGCTGCGTTGGATTTTCCTGAAGGGGCCAAAGTTGTCGATGTCAATTTCAAAAACCCCTACCAGCCCCCAAAAATAGAAGACCTGAAAGAAACCGTGCTGGATGTGACCGCCACTGACCAGCAGGGGCGTAGTTTTATCATCGAAATGCAAGTACAGCGTGACAGTTGGTTTGCCAAACGCAGCTTGTACTACACCGCCAAATCGTACGTTAACCAACTGGATGCAGGGGAAGACTACCAACAACTGAAAAAAGTGCATTTTATCGGCATTCTAGACTTTGATTTCAGCCTCGACGCCCAACAGTACCTCTCCAACCACCTAATACTCAACACCCGTACCGGGCAAAACCAATTAAATGACTTTGCTTTTTGTTTTATCGAGCTGCCTAAATTCGACAAAACCTTAGAACAATTGGAGGGTGTTGTAGATCAATGGATTTACTTTCTCAAGCACACAGGCAAACTGGAGTCGATACCGGCGTTATACCAGCAAGACCCGGTTTTCAAAACTGCCTTTGAAGTAGCTAAACAGCATAGCTGGAGTTCGCAGGAGTTGGAGGTTTACGATTACATAAGCCTGCGTCGGGGTCGGGAACTCAACCAGATCCAAACCGCTAGAGAAGAAGGCCGAGAGGAAGGCCGAGAAGAAGGCCACGAAGCGTTGGCCGCGAAAGCGGTACCGGCGCTTATAATGTTGGGTCAATCTGATGATCAGATTGCCGAGACACTGGGCCTGCACCATGAAGTAGTAGCCCGGTTCAGAAAGTGACGGATAGTAAAAAATAAAAAGATTAAGCGTATTTAACTGCATTCAAAAAATTTAGAACCAAACCAAAGATAAAAGCACCATTCGGGTCAAGTCTATTTAATCGCATTCAAAAGAAAATTTGGGATCCAAGGTGGAAGGTGTCAACTTGTTTCAAACCCCTGTTACTCAAGCTACCCTAGATTTAGCCCGATTTAGCATTGGGAAGTTGACGGACGCAGTAAAATTGGTGTTAGTTGAAGGTGTGGGCATAGGTATGGCCAGTTGCTTGGGTGCAAAAAAACACTGATAAAGTACACGTACTATGAGTGTGAAAAAAAGACAAAGGGGTGGTATCACGCTACTTGATGAAGGTAACCGAATACTCCTTACCCAAGTTAAACGACTCATTAAACAGCACTATAAGACCGGCAGGGTGAGCGTGAAAGCCACCCCTGGCAACGGGTTTAAACACCACTATGCCTAAACACAACCTATCCTTATTTGTTACTAAATCTGTCGCATTTAAAAAAGCAAGGCGATCCGCGTTGAGAGACCATAACTCCCCTTTTCTCATTGTAATTTTAAAACGGTAAAAACACGGCGTGCACGAGTGTATCCGGCGCTTGTTTTCAGTCGTTGCTTTGCTGGTGTCTGTAGTGTTATGGCAATAAGTGTTTTTGATTTGTTCAAAATTGGCATAGGCCCGTCCAGTTCGCACACAGTGGGGCCGATGCGCGCCGCGCTGACGTTTGCCAGGGGCTTGCGCGAGGATGAGTTGTTATCGCAAACGGTGAGTATCCGAACGGAGTTGTTCGGTTCGCTTGGCGCGACAGGTAAAGGGCACGGCAGTGATAAGGCGGTACTGCTGGGGCTGGAGGGTGAGACGCCAGAGCAGACCGACACCGATCAGATTGAAAGCCGCTTAAAGCGCATTCGCAGTAATGCCCGTGTGTGTTTATTGGGTGAGCACGATATTGACTTTGTTGAACGCGAACACCTGATTATGCATCGGCGCAAGTCATTGCCATACCACTCCAACGCTATGCAGTTCACTGCTCTCGACGCGCAGGCGGAAGTTATTCGCCGCAAAACCTACTATTCGGTGGGGGGAGGTTTTGTTGTGAATGAAGACGCTGTGGGCAGTGATCGTATTCAGGTGGATGATACGGTGCTACCCTATCCTTTTACTACCGGTGGGCAAATTCTTCAGCAGTGTCACGATAATGATTTTTCGGTTAGCACACTGATGATGGAGAATGAAAAAACCTGGCGCAGTGAACAGGCAATTCGTGATGATCTACTGCATATCTGGTCGGTGATGCAGGCGTGTATCGAGCGGGGTTGTCGACACGAGGGCATTTTGCCTGGCGGTATGAAGGTCAAGCGGCGTGCAGCGGGTTTGTATAAACAGCTTTGCAATGAATCCCCAGATAGCGCGCAGCCACTGGGTAAAATGGACTGGGTTAATTTGTTTGCGCTGGCAGTCAACGAGGAAAATGCGGCGGGAGGCCGGGTGGTGACGGCGCCCACTAACGGGGCGGCCGGTATTATTCCCGCTGTGCTTCAGTATTATGTGAAGTTTTGTGACGGAGCCGATGACGATGGTGTCGTTCGCTTTTTACTCACTGCGGGTGCCATTGGTATCCTATACAAGGAAAACGCCTCAATCAGTGGTGCTGAGGTGGGTTGTCAGGGTGAGGTGGGGTCGGCCTGTTCAATGGCGGCCGGTGCGCTGACCTGTGCGCTCGGCGGCACACCGGCACAGGTTGAAAATGCGGCTGAAATTGGTATGGAACACAACCTGGGCTTAACCTGTGATCCAGTCGGTGGCCTGGTGCAGGTGCCGTGTATTGAGCGCAACGCAATGGCTGCAGTGAAGGCGATTAATGCCTCGCGGCTGGCGATGCGCGGCGATGGTGCGCACTTTGTCTCGCTGGACAAGGTAATTAAGACCATGCGTGATACGGGGCGTGACATGAAGACCAAATACAAGGAAACTTCACGCGGCGGTTTGGCGGTTAACGTTATAGAATGTTGATTAGTTGTACAGGTTTTAGAGGCTGTAAACAGCGGCGGTGCTTCGATTTAATCGTTTTGCTCAATCCGGGAAATACCCAATCCTATGTCTAAATATTCCATTTTCAGCCTGCTGCGCAATGCGGTCAGTTATAACGAAAACTGGCAGGCGGCATGGCGCAGCCCGGCACTGAAATCAGCCTATGATGTTATTGTCGTCGGCGGCGGCGGGCACGGCCTGGCAACGGCTTACTACCTCGCCAAAGAACACGGTATTAACAACGTTGCAGTATTGGAAAAAGGTTGGATCGGTGGCGGTAATACGGGCCGCAATACGACTATTGTGCGTTCCAACTATCTATGGGATGAGGCGGCACTGCTCTACGAAAAATCCATGAAACTGTGGGAGGGCTTATCCCAGGACTTGAATTACAACGTGATGTTTAGCCAACGCGGTGTGTTTAATCTGGGCCATACCCTACAGGATATGCGCGATATTCACCGCCGGGTAAATGCCAACCGCCTCAACGGTGTCGATGGCATGGTTATGTCGCCGCAGCAGATTAAAGCGAAAGTACCGTGCATCGATATTTCCACGCAGGTGCGCTACCCCATATTGGGTGCTTCATTTCAGCCACGTGGCGGCGTGGCGCGCCACGATGCTGTCGCCTGGGGCTTCGCACGCGGTGCCGATGCGGCGGGCGTGGATATTATTCAAAACTGTGAAGTCACCGGGATTCGCCGTGAACAGGGTGCGGTAACCGGTGTGGAGACTTCGCGGGGCTTTATCCAGGCCGGGAAGGTGGCGGTGGTGGTTGCCGGGCACAGTGGGGTGGTGGCTGAGATGGCCGGTATGCGCCTGCCACTGGAATCGCACCCTTTGCAGGCGTTTGTGTCTGAGCCGTTAAAACCGATGTTTGATACGGTTGTGATGTCAAATGCGGTGCACGGTTATATGAGCCAGTCTGACAAAGGCGAGCTGGTGATTGGCGCTGGTATTGATAGTTATAACGGTTATGGCCAGCGCGGCAGCTTCGCCACCGTTGAGCACACAATGGCGGCGTTGATGGAGCTGTTCCCGATCATTTCAAGGGTGCGTATGCTGCGCCAGTGGGGAGGGATTGTCGATACCTGCCCGGACGCTTGTCCGATTATTGCCAAGACCCCACTCAAAGGTTTGTACTTTAACTGTGGCTGGGGAACCGGCGGTTTTAAAGCGACGCCCGGTTCGGGCTGGGTATTTGCCCATACGGTAGCGCGTGACGAGCCACACCCGTTGAATGCGGCCTTTTCGCTGGAGCGGTTTGTCAGCGGTGCCTTGATCGACGAGCACGGTGCGGCGGGCGTTGCGCATTAATCTATCGTTTCTGGTCTTTTTGCTAATTTTAGAATAGCGATTTATCGGTACATTGTTAATCTGAGGCCTGGCCTCATTGTTGAGATCATTTCCATGCTGCAAATCGAATGCCCCTGGTGTGGCGCACGCGACGAATCAGAATTTCACTACGGTGGTGAAGCGCATATCACCCGCCCACTGGCGCCAGAAACGCTCAGCGATGAAGCGTGGGCAGACTATCTGTTTATGCGCACCAACAGTAAGGGCCTGTTTCGCGAAATGTGGAATCACACTTCAGGCTGCCGCCGTTGGTTTAATGTTGAGCGCGATACGGTCAGTTATCAGATTACATCGGTTTACCACATTGGTGAACAGCCTCCGGCTAGCACACCCGCTTATCGCAAAGGCGGGCAATAGTGAATAGTCGTCGCCTGGCCCAAGGTGGCCGCATTAATCGGGATAAGCCGCAACAATTCACTTACAACGGCAAGCGCCTGCAGGGTTATGAGGGCGATACGCTGGCCTCGGCACTGCTGGCCAACGGTGTGGATATTATTGGCCGCAGTTTTAAATACCATCGCCCACGCGGCATCGTTGGCAGTGGTGCTGAAGAGCCAAATGCCATTTTGCAAATTGGCAGTGGCGCGACCACGCTGCCAAATCAGCGTGCCACCCAGGTTGAACTGTACGACGGCCTGAATGCGAGTAATGTCAACGGCTGGCCCAGCGTCAATTTTGATCTGATGGCGATTACGGGTTTTTTCTCGCGGATGATGGCTGCAGGGTTCTACTACAAGACCTTTATGTGGCCTGTTTCCAAGTGGGGTTTTTACGAACACCTAATCCGTAAATCGGCGGGGTGGGGCAAAGTGCCGGATGGGCCAGATCCCCATCATTACGAGCACCATAATGCCCATTGTGATGTGCTGATTGCCGGGGCCGGGCCAGCGGGTCTGTGTGCGGCGCTGGCGGCGGGCCGGGCGGGTGCACGGGTGATTCTGTGTGATGAGCAAAGCGAAATGGGCGGCAGCTTGCTGGGGAGTACTGTGACGGTTGATGGGCATACGGCCAGCGATTGGGTGGCCGCCACCCTGGCAGAACTGCAGACGATGCCAGACGTGACCTTGCTGTCGCGTGCCACCGCATTTGGCCATTACGATGGCAACTTTGTCGGGGTGTTGGTGCGTGAGGCCGACCACTTGGGTGAACACCTGGATGTCGGTAGTATCCGCCAGCGTGTTTGGCGGGTGAGTGCGCGGCGGGTCATCCATGCCCAGGGTGCTTTTGAACGGCCACTGGTGTTTGGTAACAATGATCGCCCCGGCATTATGATGGCTTCAGCGGTATCCACTTATTGTAATCGTTATGCCGTGGCACCTGGTCGCGCAGCGGTCGTGTTTACCAATAACGACAGTGCTTATCAGGCTGCTCTCGACCTTCACGCTGCGGGCGTTGAGGTGCGCGCATTGATCGATTCACGCAGCGACGGTGCGGGCATTATTGCCAATAACGTGCGCGCTAAAGGTATTCCCGTGCTGAATGGGCATGTGCTTGTCGATACTGCTGGTCGCAAGCGTGTTAAGCAGGTTAAGGTGATGAAACTGGCGGTATCGGGGCAATCGGTACTGGGGCGTGCGCGCAAAATTAACTGTGACCTGGTGGCGATGTCTGGCGGCTGGAGCCCGGCGGTACACCTGCATTCACAGGCGGGTGGTCGCAATGTGTGGGATGAACATCAGGCGTGTTTTGTCCCTGGTGACGCCACACAACAGACGGTTTCTGCCGGTGCGGGCAACGGTACATTTGATCTAAACGGCTGCATTGAAGAGGGCTTGGCGTGTGGTGCTGAGGCGGCGCGGTTGACGGGGTTTGATGTGGCTATTAACCCGGCTGTTCCGGAGGTCGAGCACATCGAGGCAGAGCCGCTTAAACCGTTGTGGCGTGTGCCATCAGAGTGGTCTGTCGAGCGTGGGCCAAAGCAATTTGTCGATTTTCAGAACGACACCAGCGCTGCCGATATTGTACTGGCCGTGCGTGAGGGCTATCGCTCAGTGGAGCATGTGAAACGCTACACTGCGCTGGGTTTTGGCACCGATCAGGGAAAGCTTGGCAATATTAACGGTATGGCTATTCTGGCTGAAACCCTGGGCACAACGATCCCTGCAACCGGCACTACCACATTCCGTCCCGCCTATACCCCGGTCACCTTTGGCGCGGGTGCCGGGCGTGAAATTGGCCCGCAGCGGTTTGACCCGGTGCGCGTCACTGCCATGCATATCTGGCATCAATCACAGGGTGCTGAATTTGAAGTTGTCGGTCAGTGGCACCGCCCCTGGTACTACCCGCAGACAGACGACAGTGGCAACACAGAGGACATGCACACAGCGGTTAATCGCGAGTGTGTGGCGGCGCGGCAAAGTGTGGGTATTCTGGATGCCAGCACACTCGGTAAAATCGATATTCAAGGGCCGGATGCCGCTGAATTTTTAAACCGTATTTACTCGAATGCCTGGTTAAAACTCAAGCCGGGCTACTGCCGTTACGGTTTAATGTTGGGTGAGGATGGCATGGTTATGGACGATGGCGTAACCGCCTGTATCGCTGACAACCACTACCATATGACCACCACGACGGGGGGCGCCGCTACTGTGCTTGGCTGGATGGAACTGTGGTTGCAAACCGAGTGGCCGGAGATGCAAGTACATTTTACCTCGGTCACCGATCACTGGGCGACCATCGCGGTCGCCGGCCCCAACAGCCGTGCCGTACTGGAAACGGTGTGCGAGGGTATCGATTTCTCTGAGGATAACTTTCCGTTTATGTGCTTTAAACACGGCGCGATTAACGGCCTGCCGGTACGTGTATTTCGCATTTCATTTACGGGTGAATTGTCTTATGAAATAAACGTCGATGCCAATTATGGCCAGGCCATTTGGGACACAGTATGGCAGGCAGGTCAGCCCTACAACATAACCCCCTATGGCACCGAGGCGATGCACGTGTTGCGTGCGGAGAAGGGCTTTATCATCGTCGGCCAGGACACCGATGGCTCGGTAACTCCTGTCGATCTGGGTATGCAGTGGGCGCTTAAGCAAGGTGTCGATTTTATTGGTAAGCGCTCATTGTCCCGCGCCGATTGTGTACGTGAGGGCCGCAAACAACTGGTCGGTTTAAAAACGCGTGATGGCAGTGTGGTGTTGCCTGAAGGGGCGCAACTGGTCGATGACCCGGAACACCCGGTACCGGTGCCGATGATTGGCCACGTTACTTCCAGTTACTACAGCGCTAACCTTGGTCATTCCATTGCTATGGCGGTGGTAAAGGGCGGGCACAGCCGCATGGGGGATATTGTCAAAGCGCCGCTGGTCGATGGTCGCATTATTGAGGCGGAGATTTGTAGCCCGGTATTTTTTGATCCAAAAAATGAACGTCAAAAGCAGTAGATGGGAGCATCGATAATGAATAGTGAAAGCCTTGCCCAATTTAGCCCGCTGGCATTATTTTATACCCGTGTTGGTGGTGCGCTAAGCGATGAAAATGCAGGCGTTACTCTTCAGGAGCGGGCATTTTTAGGGCATATCAACCTGCGCGGTAACCCGGCGGACAGTGGCTTTTTAGCGGATACCAAAGGCGTTTTGGGTTTTTCCCTACCGCTGGAGGCAAATACCTGGGCGGGTGATGATGATTTGCGTGCCTGCTGGCTGGGGCCAAATGAATGGTTGTTATTGAGCACAGGTGATGCCGACGTGTGGGCGGATAAATTGCGCCGGGCGAATGGCACGCGTTTTACTGCGGTAACAGTTATCAGTGGTGGGCAGACGGTGTTGCGCCTGTCGGGTGATAGCGTGCGCGATGTCTTTGCCAAGGGTTGTACGCTGGATTTTCACCCGCGTGTGTTTGCCTGTGGTCAGTGTGCACAATCGACCTTGGGGAAGGCGCCTGCGTTGTATATTCAGATTGATGATGCGCCGGTATATGAGGTCGTTGTGCGGCGTAGTTTTGCCGATTATATTGGGTATTGGCTGGAAGATGCAGCGCATGAGTTTGGGTTGTTTATTGGGCGTTAAAGTGTTGGGTGTTTTTCTTTATCCTTTCACAGGTCAGGCTACCGCTCCCCGGCAACTGCTCCTGCGTTGCTCTACCTCCTGTATCCTCACAGGTAAATACAAAGATTGATAAAAGTGAGAGAGGATAAACAAAAATACTGCTCAGCGTATCTCGGTTTTATACGAAAACCTATCGGCCCGACCGTGGGTCACACGGTATTCAATCAACCGGTCATTGCTGGCGTGGGTCAAACGGTGCAGCACCACCAACGGCACACCGGGTTGAACCTGTAGCTTTTCAGCGGTAAGTTGGTCTGCCGCCTCTGCGGTAAGCGTTTCTTCGGCGCGCACGACGTGCACACCAAATTTCTCTTCTACCACAGCGTACAACAGATCAGGGATATGGACTTCGCTGTCTTCGATGCCAGGTACTACGTCGGCCAACCACCAACATTGTTCGATTAATACGGGTCTCTCCTGATAGTCATAACCGATGCGCTCGATGTAAATAAGGGGGGTTTCAGTCGGAACGGCAAGGCGTGCGCAAATTTCCTCACTGCCAACTACCTGTCGGCGTATCGGTGTTTCCTTGTGAATACGTGTTGCCTGGCCAGTCGCATCACCGTAGGTAAAAAAACGGAACAAGCTGTTGTCAAAATTGACATGCGAAACGTAGGTGCCTTTTCCCTGGTGGCGGAATACGCGCTTTTCCCGCTCCAATACGTCAATCGCTTTACGCACCGTACCAATGCTTACACTTAGTGTGCTGGATAATTGCGCTTCCGATGGAATCAGATCACCCGAGACTAATGCCCCTTGTTGAATCTGATCGAGGATGTGTTGACTGACTATTTTATAGAGTGGTTTTGCCACGTTAGGTGCCTGGAGTAATGTCTTGAGTCATTGTAAAAAGCGATGAGAAAATTTTTCTTGCGATTGATTATAATCACTTATACTATCACTCATCTATATGAATTTGGTGCGTGACATCATAATTAAGTCGCGTATCTAATTTTCAGAGTCTTACTGCTTAGACTCTAACCATAATAATGAATGATAACTAAGGGGGTGTTGGGTGGAGTTTCTCGACCACTTCGACAAAGTTTTTACGGTATACCATATCGCGTTGTTGGTAGGTGGTACCTTCGCCGGTTTGATTCTGGGTGCGCTGCCGGGGCTTAGCCCCACTATGGCGGTGGCACTGATGATTCCCTTTACTTTTCACATGCAGCCCGCCAGTGGTTTGATACTCTTGGGCGCTATGTATACCGCTACTGTGGCGGGTGGGGCAATCAGCGCTATTTTGGTCAATGTACCCGGTGCACCGGCGAATATCGCGACGGCGCTGGATGGCCACGCGCTGGCACGCAAGGGCCGTGCTGCCCAGGCTCTGCACTTCTGTTTTGCCAGTTCCTTTGTCGGTGGTGTTATCGGCATTCTGGTATTGATTTTCTTTACACCGCCACTGGCCAGGCTGGCATTGGAATTTGGTCCGTCAGAGCTATTCTGGATCGCTATCGTCGGGGTTACGATTATCGGTACCATCGGTGGTGGGTCGGTGGTTATGGGGTTGTTATCCGGCTTCTTTGGGTTGGCTATTTCGATGATTGGTTATAGCCCGGTGCTGGGCGAGGCACGCTTCGCCTATACAGACCACTTGACCGGCGGTATCCATATTGTCGCTGCGTTGATCGGTCTGTTTGCCATTCCCCAGGTGCTGAACTTGCTGATTGATGCCTGGCGAAACAAACAACTGGACACCCTGGCGGTGGTCGACCAATCCTCTCTGTTCTCATCGCTTCAGCATAATCTATCGCGGATTAAAGCACTCGTTGTCGGCTCGGTCAGTGGGGTTATCGTTGGCGTTATCCCTGGCGCCGGTGGGCAGATCGCCGGGCTGGTGGCCTACGATCAGGTAAAGAAAACCAGCGGTCACCCGGAGACATTCGGCACAGGCGAACCGGATGGCGTTATCGCTGCGGAATCGGCCAACAATGCAATGGTTGGCCCATCGCTGGTGCCGCTGCTGACGCTCGGTATCCCCGGTAGCCCGACGGCTGCTGTGTTGCTTGGTGGATTATTAATTCACGGCCTGTTTCCCGGTGATGAATTATTCAGTGTCTACGGTGAAACCACCTGGACATTTATCAACTCCCTGCTGATCGCTCAGGTATTGATGCTGATTATGGGGTTGACGATGAGCCGCTACAGCCACTGGATTATGCAGATCAAGGCGCATTACATGGCGGCGGCCGTGTGTGTATTGGCGGTATTTGGTACTTACAGTATTCAGTCCAGCGTATCGGATGTATTGATTATGATGGTCATTGGTCTGGTGATGTTTGTCGCCAGCCGTTATGGCTTCAGTGCTGCGCCGGTCGTACTGGGTATTATTCTTGGGCCAATTGCCGAGGATAATTTTTTACAGGGTACGTTAATCGCAGACAGTCGTGATGGGGTTTTCAGTTACTTTTTTACCGGCACAATCAATCTTGTGTTGATCGCCATTTGTATTCTCTCAATTGCTTACAGTATCCGTGCTGAAAGAAAGAAAATCCGGGCGCAAAAAGCCCGGATGAGCGAGCGTCAGACAGGGCAAGAGGGGTAGCACGATGAACTCAAAAAGGCTATCAGCGATTGTAACAGGCGTGGTTGCGACGATATTTTTAGTATTGAATCTGAGTCAGGAAACGCCCGAATCTTATCAATTTCCCACACTATTGGCGATTATTTTATGTGGCCTGTCGCTATTGTTTTTGCTCAGCACGTTTACCTATGCGTCTGCAGCGGATGGCGAAAGGGAGGGGATGATCGATTGGGTGGCAATATGGCCTGGTATTGTGGTCGGAATTGCCTACTATCTATGCCTGGAAACGCTGGGTTTTTATAGCGCTTCCTACCTGGCATTTTTATTTGTTATTGTTTTTTATGACAAAAGCACAATGATAAATGTTAACACTGTTTTAATAAAAAGCCTGGTTGCGGCGTTATTTATCGCGGCACTGTATGGATTGTTTTATTATGCCCTGCATGTGCAGGCGCCACGCGGCATACTGTTTTAGTGCCGGTTGTGCCCACACTGTTTATACCATCTACATCATTTCCTGGAGGAATATTACAATGAAATTACTACCTGCACTCAAAGCGCCTAAGGTGCTATTGGCGATGGCGGCTGCACTGCTGCCATTTACCTCGGCGTCTGCCGATTACCCGGAGCGACCTATTGGGGTAATGGTTGCCTATTCACCCGGTGGTGCGACCGATTTTCAGGCGCGTATCGCGACTTTGGCGTCTGCCAAAGAAAACAAACAGGGCGAACCACTTTATATTGGTCAGCCGATTTACATCATTAACAAACCCGGTGCCGGTGGTCAGGTCGGCTGGAACTGGTTTGCTGAAAAAGCCCCTAAAGATGGTTATATGATGGGTGCTTACAACGTCCCGCATTTCATCGCGCAATCAATACGTTTTGACACCAAATACAATGTCGACAATTTAGAGCCAATCGCCAACTGGGGTGCGGATCCGGCGGTATTGATTGTGGGTAAAAACAGCCCATTCAAAACGGCCACCGATCTGGTTGACTACGCCAAAGCGAATCCTGGCAAAGTCACCTTGAGTGGTGCGGGTAAATTTGTGGGTCACCACATCGCTATGCTGCAACTGCAAAAAGCCACCGGAACCAAACTTAAGTATGTGCCTACCAAAGGCGGCGTCAACGCCATGAAAATGGTTAAAGGCGACCAGGTAAGCGGTGGTTTTAACAACCTGTCTGATTCGTTCCGGGCGAAAAAAGACATTCGTATTCTCGCGGTTGCCGACCTGGAACGCCATGCATTCCTGCCCGATGTCCCGACCTTCAAAGAACTGGGTATCGATGTTGATAACTCCAGCGTTAAC
>CBDIDM010000001.1:0-3127 GCA_965277715.1 Gammaproteobacteria bacterium
CGTAATTCCCGTACAAATGTTGATACTAACCACTCAACTTCTTCAATACAGTGTTGATACTGAGCTCTCAACTACTTCAATACAATGTTGATACTGACCACTCAACAATACAATGTTGATATTGACCACTCTACTATTTCAATACAATGTTGATATTGAACACTCAACTAATTCAATACAATGTTGATATTGACCACTGAACTACTTCAATACAATATCGATGCTGACCACTCAACTACTTCAATACAATGTTGGTACTGACCACTCAAGTACTTCAATACTGTGTTGATACTGACCACTCAAATACTTCAATACAGTGTTGATACTGACCACTCAGTTACCTCAATACAATGTTGATATTGAACACTCATCTACCTCAATACAATGTAGATATTGACAACTCAACTACTTCAATATAATGTAGATATTGACCACTCAACTACTTCAATACAATGTTGATATTGACCACTCAACTTCTTCAATACAATGTAGACACTGACGACTCAACTACTTCAATACAATGTTGACACTGACCACTCAACAACTTCAATACAGTGTTGATACTGACCACTCAACTACTTCAATACAGTGTTGATACTGACCACTCAACTAACTCAATACAATGTTGATACTGACCATTCAACTACTTCAATACAATGGTGATATTGACCACTCAACCACTTCATTACAAAGTTGATATTGACCACTCAACTACATCAATACAACGTCGCTACTGACGACTCAACTACTTCAATACAATGTTGATACTGACCACTCAACTTCTTCAATATAGTGTTGATACTGACCATTCAACTAATTCAATACAATGTTGATACTGACCACTCAACTACTTCAATACAATGTTGATATTGACCACTCAAGTACTTTAATACTATGTTGATATTGAACACTCAACTACTTCAATACAATGTTGATACTGGCCACTCAACTACTTCAATACAGTGTTGATACTGACCACTCAACTACATCAATACAATGTTGATATTGACCACTCAATTACTTCAATACAATGTTGATATTGCCCACTCAACTACTTTAATAACATGGTGATATTTAACACTCAACTACTTCAATACAATGTTGATATTGAAAACTCAATTACTTCAATACAATGTTGATACTGACCACTCAACTACTTCAAAACAATGTTGATACCAAACACACAACAACTTCAATACAATGTTGATTCCGACCAATCAACTACTTCAATACAATGTTGATACTGACCACTCAACTACTTCAATGCAGTGTTGATACTGACCACTCAACTACATCAATACAATGTTGATACTGACCACTCAACTACTTCACTACTATGGATGTTGATATTGATCACTCAACTACTCCAATACAATGCTTATATTGACCACTCAACTACTTCAATACAATGTTGATATTGACCACTCAATTACTTCAATACAATGTTGATATTGACCACTCAACTACTTCAATACAAGGTTGAAATTGAACACCCAATTACTTCAATACAATGTTCATACTGACCACATAAATACTTCAATACAATGTTGATATTGACCACTCAACTACTTCAATACAATGTTGATACTAACCACTCAACTACTTCATTACAATCTTGATACTGACCACTCAACTACTTCAACACAATGTTGATATTGACCACTCAACTACTTCAATACAATGTTGATACTGACAACTCAACTATTCCAATACAATGTTGATATTGACCACTCAACTACTTCAATACAATGTTGATGCTGACCACTCAACTACTTCCATACAATGTTGATATTGACCACTCAACTACTTCAATACAAGGTTGATGTTGACCACTCAACTACTTCAATACAATGTTGATATTGACCACTCAACTACTATAAAGACAATGTTGATACTGCCCAATCAACTCCTTCATTACAATGTTGATATTGACCACTCAACTACTTCAATACAATGTTGATATTGACCACTCAATTACTTCAATACAATATTTATACTGACCAATCAACTACTTCAATACAGTGTTGATACTGACAACTCAACTGCTTCAATACAATGTTGATACTGACCAACCAACTACTTCAATACAATGTTGATATTGACCACTCAACTACTTCATTACAATGTTGATATTGACCACGCAACTACTTCAATACAATGTTGATATTGACCACTCAATTACTTCAATACAATGTTGATACTGACCACTCAACTACTTCAGTACAGTGTTGATAATGACCACTCAACTACTTCAATACAATGTTGATACTGACCACTCAACTACTTCATTACAATGTTGATATTGACCACTCAACTACTTCAATACAATGTTGATATTGACCACTCAATTACTTCAATACGATGTTTATACTGACCACTCAACTACTTCAGTACAGTGTTGATACTGACAACTCAACTACTTCAATACAATGTTGATACTGACCACCCAACTACTTCAATACAATGTTGATATTGACCACTCAACTACTTTAATACATTGTTGATGTTGACCAATCAACTACTTCATTACAAAGTCGATATTGACCACTCAACTACTTCAATGCAATGTGGACACTGAAGGCTCAACTATTTCAATACAATGTTGATACTGACCATTCAACTACTTCAATACAATGTTGAGACTGACCATTCAACTACTTCAGTACAATGTTGACACTGTCCACTCAACTACTTCAATACAATGTTGATATTGACCACTCAACAACCTCAATACAATGTTGATATTGAACACTCAACTACTTCAATACAGTGTTGATATTGACCACTCAACTACTTCAATACAATGTTGATATTGACCACTCAACTACTTCAATATGATGTTGATATTGACCACTCAACTACTTCAATACAATGTTGACACTGCCGACTCAACGACTTCAATACAATATGTTGTAGAATGACCATTGTTGTGCGTGGGATGACATTCCCCAAACTGTCTTGTCCGTGAGTGTACGTGAGTGAAACGAGCATGGGCATGTGGTTGACGGGCGTCTTCTTGTTTTGTCGTCTCCGGAGTGGTCGCTGTTTTATTATGTCAGGAGTTTTGTAGTTCTTCTTTCGTCATAGTATAAAACCATGTAAAGACAAATGAGTGAGTGTTTGGTTG
>CBDIDM010000002.1:2500-5000 GCA_965277715.1 Gammaproteobacteria bacterium
CCTGCTTCGTACAGAACCAAGCAGAACGGACTGCAACAGATCACCAGCAATCAGCAATGCAGTGTGTATGGATGAACCACTGCACACACGAAAGCGCACGGTACCCATAACAAGCAGCAAAGCCGAAACCCGTCACGTCAGAGAATGAAGTGTGAAACTATAGTCTCACATTATTAGCAAAAACACGCCCGGAACAGAAAACCTCTCGTCGCATCCTGGTTTCCACTACTCTGTCGGTTTCCGGGCAATCAGGTCGGTTTGGTGTGTTTGACAACCAATGCAGTTTCTGACAGTGAACGTAAACGTGAGGACGGACCTAGAGCGTCTACAGCGACTCGCTCCGATCCCATTGAGCCTGTAGCCGATGCCAGGACCATCCTTCCTGCATCGGCACAAAAGGCTCAACATAATGGGAAATATGTCGGGCTTTACCTGCAGGTGGTATTTTTTAAAGTGGAGTTAAGCGGAGCAAATTGTGAACGTGGAGGGCTTGTGCTTGTCTGTCTGGAGGAAAGGGTGAGAGAAGAGCCAGAGCTGTGCAAGACATCCGAGCATTGCCCCACAACGAGAAGACAAGGCCTAGGTACGGGCGAAAGCTCGTCGTTGACATAAAGAAAATCGTCGAATGTGACATCCGAGTTACGCACTGCACTGCACGCGTGTGTAATTGGCAGTCTGCGACGGTGAATAGAAAAAAAGCAGAGGAGGGTTTCTGTTCCAACAGCACTGACCCTGACCCTAACCCGCGACCGACCGGTTGCTTGCTTGTTGGAGTTATCGGTTAATAATATGGCCCTGCATAATTATTGTGTCCTGCAGCTAATAACTGGTGGAAGTGAAAGAGCTGTCTCGACTAGCTAATAAGTAGAATTGCACGTGCGTGTGTGCATGTGTCGTAGCTACACTTTATAAGAAGAGTCGGTGCAACAGTTGTGCCGAGTTGAAAGAGAAGTTCGACGCATTAGATTGTCTAGCTGAGCTGCTCTGTGCAGTGGTGTAGTTTGTTGAATATCAGTTTGAGAGTCCACGAGTGTGCATACTGCCAACAAGAAAGTTTGTTTTCTTTGCATGTGCAATCTACGTTGGGTTTGCGAGGAGGGAGGGAGGGAGGGAGGGAGGGAGGGAGGGAGGGACGGACGGACGGACGGCCAACCGAGAGAGTTTCGTGTAGAGGTACCGTTTTCTGTAGAGAGCGAGTCGAGTAATAAAATCGATCTTTACAGTGACATCATAATAGCTAGCTAGTGGTGGCTAATTATTTAATTGGCGATTTAGTGTCACCGAGTCGCTGGCAGTCTGGACCGTCCGAGGAACAGCTGAATACCAGTCGCAACGAGAATACGAGGTTAGGCCGAGGGGTACATCTGAACTGTGAAAAAAAATGGTCTGGGCGCAGCTGTTCTCTCGGTATTCCACTTTTTTTAAGGTTGAGCCAAGTAGGCAGAAGGCACGGCAGAGGAACTGTCTAGACAGAGTTCCAGAGAGTCCGCAGTGAAGACGGTGGCTCTCCCGAAGGCGATATGCATGGGCGATGTCTGTCGGGACGTGAAGATAATGCTAGGCAGTCAGTCTGCTAGTACTAGTCTCCGCGTGAGGATAATGGCGGGCGGGCAGGCAGTCGGGTTCTCACCGTATAGTGAACATAAGGCCAGGCTGTCTGGTTCCCCCCTAGTCTCGACGTGAACGTAAGCGCAGGTATGGCCAGTCTCTCTCGACGTGAACGTAAGCGCAGGTATAGTTCGTCTCTCTCGACGTGAACGTAAGGGCAGGTATGGCCAGTCTCTCTCGACGTGAACGTAAGGGCAGGTATGGCCAGTCTCTCTCGACGTGAACGTAAGCGCAGGTATAGTTCGTCTCTCTCGACGTGAACGTAAGGGCAGGTATGGCCAGTCTCTCTCGACGTGAACGTAAGGGCAGGTATGGCCAGTCTCTCTCGACGTGAACGTAAGCGCAGGTATAGTTCGTCTCTCTCGACGTGAACGTAAGGGCAGGTATAGTTCGTCTCTCTCGACGTGAACGTAAGGGCAGGTATGGCCAGTCTCTCTCGACGTGAACGTAAGGGCAGGTATAGCCAGTCTCTCTCGACGTGAACGTAAGCGCAGGTATAGTTCGTCTCTCTCGACGTGAACGTAAGGGCAGGTATGGCCAGTCTCTCTCGACGTGAACGTAAGGGCAGGTATGGCCAGTCTCTCTCGACGTGAACGTAAGCGCAGGTATAGTTCGTCTCTCTCGACGTGAACGTAAGGGCAGGTATGGCCAGTCTCTCTCGACGTGAACGTAAGCGCAGGTATAGTTCGTCTCTCTCGACGTGAACGTAAGGGCAGGTATAGCCAGTCTCTCTCGACGTGAACGTAAGCGCAGGTATAGTTCGTCTCTCTCGACGTGAACGTAAGGGCAGGTATGGCCAGTCTCTCTCGACGTGAACGTAAGGGCAGGTATGGCCAGTCTCTCTCGACGTGAACGTAAGCGCAGGTATAGTTCGTCTCTCTCGACGTGAACG
>CBDIDM010000002.1:12500-15000 GCA_965277715.1 Gammaproteobacteria bacterium
AAGCAGCAAAGCCGAAACCCGTCACGTCAGAGAATGAAGTGTGAAACTATAGTCTCACATTATTAGCAAAAACACGCCCGGAACAGAAAACCTCTCGTCGCATCCTGGTTTCCACTACTCTGTCGGTTTCCGGGCAATCAGGTCGGTTTGGTGTGTTTGACAACCAATGCAGTTTCTGACAGTGAACGTAAACGTGAGGACGGACCTAGAGCGTCTACAGCGACTCGCTCCGATCCCATTGAGCCTGTAGCCGATGCCAGGACCATCCTTCCTGCATCGGCACAAAAGGCTCAACATAATGGGAAATATGTCGGGCTTTACCTGCAGGTGGTATTTTTTAAAGTGGAGTTAAGCGGAGCAAATTGTGAACGTGGAGGGCTTGTGCTTGTCTGTCTGGAGGAAAGGGTGAGAGAAGAGCCAGAGCTGTGCAAGACATCCGAGCATTGCCCCACAACGAGAAGACAAGGCCTAGGTACGGGCGAAAGCTCGTCGTTGACATAAAGAAAATCGTCGAATGTGACATCCGAGTTACGCACTGCACTGCACGCGTGTGTAATTGGCAGTCTGCGACGGTGAATAGAAAAAAAGCAGAGGAGGGTTTCTGTTCCAACAGCACTGACCCTGACCCTAACCCGCGACCGACCGGTTGCTTGCTTGTTGGAGTTATCGGTTAATAATATGGCCCTGCATAATTATTGTGTCCTGCAGCTAATAACTGGTGGAAGTGAAAGAGCTGTCTCGACTAGCTAATAAGTAGAATTGCACGTGCGTGTGTGCATGTGTCGTAGCTACACTTTATAAGAAGAGTCGGTGCAACAGTTGTGCCGAGTTGAAAGAGAAGTTCGACGCATTAGATTGTCTAGCTGAGCTGCTCTGTGCAGTGGTGTAGTTTGTTGAATATCAGTTTGAGAGTCCACGAGTGTGCATACTGCCAACAAGAAAGTTTGTTTTCTTTGCATGTGCAATCTACGTTGGGTTTGCGAGGAGGGAGGGAGGGAGGGAGGGAGGGAGGGAGGGAGGGACGGACGGACGGACGGCCAACCGAGAGAGTTTCGTGTAGAGGTACCGTTTTCTGTAGAGAGCGAGTCGAGTAATAAAATCGATCTTTACAGTGACATCATAATAGCTAGCTAGTGGTGGCTAATTATTTAATTGGCGATTTAGTGTCACCGAGTCGCTGGCAGTCTGGACCGTCCGAGGAACAGCTGAATACCAGTCGCAACGAGAATACGAGGTTAGGCCGAGGGGTACATCTGAACTGTGAAAAAAAATGGTCTGGGCGCAGCTGTTCTCTCGGTATTCCACTTTTTTTAAGGTTGAGCCAAGTAGGCAGAAGGCACGGCAGAGGAACTGTCTAGACAGAGTTCCAGAGAGTCCGCAGTGAAGACGGTGGCTCTCCCGAAGGCGATATGCATGGGCGATGTCTGTCGGGACGTGAAGATAATGCTAGGCAGTCAGTCTGCTAGTACTAGTCTCCGCGTGAGGATAATGGCGGGCGGGCAGGCAGTCGGGTTCTCACCGTATAGTGAACATAAGGCCAGGCTGTCTGGTTCCCCCCTAGTCTCGACGTGAACGTAAGCGCAGGTATGGCCAGTCTCTCTCGACGTGAACGTAAGCGCAGGTATAGTTCGTCTCTCTCGACGTGAACGTAAGGGCAGGTATGGCCAGTCTCTCTCGACGTGAACGTAAGGGCAGGTATGGCCAGTCTCTCTCGACGTGAACGTAAGCGCAGGTATAGTTCGTCTCTCTCGACGTGAACGTAAGGGCAGGTATGGCCAGTCTCTCTCGACGTGAACGTAAGGGCAGGTATGGCCAGTCTCTCTCGACGTGAACGTAAGCGCAGGTATAGTTCGTCTCTCTCGACGTGAACGTAAGGGCAGGTATGGCCAGTCTCTCTCGACGTGAACGTAAGGGCAGGTATGGCCAGTCTCTCTCGACGTGAACGTAAGGGCAGGTATGGCCAGTCTCTCTCGACGTGAACGTAAGCGCAGGTATAGTTCGTCTCTCTCGACGTGAACGTAAGGGCAGGTATGGCCAGTCTCTCTCGACGTGAACGTAAGGGCAGGTATAGCCAGTCTCTCTCGACGTGAACGTAAGCGCAGGTATAGTTCGTCTCTCTCGACGTGAACGTAAGGGCAGGTATGGCCAGTCTCTCTCGACGTGAACGTAAGGGCAGGTATGGCCAGTCTCTCTCGACGTGAACGTAAGCGCAGGTATAGTTCGTCTCTCTCGACGTGAACGTAAGGGCAGGTATGGCCAGTCTCTCTCGACGTGAACGTAAGCGCAGGTATAGTTCGTCTCTCTCGACGTGAACGTAAGGGCAGGTATAGCCAGTCTCTCTCGACGTGAACGTAAGCGCAGGTATAGTTCGTCTCTCTCGACGTGAACGTAAGGGCAGGTATGGCCAGTCTCTCTCGACGTGAACGTAAGGGCAGGTATGGCCAGTCTCTCTCGACGTGAACGTAAGCGCAGGTATAGTTCGTCTCTCTCGACGTGAACG